>NZ_JAJUWT010000009.1 GCF_021390395.1 Saccharothrix sp. S26
GCCCGGGGGGGGGGGGGCGGGGCACGGGTCCCCGCCCGCCGCCCCACGCCCATGGGGGAAGTACGGTGGTCGGCGCCGGCTCGCCCGACCGGCACCGCCGCGGGTTCCCCGGAGGCAGTTCATGACCGACGCGGTCGCGTCGCGGACGTCCGCGCTCGTGGTGGACGACGGCACCCGGATCGCCTTCCACCTCTGGGAGCCGGCCGCAGGGGTGAAGCCGGATCCCGTCCCGGTGGTGCTCCAGCACGGGTTCTCCGCCCACACCCTGGTCGAGTGGGCGGACAGCGGCATGGTCGCGGCGCTCACCGCGGTCGGGCGCAGGGTGGTCGGGATCGACGCGCGCGGGCACGGGTCGTCCGGGAAGTCGGCGGACCCCGCGCGGTACGGCGAGCCGCGGATGGCGCGTGACCTGCGGGCGGTGGTCGGCGCGCTCGGGGTCACGGCGGTGGACGTGGTCGGCTATTCGATGGGCGCGGTGATCGCCCTGCTCACGGCGGCCGAGGAGCCCGCGGTGCGCCGGTTGGTCGTCGGCGGGGTCGGTGCCGGGGTGGTCGAGGTCGGCGGCGTGGACACCCGCGTGCTGCCCAACGACGTCCTGGCCGAGGCGTTCCTCGCCGACGGGCGCGGTCCCGTGCCGCCGGAGGTCGCGGGCATGGTCGCGTTCGCCCGGCAGGCGGGAGCGGACTTCCCCTCCCTGGCCGCGCAGGCCCGCGCGGCGCACCAGGGCGGCGTCGACCTCGCGGCCGTCACGGCCCCGACGCTGGTGATCGTCGGTGACGACGACTCGCTCGCCCGACGTCCCCAAGTGCTGGTCGACGCCCTCGCCGACGCCCGGCTCCACGTGGTGGCGGGCGATCACGGCACCGCGGTGGGCAGTCCCGCGTTCCGGGCGGCGGTGCTGGACTTCCTCGCCAACTGATCACTGGGTGTTAGCGCTAACGATCCCTCGGTACCCGACCGTCGGTCTTGTCGACCGCGAACGCCGTGCGCTACGGTCGGCCTGGGAACGCTCCCAGTCGTGCTGACCCGGCACTCGGCGACGACCGCAACGCACCTGCTCGCAAGGAGGCGAAGCATGGTTTCACGTGCGCGTACCAGTCCCGGGTCGTTCCCGTTCCGCTCCAGACCCGGCCAGGTCCTGTCCGCGACCGCTGCCCGGCGCATCTAGGAACAACTTCCGCTCGACCCCCCTTCGGTGCACGTCGACCGCCATCGACGCGGCATTCCGCCGCCTCATTTTGTTAGCGATAACAAGGCGATTGGCCTTGCCTTCCGTGAGAGGAAGACCATGCGAGACCCCCTCGCGAGCAGGAAGAACGCCGCCCACCGCCCGCGCCGCCGAGCGGTCTGGGTGGTGGCGTTGTCGGTGCTCGGCGTCGTGCTCCCGGTCCCCGCGGCGACGGCCGCCACCGTGGACACCAGCGCCTCGTACGTGCTGGTCAACCGCAACAGCGGCAAGGTGCTGGACGTGTACGGGCGCAGCACCGCGAACAACGCCCGGATCTCCCAGTACAGCCGCAACGACGGCGCCTGGCAGCAGTGGCAGTTCGTCGACTCCGGCGGCGGCTACTACCGGATCAGGTCCCGGCACAGCGGCATGGTGCTGAGCTTCCCGTCCACCGCAAACGGCGCCGGCCTGGTGCAGACGACCGACGCCAACCTCGCCGGGCAGCAGTTCCGGTTGGCCGACTCCGCCGGCGGCTACGTGCGCCTGCTCAACCGGGCGAGCGGCAAGGCCGTCGACGTGCTGAACTCCTCCACCGCCGACGGCGCGCGGATCGTGCAGCTGCCCGACACGGGCGGCGCCAACCAGCAGTGGCAGCTCGTCCGGCTGGGCACGGACACCACGCCGCCGACCGCGCCCGCCAACCCCCGCACCTCGAACCTGACCTGCACCGGGGTGACGTTCTCGTGGTCGGCGTCGACCGACGACGTCGGGGTGGCGTTCTACGACGTCTACCACGACGGGCAGCTCATGACCTCGGTGCCGGGCACCGCGCTGTCGGCGAACCTGACCGTCAGCCCCGGCGCCACCTGGGGCCTGTACGTCAACGCCCGCGACGCCGCCGGCAACGTCTCCCAGGCCAGCCCCACGGTCACGATCACCGTGCCGCAGTGCCAGGCCGACACCACGCCGCCCAGCACGCCCACCGGCGTGACGGCGACCGCGTCGGGCACCTCGGTCATGGTCCGCTGGTCACCCGCCACCGACAACGTCGGCGTCACCGGCTACGAGGTGCTGCGCGACGGCGTGCAGGTCGGCTCGACCAGCGGCGCGACCACGACGTCGTTCACCGACAGCGGCCTGGCCGCCAACACTCGCTACGAGTACCGGGTGCGGGCGCGCGACGCGCAGGCCAACCGCTCGGCCCTCAGCACGGCGGTCGCGGTCACGACGGGCGCCTCCTGCGCCACGGCGCTGTGCGCGGTCACCAGGGTGACCACCGAAACCGACCTGCCCTGGGGGCTGACCACCCTGCCCGACGGGCAGGTGCTGTTCGGCCGCCGCGACACCTTCGAGCTGGTCCGCCTCGACCCCGCCACCGGCGCGAAGACCGTCGTCGGTCGCGTGCCGAACGCGGCCGGGACCGACGGGGAGGGCGGGGTCCTCGGCATCGCCCTGGCCTCGGACTTCACCGCCGACCCGTGGGTGTACGTCATGCACACCAGCTCGACCGACAACCGCGTGGTGCGCATCCGCTACACCGACGGCGTGCTCGCGGGCACACCGCAGGTGCTGCTCACCGGCATCCCGCGCAACAAGTACCACAACGGCGGGCGGCTGCGCTTCGGGCCGGACGGCAAGCTCTACATCGCCACCGGCGACGGGCAGAACGGGCAGTGGGCCCAGGACCGCGCCAACCTCGCCGGCAAGGTCCTGCGCATCAACCGCGACGGCAGCGTCCCGTCGGACAACCCGTTCGGCACGCCGGTGTGGAGCTACGGCCACCGCAACCCGCAGGGCTTGGCGTTCGACTCCCAGGGCCGGTTGTGGGAGCAGGAGTTCGGCAACTCCGTCATGGACGAGACGAACCTGATCGTCCGCGGCGGCAACTACGGCTGGCCCGCCTGCGAGGGCACGACCGGCAGCTGCGACGAACCGGGTTTCCTCGCACCCAAGCGCACCTACCCCGTGGCCGATGCTTCGTGCAGCGGCATCGCCGTCGTCCGGGACGCGCTCTACATCGCCTGCCTGCGCGGCGCGCGGCTGTACCGGGCCGAGATCTCCGGCGAGAGCCTGACCAACGTCCAGCAGTACCTCACCGGCACCTACGGGCGGCTGCGCACGGTGGAGCCCTCGGCCGACGGCAACCTGTGGCTCACCACCAGCACCCGCGGTGACAAGGACAGCATCGCGAACAACAGCAACGAAAGCATCCTGAAGGTCGAACTCGGGCGATGAACCGGGCCGCCACCACGAAAGGGAGTCTCCCCATGACTCACCGCACGACACCGCGCCGCCACCGCACGCGGACGCTCGCAGCGGCGGCGATCGCCATCGCGGGCACGGTCTTGCCCGCCGTGCCCGGCGCGTCCGCCCAGGCCGCGACGGCCTGGCCGTGCACACCCGGCGCGGTCTACGGCCAGCCGCTGCCGTCGGCGTCGGTGACGGCCCAGCTCGTCCGGGGCGGGTTCAACTTCCTCGAAGGCCCCACCTGGGACCAGCGGACGGGCACGCTGTTCCTGTCCAACATGCAGAACCCCACCGGCCCCCAGGGCGTGCAACCGTCCTCGGTGCTGCGGTTCACGCCACCCGCCACGTTCGAGACGTTCATCGCCAACTCCGGCAGCAACGGCCTCGCGATCGCACCCGACGGCTCGCGGCTGCTCGCCGCGACCCACGACAACCGCACCGTCTCCTCCTACACCCTGCCCGACCGCGTCCGCACCACGGTGGCGGCCAACTACCAGGGCCGCGCGTTCAACTCGCCCAACGACCTGACCATCGGCCAGGACGGCACGACGTACTTCACCGACCCCAACTTCCAGCGCGGCAACCGGGCCGACGAGCAGGGCGGTCGGACCAGCGTCTTCCGCGTCCGCAACGGCGTGGTCAGCCTCGTCGACGACACGTTGTCGCAGCCCAACGGCGTCGTCCTGTCCCCCGACGGCAAGACGCTCTACGTGGGCGGCAGCAACTCGATCGTGAAGTACGCCGTCGCGGCCGACGGCTCCACCAGCAACCGCACGACGTTCGCGAGCATCCGGACGCCCGACGGCGCGACCATCGACTGCGCGGGCAACCTGTACTGGGCGTCGTACGAGGAAGGGCTCGTGAGGGTCTTCTCGCCGTCCGGGGCCCGGCTGGGCACCATCTCCGCGGGCCGCAACATCACCAACGCGGCGTTCGGCGGTCCGGACGGTCGGACGCTGTACATCACGTCCGGTGTCCCGGGCTCGTTCGGCCTCTACCAGGTGCGACTCAACGTGCCGGGGAACCCGTACTGAGGGCTGTCGCCGATCTCGGCTGACGGGGAACGGCGTCGACGAGAAGTCCACTGTGGACCACACAGTGGACTTCTCGCACGACAGCGGACATTTCACGACGTATGCCGCATACCGCGAGACGTCTTGACAACCGGTGTGGTCTAGTCCAATTCTGGGGACCGGTCGCCACCGCCGGGCCCCACCGGGCCCGCGTCCCTTCCCCTGCTGGAGCGCACATGCGTCCGTCCAGAGCCCTGGTACTCCTGGTGGCCTTGCTCACCTCCCTGCCCCTCATCCCGACCACCGCCGGCGCGGCGGTCACAACGGCGGCCAAGCCGCTGCCCGACCGGGTGTTCGCGCCCTACTTCGAAGCCTGGACCGGCGAGAACCCGGCCACCCTGGCGCAGCAGTCCGGCGCGAAGTACCTGACCTTCGCGTTCCTCCAGACGGCGACCAAGGGCTCGTGCACGCCGTTGTGGAACGGCGACACCGGGATGCCGATCTCGTCGAGCGTGTTCGGCAGCGAGATCAACGCCCTGCGCGCGAACGGCGGCGACGCCATCCCGTCGTTCGGCGGCTACACCGCCGACCACACCGGCACCGAGATCGCCGACAGCTGCACCGACGTGGCCAAGATCGCCGCCGCGTTCCAGAGCGTCATCACCACCTACGACGTGAGCCGGCTCGACCTGGACATCGAGGTCGAGTCGCTGGACAACGCGGCGGGCATCGACCGCCGCAACAAGGCGATCAAGCTGACCCAGGACTGGGCCGCCGCCAACGGCCGCAGCGTCCAGTTCTCCTACACCCTGCCCACCACCCCGACCGGCCTCGCGCCCAGCGGGCTGGCCGTGCTGCGCAACGCGGTCACCAACAACGCCCGCGTCGACGTCGTGAACCTGATGACGTTCGACTACTACGACGGCCGGCAGCACCAGATGGCCAACGACACCAAGACCGCCGCGCAGGGCCTGGTCAACCAGCTCGCCACGCTGTGGCCGGGCAAGACCGAGGCCCAGCGGTGGGCGATGGTCGGCGTCACGGAGATGATCGGCGTCGACGACTACGGCCCCGCCGAGACCTTCCAGCTCGCCGACGCCCGCACCGTGTACGACTGGGCGGTCGCCAAGGGCATCAACACCCTGTCGTTCTGGGCGCTCCAGCGCGACAACGGCGGCTGCCCCGGCGGCGCGGCGGCGGACAACTGCTCCGGCATCGCGCAGGGCACGTGGGAGTTCACCCGGATCTTCGCGCCGTTCAGCGGTGGCGGGCCGCCGAACCCGGTCAACGACTTCGCCCTGGGCGTCACCCCGGCGGTCGCGGCGATCGACCCCGGCGGCTCGACCACCGCGACCGCGGGCACGACGGTGGTCTCCGGCACCGCCGAGACGGTGTCCCTGACAGCCGGCCCGGCCCACACCGGTCTTACCGCGACCCTGTCGGCCTCCAGCGTCACGGCGGGCGGTTCGGCGACCTTGACCGTCGCGGCGGCGACCACCGCGGTGCCCGGTGACTACACGGTCACCGTCACCGGCACCACCCCTTCGGCCACGCACTCCGCCTCGTTCTCGGTGAAGGTCAAGGGCACCGTGCCGGACGGCGCGGTCGTCAACGGCGGCTTCGAGGACGGCACGCTGACGCCGTGGACCGCACCCGGTGACGCGATCGTCGGCACGCCGGCGCACTCCGGCACGCACGCGCTCCAGGTCACGCCGACCGGGTCGGGCAACGGCCAGGCGTCCCAGACGGTCACCCTGACCCCGAACAAGGCTTACACGCTCAAGGGCTGGGTGCGCGGCAATTACGCGTTCATCGGCGTGAGCGGCGGGGCGACCGCCGGCGCCTGGACGTCGGCGAGCGACTGGACGCAGCTGTCCGTGCCGTTCACCACCGGGACGTCCGGCACGGTCACCGTCTACGTGCACGGCTGGTACGGCCAGCCCGCCGTCTACGCGGACGACTTCACGATCAGCTAGCGGATCGACGGGTGAAAACGGCGGGTGTGTCCTGGATCAGGGCACACCCGCCGTTCTCCGGTCATGTCCTTTTCTGTCGACAGTTCCCCTTCCCGGCCGACCATAAGTGCGGTGGATGCCCACCTTGAATGACCTTTCGAGTCGCGGACGCGCAATGGTGCAGAGGCGACCGGGTACGCGCACCCGGGCCGCCCGCGCGAAACCCGCCCTTCCCGGTGTCCGCGTGGTCCCTGTCGCGCGATCGAGAGGCAGACCCATGAGAAGCGCTCGCCTGTTGAGCCGTGCCGCCGTCCTCGGCGCGGCCCTGGCGCTGGTGGCCGGTGCAGGGCACGACGCCTTCGCCGCGCCCGACGAACCGCCGGTGGAGGTGCAGGTCATCGGCGGCCACAACGCCACCGAGGTCTACCCGTTCCACGCCCAGATGAGCAACGGCTGCGGCGGCAGCCTGGTGGCACCGCAGTGGGTCGTCACCGCGACGCACTGCGGCAGCGCCGGTTCGGCCCGGCTCGGGTCCAACACCCGCGGCTCCGGCGGCGAGGTCCGCGGCGTCGACCGCGTGGTCAACCGCCCGGGCACGGACCTGACGCTGATGCACCTGTCCCAGTCCTCGACCTACACCCCGGTCCGGATGGCCACCGCCAACCCGGCCGCGGGCAGCCCGGTGCGGCTGATCGGCTACGGCTGCACGAGCTGGCCCTCGTGCGCCAACCCGGTCACGCTCCAGGAGATCGACCTGACTGTCCTGCCGTCCAGCCGGTGCGCGGCGGGCGGCGGCACGGCCACCGACGTCTGCGTCTCCGGTGACCGCACGCACTCCGCGTGCCACGGCGACTCCGGCGGCCCGGCCCTGGTGGGCACGCGCGGCGACTGGACGTTGGTCGGCGAGACCCACGGCCCGGGTGACAACAACGGCGAGTGCGCCACGACCACCCTGTACACGGGCATCGCCGCGAACGTCGCGTGGATCAACCAGCAGACCGGCGGCACCACCCCGCCCGTGGGCAGGAAGTTCGAGAACACCGACAACCTCGACATCCCGGACTACGGCGCGGCCGTGACCAGCCAGGTCACCGTGTCCGGCCAGGCGGGCAACGCCCCGGCCGGGCTGAAGGTCAACGTGGACATCAAGCACCCGTACCGCGGCGACCTGGTCCTGGACCTGGTGGCACCGGACGGTTCCGCGTACCGGATGAAGTCCTCGTCGTCGGACTCGGCGGACGACGTCCTGACCACCTACACGGTCAACGCGTCGTCCGAGGTGGCCAACGGCGTCTGGCAGCTCAGGGTCCAGGACGTCGGCCCGCAGGACGTCGGCTACCTCGACGCGTGGAGCGTCGAGCTCTGAGCACCGAGGGGCGGGGGCCCCGCGCCCCCGCCCCGGTGGGTTCAGAGGTAGCCGACGCCGGTCAGCTCCTCGGCCGCCGCCCAGAACCGCTTGCCGACGGCCGGGTCGGCGGCTTCCCGGCTGAGCCGGGCCTCGGTGACGCTGCCCCGCGTCTCCCAGAGCCCGGACGGGCCGAAGAACTGGCCGCCCCGCACACCGACCCCGGTCGCCGCACGCAACTGCGGCAGCGCGCCCTGCTCCACCGACTGGGTGGCCAGCAGACCGAGCCGCGCGATCACCCGCCCCAGCCGACCGCGGTGCTCCCAGGCACGCGGGGTCAGGTTGGTGCGGGTGAGGCCGGGGTGGGCCAGCACGCTGAGGATCGGTGATCCGGCGGCGCGCAGGCGACGGTCCAGCTCGACGCCGAAGACCGTGGTGGCGAGCTTGGACCGGCCGTAGGCGGCGGTCGCCCGGTAGTCGCGCTCGGACATCAGGTCGTCGAAGTCCAGGTGCGCGGTCTTGTGGGTGATCGAACTGAGGTTGACCACCCGTGCTCGCGGCGCCGCGGCCAGGTTGTCCAGCAGCAGGCCGGTCAGCGCGAAGTGGCCCAGCGCGTTGGTGGCGAACTGCAGCTCGAAGCCGTCGGCGGAGGTGCGGCGCGGGCCGAGCAGCACCACGCCCGCGTTGTTGACCAGCAGGTCGATCGCCGGGTGGTCGGCGGCCAGCTTCGCCGCGAAGGCCCGGACGGAGGCGAGGGAGGCCAGGTCCAGCTCGCGCACCTCGACGTCGCCCCCGATCCGGTGTGCGGCCCGTGCGCCGGCGGCGGTGTCGCGCACGGCCAGCACGACGTGCGCGCCCCGGCGGGCCAGCTCGGTGGCGGTGACCAGGCCGAGGCCGGAGTTCGCGCCGGTCACGACGGCGACCCGGCCGTGCTGGTCGGGGATGCGGTCGGCGGTCGGTTCGGTCATCTGCTGCTCCTGGGGCTGGTCGGTGCGCTGCACCGCCGAAGCTAGGAGCGATTTGGGGCGGGTCGCTGGTCCTCGCCTGCCTGGGTCTGGGCGACCTACCTTCGGCCGTCGGGGCCGGGGCACACTGGCGGCGTGAGCAGTCCTCGTCCCCACGCCCGTGAGCTCGGTGACTTCCTGCGCGCCAGGCGCGGCCGGCTGCGCCCGCACGACGTCGGCCTGGAGCCGGGCGGCCGGCGCAAGGTCACCGGGCTGCGACGCGAGGAGCTGGCCCTGCTGGCGGGGCTGAGCACCGACTACTACCAGCGGATGGAGCAAGGCCGGGAGGTGCGCCCGTCCGACGACGTCCTGGACGCGCTCGCCGGCGCGCTCGGCCTCGACGACGAGGAACGCCGGCACCTGTTCGCGCTGGCCCGTGCCGCCCGCCGGCCGGTGCCCGCGCGGGTGGACCGCGACCCGGAACGGGTGCCGGACAGCACCCGGCGCCTGCTGCGGGTGATGGACACCCCGGCGGTCGTGCTCGGCCGGCACCTCGACCTGCTCGACTGGAACCCGATGGCACAGGCCCTGCTCGGCGACCCGGACGCCTACCCGTCCGACCGGCTCAACATGCTCCTGCTGCTGTTCGACGACACGCTGACCGGCCGGCGGAGCTGCCCGGACTGGGAGCGGCAAGCCTTGGACTACATCGGCATGATGCGCACCGCCGTGGCCACCGACCCCACCCACCCCCGTGCCACCGCGATCGTCGGTGAGCTGAGCATCCGCAGCGCCGAGTTCCGGAGGCTGTGGGCCCGGCATGACGTGCGCGAGTCGGTCAGCGGCACCAAGACCTTCCGGGTACCGGAGGTCGGCGACATCACCCTGGACTGGGACACCTACCCGCTGCCGGGCAACCCCGGCCCGGTGATGCTGGTCTTCACCACCGACCCCGACAGCACCGACGCGGACCGCCTGCGCCTCCTGGCATCGCTGCACGCGACCCGCTCAGCGCTCCCCCACAACCACTCCTCCCAGGCCGGCACCACACCCAGACCGTGCCGTGCCGACGGATGAGCGGGCAAACCCAACCTCGCCGAGGTGTACCACGAAGTCGGCTACGTCCACCGAGCGATCATGCTCAGCACGGAGGCGCTGCGGTCCATGGAGGAGACACCCGCGTCGACGGAACCCCGGTACGCGTGGATGCGCACGAACCTCGGCAGCATGTTCCCTGGCCGCCGCCAGTGAGGCGTTGGCGGCGCTGTACGTGGACCAGCGCCGTCTCACCGACGCGGAAGCCGCGTCGCGGTCCGCGCTGGAGGTCCGCCGAAACGCCGGACAGGCCGAGAGCACGGCCTGTGCGGCCGGCATCGGCTCGCTCGCCAACCTGTACCTGAGCAGTGGGCAGCTCGACCAGGCGCGGCGCATGCTGCTGGAGAGCGATCCTCGACCGACAGGTCGGGCCCGTGCGTCCGGCCGGCGCCACGGTGCTCATCAACCTCGGCCACGTCCACGTGATGGAGGGTGATCTGCGCGGTGCTTTCGACCTGACCTTGCAGCCGAGGAAGCCCACTACGGGGCGCGGCTACACCTACCTGCACCCCGCGGTCGACGGCTTCTCCCGACCGGACACCGAGGTCCTGCCGAGTACGCGAGATCGCGCGGCTGTCCCTCCAGGTCGGCGGCGAGTCCGGCTTCGTCGCCGACCCGCCGACCGGGCGGGTCATCCGTCGCTCAGATCGGGTGGCCGATGGCCTGCTCCGGGAGTTGTGCCGCAACCACATCGGAGCCGACACCGTGCTTCGCGCTCAGGTCGAGTCCACGAAGCGGGCGCCGGGGCCGGGCGTGCGGTGGATCGCGGACGGCGGCAGGTCCCGGTGCCCGGCCGCGCACTCCAGCGAGATCCGCACCGGTTCCTCGCAGGCGTGCTCGTCGTCGGCGGAGTGGTGGCGGACCACGACCGACGGTCCCTCCGGGTCGGCCAGGTACCGGTCACCCCATTCCAGCAGGGCCAGCAGCGTCGGCCGCAGGTCGAGACCGCGCCTGGTGAGGCGGTACTCGTAGCGCTGCCGGGTTCCCGGCTCCCGGTACGGGACGCGCAGCAGCACGCCGGCCGCGACCAGGCTGTCGAGGCGGGCGGCGAGCAGGTTGCCGGCGATGCCCAAGCGGTCGCGGAAGTCGTTGAACCGGGTCACGCCGTCGATGGCCTCGCGCACGATCAGCAGCGACCACCGTTCGCCGACCACCGACAGCGCACGTGCCACCGAGCAGTTGACCGGGTCGATGCGCCGTGTTCCGCCCATGGGCTCACCTCACCGAGCCTGAGTTGACAACCTGCACTCAGCGATCGTAGCGTGCCGAGCCTGAGTTGAGAAAGTAAATCTAGGAGGCTCCCGTGCCGATGCTGGACGTCCACATCCCGGAAGGCACGTTCACGGCCGACCGCGAAACGGCGCTCATGAACCGGATCACCGAGATCCTCATCCGCCACGAGGGGTTCGACCCGACCGATCCGACCACGCGATCGGTCTCCTGGGTCTTCCTGCACCGCCCGGCCGCCGTCTACGTCGGCGGCGCGCCCGCGGACGCGCCCCGCTACAAGGTGGTCCCCTCCGTCCCGGAGGGGCAACTGGACGCCGCCGCGCGTGCCGGAGTCGTCCGCGAGGTCACCGAGGCGATCCTCGACGCCGAGGAGGGCGCGTGGCCCCGCGACCCCGGCCGGGTCTGGGTGTTCCCCACCGAGATCCCCGAGGGTCACTGGGGCGGACGCGGCGAGATCACGCCGCTGGAGCGCATCCTCGGCCGACTGACCGGCGGCGACGCCGACCTGGCGGCCGAACTCGCCGCGAAGCGCATCGCCGCCAGCCGCGCCGAACGCACCCGACTCCCCGACGGCCCTCGCTGAACCTCCGGTCCGCGGTCACGGAGCGGGCCCGTGGCCGGTCACCAGGCAGGCGACGGGGAACGGAACCGGTCGGAACGTCACTCGCCGATTCGTCAAGCGCTATTCCAATTCGATGCGATTGTCGCCGGGACGACCGGACGTCCCGCTCTCAGTGGACAATCCCGCGGTTGCCCCAATCAGCGGCACGTCGACCACCGCACTCCTTGTTGAAGTATTCGCGCAGACCTGCGCCCAGGGTGGCCGGCTGATCGGCTGGTGCCAGGCAGCCTCCGGCGCAATGGGGGAACTTGCGTCGATGGAATTGTCTCGAGATTGACTTGACGCCCCCCGGGGGTCACCCACGAAATGGGGCACACGCTCGGCCTGGGCCACAACACGTGGTCCGGGGACGTCATGCACTACGCGGCGAACATGCTTGAGGACATCGGCGGCGAGAACCCGGCGTTGTTGGCCTCGATCCACTCGATCTACCGCTGGTGCCGGGTCATCGACAGGGCGGCATCGGCTCGGAAGTCCGTTCCGGGGCGGGCTGCGGGTTGGTGCCCGCCTCCGCTGTCGTGGGCGTCGCGTCGTTCGGGCTGGTGACGCTGCGCAACCTGATCCGGCGGCGGCCGGGGCGCGGTTCGGGGTGCCGGTGGCGTCGGCCGACGGGGATTGATCATGCGCGGGCGATGCGGAGATCGCCTGCCGGGATCCTTCCTGGACAGCGGCCGCGCGGGGAGCACGGCCTCCGGCCGCACCTCCGAGGGCCGGGTGAGGTCGGCGCGTGCCCCGAAGTCCGCCCTCGTGGACGTCGACGTGTGGCGGTGGCGTGGGTAGGTTCGCCGGACCGCTTGAGGGAGGGGTGATCCACCGTGCTCGTGCGCGCGCAGGGACCGCAGACCCAGGGGTTGCACTACTACGAGGACACCAGGACGCCGGCGTCGATCTTCGACTCGATCGACGCCAAACCCGGCTGGTACCTGGACCTCACCAAGAGCCGGGAGGTGCGGTACCTGACCGACACCCACCAGTACCAGTTGGCCGGCGGGCTCTGGTGGGACCCGGTCCACGACCGGGAGTTCACCGAACAGGGTGGCTGGTACGCGGCCACCGACCAGTCCGGTGACTACCGCTACGACGGAACGCACTACCGGTCACGGGTCGACCTCACCAAGGAGTGGCTCGCCGAGAACTTCGCCGACACGCGGTCGAAGGCCGTCCAGATGATCGGCGCGGCGCGCTGGTCGGACCGGAAGAAGGCGTGGGAGCTGCTGGACAACTGGAACTTCGCCTACCCGAACCAGTCGATCACCCCCGAGCAGGTCGAGCTCAAGGCCGCCGACCGGGCGCGTGACCTCGCCCAGGCGCCGCAGCCCGCGCAACCCGAGGTCCAGCTTCCCAAGTTCACCAGCCGGTCCTACCGGCTGCGGGACAAGCCGACGCCCGGTGCCCCGATCGACCTTCCCAGCGACCAGGAAGTCCAGGCCAACACCGACTTCTACTGGCGAGGCCGGGGTGACGAGATGGGCGGCGACGCCGCCGGGCGCAAGCAGGAGAAGCACGGCTTCGACCCGTTGGCGGGCTACCGGTTCGCTCGGCAGAACCGCGCGCGGTGGTTCGCGCAGCGGGGCACCAACCACATCATCTTCCACAACTACCCCAACCCGGGTGGTGTAGTGCACATGGCGGTGTGGGACTGGACCACCGGGCAGATGGTGACCTACTACGACGTCGAGCCGAGCCGGGTGGGCGACGTCGGCCAGTACCTGAGGGACAAGGGGATGTAGGCCGCGCTCACGATCCGGACCTCGCCCGCACAACGCGACTGACGCGTTCGTTCGGTGGTTGTCGGGAAAACCGCCTGATGGCAAGATCGGCCGGGCCGCCACCGCCGTCGTCGCGGCGGACGGCACCGCGAGCTACCGGACCGTGCAGGCCGCGGTGAACGCGGCCGGCGCCACGATCTCGATCGGCAAGGGCACCCACCGGGGGACGGTGACGATCCCGAGCGGCAAGACCGGCCTCACGCTCGTCGGCGCGGGGTTCCGACGGAGGGAACCCGGTCGGGTGACCGTGCCACCAACGAAGGCGGAGGGGTAATCGTGCTGGGGAGAAGACTCGTCATCGGAGCCGCGGTCGCCGCGGTGTTGTCCGGCGGCGTCGCGGTCGCGACGGCGTCCGCGGGAACGGTCGGGCTCGGGCTCGACTACACCTGCGGACCCGGGGTCGTCGTGCACGCCGACGTCACGGCCGTTGTGCCCGACGAGGGGATGGCGGGCGGGAACGTCCCGTACCTCGAACCCGCGTACATCGACGTGGACGTGACGTTCGCCCTCGACCGCGCGCCGGCCGGCGTCCGGATCGACGGTGACAGCACCGCGTCGCTGGCGGCGACCGTCGTCGGCCCCGCCGGGACCACGGCCACCGCGGCCGCGCTGAGCTTCGCGCCGACGCTGCTCACGTCGTCCGGCGGGTTGGTGAAGGCCGCCGGCGGGTTCCCGCAGCTGGGCCTCTACCCGGCCGGGGACTACGCGATCCACCTGGGCGACCTCACGCTGTCCCTGCGGCCGGAGCGCGCGGACGGGACGCCTGCGGGCGCCGCCACCACCGTGACCTGCCGGCGCTCCGGTCCCGACGACCTGCTGACCGTGGTCAAGTCCGAGTCGAGCATCATCGAGCACCCGGTGCGGCCGTCGCAGCTGCAGGTGACGGCCGTGACGCCGACCAGCGTCTCGCTGAGCTGGTACTCGACCTCGTGGTGGTTCCCCACGATCGGCTACGACGTGTTCCTGGACGGCGTGAAGGTCGCCTTCGTGACCGACAAGCAGGCGACGCTCACCGGGCTGAGCCCCGACACCCAGCACCGCGTCAAGGTCACCACCAAGGATTCGTACGGCTTCTCGTCCCCGAAGAGCCAGGGGTTGGTCTTCGCGACGCCGCCGCGCGGCCGGTGATCGTGAAGGGCCGGAGGAGCTAGACATAGCTGCCCTGGGCACGTCCTTTTAGCCGGCGGTCGCCGGTCGCGTTCCGACGCCACCGTCACGGTCTGCTCGCAGCGGTCGTGGAGCCGGGAGTCCTTCGCGGCCTCCCGCTTCGGCCACCGCGATCGCCGGCGGCGAGGTCGTGGGCCGGAGGCCGCCTCCGAAGTCCGCGCTCGGCTTCCCGGTCACCTCGATCGTCGCCGCGGTCCACCTCGACACCGTCGCGAGTCGCGCGACGCGGAGTGGCGGCCGGTCGGCGTGGTCGCCGCGCCGATCCCCGTCGTCCTCCGCGTCGCGCTGAACCTCCCGGCCGTACTGGTCAGCGATTCCCCTGGTCCAGGGCTCGCCGTGCGTAGGCCCGCACGTCGGCGTCGCTGTCGGTCGCCGCCGCCGTGAGCCCGGACCGCACGGCGGGGACCCGGACCCACTCGGCCAGGGCACGCACTGCCGCCTTGCGCACGTCGCTGTCCCCGTCCGCCAACAGGGGCAGCACGGCCTCCGGCTCGTCCAGCGCCCAGGCCGCGCCCACGCGCACCTGCCAGGCCGGATCGGTCGCCGCCGTCCGCGCCGCGGGCTGGAGCACGGCGGGCCTGCCGATCCGCCCCGCCGCCTCCAGCGCCGCCGCACGCACCAACGGGTCACCGTCGTCCGCGAGCACGCCCAACGTCGCCGCCGCGCCCCGATCGCCCAGGCTGCCCAGTCCCTTGGCCACCTCCACCCGCAGCTCGCGCCGGGGGTCACCGGCCAGCGACTCGACCAGCCACCGTTCCCGCAAGGAGACCAGGCCGCGCAACGCCGCCGAGCGCACCTCGTGATCGGCATCGGCCAGCGCCGCCGCGTACACCTCCGCGGTGCCGAGCTTGAGCGCCCACAACACCTCCAAGGCCACCGACCGCGCGGGCGACTCCTCCAACGCCCGCCGCAGCGCGTCACCACGCGGCACGACCTCGACCAGCTCCCGCAACCCGGCCGCGGCCGCCGCGCGGACCGCCTCCTCCCCGTCCGACATGGCCCGCACCAGGGCGAACTCGAACCCCTCCGGCACGACCTCGGTCAACGCCACCACCGCGGCCCGCCGCACCGCCGGGTCCGAGTCCGCCAGGTACTCCTCGAACCGCGCCAGCCCCGGCCGCTCCTCGGTCAGCGCCACCAGTTCCAGCACCCGACCGGACCCCGCCACCCCACCGCCCGCGCGGGTGCTCGTGACCGAGGCCGCGCGCACCGACAGCGTCCCGAGCTCCTCGACCTCGCCCGACCGGTGCTCCAGACCGTCCACCGGCACGAGGTACGGGTGCACCGGCCGCTTCACGAACTCCATCTCCCCCGCCGCGTTCTTGCGCAGGTTGAGGTGGTGGAACCACTTCTCGTCGTCGCGGTCGGGCGTGTCGAGCCGGTCGTGGTAGAGACCCCACCGGCTCTCCGTGCGCACCAGGGAGGACGTGGCGGCCATCTCGGCGCAGTCGCGGATGAACGTGACCTCCGCGCACCGCATCAGCTCGTGCGGCGTCGTCGCGCCCATCGCCGCGATCTCGCCCTCCATGCGCGCGAACGCCTCCCGCGCGATCTCCAGCCTTGCCTCGGTCTTCGGCGGCGCCACGTAGTCGTTGACGAACCGCCGCAGCTTGTACTCGACCTGGTGCTGCGGCGGGCCGCCCGGGTTGCGCAACGGCCGGTAGACCAGTTCGTGCGCGGCGGCGACCTGATCCTCGGGCAGGGGTCCCGGCGGCACGCCGTGCGACGCCGCGTGCGCGCCCGCGAGGTCGCCGAACACGAACGCCCCGATCATGTAGTTGTGCGGCACGCAGGCCAGGTCGCCCGCCGCGTACAGGCCGGGCACGGTCGTGGCGCCGTGCTCGTCGACCCACACGCCGGACGCCGAGTGCCCACCGCACAACCCGATCTCGGAGATGTGCATCTCGATGTCGTGCGTGCGGTAGTCGTGCCCGCGGTTCGCGTGGAACGTGCCGCGGGTCGGCCGCTCGGTGGTGTGCAGGATGCCTTCCAGCGCCGAGATCGACTCCTCCGGCAGGTGCGTGACCTTGAGGTACACCGGCCCGCGCGGCGAGGCGATCTCCCGCGCCACCTCGGCCATCATCTGCCCGGACCAGTAGTCGCAGTCCACGAACCGCTCGCCGAGTCGGTTGACCTGGTAGGCGCCGAACGGGTTGCCGACGTACGCGCACGCCGGGCCGTTGTAGTCCTTGATCAGCGGGTTGACCTGGAAGCACTCGATGCCGGACAGCTCCGCGCCCGCGTGGTAGGCCATCGCGTGGCCGTCACCGGCGTTGGTGGGGTTCTCGTAGGTGCCGTAGAGGTAGCCGCTGGCGGGCAGGCCGAGCCGCCCCGCCGCGCCGGTGGCGAGGACGACCGCACCGGCCGAGACGGTGACGAACTCCCCGGTGCGGGTGTTGAACCCGGCCACGCCGACCGCGCGGCCGTCCGACACCAGGACCCGCACCGGCATCACGCGGTTCTCGATGCGGATGCGGTCGCGCATCCGGCGTTCGCGCATCACCCGGTACAGCACCTTCTTGACGTCCTTGCCCTCCGGCATGGGCAGCACGTAGCTGCCCGAGCGGTGGACCTGGCGCACGTGGTAGTCGCCGTAGGAGTCCTTCTCGAACTTCACCCCGTACCGCTCCAGCCGCTGCACCATGTCGAACCCGCGGGTGGCGGTCTGCATGATCGTGCGCTGGTCGACGATGCCGTCGTTGGCCCTGGTGATCTCGGCGACGTAGTCCTCCGGGGTGGCCTTGCCGGGGATGACGGCGTTGTTGACGCCGTCCATGCCCATCGCCAACGCGCCTGAGTGCCGCACGTGCGCCTTCTCCAGCAGCAGCACGTCCTTGCCGTGCTCGGCGGCGGTGATCGCGGCCATGGAGCCCGCGGTGCCGCCGCCGACCACGAGGACGTCGCAAGACAGGTGCGTCCGCTCGACGAGGTCCGGGATCTCCATCACGACCGCACCGCCGCCAGGATCGCCTCGCGCCGCACGTCGACCTCGCCCGTGCCGAGCACCACGACCCGGTCGCCCAGCCGCACGGCCTCGTCCACGTCGTGCGTGACGAACACCGTGGTCGTGCCCGCTTCGCGCAACACCTCCACCACCAACTCCTGCATGTCGGCCCTGGTCTGCGCGTCCAGGGCGGCGAACGGCTCGTCCATCAGCACCACTTTCGGTCGTTGGGCCAGCGTGCGCGCGAGCTGCACGCGCTGCCGCATCCCGCCCGACAGCTCGCGCGGCAGGTGCCGCTCGAAGCCGGCCAGGCCGACGCGGTCCAGCCACCGCCGGGCCGCGGCCCGCCACCCCGACCGGTCGACCCCTTGCAGGGCAAGGGGAAGCTCGACGTTGCGCTGCGCCGTGCGCCACGGCAGCAACCCGTCGTCCTGGAACACCATCGCCCGGTCCCGGGACGTGCCGCGCACCACCTGCCCGTCCACGACCACCCGACCCGCCGCGACCGGGACCAGGCCCGCGACCGCGCGCAGCAACGTCGACTTGCCGCACCCCGACGGCCCGGCGACGACCAGCAGCTCGCCGGTGCGCACGGCGAGGTCGAAGTCCCGCAGCACGACCGCGTCGCCGAAGCGCACGGTCAACCCCTCCACCAGGACGCTCACGCCGTCGCCTCCCTCGGCAGCCACCGGGTGGCGCGGCGGCCCGCCAGCTCCACCGCGGCGGACGTCACCCAGCCGAGCAGGCCGATCGTGACCATGCCGACGATGACGCCGGGGTAGTCCACGATCGTGTAGGCCTGCCAGGTGCGGTAGCCGACTCCGTACCGGCCGGAGATCATCTCGGCGGAGATCACGCAGATCCACGACACGCCCATGCCGACCGACAGGCCGCCGAACACGCCGGGCAGGGTGCCGGGCAGCACGACGTTGAGCAGGACGTGCCGCCGGTCGCCGCCCATCGTGCGGACGGCGTCCTCCCACATGGTCGGCAGCGCCCGCACCGCGTGCCGCGTGCTCACCAGGATCGGGAAGAACGCGGCCACGAAGGTGATGAACACGATGCCCTGCTCGTCGGTGGGGAACAGCAGGATCGCGATGGGCACCAGCGCGATCGCGGGGATCGGCCGCACCACCTCCAGCAACGGCTGGAGCACGTCGCCGAGCACCTTCGACCGCGCCACCACGATGCCGAGGGTGATGCCCAGCGTGGCGGCGAGCAGGAACCCGACGGCGATGCGGCCCAGGCTCGCGGTCAGGTCGGTGTAGAACTCGGCGGTGCCTGCCTGCTCGACCAGCCGCTGCGCCACCTCCACGACGGTCGGCAACCGGTCGAACCGCAGCCACGCGGTCGTCCCGGTCGCGGTCAGCACCTGCCACAGCAGCAGACCGGCGGCCAGCGAGCCGATCCGCACCACCCACCGCGCGCTCATGGCGCACCCGCCGCGGTGTCCACCCGGGCGCTCACGGCGTGCCCGCCGCGGCGAGGGCCTGCGCGTAGTCCAGCGCCCCGGCACCGGCGGCGGCCTTGGTCGTGTACGGCTTCAGGGTGCCGTCGTCCGCGCGGACCCAGTGCGCGTGGTCGGCGAACCACCGGGTGCCGGTCCCCGCGTCGGGCACGTAGGCCACGCGGACCTTCTTGCCGCTCTGGTTGATCAGCTTGAGCAGGCAGGTCGGGGTGGCGGCCGGGCGGGTGGCCTCCTCACCCTCGAACCACACCTCGCTCGCGGTCGCCGGGTCGGTCACCTCCACGCCGCACGCGGTGTCCGTGCCGGTGATCCGGGCCGGGTTGGCGGTGTCGGCGGTGCCTTCACCGACCGCGGCCTTGAGCGGGCCGTCGTCGATGAACCGGTCGACGTCGAGCTCCTCGATGTTGCCGATCGACTTCAGCAGCGGCACGTCCTGCTTCAACGCCTCGCGCAGCAGCGGCTTGAGGCTCAGGTCGAACGTCGCGATGCCGTTGGGGCCGTTGTAGAGGTACACGACCTCGACCGGCAGGCCGGTCGCCTTCGCCACGACCTGCGCCGCCTCCAATGGGTGCACGTGCAGGTCGCGGGTGGAGTCGGCCTGGGCGCGCAGGAACTCCGCGAGCACCTCGGGCTGCTCGCGTGCGAACCGGTTGCGCACCACGACGCCGTGCAAGGTCGGCAGGTTGAGCGCCGCGCCGTCGTAGAGCAGCTTGGCCTGCTTCGCGAACACCAGTTGGCCCGGCCACGCGACGAACTGGGACAGCGCGGCGACGTTGCCCGCCTGCAACGCGGACGTGCCGACGGAGGGTTGCTGGTTCTCGACGGTCACCTCGATGTCGCCCAGCGCGCGCACGAGGGTGCCGTGCCCGGCGGAGCCGACGCTCGCCGACACCCGTTGCCCTCGGAGGTCTTCCAACGTGGTCGCGGTGGAGTCCGGCGGCACGACGACCATGTTGAGCGCGCCGCGGGCGTTGTAGCCGGTGATCGACACCATGCGGGTGCCGTCGTCGCCGAGACCCTGCGAGCGGGATCCGTTGATGAGCAACGGGTAGTCGCCCATGGAGCCGATGTCGATCTTCCCGGCCAGCATCTGCGCGGTGATGGGCGCGCCGGTGTCGTAGTCCTGCCAGGTGACCTCGTACCTCTTGCCGGTGCGCGCGCCGAGGTCGGCGAGCCTGCGCTCGAAGTGGCCCTGCTCGCGCAGGAGCGTGCCCGCGGTGACGGTGTTGATGGTCTTGGACTGGTAGCCGACCACGACCGGCACCACGTCCGCGGACGCCGCGCCGACGGCGCAGGAGGACACCGCCGCGGCCACGAGCGCGGTGCCGAGGATTCGCGTGAACATCGTTCTTCCTTTCACCCGCAACGGTTCAGCGCAGCAGGTAGGGCATGTTGACCTGGACGGCGCCCGTGGGGCAGCGCGCGGCGCACGGCCCGCAGTACCAGCACTCGTCGACGTGCATGAACGCCTTGCCGGTGTCGGGGTTGATCGCGAGCGAGTCCAGCGGGCAGATGTCCACGCACAGCCGGCAGCCCTCGATGCACAGCGACTGGTCGATGGTCACCGGCACGTCGGCGCGGTTGTTCACCAGAGCCACAGCGGTTCTCCTGGAAGTGGGCGTGACAGGACGGCTCCGCCCGGGTGGGCGCAGCTCGGGGGTTCGGCGTGAGGTCGGCGCGAGGTCAGCGACAGATGGCGCTGGCCTGGCGGCACAGGTCGACGTGCAGCCGGAACCGCGGTGCGACGTTCACCGCGCCTCCGACGGGTTTCGCACCAGTTCGGCGCGCATGGTGAGCCGGTCGCCGCGCATCCGGATGTACTCCAGGTCGACCGGGCGGCCGTCGGCGAAGTGGCTCAGGCGTTCCACGACCAGCAGCGCCGCGCCCTGCGGCACCTCCAGCACCACGGAGGCGTGCAGGTCGGCGTTGACGGCCTCCAGCGTCACCGCGGCGGTGCCGAGGCGTCGGCCGCTGGTGCGCTCGATGAGCGAGAAGATGTCGCGGTTCTCCAGGTCCTGCTCCAGCAGCGGCTCACCGACGTCGCGCGGGAGGTAGGTGAGGTCGAGCGAGAGCGGCAACCCGTTGAGCCGTCGCAACCGTTCGATGTAGACGACCTGCTCCCCCTCGGCGAGGCGCAGCCGCTGCGCCACCGGGCCGGGCGGTCGGATCAGGCCGGCGGCCCGCACGTCGTTGCCGACCTCGCCGTGCTCGCGCAGGGTCTCGGCCAGTCCCATGAGGTGGTTGAGGCCGTGCGCGTACTTCTCCGCCACCACGACCGTGCCGACGCCCGGCACGCGTTCGATGAGCCCTTCCTCGCGCAGGAGGTCGAGCGCTTGGCGGATGCCGTTGCGCGAGGCACAGAACTCGGCGGCGAGGAAGCGTTCGTCGGGCAGCACGCCGTTGGGGAACGCGCGCTGGACGACGAGTTGGCGGATGACGTCGGCGGCCTGCCGCGCCCGGTCGGCGCGCAGGCGTCGCTCGGACGGGGCCGGTCGCGGGCTGCTCACGCGGCACAGTCTGCGGTCTGCCGCCGAGATGCCGGGTAACGACCCGATTACGCCACCTGGAGCGGGGTGTTTCCTGCGACAACGGTGCCGTTCCGCCACCCGCGTCGCGGTCCACCATGTGGACTGCCGCGTTCCGCCCGCGATCACGCGACCGACCGGACCGCCATCCCGCCCGCCGCGAGCGATCCATCGGTGTGCGCAATGGTCGCACACCGATATTCGAACCGCCAGTGCCCGCACGCCCGTGCCCACCGCCCAACCGCGAGCAGGAGCGGACCGCGGTGCCGCAGCGGCGCACCACCGCACCTGGCCGGCGGGGATCGGGACCGAGTCCGGAGTGTTTCCGGCCGACGAACAACGAGACCGACGTAACCGGGCGCGGATAAAATCCATTGGAGTGAATAGACCGGAAACCCCTCTGTCGCCGGGCGGAAGTTCCTCGCACCGGACGGTGTGCTCGTCCCATTCGGGTGCCCGACCGTAACTCCTTCGGTTGATTGTCGTCGCTCAGCGCACGTGGTCGGGTGGTCGTGGCTTGGCATCCGCGTGGGAGGAGACGTCAGTGCCGATCCACCGGAACCCGGTGCACCGCCTGTCCTCGAACGGCTCGCACCGGGAACCGGCCGGCGGTGCGGTCACCAGCGCCACCGGCACGGCCACCAGCCTCGACGGCGTGCCCGACAACGGTCGCTCGCGCCGCGGACGATGTGCCGCAACAAGGGCTTGTCGTGCGCACCGGCCGATTCCAGGGGAAGCACCGGTGTCGGCGGTGCGAGCGATCGAGGCGATCAAGAGGCGGAGTTGATGCACCATGGAACAACACAGGTCGGTTGCGACGCACTGGGGCAGTTTCGTCGCCGTGGTCGATTCCGGTCGACTGCTGAGAATCGAACCGAGACCCGACGACCCCGCTCCCTCGCCCATCGGCCCCGGAATGGTGGCAGCCGCCGATGACAGCGCCCGGGTGTTACGCCCCGCGGTGCGCAAGGGCTGGCTGAACGGCGAACCGCGCACCCGCGGCGCCGCCAGGGGCACGGACGCTTTCGTGGAGGTGAGCTGGGACGATGCGATCACGCTGGTGAGCGATGAACTCCGCCGCGTCCGGTCACGGCACGGGGACAGCGCGGTGTTCGGCGGGTCCTACGGTTGGGCGAGTGCGGGCAGCTTCCACAACGCGCAGGGACAACTGCACCGGTTCCTGGCGCTGGACGGGGGGTACACCGACTCGCGCAACACCTACAGCACCGCCGCTTTGGAGGTCATCCTCCCCCACGTGATCGGCGGCCACCCGTGGAGCTACCAGAGCCGGATGCCGATGTGGGACGAGATCGCCGACGACTGCGAACTCGTGGTGGCGTTCGGCGGACTGGCCCTCAAGAACAGCCAGATCAACCCCGGCGGCCTGGCCAGGCACCAGACGCGGGACCTGCAACGCCGCTGCCGTGACGCCGGGGTGGAGTTCATGAACGTCAGCCCCATCCGCAGCGACGTCGCCGACTTCCTCGACGCCGAGTGGCTGCCCGTCACCCCGAACACCGACACCGCCGCGATGCTCGGCATCGCGCACACGATGCTGGTCAACGGGTGGCACGACGAGGACTTCCTCGACCGGTGCTGCGTCGGGTTCGACCGCTTCGCCTCCTACCTGGTCGGCGAACTCGACGGCGTCCCGAAGGACGCCGCCTGGGCCGCGAAGATCACGGGCATCGGCCGCGACGCGATCACCGACCTCGCCCGCCGCCTCACCACCCGACGTTCCCTCATCATGGTCAACTACGCGGTGCAACGAGCGGACCACGGCGAGCAGCCGATCTGGATGTCCGTCGTGCTGGCCGCCATGGCCGGCTCGATGGGGCGGCCCGGTGGCGGCTGGGGCGCGGGTTACGCGACCATGGACGCGACAGGTGTCGCCCCCGGACGCGCCTTCGTGGCGGGGATGCCGAAGGTTCCCAATCCGGTTCCGGATTTCATCCCCGTCGCGAGGATCGCCGATGCCCTGCTGCACCCGGGCGAGGTCATCGACTACGACGGCAGGCGCGTCACGCTGCCCGACCTCCGCCTGGTCTACTGGTGCGGGGGCAATCCGTTCCACCACCACCAGGACCTCCACCGGTTGACCCGCGCCTGGCAGGTCCCCGACACGGTCGTGGTCCACGAAGCCTGGTGGAACACCTCGGCCAAGTTCGCCGACATCGTCCTCCCGGTCGCCACCACCCTGGAGCGCGACGACTTCGCCGCCGGGTTCTCCGACCCCCACCTCGTGGCGATGCCGAAAGTCCGCGAGCCGGCGGGCGAGTCGCGCACCGACCACCAGATCTTCGCCGCTCTGGCCTCCAGGCTCGGGTTCGAGCGGGAGTTCACGGAATCGCGCTCGGAAGCCGACTGGGTTCGGCACCTCTACGAGCGGACCAGGGCCGGGCTCGGCGACGACGCCTTGCCGAGCTTCGACGACTTCTGGCGGAACTCCACCGCCGAGCTGCCCGCGTTGAGCGGACCGTTCCCCGGGAGTTTCCAGGATCTCCGATCGGACCCCCGGCGCTTCCCGCTGTCGACGCCGTCGGGCCGGATCGAGATCTTCTCGGAGGAGATCGACTCGTTCGGCTACGACGACTGCGCCGGGCACCCGAGGTGGTTCGAGCCGACCGAGTGGCTGCACGCCGACCTGGCGGACCGGTTCCCGCTGCACCTGATCTCGAACCAGCCCGCCTCACGCCTGCACAGCCAGTACGACAACGGTGGCCACAGCCTCGGTTCGAAGGTCCGCGGTCGCGAACCGGTAGCGATCAACCCGACGGACGCCGCGGCACGCGGCATCGAGAGCGGCATGGTCGTGCGCGTCCACAACGACCGCGGCAGTTGCCTGGCGGGCGCGATCCTGTCGGACGACGTCATGCCGGGCGTCGTCCAACTGTCCACGGGCGCGTGGTGGGATCCGGTCCAACCGGGCCTGAGCGGAACACTGGACCGCCACGGCAACCCCAACGCCCTCACCGCGGACCGACCGTGCTCGCGCCTGTCCCAAGGACCGAGTGCCCTCAGCGCGCTGGTCGAGGTCGAACCCCACGACGGCCCCGTTCCCGACGTACTCGCCTTCGCACCACCGGAGCTCGTGCCACCCGACTGACGCACGCCCTGGCCGACGTGCCGATCCGGTCGACCCACCACCGACGGGCGCGCCGTCACTCGAACGAGTGATCAATCTTCTCGGTGGTCGCGTCGCCTTGGTTATGCGGCGATTGCCTTACTACGTTGCGCAACCATGACAGGAGTTCGGGAGCTCAAGTACCGCCAGTGGTTCAAGGGCGCGGACGTCGACGGCGACGGGGTGATCACCCGTGAGGACGTCCGGTTGATGGGCGAGCGCTACATCGCGGCCCGCGAAGCCGGGCCGGGGTCCGAGACCGCCCGCCGGCTGACCGACGGGTTGGACGCGTTCTGGACCACCGTCATCGCGCCGATGGACCAGGACGGCGACGGGCAGGTCGACCTGCGGGAGATGACCGAGGGGTTCCGGCGGGCGCTGGCGGATCCCGCCCTGTACCCGCAACAGGTCGGACCGGTGGCCGACTGCTACTTCGACCTGATCGACCTCGACGGGGACGACAGGGTCGACCAGGCGGAGTTCGGGGAGATCTTCGGCCTGGCCGGCAACGTGTCCCCGGAGGACTGCGCCGAGGTCTTCGACGCACTGGACCTGGACGGCTCGGGCGGCCTGAGTCGCACCGAGTTCCACCAGGCGCTCGCGGAGTTCTTCTACGGCGACGACCCGAACGCCCCCGCCGCACACCTGTTCGGCAGGTTCGCCGACTGACCGACCGGCGCGCCTCCCCGGCCCTTATGCCGGTTCCAGCTCCCACTCCTGCCCGTCGTAGCCGGGCTGCGAGCCGCGCTGTTCGACGGACGCGGAGCCTCGGGAATCGACGTGCAGGATCAGGCCGCTGTCCCGGTTCGCGATCCGGTACACCGGAGCGCCGGTGCTCGCGGAGGTCACCGGGAGCAGCCGCCACTGCTGGTGCCGTGCGCCGGCACAGGTGCGTGCTGCTGCGGACGTTGATCCACGAGACCACGGTGCCCGAGGCGGGCAGCCCGGCGTCCTTGGCCGCGGTGATCCTCACGATCCGCCGAACCCGATGACAGGACTCCGGGACACGGCGCTGTGCCCTGGAGTCCCGTTCCCGCGTCGGGTCAGCCGTTCCTGAGCCGCCAGGTCTCGAGCCTGGTCGGGGCCAGTGTGCTCTGCGGGTAGTAGCCCCACTCCTCGCAGCCGGCCGTGCCGGGAGCGGGCGGAGGCGCCGCGACGGCCACCGGCCCGCGCCACCGCCACGCCTCGATGTAGTAGGTGACCTGGTAGACATCGGTGCCGTACTCGGCGATCAGCCGGGTGCGCGGCGGGACGACCGTGGAGAAGGTCACGCCGATCTGGGTGGTGACGCTGGACTCGATGGAAGTGCTGACGTTGAAGTTGAGGAAGTCCTTGACCTTCTCCGCCGACACCCCCGTCGTCGCCGAGATCTTGTAGGTCTTCGACACCGACGAGGTGACGGAGTAGCTGACGGGTGCGTCCGTGCCGTTGTCCAGTGCCCGGCCGTCACTGACCAGGAACTGCGGCACCGCGGACACGAGCGTGTAGCGGTAACCCTCCCAGAGGTTGCGCCAAGGCGGAGCGCCCGAGGGAGAGGCTTCGGTGTCGAGCGAGCCCTTGGGATCCTGGAAGCCCTTGGGACGGACCCCCGCCAAGAGCTTCCACTCGGTGATGCCGGACGGACAGGCGACGATCGCACCGGCGCTGGCCACGCCGGGAGCGATCACCACGAAGAACCCCGACAACAGGGCGCCGATCGCGGCCAGGGCAACGGGCCTGCCCTCCTGCCGTTTTCTCGCGAACCACAGCATGACGACTCCTTGTCTCGTCGGATCGCACCGGATGGGGTGAGGCGGCGGGCGTTCCCTGACCGGGAGCTTCGGCTACGTCTCTGGAAGGGGAATGGACGCGGACTGGACGGGAACCGGTCGGCGCGCGACTCGACCTCGGCGAGACCGGGGCGTCCGTCGAGGTCCTGCACCCCCTGTCCCGGGTGAGTGCGAATCACGCGGGCGGTGTCGCCCGCGCAGCCTGATCGACCCCGACGAGTCCACCGCCCGCGAGATCGCCGCCGGTCCGCGCGCAGCGCCGTCGTCGCACCGAGACGAGCAGCACGGTCTCAGCCGTACCGTTCGACGAGTGCCTTGCCGATCGAGGCCAGTTGGATTCGCACGCCCGGAGGGCCGGTCACCTCGATCCACTCGACCAACCCCGCGAGCTCGCCGGCGAGCGCGTACTCGTTGTAGCCGCGAATCACGACCTCGACGCGGCCGTCGGTGGTGACACCTCCCACCTTCAGCCGGTCGCCGAGCACCATCCGGAGCCGGGCCATCCCGTCGGGTGCGCAGGTCGCCTGGATCTCCAGGGGCGTCCGCCTGCGGTCGACCTCGTCGGTGATCTCGCGCCAGCTCGCGGCGAGGTCGAAGTCGTCGGGTCGGTGCACGGGATCGCCGGTCGGGTCGGCGGACGACACGCGGTCGATCCGGAAGGTCCGCCGGCCGGCCTCGGTGGTGCAGACGAGGTACCACCACGGGCCTTTGGCGACGATGCCCAGCGGGTGGACGGTTCGCTCGGTTCCGGCGCCGGTGCCGTCCACGTAGCCGAGCCGCACCCGGACGCCGCGGATCACCGCGTCCTGGAGCTCGTCGAGGAAGCGGGGCGGCGGCCGGCGCTCGACCCGGCTCGACCCCCACCGTTGCGGGTCCAGCACCAACGACGACGCTGCCGCCTCGGCCTGCACCCGGAAGGGCTCCGGCAGGGCGCGGACGAGCTTGCGCAGCGCTGCTTTCGCGGCCGGCGTCGCAGCCGAAGCCGGGCCGGCGACCAGGAACAGGGCGCGGGCCTCACCCGCGGTCAAGCCGGACAGGTCGGTGCGGGCGCCGCCCACGAGGCGCCAGCCACCGCCCCGGCCTTGTCTGGAGTACACCGGCACCCCGGCCATGGCCAGGGCGTCGAAGTCGCGGCGGGCGGTGCGCTCGGACACTTCCAGCTCCCGGGCGACGTCCGCTGCCGTCAGCTGCTCGCGCTGTTGCAGCAGCAGGAGGATGGCCATCAGCCGGTCGGCTCGCACACCGGCAACACTCCCACAGCAAACCGGTCACGGGGTGACCGGTTTCGGTCGGCACGATGGCGACATGACCGCATCGGCCGTCGACTGCTTCGACGCCGACGCCCCCACGACAGAGGAAGTGCGATGTTCGATCCGACCGACTTTCCCGACCCCACCTTCGTCTCCGTCAACGGTGTGGAGCTCGAGGTCTTCGAAGCGGGCCGTGAGAACGCGGGAAAGCCCATCGTGCTCTGCCACGGCTGGCCGGAGCACGCCTTTTCCTGGCGTCACCAGGTGCCGGCCCTGGCCGCGGCGGGCTACCACGTCATCGTCCCGAACCAGCGGGGCTACGGCAACTCGTCCCGTCCGACCGCAGTGACGGACTACGACATCGGACACCTCACGGGTGACCTCATCGCACTCCTCGACCACTACGGCTACGAGGACGCCACCTTCGTCGGCCACGACTGGGGCGCGTTCGTCGTCTGGGGCCTGACCCTGCTGCACCCGAACCGGGTGAACGGCGTGGTGGCGCTGAGCGTGCCTTACCAAGAACGCGGAGAGGTGCCCTGGATCGAGTCCATGGAGGCCGTGCTCGGCCCCGACTTCTACTTCGTCCACTTCAACCGGCAGCCGGGCGTCGCGGACGCCGTGCTCGACGAGCACGCGGCCCGGTTCCTGCGCAACCTGTTCCGGAAGGACGAAACGCCGAAACCGCCTCAGCCGGGTATGGCGATGATCGAGCTCGCCAAAGCGGAGACACCCCTCGGCGAGCCCGTCATGAGCGACGGTGAACTGGCCGTCTTCGTCTCCGCCTTCGCGTCGACGGGCTTCACGGGCAGCATCAACTGGTACCGCAACCTCGACCGCAACTGGCACCTGCTGGCCGACGTGGACCCGGTCATCCGACAGCCCGCGCTCATGATCTACGGCGAGCGTGACGCGGTCCTGAGGTCTGCGCGGCTGGCGGAGTTCGTGCCCGAGGTGGAAGTGGTCAGCCTGGACTGCGGGCACTGGATCCAGCAGGAGAAGCCGGACGAGACGAACCAGGTGATCCTGAGGTGGCTGGACCAGCGGGATGGGACGATCAATTAGCCGGAGGACGATCACTTCCGATGCAGCGATTTCGACCATTCATTCCCGGCGGCGCGGGCTATATGCGGAGTGTTACCGGTCGCCCGCCGGGGACCGGCGGCATCGCTCAATGGGGTGCGGTGAGCTGAGCGGACGACCTATGGCCGGCCTGCCGACCACCGGCGAGGTACGGTGTTCGGGTCAGCATTTTCCTTTACCCACAGGAAGATGATCGCCCATGCGTTTTCCTGTCTGGCTCGGCGCGCTGATCATGACGTCGGCGTTGGCGGCCGGTCCGACCGCGGCGTCCGCCGAGCCCATTCACGGCCCGGGTGACGCACCGGGTGCGGAACGGGATGATTCCTGCTTCGCGAAACTGAAGGACTGGGCTCCCCTCTACCGGAGTTGGTCGGACCCCGAGGCCGGCAAGTGGGGCTACTACGAGGCGGAAAAACGACCTCCGAGAACTTGCCTGCCCAAGTGGACCTCCTATCATGAAGGTCGGTTCGAATACGACGCATCGACCCAGAGGTTCACCGCGGTGGGGCGGCCCTGGGGACAGTACGAATATTTCTACACCATGCGCACGTTCAACAACCTGGTCTTCAACTCCCGCGACGTGGAGTGGCAGTAGCCCTGCCGGCATCGACGATCACCCGAACCAGGAGCGGATCTTGAGCGGATCGGGTGTTCGGAATGAGTTTCCGGGCCACCAGGAGATGTCAATGACAAAGAGGATCGCCGAAATCCTTCCCATTGCCATTGCGGCATTGTTGATCACAATGTTCACCGTGGCCGCGGAGGCTTCGGCGGCCGTTTCGATGCACGCATCGACGGTCGCGCACAACGCCACCGTGAACCAGCAGGAACCCCCGTGCCCGTGGAAAGCGGGCTGCCACCCGCCGGATGGCGAACTGTGCCCCCCGGGCAGCAGCAACGCCGGCAACGTGGGGAAGCAGCGCCGCGTCACACTGGAAAACGTGAAAGTCGCCCAAGGTCAGTGGCGGCTCATGTGGTGGGACAACTGCAGGGATTTCAAGGACAACTTCTGCCACAACATCTGCTTCAACTACCCGGAGTTCGCGGGAAGTTACTGCAAGAAATGCCTGGGAGGCGGGCCGTTCTGAACTTCCCACCGCACTCCCCGGGCTTGTTGCCCAACTCCGGGCTGCCCGACATCACGAGCACCGACGAGGCCGAGCTGGTCGCCGCGCGTCGACGGATCGCCGCACTCGAGGCCGCGGTGATCGCCCCGGAGGGCCGGCCCATCCGACTCGCCCGTGCGTGGCCGGAACATCCGAGTCCGACAGGCATTCCCTCACCACACGGCCCACCGGGGGGCCGGCCATTCGGTGGCTTGCGCTGACGGCACGCGCGGCGCGAAGCTGCTGTGGTCCGCGAAAACCGGCCGGGTGGGGCGACGAGTGGACGAGCTGGAGACCTTAGACGATCTTCGTGCCCGTCACGGGCCATCTTCCGACGCAGACCGGGTGTGCTCTACGTGGGCGAACCGGCCGAGGCGAAAGCCGTTCTCGCCAACACCGGGTCGCGTTACCGCGAGCATTCGGACTTCTTCCAGACCAGCAAGGGAATCCTCGGGCCGCGCTCGACGCAGCAGGAGATCGGCCGGACGGCGCGGAACCTGCTGCGGGATCACTGGGTCGCCCAGGCAGACCGACTGGCGGCGACCGTCGAACGGGAGATCGGGCCTCACAGCCGGTGGCCTGACGCGGGGAACCTGTTGCTGTACAGGTGCTTCCGCGACGTGCTGGCGCCGGGAGGCGAGTTGCGCCGGCTCGTCGACCAGGTGGTCCGGCACGCGGTGCGGGCCGGTGCCCGGGATCGGCGGTCGGTGCTGTCGCGGGCCGTGCTGCGGGGCAGGGTCCGTCGCGCCCTGGTCGCCGAGTTGTCCCGCCGGCGCACGCGGGGCGTGCGGACGCCGGGCGACTTGCTGGACGTCCTCGCCACCGCGGCACCGGACGCTTCCTCGCGCGTGGCGCTGGTGCGCTTGGCGGAGGTGTTCCTGTCGTTCCTGTTCGCCGTCACGGGGTCGACGGGGTTCCTGCTGGGCTGGTCGGTGTACCTGCTGGGCACCCGGCCCCAGGCGGGCGGCGACCCGGCCGGTGTGGTGCGCGAGGCGCTGCGCCTCTGGCCGGTCGCCTGGAACTTCGGCCGCACCCCGGTCGAACCCCACCGACTGGCCGGAACCGAGGTCACGGCGTCCGACGAGGTGGTCGTGTGCAGCTACCTCGTGCACCGGGACAGCCGGTTCTGGCCCGACCCCGACGAGTTCCTCCCGCAGCGGTGGTCGGCCGGCATGCCGCGGGGCGGTGCGGAGGCGTTCATCCCGTTCGGTTGGGGAGCCCACACCTGCGTGGCGGCGGGTTTCGCCGTCCAACTGGTCGAAGACGTCCTGCGGCTGCTGCCGCCGGCCGAGCGGTGGCGGGTCGAGGCCCACGGGCACCGGCCGCACGTCGCGGCCGCCCTCGCGCCACCGGATTTCACCCTGCGCACGAACGGTGCCCGCGCACGTTGAGGGAGGTGAACATGGCCAAGATCATCCACGCCGCACTGGTGGCGCTTAACATCCGCAAGAGCGACTCCCAGTACCGCTGGTACTTGTACCACCACATCTGACCGGTGCGGGTGGGGAGCACAGCCACACGCTCCCCACCTTCGGGGGAGGCACACGATGACCCAACGCGACGACCCGGACCTGCTGGCGGACCTGCGTGCCCCCAACGCCGAGCACGACGGTGTCTTCTGGCACGGCGACCAGCGGCTGATGGTGTTCGACGCCGACGCGGCGAGCCGGGCCAACGCCGAGAACTTCGCCGACCTGACGCTCCCCGACCGGTTCGTCGACCGGGTCCGCGGCCGTCGCAGCCCGGCCGTGTCGTGGCGGCAGGTGCGCTCGCTGTGGCTGTCCCGGATGCGGGTGCTCAGCGAGGAGAACCGGCTGCGCGAGCTGACCGACCGCATGGCCGCGATCCTGGACCACCGCCGCGACCAGCACGTGGACTTCGCGTGGCTGGCGCACGAGGTGACGTTCCGCGCCCTGGTGCCCGTGGTGCTCGACGGACTGTCCACTTCGGATCAGGCGTGGCTCAGCCGCGACGCGATCGCGAAGCTCACCCGGCTGGACGCGGGACCGGGTGGTCAGACCCGCCGGCAGAGGTGGGAGTCCGTCGTCGCCCAGTTGCACGTCGGTCGGGTCGTGCGCGCGGAGCTCCGCCGTCGGACGCGTCACGGGCGGACCCGCATCGACCTCACGCAGCCCATCGTGGACCGGTTGCTGCCCTCCCTCGGCCCCGACCGCGCGGTGGAGGCGGTCACGACGGTCCTCACCGCGATCGCCGGGCCACCAGGCGCGGTCGCCGGCTGCCTGATGTACGAACTGGCGAAACGGCCCGAGTGGGCGGCCACGCTGACGGAGGAGTTCGCGTCCGGTCCCGCCGAGCTGCTGCACCGGACCGGCACCAGGTCCGCGCCGACAGCGCACCAGTTCGTGAAGGAGGTGCTGCGGATGTGGTCGGCACCGCTGCTGATGACCCGCAGCGCGCGGGTCCCCCTGACGATCCGCGGCCACCGGCTCGCCGTGGGCCGGCACTTCCTGGTGAGCCCTTACCTGGTCAACCACGATGAGCGCCACTGGTCCGACCCGGACGTGTTCGACCCGAACCGGTGGTCGGCCGGAGCGGCCCACCGTCCGCCCGGAGGGAACCACTACGTGCCGTTCGGCTGGGCACCCACCGCGTGCATCGGCGCCGGGCTGGGGAGCATCCAACTGGTCCTGCTGACGTACCTGCTGTGCACCCGATTCCGGCTGGAGCTGCGCGCACCCGATGCCGCTCGGGTATCCCTGGGCGCGGTGCCCCGGCCCCTGGACTTCGACGGGTGGGTTCGCCGTCGGGAACCCGCTCGGACCAAAGCCGCGTAGGACGTTGACGACTTGCGTGAGTCCGAGGCGGGCGCCCCTCACCCCCGGTCGTGGGGTGTGGGGCGCCGGCTCGATCGGATGAGGCTGCGTCAGGCGCTCAGCGTCGCAGCGTCAGCAGGCCCGGTCGGTAGGGCAGCAGGCCGTAGTCACCACCGGAGTTGGGGCTGCGGCCCTGGTAGAGCAGTTGCAGGTTGCAGGGGTCGATGGTCTTGGTCTGGTCGGGGTTGGCGCGGATCAGGTCGCCGTGGCTGATGTCGTTGGTCCAGGTCGCACCGCTGTTGGCCTTGCCCGCGAACGGGTTGCTCTCGGTGGCGGCCTGCGGGGTCCAGTTGCCGCTGAGGCTGCTGGAGGTGAACGAGCGGAAGTAACGGCCGTTCGCGCCGATCGCCTCGACGATCATCAGGTACTGGTTCTGACCCTGCACCTTGTACACCTCGACCGCCTCGAACAGGTTGTTCGTGGTGTCGCTCATGATCGTGGTGTAGGACGAGCCGAAACTGCCCGGGAAGTTCCCGATCGGCATCACCTGGCGGTAGATCTTGCCGTTGTCACCGGCGAAGAACAGGTACATGTTCTGACCGTCACCGATGATCGTCTGATCGATCGGACCCGTGCCCGAACCGCTGATGCTCGCCGTCGAGAGCACCTGCGGCGACGACCAGCCGTTGGGGTTGGTCGGGTCGGTCGACGTCCGGTAGCTGAACGCCGTCCCACCCCACTGGTACGCCAGCACCCAGATGTTCTTCGGCGCGAAGTAGAACAACGTGGGCGCGACGGTGCCGCTGTTCATGGCCTGCTGCGGCGCAGACGCCATCTCCGACCAGTTGCTGAACAGCCCGAAGTTCATCGAACCCCAGCGCGTGCCCGTGTCGTGGGTCGTGGCGTAGACCAGGTGCTTGCCGTTGTAGGGCACGTAGGTGAAGTCCTTCAACGACACCCACCCGGACCTCGGCTGGGCCAACGCACCGGTCGAAGTCCAGCGGTAGGTCGACGGGAGCGAGCAGCCACCGCCCGGCTGGGTCGTCGTCGTGGTCGTGCTCGTGGACGTCGTGGAGGTCGTCGAGGTCGTGGTTGTCGTGGTCGTGTCACCGGTGCACGCCACGCCGTTCAGGGCGAAGCTCGTCGGGACCGGGTTGCTGCCCGTCCACGACCCGTTGAAACCGAACGACACCGAACCGCCGGTCGGGACCAAGCCGTTGTAGCTCACGTTCTTCGCCGTCACCGCCGAACCGCTCTGCGTCAACGACGTGCTCCACGACTGCGTCACCGCCTGCCCCGCGTCGAACGACCACGTCAGCGTCCACCCGTTCAGCGGATCACCCAGGTTGGTGATCGACACGTTCGCGCTGAACCCACCCTGCCATTGCGACCCCACGGCGTAGTTCACCGAACAGCCCGCGGCCGCGGCACCGGCGGGCACCGCCACGAGAACCGTCGCCGAAGCGAGCAGTGCGGCGCTCACCGCGGCGACACCGACCGTGCTCGATTTGAATCTGGTCATGAAGTTGCGTCGTTGCACTGACATGACTTCTCTCCTCTGCATGTGGGCGTTGCGCGACCTGCCGTCCGTGCGCGTGACCTTCGGCAACGGCGGGAATCGAGCCGTGCGTCGCCATGGCTTGCAGTGTCGCACCACGATGTTCACGCTCACAAGACTCCGCACGGTACGAACGTCCGATTCGCCGGTGCGAAAGAATTGCGACGCGAATCCCATGGCTTCATGCAGGTAATTCGATAGTATTCGACCACAGGCTTTCGAACGGCGGCGCTAAAGTTATCGCTCACATCTTTAGCTCGTGCCCGGGCACCAAGGGCACAACGGAGGCGTCGATGTGAATGGGCGCGTGGCCGGTGGTGTCGAGGACGTGGACCCGGTAGTCGCCGCCGAGGTTGAGGCTGCTCGGTGTCGTGGTCGGGGTTGTAGAGGCAGTCCAGCAACCGCGGCTTTGGAGCGCTGATCCACTTGGCGCCGCGCCGGAAGCAGTCCACGAGCAGGGGGCCGGTAGGCTCGAAGTAGCGCGACCTCCAGGCCGCGAAAGGGCGGCGGTGGTCCACCGGTTACGGGCGGACGACTCGCACGGCCCTGGGGACGTCAGCAGCTCGGCGAAGGCGTCCAGCTCGTCGGCCGCGCTCGACGTGCTCCGCCGGGAACCCCGACCCGCCTGCCCGGGCCGGGTGCTCACCGAACCGCTCCAGGCCGTCGGGGGTGCGCAGCAGGGCGTCCCGGGTGGCGTCGTCGCCGGTGCCGGTCGACCTGCCGACGCCCAGGTCGATGCGGCCGGGGTGCAGCGCCTCCAGCGTGCGGAACTGCTCGGCCACGTGCAGCGGCGCGTGGTTGGGCAGCATGATCCCGCCGGAGCCGACGCGCAGGCGCGTGGTGCGGTCCGCGATGTGGCCGATGACGACCTCCGGCGCGGCGACGGCCATGTTGCGCACGCCGTGGTGCTCGGCGAGCCAGTAGCGGGTCAGGCCGATCTCGTCGGCCAGCCGGGCCAGGTCCACCGTGTGCCGCAGGGCCTGCGACGGCGGGGTCTCCTCGGACACGGGTCCTTGGTCGACCAGGGAGAGAGCGACCACGTCACACCCCCACCGCGGTACGGCGGCGGACGGCCGGCAAGGGCAGCCCGTGGTGCTCGCGCAGGGTGCGGCCGCGGTATTCGGTGCGGAAGATGCCCTTGCGCTGCAGGATCGGCACCACGTGGTCGACGAAGGCGGGCAGCCCGTCGAACGTCACGTCGGGCATGATCGTGAAGCCGTCGACCGCGCCCGCGCGGAACCACGCTTCGATCCGGTCGGCCACCTGCTCGGGCGACCCGACGCCGAGGACGTGCCCGCTGCCGCCGCCGCGGGCGATGATGTCGCGCACGGTCAGGCCGGACTTCGCCAGTGCGACGGCGTGCCCGCCGTGCCCGGACGGCACGGGCAGCGCCTCGCGCAACGACTCGGGCACGGGCCGGTCCAGCTCCAGCGCGTCGGGTGGCAGGCCGAGCCGGGCCGCGACCCACCGGACCTGGTCGGTCACGTTCGCCAGCTCGTCGAGCTCGCGGCGGCGGCGCAGCGCTTCCTCCTCCGTGCCGCCGAGGGTGGTGATGAAGCCGGGCAGGAACAGGAACGAGTCCGGCGCCCGGCCGAACCGCACGGCCCGCGCGCGGATCTCGGCCAGGTCGGCGGCGGCGGCGTCCACGTCGACCACGGCGGTGAACATGGCTTCCGCGGTGCGCGCGGTGAGCGTCCAGACGTCGTCGGACACACCGGCGTGGTAGATCACCGGGTGGCCCTGCTCCGACGGCGGCAACGTGATCGGGCCGCGCACGTCGAAGTGCCGTCCGTGGTGGTCGATGGGCGCGATGGCGTCCATGTCGGCGTAACGACCCGCCTCGACGTCGAGCACGAGCCCGTCGTCGCCCCAGCTGTCCCACAGCCGGCGCACGACCAGGACGAACTCCTCGACGCGCTCGTAGCGGGTCCGGCCGTCCGGCTCCTCGGCCACGAAGTTGGCCGCGACCCGCGGGCCGGAGGTGGTGACGGCGTTCCACCCCGCGCGACCGTGGCTGATCAGGTCCAGCGCGCGGAACCGGCGGGCGATGTTGTACGGCTCGTTGAACGTGGTGGAAGCGGTGCCCACCAGGCCGACCCGCTCGGTGACCACGGCCATCGCGCTCAGGATCAGCGTGGGCTCCAGGCCGTTGACGATCGGGTAGTCGGTCAGGTCGGCGTGCAGGCCGGGCACGTCGGCGAGGAAGATCGCGTCGAGCAGGCCGCGCTCGGCGACCCGCGCCACCTCCAGGTAGCCCTCGACGCGGGCGAACGAGACGGGGTCCGCGCCCGGCCACCGCCATGCACCGGGGTGGTTGCCCGCCCCCACCGGGTGCACGTTCAGGTGCAGTTCCCGGACGTCCGGACGACTCACTGGCTCTCCTCCCGTGACACGCGACGTCCCGGTCGAGACGTCGCCGCGACCTTGGCAGCGGGCGCTAAAGCCGCTCTTGGGTGTTCAAGGGGTGGACGGACTTGCCAGGCCGAGGCAGCCTCGGGTTAACTGCCGGAGATAGATCGAGGCGGTCTCGACTTAAGGAGTTCTCCATCATGACCACCAAGGCCGGCACCGGGGCCGACGCCCGCGCGGCGTCCACCTCGCCGTGGGGTCTCGCGCTGGCGGCCATCGTCGGCGCCGAGTTCCTGCTGCAACTGGACGGCACGATCGTCAACGTGGCCCTCCCGTCCCTGCGCGCCGACCTGGGCGTGGACGTGGCCGCGGCGTCCTGGGTGCTCAACGCGTTCTTCGTCGCCTTCGGCGGCCTCCTCCTGCTGGCCGGGCGACTCGGCGACGTGCTCGGCCACCGCAAGGTGTTCCTGTCCGGGATCGCTCTGGTGACCGTCGCCTCGCTCGTCGCGGGCCTCGCGCCGACGTTCGAGGTCCTGGTGGTCGGCCGCGTGCTCCAAGGCGCGGGCGCGGCCATCGCGGGCCCCACCGGGCTGGCCCTGCTGGCCATCCTGTTCCAGGGCGAGCGGCAGGCGAAGGCGTTCGGCCTCTACTCGACGGTGACCGGCCTCGGCGCGGCGTCGGGCATGATCCTGGGCGGTCTGCTCACCGCGGCTGGCGACTGGCGGTGGAGCCTGCTGGTCAACGTGCCCATCGGCGTGGTCATCATCGCGCTCGCGCTGCGCGCCGTCGGCACCCGCGACGACGGCACCCGGACCCGCTCCCTGGGCGCCCCCAGCGCCGTGCTCGTGACCCTGGCCCTGGCTTCCGGCGTGTACGGGCTGGTCCGTGCCGCCGAGCACGGCTGGCTGCACACGTGGACGCTGATCCCGCTGGCGGTGGCGCTGGTGCTCATCGCCGTGCTCGTGGTGGTCGACGGGCGGGCCGCCGAGCCGCTGCTCCCCCGGCGGATCTTCGCCAGCCGTGCCCGGATCGGCGGGTTCGTCAACCTGCTGCTGCTCGCCTCGGTGCTGACCGGCTTCCTGTTCTACGCCAGCCTGTACCTCGCCGGACCGCTCGGCCTGGACCCGCTGCGCACGGGCCTGGCCATCCTGCCGTTCGGCCTGGCGCTGCTGGTCACGACGCAGGTGCTCACCAAGTACGTGGCCGGGCTGCGCCTGGAGGTGCGGGCGATCATCGGGCTGGTGCTGGTGATCGCGGGCTTCGCGTGGCTGTCCCGGTTGGACGGCGACAGCACCTACGCCGTCGGCGTGCTGCCCGCGATCGTCGTGCTCGGCGTCGGCGTCGGCCTGGCGATCATCCCGTTCAACATGATCGTGCTGTCCACTTCGGACCCGGCCGACACGGGCGTCACCGCGGGCATCCTCCAGACCTCCCTGACCGTCGGCGGGTCGATCGGCCTGGCCGTGCTGCTGCTCCCGTTCTCCGCGGGCACCGGCCGGATCGACGACACCATCTCCTCGGTGTTCGCCTGGAGCACGGCGATCGCCGTCCTGGGCGTCCTCGTGTCCCTCGTGTTCTGGTTCGGTCCGGGCACCCGCAAGGCTCCCGGCGCCCAGCAGGGCTGAACCCGCCGTGGCGCCGCCCGACATCCTCGGCCGGGCGGCGCCACCCCAGCCGGTTGGAGGCACTCGTGACGGCCTACCTGGCCCGACGGCCCAAGCGCGCGGACGGGCGGCGCAACTACGACCGCATCCTGGAAGCCGCTCGGGAGGCGTTCGACGCCCGCGGCACGGACGCCGCACTGGAGGACATCGCCCGGGCGGCGGGTGTCGCGATCGGCACCCTCTACGGCCACTTCCCCACCCGCGAGACCCTGATCGAGGCGTCGGTGCGCGAAGGTCTGGACGCCTTGCGCGCCAGCGCCGAGCACCTGGCCGCGGCCGACGACCCGGTCGGCGCGCTCACCAGGTGGGTCCACCAGACCGTGGCGCATTGCAGCACCTTCCGCGGCCTGGTCGGGTTCCTCGCGGCCAGCACCTACGACGAGGGCACGCCGCTGCACCACTCGTGCGTGGAGATGCACGCCGGCGGCGGCATGCTGCTCGCCCGCGCCCAGGGGGCGGGCCTGGTGCGACCGGACCTCACCGCCGAGGAGCTGTTCGCCGCCATCACCTCGGCCGCGTGGGCGCGGGAGAACTCACCGCCGGGCCACGACCACAGCGCCCGGCTGATCGAGCTGCTGATCGACGGGTTCCGGACGGGTGCCCGATGAGCCTGCTCGCCGACAAGGTCGTGCTGGTGACCGGCGCCAGCAGGGGCATCGGCGCCGAGGCCGCCCGGCTGTTCGCCGCCGAAGGCGCGCACGTCGTCCTCGGCGCCAGGGGCCGGGAGCGACTGTCCGAAGTGGCCGCGCACATCGACGGCGCGGTGACCGTGCCCGGCGACCTGAGCACCGCCGAGGGCGTGGACCGGCTCGTCGATGCGGCCCTGCGTCGGCACGGCCGCATCGACGGCGCCTACCTCAACGCCGCCGTGGGCCACGCCCACGCGGGCACGCTCGCCGAGCTGACCGAGGCCCAGTGGGACGAGGTGCACGCGACCGGGCTGAAGGGCGTCTGGCTGGCCCTGCGCGCCCTCGTCCCGCACCTGGTCGGACGCGGCGGGTCGGTGGTGGTGGCGGGCAGCGTCGCGGGCCTGGCCGGTGGCATCGGCGACGCCGGCTACCAGGCCGCCAAGCACGGCGTGATCGGCCTGACCCGCGCCGCGGTCGCCGAGTTCTCGCCGGCGGGCGTGCGGGTGAACGTCGTGGCCCCCGGCGCGATCCTGACCGAGAAGGTCCGCCAGGACTTCGCCGCGATGCCGCACGCGCGCGAGGCGTTCGAACAGCACACCCCCATGCGCCGTCCCGGCGTGCCGACCGAAGTCGCGGAAGCCGCGGCGTGGCTGCTCAGCGACCGCTCGTCCTACGTCACCGGCGCGGTGCTCCCGGTCGACGGCGGCCTCACCGCGACCCGCCTCTGAGACCGAGGGGAACAGCTTTTCGTCTGGCCGGCGAACACGTCGCCGCGGATGGCGTGCGGATCCCAGATCACGGGAGCACCTGCCAATCCGTTGCCGTTGTACTTGCTGCCCAAGGCATAAATGTCCACCCACGTGGAGGCGAGGACACCGTGCCCCTCGGAGCAGTAGTCGTGCACGATCGCGTAATCGTCGTTGCTGCCGCCGCCCGGCGCGCCTTCGCCGTAATCGACGAACTCGACCGAACCGCAGCCGTCCAGCGTCCACACCTCGAAGCCGTCGTCGTGAGCGGCCGAGGCCGGGCTCGCCGCCTGGGCGTGCAGCAACGGGGCCGAGGTCGGGTCGACCCCGCGCAGGTTCACGTAGAGCTGCCCGTCGGGGAAGTGCCCAGCGTTGCGGTGCGCCCAGTGCAGCGCCAGAGCGGTCTTGCCCACGCCCGCCATCCCGTCGATCACGGCCGTCGGCGTGTCGTGCAGCAACACGTCGAGCGCGTCCAACTCGGCGTGCCGCCCGCTGAACCGCGGGCTGTGCCGCACGACCTCGTCGTGGAACCAGTCGGAGACGACCAGCACGAGCGGTGCGGTCGACTCGCCGAGCGCGGCCTTCACCGGTGGGGCGTCGAGCAAGCGGAACGCGTGGTTGACCGCGACCCCGACCACCCCGTGGTCGTCGAACTGCACCTCGCCCGCGTGCACCGCCACCCGCAGCCGCATCCGCCCCGCGGCCCCGCGCCCGGCGTCGTGCCCGCGCACCTCGGCCAGCAGAGCGTCCGGCAACACCTCCGTGAACAGGCCCTTCACCACGTCCGGCGGGGCCGGCACGAGCACGCCGTCACCCCGGTCCTCGTGGTGGCACGCCTCCCACGGGATGCCGCACGCCCGGAACGCCGAGAGCAAGGCCGAGTACAGCCCGTCGCGCACCGCGACCCGGTCGCGGTTGGAGCGGCCCTGATCGCCGAAGCCGGCGACGTCGACAGCCGGCACGGTGCGGTGGACGGCAGGCTTCACACTCGCACTATCGGCCCACCCGGGCACCGCGTTCCCGACGAGGCGGTCTGGCACCGCGGTGCCGGGTGTCGCTCGCGCCGTACGGGGACGGGTGACAGGGTGGACCGGTGTTGAACGAGGTGGCGGACGGTGTCTGGGACCGGCAGAGCGGGTGGGTGTGGAGCAACGCCGTCGTGGTGCGCGGGGAGGGCGGGTTGGTCCTGGTCGATCCCGGCATCGACGGGGCCGACCTCGACCAGCTCGCCGATGACGTGGACCGGCTCGGGGTGCCGGTGGTCGCCGGGTTCTCCACCCATCCCCACTGGGACCACCTGCTGTGGCACCCCCGGTTCGGGGACGTGCCGCGTTACGCCACCGCAGCGTGCGCGCAGGTGGCCGGTGAGGCTCGGGAGCGGGCGCGGGACATGGCCGCGCGGAGCGCGGAGGGCGTCCCGCTCGACCTGATCGGGCGCCTCACCCCGCTGCCCGCGGACGGTGGGCCGGTGCCGGGTGAGGTCGTCGAGCACCAGGCGCACGCCGTCGGCCACGCCGCGCTGCTGCTCGCCGACCGCCGCGTCCTGATCGCCGGTGACATGCTCTCCGACGTCCTGATCCCGCTGCTGGACCCCCGCCGGTCCGGTCAGGTGGAGGTCTACGCGGCGGCGCTCGACCGGTTGGGCGAGGTCGCCCGGCAGGTCGACGTCGTGGTCCCGGGGCACGGGTCCGTCGCCGAGGGTGCCGAGGTGGCGGCCCGCGTCGCGGCCGATCGCGCCTACGTCGAGGCGTTGCGGCGCGGCGAGGAGCCGGTTGACGTGCGGCTCGAACAGGAGTGGCTCGCCGCCGCGCACCAGGCGAACCTGCACCAGGCTCGACGCTCCGTCGGGTAATGACCTCCGGTGACGGTCCGGGGCACGCCCCGCGGGACGGCCCGGGTGCGGGGTGACGGGGGTCAGGCCAGGCGCGGCCACAGGTGGGCGAGGGTGGCGGCTCCGGCGAGCAGCACGTCGACCGACACGCGCTCGTCGCTGTCGTGCCACCGGTCTTCGGGCAGGCCGGTGCCGAAGAACACGACCGGCGCGTCCAGGCTCCGCGCCAGCAGTTCCGCCGGCCCGCCGCCCGCGTTGCCCATGCGGCCCGGTGGGGCGCCGAACCCGTCGTGGACGGCGGCGGCGAGGGCGTCGAGCGCGGGGTGGTCCTCCGGGGTGCGGTACGGCTGCTGCCCGTTCTCCTCGGCGACGGTCAGCTCGTGGCGCACGCGGTCGCTGAGGTGCTCGGCGACCCAGTGCCGAAGCTTCGCGGCCACGGCGGCGACCGTCTGGTCGGGCACCGTGCGGATGCTCAGGTCGGCGACGGCGACGGCGGGGGTCGCGGCCCTCGGCACGCCGACCGGGTCACCGGCGACCACGGTGAGCACCTCGGCCGCCGGTCGCGCCCACAGCCGTTCCAGCACCGTGAACCCCGCCTCGCCGCCGACGCTGCGCGTGTCGGACCGGGCCGGCCAGTCCTCGGTGAACGGCAGCGCGGCCAGGTCCGCGCGCACCCGATCGGACGGGTGCACCACGTCGTCGTAGAACCCGGGCAAGGCGATGCACCCCTTGTCGTCGTGCAGCCGTCCGAACAACTTGCACAGCTCCTCGACGGGGTTGGGCGCGGGCCCGGACACCGCGCCGCTGTGCACGTCGCGCACCGGGCCGTGCACCTCCAGGTAGGCGTTGACCTGCCCTCGCACGCTGGTGCAGATCGCGGGGTGGTCGGCCCGCCACAGCAGGGTGTCGGAGAACACCACCAGGTCGACGTCGAGCCGGTCGCGGTGGTCCTCGACCAGCCGCGCCAAGTGCGGTGACCCGGCTTCCTCCAAGCCCTCGACGAGGAACTTGAGGTTGACCGCGGGTGCGCCGCGACCGGTCGCGGCCAGGTGGGCCCGCACACCCCAGAGGTGGGCGAGAACATGTCCTTTGGCGTCGGAGGCTCCTCGCCCGTAGAGGCGTCCGTCGCGCAGCGCCGGTTCGAACGGCGGTGTCTCCTCCCACTGCGCGTAGACCGCGGGCCCGGTGTCGCGCAGTGCCGCGGCGAGCCAGTTCGCCGACCGGAGCAGGTCGATCCCGTGCTCGGGCACCCCGGCGACCGAACGCGGGCGCACCCACCCGATGAGCTCCTCGACGATCCGGTCCCGGTGCTCGGCCAGGTAGTCGTGCACGCGGCTGTTCGGCCTCGCGGGTGCCATCGGCTCATCCTCGTCACGAAACCACCGGACAGCTGGACGGAGGAGCCCGTGATCATCCACAACCGTCGTAGGAGCGCTGGAATACCACCATCCGACCTGCGCAAACCGGTTTCGGGCGGTGTGCTCAGCGGCGCTGGTCGGTGGTCGCCGGTAGGCTCGTGGCGTTGCGCGCCGACGTCGTCACCGGTCACGTAGAACCGGAACCACAGCATGCCGCGCACGCCCAGTTCACCGGCGTCCGGCCAGGTCCTCGTGCCGACCGCGCCCCCCGCTGACGCCACCCACCGCCGGACTCCAGTCCTCGAAGGGCTGCTCCACGTGTCAACGCTGTTCACCCGAAGCCCTCGACGCCTGGGGTTTCCACGATCACGCGGCGAGGGGACCGGGCTCACCTGCCGCCGTGGCCGGGCTCCGGGCGGCGCTTCGGCACCCGCACGTTGACGATGTTGGCGGTGTCCAGCACGGAGGTGGTCCGGTCGGGCCGCATCACCGGCACCCACTCGTGCCCGGTCTGCGGGTCGACCACGTGCGGGCCGGTGACGATGCCGCGCACGTAGACGGTCGGGTGCATGACGTCGGGGTTGAGGTAGGTGACGATGGCGCCGCGGGCGGGGCACGGGGTGGGGGCCATGGCGGGTCCAGTGGTCGGACGGGTCGCCGGCTGTTCGACGTGCCGCTGGAGTACCCCGACCGGACCGGTGAAACACCCGATCGTGGCCCGACCCCTCGAACGATCGGGGGTCGGGCCACGTCGGGCGGGCGCCGCCGGCGGGTTCAGCTCGGTGGCGAGGTCTGGTCGTCCGGGCTGTCGCTGGGCGGCCGTTCGGACACCTCGCGCTCGGTGTCGGTCAGTGGTGTGCCGCTCGCCTCTTCCGCCGCGCCGCGTTCCACGGTCTCTTCATCACGCCGGGGTTCGGTCATCGCAGGTCCTTCGTTCACGGGTCCGGACCGACCGGCTACCCCGTTCCCGGGGCGGCAACCGGATCGCCCGTGGCGGCGAGCGGCAGGGCGGAGGTCACCACCAGGCGGTGGCGTTGTTCGCGGTGCAGGTCCCGTTCGGGTCGGCCACGTAGCAGGCGCGGAAGGCCCTGTTCGGGTCCGTGCTCGTCGGGTAGGCCTGCGTGTAGTTGCGGCTGCCCGCCGTGTAGGTGGAGAAGTCGTCCGCGATCCGGTCGCCGTTCAGGTCGACCTCGAAGCGGATGAACTCCGGGCCGGTGTAGTCGAGGATCCGGCCCCAGCCGTACTGCGCGCCGCCGCAGTTGCCGTAGCGGACCTGGACGACCCGGTTGTCGACGGTGCGCTGGACCGCGGTGAGCGGGTTGGTGCACGTCGCGGGGTCGCTCCACCACGGTGCGGCCGCGGCGGCCGAGGCCGAGGCGGACCCGGCCGTGGCGGCGAGCAGCGCGGTGGTCGTGGCGGCGGTGGCCAGGACGGCGGCCACCTTCGTCGTGTTCCTCATCGTTCCCCCTGGTGTCGTTTCGACGGGGCGGTCGGCGCTCGGCAACTCGGCGCTCCGGCACAGCCCGTGTCGTCGCTCCCCCGCCGACACGAGCGCTTCACCGCCCGTCCCCATAGTCGCACCACTACGGGAGGATTGACACCAACACGATCGGGTGAATGTGGCCGCTTCTTGCTGCGCAGCGCTACCACAGTGGGGGCCGGCGATCCCGACCGTCCACATTGGACTCTTTCACCGGATCGGAACGGCGAAGGGATGCGGCGGACGGGCGTTGCGCGCGTTCGCGGGCGGCCGTTAGCGTGCCGAGAATGCTCGCCGCCCTTCGTCACGGAGGAGAACAGTGGAGCTCAAGAACGCGTTGTCGGCCGTCCTGCCGGCCGTGGCCGGTGTGATCGCGCTGTCCACCACGGCTGCCGCCGCGCCCGAGCCCGGGAACGTCCGGGCCCAAGCCCAGTTCGAGTGCCGCTTCGAGTACACCATCCAGGATTTCGGGTTCGGCTTCAACGCCCTGCTGAAGGTGACCAACAACGGCCCGGACCCGGTGAGCGGCTGGTGGGTCGAGTTCGACCTGTCCCCCGACGCCCTGATCCAGACCACCTACGGCGGCCGGTTCACCTCCTACACCGGCCACATCCAGGTCAACTCCCCCGACTGGCTGCCCACCCTGGCCCCCGGCCGGTACGCCAACGTCGGGTTCAACGGCCGCAAGCCCGTGGGCACCAGCGTCACGGCCACCAACGTCACCCTCAACGACGTGCCCTGCACCGCCTGACGCCGGAACTCACAGGTCGAGCACCAGCCGAGGGCCGCGCGACCTCGACACGCAGATCATCATCACGTCGCAGGCCACCCGCTCCTCGGCGTTCAGCACGGAGTCCCGGTGGTCCGGAACGCCTTGCAGCACAACGGTCTCGCACGTGCCGCAGGTCCCTTCCCGGCACGAGGACAGCACCGCGACCCCGGCTTGTTCCACCGCGTGCAGGATCGACCCACCTTCCGGCACCACCACGGTCCGACCCGACCGGGCCAGCTCGACCTCGAACGACGTGCGCTCGCCGTCGTCGGCCTCGGGCGTGAAGCGCTCGACGTGCAGCCGGGCCGGTGCACGCCGCTCCACGGCGGCGAGCAGGGGTTCCGGCCCGCAGCAGTAGACCTCGGCGTCGGCCACCAGGAACGAGTCCAGGTCCAGCAACCCGGACTCGTCCTGTGGCCGCACGAGCACCCGTTCGCCGTACCGCTCGCGCAGTTCGGCGGCGAACGCCATGGACGACCGCGTCCGCCCGCCGTACAGCAACCGCCACCACGCGCCACGAGCCGCGACGGCCTCGACCATGGGCACGAGCGGCGTGATGCCGATGCCGCCCGCGATGAACAGGTAGCGTTCGGCCGCCACCAGCGGGAAGTGGTTGCGGGGCCCGCGGACGCGCACCGTGCGACCTTCGGCGAGCGCCGCGTGCACGTGCCGGGAACCGCCGCGCCCCGCGGGCTCGTGCAGCACCGCCACCTGGAACACCGAGCGGTCCGCCGGGTCGCCGCACAGCGAGTACTGGCGCACGAGGTCCGGCGCGAGCACCAGGTCCACGTGGGCGCCGGGTTCCCAGGCGGGCAGCGGTTCGCCGCGCGGGTGGCGCAGGGTCAGCCGCACGACGCCGTCGGCGACGACCTCCTTGCGCTCCAGCAGCACGTCGAACTCCACCAGGGCACGCGGCTCGGCGGACACGGTCATCGGGTCTCCTGTTCAGACGAGGGCGCCGGCCGGCCGCCGGTCGGGTGGCGGTGGCGCGGCCACCGGCGGTCGGTGGCCCTCCGGGTGGGCCAGCAGCCAGTCCCACAGCTCCACCGGGTCCTCCGAGTCGTGCTCGGCTCCGCAGTGGCACACGCCCACCAGCAGGTCGGTGCCCAGCTTCCAGTGGACGCGGTAGACCGCGTCGCCGCGCAGCATCGCGACCCGCTCGTTCATACCGCGACGCCCTTCGCGGGGTCGTCGGCTTCGGCCGCCATGCGCTTGAGGATGCGGCGCGCGGCGAGCCCGCCGGTGTCGATGTTGATCGACAGCTCCTGGTAGTCCGGCGGCTCGGCCTGGATCACCCGCTCCAGGATGTCGAGCGCGGTGACGTCCTGGAGCACGACCGTGCGGTTGCTCTCCCGCAGGAAGTCCGACACCTCCTGGTCGTCCAGCGCGAAGTCCCGTGCCACGGCCCAGAAGTCGTGCGTGCTGTGCTCGGTCTCCGGCGTGATGGCGTAGACGACCTCGACGTGGAAGCCGTGCGGGTCCGAGCCGTCGGCCTCGGGCAGCACGCCGACCGGCGCGACCCGGCTGTGCAGCAGGTACAGGCACGGCGGGTGGTACTCGATGTCCTGCCAGCGCGTGATGCGGCCGTCGATCCCGGTGGACTTGGCGTAGAACGGCGGGCACGCGGCGTCGGCCATGTGCCTGCTGACGTAGATCACCCGGTTGTCCTCGTCGACCTCGGTGGTGATGGGCGTGTTCGCGACCTCGGGCGTGCCGATGTACCCGCCGTGCAGGTAGGTCTCGTGCGACAGGTCCATCAGGTTGTCCACCAGCAGCTCGTACCGCGCCGCCAACGGCTCCATCCCGCTGACCGTCGTGTAGGCGGGGTCGGCGAGCCAGGGCGCGCGCGGGATCAGCGCCCGGTCGGCGCGGTCGCGGTCGCCGATCCACACCCAGACGAACGAGTCCTGCTCCACCACCGGGTAGGACGGCACCCGCGCGGTGCGCGGGATGAGGGCCTGGCCCGGCACGAAGACGCAGCTGCCGGCCTTGTCGTAGGTGAAGCCGTGGTAGCCGCAGACGATCGTGTCGCCTTCCAACCTGCTCTCCGAGAGCGGGTAGCGCCGGTGCACGCACCGGTCGGCCAGCGCGACCACCTCGCCCGCCTCGCTGCGGTAGAACACCAGCGGCTCGCCCAGGATCGTCCTGGCGAACAGCTCGCGGCCGATCTCGCGGCCGTAGGCGGCCACGTACCACTGGTTACGCGCGAACGTCATGACTGGTGGTCCTCCTGGGGGTCAGCTCCCGCCGTAACGGGCGCGCACGAGCTTCTTCAGCAGCTTCCCGGTGGCGCTGTGGGGCAGTTCGTCCACGAACACCACGGATTTCGGGATCTTGTAACCGGCCAGCCGGTCGCGCAGGAACGCCAGGACGTCCGGCGCGCTGGGCTCCTCCGCACCGGGCTTCACGGTGACGACCGCCCGGCCCACCTCGCCCCACCGGGCGTCGGGGACGCCGATCACGGTGCACTCGGCGATCGCGGGGTGCTCGTGCAGGGCGCTCTCGACCTCGGCGGGGTAGATGTTCTCCCCGCCCGAGATGATCACGTCCTTGAGGCGGTCGACCACGGCGATGTAGCCGTCCTCGTCCGGTGTGGCGATGTCGCCGGAGTGGAACCAGTCGTCGGGGCCGAACGCCCGCTCGGTCTCCGCGGGGCACTGCCAGTACCCGCGCATGACCGTGGGACCGCTGATGACGATCTCGCCCTTCTCACCGGGCGCGACCTCGGTCAGGTCCGGTCCGACCACGCGCACGTCGGTGAAGAAGTGCGGCACGCCTGCGGTGCCCGCCTTGGCGCGGCTCATCTCCTTGGTCAGGTAGAGGGCGCCGGGCGAGGTCTCGGTCATGCCGTAGCCCTGGCTGAAGGACAGGCCGCGTCGCTGGTAGGTGCGGATGGTCGACTCCGGCACGGGCGCGCCGCCGCAGTTGACCTGCCGCAGGCTCGACAGGTCGGCGTGCTCCCAACGCGGGCTGGCGGCGATCGCGTTGTACATGGTGGGCACGCCGAACATGTAGGTGACGCGGTGGGCCTCGATCCGGTCGAGCACCTCGGCGGCGTCGAAGGCGGGCATGAGGACGACCGTGCCGCCCTTGATGAGGGTGGGCAGGCAGGTCATGTTCAGCCCGGCGGTGTGGAACAGCGGCGCGACGACCAGCGTCACCTCGTCGGCGGCCAGGTCGACGTCGACCAGCACGTTGACGGTGTTCCAGGTGATGTTGCCGTGGGTCAGCATCGCGCCCTTGGGCCGACCGGTCGTGCCCGAGGTGTACATGATCAGGCAGAGGTCGTCGAGGGTGACCGGCTCGTCGATCGGGTCGGTCGGGGAGGAGGCGATGACGGCCTCGTACGAGGTCTCGCCTTCGGCGGGCTCGTCGAGCGCGATGAGCCGCAACGGCCCGACCTCGCCGCGCAGCGCCTGGACGAGGGACGCCTGCTCCGGGGCGTGCACCAGCACGTCGCTGCCCGAGTCGGTCAGGACGTGCGCCACCTCCGCGGGCGCGAGCCGCGTGTTGAGCGGGACGAACACCGCGCCCAGCACGCCGGCGGCGAACAGCGTCTCCAGGAAGGCGGGGTGGTTGGGCCCGAGGTAGGCGACCCGGTCGCCGGGGCCCACACCCATCCCGCGCAGGCCGTGCGCCAGCCGGAGCACCCGTTCGTGCAGTTGCCGGTAGGTCCACCCGCGGTCCCCGTGGATCACCGCCACCTTCTCCGGCGTCTTGCGGACCCGACGGGCGGTCCACGAGCCGATGCCCTGGTTGCGCATGACGCCCCTTCAGTGCTCGAACCGACCTCGCTCGAAGTTAGGCTGGTTCGTGTCAGCCGTCAAGTTTTTGCCCAATGTCCAGGCGTGAAGGGGCGTCGAGGGCGCTGGAGGGACGGTCGGCGTTCGGCTACCCCGTGGTCACGGGTTGACGGCGAGGAACAGGAACGCGGCCAGCAGCACCAGGTGCACGCCGCCCTGCAGCCGGGTGGCACGTCCCGGCACGACGGTCAGCACGCTCACCACGACGGTGAGGAGCAGCAGCACCATCTGCGTCGACCCGAGGCCGAGCACGAGCGGGCCGTCCAGCCAGATGGTCGCGAGCGCGATCGTGGGGATGGTGAGGCCGATGCTCGCCATCGCGGAGCCGTAGCCGAGGTTGAGGCTGGTCTGGACGCGTTCGCGCAGGGCGGCCCGGGCGGCGGCGATGGTCTCCGGCAGCAGCACCAGCAACGCGATCACGACACCGACGAACGACGGCGGGAACCCGGCGGCGCGCACGCCCGCCTCGATCGCCGGCGACTCGACCTTCGCCAGGCCCACCACGGCGATCAGCGCGACGAGGAGCAGCACGAGGCTCGACAGGGTCGCGCGACCGGTCGGCACCGGGGCGTGCTCCTCGGACTCCACCACGCCGTCACCGGTGACCGGGAGGAAGAAGTCGCGGTGCCGGATGGTCTGGGTGAACACGAACATCCCGTACAGCGCGAGTGAGGCGAGCGCGGCGAACACGAGCTGCGCGGGGGAGAACTCGGGCCCCGGGTGGCTCGTGGTGAACGTCGGCAGCACGAGGCTCAGCGTCGCGAGGGTGGCCACCGTGGCGAGCGCGGCACCGCTGCCCTCGGGGTTGAACAGCGTGACGCCGTAGCGCAGGGCACCGAGCAGCAGCGAGATGCCGATGATGCCGTTGGTCGTGATCATGACCGCCGCGAACACGGTGTCCCGCGCCAGCGACGCCGTCTCGGGTCCGCCCGACACCATCAGCGTGACGATGAGCGCCACCTCGATCACGGTCACCGCGACCGCGAGCACCAACGAGCCGAACGGCTCCCCCACGCGCAGCGCCACGACCTCCGCGTGGTGCACCGCGGCGAGCACCGTGGTGGCGAGGACCACGGCCACGAGCGCGACCAGGAAGCCTCCGGGGTCGCGGCCCCACGTCGCGGCGAGCACCACAACGCCGAGCAGCGGCGCGATCGTCGTCCAGGACAGCAGCGGCGAGCGAGCGGTGGCGACCATGATCCTCACCTTCGCACATCACGCGGCACGTCGCCCATCAGCGGCAACGCATCTCACAGCGACCGCTTGGCGCACCCGACGGGCAAGCACGACGGCACCGACATCCCGGGGCCGAGGGTCGAGATCCGCGACCCGATGGTGCACACGCAAGCCCCGGTGCCGGCTCCCGTGGCGTGCCCGGAACGTGAAGGGGCCATCCGTCCGGTGAGACCTTCCGACGGGTGACGTGGCGGTGACGCCGACACCCGCTGTTCCGCCAATGTGGACGGTCCGACACTTTCGCGTGCACCTCGGCCTGCGCGGGTTCGTCGAGGCCGTCCGAGGAATCCCGCGCTGCGGGTCGGTGGACCCGACGCGACACCCGAAATCGATCAGGAGGACACCATGCGCTTCGCGCTCGTCACCGCCGTAGCGGCCGCCGCTCTGCTCGGCGGAACCGCGTCACCGGCCAACGCCGATCCGGACCACGTGACCCTGTACAGCGGGACGGAGACGGTCGACGTGCCCGTCCAGCCGTACCGGTGCGTGACGCTGGACAAGCCGGTCCGCACGCATCACGCCCGCAACTCCACCGACTACCCTGCGGGCCTCTACACCGGACCGGACTGCACGGGTCCATCGAGGTTCATCGACCCGCACAGCGCCGAGTTCCTGGACGGCGCGTGGGTGGGATCGGTCATCGTCGGATGGGGCTGATCGGGTAAGGACCGCGTGCGCGACGGCTCTCGCCCGTGGCGAGGGCCGTCGCGCGCCACCGGCCCGACAGCGCGGTACCTACTCCGCTGAGGAATCGTCCGGTTCGCCGCGGAAGCGTGGTCGCCCCGGTCCACGCAACCGTTGCACCGCCGGCGGCCCAGCAGTTCGTCGTACCGATCCCACCGGAGGGTTCAACGGTCAGGACTTGTCGGTCGGGGCCCGGATCCTGACCTCGCAATACATGCATACATCGCAATATGCATGTCGAGGGGTGCTCCTCGATGGGACACGACCGGGAACATCACCGTGCGCGCCGCACACCTGGAGGTGCCGTCCGACCTGCCGGGTTCGCTCGGCGTGCCTCGTCAACGGCCTGCTCACGCCGCTGTTCGGCCGGCGCCACTCGGACCCGGTGATCAGCCTGGTCGTCCTGCCCCGCGTGCGCCGGGGTGACCGGCCGAGATCCCCGGCGTCGTCGATCCGCACGACGTCCGGGTGTCAACGCCGACCCCGGCATGGTGGTCGCACCCCGGGGTCCGGCTCGTGGAGTCGCGGTGGATGATGCCCAGCCGTGACCCGGTACAGGTCACGGCCGCTGCGCAGGGGTGCGCTACCGTGGACGGGACGGCGGTGTTCAAACCAGCAGCATCCCGGATTCCGTCCCAGCGCCGGCCCCGCCGCCGCACGGGGAACGCCTGTCGAGGAGCCGTTGATGTTGCGTGATCCGGATGTGCTGGTCCGCGTGCGCAGGTCAGGCTTGGTGGACCGGACGTCCGGCCTGGGACCGCACGACCACGTGTGCTGGCGGTACACCGCCCCCGACGAGCTCCGCGAACGCGCCCGCGACTTCCTCGCCGACGGCCTCGCCCGCGGGCTCCAGGTCTGGTACGTCGCCCCCGGCGCGGCCGCCGACCTGGCCCGGGACCTGCGCGGGGTCGACGCGCTCGACACGGGGCTGCGGACCGGGGCCGCCCGGGTGGTGTCGCTGGACGCCACCTACCCGATGGGCGCGGTCGTCGAGCCCGACGCGCAGGTGCGCGCCTACGCCGAGGCCACCGAGGCCGCGATCGCGGCGGGGTTCGCCGGCCTGCGCGTGGCCGCCGACTGCACCCCGCTGGTGGGCACCCCGCGGCAACTGGCGGCGTTCGCCCGTTACGAGCACCGCATCGACCGCTACATGGCCGACCAGCCGTTCTCGGCGCTGTGCGCCTACTCCACCGCCGAGGTGGACGACGCGGCGTTCGCGCAGCTGGCCTGCATGCACCCCGGCGCCAACAGCGACCTGCCGGGGTTCCGGCTGCACGGCGCCGGCGGCCGGTCCACCGCCCTGGGCGGCGAGCTGGACCTCGGCAACGAGGAGCTGTTCGCGCTGGCGCTGGAGCGCGCGCAGCTGCGCCCGCACGACGGGCTGCTGGAACTCGACGCGACCGGCCTGGTCTTCCTCGACCACCGCGCTCTGACGCGGCTGTCCGAGCACGCCGCCGCCCTCGGCGCGACCGCGGTGCTGCGCACGTCGTGGCCCGGCGCGGCCAAGCTGGTGGACCTGCTCGACCTGACCAACATATACGTGGAGTGCGCCCCATGACGATCAACGACGTGGCGACTCCGGGCGACTTCGTCCACCCCGCTGTGTTCTACGGCTCCGACGAGCAGTACCTCGACCTGCTGGTGCCCTTCGTCACCGACGGCCTCGCCTTGGGCCACGCCGTGGCCGCCTCGGTGCCCAGCGCGCGGCTGCGGCTGCTGCGCGAGGCCCTGGGCGATGCCGCCGACGACGTGCTGCTGCTGGACATGGAGGCCGAGGGCCGCAACCCGGGCCGCATCATCCCCGGGGTGCTGCGCCACTTCGCCGACGCCCACCGGCACACCCACGTGCGCATCATCGGCGAACCGATCTGGCCCAGCCGCACCGACACCGAGTACCCCGCCTGCGTCCAGCACGAGGCGCTGATCAACCACGCCTTCGCGGGCCGCGACGTCACCATCGCCTGCCCCTACGACACCGCGGCGCTCACCGACCGCGCCCTGGCCGACGCGCTGGCCACCCACCCGCTGGTGTGGGACGCCACCCGGCGGTTCGACAGCGACCGCTACGCACCCGACGCGGTCGTCGAGCGCTACAACCTCCCCGTCACCCCCGCCGCGGACGGTTGCGTGCTGCCGGTCGCCACGACCGCCGAGATCCGCGACGCCCGCCGGCTCGCCACCGCCGAGGCGCACCGCCACGGCCTGTCCGCCGAGCGCACCGCGAACCTCGCGCTCATCGCCACCGAACTGGTCACCAACAGCCTCCGGCACACCGACGGCGGCTGTCGCCTGACCCTGTGGCGTGACGCCGACCACGTCGTCTGCACCGTCGAGGACACCGGCCGGCTGACCGACCCGCTGGCCGGGCGCCACCCGGCGAGCCCCGACCAGTATGGGGGTCGCGGCCTGTTGATGGTCAACGCCCTCGCCGACCTGGTCCGCCTGCACACCACCCCGCACGGCACCGCCGTGCACGCCTTCATGCGCCTCGCCCCGTAGCCCGACGGATCTCCGTCGCCCCCCGCGCACCGGAGGCGGCACCAACGCGAACGCCGCACTACCACCTGCACCTCCGTGCCGGAACTCGCAGGCACGTCGAAAACCAACGGATCGAGAAGGTCATCAGGCATGGCGAGGGATGCGGATCCGCTCCGGGAGGTCCCCGGCCGCGTCCGGGGCGGGCGGTGGGTGCCGCCGGACCCGAACGGCGCAGGTCAGGCAGCGCGCGGGTGGTCGTCGTCGCACCGCTGGAAATCGGATGGTTGGGTTCGCGGGGATCGGGGTAACCGACCGATCACCGTCAGCGCGCGTTGTCTGCACGGTAGGACCAATCCCCCGGGGGCGGTCCGGGCCGGACCGGCCGGAATGTTGATCGCACAGCACCCGCCCCGGTCCGGCCTTGTCCTGCCTCCACCACCGCTTCCGGCCGCCGCACGGGGTGGCCGACCGTCGCTGGTGGCATCGGACGTGATCGGGTACGCAGGGGCGCGGGGTTCGGCACGGGGTCCAGGCCGGTCGGGTGTGGACTGCGGGGTGTTCGGCGCACCGGGTGGAGGTAGACTGGCTCGTTCGGCACCCAGCTTGCAGGGCATCCGTCACGCGGTCGGGCTGTTCGGTCGTGCACAGGGTCGGGACGGGGGTTGACGGATGGATGAGCCGCAGAGCGCGCGGATGCGGCTGCGCGCGTTGGAAGCCGTGACCGACAGCTCCCTGCGCGAACTCGACGTGGACAAGCTGTTCGAGGTGCTGCTGTGGCAGGTGCGCGACCTGTTCGAGGTCGACACGGCCACCGTCCTGCTGACCGACGTCACCGGCGAGCAGTTGGTGCCCACGGCGACCTGCGGCCTGGAGGAGGAGGTCTTCCAGGGCGTGCGGATCCCGGTGGGCGCGGGCTTCGCCGGCCAGGTGGCCCAGCGGCGGACCCCGGTGCAGATCAACCGGGTGGACGAGTCGACGGTGGTCAACCCGCTGCTGTGGCAACGGGGCCTGCACTCGTTGCTCGGGGTGCCGATGATCGCGCAGGGCGACCTGACCGGTGTGCTGCACATCGGCAGCATCGTGACCCGCCGGTTCAGCGACGAGGACATCGCCCTGTTGCAGCTGTTCGCGGACCGGCTCGCCATGGCGGCGCACGTGGACCGGTCGCACTCCCTGCGCGCGGCGGCCTCCGTCCTGCAGGACAGCCTGCTGCCGGGGCTGCTCCCCGCCACCGAGGAGTGGGGGATGGCCGGCCGTTACGTGCCCGGCACGGACAGCGGGGTCGGCGGCGACTGGTACGACGTGTTCCACCTGCCCGGCGGGCGCATCGGCCTGGTGATCGGCGACGTGGTCGGCAACGGCCTGTCCGCGGCGATCGTCATGGGGCGTCTGCGCAGCGCGTTGCGCGCCTACGCCCTCGAGTTCATCGACCCCGCCGAGGTGCTGGGCAAGCTGGACCGCAAGGCCAGCCACTTCGAGAACCACCACATGGCCACGGTCGCGTACACGGTCATCGACACGGCGAACGGCCGGATGGACCTCGCCCTGGCCGGTCACCTGCCTCCGGTCCTGGCCGTGCCCGGGCAGCCGAGCGCCTTCGTGGACGCCCCGGTGGGGCCGCCCATCGGCTACAACCTGGCCGTCACCGGGCGTCAGGGCATCAGCGTCGACATGCCGGCCGGCGCGCTGGTCGCCCTCTACACCGACGGCCTGGTGGAGCGTCGCGGCCTCGACCTGGACGAACGCCTGGAGATGCTGCGCGACGCCGTGGCGGCGGTGCCGGCCGAGGCGGCGTGCGTCCGGATCATGGCGGCCCTGGTCGGCGACCAACCCAGCCCCGACGACGTCGCCCTGCTCACGATCCGCCACAACCCCGTGTCCGGTTGACCCGGTGACGCCCCGGGCAGCGACGAGTCGCTGCCCGGGGCGTCGCCGGCGGGGCCGGTCGCCGGTGAGGTCAGTTGCCGCCCACCTCGACGGTGCCCGCGGCGGGCTCACCGGACGGGGACTCCTGCCGCTGGTCCAGCGAGCCGCCGGCGGGCAGCGTCGGCGCGCTCACGCACTCCGGCGCGTCGCCCTTGATCAACGCGGCGGCGAGGGTGACGCTCGTGGTCGACTGGGAAGCCGCCAACACCAGCGTGTCGCCCTCGGGGATGGCGTCGGGGTCGAACTTCAGCGCGCCGGTGCCGCCCCCGCCCGTGACTTCCATCGCCGACACCCCGCTGCCCCGGCTGTCGGTGTCCACCGGCAGGCTGCTCATGCCGGTGCACCCGGCGCGCATCGGCACCGCGACCGCGCGCACGCCCAGCCTGCGCAGTTCCTCGTTCGCGCCGGTCACGCCGGTGAGGTCGGTGATCGACACGGTCACCGCGCCGTCGGCTCCCGTGGTGACCGCGTAGGCGGCGGGTGCGCCGCCGGTGACCACCGTGCCGGTCAGCGCGATCACGCCGGCCGCGCCCAGCACGGTGCCGCCGATGCCGAGCGTGCGCCCCACCCCGCGCCGACGGGTCGCCGTGCGGACCGGCACGTCGTCCAGTGCCGACCCGTGCTCGCGCATCAGGTCGTCGAAGAGCTGATCCTCGAACTTGGCCATCATCGTCGTTCCCCTGTCGTCTTCCGGAGTTTCGCCCGGGCCCGGAACAACCGGACGCGCACCGCGCCCGCCGAGACGCCCAGCGCCTCGGCGGCTTCCTTCGGGCTCAGGCCGTCGAGGTCCACCAGCTCGACGACCTCGCGGTCGAGCCGGGGCAGCCGGGCCAGCCTGGCCAGCAGCGCCGCCCCGGGCCGCTGCGCGTCGATCCGGTCGACCAGGTCGTCCACCGCGTCGGCGTCGAGGACCCGCTGCCCGGCGATGCGCCGCACGCCGTGGCTGCGCTGGGTGTGCGCCTCGCAGTGCGCGGCGAACACCCGGCTCGCGATGCCGATCAACCAGGCCCGGGGGCTGCCCCGGACCGGGTCGAAGGTGGCGAACGACGTGATCGCCCGGACGAAGGTGTCCGCGGTCAGGTCGGCCACCGTCTGCGGGTCACCGCTGCGCCGCGCGAAGTAGGCCGTGACCAGGCCGACGTGGGCCCGGTAGACCTTCTCGAACTCGGCCGCCGCGCCCGCTCGTTTCCGGGGTGGGGGGTGCCGGAGCGGCTCCACCTGGTCCGCCACCGCGTCTGCCACTGTCTCGCTCACACCAGGAGGTTGCGCGGATCCGGCGATCCCGTTACACGGCAGGTCGGCTCAGCGGGCGGGTGTCGCGATCCCTTGCAGGGTGAGCAGGAGGTCGCGGACGTCGGTCGCGGCGATCCGGCCCGTCTTCTCCACGGTGTCCGGCACGACAGGGCTGGAGCACAACAGCACCGGGCCGTCCGCGGCACGGTCCGGGAGCCGGCCGTGGCTGCCGCGCACGCAGGTCGGGTCGAGGGGCACGACGTTCATCGCGTAACGCAGCCCCAGCTTCTTGCGGGCCAGGTTCAGGCCGGCCTTGGCCTTGGCCAGCCGGTCGGCCGGGTCGAAGAACAGCTCGGCCGGGTCGTAGCCGGGTTTGCGGTGGATGTCCACGCCTCGGGCGAAGTCCGGGGCGCGGTCGTCGTCGGTCCAGTAGTAGTAGGTGAACCAGGCGTCCGGCTCGGCCACGACGACCAGTTCGCCGGAGCGCTCGTGGTCGAGGTGGACGGCCGCTTGTGCTTCCCGGTCGAGCACCGCGTCCACGCCGGGCAGGTCGGCCAGGACCGCCCGCGCGCGGGGCACGTCGGCCGGGTCGGCGACGTAGACGTGGGCGAGCTGGTGGTCGGCCACGGCGAAGGCGCGCGAGGTCCACGGGTCCAGCAGCTCCATGCCGGCCTGGGTGTAGACCTCCAGCAGCCCGGCCCGGCGCAGCGCGCGGTTGACGTCCACCGGCCGGCGCGCCTCCGTGATGCCGTACTCCGACAGCGCCACGACGGTCGCGCCGGCCGCGTCCGCGTCGGCCAGGAGCGGGGCGAGGGCGGCGTCCACCTCGGCTGCCGCCCGAGCCGCCTCCGGACCGGACGGGCCGAACCGCTGGAGGTCGTAGTCGAGGTGGGGCACGTAGACGAGCAGCAGGTCGGGCCGCTCGGAGGCGAGCACGCGGCGGGCCGCGCCCACGATCCACTCGCTGGACTTCAGGGCCGCGGTCGGTCCCCAGTACTGGAACAGCGGGAAGTCGCCGAGCTCGCCGACCAGCTCGTCGTGCAGCGCGGGCGGGCGCACGTAGGCGTCGGGCGACTTGCGGCCGTCGGCGTGGTAGATCGGGCGCGGCGTCACGGTGATGTCGGTCGAGGCGCCCATGGCGTACCACCAGCAGATGTTCGCGGCGCGGTAGCCGGGGTGCGCGCGGCGGGCGGTCTCCCACAGCTTCTCCCCCTGCACGAGCCGGTTGTGCTGGCGCCACAGGTGGACCTCGCCGAGGTCGCGGAAGTACCAGCCGTTGCCGACGATGCCGTGCTGGGCCGGGGTGAGCCCGGTCAGCAGCGTGGACTGGGCGCTGCACGTCACGGCGGGCAGCACGGTGCCCAGCTCGGCCTGCCAGCCCCGGCGACCGAGCCGGGCGAGGTTCGGCATGTGCGGCAGCAGGGCGGGTGTCAGGCCGACCACGTCGATGACCACCAGGGGGTTCATGTCACGCTCCGTTCGCGAGGTGGTCGGTCGCCCAGCGCAGTTCGGCGGCGATGCCCGAGGCCAGGTCGGGGCCCGCGCCGGGCAGGACGGTCCAGGTGTAGGTCTCGACCTCGACGTGCGGCATCGCGCCCGCGCCCGCCCGGACCGCCTCGACCGCCGTCAGCAGCACGTCGGTGGTGGAGGTGAGCGGGGCGGCGGGGCGGGCGTGCAGCGGCACGTGGAAGTGCACCCGCCACGGGTGCGTGGCGGGCAGGTCGTCGAGCGCCTCGGGCAGGTCGTCGGCCGCGAGCACGCCCTCGGGCGCGTTCTCGCGGACCTGGTGCAGGTAGCGGGGCTCGACGAACGCGGCGATGGCCTCGCGGCCCTCGTCCGTGCCCGGTTCGGCGACCTCCAGGGCGGCCGACGCCTGCACCTTGACCACGGACAGCCCGCTGCGGTGGATCGCCGCGACCGCCTCCGCCGGGTCGGCGAACGACACGGCGAGGTGGCAGGTGTCGAGGCAGAGGCCGACGTGGTCGTGGTCGACGCGGCCGGCCAGCCAGTCGACCGCGTCGGCGACGGTGTCGAGCACGCACCCCGGCTCCGGTTCGACGGCGAGCCTGATCGGCCGACCGTGCCGTGCGGCCTGCGCGCGCAGGAACCGGGTCAGCTCGTCGAACGAGTCCCGCGCCCCCGCGTCGTCGTCGCTCGTCCACGGCTCGCGCCAGGCCAGCGGCAACGTCGAGATGCTGCCGTAGGACGCGGAGTCGGGCAGCAGGTCGGCCAAGGCGGTGGCGCACGCGATCGTGTACGACAGGCGTCGCGGGTCGGTCCAAGTCGGGTGGTAGACGGAGTGCTTGACCACCTCGTGGTGGAACCCGCCGTACGGGAACGCGTTGAGGGTGCTCACCTCCAGTCCCCTGGCCCGCAGCTCGCCCGCCAGCCGGAGTCGGGCCGCCGGGTCCTCGGCGAGGCCGCGGGCGACCGGTTCGGCGAGCCACAGGCCGAGCGCGAGCACGTCCGCGCCCAGCTCCTCGCGCACCGGGACGGCGTAGCGGTCCAGCTGCGCGACCACCCCGGCCAGGTCTTCGGCCGGGTGGACGTTGGTGCAGTAGGCGATGGGCGTCACGGGCGCTCGCCCCGCAGCACGGAGTTGCCGGCGAAGGTCTCCCCCGGCGTGACGTCGTCGAGCACGAGCCGTCCGCTCTGGCCGTAGAAGTCGAGCGGGTTGCGCCACAGCACCTGGTCCACGGCGGCCTCGTCGAACCCGGCCGCGAGCATGGCCAGGCCGGTCTTGTGCGTCTTGAGCGGGTCGGACCGGCCCCAGTCGGCGGCGGAGTTCACCAGCACCCGGTCGGTGCCGTACTCGCGCAGGATGGCGACCATGCGCTCTTCGTCCATCTTGGTGTCCGGGTAGATGGAGAAGCCCATCCAGCACCCGGAGTCGGCCACGGCGCGGACCGTCGTCTCGTTCAGGTGGTCCACGAGCACGCGTTCGGCCGGGAGTCCGGACTCGCGGACGAGGTCGAGCGTGCGCGCGGTGCCGGCGGCCTTGTCCCGGTGGGGCGTGTGCACCAGGGCGGGCAGCTCGTGGCGGATGGCGAGTTCCAACTGGCGCGCGAACGCCTCGTCCTCCTCCGGGGTCATCGAGTCGTAGCCGACCTCGCCGACCGCGACCACGCCGTCCTTCTCGAGGTAGCGGGGCAGCACGTCCAGCACGGGCGCGCAGCGCGGGTCATTGGCCTCCTTGGGGTTGAGCGCGAGGGCGCAGTGGTGCCGGATGCCGAACTGCGCGGCCCGGAACCTCTCCCAGCCGATCAGCGAGTCGAAGTAGTCGGTGAACGACCCGACGTTCGTGCGCGGCTGGCCCAGCCAGAACGCGGGCTCGACCACCGCCCGCACGCCGGCGGCGTGCATCGCCTCGTAGTCGTCGGTGGTGCGGGAGGTCATGTGGATGTGCGGGTCGAAGATGCGCATCAGTCTTGGCTCCTCAGCAGGTAGAGCGCGTCGTCGGGCACCGTCCGCCCGGCGGCCCGGCGTTCCTCGGCGAACGCGGCGACCATGCGCTCCAGTTCGGCGTCCGCGCGCCGGTCGAGCCCGGCCACGGCGGCGAGGGGAATGCCGAGGAACAGGCACTTGAGCACGCCGTGCCGCCACGTGTGCGCGTCGAGGTGGGTCGCGGCGAACGGCCCGAGTGCCGCCGCGACCAGCCGGGTGTCGTTGCTGCGCAACGCGTCCTTGACCAGGTCGACGCCGGCCTCGGGTACCTCGTCGCCCACGGAGGCGAGCGCGCGCAGGACACCGCGCCGTTCGGCGTCGTCGCCGTGGCGGTACAGGTCGGTCAGCTCGGCGGCCAGCTCCTCCGGCCCGGTGACCGCGGCCAGGGCCGCCAGCAGCCTGGTGCGGGCCCGGTCGTCCACGGTTCCGCGCACGACACCGTGCGGGTCGGAGTCGGGGCTCACCGGAGTGCGGCCGACCTTCCGGCCGACCGCGGGGAAGAGCGTGCGGACGGTCGTCGGGTCCGACCGCACCGAGCGCACGGCGTCGGCCAGCCACGGGTGCGGTAGCGCGGCTCGCAGCGCGCTCAGGGCCCGGCGTGCCACCTCGGGTGCGGCGTGGCTGTGCCGGGGCAGTTCGACGGCGGCCAGCCCGGTGTAGCCGATCTCCTCCAGCGCGGCGAGGGTGGCGGGCAGGTCCAGCGAGCCCTCGCCGAACTCCAGGTGCTCGTGCACGCCGGGCAGCATGTCGTCCAGTTGCACGTTGAGCAGCAGGTCGCCCGCGCGGCGGACGCAGTCGGCGGCGTCACGCGGTTCGACCGCGACGCAATGGCCCACGTCCAGGGTGATGCCGAGCAGGGCGGGCGAGCCGAGTTCCTCGCGCAGTCGCAGCGCTTGGTCGAGGCGTTCCACCAGCATGCCGGGCTCGGGCTCCAGCGCGAGCGGCACGCCGTGCCGGGCCGCGCCGTCCAGCACCGCGGTGACACCGGCCTTCATCCGCTGCCACGCCTCGTCGTCGTCCACGCCGGCGGGCACGATGCCGGACCAGAACGAGACGCAGTCCGCGCCGAGGTCGGCCGCGATCTCCAGCGCCCGGAGCAGGAAGTCCACCCGGACGTGCTGCTCGTCGCTGACCATGGTCGGGTGGTGCTTGCGCCGCCGGTCGAGCAGGAACCGCGCCCCGGTCTCCACCACGACGCCCAGGCCCAGGCTGTCCAGCCGGGCGGCCACCTTCTTGACCTGCCGGCCGACATCGGGTGCGAACGGGTCGAGGTGGTGGTGGTCGAGCGTGAGCGCCACCCCGGTGTAGCCGAGGTCGGCGATCACCGAGAGCGCGTCGTCCAACCGGTGGTTGGCGAACCCGTTCGTGCCGTAGCCGAGGTAGAACGTCATGTGGGGCCTACTTTCCGGCTCAACGCGCGGGCGAGGGGCAGGACGAGCGCGAGCGCCGCGGCGGCGCGCGGCGAACCGCCCCTGGCCGCGAGGGCGCACTGCAACGGCACCATGCCGTGGATACCGGTCTTCGTGGCGGAGCGGACCGCGGTCGCGCCGGGGTCGCGCACGGCGGCCAGTTGGGCGCGGCCGACCGTGGCGGCGTACGCGGCGGCGCCGACGACCGCGCCCAACCGGTCCCGCCAGGTCCGGCCCGGTCGGGCGAGGACGGCCGCGGTGGTCGCCGCGGTGCCGCCGAGCACCGCCTTGGCCGTGCCCGCCGCCGCGCCGTGCACCTCGCCGCAGGACAACACCGTGACGCCGAGGGTGTGACCGGCCATGACGGCGGCCGCGGGCAGCGCGCTCGCCGCCCGTTCCCGGCCCGCGCCCAACAGCACGTCCAGCCCTCGGCACGCGGCCATCGCCAGCGGTCCGGCGGCGGTGTCCTTCAGGACCGTGTCGTAGGACCACACCGCCGCCGCCAACGGCACCGCGACCGCCAGCGAGTCACGGCCGCCCGCCCACGCGGCCAACCCCAATCCGGCCGCGCTGAGCGCGGTGGCGGTGGTGAGCGCGGCACGTGGGCTGATCCGGCCGGAGGGGATGGGCCGCTCGGGGCGTTCGGTCGCGTCCAGCGCGCGGTCCGCCCAGTCGTTGAGCGCCATCCCGGACCAGTACAACGCCACCGACGACAGCGGCAGCAGCAAGCGCCTGCCGCGCAACGGCGCACCGGACGCCGCCGCACCGGCCAGGGTGTCCCCGAGCACGGTCAGCGCGGCCGGCGCCCGGACCAGCTCCGCGTAGGCCCTCACGCCAACTCCCCCGCCCACCGGTACAGCTCGCGGGTCTGCTCGGCGAACCGGTGCTCGTCGCTGCCCAGCGGGTCCTTGAAGAAGAAGCCGAGCGCCCCCAACGCGCCCACCCGGCCGGCCGCGTGGGCCGCCGCGACCAGCCGGGTCAGGTCCAGCACGAGCGGCGCGGCCAGTGCGGAGTCGAGCCCCGTCCAGGTCAGTTGCAGGGACATGCGCGCGCCGAGGAACCCCTCGAACGACACGTGGTCCCACGCCGTCTTCTGCTCACCGAGGTCGGGCACGTTGTCGATGTGCAGCGGTGCGGTGACGCCCTCGCCCAGCAACACGGCCAGCCCGCGGGCCTTGGACTCCAGCTTGCTGCCGGCGTGCGCCGGGTCCTCCAGCGTCGCGCCGTCACCGCCGCCGAGCAGGTTGGTGCCCGACCAGGACCGCACCCGCAGCGCCCGCGCGGTGAACATCGGCGCGAGCACGGTCCTGAGCAGCGTCTCCCCCGTCTTGCCGTCACGTCCCGCGTACGGCAGGTGTTCGCGGCGGGCCAGCTCGTCCAACGCGGGCAACGCCACGCCGGTCGACGGGGTGAAGTCCACGAACGGGCACCCGGCCGTGAGCGCCGCGTACGCGGCCACCGAACTGGGCGGCAGCACCGACCGCGCCGGGTCGGCCAGGGCCTGCTCCAACGCGGCCAGGTCGCCGTGCTCCGGCGCGACCGGCACCGGCGGCTCGGTCGAGGACACGTTGACCACGACCACGCGGGCCAGGCCGTGCCGCTCGCGGAAGTCGGTGATGTCGGCGGCGAGCCGGCGGGCCGCCTCCGCCTGGCTGCCCCGGTGGGTCACGGGGTGGTAGCCGGGGCGGATCTCGGCGTCGGCCGCGTTCAGGCCGTCCGCGACGGCGGCGAGCAGCCGGTGGGGCAGCACGCCGCCGGCGACGAGCTGCTCGGCGCGCTTGAGCAGCGGTGTGTCGACCACGTCGTGCCCGCCGACGACCAGGTGGTGCCAGCCCGGCATGGGCACACCGGCCAGCTCCGGTCGTTCGGTGACGCACCCGGTCGGCGGCGCCAGGCCCGCCCGCAACGCCAGCAGCCCGCTCGTCGCCGTCGTCGCGACCGATCCGCGTGCCCCCATCAGCCACAGCCCGGTGGGTTCGTCCGTCATTGGCCACCCTCCTCCGCCCGCTCACTCACGAATCCGGTCACCGGCCGGTGCCGGGACGCGGACGTCCCGGCACCGGCCGGGTGGGGTGCGGTCCGGCAACCGCCCCCACGTCCAGCCGGCCGGAGCCACACCGGCTCCGGCCACTGCCCTCGGCTACCTCACCTGCCCGCGCAGCGCCGCGATCACCACGTCGGTGTCGGCGACGAGCAGGTCGCGCACGGTCCGGTCACCCACCTTGCGGGAGACCGAGGTGCGGAAGCCCTCCAGCTTGTCGATCGCCTTGGCCGTCTTGCCGTCGAACAGCAGCCGGCGGGCGTCGTCCAGGTCGCGGTCGAGCCCGCGCGCGGTGGACGACGGGATTCGCCGTTCCGCCGCGAACCGGTCGACCAGGGCCTGCAGGTCGGGCAACGAGGTGGTGACCGTGAACGACACCACCACGTCCCGCTTGTTGCCCGCCTTGTCCGTCGCGGTCAAGGTCAGGGCGTGCGCGCCGAGCGCGAGCGTGTGCAGCGCGACGCTCGTGCCCGACGTGATCGGCTTGCCGTCGAGCGCGGCGGTGACCGAGGCGACCCCGGAGACGGTGTCGTCGACCTGCCACGCGACGACCCGGTCCTCGGCGTGGCCGTAGCTCACCCCGTCGTGCAGCCCGGTGACCTTCACCGCCGGCGCGCTCGCGTCGACCTTGACCGACACCGAACCGGCCGCCGACCGGTTGCCCCGCACGTCGGTGGCCCGGTACTCCACCGCGTGCGTGCCGTCCCCGGTCACCCGCACCGGCGCGGTGTAGGGCCGCCAGTCGCCGCCGTCGACCCGGTACTCCGTGCTCGCCACGCCCGAACCGGCGTCGACCGCGGTGATCGTCACGGTCGGCGAGGTGGTCCACCAGCCGCCCGAGCCGTCGGGCTGGGCCGGGTCGACGGTCGCGGTGACCTCCGGCGCGGTGGTGTCCACGCCCGACACGCGGAAGTAGTCGAAGTCGACCGTGACCGGGCCGTTGGTCTGCGACGGGCCGATCGCCATCAGGCCGAACTTCGCGTCCGGCACGTCGTTGGTGACCGGGTCGCCCAGCGACGTCCACGTGGTGCCGCCGTCGCTGATCTCGGCGCTGTAGCTGTTGCCCGCCTTCTTCAGCCTCAGGTGCCACCACCCGCTCTCCGGTGTGCCGATGGCCAGGGCCCGGTTGCCGCCCGAGCCGAACTGGCCGTTGTTCTCGGCCACCAGCTCCGCGCCCAGCGTCACGGCCTGGCCGGGCGCGTTGCGCGCGACCACGTCGAACTTCACGTAGTCGTCGTCGTTGGCGTACACCATGAACCCGGCGAGCTGCCACTGCTCGACCACCGGCGCGGCCATCCGCGTCTCGATCGTCCAGTCACCGTCGGGCGCGTCCTGGAGGACGAAGTTGCGCGGGTTGTCGTTGGACCCGCCGTTGATGTCACCGGGCAGGGTGTCGATGCTGAGCAGGCCGCCGGCCACCCGCATCGAGCCCAGGTCCGGCCGCACCACGGCGTCCCAGCGGCAGCCGTCGAGCCGGTCGCCGTCGAACTCGTCGTTCACCGGGACGTCCCGGCCGGGGTCGGCGCAGGTGATCGGCGGCATCGGCGCGTTGCGCACGACCACCGGCGTGGACACCTTCTTGGACCGACCCGCGGTGTCGGTGACGGTGACCGACGCCTGGTAGGTGCCGTTCGCGGCGTAGGTGTGCTGCACCGTGGTGCCGGTCGCGGACGTGCCGTCACCGAGGTCCCACGCGTAGGTGAACGGCGCGTCGTTCTCCGCGTCGGTCGCCGTCGCGGTGAGCTTGGTGGTGAACGGCGCGGTGCCGGTCGCCGGGTCGGCCGTGACGACGACGTGCGGCGCGGCGTTGACCGACACGCCCTTGCCGATGAACGTGAACGAGTCGAGCGTGAACTGGTTGGCCGGGCCGCGGGACACCGCGACCAGCTTGAACGTGCCGCCGGGGTCGGTGACGGCGACGTCGGGCGCGGTGGCGTACCGGTCGAGGCCGCCGGTGGCCGGCACCGCGATCGTGGCCAGGAGGTCGCCGGTCGGCGAGTCCTTGCGCAGTTCGATGGAACCGCCGGCGGCCGTGGACGCCACCCGTGCGGTGACGCGGTCGATCTGGTGCAGGTTCACCGGCTCGAAGGCGATCCAGTCGCCGTCTCCGAGGTCGCCGACCCGCTTGCCCGACTCGGCGGCCGCGTCGGCCGTGACGAGGACCCCGGACGACTGCTGGTGGAACTCGGCCTGCTTGTGCTTGGGCTGGATCACCGCGAGGTCGCGGCCGACCAGCGGCGGCAGGGCACCCGCGCCGCCGTCGGTGTAGGACGCGTCGACGGAGTAGAAGATGTCCGCGTCGGCGTGGCCCTCGTCGACCAGGGTGGCGAACTCGCCCTCGCAGGCGTTGATCTGGTCGATCGGGTGGGCGTGCGCCTCGTGGCCGAGCGCGGGTTGCAGGACAGCCTTGGCGCAGTTCGGCTCGCCGTCCTCCGGGTCGGTGATGTCGAGGTCGAAGGCGACCTTGTCGCCGAAGTCGAAGAACCCGCCGTCGACCGGTGCGGTCATCCTCACCGCGGGCGCGGTGTTGCCGACCGTGACCTGCACGTTGGTCACGCCGCTCTTGCCCGACGCGTCGGTCACGGTGAGCTGCGCGTTGTAGACGCCGTTGGACTGGTAGGTGTGGGTCGGTTCGGCCTCGGTGGACGTGCCGCCGTCGCCGAACGTCCACGCGTAGCTCAGCGGCGTGTTCTCCGGGTCGGTCGACTGGGTGCCGGAGAACTCGACCGGCAGCGGGGCCTGGCCCGAGGACGGCGTGGCCGTCGCCTTCGCGGTCGGTCGCCGGTTGCCCTGGGTGTAGTCGATCCGGTAGATGCCGGAGTCGGGGTTGTCCCGGCCGTAGCCGCCGCCCCACTCCACGATGTACATGGCGCCGTCCGGGCCGAACTTCATGTCCATCGGGGCCAGCGTCGTGACGCTCTTGAGCCACTCGTTGATCTTGAGCAGGCCGCCCTGGTCGTCCTGCGAGAACGTCCAGAACCTGTTGCGCGCCCAGTCGTAGAAGAACGGCTTGCCGTCGTAGTACTGGGGGAACTTCACGTCCGATTGGAGGTTCGGGTCGAACTCGTAACGCGGGCCGGCCATGGGCGCCTCGCCGCCGGTGCCCATCTCGGGGAACTCGTCGCCCTCGGCGCCGTTGCCGTACCAGACGTCGGCGGCCTTGGCGGCGGGCAGGTTCGTCAGGCCGGTGTTGTTCGGCGAGTCGTTGACCGGCTTCGCGCAGTCGAACTTGGCCTTGGAGGTGTTGGTGGCGAAGTCGAAGTCGTTGAACGGCGTGTTGTTGCCGACGCAGTAAGGCCAGCCGTAGTTGCCCGGCTCCTTGATGACGTTCCACTCGACCAGGCCGCCGGGACCGCGCGAGGGGTTGTCCCCGCCGGCGTCCGGACCGTAGTCGGCCATGTAGAGCGTGCCGTCGGAGGCGACGTTGAAGCGGAACGGGTTGCGGAAGCCCATGGCGTAGATCTCGGGCCGGGTCTTCTCCGTGCCCGGCGCGAACATGTTGCCCGCCGGGATGGTGTAGGTGCCGTCCGGCTCCGGGTGGATGCGCAGGATCTTGCCGCGCAGGTCGTTGGTGTTGGCCGAGGTCTTCTGCGCGTCGAACAGGTCGTGGCCGGGGCGCTCGTCGATCGGGGCGTACCCGCTGGACTGGAACGGGTTGGTGTCGTCGCCGACGCCCACGTAGAGGTTGCCGTTGGGGCCGAACTCCAGGTAGCCGCCGGTGTGGCCGGGCTCCTCGCGGCGCGAGGCGGGCACCTCCAGCAGGACCTTCTCGCTGTCGGGGCGGATCACGTCGCCCTCGACGGTGAACCGGGACAGCCGGTTGATCTCGGCGTTGCCCGCCGGGGAGTAGTACGCGTAGAGGTGGTTGCTGGTGGCGAAGTCCGGCGCGAGCGCCAGGGACACCAGGCCGTCCTCGCCGCCGCTGTAGACGGGCAGCGACAGCGCGGTCGACGTGGCGCCGGAGGCGGGGTCGTGCACCCGGATCTGGCCGAGCAGCTCGGTGAAGAACACCCGGCCGTCCGGCGCGATGTCGAGCGTGGTGGGCGCGCGGGTGCTGTCGTCCAGCGTCACCTTCTCGAAGCTGGTGTCGACGGTGGCGCCGCAGTCCGACGGCACGACGCCGGCGGCGGTGCGGATGCCGCCCAGGACGTGCGCGACGAAGTTCGACTCGGTGTAGTCGGCGGCGTTGTGGCCCATGCCGGTCGCCCAGACGCGGCCGCCCTCGGCGTCACGGCACCAGCTGATCGGGTGGTCGTGGCCCATGGCCTCGGAGCCCGGGTCGTAGGTCTTCTCGTCGACCTCGACCAGCGGGTGGACCTTGCCGCGCATGCTGGGCTTGAAGTTGTACCACTCCTCGGCCTTCTGCCAGCGGTCCGGCAGGTGCTTGGTCGACTCGTGCACCTCGTCGACCTGGTAGGAGGTGGCGGTCAGGCCGTTGGCGGAGTGCGCGGTCATGTGCGCGCCGCCGTTGACGAAGTCGTCCCACCACGGGAACGACGACTCGATGTTCATGTCGGTCGCGTTGTGGACCGCGACGATGCCGCCGCCGTTGTTGACGAACTTCTTCACGGCCGCGCGCTGGGCGTCGGTGTCCCAGACCATGCCGCCGTTCTGGAGCATGATGACGACGTCGAAGCCGGACAGGTTCTCGTCGGTGAACTGGTTGGCGTCCTCGCTGTGGACCACCTCGAAGTGGTGGTCGGCGGCGAGCTTCTCGACCATCGCCACACCGGCGGGGATGGAGTCGTGCCGGTAGGCGCCCGCGGCGGTCTTGGTGAACAGCAGGGCGCGGAACTCGGCCGGCGCGTCGTGGCCGGGGTGGGCCGCCGCGGTCGCGGGCAGCAGCCCGGCCACGACGAGGGCGGCCAGCACCAGGGCGAAGACCCTGGGCGAGCGGAATACAGGGGTTCTCACTGTTCTTCACACGCTTTCTGTTCCGCCCGGCGTGCCGGCGCCGGTGTGTTTCGGGTGACGGGCGGTCAGCGGGTGCCGATCACCTCCTTCAGGAACCTCAGGCCGTCGGTGGCGAGCGCGTCCTGGGTGGGCGCGAGCGGTCGCCAGATGGACGCGGCGGTCGCGATGCTGGCGTTCTCGCCGGTGAACGACTCGATGCACAGCGGCCCGGTGTAGCGGGCCTCGGCGAGGGCGGCGACGACGTCGGCCCAGTCCAGGTGGTCGTCGCCGGGCGTGCCGCGGTCGTTGCCGCACACCTGGACGTGCGCGATCCGGTCCCGGGCCGACCGGATCGCGTCGCCGACGTGCTTCTCCTCGATGTTCTGGTGGTAGACGTCGACCGCGACGCCGCACCCGTCGACGGGCAGGCCGTCGAGCGCGGCGAGGGTCTGGCCGATCGTGTTGAGCAGGCTGGTCTCGTAGCGGTTGAGCGGTTCGACGGCCACCCGCACGCCGGCGGCGCGGGCGTGCTCGACCACCGGGGCGAGGTTGTCGCGCAGTTCGGCGAGCCGGTCGTGCCGCTCCCGGTCCGTCATCCGCCACGTGCGGCCGACCGAGGCGTAGGCCGGGCCCGCGATCGCGGCCGAGCCGACCTCGGCCGCCACGTCCACGACCCGCCGCAGGTAGTCCTGGGTGGCCGCGACGGTCGCGGCGTCCGCCGCGACCAGCTCCCGGCCCGGCGGCATGACCAGGCACACGGCGGCCGCGAGCCCGTGGTCGGCCAGCACCCGCGCGGCCCGCGCCGGGTCCCAGTCGCCGACCTGCTCCACCGGGAGTTCGAGCACGTCGAACCCCCAGCCGGCCACCCGCGCGGCCAACTCGGCGAGGGTCGCGTCGCGCAACGGCGACGTCCACACCCACGTGCTCACACCGATCGCGTGCACTGTTCCTCCGTCCGGGCCGGGTCGTCCGGTCACTTCCAGGGCGCGGGGTAGCCGGGCATCGACTCGCAGCCGCACATCGCGTAGTGCAGCGGCGGCATGTCCTGCTTGAGGAAGTCCTGGAGGGTGTCCTGGGTGACCTTCGGCTGCGGCAGCACCCATTCCTTCGGCACCTGCCGGCCGTTGAGGATCTTCAGCGCGGCGATGACCGGGGTGCGCCACTGGTAGGTCGGGTAGGTCGGGGCGACGGCGGTCATCTTCTCGTCCGCCCACAGCCGCAGGAAGTCCTGCTGGTCCTCGCCGACGAACGCCGGGATCGGCACGCCCGCGTCCTGGAACGCCTCGACCGCGGCCACGGCCGTCGCGCCCGCGTCCATCCAGACGCCGTCGATCTGGCCTTCGCGCTGGAGGTAGTCCCCGACGATCGTCTTGGTCTTGGCCGCGTCACCGTCGGTGAACTCGACACCGACGACCTTCAGCTCGCTGCCGGCGAAGATCTCGTTCGCCGCGGCCCACCGCTGCTCCAGCACGTCCACGCCGGGCAGGATGCGCAGCGCGAGCACCTTGCCGCCCGGCTTCACCTTCTCCTTGAGGAACTCCGCGCCGTCCGCGCCGAACGCGAACCCGCCGATCGGGTGGATGAACGTCACCGGGCAGGTGGAGTTGACGCCGCGGTCGAACACGATCACCGGGACGTTGGTCTTGCACGCCGCCTCGATGGCCGGGGTGAGGGTGGCCGTCGTGTTCGGGGACACGATGAGCGCGCTGCACCCCTGCGAGGCGAACGACTGGACGTCGCTGATCTGCTTGTCGTCCTTGGCCTCCGCGTCGAGCACGGTGAACTTGGTGATCTCCGGGTGCAGCTTCACCTCCTCCTGCATGGTCTTGAAGCCGACCTGCCGCCACGGGTTGTCGACCGAGGCGTTGGAGAAGCACAGGTGGTAGCCGCCGCCCGGCTTGGCGTACTTCGCCGTGTCGACCAGCTCGGGCGAGATCATCTGCTCCCACGGCTTGTCGGCCGGTCCTTCGGGCGTGGTGGAGCGGAACTTCAACTGGCGCTCGTAACGCGCCTGGTCGAAGAACTCCGACTTCGCGCCGGCGTCCTTGGCCGCGCCCGTCGTACCGGGCGTGCCGGTGTCGGCGGGCAGGTCGCTGCTGCAGCCGGCCATGGCCAGCAGGCCCGCGACGGCCACGACGGACCACTTCCTGTTCATCGGATCTCCTTGTGCGGCGGGTGCTAGGGACGTGCGGGCTCGGGCGTGCGGGCGGCGCGGGACTTCAGCCGCGCGGTGACGCCGAGGGAGGCGTAGGCGACGGCGGCGATGATGATCACGCCTTGGACGGCGGACTCCAGCGCGCCGGCGACGCCGAGCAGGTTGAGCAGGGAGAACAGCGATTCGAGGGTCAGGGCGCCGGCGGCCGCGGCGACGACGGAACCCCGTCCGCCGCCGAGCAGGACGCCGCCGAGGACGACGGCGGTGATGGCGCGGAACTCCAGTCCCTGGCCGACCTGCGCCGACACGCCCGCGAACCCGCCGAGCAGGATCGCGGCCAGCGCCGCGAGCAGCCCGGACAGCGCGAACGCCAGCACCTTCAGGCGGTCGACGCGACCGCCGGCCAGGCGCACCGCGTCCTCGTTGTCGCCGACCGCGACCAGCGTGCGGCCGGTGCCGCCGCGCATGAACAGCACCGCGGCGACGAGGACGGCCAGCAGGATGACCACCGACCACGGCAGGAGGCCGAGGACGGGCAGGTCGACGCCGCCGCGGCCGAACACCCGGAACGACGGTGACAGCGCGCCGCGCGGTGCGCCGCCGGTCCACAGGAACACCGCGCCGTCGAGGATGAGCAGCATCCCGAGGGTCACGATGAACGACGGCACCAGCAGCTTGGTCGTGACCAGCCCGTTGACCAGGCCGACCAGCAGGCCGAAGCCCAGCAGCAGCGCGATCACCCACACGGTGTTCGCGTCGTCGCCTTCGATCAGCCGCGCGGCGATCACCACCTCGGCGGTGACCAATGAGCCGACCGACAGGTCGAACCCGCCGGAGACGATGACGAAGTACTGGCCGATGGCGAGCAGCACCAGCGGCGCGGCGCGCTTGAGCAGCGCCAGGTAGCCGGCCGGTTCGGCGTAGGCGGGGCCGGCGAAGGCCAGCGCCACCAGCAGCACGGCCAGGACAGCCAGCACGGGCGCGGTGCCGTCCGCCAGGCGGGGCCGCCACGTGGTCGGCGCGTTCACGCGGACCTCCTGGTGAGCTTGCGGCGGGCGTAGAGCGCCACCGCGACGATGAGGACGATGCCGCGCACGACGTCCTTGAAGAACGGGTCGACCGCGAGGTCGTCGAAGATGGTGTCGAGGGTGGCCAGGATGAGGACGCCGCCGATCGTGCCGACGACACCTCCCCGCCCGCCCGCCAGCGCCGTGCCGCCGAGCACGACGGCCGCGATGGACTCCAGGTCGTACCCGGCGTCGGTGCCGACGTACGGCGCACCGGACCCGAGCCTGCTCGCCAGGAACACACCGGCCAGACCGGCGGCCACGGCGCACAGCACGTGGGCGGTGACGATCGTGCGGCCGGTGCGCACGCCCGAGAGCCGCGCCACGTCCACGTCACCGCCGACCGCGTAGGTGTGGTAACCGGGGCGGGTGCGCTTGAGGTAGAACCACGCCGCCGCGGCGACGAGCAGCATGAGCAGCACGCCGATCGGGATCGGGCCGACGCGGTCGAACCCGAGGTGCTGGAACGCGCGCGGCACGCTGCCCGCCGGGCCGGTGTAGTTCTGCTCCAGGTAGCCGCGCAGGATCAGCGCCACGCCGAGGGTCGCGATGAACGCGTTGACCTTGAGCACCGTGACGACCAGGCCGTTGACCAGGCCGACGACGGCGGCGACGCCGAGCGCCAGCAGCACGCCGGGCACGATCATCCCGTCGCTGCCCGCCATGGTCTGGGCCGCCACGAGCGAGCACAGCCCGACCAGGTAGGCCACCGACAGGTCCAGCGACCCGGTGATGATGACGATGGTCTGCCCGACCGCGACCAGCCCCAGCACGGTGCTGCGGGTCAGGATGTTGAGGATGCCGCCCTGGTCGAGCAGCACGCCGCCGTTCAGACCGACCAGGACGCTGCCCGCGACGAGCAGCGCCACCAGCGCCAGGTAGACGGTCACCGTGGGGGTGAGGCTGATCCGCCGGGCGCGGCGCCGGGTCGCGCCGGTGGTCAGCTCGATCTTCTCGTGCACGACGCTCACGCCACTTCTCCCCTGCCGTGCCCCGTGGCCAGGCCCATGACGGCTTCCTCACCGGCGCCCGCGGGCAGCTCGCCCGCGATCGCGCCCTCGTGGACGACCAGGATCCGGTCGCTCATCCCGATCAGCTCCGGCAGCTCGGAGGAGATCATCAGGATCGCGACCCCGCTGCGGGCCAGCTCGCGAAGCAGCCGGTGCACCGCCTGCTTCGCGCCCACGTCGATGCCCCGCGTCGGCTCGTCCACGACCAGCACGCGCGGTCCGACGGCGAGCCACTTGGCCAGCACGACCTTCTGCTGGTTGCCGCCGGACAGGTAGCGCACCTCCTGGTGCTCACCCCGAGCCACGACCGCGACCGACTTCAACAGCTCGCCGAGGTCCGACTTGCGCCGCCCCGGGCCGCCGGTCAGCGCGGCCCGGCGGACGAGCAGCGCGTTGTCCCGGATGGACTGCCGCAACGCCAGCCCTTCGCCCTTGCGGTCCTCGGTGACGTAGCCGATGCCCAGCCGCACGGCCGCACGCGGGTCGGTGATCCGCCGCGTGACGCCGTCGACCTCGAGCGTGCCGGTGGTGAACGGCTCCACGCCCCAAATCGCCCGCGCGATCGCCGACCGCCCGGAGCCCTGCAACCCGGCGACGCCGACGATCTCACCCGCCCGCAGCTCGAACGTGATGCCACGGACCCGGGCGTTGCCCGCGCCGCGCAACGCCAACCGCACGTCACCCAGCTCGCCCGGGGTGGCGCGGTCGGGGTAGAGCGCGTCGAGCGAGCGCCCGACCATGTGGCGCACGAGCTGGTCCGACGTCAGCTCGGCGGTGAGGGCGGTGGTGACGAACGCGCCGTCCTTGAGCACGGTGATCCGCTTGCTGAGGTCGAACACCTCGCGCATCCGGTGCGAGACGTAGAGGATCGCGATGTCCCTGGCCCGCAAGCGGTCGACCAGGTCGTACAGCAGCTCCACCTCGTGGTCGGCCAGCGCGGCGGTCGGCTCGTCCATCGCGAGCACCCTGGCGTCGGTGGACAGCGCCTTGACGATCTCCACGACCTGCTTCTGCGCCACCGACAACCGGGTCACGGTCTCGGCCGGGTCGATCCCCTCCTCACCGAGCCAGTCCAGCAGGCCCTTGGTGTCCGCCTCCATCTTGCGGCGGTCCACCTGCCCCCGGCGGACCGGTTCGCGGCCGAGGTACACGTTCTCCGCGACGGTGCGGTGCTCCAACAGGGTGAACTCCTGGTGGATGATCGCGATGCCCGCGGCCTGGGCGTCGCGGGGCGTGGCGAACACGACCGGCTCGCCGTCGACCTCCACCCGACCGGAGTCCGGCCGGTGCACGCCCGCCAACACCTTGAGCAGCGTGGACTTGCCCGCCCCGTTCTCGCCCATGAGCGCGTGGACCTCGCCCGCGCGCAGCTCCAGGTCCACCCCGCGCAGCACGGGCACGCCGAGGAAGCTCTTGGTGATCCCGGTGAGGCGGACGACGACATCACCGGCGGCGGTCATCGGTCCACCTCGGTCCACTCCCCCGCGGCCGCGGCGGACCGCAGGACCGCTTCGGTGATCCGGACGGTCCGCAGGCCGTCGGCGAACGTGGGCAGGCCATCCGGCCGATCCTCGTCCAGCACGGCGCGGTAGGTGTCGGCGACGAAGGCGTCGAAGCAGTCCTGGTAGCCCTGCGCGTGCCCGGCGGGCAGGCGCGCGTACCGGGCGGCGGCGGGCGAGAGGGTCTGCGGGTCGCGCACCAGCACCTGGTTGCCGCCGCGGCCGCCGACCCACAGCCGCTCCGGGTCTTCCTGGTCGAACGCGTAGCTGGCCTCGGTGCCGGAGACCTCGACGTGCAGCCGGTTCTTGCGACCGGCCGCGACCTGCGAGACCACCAGCGTGCCGAGCACGCCCGCCTCGGTGGCGAACTGGACGACCGCCGCGTCCTCTGTCGGCCTGCTCGACGGTCGCGCGTGGACGGTGGTCGTCTGGGCGGACAGCCGGTGGATCCGGTCGCCGGTGACGAACTCGACCAGGTCGCACCAGTGCGAGCCGATGTCGGCGAACGCCCGGGACGGTCCGCCGACCACCGGGTCGACGCGCCAGTCGTCGTCGGTCGGCCGGGACAGCCAGTCCTGGAGGTAGCCGCCGCTGACCGTGGACACCGCGCCGGCCTGGCCGTCCGCCAGCCTGGACCTCAGCTCCCGCACCATCGGGTGGAACCGGTAGACGAACGGGACCGTCGCCACCCGGCCGGCGGCCACCGCCGCGTCGGCCAGGCTCGCGGCCTCGACCCCGTCGACGGCCAGCGGCTTCTCGCAGATGACGTGCGCGCCGGCGGCGAGCGCGGCCCGCACCGCTTCCGCGTGCCGGGCGTTGGGCGTGCACACGTGCACCACGTCGACCCCGGCTTCGGCGAGCAGGGCGTCGAGGTCCGGGTACCCGCGCTCGGCGCCGACGGTCCGCGCGGCGCGATCCGCGCCCTCCGGCGTGCTCGCCACCGCGGCGACGACCGACGCCCCCGCGCGGCGGGCCGCTTCGGCGTGGACGCGGCCCATGAATCCGGCACCCACCACGGCGACGCGCGGTGTCCGAGTCTCGGCACGACCGCTGTCGGCCGCTTGAGTTAGGTGGGTCACAGTCATGTGGCGAACCGTAGGAGCGGTAATGGCGGATGTCAATCAAAAGTCGGACAGGTTTCGACGACAGCCGCCGTAAGTCCGTCCCTTCTGGTTCAATTGCGGTGTGAAAGAAGACGGTCCCCCGCTCGGCGCCGCATCTCCCGGGGAGCTGCTGCGCCTGCTGCGCGACGGCGTGCCCCGCACTCGTTCCGAGCTCACCTCGGTGACCGGCCTGGCCAGGTCGACCGTCAGGGCGAGGCTGGACGCGCTGCTGGACGCCGGGCTGGTCAGCGACGGGGGCAACGAGGCGTCGACCGGCGGGCGACCGGCCGGGCGGTTCGTGTTCAACGCCAGGGCCAGGGTCGTGCTCGCCGCCGACGTGGGCGCGACCCACGCCACCATCGCGGTGACCGACCTGACCAGCTCGCCGCTGGCCGTGCGCCGGTTCGGGCTGGACATCGCCGAGGGACCGGACGTGGTGCTGCCCCAGCTCATCGCGGGCTGGCGGTCGGTGCTGAAGGACGCCGACCTGACCGCGACGCGCGTGGCGGGCGTCGGCATCGGCCTGCCCGGCCCGGTCGAGCACTCCACCGGCCGGCCCAACAACCCGCCGATCATGCCGGGCTGGGACGGCTACGACGTCCCCGGCCACATCGGCGCGGAGCTCGGCGTGCCGGTGCTCGTGGACAACGAGGTGAACCTGATGGCGCTGGGCGAGCACACGAAGTGCTTCCCGGAGGCCGAGCACCTGATCGTGGTCAAGGTCGCCACCGGCATCGGGTCCGGCTTCATCAGCAACGGCATGCTGCACAGGGGCGCGGTCGGCGCCGCCGGCGACCTCGGCCACATCCTCGCGCCCAACGCGGGCGACGTGCCGTGCCGCTGCGGCAACACCGGCTGCCTCGAAGCGGTGGCGAGCGGGTCCGCCATCGCGGCGGAACTGCGGGCCAAGGGGATCGACGCGCGGACGAGCGCCGACGTCGTGGCGCTGGTCCGGGCGGGCAACCTCGAAGCGGGCCAGGCCGTGCGGCAGGCGGGCCGCGCCATCGGCGAGGTGCTCGCCGCGTCGGTGAGCATGTTCAACCCGTCGCTGATCGTCGTCGGCGGAACGGTCGCGCTCGCCGGGGAGATGCTGCTCGCCGGCGTGCGGGAGGCGATCTACCGACGTTCGCTCCCACTGGCCACCGAGAACCTGCGCATCGTGCCGTCCCAGGCGGGCGACGACGCAGGGGTGCTCGGCGCGGCGGCGATGGTCGTCCAGTACGTGCTCTCGCCGGACGTCGTGGACCGGCAGTTGGCCTGACCGGCGGGGCTGCACCCCGTGGCGTTACCCGACCGACCAGGAGGCGCGCTGTGACACCGGAAGCCACCGCCCGTGCGCGGCCGACGCGCGAGGTCGTGGCGTGGAGCCGCGGCATGGTGCAGCCGGCCCTGCGTGCCGCCGTCGACACCCTGCCCGCCTCGGTCCGGCGGGTGGCCGGGTACCACCTGGGGTGGTGGGACGAGCACGGCGAGCCGACCGACGCGGGCGGCGGCAAGGCGATCCGCCCGGTGCTGGCGCAACTGGCCGCCGAGGCGGTCGGTGGTGCGGCGGGTTCCGCCGTGCCGGCCGCCGTGGCGGTCGAGCTGGTGCACAACTTCACGCTGCTGCACGACGACGTGCTCGACGGTGACCTGATGCGACGTCACCGCCCGGCGGCGTGGCGGGTGTTCGGCGTCCCGGACGCCGTGCTGGCCGGGGACGCGATGCTGGCGCTGGCCTTCGACGTGCTCGCGGGCAGCGGGCACCCGGCCGCGCTGGCCGGTGTCCGGGTGCTCAACGCGGCGGTGCTCGGCCTCGTCGACGGCGAGCAGACTGACCTCGCGTTCGAGACCCGGCACGACGTCGAAGTGGCCGAGTGCGTGGCGATGGTGGAGCGCAAGACCGCCGGCCTGCTGGCCTGCGCCTGCGGCCTGGGCGCGTTGTTCGCCGGCGCCGGCCCGGCCGAGGTCGCGTGCCTGCGCGACTTCGGCCTGCACCTGGGGGTGGCGTTCCAGCACGTGGACGACCTGCTGGGGATCTGGGGCGACGCGGCGGTGACCGGCAAGCCGGTGCACGGCGACCTGTGCGCCCGCAAGAAGTCCCTGCCGGTGGTGGCCGCCCTGACCTCCGGCACGCCGGCGGGCCGTGCGCTCGCCGCGCTGTACGAGGGCGACGGCCAGGCGGTGGCCGCCGACCCGGCGCACGCGGCACGCCTGGTGGAAGCCGCCGGCGGCCGCGCGTGGAGTGAACAGCAGGCCGCGCTGCACCTGGACCTGGCGTTGCGCCGCCTCGACTCGATCACCCCCGCGCCCCGCGCGGCCGCGGAACTGGCCGCCCTGGCCCACCTGATCGTCCACCGCGACCACTGACCGCAGCACGACCTCCGCGACAGGCCCAGGCCGTGCCCTTTCCTGACTGTGGTCCTCCGAACCACCTGCGTGGCGGCACGGTGGAGCACGGCAGGTCGGGACGTTGGGCGACTCCCAGCGCCAGTCGAGGTGCCCCGTGGGCCCGGTCGATCAGTGGGCGACGTTGTGACCCGCCGGTCGGCAGAGGGTGGACGGCGAGGCTGCACGGCCAGGTCGCGCGAGGCACGCGAACGGTGGGGTGCGCTGAGGGCTGTTCACCGGGCGAGGCGTCGTCGGTTGGCCTGCGCCGGCGTGATGGCCGAAGGTGTTCCACGCTGACCGAGGCGGCCGTTGTCGATCGGTGACCACGGAGTCCACCCGACGGCCGAGTCCCGGCAGGTGCCGGGCATGTCCTTCGCCGGCAGAGAGAGGGTCATGGTGGCGTGGTGGGGTGTCCGGACGGTTGTCGCGCTCGTCCTGGCCGCGGCCGGTGGGGCCAAGACGGATACCAGGGCAAGCGTGTACGACGCACCGCATCTGTCCGGGTTGGACTTTGCGGAGCCGTATCGTGGGCAAGGGCGGCATATTCGAAGGTTCCGACCTGACGTACCGGGCAGGCGCCGCGGAGATACGCCGCCAATGGAACGACGTCAAACAAGACTCCATCACCAGGGTGATCGAAGCACCCTGACCGCAACGGCGCTCGCCGGCCCGGTAGGAACAGGCACGGGCGGCTGACCCGCGCGCACGGGACACCGATGGGGTCTTCCCAAGGAGTACGGCGAGACCCGGGCGGCCGGCATGGTGGAGGCGCTCATGTGGGACAAGCCGTGATCGCAACAGATCTCGCCGAGCGCGTCCGCGCCTTCACGGTGTACGACCGGCGTCCCCCTGGGTCTGGTGGTCGTCGAGGTGCCAGATCTCCCGCATCGGGGCCCACCAGTGGCCGGAGCCGGGTTCGGCCAGGGATTCCTGGCAGGGGTCGGTCAGGGTCCACCAGCGCTGGGTGTCGGGGTCGGCGGCGATGCGGGCCTGGTCGGCGGCGTGGTCGTCACCGGTGTACTCGTAGTAGCCGAAGAGCAGGTCGTCGTGCAGGAAGATGGTGAAGTTGCGGATGTTGTTGTCGAGCATGGCGCGCTCGACGGAGGGCCAGACCTCGGCGTGCAGCCTCTGCCTGCACCGCCGACGACCTGCTCCAGCCGAACCTGTCCCGCGGCGCCATCTCGGCCATCCGCCCCGCGCCCGGCTACGTGGTGACCGGGTATGAGGCGGACGACCTCTCCGGCACGTCGTGGCGGTTCACCACCGCCACCCCGGACCTGCGCGCCACCGGCGCCCCACGGCCGCATCCGCTCACTGCGCGTGGAACCGGACCCGGGTCGTTCGTTCCGGGTGATCAACGTGGTCGACGGCCTCGCCCTGGACAGCGGCGGCACGGTGCCGTCGGGCGCGATGAAGGTCTGGTCGCCCGACGACAGCCCGAACCACCAGTTTCGCCTGACCGCCGTCGGTGAGGGCTACTACAAGCCGGTCAACCGCGCCAACGGTCCCGTCGTCGACGGCGCGGGGGCGACGCGGTCGGTTCCGGCTCGCCGGCGAGGCAGTGGGCCGACGACGGCAGCGACGACCTGAAGTGGAGGCTCGCGAGGGTGGCCACGCGGTCAGCCCGTACCACGATCGGGTGAGATCGCCGCGAAAATGTACGGAAACACTGTTCCCGTACCTCGGTTGAATATGACGAGCCCCGAAACCACCCCCGCCACCCCCACACCCCACCGCCGCAGGTGCCCTCCTCAGCCACGAGCCGGAGGAGGCCCCGGTTGCGCGGACGATGCACCCCGCTCCACGTCCCTGAACCCGCTGCCGCAGCCGTGCCACCGCCCCCGCCGCTCCACTGTGGCTTCCGCACGCCCGCCGTGCTCGCCGTGCTCGCCGTGCTCGCCGTGCTCGCCGTGGCGACGGAACCGCGCCCACCCCTCGTCCACCGACGGGCGAGAACCCGGAATTGTCGGGGGTGGCTGCTAGCTTGCCCGCGGGTTCAGGCAGTGCGTGATGGGGAGGGCACAGTGGCAGAGGTGGCGTTGCGGCCGATCGAGGATGCCGACCTCGATGCGCTGTTCGAGCACATGCGTGACCCGGAGTCGGTGCGGATGGCGGCGTTCACCGCCAAGGATCCCGACGACCGCGAGGCGTTCGACGCCCACCTGGCGAGGGTGAGGGCGGCTCCCGACACGACGTTGCGGGCGGTGGCGGTGGACGGGCGGTTCGTCGGCACCATCTCCAGCTTCGTCATGGACGGCGACACCGAGATCACCTACTGGATCGACCGCGCGGTGTGGGGCCAGGGGGTCGCCGGACGAGCCCTGGCCCTCTTCCTCGACGCGCTCCGGGTCCGGCCCCTGCACGCCCGCGCCGCCAGTGACAACCTCAGATCGCTCGCCGTCCTGCGCAAGGCGGGGTTCGCGGTGGTCGGCACCGAGGTCTCCTACGCCTCCGCCCGTGACGCCGAAGTGGAGGAGACCATCCTGCGCCTGGACCGGTGACGGCGCCCGCTCAGCCGCCGGTGGAGAAGGCGGCGTCGAAGGAGGCCGTGGGCGGGTCGAACGCGTTGCGGCGGACGAACTCCAGGGCTTCGGGCGCGCCGATGAGGCGGTCCATGCCGGCGTCCTCCCACTCGACGCTGATCGGGCCGTCGTAGCCGATGCTGTTGAGCATCCGGAACGACCGCTCCCACGGCACGTCGCCACGCCCGGTGGAGACGAAGTCCCAGCCGCGGCGCGGGTCGGACCACGGCAGGTGCGAGCCGAGGCGGCCGTTGCGGCCGTCGCCGACCTGGCGGCGGGCGTCCTTGCAGTCGACGTGGTAGATCCGCTCGCGGAAGTCCCACAGGAAGCCGACGGGGTCGAGGTCCTGCCAGACGAAGTGGGAGGGGTCCCAGTTGAGGCCGAACGCGGGCCGGTGCCCGATCGCCTCCAGCGCGCGCACGGTGGTCCAGTAGTCGTAGGCGATCTCGGACGGGTGCACCTCGTGCGCGAACCGGACGCCGACCTCGTCGAACACGTCGAGGATCGGGTTCCAGCGGTCGGCGAAGTCGGCGTACCCGGCGTCGATCATCGACGGCGGCACGGGCGGGAACATCGCGACGGTCTTCCAGATCGAGGAGCCGGTGAACCCGACGACGGTCGACGCGCCGAGCCTGGCGGCGGCCCGGGCGGTCGCCTTCATCTCCTCGGCCGCCCGCTGGCGGACGCCCTCGGGGTCGCCGTCGCCCCAGATGCGGGAGGACAGGATGCCCTTGTGCCGCTCGTCGATCGGGTCGTCGCACACGGCCTGGCCGGTGAGGTGGTTGGAGATCGTCCACACCTTCAGGTCGTGCTTGGCCAGGATGGCCAACCGGTCGGCGACGTAGTCGTCGTCTTCGGCTGCTCGCCAGGGGTCGAGGTGGTCGCCCCAGCAGGCGATCTCCAGGCCGTCGTAGCCCCAGCCGGCGGCCAACCGGGCGACCTCCTCGAACGGCAGGTCGGCCCACTGGCCGGTGAACAACGTGATCGGACGCGCCATGGTGTTCTCCTCTCAGACGTCTCGCCAGGTGCCCGACGTCGCGCTCGCCTCGACGGCGGCCAGGACGCGTTGCACCTGGAGCCCGTCGGCGAACGACGGGGTGGGGTCGGTTCCAGCGGCCACGGCGCGGACGAAGTCGACGGCCTGGTGGGTGAACGCGTGCTCGTAGCCCAGGCCGTGGCCGGCGGGCCACCAGGCGTCGACGTAGGGGTGCTGCGGTTCGGTGACGACGATGCGGCGGAAACCCGCGACCGCGGCGTCCTCCGCGCCGTCGTAGTAGTGCAGGACGTTCATGTCCTCGAAGTCGAACGCCAGGCTGCCCGCGGAGCCGTTGATCTCGATGCGGATGGCGTTCTTGCGCCCGTTGGCGAACCGGGTCGCCTCGAACGAGCCGAGCGCGCCACCGGTGAACCGGGCCAGGAACAACGCCGCGTCGTCCACCGTGACCGGCCCGGTGCGGTCGGCCACGGCGGTGCCGGACAGGCCGGAGTGCTCGGCCGCCAGGGGCCGTTCGGTCACGAACGTCTCCAGCGTGCCGGACACCTCGCGGATGGTGTCGCCGAGGATGAACTGGGTGGCGTCGACGATGTGCGCGCCGATGTCGCCCAGCGCCCCGGAGCCGGCCCGCTCCTTCTGCAACCGCCACGACAGCGGCGCGGCCGGGTCGACGATCCAGTCCTGGAGGTACTGGGCGCGCACGTGGTGGATGCGACCCAGGCGGCCCTGCGCCACGAGGACGCGGGCCAGGGACAGGGCGGGCACGCGCCGGTAGGTGAAGCCGACCATGGCCCGCACGCCGCCCGCGGCGGCACGGGCCGCCGCTTCCGCCATCGTCTCCGCTTCGGCGACGGTATTGGCCAGCGGTTTCTCGCACAGCACGTGCTTGCCGGCGGCCAGGGCGGCGACGGCGATCTCGGCGTGCGTGTCGCCGGGCGTGCAGATGTCCACCACCTGGACGTCGTCGCGCTCCAGCACGGCCCTCCAGTCGGTCGCGGCCTCCGCCCAGCCCAGTCGCTCGGCGGCGGCCTCGGCGCGGGCCCGGTCGCGGCCGCACACGACGGCCATGACCGGGCGCGCGGGCAGGTCGAAGAAGCGGGGCGCGACGCGCCACGCCTGGGAGTGGGCGGCTCCCATGAAGGCGTGGCCGATCATCGCGACGCCCAGTGTCGTCGTCGTCAACGCGGTGATCTCCTAGGACTCGAAGGCGGTGGGCAGGTAGCGGTCGACGTTGTCCTTGGTGACGACCGGGGCGTAGAGCTCGACCTGGCGCGGCACCTCGACCTCGACCAGGTCGCCGAGGCTCTTGCCCTGCACGGCCAGGCGGGCGAGCCGGATGCCGTCCGCGCCCTGGGTGGACGGGTAGACCACGGTCGCGCGGTGCAGGCCGTTGCCCGCCTTGATCTCGCGCATGACGTTGGCCGAGCCCGCGCCGCCGACCATGAAGAACTCGTTGCGGCCGGAGTTCTTGATCGCCGCCGTGACGCCGACGCCCTGGTCGTCGTCGTGGTTCCAGATCGCGTCGATGCGCGGCGCGGCCTGGAGCAGGTTCGCCGCGGCCCGTTCGCCGCTCTCCACGGTGAACTCGGCGGCGACGCGGTTGCCGACCTTGAGCCCGCAGTCGCCGAGGGCGTCGGCGAAGCCCTTGCTGCGGTCCTGCGTCAGGGGCAGGGAGTCGATGCCGGCGATCTCGGCCACGACCGCGCCGGACTTGCCCGAGAGCTCCTGGCAGATGTAGGTGCCGGCGGACACGCCCATGCCGTAGTTGTCGCCCAGCACGGTCGAGCGCGCGGCGAACGGGCTGCCGAACTCGCGGTCGACGTTGATCACCGTGATGCCGGCCTTCATCGCCTTGAGCGCCACCGGCGTGAGCGCCGCGCCGTCGAACGGCAGCAGCACGATCGCGTCGACCTTGTCGTTGATGAACGTCTCGACCTGGCTGATCTGGAGGTTGACGTCGTTGGTGCCCTCCACCACCTTCAGCTCGACGTCGGAGTACTTCGCCGCCTCCGCCTTGGCGGCGTTGGTGATGGCGGCCATCCAGCCGTGGTCGGCGGCGGGCGCGGAGAAGCCGATGACGACCTTGTCGCCGGGCTCGTCGTTGGCGACCCGGGCGCCACCCTGGTTGCCGCTGCCGGCAGCGGGCTCGGGGGTGTTGCCGGTGCAGGCGGTGAGCGCGAGGCCGACCGACAGTGCGGCGATGAGGCGGGTTGTTGCCTTGCGTGACATGGTTGTGCTCCTCGGAGTGGCGGCGGGGTGGGTCGGGGGTCAGGCCCCGCTGCGGCGGGCCAACCGTTGCTGGAGCAGGACGGCGACCACGATGATCGCGCCCTTGGCGACGGCCTGGGCGGAGATGGACAGGTTGTTGAGGGTGAACACGTTCGACAGCGTCGTGAAGATCAGGACGCCGAACACGGTGCCGGCGATGGTGCCGCGACCGCCGGAGAGCAGGGTGCCGCCGATGACCACGGCCGCGATGGCATCCAGCTCGTACAGCCCGCCGTGGGTGGAGCTGCCGGTGGTGGTGCGGGCGATGAGCATCACCGCGGCGATGCCGCAGCAGACACCGAGCAGCGTGTAGAGCAGCACGGTGTGCCGCCGCACGTCGATGCCGGCCAGCCGGGCGGCCTCGGGGTTGCCGCCCACGGCGAACGTCCGCCGCCCGAACGTGGTGCGGTTGAGCACCACCCACCCGACGACCGCGACCACCGCGAAGATCACCACCAGCACCGGCACGCCGAGCACCGACGCGTCGAAGAACGCGGTGAAGCCCGGCACGTCCACGATCTGGGTCTTGCGGTTGGAGATGATCTCGGCCAGGCCGCGGGCGGCGGCGAGCATGGCCAGCGTCGCGATGAACGCCACGATCCGCCCGTAAGCGATGAGCAGGCCGTTGACCAAGCCGCAGCCCGCGCCGACGGCGAGCGCGGCGAACACGACCACCAGCCAGTGGGTGTCGTTGGCCATGGACTGCGTGGCCAGGGTCGTGGCCCAGACCGAGGACAGCGCGACGATCGCGCCGACGGACAGGTCGATGCCGCCGCCGGTGATCACGAACGTCATGCCGATGCTGACCACGCCGATCACGGCGGCCAGGCGCAGGATGGTGAGCACGTTGTCGACGTCGGCGAAGCGGTCGCCCGCGGTGGCCACGCCGACCAGGCACAGCAGCACCAGGGCGACGACGAGGCCGGTGTTGCGGCCGGCGGCGGACCCGAGCAGCGCGGTGACGCCGCGCTTGGCGTGGTTCGCGGTCGGCGGCCGGTCCGCGGTGGTCGCGGCGGTCTTCCCGTTCATGCGGCGGTTCCTTCCATGACCAGGTCGAGGACCCGGGATTCGTCGATCTCGCCGGCCGGTCCCTCGTGGACGACCCGTCCTTCGCGCACCACCAGCACCCGGTCGGCCAGGCCGAGCACCTCGTCGACCTCGCTGGACACGACCACCACGGCCACGCCCCGCGCGGCCAGGTCGCGGATCAGCTGGTAGATCTCGCTGCGCGCCCCGACGTCGACGCCCCGGGTCGGCTCGTCGAGCAGCAGCACGCGGCACTCGCGCAGCAACCACCGCGCCAGCACGACCTTCTGCTGGTTGCCGCCGGACAGGGTGCGCACCGCCCGGTCCACGCCCGGTGGTCGGACGTCCAGCGCCGTGGTCAACTCCTGCGAGCGGGCGCGCTCCGCGCCGTTGTCGAGGAAGCCGAAGCGGGCGAACGCCGACAACGTGGACACGGTGATGTTGCGGTACACGGCCTGGTCGAGCAGCAGCCCCTGGCTCTTGCGCTCCTCAGGGCACAGCCCGACCCCGGCGCGCACGGCCGCGCCGACGCTGCCGCGCCGCAGCCGCCTGCCGTCCACCTCGACGGTGCCGTCGGTCGGCTTGCGCGCGCCGTAGACGGCTTCGAGGATCTCCGAGCGGCCCGACCCGACCAGACCGGCGAGCCCGACGACCTCGCCCGCCCGGACGGTGAGGTCCACGCCGGAGAACCGGCCGCCGGCGGCCAGTCCCCGCACCACCAGCACGTCGGGCGCGGACGGGTCGACCGGCACGCGCGGCGGGAAGTCGTAGGCCACGTCACGGCCGGTCATGAGCCTGATCAGGTCGGGGGTGCGGGTCTCGCGGGCGGGCAGCCCGGTGGCCACCGTGCGGCCGTCCTTCAGCACGGTCACCCGGTCACCGATCTCGCGGATCTCCTCCATCCGGTGCGAGATGTAGACGATCGCCACGCCCTGCGCGGTCAGCTCCCGGATGACGCGGAACAGCGTGCGCACCTCGTCCTGGTCGAGCACGGCCGACGGCTCGTCCATGATCAGCAGCCGTCCGTCGCGGGACAGGGCGCGGGCCATGCTGACGATCTGCTGGTTGGCCGCGGACAGCCGGCCGACGTCGCGGTCGGGTGGGATGTCGGGGTGGCCGAGCCGGTCGAGCAGTGCCTTGGTGCGGCGGTGCGCCTCCGCGCGGCGGGTGAACCCGGCCGTGGACAGCTCGTGGCCGAGGAAGACGTTGTCGGCCACGGACAGCCCGGCCACCAGGTCGAGCTCCTGGTAGATGGCGGCCACGCCGCTGCGCATCGCGGCGGTCGGGTTGTCGAACGACACGACCTCGCCCTGCCACCGGATCTCGCCCTCGTCCGGGCGGTGCGCGCCGGCCAGCACCTTGATCAACGTCGACTTGCCCGCGCCGTTCTGGCCGAGCAGGCAGTGCACTTCGCCGGCGCGCACGTCGAAGTCGACCCCGCCCAGGGCCGTCACGCCGGGGAAGCGCTTGACCACGCCCCGGACGGACAGCAGCGGCGCTGTCGTGGTCGTCATACGGTTTCCTCCTGTGCCAGGGGCTTGTCGACGGGCTCGACGAGGACGGGGTCGCGGAACACGCGGTCGAGGACCTGCGACGCCCCGCCGCGCACGGAGCCGGAGAAACCCAGGGGTGAGAACGCGACCCGCGTGCCGCCGCCGTCGCGGGCGAAGACGTGGCCGCGCAGCTCGTCGCGCAGGGAACCGGCGATCCACGGTCGCAGCGCGGCGAAGTAGCCGCCCAGGACCAGCACGTGCGGGTTGAAGACGGTGACCAGGATGCCCGCGCCGACGCTGAGCCACCGGTCGACCTCGGCGATGGCGTCCAGCACCCGCGCGTCGCCCGCCGCGGCCCGGTCGCCGATCTCGGCGAGCCGTCGTTCCAGGTCGGGCAGCGGGTCCTGTTCCGGGTCGTGCGCCGACGTGTGCGGCGGCTCGTGCCCGGGAACGGCGGCGAGCAGCGCGTTGAGGCCCACGGCGGCTTCCCAGCAGCCGGTGTGGCCGCACGCGCACTGCGGTCCGCCCTCGCGGACGCGCATGTGCCCGGCCTCGCCGGCGAAGCCCCGCGCGCCCCGTAACAACCGTCCGCCCACCACGATGCCGCTGCCTATCCCGGCCGCGCCGGTGACCAGGATGAGGTCGCCGTCGCGGTCCAGCCCCTGCGCCTCCACCTCGGCCAGCGCGGCGAGGTTGGCCTCGTTGTCCAGCAGGACCGGGTACGGCGGCTCGCCGAGCAGCCGGTTGATCTCGGCGACCACCGGGACGTCGGTCCAGCCCAGGTTGGGTGCGGCGCGCACCACGCCGGTGTCGGCCTCGACCAGGCCGGGCACGGCGATGGCGACGCCGACCGGGTGGACCCCGACGCCGAGCAGCGCGGTGTCGAGCAGCCGGGCCAGGCGGGACAGCACCAGCGCCGGGTCCATCGCGGCGGTGTCCAGCGCGATGCGCTGCCGCGTCACCACCTGACCGCGCAGGTTGAGCACGAGCACCGACAGGTAGCCGACGTTGACCTCGGCGCCGACCGCGACGACGTGCTCGCCGTCGAGCCGGATGATCTGACCGGGCCGCCCGACGGTGGCCCGCTCGGTCTCGCCCTCCCCCACCAGGCCGCGGTCGACGAGCTCGGCGACCAGGCTGGACACGGTGGTCTTGTTCAACCCCGTCTCCTCGGCCAACCGCGCCCGTGAGCGCGGCCCGTGGTCGCGCAGGTGCGACAGGACGACGGAGAGGTTGTGCCTGCGGACCGTGACGTGGTCCGCGGTCGATCCGCCCGCGCGCGGACGAGTCGGCCCGTTCCTCATGGCACTCCTCGGTTTCGGACAGGGGGACGTGGGCGAGCGAACCCGGGCAGGGTGAGACGGCCTGAGCGGGTGGGTCGGGTGCGTCAGGCGGGGTGGGGCGGGCAGGTCGCGGGGGGTGGCAAGCCGGGCGAGGTGAGGGTGGGTTGGGCCTGGGGCGGGTGAGACCGGGGTCGGTCTCACCCGCGCCCGTCAGATGTCCTGCAAGGTGTCGTCCCGGCCAGGTCGGGGCGTGTACCGGCCGGTGGCCTCGACGTTGCCCGCCACGTCGATCGACCGGTACTCCACGTACTGCTTGCCGTTCGGCTGGACCCGGATCTCCTCGCCCCGGTGGACCTGCCACTTGCCGCCGGAGATGCGGTACTCCGTGCGGGCCACGCCGGAGGTGGCGTCGGAGGCGGTGAGCTGGACGCGGGAGGCCGACGAGCCGCGCTTGGCCTTCGTGACCGGTGGGGCGGTGTCGACCTTCACGTCGACCGACTGCTCGGCGGAGGTGTTGCCCGCCGCGTCGGTCGCCCGCACGGAGACCCGGTGGCGGCCGTCGCCCACGGGCACCGCGCCGGTGTAGGGCCGCCACGGGCCGCCGTCGAGCCGGTGCTCCAGCACCGGGCCGCCGGACGCGTCGTCGGTGGCGGTCGCGGACACCAGTGCCCGCTGCGTCCACCAGCCCTCGGGCCCCGGCGCGTTGTCCGTCTTCACGGTGAGGCGCGGCGCGGTGCGGTCGACCCGCACGGTCACCGTCTTCTCCGCGGAGACGTTGCCCGCGGCGTCGGACGCGCGGAACGCGACCACCCGTGCACCGTCGTCGGCGAACGACAGGGGCGTCGTGTACTGCGCCCAGGCGCCGTCACCCACCCGGTACTCGACGCGCACCGGGCCGCTGCCGTCGTCGGTCGCGGAGGCGGTGACGGTCACCGGAGCGGTCCACCACCCGCTCGCACCCGGCGCGGCGGGGTCGGTGACCACCGACAACGTCGGCGCCGTGTGGTCCGTGCTCACCCGGAAGTGGTTGAACTGGGCGGGCTTGGCCGCGGTCTGGCCGCCGCCGAGGGCGAACAGGCCGATCCGGGCCCCGGTCAGGTTCGCGTTGACCACCGGTTCCAACGACGTCCAGGTCCGCCCGTCCGCGCTGTAGGAGCCGGTGTAGGTGGAGCCGGACTTGGCCAACCTCAGGTGCCACACGCCACCGGTCAGGCCGCCGACCCCGGGCTGCGGCTGGCCCACCACGTCACCGCTCTCCGACCGCAGCTCCACCCCGCGCTGGACGGGCGTGCCCGCCTCGTTGGTGGCGATGTGGTCGAGCTTGACGTAGTTGGCGTCGTCGACGTAGGCGATCAGCCCCGCCTGCTGGTAGCGCTCGTCGAGCGCGGACGCGTCGACCTCGGTCTCGATCACCCAGTCGCCCTCGGGTGCGCGCTGGAGGATGAAGTTGGCCGGGGCGTCGGCCGAGCCGCCGTAGATGTCGCCGTCGCTGGTGTCGATGCGCAGGCTGCCGTCGGCCACGCCGTAGCGGGTGGGGTCGGGCCGGACCACCGCGTTCCAGCGGCACCCGTCCAGCGCCGTGCCGGCGAAGTCGTCGTTCGGTTCCACCGACGCGGTGTCGTCGGGGGTGAGGGTGAACCAGTCGAACTCGGCGTCGACCACCGGGCGGTCGCCGCCACCGCCCACGAGCGAGAGCAGGCCGACCTTCGGGTTCACCAGGCCCGCCAGCGACTTGGTCTGCGGCATGTCGGTGAACGCCTGGCCGTCCGCGCTGTAGGACGCGGTCAGGTTCTGGCCGTCGCTGGTGAACCGGACCCACACGGTGTCGGGGTAGGCCGCGCCCAGCGGCGCGGTGTTCGAGTCGCCGACCTCGTTGGGCTGCCCGGCCTCCTCGCGGATGAACTGGAAGATCCGGTTCGCCGCGTCGTCGGAGTCCGACCGGCCTTCGAGCACCATCTTCGCGTAGTTGTCGTCGTCGCCGTAGATCACCAGACCGGCCTGCTGGTAGGCGCGCCGCGCGGGCAACCGCACCTTGGCCGTGGCCTGGAACGGTCCGGACGGCAGGTCCTGGAGCACGATGTTGGGCGTCGTGTTGGTGGTGCCGTAGATGTCGGACGGCGCGGTCGGCAGCACCAGGTGGCCGTCGCGCACCGCGAGGTCCTGGTTCTCCCGCACCACGGTGGTCCACCGGTCGCGGTCGAGCGCCGTGCCGAGGAAGTCGTCCGAGCGACCGGCGAAGCAGGTGACGTCGGGTGCGCGGACGGTGATCTTGACGGTCTTCGTCGCGCTCGCGCCGCGGGAGTCGGTCGCGGTGACCTTGGCGTTGAACGTGCCCGCCGCGGTGTAGGTGTGGCTGACCGTAGCGCCCGTGGCCGTGCCGCCGTCGCCGAACACCCAGCTGTAGCCGATCGGGGTGTCGCCGTCGGGGTCGGTGGCGGACGCGGTGAAGTCGACCTTCAGCGGCGCGGTGCCGGACGTGGTGCTCGCCGACGCCTCCACCGCGGGCCGCTGGTTGTGCGTGACGCCACGACCGGCGAACTCCAGCCAGTTGACGTTGGCCAGGTAGCTGGTGGTGGTGCTGCCCTGCGGCCTGCGGGTGACGAAGTACAGCTCGGAGGAGGCCGGGACGTCGTCGGCGATGTCGGCGGTGACGGTGGTCCAGTTCTGCCAACCGCCCGTGCCGGCGAACGTCGCCGTGCCCGCGAGCGGGCCGTCCGGCGCGCCGACGCGGACCTCGATCCGACCGCCCTGCGACCCCGAGGCCACGCGGAACCGCACCTGGTCGATGCCCTGGAGCGTGGCCGGGCGCAGCGAGAACCAGTCGCCGTCGGTGATGAACCCGATGTTGCGGCCGCCGCCGGTGTCGGTGGTGTCCTCCTCCTGCACGCCCGCCGCGTCGTCGCCGACGCCGTCCGCGGTGCGGCCGGTCCCGGTGTGAAACTCGGCCTCCTTGTGCTTGGGTTGCAGCACCAGGATCGACTCGCCGGTCAGCGGGGACGCGCCGTCGCCGCCCTTGTCGGTGTACTTCGCGGTGAGGACGCCGAAGATGTTCGCGCCCACGTGGCCCTCGTCGCCGGACATCAGCGCCAGGCCCTCGCAGCCGCGGTACTGCTCGTAGCCGTGGGAGTGCTCGTCGTGGCCCAACGCGGGCTGCACGACCACGTTCTGGCAGTCGACCGTGCCGTCCTCGGCGTCGGTGACCGTGACGCGGTAGGAGACCTGGTCGCCGAAGTCGATGAAGCCGCCGTTCGCCGGCGCGGTCAGCGTGACCACGGGCGGGGTGTTGCCGACCACGATCGACACGTTGGCGACCGCGGACCTGCCGCCCTGGTCGGTGACGGTGAGCCGGGCGGTGTAGTCGCCGTTGGCCGTGTAGGTGTGGCTCGGCGCGGTCTCGGTGCTGTCGGTGGTGCCGTCGCCGTCGAAGTCCCAGGCGAAGGTCAACGGGTCGCCGTCGGGGTCGCGTGACCCGGCCGAGTCGAACCGCACGGTCAGCGGCGCGTGCCCGGAGGTCTTGTCGGCCTTGGCGACGGCGACCGGGCTCCGGTCCCCGCGCACGTAGTCGATGCGGTAGACGCCGCTGTCGGCGTTGTTGCCGCCGAACCCGGAGCCCCACTCGATCAGGTAGAGCGAGCCGTCCGGGCCGAACTGCATGGCGTGCGGCCGGTTGAACGGCATCCCCGGCAGCATCCGGCTGATGTCGGTGACGCCCGTGCCCGCCTCGTCGAGCTGGAGGGAGAACAGCCTGTTGTCGTTCCAGTCGCCCCAGATCGCCTTGCCGTCCCAGTAGGCGGGCCACTTGTGCTCGGAGGCCAGGTCGGGGTCGTACCGGTAGGTGCCGCCCGCCATCGGCGCGCCGCTGCCGCCGATCTCGGGGTTGCCGGTGCTGGTCTTGCCCTGCCAGATCTTCGTGCCGATGGCGGCGGGCAGCTCGGTGATCCCGGTGTTGTTGGGCGAGTTGTTGACGGGGTGCGCGCAGTCGAACTGCTGGCCGGACGCGCCGGTGGCGAAGTCGTAGTCGACGTACGGGGTGTTGTCGCCGACGCAGTACGGCCAGCCGTAGAAGCCGGGGCGGTCGACGATGTTCCACTCGACGCGGCCGTCCGGACCGCGCCGGGGGTCGCTCTGACCCGCGTCGGGGCCGTAGTCGGCGACCTGGAGCTTGTTGGTCAGCGGGTCGAGGCCGATGCGGAACGGGTTGCGGAAGCCCATGGCGAAGATCTCGGGCCGGGTCTTGGCCGTGCCCGGCGGGAACATGTTGCCCGCCGGGACGGTGTAGGTGCCGTCGGGCTGCGGGGTGATGCGCAGGATCTTGCCGTTGAGGTTGGCGCTGTTGGCCGCGGAGCGCTGCGAGTCCCAGGCGGCACGGCCGGCGCGCTCGTCGAGCGGCGAGTAGCCGTCCGAGGCGAACGGGTTCGTGTTGTCACCGGTGGTGATGTAGAGGTTGCCGTCGTTGTCGAACTCCAGCGCGCCACCCGCGTGGCAGCACTGCTCCCGCTGGGTCGTGACGGTCAGCAGCACCTTCTCGCTGCCGGGCACGATCACGTCACCTTGCAGCGTGAACCGCGAGACCCGGTCGACGGCCTCCGCGCCCGCGGGCGAGTAGTACAGGTAGAGCTGGTTGTTGGTGGCGAAGCCCGGGTCGAGCGCGATGCCGAGCAGGCCGAACTCCTGTCCGGTGTAGACGTTCAGCGTGCCCGCGGTGACCACCGCGCCGTCGCGCCGGACGATGCGGATCGCGCCGTTGCGGTCGATGTAGAACACGCGGCCGTCGTCGGCGATCGCGAGCTCCATCGGGTTGGCGGTGGTGTCGTCGAGGGTGACCTTCTCGTAGGCGTTGGTGCGGGTGGCCGTGCAGTCGGCGTCGACCGCACCGGCCGCGGTCTGGATGCCCTTGAGCAGGTGTTGCAGGAACGCCGGTTCGGCGTAGGAGTCGTCGCCGTGGCCCAGGCCCGTGTACCAGGAGCGCCCGCCGCGGTAGTCCTGGCACCAGGCGATCGGGTGGCTCGACCCCATCGTGCCGCCGGTGTAGCTGGTCTCGTCCAGCTCGGCCAGCACGTGCACGTCGGCGGACGGGTCGGCGCGGTAGTTGTACCACTCGTCGGCGCGTCGCCAGGTCCGCGGCAGGTGCGCGGTGGACGGGTGCGCCGGGTCGGTGACCTTCACGGTCGCGTTCTGCGGTTCGGGGTGACCCGCGAAGTACGCGCCCACCAGGTCGCCGTACCAGGCCCAGTCGTACTCGGTGTCGGCGGCGGCGTGCACGCCCGCGAACCCGCCGCCTGCCTCGATGTAGCGCTCGAACGCGGCCTGCTGGGTGGCGTCGAGGACGTCGCCGGTGGTGGAGAGGAACACCACGACCTCGTACTGGGCGAGGTTGGTGTCGGTGAACGCGCCGGCGTCCGCGGTGGCGTCCACGGTGAAGCCGTGCTCGACGCCGAGTTGGCGGATCGCGGCGACACCGGTGTCGATCGACGGGTGGCGGAATCCCGCGGTCTTGGTGAAGACGAGGGCCTTGAACGTCTCGTCGCCGTGGCCCGGGTGGGCCTGGGCCGGTGCGGTCAGCGTGACCAGCGACCCCAGCAGGGCCACCACGACCGCGGTGATCGACCACCGTCTCCGGCCGTGCCTGGACGATCTCGTCATTGAGGCCTCCCACCGGACCGCGGGCAGCGCCGCTGATCACAGGATTCGTCTGTCGGGTAAACAAACTAATGACGCGTTTTCCGGGGGGTCAAGGTCGCCGGCATGTCCACAACTCGCCAATCCGCGACCTGCCGGAAAAGGGCGACTAGCGCATTCGGCGGATTTACTCGACCGCTGGGTGACCGGACACTTCGCGCGCACGTGCACGTCACCCGCGCGGTGACGAGGTCGACGATCCCCCGCCGGGCAACGGTGTCGCGGGATCGCGCGCGTCCGGTCGACCAGCGGCGTGCCGTCGAAACCGGTACCGACCGCCGCGCAGTCGGATGAGTACTACTCATCCGGGTGGCGGATGCCTCGACCCGGACCCTCGACGGCCGCGTCGACACGTCGTGCCGGCCCGGCCGGTCGGGAGGTTCGCAAGTAGTACCTGCGCATCCCTTGACTTCGGCGACGTGCGACCGCTGTCATTGTGCGTCGGAGGCGGTCGGGTCATCGGCCGCAGAGAGTCAGACCCATCCGGTCCGACGCTCGCCCTTGGACGTCACCGATGGGGGTGCCACGACGCTGTGGAGCGGTCCATGACAACCATGACCAGGTTCGAGCGGGCGGAGCTGACCATGTCGTCCGACGTGGACGACGTGGAGCCGGAGCCCACGGACGCGACACGGCACCTGCTGCGGCTCATGCGCACCGGGGCGATCGACGAGGCCATCGCCAGGGAGTTGGGCGTCAGCGTCCGCACCGTGCATCGGCGGATCACCCGCCTGCAGAACGCGCTGGGCGTGCGTTCGCGCTTCCAACTGGGCGTGATCGCGTGCGAACGGGGCTGGGTATGACCTCACCCGACCATCACAGTCCACTTCGGACTTTTCCGCGGGGCGGCCGGGCCGCCTCCCGACGACCGCGTGCCGGCGTCCACGTGCCACCAGGGAGTAATCGATGAGACGAATGTTGCGCGCCTTGGCCGCGGCGGTGTTGCTGTTGCCGCTCATCGTCGGCACGGCGCTCGTGACGGCCGGTCCGGCGTCGGCCGCCACGTTGACCAGGGTCACGAACTTCGGGGCCAACCCCACCAACCTCAACATGTACGCCTACGTGCCGGACAACGTGGCGGCGCAGCCCGCGCTGCTGGTCCTGGTCCACTACTGCGGCGGATCGGCCGGCGCGATCTTCAACGGCAACGGCCGGGACTTCGCGACGGCCGCCGACCGGTACGGGTACGTCGTCGTCGTGCCGGAGGCCACCCGCGAGGGGCACTGCTTCGACGTGTCCACGCAGGCGGCGCTCACCCGTGGCGGCGGCAGCGACTCCACCGGGATCATGTCGATGGTCTCGTGGGCGCGGCAGCGCTACAACGTCGACCCGGCCCGGATCGTGGTCAGCGGCTTCTCGTCGGGCGCGATGATGGTCAACGTGCTGGCCGCGCAGTACCCGGACGTCTTCTCGGCGGGTTCGGCGTTCTCCGGTGTCCCGGCCGGCTGCTTCGCCACCGGCAACGGGTCGCTGTGGAACAGCCAGTGCGCCGGCGGGAACGTCGTCAAGTCCGCGGCGGAGTGGGGTGCGCAGGCCCGTTCGATGTACCCCGGCTACACCGGCCGCTACCCGCGGATGCAGCTGTGGCACGGCACCACCGACACGACCCTCGCCTACCCGAACTTCGGCGAGGAGATCAAGCAGTGGACGAACCTGAACGGGCTGAGCCAGACGCCGTCGTTCACCGACCACCCGCAGTCGAGCTGGACGCGCACCCGTTACGGCGACACGAGCACCCGGGCGACGGTCGAGGGCATCAGCATCTCGGGCACGGGCCACACCCTGCCGCAGGCGGGGATGTTGGCCTACGCGATCTCGTTCCTCGGTCTCGACGCGGGCGGCGGCGGTGGGGCCAAGACCGGCGTGCTGCGCGCGGTGGCTGCCGGGAAGTGCCTCGACGTGCCCGGCCAGACCACCACGCTCGGCACTCGGCTGCAGATCTGGGACTGCTGGGGCGGCCCGAACCAGCAGTGGACCTCCACCGCGGCGGGTGAGCTGACGGTGTACTCGGGGAGCACGGCCCGGTGCCTGGACGCCGAGGGCGCGGGCTCGACCGCGGGGACGGCCGTGATCATCTGGTCGTGCCACGGCGGGGCCAACCAGAAGTGGCGGCTCAACACCGATGGCACGGTGACCTCGGCCCAGTCGGGGCTGTGCCTGGAAGTCGCGAACTCGGCCACCGCCAACGGCTCCCCCGCCCGGCTGTGGACGTGCAACGGCCAGGGCAACCAGCGGTGGACCCTCGGGTAAGCCGGTACTCCCGGCCCGGACGGCGGTGAGCCGGTCGACTCCTCGACCGGCTCACCGCAGCACCGTGGGCCGGCCCGGGAGCGGAAGCCAGGCGGTCGGGGCCGCGTTCACGACTGGCCGGCCAGCACTTCGGCGTGCAGCGCGGGGTGGTTCGCGGCGAGGTGGTCGAGGATCCTGCCGATCGGCGTGCCGTAGTTCTCCTGCTTGACCTGTTGGCCGCGCACGGTCAGCGGGCCGCCGGGGATGACCTGCCAGCCGCGGTGCAGTGCGACGACCGACCAGGCGTCGTCGCAGATCGGGGAGCCGGAGGAGCCGCCGGAGGTGTCGGTGAGGTAGCTGAGGTGGTCGGCGGTGCCGGTGACGACGTAGTTGTTGCGGAAACCCAGCCGCATCGGGTTGCCGCCGGGGTGTTGGAGCACGTTGACCCGCTCCTCCAGTTCCCGGTCCGGTGGTTTGAGCAGCGGGCCGGGGCGCAGCCGCAGCGGTGGCCGGGGCGGCGGGTCGGGGGCCAGGCGCAGGATCGCGTAGTCCAGCTCGCGGTCCGCGGCCACGCACTCGACCGATGACGTCTCGTGCGTGGCCGAGTCCAGGCGGTAGAAGTCGAACACCGCCTTCGCGGTCCGGCCCTGCAGGGCGAAGTCGACATCACTCGCGATCTTGGTGTCCAGCCCGATCCGGGCGTTGACCACGTGGTGGTTGGTGATCAGGAGCCCCGGCCCGATCATCCAGGCGGTCCCGTCCCCCACCTCCGGAGCACCTCCGGCCACGGTCGACGGCTTGCCGTCGAAGTACCGGTGCACGACCACCTTGGCCACCGATCGCGCCACCTCGACCCCGACGTGCAGGAAGTCGACCGCGAGCGTGTCGTCCTTCCCGATCACGACCTCGAGGTCGCCGTCGGTGGCCGGCAGCGCGGCCACCCCACCGGAGACCTGCCCCGGCACGTCGGTGGGCACGGTGCCGGGCCGGGCGGCACCGTCCGGGGAGACGATCTCCAGCGCGCGGCGGAACACCATCTCCTCGGGCAGGCCACCGGCCAGTGGGATGGCCTGGTTGAGCCATTCCCACATCGGCACCTCGCCCGACGCCAGGGCGCGGGTGGCGTTCATCCGGTTGAGCAACGAGATGAGGCGGGCCAGCCGGTTGCCACCTTGTACCGCCACCGCGACGAAGCCGGGCGACATGGTCGAGGTCAGCACCTTCAGCTGCTCGTCGTCGGCGAACCCGGCGGCGATGGCCGCGTCGCGGACCTCGGCGAGGGCCTGGGGGCTGAGGTGGGCGAAGGTCATGGCGTCCTCCTGACGTCGGGGGCGCGGACGAGGGTGTCGAGGACCAGGCGCGGCATGTCGACGCCGGCGACGGCCTGGTCGAGGCCGATCGCGATGGCGCGGCCGGTGCGCCCGGTGCGCACGACCTGCCGTGCCGGCCCCACGAGGTCCGACCGCCGGCCGGGCAAGCCCACCTCGTCGGCGAGCCTTGCCAGCGCGGGTTCCGCGTCACCGGAAATCTGCGCCAACACCTTGGCCACCGCGTACGGGTCCGCGATGAACACCCCGGTGTCGCCTGGGGTCTGGTCGCCGACCTCGGCCGCGGCGTGGTGGATCACCGACTCCTCCTCGGTGCCCGCCACGTGCAGGACGAGGTTCGGGGCGGCCACCAGCTGCGCGCGGCCCAGCTCGCCGAACCGGGTGGCGAGGTGGTGGCCGAGGTCGCCGGCCGGCTCACCGAACGCGTGCAGCCACCCGACCGCGTCGGTGAGCACACCCACCGCGCGCGTCGGGTCGCCGAGCAGGTCGCAGGCGCGCACCGCCCATCGAGCAGCCCTGGCCATGCCGGAGGAGTCCTCCTGCCCGGCGCGGACCTCGACCGCGAGCTCCGCCAGGTCGACGTCGACGGAGCGGTCGCGGTCCAGCGCGGTGGCGATGGCGTCGCGCAGCGCGGTGTCCGCGCCCCTCACGTCGCCCACCGCGTGATGCCCAGCCTGGTCCGCAGCTGCGCCGCCAGGTAGTCGACGTACCGGGGGTCGTCGTGCCGTTCGAGCTGCTCGACCAGCGGCCGGTAGTGGCCGTGCCACCGCGCGCGGGAGGCGATGTACTCCGCCATGGTGCGCTTGCCGTACCCGGTCGGGCCGTCGGTCGTGGCGACCGGAGGACCGTCGCCCCGAGCGATCTCGGGTCATGGCCCGGCGCAGGGCGTCCCGGTCGGCGAACGGCGAGCCTTCGGGCATCCCGACGTCGTCGGTCGAGGCCGCCGGCCACTCGATCGTCCCGTCACGCAGACCCGGGATGGTACTCAGGTGCACCTCGGCCAGTTCCCCGGCCGGGTCGACCGTCTCCACCACGGCGATGAGCAGCTCCGGGGTGGGCTGCGCCGGCGCTTGGTCGAGCCAGAACCGCACCTTGGAGTAGCTGTCGGCGTTGGCGGGCGCGCGGGGCAGCACCTCGGGCCCGAACAGGCCGCGGACGGTCCCGGGGAACGGCGGCTCACCCACGTGGTCCAGGACCAGGTCGGCGAGCTGCGTGTACTGGTCGGCGGTCAGCACCACGGCGGCCACATCCCGTCCGGGTCACCACTCGCCGAGGAGGTCGATGACGCGTTGCTCGAACACCGAGCGGTTGGCGGTGGACTCTTCGCCGGTCAGGGTCTCCAGTGCCGTCGTGGCCCGCTCGCCCAGGCGGTGGAGTTCGGCCTCGGTGTGGGGGTAGAGCAGGTCGAGGCCGCGCTTGTCCCCATCGGAGAGGTTGAGCCCGTCGCCGGTCGGGGCGCACGCGCTCGGGTCGCTCTTGTAGAAGAACGGCTGGAACCGGTAGAGCATGACCGACTTCGGGTCGAACGGGCCCGCGATCACGTCCGGCGACTCGACGGTGCGCAGGTTGTGGTCGACCTTGTTGCGCGGCCAGTTGTTCGGCGGGCCGCCGAGGTAGGTGTAGATCCCGGGCCGGCGGCCCTGCGCGTCGGGGACGAACACGCCGCGGTCGTCGCGGGTGGGCACGTAGCCGGGGTCGTCCTCCCAGCGGAACTCCTGCTCGCACGTTCCGCGCAGGTTCTGGTGGGCGTGGTGGAAGGCGAGCGCGTGCAGGAACTCGTGGCGGACGGTGCCCTGCCAGCGGTCGGGCCTGTGCGTGGCGAACCCGCCGAGGTTGAGGCTGCGCTGGCCGGGTCCGCCGCCGATGCCGTTGAGCGGGTCGCTGATCGTGCTGTCGGTGCTGTCGGTGCCGACGAGCGACCAGAAACCGCCTTTGTCGAAGCTGACCCGGATCTCGGCCGCGTAGGCGGTGTCCGTGGTCTTCCACCGCCGGTACTTCCCGCCCGACTCGCCGAAGTCGAGGCGGAGGTTGCACGCGTCGGTGATCTGCCGGGTGGCGTCCGCGACGTCCTTGTGCAACGCGTCGTCACCGTCGAGGAACGCGACGCGGACCGCCGTTCCCGGCCGCCACCGCGCCAGGTCGGAGATCAGGAACTCCAGCCCGTCCTGTTGTCCCTTGCGCTTGCGCCACGCGTCGCGCACCTCCATCGCGGCCACGACCGCGTCGGGCAGGGAGTCGAGCACGACATCGGTCTCTTCAGCGTTCACGGTCGCCTCCGGGGGTTGGCCCTTTGCCTATAGGTGTCGCCGTTGACCATCGTCCGGTTAGGCCCCCTCCCTCATCCGAACGGGTGAACTTGCACTCCACCGCTCACGGCCCGCTGTGAACCTGGGCCCCGGCCACGCTCCGAGTCACCCGTTGGTGCAGCCGAGCACCTTTCGCATACGCGCACCGGCGCCGTTCCCGGCCGTGATGAATAACGCACGACAACGCGACCAAGCGAGTACTGCTCGGCATGACGGCGCTTATCGAGCCGATGTCGCAAAGCCGGCGGACGGCCCGCGATACGCCACCCGCGTGAGCGATGACCGACACCCGCGGTCGGGCGAACAGCTCCCCGAGTACACCCGAACGGCCCACGTTGCGCCGTTCGGGCCGCCTTTCCGGACATTCGGGTGCCACCGGGTCGGGCACGCCGCGAAAATCGTGGTTCCGCCGCCCAAAGGAGAAGTAAGTAACCTTTTAACGTGACGTCCGACCGAGACCTAAAAATGGCGTAAATATCGCCGACCGTCCTCGACAGGAATGCGCGGCGGTCCCACGATTCCGGTAGTTGTTCGGCGGGTGCCCGTCGGTGGCGCCCTCCCGCGAGGAGGCGTGATGGAAGCCAAGCGGATCATCGTCGGTGTGGACAACTCGGCGGCGGGGAGAGCCGCCTTGGAGTGGGCGTTGCGGCACACGCGGGACGGCGGGGTCGTGATCGCGGCGTCGGTGTGCGGCTTGCGGACCCCGGGTGGCAGCACGGACCTCTTCCACAGCGCCCGGCGGCGTGCCGTCGAGGACGCCTTGGCGGGCATCGGGTCCAACGGGAGCGTGCGCGTGGAGCGCTCGGTGCTCGACGGGGAGCCCGGTCCCGCGTTGGTGGAACTGGCCGGGGAAGCCGACAGCCTGGTGCTCGGCCGCCACGGCTACAACCGGGGCGGCGTCACCGTGCTCGGGTCCGTCATCCGGCACTGCCTGGAGCACGCCACCTGCCCGGTCGTCATCGTGCCGGCCGGGCAGGTGGTGACGGTCTGACCGGTCGCCGAGGCGGCCGGGACCGGGCGCGGGCCCGGTGGGGCGGTGGTCCGTCCCACCGGGCCGCTCGGCTCAGCCCAGCAGGCAGAGCAGGGAGCAGGCGGTCGCCGAGGACCACGCCGAGTAGGACGGCGGGGTGTTGGCGGGCGAATTGCGCGGCGTGTAGCTCGCCTTCGCCTGGTTCGTCATCGGGAACAGGGTCAGCACGGCGTAGGTCGAGCAGTAGAACCGCTTGGTCTCGCCCGGTTGCAGGGTGAAGGTCCCGGCCGCCGCCTCGCACGCGGGCTCCTCGTAGTCCACGACCCGCGCGCCGGTGATGGCCACCGGGCCCTGGTTGGTCACCGTGATCCGCCAGTAGGCGGTCGCGTTGAGCAGGCCCAACGTACCCACCGGGGCCTTCTTGGCCCACGGCCCGGACCCGTTGGGGCCGCAGTGGGACGCGGTCTTCGAGGCGCAGATCTCCTTGTCCACCGTCACGACCGGCTGGCACGCGGCCCCCGGTGCGACGGGGACGGTCACGGTGTTGGAGCTGAACGCGCCGGTGGTGTCGGTGCCGGTCGCGGTGTTCGCCACGTCGGCCACGGCGCAGTCGGCGCTGATCGTGGTGCGCAAGCACACCTGCGGCGGGTCGCCGGTGAAGTCGACGACCAACCTCGGCTGGTTGCCGCCGCCGAAGTCCGCGCCGTTGTTGAGCACCAGCGTGGTGGTGACGGAGATCGTCGGGTGCGCGGCCGGCGAGACGCCGCTGAGGTCGACCGTGCCGTCGGGCGCGAACCCCGGGGTGGCCACGGTCGCGCCGTCCTGGTCGACCACGGTCACGCGGGACGCGCCGAAGTCGACGTTGCCGGGCGTGACGCCGACCAGCCGGGCGGAGCCGTACCCCCGCACGTGGCCGGACGCACCGTCGCAGTAGAAGTCGCCCGGGGTGAGCGAGACCTGGCCGCCGGAGCGCACGCACGGCGACGCGCCGGTGAGCGGGTCCATGGAGAACAGCACGCCCGCGTCACCGAGGCCGATCATGCAGCCGGTCGGGGGGTCGTAGGTGTAGCCGTAGTCGCGCGTGACGCCGCCGTTGACGGTCGGGTGGGTGATCGGGTTGGGCAGGCCCGCGCACGTCGACGCGGTGGTCCAGTCGTGGCAGATCGCCGCGCCGGCGTAGGGGCCGCCCCAGATCGCGAGGTAGCTGCGGATGTGGCCGTTCGGGTCGGTGATCACCTCGGGGTTGAACGCGATCACGCCGGCGGGCAGCCCGGCCGCCGAGGACGGGGCGGGCAGGGGCGAGCCGTCCAGGGCGTAGCAGGTCGTCACGCCCGGCGAGGACCCGGTCAGGGTGGAGCAGGCGCCGACCTGCGCGCCCGTGGTGCTGTAGGCGGTGTACGCGTTGTAGGTGTAGTTGCCGGCCGCACCGATGGGTCGCGGCGAGGCCCACCCCGCGCAGGCCGTGGAGGTGGCGGGGTCGAAGCAGCCCATGGCCGCTTGGCTGCCGGTGCCGGGCCGTGACGAGGAGGCGAACACCTTGCCCGCCACGACGGTCATCGCGCCGTAGAACCACGGGTTGCCGGGCTGGTCGCCGCTGGGCGGGACGATCGGCGCGTACGGCTGGCCGGGGCACGCGGTGCGGGTGGCGACGTTCCAGCACAGGACCGCGCCCGTGCCGGCCAGGCCGTAGAGGTTGCCGCCGACCTCGACGAAGCCGGCCGTGTTGTTCGCGCCCGAGATGCCACCGGGGGTGGCCAGGGGCCAGTAGCCGCAGTTCGCCCCGGCGGCGAGGTCGAGGCAGCCGACACCGACCGACGAGGTGGTCGCGGCGGTGTACAGGACCTGGGACGGCGCGGCGGGGTCGCGGAAGTACTGGTGCGCCATCGGGCTGCTGATGTCACCGGTCGCGCCGCTGCCCAACGGCCCGGGGGTGGTGTTGAGCGGCTTGGGCCACGGCCCGCCCGCGCACGTCTGCCCGGAGGCCAGGTCGATGCACACCACCTTCGGCGTGGCCGGGGCGGCGTGGTGGTAGATGTTCCAGGACTGGAGCGCGCCGGTGGGCGTGCGGTGCAGCAGCGGGGTGAACCCGTCGCCCCCGGTCGCCGTGGTGCTCGCCTGCACCGGCGGCGTCAGCAGGCCCGACAGCGACGTCCCGTCCGGCCCGGCGACCGGGTTCTGCGCGCGGACCGCGACGACGCCGGACGCCGGTTCGGTGGCCTGGAAGGTGCTGCCGTCGGTGGACCACGACGGCGTCCACCCCGGCGGCACGTCCAGCGAACCCGTCACGTAGGACTGGCCGGGGCCGACCGCGTCGGTGATGGTCGCGGGCCCGGTGCCGGTGCCGTTGTTGTCGTAGGCCACGACCCAGGTGGCGGTGGCGCCGTGATCGGCCGGTGCGGACACGCCGCTGACGGACTTCGTCAACGTCGACGTGGCGGCGGGAGCGGGATCGGCGGCCGCCGCGGGAACCGCCAGGGTCGCTGCGACGAGTGCGCCCGTCGCCGACCAGGTGACCACACGTCTTCGCATGATGATGCCTCGTTTCGCAGTGCCGGTGCCCGGTCGTCGTCGACCGGACCCCAGGCACGCTAAGGATCTGCCTCGATGAAGGGGCGTCTCGTCACCCTCCTGCGGCGCACGAGCATTCCGACAGCGCAGCACCCGGCGGGACCGCCGTACCGGCGCGGGTCATTCCACCTGGTGGTCGCATGCGATTTCACCCGGATGTCTCCGCATTCGGCGTACCGCGATCGGTCGCGCGGGAGTAGCCGAGGAGGGCGATCCGTCAGGCGTAGTCGGCGAAGACCCGGCGCTCGACGCCGTCGACGGTGATGAAGCCGCCGTGCGGGAGGATCCACTGCGGCCTGGTGTGCCCGAACGGAACGCCGACGCAGACGACCGCCTCCGGGTTGTAGCGGCTCACCACCTCGACCACCGCGTCGCGCTGTTCGGCGCGCAACCGCGCCCGCTGCGCAGCGGGCGGTCGTCGGGTCAGGTCGGACACCGGCGGCCGGGCCACCAGGACCGCGTCGACCTCGCCGAGGATCCCGCGTTCACCGAGCGAGCGGACGATCCAGCCGACGTTGCGCGCCGGGAGGTGTTCCTCGGAGGTCTCGAGCAGGAGCACGCCGCCTCGCAGGACGCGCGACGACGACGGGAACCGTCCCGCCGTCAGGATCCATTCGATCACCTCGAGGCAGCCGCCCCAGGCACGACCGGTCACCGACCGGGCGGGCCCGTGCCAGCTCCACGGCTCGGTCGCCTCGCGTTCGCCGAACGCCTCCAGCGCGCGTGGATCGGCCCAGTCGACCCCGACGTCCTCCGACTCGCCGGGATCGGTGATCTCCAGCCGCTCGCCGGTCAGCAGGGCGGCCCGCAGCGACCTGGCGTGGATGTCGTCCACGCGCGGTCCGGGGCCGAGGTGGACCTGGGACGAGCCGCCGTAGAAGCCGGCGATGCCGTTGGCCCACAGCCAGTGGTGCAGGTTGGTGTTGTCGCTGGTGCCCAGGAACGGCTTGGGGTCGGCCCGGGCGAGGTCGGCGTCCAGGTGGGGGATCACGGTGATCTGGTCGTCGCCGCCGACGACGGCCAGGATCGCGCGGATCCGGGGGTCGGCGAAGGCCGCGTTGACGTCCGCCGCCCGTGCCGCCGGGCTCGCGCCGACGTCCCGCGTCGTCGGGTACTCGACCGGGACGAGGCCGGTCACCTCGGTGAGCCGCCGCATCGCCTGCTCGTGCACCGCGGGGAACGCCCCGGCGGCCGCGAACGACGGCGAGAGCACCGCGATGCGGTCTCCCGGTCGGGCTTTCGGGGGGTGGACGAGGTCGAGTGCCACGTCCGTGATCCAAACAGGTCACCGCCGAACCCGCAGGGCATTTACCGGCCCGCGCACGCACGCGGATCGACGCGGACGCAGCGGGTCAGGCTCGGGTGGACGGCGTGGCGGTGAGGTCGAGCGTCATGAACTCGCTCGTCGGGTCCGGGCGGTAGTCGGCGAACGGCGGGCAGGGCACGAAGCCGTGGCGGGCGTAGAGGCGGCGGGCCGGGGCGAAGAAGTCCTGGGTGCCGGTCTCCAGGCTGAGCCTGCGGTAGCCGCGCCGGCGGGCCTCCTCGACCAGGAACGCGAGCACGCGCGCGGCCACGCCCCGGCCGCGCGCCTCCGGCCGGGTCCGCATCGCCTTGATCTCGCCCTCGTCCGGGGAGAGCTCCTTCAGCGCGGCGCACCCGAGCAGCACGCCGTCGCTCCACGCCGTCCAGAGCGACACCCCGGGCTCGCGCAGTCCCGCGTGGTCCAGGGCGTGCACGCTCTCGGCGGGTGAGGTCGCGTACATGTCGGCGAGGTGCTCGGTGATCAGGTCCCGGACCGGACCGCGGGTGAGGTCGTCGGGTTCGATCGTCAGCGCGAGCACGGCCGGCGTGCCCGACAACGCGTCCTGGTGTCCCATATCGGGGATACTATCCCCGATATGGGACACAATGAAGGTGGCGCCGGCCACGACAACCGGCTGGAGCTGCGCCTGGCCGCCCGGCTCGCCGAGCTGCGCGCCGAACGGGCGTGGTCGCTGGAGGAGCTGTCCCACCGGTCGGGTGTCAGCCGGTCGACGCTGTCCCGGTTGGAACGCGCGGAGATCAGCCCCACGACGGCGGTGCTGGCCAGGCTGTGCGCGACCTACGAGCTGACGATGTCACGGCTGCTGGCCGAAGTGGAACCGGCGGCCTCACCGCTGGTGCCGGCCGATCGGCAGTCCGTGTGGCGGGACGACGACGCCGGCATGACCCGCAGGTCCGTGTCGCCGCCCTCGGCCGGGATGCGCGGCGAGGTCATCGAGGTCACCCTGCGCCCCGGCGCGGACATCGCCTACGAGGGCTCCCCCGTGCCCGGCTTGGAGCACCACGCGTGGATCCTGGAAGGCGCGGTGGAGCTCACCGTCGACGGCACCGCGCACGCGGCCCGGGCCGGCGACTGCCTGCGCTTCCGGCTCTGGGGCAGCTCCCGGTGGCGCTGCCCCGGCCCCGACCCGGCCCGCTACGTGCTGGCGATCGTCCTGCCGTGACCCGACGCCGGTGGGATCGGCGCGTTGTCGCTCATAGGGGTGAAGTCGGTGGATGTCGCGGTTCTGCCGGGAAACCGGGGTCGACCGCGCAGGCGCAACGGAACGAGGAGCCGACATGAAGCGACGGATGGCGACCGTGCTGGCGACAGTCGCATTGACCTCGGGCGCGCTCGGAGGCGCCGCGGGTGCTGCGATGGCGCAACCGCAGAAAGTCACGGTGCTGGCGTGCTTCCTGGGCGGAGGTGTCCCGCTGCCCACCGGGGAGAACGATTCCTTGGTGTGCAACGGCGGTGAGCACGACGGCGCACCGGTGGAGATGCCGGAGCAGCCCTCGGCGTAGCGCGAACGACATCGCGTCACGGCGGTGACCATTTGTTCTGTTGAGTCGAGTGGAATACGTGCCCTGTTCGAGTGAAGTGCGCCCGTCGAAAAGGTCTCGCCGACGCGCTTGCTGGTAAGACGGTCGACCTTGGTCCGCTTCTCGGCGGGAGAACCGCCGACGGTCGACAGTGAGCAGGATTCCAGTGCTCGATCAGGTGTCACCCAGCACGACCGCGACTCCGCCGGGCTCCGCCCCGGTCGGCAAGGATCCCCTCCGGTGGTCCGCGTGGCGCGAAGCGCTGTGGATCTTCCTGCTGAGCCGGGTGGCGATGGTGGTGATCACCATCGTGTCGGTCGCCCGGCCCGGCGGCTTCCAGTGCCTGTCGCAGCTGCGCGAGTGTGCCAAGCAGTGGCACCGGTTCGACATCGGGTACTACCTCCAGATCGCCTCGCACGGCTACTGGGACCCGAGGCAGCCGGTGGTGTGGCCGCCGGACGGGGTGCGCACGGAGTTCCCGGAGGCGGTGGTCTTCTTCCCGTTGTGGCCCAAGCTGCTCGGGTGGCTGTCGGTCCCGTTCGGCCGCACGTACTGGCACGCCTACTACGTCGGTCTCGTGCTGGCCAACGTGCTGGCGCTGGTCGCCTTGTGGCTGTTGTACAAGCTGGTCGCCGAGCACTTCGGCACGCACACCGCCCGGTGGTCGGTGTTCTTCCTGGCGTTCAGCCCGTTCTCGGTCACCTTCGCCGCCGGCTACGCCGAGGCGCTGTTCGTGCCGTTGACGCTGGCGGTGTTCCTGCTCGTGCGCCGCGAGCGCTGGCTGCTCGCCGGCGCGCTCGGCGCGGTGGCCACGCTGACCCGGCCCAACGGCGTGCTGATCGTCATCGTGTTCGCCGTGGCGCTGGTGCACCGCTTCGGGTGGCGCGACCTGCTCACCCGGCGCGAGCCGGGCACCAAGCTCAAGATCGTCGGGTCGGCCGCGATCGTCCCGCTGGGGCTGCTGGCCTACGTGGCCTACCTGTGGCTGCGGTGGGACGACCCGCTGGCCTTCTCCCGCTGGCAGCACGACTACTGGCACCGCAGCCCGCACTGGCCGTGGGAGCCGATCATCCAGGCGATCGGCAACGTCCTGCGCTCCAACAGCCCGAACAACGACACCGACTCGCTGTGGGAGCTGCTGTTCCTGCTCCTGCCGCTGCTCGCACTCGGCCTGACGTGGAAGCGGCTCCCGCCCGACCACCTGCTGTTCGCCGTCGCCGTCTTCCTCATGACGGTCAGCATGTCCGCCGGGCCGGTGGAGCCGCTGTCGTCGGTCGGCCGACACCTCGCCGGCGCCTTTCCCGTCGCCGTCGCCTACGCCCTGCTGGCCAGGAACCCGCGGTGGCAACAAGTCCTGCTGGTGCTCAACCTGGCGTTCTTCGGCCTGTTCACCGCCTATTTCGCGGTCGGGCGCTGGATGGCGTGACGCGGACCCGGGCAGGCCCGAAGGCCAGGCCGTGCGGTGCGCGGACTGGCCTTCGGCCGCGGCGATCAGGAGATGGAGAAGACCGAGGCCCACTTCTGGCTGGTCGAAGTGGCGGAAGCGGTGTTGGCGGTGACCGCCTGGCCCGCGGTCGCGTTGCCGTCCAGCGAGAAGCCGTTGGCCGCGTTGGTCAGGGTGTACGTGCCCACGGAGTTCTGCGTGACCTGCCAGCGCTGGTTGGCACCACCCAGGTAGAGGGGCTGCAACGAGATCTGGCCGCCGGCGGTGGTCGGCGCGGTCAGGTAGAGCGGGACCAGGCAGCTGTCGAAGATCCGCGCGGTGCCGTCGCCGTTGGCGACGAACTTCCAGCGCTGCGAGGCCCGGGACGTGTCCAGCGCGGCGAACTCGGCCACCGATGGGACGCTCCCGCTGCACGTCCCGCCGCGCTGGAGGGCGACGCCGCCGCCGTTGCTGAGCGCATGGTAGGCGTTGTCACCGACCACGGTGGGGCCGTAGTTGATGGCGAACGAGTCCAGCGCGGTCAGCGCGGCACCGGTGGTGGACAGCGGCGGCACGGCCGTCGGGCGGACGTTCTTGAACCAGTCGGCGAAGGTCGAGGGCGCGTGCGAGGCCAGGGTGGTGATGGTGCGGTCCCAGCTGCCGTCCACCTGGTTCCACAGTCGCAGCAACGCGCCGTCCACGTTGCCCTGCACGTGGTCGCCGGTCTGCCAGCCCGCGGCGTGGGTGAACGGGTAGGACGAGCCGTCGGAGAACACGTAGCGCTGGTCGCCCAGCAGGTAGGCCGCCACCGAGTCGGCGAAGCCCTCCGTCCAGGCGCAGGTGGCGGACGACGCCGTCGCGATGTAGTGCGGGTTGCAGTTGGTGACGTTCGGCCACGTGCCGTTGTAGAGCCGGTGCTGGAAGAAGTGACCCGCTTCGTGCAGCACCGTGTGCTCGGAGTCCGGGTCGGCATCGCTGAGGTAGACGTTGTTCGACAGGTCGTACACCGGGCCGTAGGTGGAACCGGTCTGCCATCGCACCGTCAGCGTCGTGCAGGTCGCGGCGTTCGTCTCGGCGGTCGTCCAGCACGGGGTGGTCGAGTTGACCCGGCGCGACCAGAGCAGGTTGACCGTGTCGAAGGCGTGCCAGGCGCGGGAGGCGGTGGTCGGTTTGACCACGCCGAGCGCGACGCTCGCCGACACGTTGGTCTGGGTCGGCGTGTTGTGGGTGTAGACCGTGCCGGAGGAGTCGGTGACCCGCCACACCTGGTTGTTGCGCGTGGCGAAGCGCACGAACAGGTGGTCCATCGCGGTGGTGGTGACCGGCGTGTGGCAGAGGTTGAACGAACCGTCGGCCCCACCGGTCAGCTGGGTGCCGGTGTTGAGCTTGTGGTCGGTCTCGGTCGACGTCTCGCGGCCCCAGAGCTCGACCGAGGCGTTGCGGGCGGCCCTGGTCAGCGTCGGCTTGGTCGGGCCCGCCTCGGCGGACTGGTAGTCGAACTGCAGGTTGCCGCTGAGGCAGATCGGGCCCGCGGCGGAAGCGGTCGTGGAGAGCGGCACCATGACGCCCGCTGCGAGCACCGCCGGTGCCACCAGGCGGAGCAGGGCGTTGGGTCTGTAGGACATGAGCGTCCTTCCGGGGAAATGTCCGGATCCGCCGAACAGCGGACCTGGGGTGAGGGAGGAGGCCGAGTCTTCCGGCTCGGTCTGCGGCTGGCGCCGTCAGAGTGACGGGGCCTGGGTGGGCCGACAACAGATTCTCGGTTCGGCACCACACCTCCCACAAGCGCCACAAGGGTCACGACTCCGGTCGGGAATTCGCGACTACGCCCGAAAAGGGCGGTCGGCCCGCTACTGGCGGCGGGTGGTTTTCCGGCGAGTACTCCACCGGGGGAAAGGCGGGTTCCTGACGGCGGCACCGCGGCCTTCCGGTGTTCCTCATCCGACGCGACGCGCGGCGGGAATTCGACCCCACGGGGATGAAGGACCGCTCCGGTGGAATAACCGACCTTGTTCCCGAAACGATGCCCGAAAAGGGTTGCCGAGAGTTTCCGGGCCGCTGCACCGATCGACCGGAGCGGGCCGCCGTGCCGAGGGTGCCGTTACCACTCGGCGGGCGGCCCGGGGCCGACCTGCCACCGATCACACGGCGCTCCGCACCTCGCCGTCCACCGCCGGCAACTGGTGGGCGACGTCCTCGGCGACTGCTGCTGCGCCGCCCGACCCGCACGACCCGAGCTCGATCGGCAGACCGGCGACCACGGGGCCGGTCACCACGGGACCTCGCCGTGCTCGCCGAAGAACCCGCCCGTCGGGCCGTCCGCGGCGAGGGTGGCCAGCCGCACCACGACCGCCGCGCCCTGCTCGACGGTCTTGTCGCCGGTGTGCCTGTTCAGGTCGGTGGACACGTAACCCGGGTCGGCCGAGTTGATCTTGATCGGGTGGTCGCGCAGCTCGGCGGCGTACTGCACGGTCAAGGCGTTCAACGCGGTCTTGGACGTGCTGTACCCGAGCAGCGTGGGCACGCCCGGTTTCGGCTCGGACCCGGCGGTGAGCGCCAGCGAACCCAGGAAGCTCGACAGGTTCACCACCCTCGGCGCCGGTGAGCGCAACAGCAGCGGCAGCAGCGCGTTCATCACCCTGACCACGCCGAAGACGTTCGTCTCGTACGTCGCGCGCACCTGGTCGACCTGGGCCGTCGCCGCGGTGAAGTTGCGCTCCGCGATGACGCCCGCGTTGTTCACCAGCACGTCCAGCCGGCCGAACTCCTCCTCGATCCGGTGCGCGGCGGCGGCCACCTGCTCGTCGTCGGTGACGTCGAGCTGGAGGAACCGCACGTCACCGTGCTCGGCGAGTTCGTCGGCCGCCTGCTTGCCGCGCACCTCGTCCCGGGCGCCGAGCAGCACCACGCACCCGAGGGCCGCGAGTTGGCGGGCGGTCTCCCTGCCGATGCCCTTGTTGGCACCGGTGATCAACGCGATGGTGGGGTTGTCCGGCACAGCAGAACCTTCCTCGTCGATGTGCGATTTCCGGCGCCGGCTCAGCCGACCGGCACCGCGCCGCGGTGGTCGAGCAGGCGGCGGTACACCGTTTCCTCGACGGCGGCGACCAGTCGTCCGGCCGTGGTGAGCGTCGCCTTGACCCGCAGCACCTGCGAACCGTACTGGTCCTCCTCCGACGTGCGCGTCACGGCGTAGGTGTGCCGGCGCACGTCGTACCGGCCGAGCACCGCGCCCAGGGGAAGGTCACCCTGGGCCAACGACTGCCGGGCGCTCCACGTGAGCCGCGGTTCGACCACGGTGGCCCGCACGTCGGCCAGCACCAACGGGTCGCCCGGCAGCGCGGCCCGCAGCAGGCCGCGCCGGTGCAGCGCGGTGGTGCCGGGCCGCAGCTCCAGCGCCGCGACCTGCTCGGCGGAGACCTCCAGGCGTTCCTGGGACAGCAGCACGTAGTCCACCGGGCTCTGCAACCAGCGGGCCACCACCTGGGTGAAGCTGTCGGTGTCGCGGATCCACGCCGCCAGGACGCGGATCGCGCGGTCGAGGTCCATCGCGTCGTCCATGTGCGCTCCCCGGCTCCCCGGCTCGCTCATCGCGGTGGCAGCTCGACCGACTGACCGTGCCGGAAGACGTCCAGCGGGTCCCACTTGGCCTTGACCCGCTGCAACCGCGGGTAGTTGGCCCCGAAGTACAGCTCCGCCCAGCTGCGGCCGGAGCGGTTGCGCGCCGGGTCGTTCAGGTCGATGTCGGCGTAGTTGACGTAGCAGCCGTCGGTGACGTCGTTGGGCACCGGCACGCCGCCGGTGGTCCGGTAGACGTCCTCGTAGATGTCGCGCAGCCAGGCCACGTTCGCCGCGTCCGCGGCCGGGTCGGGCCAGTAGGCCTGGTACAGCAGCTTGATCACCGAGTCGCGGTGCGGGGTCGCGGTGTCCCCCGGCGCCACGGCGTTGACCCGGCCGCCGTAGGAGCTGGCGACCACCAGCGCGTTCGGGTTGGCGAAGTCGGTCCGGCTGAGGTGGCGGTACAGCGCGGCGATCTGGTCGTCGGGCAAGCCGCGCCGCATGAAGGCGGACTTGAAGTCGCCCCGCAGGGACGGGTTGGTCAGCATGCTGTTGGTGACGCCGAGCCTGGTGGTGGCCTGCAGCCACGGCAACCGCTGGGCGGTGAACTGCTCCGCCATCGGACCGAACTCGCCCAGCGGCTGGTTCAGCGGGACGGCCGCCACGTCCACGCCGTCGGTGACCTCGGCGACGAACCGCTCCAGCTTGGCCAGGGCGTCCGGTGCCGAGGCGGTCATCTGCGTCGTCAGGGCGATCCGGTCGCTGGACCGGTGCCCCAGGGCGAGGAACGACAGCAGCCCGCCGTACTCGCCGCCGGGCGCGCTGTTGCGCTCGTGCCAGCCACCGTAGTTGCGCACCAACCTGGTGAAGCGCGCCTCGGTCATGTCCGCCCACTTCCACGACAGGGCGTGGAGGTAGACCTCCGCCGGCGGGCTGGGCAGCAGCGCGCCGGGGTCCCCGGTGGCGCCCGGCGTGCGGAACCAGAACCTCGTCACCACGCCGAAGCTGCCCCCGCCGCCGCCGGTGTGCGCCCACCAGAGCTCCCGGTTGGGGTCGCTGGGCGAGTTGGTGGCCACGACCGCCCGGGCCACGCCGTCCGCGCCGACCGTGACGACCTCCACCGCGTGCAGGTAGTCGACGGTCAGGCCCAGTTCGCGGCACAGCAGACCCCAGCCGCCACCGGTGACGTGACCGCCCATGCCGACCGAGTAGCACATGCCCGCCGGGATGGTGACGCCCCACTTGCGGTACAGGGTGTTCACCACGTTCAGCACGGTCGCGCCCGGTTCGACGTAGAAGGCGCGGCGCTGCTCGTCGTAGCCGACGGCGTTGAGCTGCGACAGGTCGATGACGACCTGGGTGGCGCTGTTGTAGACGAAGTCCTCGTAGCAGTGCCCGCCGCTGCGCACCGTGATCCGCTTGCGGCCCGACACGGCGTTCTGCACGGCGGCGACCACCTGGCGGGTGTTCACCGGCAGGGCCACCGCCTGCGGCGCGGCCACCCAGCGCTGGTTGTTGCCGCGCACCAGGTCCGGGTAGCGCGACGCCTCCGGCGTGACCACGATCAGGGCGTCCTCGGGTGCGGCGGTGGACGCGGGCGCGCTGGTCGCGGCGGCCGCACCCAGGGTGGTGAGTGCCCCGCCGACGAGGAACGCCCGGCGCCCTACGCCGCCGTGCTGTCGCTTTTCCACGTGCTCCTGTCCCCCTGTGCTCATCGGATCCCGTCCGACTTCGTGGCGGTCGGCGCGCCGGAACGGTTGCGCGCGACCCACTGCCGGGAAGCCACGCCGGCCGCGGCGACACCGGTGAAGTGCGGGGCGACCTCGGTCGCGATCAGCTCGTAGCTGCGCCGCGCCTGCTCGGGGGTGGCCCACTCCTGCGAGGTCACCAGCAGGCCGCCGAAGCCACCGCTGCTCGCGGACAGCTTCTCCACCGCCTCGATCGCGTCGTCCACCGAGCCGACGATGATCGAGCCGCGTTCGACCAGGCTCTCCACCTCGCGCCCTTCGGGCAGGGTGACCGGCACCCCGATCGTGTCGCGGAAGTACTCGTGCTGCCAGCGGATGACCCCTTCGCGCGCTTCGGCGACGGCCTGCTCGCGGGTCTCGGCGACGTGCGCGGAGATCGCCAGCCGCCACTGGGCCCGGTCCATGCGCTGCCCGTGCCGTTCGGCCTCTTCCTCCGCCACGGCCCACAGCGCGCTCAACGGCGGCGAACCGGGCGGGTTCGTGGCGAAGGTCAGCGGCGCGAGGCCGTAGCGGCCCGCCAGCCGCATGCTGCGCTCCGAGCCCGAGCCCGCCAGCGCGACGACCAGGCCCGCGGGGTCGCGCGGCCGCAGGTGCAGGTGGGCGTCGCGCAGCCGGAACCAGTCGGTGTCACGGGTCAGCGGCTCGTCGCTGCGCAGCAGGTGCAGCACGGCGTCCAGCGACTCCACCATCATCCGGTGCCGGTCGGCCGGGTCGATGCCCAGCATGTGGCCGTCGGAGGCCAGTACGCCGGCGCCGACGCCGAACATCACCCGGCTGCGGCTCTGGTGGTCCAGCTGCGCGATCCGGTTGGCCACCATCAGCGGGTGGTGGTAGGGCAGGCTCACCACACCGGTGCCCAGTCGGATGCGGCTGGTGCGCTCCACCGCCGCAGCGATGAACAGCTCCGGCGAGCTGATGTTGGCCCAGCCGCCGGAGTGGTGCTCGCCCACCCACGCCTCGTCGAAGCCCCACCGGTCGAGCTGCTCGACCAGCTCCAGGTCCCGCCGCAGGGTGATCGCCGGGTCCTGCCCCGGCCGGTGGAACGGCGGGAAGAACCCGCCGAACTTGGTGACCATGATTGCTCCTCGGTGGCGTTGTCCCCAGGTCACCGCAGGTCGACCCGGATGTTGTCGTGCATGGCCCGGCAGAACGGGCAGCGCTGGAAGGCTTCCCGCAACACCGCCTGCCGCAGCTCGGCGTCCAGGTCGAGCCCGTCCACGGTCACGTCCGCGCCCAGGCCGAGCGCGCCGTCCGCGTCCTGGCCCAGGTCGACGTCCACGCGCACGCGGTAGCCGCTCGCCTCGACACCGCGCGTCCGCAGCACCAGGGCGAGCACGCCGTGGAAGCAGATCGCCCAGGCCGCGGCCAGGAGCTGTTCGGGGTTGGTGCCCACCTGACCGTCCCACGGTCCGGGGACCGGTGGGATGTAGGGCAGGTCGAACACGCCGTCGTGGGCGCGGACGCGGCCGACGCGGGGCTCGTCGGACTCCGCGCCACCGCGGTACAGGACGGTTCGGAGGGTTTGCACGGTTCCGTCCTCTCAGGACACCAGGATGGCGAAGTACGGGTCCAGGCCACCGGCCAGGATGGCCAGCGACTGCACCGCCGCGAAGGCCTCGTCGATGGTTCCCGAGGACACCCCCGGGATGTTGGAGAACGTGCCCTCGGCGGTCTGGCACGTCTGCAACCACCGCACCACGGCCTCGCGGTCGGCCGGCTCGCCGCCGAGGATGAACAGCGCGGCGACCGCGTGGTAGGTGGCGATCAGGCTCTCCCGGCTGGACAGGTCGTGCCGGAAGCCACCGCCCGGCCCTTGCGCGTCGCGCAGCCACCGCACGGCGTCGTCCCGGTCGGGCAGCGCCAGGCCGAACAGCGCCAGCGTGCCCGCCGCGCGGTAGATGGAGTACACGTCGGCGGGTGTGCCGACGCGCTGGCCGTAGCCGCCGTCGCCGGTACGCGAGCGCAGCAGGTAGTCCACGCACGCGTCGATGTCGCGCGGTTCCGCCTTGAGCGTGTGCAGCGCGACCACGGCGAGGTTGGTGTGGAACAGGTCGCTGATGAACCCCGGCACCACGCCGAAGCCGCCGTCCTGGTTCTGGCACGCGCGCAGGTGCGCCACGCACGCCTCGCGGTCGCCGAAGTCGTCCACGCCGAGCAGGTCCAGCGCGTTGATCGCCAGGTAGGTGTTGAGCACGTCCGACGGGCCGCCCGGGTACTCGCCGAACATGCCCAGCGGGGACTGGGTGGAGCGCAGCCAGTCCGCCACGCCGTCCGGGTCGGGCACCTCACCGCCGAGCACCTTGAGGTTGGCGATCGAGTGGTGCGTGCCGAACACCGACGGGGTGCGGTCGGGCTGGCTGCCCAGCGGCGAGCGGCGGTGCGTCCAGCCGAACCCGTAGTGCGGGGTGTAGGCGGCGCCGATCACCGCGAGGTGCCGTTCCCGGTCCATCACGGAGGTCAGGTCGACCGGCGGCAGGTCCGCGATCCGGGTGGCGACGAGGTCGGCGCGCGGCACGTCCGCGGTCGGCAGCGACGGCGACCCGGCGGGCGCGGCCTGCGGCAGCGCCTCGGTCACCACGTCGCCCGCCACCTGGAACGCCCATGACGCCAGCGCCTGCGACTCGGGGAACTTGTTGTAGAGCCGCAGGAAGCTGCTCGCGCCGAAGTAGGAGATGCCCGCGGTGCGGCGCGAGGGCAGCATCAGCCGCTCGAACGGGCCGACCGGGTTGCCGGGAGGCGTCCAGAAGTAGCCCTCGCCGATGAACACGCCGCCGTGCGCGTCGTCGTGCAGCGTGCGCAGGTAGCGGGCGGCCCGGCCGACGGTGTCGTGCCCCGCGCCGTGCACCGCGGCGGCGGCGATCACCAGCCAGGCGTTGGTGCGGCTGGTCTTGATCGGGATCGCGGCGTTGAGCAGGGTGATGAACTCGCGGTGCACGGTGATCCGGCCGTCGAGGTCGCAGTGGTCCCAGTAGCCGTCGAACCGGCTGTCCCACAGGTGCGCCTCGAGGAACGCGAACACCTCCCGCGCCCGCTGGGCGACGGTGTCGTCCCCGAGCACGGTCGCTGCCTCGGCCAGCGCGATGGCGGTGATCGCCGAGGAGGTCCCCTCGACCTTCGCTTCCAGCGCCGGTGTGCCGTCGGGCCGCACCCGGCTGGGCACCACGCCCTCGATCGAGCACAGCACGTCGGAGACCAGCTCCACCCGCTGCCGCAGGTCGTCGGTCGAACGCAGGCCGTGCCGCACGGCCAGGGCGGTCGCCCACAGGCCCAAGGACTGGCTGAGCGCGGTCACCGCGTCGTCCAGCAGCTTCGCCCCGTCGCGCGACACCGCCGCCAGGTAGCAGCCGCGGTCGTCGCGCAGCGTGCGGTCGAGCCAGTCCAGCACCCGGCCGCCCACCTCGGCGGGCCGCGGACCGTGCACCTGCGGGTCCGCGCTCAACGCGGCGACCACGGCCAGCAGCTGGGCCTCGGAGGTCTTGACGTTGCCCAGCTCGTGCGGGATGCCCGAGATCTCCTCGACCTCCACGAAACCCTCGTGGCGCGGGTCGGCGAAGTCCAGCAGGGCGGCCAGCGACGCCGCGGCGCGGTCCGGGTGCGCGGCGAGGTCGGCCAGCGCGATCGTGGCGTGCGCGCCCAGCGTGCGCTCCGAGGTGAGCACGTGCCGGCCGGTGTGGTCGACCGCGGAGGCGTGACCGTCCGCCCCGCTTGCGGTGAACGCGGTGTCCAGGAAGTCGCGGACCCGTTCGGAGAACGTGTTCGGCAAGGCTCCTCGATTCATCGGAGTGAGGTGATGATCTCTGCGACGCGACGCGCCCCGTGTGGGTCGGGTGCCACCGCGCGGTACTTCTCCCTCAGGTCCCGCACGGCCTCCGGCGAGCCGATCAGCTCCCGAGCCTTGGCCGCGAGGGCCACCGAGTCGGTGCCGAGCTGGGTGGCGAACCCGAGCGCGCCCAGCCGCTCGAACGGCTCGATCTCGTGGTACTCGCTGTAGGAGCTGAGCACGAACACCGCGGGGATGCCGAGGGCGCAGATCTCGGTGACGGTGATCCAGCCCGGCGGCACCAGCAGCACGGCGGCGTCGCGGATGAGCGCCATCCAGTCGGGGATGTAGTCGAAGCTGTGCACACCGGGCGGCGCGTCGAACTTCTCCCGGCCGATGAGCACCATTTCCAGGTCCGGCTCGCGCGCGCGCAGCTGCGCGAACGCGTCGAGGTAGCAGTCGACGAGCGCCTGCTTGTTCTTCAGGTGCATGGTGGTGCCGCCGACGGTGGCGACGACGACCGGTCCGTCACCCAGCCCGAGCCGCCGTCGGGCCGCCGCGCCCTCGGCCTTGGCGTCACCGGTGGGCAGCGGCCGGATCATCGGCCCGACGAAGTGGGCCCGCCCCTGGTCCTGCAACACCAGGAAGTCGGCGTCGGAGGCCAGGCCCGGCAGGGGCGGCTTGTCGGTCACCACCGCCGCGGCCGTGCGCGTGATGGACCGGAACACCTGGTCGAGCGCGACGCGGGCGCGGTCGAGCTGGTCGCCGTCCACCTCCACACCGCCCGCGATCAGCTGGTCGTTGGTGACGTTGACCAGCGAGAAGTTGAAGCGCTCGGTCACCAGCACGTGCGGCAGGCCGGCGAAGTGCGCGGCGATGGCCGCAGCCGGGTTGTAATCGCCCACCACGACCTCGGCAGCCGCGTCCCGGAAGTGCCCGAGCAGCCGCAGGATGCGGTCGCCGTCCAGGAAGGTCGGCACCAGGTAGCCGCTGACCATGCCCTCCCAGTCGAGCCGGTCGGGCAGGTGGCTGCGCAGCGCGGTGTTGGTGACCCCCTTGGGCGAGATGTCGACGACGTCCACGCCCGCGGCGGCGAACATGGGCCCGAAGGTGTCCTGCATCGACCCCAGCAACACGGTCTGCGCGAGGTCCGGGCGCAGTTCCCGCACTTGCGCGGCGATGGCCAGCGCCCGCATGTTGTGCCCGGTCCCGGTCGGGTTGGGCGCGTACACGACGGTCATCGCAGAACTCCCTCCACCGCGGCCGCGGTTCGTGTGCCGACGATCTTGACCTCGCCCGGCCGGTCGCGGTCGCGGAGCACGACCGCCCCCGGCGGGACGACCTGACCCGGGCCGATGTCGAGCGGCCCGACCAGCAGCGCGTCCGCGCCGATCCGCGCGCCGGTCCCGATCCGCACCGGGGTCGGCGTGAGCGGGAGGGAGGTGCGCCCGTGGTCGTGGCCGCTGGACAGGACGTGCGCGCCCGGCCCGATCCGCACGTCCGACCCGGTGGTGATGCCACCCGCGCCTTCGAGCACCGCGCCGGCGCCGACCTCGGTCCGGTCCCCGAGCTCGATGCCGCCGGTCGGCCACGGTCCCGGGGTGCGCGCACCACGCCCGATGAGCACGACGTCGTCACCGAGCACCACGTCGGCGCCACCGGAGAGGTCGGCGTCCACGAGGGCCACCGCGCCGACCTGCCAGCTCCCGAGGTCCGGGTCCACCTCGACGAGCAGCGCGCGGCCGACCGCGGCCTGGGACGTCCGGTCGCCGGCCAAGCGGACCATGGCCTGCCCGAGCAGCCGCGAGCCCTGTTGGCGCCGGGTCACGGTCCTCAGCAGCGCGTGGAAGGACGGCAGGCCGTCGTCGACCGCCTGCCGCGAGGAGACGTGCCGGGCGGGCCTGCCCGCCACGATCCCACCGGCCGGCACGTCCGCCTTCACCACCGCGCCCGCCGCGACGACCGACCCGTCACCCACCTGCACGCCCGGCGCGACCTCGGCGCCGGCGCCGAGCCACACGCCGCTGCCGATCCGGCACGGCGCGGCGCCCGGCTCACCGACCCGGACACCGGAGGCGATGAGCGTGCCTGGGCCGACCCGGCACCCGGCCAGCACCGACCGGAAACCGACGAAGACGTCGTTGGCCAGCACGGCGTCGTGCAGTCGGGCGCCGACGCGGACCCAGCTGTCGGGGCCGACCTCCGACCGGCCGGTGACCTCCACCTCGTGCTCGAACAGCGGGGTCGGCGGCGCGCCGAACAGCGCGCGCAGGTAGTCGTCCATTGCGGTCATGCGGTTTCCCCCAACCAGCAGATTCATCGGGCAGCGCGTCACCGGGCGCGATCGTTCGATCGGCCCCGGCACGTCCCGGTCAACAGGCGGGCAACAGTGCCCTGCTCAGGAAAACGGCTGCGATGCGCCTGACATCCCCCATGCGGAACGACGCCCGCACACATCCCAGTGTGTCAGAGCGCCCCTGCGTGTCAAGCAGTCCGCACCCGGCGACTTTAAGTCCATTGTGGATACACCGTCGCGGAAATGGACAATCCGGCCTTTCCAAGGCATTGCACACTCCCCCCGCTTCGGCACCACGCAGGGAAACCCCGCGCAGCCGGCGAGACGCACTCCTCACGCCGGTTGCAACGCCCTAGGATCACGCCCGGCAGAGCCATTGCGACCGAACGCGGCCGAGCGTTCCAGGGCGTCGGCCGCCCCGCCGGGCATCAGTCCTCAGTGGACGGCTCGGGACCACAAGGGGGGTCATGTCGAACACGGGCACACTGCACACGCGCAGGTTGGGACGGGAGCTGATCCGACTGCGCGAAGCGGCGGAGCTGGAAGTCACCGCCGTGGCGCTGGACATGCGCAGATCGGTCACCGAGCTCGTCGCGGTCGAGAGCGGGCACCGGCGTGCCGGCTGGTCGACCGTCGCGTGGCTGCTCGCGCGCTACGCGGCCGACGACGTCGACCGCGCCGCGGTCCGCGAGCTCTGGCAGGAGACCACCGAGGCGGGACCGCCCGCCGACCGCGCGTTCTCCCGGGCCGTCGCCGAGGCCGCCACGCTCTCGGTCTTCGGCCAGGTCGTCATACCCCGCGTGCTGCGCACACCCGGCTACGCCGAGGCGGCGGACCTGCCCGCACCTCCCCCGTTGCCGACCGGTTCGAGCACGGTGCACGCCGTCGTGGACGAGAGCGCGCTCCTGCGACTCGACCCGGAGGCCGACGCGCACCAGCTGCGCCACGTGCTGGAAGTCGCCGAGCAGCCCCACGTGACGCTCCAGGTGCTGCCCCTGCGGGCCGGCGCTCACCGACACTGGCTCACCCCGTTCACCGTCCTGACCTTCACCGACCACCCGGCCGCCGTGCACCACGACAGCGACCCGCGGCCGCGGTGGAGCGAGGACGCGGACCAGGTCGACGCGGCCGTCGAGGCGTTCTCCCGGGCAACCCGCCGGGCACTGGCGCCGGCGGACTCGGCGGAGCTCATCCGCCGCCTGGTTCGCTGAAGGCGTCCCGCGATCGGCGTCCGACGACCACCGCGACGCGGAAGTGCCCGCCACCCCGGGGTGGCGGGCACTTCCGCGTTGCGGGCCCGCGGCGGTGGCACCGCATTTCCTCGACGGTTCTTTAAGGCCGCACCACCAGGGTGGTCGGTACACCCGCACCAGGACGACGATGTCCCGTTCCCGTTCACCGCGCACATCAGGAGGCCCCGATGACGACCACCGCGCCCCCTGCGGCACTGACGTTGTTGTGCTTCCCCCACGCGGGCGGCAACGCCTCGCTGTTCGCCGGGTGGCACCAGGTGCTGGGCGTCCGGGTCGTCCCGGTCGAACTGCCCGGCCGGGACGGCGACGGTGCGGCCACCGACCTGGCCGCCCTCGTCGACTCGCTCGCCGACCGGGTCCGCGAGGACGTCCGCGGCGATTACGCCGTCTACGGGCACAGCATGGGAGCGCTGGTCGGCGCCGAGGTCGTGCGCAGGCTGGTGGCCACCGGTGCTCCCGCCCCGCGCGCGCTGTGCCTGGGCGCCTACCCGCCCCCGCACCACGAACACCCGCTGGTCGGCCGGTTGCCGACCGACGACGAGCTGGGTCGCCTGATCGTGGAGCTGACCGGGCTGCCCGAGGAGGTCCTGGACCACCCGACGTGGGTGGCGGGCGCCACCAGGCTGTTGTCGGGTGACTTGGCGCTGCTGCGCGGCCACCGCTTCCGCGTGGGCGAACCGCTGCCCGGACCCGTGCACGTGTTCGCCGGTGAGGGCGACGGCTTGGCTCCGCCGGAGGGCATGGCCGCGTGGGCGGAGCTGACCGAGTCCGAGCCGGTGCTGCACGTGCTGGGCGGCGGCCACTTCTTCGTCCGCACGCAGCGGGCGGCGTTCCTGCGACGGCTGCGAGCCGTGCTGGTGTCGGTCACGACCGGGGCGGCGGTGGGTTGATGGACACCGCGACGACCACCCGCACCGCCACCACCTGGCTGGTGTCCGCGCGGGACGAGGAGGGCCTGCGCGCGGCTGCCGCGGCGATCGCGTCCGCGCAGACCGTCGACCCGCGTGCGCTGGCCGCCCTGCCGCGGCTGCCGCACCGCGCCGCCGTGACCGCGGTCGGGCCGGATGCGGCGCGGGCGGCCATGGCCGACGTCGCCGCCGACGCGTTCTCCCCGGACGCCGTGCGCGGGGTCGCCGACACCGGGCCGGTCGGCGCGCTGTTCACCGGGCAGGGCAGCCAGCGGCCGGGCATGGGCCGGGAGCTGGCCCAGCTGGTGCCGGACTTCGGCGACGCGCTGCGCGACGTCTGCGCGGCCTTGGACGCGGAGCTGCCGCGCCCGCTGCTGCCGCTGGTGTTCAGCGAACCGGGGTCGCCCGAGGCCGAGGCGTTGGGCACCACGGAGTTCACCCAGCCCGCGCTGTTCGCCGTCGAGGTGGCGCTGTTCCGCGTGTTCGAGTCCTGGGGCCTGCGCCCGGCCGCGCTGCTCGGCCACTCCATCGGCGAGCTGTCCGCCGCGCACGTCGCGGGCGTGTTCGACCTGGCCGACGCGGCGGCGGTGATCGCGGCCAGGGGCAGGCTCATGCAGTCCGCCCGGCCCGACGGCGCGATGATCGCCATCGCAGCCCCCGAGGACGCCGTGCTACCCCACCTGGTGCCGGGCGTGGGCATCGCTGCGGTCAACGGCCCCAAGGCCGTCGTCATCTCCGGTGACGCGGGCTCGGCCGCCGAGGTGGCCGCGGCGCTGGCGGCCGACGGCCACAAGACGACCCCGCTGCGGGTCGGCCGGGCCTTCCACTCCAGCCACATGGACCCGGTGTTGGACGAGTTCCACGCCGTGGTGTCGTCGGTCGAGCTGCACGAGCCGCGGATCCCCGTGGTGTCCAACGTGACCGGCCGGGTCGCGAACGACCTGACCGACCCCGCCTACTGGGTGTCCCACCTGCGCAGCGCGGTCCGCTTCGCCGACGGGGTGCGGACCATGACCAACGACGGCGTGCGCACGTTCGTCGAGTTCGGGCCCGACCCCACGCTCAGCGCGCTGGGCCGGACGTGCGCGCCGGACGCGGTGTTCGTGCACACCCTGCGCCGCCGCACGCCCGAACACGCGACCGTGCTGGGCGCAGCCGCGGCGCTGTGGGTCCGCGGGTCCGAATTGGACTGGTCGCGCATCCTCGACTGATCGGGTGAGCACGAGCGCCCCACGGGAAGGGAACACGCCCGTGGGGCGCTCGTGCACCACGACACGAAGCGCGAGGCAGCTGGAACTCTGAGGCGCTTGCACGTAACGACAAGCGCGCCGGGAGGGCGAACTCTCCCGCGGCTCGCGCACGACGACAAGCGCCCCACAGGACGAACACTCCCGTGGGGCGCTTGCGCGTGCGGGCGGTCAGGGGTTGAGGATGTGGTCGCGTTCGCGGCGCAGCGCTGGGCCGGGTTCCACGCCCAGTTCGGAGGCGAGGAGCCGTTCCGCCTCCCGGTAGGCCATCAACGCCTCGCCGGGACGCTTGGCGGCCCGCAGCGCGCGCATCAGGCGCAGGTGGAACGGCTCGTGCAGCGGCTCGGTGTCGACGGCGGCCGTCATCAGCGACAGCGCCTCGCGGGCACGGCCCAACGTCACCAGAGAGTCGGCGACGATCTCCAGCGCGCGGCGGCGTGAGCCGTCGACGAGGTCGGCGGCTCCGCGCAGCAGCGGTCCCTCGCAGGGCAGCCAGCCGGGACGGCCGAGGGCGAGGGCGTTGCGGGCCTCCGCCAGGGCCGACACCGGGTCTCCGGCACGGTCCGCCGACACCGCGGCGGCCACGTGCGCCCTGAAGAACGACAAGTCGGTGTCGAGCACGTCGAGCCGGTACCCGCCCGGGACCGTGTGCACCACCAACGGGTCCAGCAGGACCCGCAACCGCGCCACGTGGACGTGCAGAGCGCCTTGGGCGCTGCGAGGCGGACGACCTCCCCACAGCTCTGCGACCAGCTGCGCGGAGGTGACCGGTTCCGGGGCGCGCAGGACCAGCGCGGCCAGCAGCAGGCGCAGCTTCCCCGCACCGATCACGCGTTCGGCGGGGTCCACGTCGCCGACGGTGACGCGGACCCTGCCGAGGAGCGCGCAACGCGGTGTCACGAGCCGCGCAGCAGTCGGCCGACCCGGCGGGCGAAGCGCTGGTTGGCCGACGCGGCCGCCGGGCTGAGCCGGTCCATGTAGAAGAAGCCGTGGGTCAGGCCCTGGCCCGGCAGCACCGTCACCGGCACCCCCGCCTCGTCCATCCGCTTGGCCAGCAACGCCGCCTCGTCGTGCAGGACGTCGTACTCGGCCAACGAGAACAGGCCGGCCGGCAACCTCTCGACGCCCGGCGCGACCGACGGCGTGGCGTCCACCGGCGGGGTGTCCAGGCGGTCGCCGAGGTACTGCCGCCAGAACCAGGTCGCGTTGGTGCGCGTCAGCGGGTAGCCGTCGGCGTAGCGCTCGTAGGACAGCGTGCGGAAGTCCGCGCCCAGGGACGGCGTGACCAGCGCGAGCAGGCTGAACCGCGACACCAGGTGCGGGGGCAGCCTCAGCAGTGCCGAGACGGCCAGGGCGCCGCCGGAGCTGTGCCCGCCCACCCCGGCGGTGTCGGGGTCCGCGCCCAGCTCCCGCGCGTGCCCCAGGGCCCACTCCAGCGCGGCGGCGGTGTCCAGGATCGGCGCGGGGTACGGGTGCTCGGGAGCGTTGCGGGCGCGCACGGCCAGCACCGCGCACTCCGACAGCAGCGCGAGCTGGCGGACGGGGGTGTCCTCGACCTCCAGCGAGTTCGCCACGAAGCCACCACCGACGACGAACACCAGCAGCGGCAGGGCCTGTTCGGGGTCGGGGTGGTACAGCCGCGCCGCGACCGGTCCGGCGGGACCGGGGATGCTCAGGTCGCGGACCTCGGGCAGCGGCGCGCCCGCGCCCGCGACGTCGAGCCAGCCGTCCACCGCGGTGCGGACCTGGTCGACGGTGAACGTGCCGAAGTCGACTTCGCCCTCCGGGGCGTCGGCGATGAACTGCTTGATGTGCGGGTCGAGCGCCATGGGCGTCGGACCTCCCCCTCAGTGTGGGCATCGGTGGTCGGTGGTCGCTCGGCGGACGACCGACCGGCCGCCGAGCGCCGGGTCAGTGGCCCATGCCCAGGCCACCGGACACCGGGAGCACGGCCCCGGTGACGAAGCCGTTCCCGGCCAGGAACAGCACGGCGTCGGCGATCTCCTCGGGCGTGCCGGACCGGCCCAGCGGCGTGCCCGTGATCAGCTCCTCGCGGCGCTTCGCGGTGATCGTCGAGCCCATGTCGGTCTCCACCAGGCCGGGGGCCACGACGTTGACGGTGATGCCTCGCGGCCCCAGCTCCCTGGCCAGCGAACGGGCCATGCCGACCAGTCCGGTCTTGGCGGAGGTGTAGTTGACCTGTCCGGCCGCGCCGAGCATGCCGACCGCCGAGGACACGAACACCATCGCGCCGCGACGGGCGGCGAGCATGCCCGCGCCCGCTCGGCGCGCCACCCGGAAGACGCCGCCCAGGTTGGTCGCCACCACGTCGTCGAACTCCTCGTCGGTCATGGCGATCGACAGCGCGTCACGGGTGATCCCGGCGTTGGCCACGAGCACCTCGACCGGGCCGTGCTGGGCCTCGACGGCGTCGAAGGCCGACTGCACCGACGCGGTGTCGGTGACCTCGCACCGGACGCCGAACAGGTCGTCCGGCGGCGGGCTGTCGCGGTGGGTGACCGAGACCTTGTCGCCGTTGCGGGCGAACCGCCGGGCGATGGCCAGCCCCAGCCCCCGGTTGCCACCTGTGACCAGCACCGATCTGCTCATTCGCGTACTCCTGTCGCTCAGGGGGCCGTCAGCACGAGGACGCCGTTCTGCCCGCCGAAGCCGAACGAGTTGGTGACCGCCGCGCGCAGCGGCGCGGTCCTGGGCTCCTTGGCCACCACGTCCAGCTCGACCTCCTCGTCGAGGGCGTCGAGGTTGGCGGTGGGCGGCACGGTGTCCTCCTGCAACGCGAGCACGGTGTAGGCGGCCTCGATGGCGCCCGCGGCGCCGAGCGCGTGCCCGGTGACGCCCTTGGTGGAGGTCACCAACGCCCTGTCGCCGAGCACGCGGCGCACGACGCGCGCTTCGGTGACGTCGTTGAGCGGCGTCGACGAACCGTGCGCGTTGACGTGGTCGATGTCCTGCGGGGACAGGTCCGCGTCGGTCAGCGCCTGGCGCAACGCGGCCTCCACCGCACGGCCCGACGGGTCCGGCGCGGACAGGTGGTGCGCGTCGCAGGTGGCGCCGTAGCCCGCCACCTTGGCGCGCACGCGGGCGCCGCGCGCACCGGCGTCGGCCGAGCGCTCCAGCACCAGCACCCCGGCGGCCTCGGCCACGACCATGCCGTCGCGGTGCCGGTCGAAGGGCCGTGACGCCGCGGCGATGTCGTCCGCCCTGGTCGACAGCGCGCCCATCTGGGCGAGGCCGGCCATGGTCATCCTGGTCAGCGGTGCGTCGGCGGCACCCGCGATGGCGATGTCGCACATGCCCGCGCGCAGCAGTTGGCGCGCGGTGCCCACGGCGGTCGGGCCGGAGGCGCAGGCGGTGGCGGCGCACAGGTTCGGCCCCCGGGCGCCCAGGTCCATGGCGACCGCGGCCGGGATCATGTTGACCGGCGACATCACCCAGACCAGCGGGGACACCCAGGAGTGGCCTTCCTGGAGCATCTTGGCGTGCTCGCGCTCCATGCTCCCCACACCGCCCATGGACGTGCCGAGCACGACGGCGACCCTGGCGCCGTCCCACGACCGCGGGTCCAACCCCGCGTCCGCGACGGCTTCCCTGGCCGCGACCACGGCGAGCTGGGTCGCCCGGTCGAGCTTGAAGGCGACCCGGCGGTCGAGGTGGTCGGTGATGTCGAAACCGGGAACCCGGCAGCTGAAGTCGACCGGGAGGCCGGCCAGCTCCGGGTCCGAGGCCGCCGCCGAACGGCCGGAGAGCACGCCCTTCCAGTTGTCGGCCACCCCGATGCCCGCGGGGCTGATCAGCCCCAGCCCGGTGACCACGACGTCGTCGGCGTTCACTGGACGTCCGCCCCCTTGCTCCGCACCAACGCCTTGATCTCCAGCGGGGTCTGCTCGGCGGAGATGTCGCCCGGGGCCAGCTCGATGCCCAGGCTCTTCTGCAGGAACAGGGCCAGTTCCACCGCGACCAGCGAGTCGATGCCGAACTCGGTCATCGGGCGGTCCTCGGCGAACTCCTCGGTGGGCACGCCGAAGCGGTCGGACAGGATGGTGGCCAGGTCTTGGACGAACGTGGTCATGACGGCTCCTCTGCGGTGTCGACGGTGGCTTGCGGACGGGTGGCGTCGGCGACGGCGACGACATCGGGCCACTCCAGGGCGGTGGCGCCCCAGGTCGTGCCGCCGCCGAACGCGGTCAGCAGCACGGTGTGCCCCTTGTGGATGGTCTGGTCGACCGCGGCGTCGGCCAGTGCGAGCGGGATGGAGGCCGCGGCGGTGTTGCCGACCCGGTGGATGTTGGACACGACCCGGTCCGCGGGCAGGTCCAGCTGGTCGGCCAGCGCCATCAGGATGCGGGTGTTCGCCTGGTGGCCGACCACCCGGTCCACGTCGGACACCTGGATGCCGCTGCGGGCCAGCACCGCCCGGGAGGACTCGGCCATGCGCAGCACGGCCTGCATGAAGACCTCACGGCCCTGCATGGTGAAGTACCTGCTGCTCGGGTCGACCGGTTCCGGGCTGGAGCGCTGGCGGGAACCACCGCCCCGCACGGTGATCAGGTCGACCCCGCCGCCGTCGCTTCCCAGGTCGAACGTGCCGATCGCGCCGGGCTCGTCCGGCTCGCCCCGGCGCAGCAGCACCGCGCCCGCCCCGTCGCCGAACACCGCGCGCGTCGTGCGGTCGCGGGGGTCGAGGATGGTGGAGAAGGCGTCGGCGCCGATCACCAGCACCCCGCGCGAAAGACCGGCGGCGATCTGCCCGACGCCCGTGGCCAGCGCGTAGAGGAAGCCGGTGCACACGGCGTTGACGTCCATCGCGGCCACACCGGTCAGGCCCAGCTCGGAGGCGACCCAAGGGGCGGTCGCCGGGCACGGGCGGTCGGGTGTCGTGGTGGCCACCAGCACCAGGTCGACCACCGGCGCGGCGCCCGCGGTCTCCTCGGCCGATTCCAGCGCCCTCCTGCCCGCCTCGACGGCGAGGTCGCCGACCCCCTGGCCGGGAGTCAGCACGTACCGCTGCCGGATGCCGGTGCGGCTGGAGATCCATTCGTCGCTGGTGTCGAGCACCTCGGCCAGGTCGCCGTTGGTCACCACGGTCGGCGGGGTGTAGGCGCCGATCCCGGCGAGCACCGCGGCGGTCATCGGACCGCTCCGCTGTCGGGTGCCGTCTCGCGCCGCGCTGTCCACGGCGTGCTCCCTTCGATCTTGATGGCGGTCGGTGTGGGCGCCGCCAGCTCCAGGGCGGCGCGCAACCCGGTGCGGTCGCCGGGGCGGGTGCAGGCGGTGATGTGGCCGTCCGGGCGCAGCACGACGAGCGCCGGACGTGGGCCGAGCGCGCGCAGCAGCACGCGCCGGGGTGTGGCGGGGTCGGTGAGGACCGCGGCCCGGTCCGCCACCGCGCCGCGCAGGACGTCCGGGGCGGTGCGCGAGCCGAACAACCCACCCCAGACCAGGACCGTCGGCCGATCCGGGTGCAGCGCGCCGGGACCGCCTCCGAGCGGCACGGGCAGCCGGCGCCCGCCGCGCCGTCCCCGGACCGCCCCGGTCCCCCGGTAGTCGACGCCGAGCTGGCTCACGATCGGCGCCACGGCGGTGCGCAGCAAGCCGCTGCGGTGAGCGAGGGTGAACAGGGCGTCACGCAGTCCGACCTGCCACGGACCGGACACCATGCCCCACTTGGTCTGCGCGGTCGTGGTGGCCGCGACGGCGCGCGCGGCGGCGAGCCGTTCCTCCGCGTAGTGGTCGAGCACGCGCTCGTCCAGCTCTCCGAGCACGACGCCCGCGAGCCGCCAGCCGAGGTTGACCGCGTCCTGGATGCCGGTGTTCATGCCTTGGCCGCCCGCCGGGCTCAGCACGTGCGCGGCGTCGCCGGCGAGCAGGCAGCGGTTCTGGCGGAACCGGGCCGCGATGCGGCAGCGGGCGCGGAACACGGCGCTCCAGCGCAGCTCGCCCAGCCGGGGGGAGCCGGGCGCGCGGTCGTCGAGCGCCTGCTGGAACACCTCCCTGGCCGGGGGCGCGCCGTCCGGCGAATGGGGCACGGTGATCGCCAACCGCCACACGCCGCCGCCGAACGGCCCGAGCGCGAGCCCTCCCTCGGGCGAGTAGCAGTAGTAGGTCATGTCCTCCGGCGGCGCGCCGGTGAGGGGAGCGTCGGCGACGGCGAAGCTGACGTCGACCAGGTCTCCCTCGAACGGGATGCCGAGCATCTCGCGGGTCGGGCTGTGCGCGCCGTCGGCGCCGACCAGCCAGTCCACCTCGACCTGCTCGGTGGTGCCGTCGACGTGGGTCAGGGTCGCGGACACCGCGGCGGGCGCCTCGGTGAGCGCGGTCAGCCGCACCCCGCTCTCGACGTGCCCGCCCAGCTCGGCGAACCGGGCGCGCAGCACCTCCTCGGTGTCGTTCTGCGAGATCACCAGGGCATGGCGGTGGGCGGAGTAGGGCGCGTCGACCCGGACATCGCCGATGCGTCGGCCCGCGGAGAAGTAGCCGACCCCGCCGACCGCGTGCCCCCGCTCGGCCAGCGCCGGGCCGACCTGGAGGCGGTCGAGCAGTTCGAGGATGCGCGGCCACAGCACGTTGGCCCGCGAGTGCCGGGTGAAGCGGCGCTCGGCGTCGACGAGGCGGACCTGGACGCCGCGCCGGCGCAGCTCGCAGCCGAGCACGAGCCCCACCGGCCCGCCACCGACGATCAGCACGGTCATGCCGCACCTCCCCGTCCGCGCAGGGCGATGCAGGAGAAGCTGAAGCCCGCGCCCGCGTTGAGGACCAACCCGACCCGGCCCGGGGCCAGGTCGTCGGCCAGCTCGGCGACGGTGGCGAACACGTCGCCGGGGCCGAGGTGCCCGGTCCGGCGGCCGGTGACCCGCACCGGGGCCGCGCACAGCTCGGTGACCAGCGGCTCGTAGACCTCGCGCAGGATCGTCGAGCCCAAGCGCGGCAGCGCCACCCAGGACACCTCGCCGCGACCCGCGCCGGCCTCGGACATGGCCGTGGCGAGCACCTCGCGCAGCCGTTCCCGGTTGACCTTGGTGAAGATTTCCTTGCCGTGCGCGGCCAGGTACTGCTTCTTCGCGCCGCGCACGTCGACCTTCCCGCCGGTCGCCAGCGGCGCGCGACCGAACGGGCGGTCACCGCGGTGCATCAGCTCCAGCTCCGGGGCATCGGCGAGCGCCACGGACAGCAGCTCCACCCGGTGGCGCGGGTCCAGCGGCGCGACGACCGCGGCGGTGGCGCTGTCGCCGTAGGCCAGTGAGTAGTCGGCGGTCCAGCGCTCGAACTCCGGTGCGCCGAACCGGTCCGCGGACGTCAGCAGGACCGGGCCGGGCCGTCCGCTGTCCAACCACGCCACGGCGAACGACAAGGCGGCGGCCGAGCCGTTGCACACCTGCTGCACGCCGACGGGGTGCGCGTTGACGGCCCCGAGCTCGCGGGCCAGGTAGTGCGGTGGCGACCAGACGTCGTGGCCTTGGTGGTACATCCACGAGTGCAGCACCAGCGACAGCTCGGCCGGGTCGGTCCCGGCGGCGGCGAGCGCGGCCCGCCCGGCGAGCGCGGCCATCTCCGGGGCGGCCAGGTCCTCGGACACCGTGACGGCGGCGTAGCCCAGGTCCGCGGCCGTGGCCGGGTCGATGCGGCCGTCGGCGACCGCGGCGTCGGCGGTCTCGACCGCGGCCGGCAGGTGGGCGGCGATCCCGGCCAGCCCCAGCGGGATGCCCGGTCTCATCGCCCGGTCACCCCGACCTGCGGCGCGACCAGGCGCGGGGTGATGTAGTCGATGGCGTCGGACGGCTTGGTGAAGTGCACCGCCTGCCAGCCCGCGGCACGCGCTCCCTCGCAGTTCTTCTCCAGGTCGTCGACGAGCACGCACTCCTCCGGCGGCGCGCCGGCCAGGCCCGCGGCCAGCTCGAAGATCTCCGGGCTCGGCTTGCGGCACCCGACCTCGAAGGACATGACCAGCTCGTCGAACAGGCCGGCGGGCGGCACCAGCCTGCGCCAGTGCGCGTCCCAGGCGGGCGGCATGTTCGACAGCAAGCCGATGAACACCTCGCCGTGGTGGGCGCGCAGCCAGCCCTCCCACTCGGGGTTGCCGGAACGGTCGGTGAACCACTTCGTGCCGAAGTCGGACAGGTCCACCTCGACGCCGTGCTCCTCGGCGAGCACCTGCTGCACCTGCGCGGCCCACTCGTCCTCGGTGATCAGCGGTGTGTCCAACGGCGCCATGGCGTCCACCCCGTAACGCCTGCCTACGGCGACCTCGGCCGCGATGAACTGCTCGGGGGTCATCCCCATGCGGGCGCAGAACACGGCGACGTCGTCGGCGACCGGCGGGGTGAGCACCCCGCCGAAGTCGGTCCAGATGGCGGAGATCTGCTGCATCGGTCACACCTCCAAGGGCTGGTGGCGGGAGGCCGCCGGGGCGAACGCGAGGCTGATGTCGGCGACCTGCCTGCCGCGCTGGCGGACGACCACCCGCACCTCCGAGTCGCCCTCCGCGGTGCTGGTGAGCAGGACCGGCTGGTCCAGCTCGGCGAAGCGGCTGAAGGAGCAGTCGAAGCCGGCCAGGGCGGGCGGCTCGGCGTGGCCGCCCGTGGCGATGGCGAGCTGGCGGGCGGCGTCGGTGAGGGTGAGGGCGGTGAAGTGGTCGTTGCTGTGACCGAACAGCGTCGGGTGGCGCGGGTCCACCGACAGCTCGGCGTACCCGCCGGTGTCGGTGCGCCGCACGCCGGCCAGCAGCGAGTTGTCCTGGTGGGTGCGTCCGGCCGCGGCGGCGTCGAGCTGGTCGGCGCGGGTCGCACCCGGCAGGTCGTCGGAGTTCGGCACGGTCCCACCGCCGTGCTGCAACGCGCGCAGCGCCCGGTACTCCTCGGGACCGGCGTACCCGACGGCGATGGTGATGTCGGCCAGCCAACGCCCCTGCGAAGTCATCCGCATGCGCAGGTTCGCGGCGCGCAGGTTGCCCCCGCGCATCACCCGGTCGGCGACCTCGGCCTCGATCTCCACGTCCGGGTCGGACGGCGGCACGTCGGCCGTCGCCACGCTCCAGCCCTTGACCAGGAACGCGGTGTCCATCGGCACGTCGTAGGCGGTGTGGGCGAGGTAGCTGCCGAACTGGCGGCAGCACTCGAGCAGCAGCAGCGGATCGGTGCGCGGGTCGGGGTGGTCGTTGAAGTAGCGGTGCCGCCGCGGGAGCCGAACCGCTCCGACGTGCCGGTCGAGACCTGTGCGGCGGGCCGAGCGGAGGAAGACCTCCTCGGTCGAGGACCGGTGCACCAGCGACAGGTCGACCACGCCTGCACCGGCGGCGCTCAAGGGGATGGCCATCGCGATGTACCTCCGGACGGGGATGTGGGATCCGCGAACTGCGGGACGTGATTCGATTCTCGGAGCCGCCGCGCAAAGACCGCTCAAGAAAGTGCGAGGGGTGCGGCGGGACTCCCCCGTCCCCCGCACGGCACCGATCAGGCCGTGTAGTTGGCGTTCCAGCCGGCCGCGATGTCCACTGTGGAGGCACTGATGTGGCGGGCGGCGTCGGAGGCCAGGAAGAGCGCCGTGCGCGCCACTTCCTCCGGCTCGACGTACGGCACGCGCATGGGCATCAGCTGCGCCCAGACCCGCGCGGCGGCGTCGGGAGTGGGGTCGTCCGGGCTGAACTGGTGGTAGTTCAGCGAGTTGTTGATCATCGCGGTGTTGGTGAAGCTGGGCGCCACCACGTTGACGGTGATGCCGTGCGGCGCCAACTCGAGTGCCGCGGACTTCACCAGGCCGATGACGCCCCACTTGGCCGCGGTGTAGTGGGCCATGTTGGCCGTGCCCATGCGGGCCGCGACCGAGCCGGTGACCACTATGCGGCCGGACTCGCGCGGGACCATGACCCTGGCCGCCTCGCGCAAGGTGTGGAAGACGCCGGTCAGGTCGGTGTCGATCATGTCACGCCAGGTGGCGTCCGGCATGCCCAGCAAGGGGGCGGTGCTCCAGATCCCCGCGTTGGCGCACACCACGTCGACGCGGCCGAACTCCTCGACCGCCTCGTCGAACGCCGCGCGGACCTGGTCGGCGTCGCGCACGTCCACGGTGGCCGTCAGGCACCGGGAACCCTTCTGCTCCACCAGCTTCCGCGTGTGGTCGAGGTCCGAGGGTTCCGCGAGGCCGATGGGCACCGAATCGACCTGGGCGACGATGTCGGTCGCCACGACGTCGGCGCCCGCGGCGGCGAACTCCACCGCGAGCGCCCGGCCGATACCGCGCGCGGCGCCCGTCACCAGCGCCACCCGTCCGCTGAACTCGCCCATGGTCGGTCGCTCCTCCCGGTCGGTGTGCGACCGACGGTAGGCAGCGGGTCGCAAGGACCGCACGAGAAGCGCACGAGGCTCGGACGAGCGCCCTCGACAGGTGATCGTCACCGCCCGACGATCTGGTCACGGTCCGGATCCGCCGCGACCGACGCAGGAGGACACATGCCCACCATCCCCGACAGTCATCTCGACCTGCTCGAGCGACCGCTGTTCGGGCACTTCGCCACCCTCGGCAGGTCCGGGGAACCGAACGTCAACCCGATCTGGTTCCGCTGGGACGGCGAGTACTGCTGGTTCACCACGTCGACGCGCCGCCGGAAGCACTCCAACGTGCGGCGTGACTCGCGGGCCGCACTCGCGGTGCACGACCCGGAGTCGCCTTATCGGTACCTGGAGCTGCGCGGGCGGGTGGAGCGCGTGGAACCCGACCCGGGGGTGGAGCTGTTCCTCGCCCTGGCCGCCAGGTACGGCATCCCGGACGCGGGGATCCCGGACGACGCGGCCGACCGGGTGAGGTTGGGGCTCAAGCCGACCCACATCACCTTCCAGTGACGTCCGGACCGGCCACGGTCGGGACCGTGCGCCGTCGTCACCTGGCGTCCGGGCCGGTCGCGGTGAGGACCTGCGCCGTCGTCACCCGGTGCACGGACGGGTGCCGGCGAGGGTCTCCGGCGTCGTCACCCGGTGCACGGGCCGGTCCCGGCGACGATCTCCGGCGTCGTCACCCGACGTCCGGGCGGGTCCGGGTCAGGACCGTGCGGCGTTGTCGCCGTCGTCCCTCAGCACCAGGGCGAGCAGGCCGGGGAACGCGGCCTCGACCTCCTCGCGGCGGAGTCGGTTCAGCCGCTGCTGGCCCTGGTCCCGCTGTTCGAGCAGCCCGGCCATGCGCAGCACGGCGAAGTGGTGGCTCAACCCCGACTTGCCGACCGGCAGGTCGAACACGCCGCAGGGGATCTCCTCCGGCTCCTTGGCCGCGAGCTGGCGCAGCAGCGACAGCCGGATCGGGTCGGCCACGGCCTGCAGGACCTTCTGCACCGGCACGTCCGCCGGATCGCAGTGCTCGATCGTCGCAGGTCGTCGCTCTTTGCGACGGGTCGTTTGCGGATTGTTCGACCCAGATCGTACACTTGCCGCTGTTGTTCGATCCACATCAAACATAGTAGCCGCTCGGCGGAGCGCCTGCGCTCGTCCGACAGGAGAAGACCCATGCCAGACTTAGCGTCCACCCCCGGCGGGGCGGTCGCCCCCAAGCGCGGCCTGACGCTGACGGCCGTGTGCCTGACGGTGGTGCTGTTCCCCCTGGCCATCGCGGGATCCGCGGTGGCCGTCCCGGCCATCAGCGCGGACCTGGGCAACTCGCTGGCCGCGGGCCAGTGGGTGATCAACGGCTACAACCTGACCTACGCGGGCTTCATGCTGGCCACCGGCTCGGTCGCCGACATCATCGGCCGCCGCCGGATGTTCCGCATCGGCGTCGCCCTGTTCGGCCTGGGGTCGTTGCTGTCGGCCATCGCGCCGGGGATCGCCCTGCTGGACATCGCCCGCGCCATCGCGGGCGTCGGCGCCGCCGCCGCGACCACCAGCGGTTCGGCCATCCTGGCCGACACCTTCGACGGCCCGGCCAGGGCGCGCGCGTTCGGCCTGTTCGGCACCGCGGTGGGCCTCGGCCTGGCGTTCGGCCCCACCCTGTCCGGCGTGCTGACGTCGAACCTGGGCTGGCGCGCCGTGTTCGCCCTGCCCGCGATCGTCACCGCCGTGGTGCTGTTCACCACGACGGGCATGACCGAGTCGCGCAACCCCCACGCGCGCAAGGTCGACGTGCCGGGCATGGCCACCTTCACCCTTGCGCTGCTGCTGCTGGTCCTGGCCCTGATCCAGGGTCCGCAGTCGGGCTGGGGCTCCGGCCTCGTCATCGGCAGCCTGGTCGCGTCCGCGGTGATGCTCGTGGCGTTCACGATCGTGGAGAAGCGCTCGTCCGAGCCGATGTTCGACCTGAGCCTGCTGCGTCAGCCGCGCTTCGTCGGCGTCTCGCTGGCCACCATCCCGGTCGTCTTCGGCTTCACCCCGCTCGCGGTCTACCTGCCGTCGTACTTCATGGCCGTCAACGGTGTGTCCGCCCAGCAGGCGGGGCTGCTGCTGATCATGCTCACCGGGCTGACCCTGATCTTCCCGTCGATCGCCGGGTACGCCACCCGCTGGCTCTCGGCGCAGGCGCAGATCGTCGCCACCGTCGCCATGGTGGCGGTGGGCATGTTCTGGCTGGTCGTCATCGAGCCGAAGCAGAACTACCTGGTGATCCTGCCGCCACTGGCCCTGATCGGCATCGCGGTCGGCATCTCGTTCGGCCTGCTCGACGGCCTGGCGGTCAGCAGCGTGCCGTCCTCGCGGGCAGGCATGGCCGCGGGCATGTTCAACACCGTGCGCCTGGCCGGCGAGACCGTCGCGATCGGTGTCGCGGGCGCGGTGCTGATCAGCATCACGCAGGCCGCGGTCGCCGACTCCATCACCGGGTTCTCCTCCGCCTACCGCGACGACCCGGCCGCGCTGGCCAACCTGCTCAACCAGGGCGAGCTGGCCAAGGCGACCGACACCGTGACCCCGGCGTCCGACCAGGCCGCGTTCGCCGCCGCCGCCTCGGAGGCGTTCACCACCGGCATCCACGGGATGGTCATCGTGCTGGGCGCGCTCTGCGCGGTCACCTTCGTGGTCGTCGGCCTGCTCCTGCGCGCCCGGACGCCGGTCGAGGACACCACCGGCGAGACCGAGGCCACCCTGGCCGACCGCACGTCCGGCAGCAACGCGTAAGTCGCGGCGAACGCCGGAGACGCACGAAGGGTGTTCAAGACCCGTTCGCGAGGACGGGTCTTGAACACCCTTCCGCGCATCCGGGGTCGCGATCGACCACCTCCCGGGCAGGACCTGCCCTGTGATACCGCTCACGGCTCGGCGATTTCCCCAGGACTGTCGGTTGGTGAAGGGGAAACGCAAGCGCGCAGACATGACGTCGTGCCAGATTCGGGACATCGGTCGTGAGGACGGGGCCGAAGGTGCCGGACGTCGACGTCGGGCCACTCCCCGCTCACCACGCGGACGCCGCCGGAGTCGCCGCGTCACGGAGCCCTCCGAGTGCTTCCCACAGAGAGGTGATCACATCATGCTGCTAGCTGTCCGGGACACCGCGGCAGAGGTCGCGGGGTCCACCCGCGGCGGGACGGCGCCCCGCCTGCGCTTGGCCGTGCTCGGACCGCTTGACCTGCGTGTCGACGGTTTCTCCGTGCGGCCGACGCCGCCGAAGATCCAGCAGGTCCTCGCCCTGCTCGCCGTGCACGCCGACCAGGTCGTGCCGGTGTCGTCGATCTTCCGCGAGCTGTGGGACGACGAACCGCCGCGGACCGCGTTGCGCACCACCCAGACCTACATCGGCCAGCTGCGCCGCTGCCTCGCGGACGCGCTGGGCTTGGACATGGACACGATCACCTCCGAGTACCTGGTGACGGAAGGCAGGGGTTACGCGCTGCGAACCGGGGCGGCCCAACTCGACCTGCACGAGTTCGAACGGCTCGCGCGTCAGGGGCGGGAGGCGCTGGCGCTGGGCGACCCGGTCCGCGCCGACGCGCTGCTCACCGCGGCCGCGCGGCTGTGGAGCGGGATGCCGCTGGGCAACGTCGCCACCGGCCCCATCCTGCGCGTGCAGGTCGAGCTCCTGCGCGAGCTGCGCCTTGGCGTGCTCGAAGACCAGGTCCAGGCGAAGATCGCGTTGCGCCGCGAGCAGGAGGTGCTCGGCGAACTCACCGAACTGGCCGCCGAGTACCCGCTCAACGAGAACCTGCAGGGTCAGCTGATCACCGTGCTGCACCACTGCGGCCGGCGGGCGGCCGCGCTGGAGGTCTACAGCAGGCTGCGCACCCGGCTCGTGGAGGACCTGGGTCTGGAGCCGTCACAGGCCCTGCGGCACTTGCAGCAGGCCACCCTGTCCGGTGAGCCGCCGGCCCGCGACGGGCGCGGCCCGGCGGCCTGGGGCCGCGCCAGGGTCGACACCCTCCCCACGCCGCGCACCGGCCGGCGCTGACGGCCTCGACCACCCCGGCCACCTGACGAGCGGTAACCCGAACCCAGACGACGAAGGACTGCGATGGAACTCCGGATCCACACCGAACCCTCCCAGGGCGCCTCGTACGCCACGCTGCTGCGCTTCGCGCAGGCGGCCGAGCAGCTGGGCTTCGACGCCTTCTTCCGCTCCGACCACTACCTCAAGCTCGGTGACGTCGACGGCAAACCAGGCCCGTCGGACGCCTGGGTGACCCTGGCCGGCATCGCCCGCGAGACGGAGTCGATCAAGCTCGGCACGCTGGTCACGCCGGTCACCTTCCGCTGGCCGGGGCAGCTGGCCATCCAGGTCGGCCAGGTCGACCACATGGCGGGGGGAAGGGTGGAGGTCGGCATCGGCACCGGCTGGTTCGCCGACGAGCACCACGCCTACGGCATCCCGTTCCCGGAGAAGCGCTTCGGCTTGCTGGAAGAGCAGCTGGAAATCGTCACCGGCCTGTGGAACACCCCCGAAGGGGGCACCTACGACTTCACCGGCGAGCACTACTCGCTCACCGGCGCGGTCGCCCCGCTGAAGGCGGGGCCGGACACCCGGCCGAAGATCATCATCGGGGGCACCGGCGGGAAGAAGACCCCCGCGCTGGCCGCCCGTTACGCCGACGAGTTCAACACCGCGTTCGTCACCCCCGAAGTGGCCGCCGGCCTGTACGAGACGGTCCGCGACCGGTCCGAGGAGGCCGGCCGCCCGCGCGACGCCCTGGTCCTGTCCATCATCCAGACCCTGTGCTGCGGCAAGGACGACGCCCAGGTCCGAGCCCGTGACGACGCCTTCACCGAACATCTGGACCCCAACGCCTGGCGCGGCACGCCCAGCGAGCTGGTCGACAAGCTGGGTCGCTTCGCCGAGGCCGGGGCCACCCGCGCCTACCTGCGCGTGCTCGACCTCAACGACATCGACCACCTCGAGCTGGTGGCTTCCGAAGTCCTGCCACAGGTCCGCTGAGCACGGGTGGCCACCACGGCGCGACCGACTGGGTGAACGCGTGACCTCGAGGGCCTGGGCCGATCGCGCTCAGGCCCTCGAGCGCGGTCCGGGTACGGGTGGTGTCGCACCCACCGGCGCGGGCTCAGCTCTCGAATCCACAGGCCGCCTGGTTCATCACCGTCGTGCCCACCGGCGCCAGCAACCGGTCCGCCCGCGCCCAGCCGTCCTCCGAGGCGTCGGGCAGCGACTCCGCCACGGCGGGCGCCCAGCGGTGCCCGCCCCGGCGGTAGGTCGCGGCGGCGTCCTGGCACAGGCGCGCAGCCTCGCCGGTGCGCCCTTCCGCGCGCAGCGTCGCCGCGAGCATCACCAGCACGTGCCCGTGCATGACGGTCAACCCGTCGCGGCGGACCAGGGCGAGCGCTGCGCACAGGTGGTCCATCGAGGCGTCGAGGCGGCCCAGCACCCGGGTCGAGATGGCCAGGCCGAGCCGGGCCTCCAACTCGATCTGCGCGTGCTTGGCGGCGATCGCCACCTCCAGCGCCTTTTCGTGCTCCTCGATCGAGCGCTCCACCTGCCCCAGCGCGCGGCTCGCCGCGCCCGAGACGTTCCACGCGTCCGCGCGGATGGCACGGTCGCCCAGGTCGGCGGCCAGCGCACGGCCTTCCCGCGCCTCGACGCCGGCGGGCTCCGGGTCGCCCACCAGCAGGCTCGCCGTGGCCAACCGGCAGTGCGCGGCGGCCCGGTCGAACCGACTGCCCGACTCCAGGCTGGCCGCCAGCGACGCGCGCAGCTCGGCCAGACCCTCCTCCTCCCGGCCCAGGCCGATCTGCGCGAGCCCGACTCGGCCCAGGTTCTCCGAGCGGGTGAACTCCACGCCGAACCGCTCGTCGATCTCGATCGCGGCGCGGAAGTGCGCCAGCGCTTCGGCGTAGGCCCCGAGCGCGTGCTCGACCGTGCCCAGGTGGCGGTGCGCGCGGGCCTGGGGCAGCGGCAGGTCCAGCTCGCGGTCGAGCGCGATGCCGCGGGCCAGCGTCTGCCTGGCTTCGGTGAGCCTGCCCTTCGCCAGCAGCACGATGCCCAGGCCGTTGCGGGTCTCGGCGGCGAACTCGGGCAGCGAGCTCCGTTCGGCGATCGCCTCGGCGCTGGTCAGGTGCTCCAGGGAGGTCGGGTACTCGGCGATCCGGTAGTGCGCCAGGCCGAGGCTGTAGTGCATGGCCCACTGTGCCCGGTGGTCGCCCGCGGCGATCGCGGCGCGCAGTCCGGCGTTGGCGGCGGCCTGCCACTCCTCGCTGTGCCAGCCCGACCAGAAGTAGCCGCGCAGCACGTCGGTGAGCAGCCAGCTCACCGGTCCGTGGTTCTCCTCGGCTGCGGTGATGGCCGCGACCAGGTTGGGCCGCTCGGAGTGCAGCCAGTCCAGCGCTTCGGCGTCGGTGCCGAAATCGAGGGTGAGCTCGGGCGGGCTGCCCGCCTCCTCGATCCGGATCATGCCGGGGTAACGGGGCACCACCGCGGAGGCGGCGGTGTGCAGGTACCACTCCAGCAGGGCCGACAGCGACTCCTGGCTCTCGTCCTTGCTGTCGTCGGCGCGGCCCCGCTCCACCGCGTAGAGCCGCAGCAGCTCGTGGAAGCGGTAGCGGCCCTGCTCGTAGGGCTCGATGAGGTTCGCTACGGCCAGCTCGTCGAGCAGCCGGGTCGCGGTCGCCACGTCCAGCCCGGCCACGACCGCGGCGGCGGTGGGCGTGAAGCTCGGGCCGGGCACGAGGCCCAGCCGCCGGAACAGCCGCCGCGCCGGTTCCGACAACAGCTGGTAGGACAGGTCGAAAGCGGCCTGCACGGCGGCCCGACTCGTGTTGCCGACGGTCAGCTTGGCGATCCGGTTGCCGTCGCGCAGGTCGGCGACGTAGCTGCGCAGGGTCTGGGTGGGGCGCACCGCCAGGCTGGCCGCGGCCACCCTCAGCGCCAGCGGCAGGCACGCGCACAGCTCGACCAGTTCGTCGGCTTCGTCCGGCTCGGCGACGACCCGTTCGTCGCCGATGTTGTGCTCGAGCAGCCGGCGGCCTTCGACGACCGACAGGATCCCGGTGACCACGATGCGCGCGCCGTGCAGGACCAGCAGGTCCGACAGGGTGGAGCGGCTGGTCACCACCACCGCGCAGCCCGGTGTGCCGGGCAGCAGCGGCGCGACCTGGTCCGCGTCCTGAGCGTCGTCGAACAACAGCAGCACGCGGCGGTCGGCCACCCGTGCGCGGAACATCGCCGCGCGCGCGTCCAGCCCCTGGGGGATGGCCGCGCTGGAGGTCCCGGAGCTGCGCAGGAGCTCGGCGAGCACGTCGGCGGGATCGCGGGGTGAGCCGCTGGTGGCTCCCAAGCGGACGAACCACTGACCGTCCGGGTAGAACAGGCGCACGTCGTGCGCGGCGCGCACGGCCAAGGCGGTCTTGCCGACGCCGGGGGAACCGGTGACGTTGACTATGGGCAACGCCCGCGGCGGCGTCTCCGTGAGCAGCTTCTCGAGTCGCCGCAGTTCGTCGGACCGGCCGACGAAGTCGTGCACGTCCGGCGGCAGCGCGCACAGCACCGGCCAGTGGTTGACCTCGGCCTCGGCGCGAGGGGCGAGCGCCGTCGTCGCGGACGCGGGCGGCTCGACGGCCTCGACCACGGCACGGGCGGGTTCGGAGGTCAGCGTGCCGGACAGGATCTGCCCGTACAGCTCGCGCAGGGCCTCGTCCGGGGCTACGCCCACCTCCTTCTCGAGCTTCTCGGCCAGCTGACGGTAGGTCTCCAGCGCTTCCGCCTTGCGCCCGGACAGGCACAAGGCGCGCATTAAGTGACCCCACAGCGGTTCACGCAGCGGGTGCGCCCGAACCGCGGCGCGCAGTTCACCGATGACCTCCTCGTGCCTGCCCAGCACCAGGTCCAGCTCGAACCGCCGCTCCAGCAGCGTCAGCCGCTGCTCGGTGAGCAGTTGGGCGTGGTCGCGCAGGCTGTCCCCCGGGATGTCCGCCAGCGCCGGACCGCGCCACAGCGCCAACGCCTCGGTGATCGTGTCGCGGACCGCGGTGGGCGATTCCCGCTGCCACTGCTGCTGCACCTTGTGCACCAGCTCGCCGAACCGCAGCAGGTCGACGTCGGCGGTGTTCACCCGGAGGGCATAGCCCATGGGGAGGGTCTCGATGAGCCGGCCCGCGGCGGGCGCGGTGGCGGTCAGGGTGCCGCGCAGCCGGGCCATGTGCACCTGCAAGGCGCTGCGGCTGCTCCCCACCGCCTCGTCCGGCCACAGGGAGTCGATGAGCTCGTCGGTGCCGACGACGCGGCCCGCGCGCAGCGCCAGGGCGGTGAGCAGCACCCGCTGCTTGCCGGCCCGCACCGCCACCTTGTTCCCCCCGTAGTGCACGGTCAAGGGACCGAGCAGACCGATCCGCAGCATCTGTTCCCCCATTCACCCGTGCTCCGTGCGGCGTTGCCGCAACCCACAGCACGATTCGCTGGCCCCAGTCCCGGCGAAAGCCGCCCGCGCCCCATCCCACCGAACGGCCACACCCGGCGGTTCAGTATATAGGTCGGAGATCTGTCGCAAACTCATTTTCCCGTTCCGGAATATGATGGAAACAAGGGTCGACCGCCATATCCGAAGCGTGATACGGCATGCAGAATGTCCGTTCTGTCCGAATTCCGACCGAGATGTCTACCGCCATCCGGGTGTGATCCACAACATTGGGAAGCCGCGTTCGTGACCGATTGTCCGACATGCACAACAGTGCATGTTCCTCCACGCATGCGACCAAACACGACCTCGTCACCAGAACATCTCGTCGGTGCGGGTTCCCGAAGATTACGGCGGGATCCGACGTTCGTGCGCGGAAACCACCGGTATTCGGGCTCGCACGGAATCGGCGGACGACTCGGGGGTCGACACCTGCCGACGCACCCCCGTTCAACGAGATCGGGGTGTGCAGGTCGCGCAGTGCTCCGGCGGCACAGGGCGGCGATTCTCGGAGTGACGGGTTCGTTCCACCTGATAATCAATGTTTTATTCGACCCTGTTCGAGGGGGCGAGACCATCGAGCGGTCGTGCTGAGCCGTCCACGGGTGGTCAATGCGCAAAGTCCGGGTTTCCGGGTGTTCCGCCTTCGGCAGTGGCACGTGGTCGTCGAACGATTTCCGTGACACCTCCGCCGCCACGGTGATCCGTGAAAGAGCTCATCCCGCCGCGGGACGGCGCCGATGCGATGAGGTGGCTCGGGTCGGCCTGATGCCGGCACGCGAAGCTCCCGATGCGGGCGCTGATCACGAGCCCGGGCCGGGTGTAGGCCATCCCGCCTTCCGCGGCGCCAGGGCCACGCCCGGGCCGGTCACCGGAGGCAAGCGGTTGTCCTGTCGGGCACTCCACCGGGGAAGGCGGAGTGCCCGATGGCGGCACCGCGGTCTTCCGGTGTTCCGTTGTCGCCCCGGGCGGGAGGCCGGGATTCGACCTCACCGGGTGAACAGCCGCTCCGATGGAATCACCGGTGTTGCCCCTCGCAGGCCGCGAAACGATGCTGGGAAAACGACTTCCGAGGGTTTCCGGGCCACTTCACCCATCGACGCAGGGGCGGGTCGCCGTGCCGAAAGTGCCGCAGAACGGGCCGGACCGCCTGCGGTGCCGCCCGCCCGACCGGCGGCGGCGGGTCTTCGCGGGCGCGGGCGGGGTCGTGGGCTGATGGCGCGGGTGTCACGGCGGGGTGTCCTGGCCGCGGGTCTGCTCGCCGTCACCGTTCCACCCGGCGGCGACGCGAGCGACCGGCGCGTCGACGTCCACCACCACTGCACCCCGCCCGGTTGGCTGCGCTGGGCGCAGGAGCGCGGCGTCGTCGGGGAACCGCCCTGGTGGGCACGGTGGGACGTGACCAGCACCCTGGCGGTGATGGACCGGTTCGGCATCGAGACCGCGGTCATGTCGGTCACCATGCCCGAGGCCCGCTACCGCGACGCCGCCCAGTTCCGGGAGGGCCACCACGTGGCCTACCAGGCGGTCGCAGACCTGGTGGCCGCCCACCCGGGCCGGTTCGCCTTCCTGGCGCGGACAACCGGCGCTGCCGACCCGGACCTGGCGATCTGGTCGGCCGTCACGGGTCTGGAGGCCGGAGCCGTCGGCGTGCAGGCTCCCACCCACGACCGCCGGGACGCCTACGTCGGCGAACCCTCCCTCGACCCGCTGCTCGCCGAACTGGACGCCCGGCGCACCGTGCTGGTCCTGCACCCCACCGACCTGCCGGGTGGGCAGCCCGACCAGCCGACCGTTCCCGGCGTGCCCAACTTCCTGTGCGACTACGCCCTGGACACGACGCGGGCCGCCGTCTGCATGATCGTCCACCGCACGCTCGACCGCTTCCCCCGCCTGTCGGTGGTCCTGCCGCACGGTGGTGGGGCCCTGCCCTACCTGGCCGCCCGCGCCGAGGCCCTGGGCGGGCGGCTGGAACCCCCGGTGCCGGCCGCGCGGGTGCGCGACTACCTGCGCCGCTTCCACTACGACACGGCCGCGCCGATGTCACCGCACGCCACCCCGACCTTGTTGGCCGTCGTCGACCCCACCCGCCTGCACTACGGCAGCGACTGGCCCGCGATGTCCGCCGACGAGGTCGGTCGGGCCGCCGCGGCGCTGGACTCCGACCCGGCGCTGCCCGGCGCCCTGCGCCCCGCCGTCAACCGGCACAACGCGCTGCGGCTGTTCCCCGGACTGGCCCGACCGTGAGCGCAGCCAGGCCGCCCACCCGGAACGAGAGGGCACCATGGATCACCGCACCACCCGGTCACGAACACGCGCTCTCGTGGCCGCCCGCGCCGTCCTGGCGACAGCCCCGGCAGGCTGCTCCCCCGCCTCCCCCGGGTCGGTGGACACCTCCACCAGGCCGGTCAGTTGTCACTGGAGCACCCGTTGCGGGACGGTGAGCGGTTCGTCGAGCGCGCGCTCGAAAGGCCCTACCAGCCGTCCGCACCCGATGGCGGCGCGGACGGGGTCACCCGGGTCGAGGCACGGAGCCCGAACAGCACCGAGACGTTGCTGGCGGGACCGACCAGTCGGGCGTCCGGTTGCGGTGCCGGGCTCACCGAGGACCGTCCGATCGAACGGTGCGGCGCGCCGGCGTTCCGAAGCCCGGCAACACCCGGGCGTGCGTCAAGGAAGTCCGGCAGGCCGGCACCCCCGCCGCCCGGACCCTGCTCGACCTGCCGACCCCGCGCGGGCAACTGCCGCGGTTGCGGAAGTCGCCGCCGCGCTACGTGGTCTGGGGCAACGGCACCAGCGACGAGATGTGCTCGGGCACGTCCTCCTCACCGAGGAGTCGACCGGGTCGCCGCGAACCCGCGCGAGGACGGCACGACCGCGGCCAAGGCGGGCGCGGCGAAGCAGGTCGCGGCGCAGGCGACCAGCACCGGCCCGGGGCCGAAGGCGTCGATGGCGGGGGCGATCAAGGCCAGGCCGACGGGCGCCAGGCCGTAGGACAGCAGGAAGTCGAGCGAGGACACCCGGGCCAGCGCCCGGGGGTCCACCTCCCGCTGGATGGCGGTGAACCACGGCACGTTGAACAGCTCGATGCCCGCGCCCGCCAGGGCGTAGGCGGCCACGACCACCGCGGCCGGGACGGGCAGCAGCAGGCTCAGCGGCGCGAACCCGTAGCAGGCCAGGCCCGCCAGGGCGGCCCAGCCCTGCGCGCGGGGGTGCCCGCGGACGACGAGGACCGCGCCGACCAGCGCGCCCGCGGTGTAGGCGGTCAGGGCACCGGCGAGCACCGCCTCCGTGCCGTACCGGTCGCGGCTGACCAGGGGCAGCACGACACCGGTGGCGGAGTAGCCGGTGGCGATGACGGCGGTGAGCGCGCCGAGGCCCGCGAGGAACCAGGGGTGACGGCGGGCTTCGCGGATGCCGTCCAGGAACTCCGACGCCAAGCGGGTCCTCCCACCGGCGGTCACCGGCGCGCGGTCGACCCCGGCGGGCGGGATCAGCGCGGACACCGACCACAGCGCGGCGGTGGCGACCAGCAGGGCGGGGGTGTCGACGAGCACGGCGAGCAACGCGGTGAGGCCGGGCGCGACCAGCGTGGTGACCCGGACCGAGAGGGTCAGCGCGGCGTTGGCCTGCTGCCGCCGGTCCTCGGCGACGACCTCGGCCGTCAGCGCCTGGTACGCGGGTCGGCACGCCCCCTGCCCGGCGCCGACGACGGCAGCGGCGGCGGCCATCAGCAGCAGCGAGCGCCCCATGCCCAGCGCGATCAGCGGCGTGGCCGCGGCGGCGACCGTGCCCGCCCACCGCACGACGCGGCGGCGGGGGTGCCGGTCGGCCAGAACCCCGGCCACCGGCACCGCGGCGAGGAAGCCGACCGTGCGGGCGGCGAGCACGACGCCCAGCCCCACCGGCGTGATCGACCGCTCCAGCACGGCGAGGCCGAGGATGAACGGCAACGCCCAGGTGGCGATGCCGGAGGCGGTGACGCCGGTCCACAGCCGGAGGAAGGAGGGGCTCCGGAACAGCGGTGCGGATCGCTCGTCGGCCGGTGCGCCGTCGTGCGCCACGGGGGCCTCCTCGTCACGGGCTCGGTCGACGGACGATCTCCAACGCCTGGGCCGATCATGCTGGCGTCGACGTCGTCGGCACAGTGAGCTGCTTCACAGGAAGCGGTGCGGGCTCTGGCACGACCACTGGTGCACGGGCGTTGCCCGGCGCGTCCGACCGCTCGAACACTTCGGATCCCCGTCGCACGGCGGGAGCCGCCGCCGGTCCGAGCCACGAACGGTGACCACCCGCCGACCGCACGAGATGGCGGGAACCGCCCGCAGTCCGCCCGCGACCAGTAGGACCGGGCGGCGCTGCTTCCGCGCCGACGACGACCCGTGGGGTGGCATGGGCTGGTACGAGGACGACGAGCTGTGGACCGGGTTCGCCGAGGTGATGTTCCCGCCGCGCCGGGTGGTGGAGGCGGAGCGGGTGGTGGCCACCTCGCCGCTGCCGGGAGTCGCGGGCGGGTGGACCTCAGCGAGGCGATGCTCGCCTGGACGCGCGAGGCGTGCGAGCGGGCGGGTGTGCGCGAGCACGTCGAGCCGGACGCCTACGACCTGGTGATCAACATTTACACGTCCTTCGGCTACTTCACCGACGCGGGTGAGAACCTGGACGCGGGTGCGCGGTGCGGCGCACGTCGCTGTACTCCACGCTTTACAGCGCCGCCGAGCTGCGCGCCCTGTTCGAGCAGACCGGGTTCGCCGGTGTCGAGTGCTTCGCGACTTCGACGCTTCGCCCTACGACAACCACGCCCGCCGGTTGATCGTGCGGGGCGCCCGCGCCTGACGGGACGATCAGGAGGCGCGGGCGAAGCAGGTGCCCTTGCCGCCGGGGAGCATGAACTCGCCCAAGCCGCCGCCGGCGGCATCATCCCGGTGGTCGAGGTCGCCGAGCGGGTCGGGACGGCCGGGTGACGCGACGATCCACAGTGGACTGCGGTGGACCGCAGCACCAGCCCAGCGTGTCCGCGGGTCAGGCTGCTCGGCGGTGGTGGGCGGTGGGTCGGAGGTGGCGTGGCCGCCTGCGACGCCCTCCCGCCCGCGGTGCGACGTCGAGGTCGTCGCGCCGGCCGTGGTCGTGGTCGTGCCGGGCCGGTGCGCCGGGGGTCGGCTGGTTCCGGTGGGCGCGGGCGACGAGGTGGAGCAGGAGCAAACCGGCCACCAACGGCACGTGGGAGGCGACGCGCGCGGTGGTCGCGGTGCCGTCGAGCAGGTCGTTGACCGAGAACGTGACCAGCGCGGCGACGAACCCGCCGAGGGTGGGCAGCAGTCCGGCGGCACGGTGCGCGTGCACCGCGGCCACCAGCAGACCGATCCCCCACGCCAGGTTCCACGCCGCGCCTTCGTTGAACAGGTGGCCGGAACCGCCGTGTCCGGTAGCGCCGGCGAGCAGTTGGTGCAGCGCGAGCCACAGTTGGACGACGGCCACCGCCGCCAGGGCGAGGTGACGGGGTGGGGCGGCGGCCGGCACGACGTCGACCAGGTCCGGGTCCGCGCCGACGGGCCGGACCCGGATGGTCCTGCCGAGAGCGCTTCACGGCAGGATCGGCAGTCCACACCACTGGTCGCGCCATTCGGCTCACCGGTTCCCGTCACCGCGTGGTTACGATCCGGAATCGTGACAGCTTTCGACGACGAGGTGACGGGCTGGGCGCTCGACGCGCGCTCCGGCGACCGCGACGCCCTGGAGCGGTTCGTCCGCGCCACCCAGCGGGACGTGTGGCGCTTCGTCGCGCACCTCACGGGCGTCGGCGTGGCGGACGACCTGGCTCAGGAGACCTACGCCCGCGCCCTGCCCAGCCTGCACCGCTTCGCCGGGCGTTCCTCGGCCCGCGCCTGGCTGTTGGCCATCGCCCGCCGCGTCGTGGTCGACCAGGTCCGCATGGCGCAGTCGCGCCCCCGGCTGTCGTCGGGCTCGGACTGGGTGCGGGAGGCGGACCGCAGGGCGGTCGACACCGGTTTCGAAGGTGTCGTCGAGCTGAACGTGCTGCTCGACGCGCTCGACCCCGCCCGGCGCGAAGCCCTGGTGCTCACCCAGGTGCTGGGCCTGTCCTACGCGGAGGCCGCCGACGTGGCGGGCTGCCCGGTCGGCACCATCCGCTCCCGGGTCGCGCGGGCCCGTGACGACCTGCTCCACGCCGCGGGCAACGACTCGTCGGAGGTCGGGTGACCCGCCGTCGCACCGGTTCGGGCTACCTGACCGGGCGAGGCTCGCCGGGACGTTCCGGCGGCGCGCGGGTGACAATCACCCCGTGGACTGCGACACCTGCCGCGAAGCCGTCTCCGCGCGCGCTGACGGCGAAGCCGAACCCGTGCCCGCCGAGGAGACCGACGCGCACCTCGCCTCCTGCGCCGACTGCCGGCGGTGGCAGGAGCGGGCGGCAGCGCTCACCCGCGACCTGAGGGTCCGCCCCGCCACCGACGTCCCCGACCTCACCGCGGCCGTCCTCGCCACCGCCGCGGCCACACCGCCGGTGGCACGGGCCACGCGCGGGTGGTACTGGCGCATGGGCTTGGCCGGGGTCGCGGTCGCGCAACTGACCCTCGGCATCGCGCAGGTGTTCGGGGTCGACGACGTCCCGGGCCACGGCGCGCACACCGACGGCGCCCCGGCGTCGACCCACCTGTTCAACGAGAGCACCGCGTGGAACCTCGCCGTCGGCCTCGGCCTGCTCTGGACCGCGCTGCGCCCGAGAGCCGTCACCGGGGTGCTGCCGGTCGTCGCGGCGTTCGTCGCCTCGCTCGTGCCGTTCTCCGTCAACGACCTGCTCACCGGAGCGGTCCCGCTCTCACGCGTCACCTCGCACGTCTTCCTCGTGCTCGGCTTGGCGCTGCTGGTAGTCGTGCGCCGTACCGCTCACGCTCCCGACGACGGCTCTCACACGACGGAACGGCCGGGGGACCACCGGCTCGACGTCGACGACACCGACGACCCCGGCCGGCAGTCGACCGAGCGCGGCAGGCCGCGGCACCTGCGACCGGTCACCAACGAACGAGCCGCCTGAACCGGACGACGACCCGGTCATCCACCGTGCCGCCGCCCTCGGTGTGACCAGACGTCGGGATTATCGACGTGGGGGTGTCGCCGATCGGTCCCACCAGGGAGCCCGCCGTCCACCCGGCAGCCGCCACCAGCGCGAGCCCGCCGGCGACGACCGCCATCACTCGCGGTCCACCGCGTCGCCGTGCCCGGTCATGCGGACCGGCCGGCGGCCACCACCGCAGCGACCGGGACCGTCGCCGAACGGCGTCACGTCGGGCAGGTGCTCCGAGCCGGGGTGGCGTCCAGGCGCCCCTGCGTCCACGCGAGGAGGTCCGGGATCAGCGGTGAGTCGGGTGCGACGACGCCCAGGTGGTCTCGCCCGGCGTACGTGCGGTAGTCGACGGCACCTCCCGCGGCGCACCGTTGGCGGACGTAGGCGGCCTGCACGGTCGGCAGGATGAGCGGGTCGCTCTCGCCCTGCGCGATGAGCAGCGGAACCGAAATGGGGCCGGTCGGCGTGTTCTCCCGCAGCCTCGCGCCGAACGCGCCGCTGGTCGGGTCGCCGTCCCAGATCGGCCGGTCGAACAGCAACGACGACATCAGCGTCACCGTGCTCGACGGCTCGGCCAGGCAGCGACGCGCCATCTCGCGTGCCTGGACGCGGGCGGTCGGCCGGACCATCGCCGTGTAGTCGACGTCCGGGTAGACCTCGCTGTAGGCCTCGATCACGTAGGCGGCCAGCACGGTGGTCAACCGCAGCCCGCCCAGGTTGTGGACGAGCCCGGACAGGTCGGCGGCGGGTGCGACGGCGGCGACGCCGACCACGTTCGCCCCCGGCGCGTAGGTGGGCGCCAGGATCCCGGTCCACAGCGCGGCGTGCCCGCCCTGCGAGTGTCCCCAGACCACGGTCCGCGGGGCGAGGTCCACGCCGTCGAGCCGGCGGGCGGCGCGGACGGCGTCCAGCACCGACCGACCCTCGCCCTGCCCGATCAGGTACGGGTGCGGGCCCGCGGTGCCCAGGCCCGGGTAGTCGGTCGCCACGACGGCCCAGCCGCGCGCGAGGGCCTCGGCCGGCGCGGGCATGGCACCGGAGCCCAGGGGGTCGGCCGCCAGCGAGGGTGCGCAGCCCGGCGCGACGCCGGTGGTCCCGTGCGCCCAGGCGATGACCGGCCGCGGCCCGGCGGGCGCGTCCCCGGCCACGAGCACGAGCCCGCTCGCCGTCGCCGGGACGCCCTCGTCGCGCGTCGTCGTGTACAAAATCCGCCACGCCCGCGCCCCGGCCGGGATGCCGCGGGTGAACGGCTCGCCGCGCAGCAGCACACCGGGCGCGGTCGGCGCGCCGGAGGGCGGGTCGTAGAACGCGTCGGGCCGGGGCGCGGCGGCGTGGACCCGCACGCTGACCACCAGCAGCGCCACCGCCACCACCAACCCGCACGCCGCCGCGGCGGTGCGGACCCTTCGCGGCCCCACCCGGTGCCCGCGCCGGCCGGGTCGCACCGCCGTGACGACCAGGTCGACGCCGAACAGCACCAGCCGCGCCCCGAACACGACCGCGAGGACGATCTCGGTGACGTCCGGCCAGCTCAGCGCCAGGACGCCGAAGAGCACCGCCGCCACACCGCGCACCGCCGACGTCACCCGCTGGTCCGCCGCACCCCGCGAGGCCCGCACCCCGTCGACCACGCCGGCGACGATCAACGCCACACCGGCCAGGACCGTGATCGTGCCGATCGCGACACCGGGCGCCAGTCCCGCGACGAGACCGGCCGCCACCCACGCCACGCCGACCAGGACGGCGATCCCCGACCGCGCGGAGGCCAGCTCGCCCACACCGGCCAACACCATCCCGACGGCGATCAGCAGCACCAGCACCGCGACCGAGCGGAACGGGTGGGCGATCAGCACCACACCCAGCAGGCCGCAGGACGCGCCGACGATCCCCCGCAACCACCGGGCACGACGCCGTCTCCCCACGGGCTGGTGCGCGGCGTCCGCCATGCCCACATCCAACGACCGCTCGCACACCGCCGGCCGCCGAGGCGCGGCAGAGCACCACATCGGGTGACGCACCCGCGCCTCACGAACCCGCGTTGTCCACCGCTTGGTGCGCGAGGGCACGGAGCGCGCTCAGCAGTGCGGCGCGGTGAGCCGGTGGTGGGTGCGCACGACCGTGCTTTCCGGCGCGGTGCGCACTTGGACGAGGTCGCACAGCTGGTTGACCAGCCACAACCCCCGCCCGCCCGGCTGACCGCCGGTCGGCGCCCGCCGACCGGTCAGCGGATCGGCGACGAGGGTCCCCGCGTCCCGCACCTCGCACACCAGCGTGTCGCCGTCGCGCCACAGCCGCACCACGCCGTGCCCACCACCGTGGACGACGCTGTTGGTGACCAACTCGTTGACCGTCAGCACCACCCGCTCGACCGCGGCCCGGTCCAACGGCGTCGCCGTCGCGTGGTCGCGGACGAACCTCCGCACGGCGGCCGGTGATCCCCGGTCGGACGCGAACGGGCACTGGGCCGCTCCGACGGGCGGCGGGTCGAGCCGGTGGTCCCACCGCGCGGGCGACGGGTGGTCGAACACGTAGTCGGCGCTGCTCGTCCGGACCCCGTCCGCGATCAGGGAGGGGTGGCTGCGGCGCGCCTCGTCCACCACCTGCGCGTCCAGCGCGGCGACGTCGTACGGGCACAACAGCGACCAGGCGGAGCCGTCACCGAAAGCGGTGTTGAGCAGCGTCTCGTGCGCCTGGCACTCCACGACCTCGGCGGAGCTGCGACCGGCCCACAGCGGTTCCCCGATCCCCCGGACGGGCTTGCCGTCGACGAGGTTCCGGTCGACGAAGCGCCGCCACAGCGGGATGATGCGGGCCGGGTTGCGGCCCACCTCGGCCATGTCGGCGAAGTCGACCCGATCCGCTCCCGCACCGAGCGCGGTCCGCAGCAGTCCGATCTTCTCGCGGTCGACCACGACCAGGACCGGTCCGCCCTCGGCGACACCGCCCTCGATGAACGGGACCGCCCCGTCCAGGAACTCCTCGCGCGATGAGTAGAACAACGCCTCGTGCCGGAAACCGCTCACCACCTCGGGCAGGCTCACCGCTCACGCCCTCCGTCACCGGGCGACCAGTCGACGACGGTGCCATCGACGTCGTTCGGCGGCCGGACCTCGACCAGGGGCGCGCTCGACTCGAACCCACCCAACGCCCAGCACTGGAGCAACGACGGGCACGCGTCTTCCACCACGATCCGCAGGTCCGGTCTCGCCCGCGCCACCCGGGCCAGGGCGTGTGCACCGGCCAAGCCGACGAATCCCAGCCCCGAGGTGCGCACCAGCAAGGACGCGGACCGCCCGGCCGCCGTCGCGAGCGCCCGCTCGAACGGCTCGGCGTTGAAGACGTCCACCTCGCCGGCGACCTCCCAGACCCCCGGCGCCACGCTCCACACGCGGAAGCCCGGCTCGAGCGGCACGTCCCCGACCGTGACGGGGTGCACCGCGAGCACCTCTGCGACCGCCTCGTCGTCGAAGCCCGAGGTCCGGTACGCGCACACCACGGTGGCGCCCAACTCCCGCACCACCTCGTCGAGGACCAGCTCGAACTCGGCGACCTCGGCCCGGCCCGGTCCGGCGGCCAGCAGCCAGTCCATGTCCGCCACCAGCCGCAAGCCCTGGTAGCCCTCGTCGCGAGCCACCTCGTCCTGGCGGCGGAACATCCGGTACATCGCCTCGGGGTCCATCGGCCCGCGGCCCAGGAACGCCACGTGCGGATCGGCCAAGGTCACCGACCCGTCGACCGCCAACTCCGGCAGCACCGCGTCCGGGGCGAACCGGAACAGCTTCTGCCGCTGCCGCGCGCCTTCCGCCAGGCACCCCGCGGCCCACTCCTCGAACCGCGGCGAGGAGTCGACCACGCAGCACACGTGCGAACCCTGTCCCAAACGGGTCAGCTCAGCCAACACGCCGACTTGGCGTTCCACGCCATCCACCGCGTCAGCCTAGCCACCTCCGCGGCCACCGACGCCTCGCGCCCGCGCGACGACCGGGCGGGAGCGCGGAGCCGACCCGGGAGGTGCGGCTCGACCGACCTCGTCGTCGCTCGGCCGGGAGCCCGGTTGTGGGGCAGCTCGTGCGACCCGACGTGGCCCGCCGGGCCGTCGCACACCACGGGTGTCCGGGCATTACGATCGACGATCAAGGACGAGGAGTGGGCCACACGATGACAGCGGCATCAGACCAGCACCCCTTCGGCGCGGGGTCGGCGGTCGCCGGACCGGCGACCGCCGAGGAGGACCTGCGGGGTTTGTTCGGGCAGTCCATCGCCGTGTTCGCCTCGCTGGCGGGGCCGGCGCACGTGGTGGAGATGGCGAACCCGGCTTTCTTCGCCACCATCGGCGAGCACCGGGCGCGCACCGGCGTCCCGCTGGTGGAGTTGATGCCCGAGCTGGTCGGTCAGGGTTTCATCGACCTGCTCGACCGGGTGTACCGCTCCGGTGAGCCCTACACCGGCCGCGACGTGCGGGTCGTGCTCGACACCGGTCCGCTCGAGCGGGAGGCGTTCTTCGACTTCACCTACGAGCCGCGCCGCGACGGCGCGGGCAACGTGGTCGGGATCTGGGTGATCGGCGTGGAGACCACCCAGGTCAAGCACGCCCAGCACCTGATGGCCGAGCACCGCGCGCTGCTCGAGCAGATCGCCCGGCAGGCACCCCTGACCGAGGTCCTCGACGGGATGGCCCGCTGCATCGAGGACCTCGCCCCGCAGGAGGTGCTCGTGTCCGTGCTGCTCGCCGACGCCGACGGCGAGCACCTGCGCCACGGTGCCGCGCCCAGCCTGCCCGACTTCTACAACGAGGCCATCGACGGGATCGCCACCGGCGAGGGCGTCGGCTCGTGCGGCACGGCCGCCCACCGGCGGGAGCCGGTCGTCGTCACCGACATCGCCACCGACCCGTTCTGGGACGACTTCCGGGACCTGGCCGACCGGGCGGGCCTCGCGGCTTGCTGGTCCACGCCGATCCTCGCCCGCGACGGGAGCCTGCTGGGCACCTTCGCCATGTACCACCGGACCCCGCGCGCCCCGCAGGAGTCCGACCTGGCGCTGGCCCGCGTCTTCGCCGGCACCGCGGCCCTGGCCATCGAGCGCCACCACAGCGAGCAGGCGCGCCGTGACGCCGAGACCCGCGCCGAGGCGGCCCACGCCGAGCTGGTCAAGGCGATGCGCGCGGAGCAGAAGCTGCGCGCCGAGGCCGAGCAGCGGGCCGCCGCGGCGGCGGAACTGGCCGACCGGATGCGCGCCGCCGAAGCCGCGCAGGCCACCGTGCCGCACCCCGAGCAGTGCCGGCTCGGCGGCGCGGACGGGTGCACCGCCCCGGCCGAGCTGAAGGTCGCCGACGCCTGGGGTGACGCGGCCTGGGGCTGCCACGCCCACGCCGAGGAAGCCCTCCTCAACGTGCGGTCGGCGTTCATCGCCAACGAGGAGCTCGGTGGCCTGGCCGCCTACATCAACCGTCGACCGCGGGCGCGCCAGGCGGGACAGCCCCGCACCGGGTGAACCCTCAGGTGGGGGTGGGCGGCGTGCCTTCGCGGCCCCAGCGGAAGCAGGACAGCGGGCCGACGATGTTCACCGCGATCACCAGGGCCCACCACGGCTCGCGGCCGGTGACGGCGTCGGCGGGCCGCCGGGCGAGGTCCGTCGCGGCCGGCACGACCTGCACCGCGCCCCACGCGATCCCCCATCGCCGCGCCGGCGTCAGCTCCAGCGGGATCCCGTGCTCCGTCATACCGGCCGGCTCCCTCCGGTAGCGCGAATGGCGCAGCGGGACGACTCGCGGGGGTGTCAGGTGGTCGGGCAGGGGGCACCCGTCCGCTTGCCGCGCGCACTCCACCCGGCCACCGCGACCCTCGCCGGCGCTCAACCACCCGGACCGTCACCGCGGTGCCCGCCGGGAATGCCGGTTCACCTCGAATCGGCTCGCGACGACGTCCCCCTGGCCATCGCGACCTCGGCGGCCTCGGGCACGGTCGGTCGGACGTCCAGCAGGTCGAGGACGCCGGTTTCGGCCAAGGGTGACAGCACGGCGCGTTGGTCGGTGGCCACGGCGAAACCGGCGGCGCACCGCTGCGCCCGGTGGCGTGCTTCGATCAGCAGGGACAGGCCGATCGAGCCGAAGACCACCACGCCGGTCAGGTCGAGCACCAGCGCTCCCGGTCGGCCGTCGAGGGCTTCGACGACCCACGAGCGCAGCTCGTCGCAGGTGTCCATGTCGACCTCGCCGTGCACGGCGACCACAACCACGCGGTCGTGCCAGGTCGTGTCCACGCTGATCGGTGCGCCCGGGTCCGTTCGACCGTCCATCACACCGCGCCTCCCGCCGGGACCCGGCGATCCCGCACTGGGCAGCGTAACGCCGTGACCGGCCACGATGGCGTGCGGCGGCGCACGAGCGCCCGGTTGGCCCAGCGAACGCCGGCGCGGGGGCGACCAGCCGGGATGCTCACGGGCGGCTCGCGCAGCGCGTGTAGCCGTCACGCTCGCACGAGACCTCGGCCCACACCGTCTTGCCCGTACCCGGCAACGGGTTGGTACCCCAGGCCGTCGACAGCTGGTCCACCAGCACCAGGCCCCGCCCACGGGTCTCGCCGAGCCGGGAGCGGCCGACGACGGGCTGCTCGGGCGAGGCGTCGTCCACCTCCACCCGGACTCGGCACGGCATCCGGCTGCGGCGCAACCGGATGCCGTACGGGGTGGCGCCGTGCTCGTAGGCGTTGGTCAGCAGTTCGGTGCTGACCAGCAGCACCGCCTCCAGGTGGTCCTCGTCCAGGTCGGCCAACGCGGCGGCCGTCCACTGCCGGACCCGCACGAGCGGCGCCGGTTCGGCGGTCATCTCCAGAGCCGGCGGGTCGGGAGCTTCGCCGACGCCCATCGATAACCGCCTCACCCTCGGCGCCCTGTGCTTTCAAGGCACTCGGCCCGCCTGGTACCCGAGGGCAGGCCACGCAAAACGCGTGCCGGTCACCGCGGCGCGCGACGATCAGGTCGTTCCGCGGTGGCGCCGGTAGTGGCGGGCGGACCGGGCGCGGTTGCCGCAGGTGGCCGAGCACCACTCCCGGCGCGGGTGGTCCTTGACGAAGTACCGGACGCAGCCCGGTCCGAGGCAGGCCCGCAGCCGGTGGCGGGCGTCCTGGGTGAGCAGGGCGACGGCCTCGTCGGCGATGGCGGAGACGGCCGCCGAGGCGGGTGGTCCGCCTGCGCGGACGTGGCGCGCGGGCGGTCGGCCGGGCGTCCAGGACAGCGCGGACCAGCGGGGCGTGTCGCCGGCGGCCTGGTTGAGCGCGGTCACGGCGGCGTCGAGTGCGCGCGGGTGGGAGGCGTGCGGACGGGGGTCCTCGGTGACCTCGGCGGCCAGTCGGCGCAACGCGTCACGCAGGTCGACCAGGCGGTGCGCGAGGCGGTCGAGGTCGGACGGGGTGAGCCGGTCGAGGTCGCCGGGGGTCAGCAGGTCGGTCCTGGCGGAGACGGTGCGCAGCCACGCCTTGGCGCCGTCACGATCGCGCAGCGCGTCGTGCACGCCGTCCCGGTCGGCCCAGACGGTGTTCATCAACTCGACCGGCAACGGCTCGCCCAGCAGCGGCGCATCCGTGTCCACGGCGACGAGGCTACCGCACTTCTAACGGTTGCCATGGCCTCTGTCCGTTGACAACGGCCGCGGAGGCGTGCCAGGGTCGTTCTAACGGTTACTGGCGCACTCAAGCGGCAGAACCGGTGATCGAAGGAGTGCCGCCCGCATGACCGAGGCCCGCCCGCCGTTCCCGCCGTTCGACCTCGACAGCGCCCTGGCCAAGGTCCAGGCCGCCGAGGACGCGTGGAACACCCGCGACCCGCACCGCGTCGCGCTCGCATACACCGAGGACTCGGCCTGGCGCAACCGGGACGTGTTCCTCACCGGCCGCGCGCGGATCGTCGACTTCCTCACCGAGAAGTGGGCGCGGGAACTGGACTACGTGCTGCGCAAGAGCCTGTGGGGCTTCCGCGGCAACCGCATCGCCGTCCGCTTCCAGTACGAGTGGCACGACGTGACGGGCCGGTGGTTCCGCTCCTACGGCAACGAGCTGTGGGAGTTCGCCGACAACGGGCTGATGAACCGCCGCGAGGCGAGCATCAACGACGTGGGCATCGACGAGGCCGACCGCCGCTACTTCGGCCCCCGCCCCGCCGACGAGCGCGGCCCGGGCCACGACATCCCGCTCGCCTGACCCCGCGCGTCACGGCTGCGGTAGACGATGTAGGGCCTGGTGAGGTAGCCCAACGGCATCGAGAACACGTGCACCAGGCGGCTGAACGGCCAGAACGCGAACAGCGACCACGCGGCCAGCGCGTGCAGCCGGAACCCCAGCGGTGCGGCGGCCATCAGCTCCGGCCGCGGCTGGAAGGTGAAGATCGACCGGAACCAGGGCGAGACCGACTCGCGGTAGTCGTGCGGGTGGTCGGTGAGGTTGCCCAGCACGGTGGTGCCCAGGCCGAGCGCGATCGTGCCGACCAGCAGCACGTACATGACCTTGTCGTTGCGGGTGGTCGCGGAGAACACCGGGCCGACGGTCCGGCGGCGGTAGACCAGGATCGCCGCGCCCGTCAGCGTGCACACCCCGGCCAGCACGCCGAGCACCACCGCGACCACGTGGTAGGCCGTGTCGCCGATGCCGACGGCCCCGGTCCACGACTTGGGCACCAGCAGGCCGCCGACGTGACCGACGGCGACGACCAGGATGCCGAAGTGGAACAGCGGGCTGCCCAGGCGCAGCAACCTGCTCTCGTAGAGCTGGGAGGACCGGGTGGTCCAGCCGAACTTGTCGTAGCGGTAGCGCCAGACGTGCCCGAGCACGAACACGGCGATGGCCACGTACGGCACGACGACCCACAGCATGATGTCGAGCGTGCTCGGCGACTCGGTCATCGCGGCCCTCCTCGCGGGTGCGGCGCGTGCTCGGGTGGGGCGAACGGGGCGAGGCCGACCTCCTCCTCGGGCGGTCCTTCGGCGGCCAGGCGGGCGATCGCCTCGTGCTCGTGCCGCCCGAGCGGTGGCAGGGTCGCCGACACCGACTCCAGGACGTGCGCCCACGGCGAGCCCGCTTCGCGCAGGCCGACGCGGAGCAGTTCCAACCCGGCGCGGTGCTCGCCCAGCAGCCGCAGGCCGGTCGCCGGGTCGCCGGTGGCGGCGAACTCCAGCACCACGGCGAGGTGGTCGGGCAGTTCGTCGTCGACCGGTTCGAGCCCGGCGGCCCGGTAGGCGTGCTTGAACCGCAGCAGCGCCAGGCCGCGCTTGCGGGTGTCGCCGTAGGCGAAGTAGGTCAGGTAAGGGCTGAACCGCTTGCGGTGGTCGAACGTGGCCACGTAGTCCGCGGCGAGGTCGGTCGGCGGGGTGGCCGCCATGTGGTCCAGGAACGCGGTCAGCGGCACGGCGAGCGGCGCGGGCAGCGTCCGGGTCGCGGCGCGCAGCAGGGGCAGCCGGGCGAACGCCTGCTCGTCGGGGTAGCCCAGCAGCAACGACTGGACCTGCCAGGCGGTGGCGCGTCGGGTGTCGGTGGGGGTCACGGCTTCGGCTCCACCTCGCCCGCCGGATCTCCCCCGCCGGGCCGGTCCCCGGGCGGGAACAGACCTTCGGGGCGACCCTTGCCGTCCCAGTTGAGCAGGTTGACCCGGTTGCCCTTGTCGACCGGCGCGGCGAGGGTGTCGGTGGTCTGGCGGTCGCGCAGCATCCGGAAGTTCTCCACCGCGATCGGCGACGTGCCGCCGGAGCCCTCGCCGAACGGGCCGGAGCCGCCCATGCCGGGGCCGCCCTCGTAGTCGAGGCTGCACTCGGTGGCCAGTTCCTCCAGCCCGTGCGCCTGTTCGGCGTGCGCGGGCGGGATGACGTAGCGCTCGTCGTACTTGGCCAGCGCGAGCAGCCGGTACAGGTCGTAGAGCCGCCGGCCGGTCATGCCGACCTTCGCCGGGATGGCCTCCTGCGGTTCGCGGCCGAGGTTGAGGTCGCGCATGTAGCTGCGCATCGCGGCCAGCCGTCGCAGCACGGCGTTCACCGGCTCGACGTCACCGGCGGTGAACAGCTGGGCCAGGTACTCCACCGGGATGCGCAGCGCCTCGACGGCGGCGAACAGGTTGCCGTGGTCCTCGGCGTCGTGGCCGGTGTCGCGCACGACGTCCACGACCGGCGACAGCGGCGGGATGTACCAGACCATGGGCATGGTGCGGTACTCCGGGTGCAGCGGCAGGGCCACCTCGTACTCGTTGATCAGCGCGTGGACCGGCGAGCGTTGCGCGGCGGTGATCCAGTCGCCCGGGATCCCGGCGAGTTCGGCCTCGCGGACCACCTCGGGGTCGTTGGGGTCGAGGAACACCCGCCGTTGTGCCTCGTAGAGGTCCTGGTCGTCCGGTGTCGTCGCCGCCGCGAGCACCCGGTCGGCGTCGTAGAGGACCAGCCCGATGTAGCGCAGCCGGCCCACGCACGTCTCCGCGCACACGGTGGGTATGCCGACCTCGACGCGGGGGAAGCAGAACGTGCACTTCTCGGCCTTGCCGGTGCGGTGGTTGAAGTACACCTTCTTGTACGGGCAACCCGACACGCACATCCGCCAGCCCCGGCAGCGGTCCTGGTCCACCAGGACGATGCCGTCCTCGGTGCGCTTGTAGATCGCGCCGGACGGGCACGACGCGGCGCACGAGGGGTTCAGGCAGTGCTCGCAGATGCGGGGCAGGTAGAACATGAACGTGCGCTCGAACTCGAACTTCACCTTGTCGGCGATGCCCTTGAGCAGCGGGTCGCGGTCGCCGTGGTCGGGCGAGCCGCCGAGGTCGTCGTCCCAGTTCGCCGACCAGGTGATCCGGGTGGGCTCGCCGCTGAGCAACGACCGGGGCCGGGCGACCGGGGTGTGCTCCTGCGCGGGCGCGTTGGTGAGGGTGTCGTAGTCGTAGGTCCACGGCTCGTAGTAGTCGTCGATGCCGGGCAGCTTGGGGTTGCTGAAGATGGTGAGCAGCTTGCGCAGCCGGCCGCCGCCCTTGAGCCGGAGCCTTCCGCGCCTGGTGAGCGCCCAACCGCCGCGCCACCGCTCCTGGTCCTCGTAGCGGCGCGGGTAGCCCTGGCCGGGGCGGGTCTCGACGTTGTTGAACCAGACGTACTCGACGCCCGAGCGGTTGGTCCAGGCCTGCTTGCAGGTGACCGAGCAGGTGTGGCAGCCGATGCACTTGTCCAGGTTCATCACCATCGCCAACTGCGCCATGACCCGCATCAGTACGTCACCTCCTGGCTCCGCCTCCGGACCACGGTCACCTCGTCGCGCTGGTTGCCGGTCGGGCCGAGGTAGTTGAACGCGAACGACAACTGCGCGTAGCCGCCGATCAGGTGTGACGGCTTGACCAGCAGCCTGGTCAGCGAGTTGTGGATGCCGCCGCGCTTGCCGGAGGTCTCGGTGCGCGGCACGTCGATCAGCCGGTCCTGCGCGTGGTGCATGTAGACGGTGCCCTCGGGCATCCGGTGCGACACCACCGCCCTGGCCACGACGACGCCGTTGCGGTTGACCGCCTCGACCCAGTCGTTGTCGGCCACGCCGATCTTGGCCGCGTCCTCCCGCGACATCCAGATCGTCTGACCACCGCGGGACAGGCTCAGCATGAACAGGTTGTCCTGGTACTCGGAGTGGATCGACCACTTGGAGTGCGGCGTCAGGTAGCGGACCGCGACACCCAGCTCACCGTGCTCGCCGACGCGTGGTTCACCGAACAACGCGTGCAGGTCCAGCGGTGGCCGGAACACCGGCAACTGCTCACCCAGCTCGGCCATCCAGTCGTGGTCGAGGTAGAAGTGCTGGCGGCCGGTGAGGGTGTGCCAGGGCTTGAGGCGCTCGACGTTGATCGTGAACGGCGAGTAGCGGCGGCCGCCGGTCTCCGACCCCGACCACTCGGGCGAGGTGATCACCGGCACCGGGGCGGTCTGCGTGTCGGCGAACGTGATCCGCTTGCCCTCGTGCTCGGCGGCCAGGTCGGCCAGCGGCGTGCCGGTGCGGTGTTCGAGGGTGCGGAAGCCCTGGGTGGCCAGGCGTCCGTTGGTGGTGCCGGACAGGGCGAGGATCGCCTCGCACGCGTGCACGTCGCGCACCAGTGACGGGCGGCCGTCGGCCGGACCGCCGCGGATCGCGCCGTTCTTGTGCCGCAGGTGCTCCACCTCGTCCTCGACCCGGTACGTGACGCCCTTGGTGGTGGCGCCGAGCGAGTCGAGCAGGGGGCCGAGAGCGCCCAGCTTGGCCGCGACCGCGGGGTAGTCGCGGTCCACGACGGTCAGCTTCGGCATCGTGACGCCGGGGACGGGCTCGCACTCCCCCGCCTTCCAGTCGCGCACCACGCCGTGCGGGGTGGCCAGCTCGTCTGGGGTGTCGTGCAGCAGCGGTGTGGCGACGACGTCCTTGCGCACGCCCAGGTGCCGCTCGGCGAGGGTGCTGAAGGACTCGGCGATGGCCTGGAACGCGGCCCAGTCCGTGCGGGTCTGCCAGGGCGGCGCGATCGCCGGGTTGAACGAGTGAACGAACGGGTGCATGTCGGTGGTGTTGAGGTCGTGCTTCTCGTACCAGGTCGCCGCGGGGAGCACCACGTCGGAGAACAGGGTGGTGCTGGTCATGCGGAAGTCCAGCGACAGCAGCAGGTCCAGCTTGCCGACCGGCGCTTCGTCGTGCCAGACCACGTCTCGGGGCCGGTCGGGCGGCGGGGTCTCCTGCGCGCGCAACGAGTGGTCGGCGCCCAGCAGGTGCTTGAGGAAGTACTCGTTGCCCTTGCCGGACGAGCCGAGCAGGTTGGCGCGCCAGATGCTCAGCACGCGCGGGAAGTTGCGCGGCGAGTCGGGGTCCTCGCAGGCGAACCGCAGCCGGCCCGACTTCAGCTCCGCGACGACGTGCTCGCCCACCGGCACGCCGGCCCGTTCGGCGTCGTCGGCGAGGTCGAGCGGGTTGCGGTCGAACGTCGGGTAGGACGGCATCCACCCCAGCCGCGCGGACAGCGCGATCAGGTCGGCGGTCGTCCGGCCCGCGAACCGACCGCCGGTGCTGGCCGACGCGAGGGTGTCCGCACCGAACCGGTCGTACCGGAACTGGTCGGTGTGCAGGTACCAGTAGGCGGTCTGGATCATCTGCCGGGGCGGGCGCGACCAGTCCAGCGCGGAGGCGAGCTGCGACCAGCCGGTGACCGGTCGGCACTTCTCCTGGCCCACGTAGTGCGCCCACCCTCCCCCGTTGACGCCCTGGCAGCCGGTGAGCGTGGTCAGCGCGAGGAACGCGCGGTAGATCGTGTCCGAGTGGAACCAGTGGTTGGTGCCCGCGCCCATGATGATCATCGACCGGCCGCGGGACTCCTCGGCGTTGGCCGCGAACTCCCGGGCGATGCGGGCGGCGGTCGGCGCGGGCACGCCGGTGATCGCCTCCTGCCAGGCGGGCGTGCACGGCTGGTCGGGGTCGTCGTAGCCGCTCGGCCAGGTCCCGGGCAGGCCGTCGCGGCGCACGCCGTACTGGGCCAGCAGCAGGTCGAACACGGTGGTGACCAGGTGCCCGTCGACCCGCCGCACGGGCACGCCCCGGCGCACGGTCGCGGCCGTGCCGCCCGGTGCGTCGAAGCGCGGCAGCTCCACCTCGACCGACTCGCCGCCGCGGGTCGACAGCAGCGGGTCGACCTCGCCCAGGTCGAGGTTCCACCGGCCCGCGCCCCGCTCACCGAAGCGGAACCCGAGCGAGCCACCCGGCACCACGGGTGCGCCGGTGGCGGAGTCGAGCAGGACCGTCTTGAACGCCGGGTGCTCGTCCTCCCCGGTGGCCAGGTCGGCGGCGGTGAGGAACTTGCCGGGCCGGTGCACGTCGCCGTGCGGGTCGAGCCGGACCAGGAACGGCAGGTCGGTGTAGCGCTTGACGTAGTCGGTGAAGTAGGGCGTCTGCCGGTCCACGAAGAACTCGCGCAGGACCACGTGCCCCATCGCCATGGCCAGCGCGCCGTCCGTGCCGGGGTGGGCGGCCAGCCACTCGTCGGCGAACTTCACGTTGTCGGCGTAGTCGGGCGACACCGCGACGACCTTCTGGCCCCGGTAGCGCGCTTCGGCCATCCAGTGCGCGTCGGGGGTCCGGGTCACCGGCAGGTTCGAGCCCCACATGATCAGGTAGCCCGCGTCCCACCAGTCACCCGACTCGGGCACGTCGGTCTGGTCGCCGAAGACCTGCGGGGAGGCCACCGGCAGGTCGGCGTACCAGTCGTAGAAGGAGAGCATCGTGCCGCCGAGCAGGGAGACGAACCGCGCGCCCGACGCGTGCGAGACCATCGACATGGCGGGGATCGGGGAGAAGCCCGCGATCCGGTCCGGGCCGTAGGTCTTGATCGTGTGCACGTGCGCGGCGGCGATCATCTCGGTCGCCTCGTCCCACGACGCGCGCACCAGGCCGCCCTTGCCGCGTGCCGCCTTGTACCGCCGTGCGCGCTCGGGGTCTTCCACCACGTCCGCCCAGGCGAGGACCGGGTCACCGGTGCGCGCCTTGGCTTCCCGGTACAGCTCCAGCAGCACGCCCCGCACGTACGGGTACCGGACGCGGGTCGGCGAGTAGGTGTACCAGGAGAACGCCGCGCCGCGCGGGCAGCCGCGGGGCTCGTACTCCGGGCGGTCCGGCCCCACCGACGGGTAGTCGGTCTGCTGCGCCTCCCAGGTGATGATCCCGTCCTTGACGTAGACCTTCCAGGAGCACGACCCGGTGCAGTTCACGCCGTGGGTGGAGCGCACCACCTTGTCGTGGCTCCACCGGTCCCGGTAGAACTCGTCGGCCTGCCGCCCGCCGATCCGGTGCACCGTGCGCAGGTCCGGGGAGATGTCGGCGCGGGTGAAGAACCGGCGTGTGCGCACCAGCGCGTCGACGAGGCCGCTGTCCAACCCGCCACTGCCGCCCGCGGCCGGTTCGGTGCCGGTGCTCACGGTGTTCGCGCCTTTCGGTGGCCAGTCACGCGGTGGTGTGGTCGTGACCGGTCGGTGATGGCGGGTGGTTGGCGGCCGTCCATGTCGGGTGGGGTCCTCACTGTCGGTGGGCGTGCACGGCGCGGCGCACCGCGGTCGCGGTGAACAGCAGCGAGGCCAGGGCGACGACCGCCAGCGCGGCGAGGCCCAGCGCGTAGGACGACAGCGCACCGTAGAGGGCGCCCATCACCAGCGGCGGCACGAAGCCGCCGAGGCCGCCGGCCGCGCCGACCACACCGGTCACCGAACCGACCTTGTCCGCCGGCGCGAGCAGGGCCACCAGGGCGAACACCGCGCCGCTGCCCGCGCCCAGCGCGGCGGCCATCGCCAGGAACGCGACCGTGCCCAGCGGCATCAACTCGGGCGTGAACGCCTGCACCGCCGCACCCGCGGCCACCACGGCCAGGCAGGCGACGAGCACCCGCACCGGGCCGAGCCGGTCCGACAGCCACCCTCCCACCGGCCGCATCACGACCGCGAGCAGCACGAACCCGGCCATCCGGTCGGCCGCGTCCGCCTGCGTCAGGCCGTAGGACTCGCCGAGGTAGGCGGGCAGGTAGACCGAGAACGCGACGAAACCGCCGAACGCCACGGCGTACAACGCCGACGCCTGCCAGGTGGACGGCAGCCGTGCGGTGGCCGCGAGCCGACGGCTCAGCGACCCGGCGGGGACCGTCCGCCCCGGCGCGTCGCGCAGCACCAGCACCGCGACGACCGCGTAGCAGGCCAGCGCCACCGCCGTCACCGCGAACGGTGTCGCCAGACCCCACCGCTCGACCAGCTTGACCGTGGTCAGGGCGCTGATCGCGGTGCCACCCATGCCCACGCCGAAGATGCCGATCGCCAGGCCCCGCCGCTCGGGCGGGAACCACAGGTTGACGAACGGCACCCCGACCGCGAAGGACGTGCCGCCCACGCCGAGGAAGAACCCGCCGACGAGCAGCGCGGCCAGCGACGTGTGCCCGACCAGCCCGAGGAACAGCACCGGCACGATCGTGACCGCCGAGACCAGCGGGAACATCACCCGGCCGCCGAACCGGTCGGTCAGCGCGCCGACCGGTATGCGCCCGACCGACCCCACCACCACCGGGACCGCGACCAGCAACGCCTGCTGGAACGAGGTCAGCCCCAGGTCGTCCTTGAACCGCGGGCCGAGGGGGCTGAGCAACGCCCACGCCCAGAAGTTCAGCGCGAACCCGACCGTGGCCAGGCCGAGCATCACCCAGCGCCGCCCGGTCGTGGGCGGCCGGTTGACCGTGGACGGCACTGCCGACAAGCCCATGACCGCGTCCTCGTCCGTGATCCGGCGTGGTCCGGCCATCGTCGCCCGGACCCGTCGGGGTCGCATGTCGAAGTCCCCGGCCGACGCGTGCCGGTACCCATCCGGGCGAACGCCCCTCCACCACGGGGTGAAGGGGCGTTCGCCGGCTCGGGTCAGCCGCTGCTGCCCGTGACCGTGGTGCCCGTCTTGGTGATGTGGTATGTGGTCCGCGCCCCGCTCCAGAAGTGGACGTGAGGGTGGTGCCACCGTCGTCCAGCTCGGCGAAGAAGTCCGGCTCCAGGATCAGCGTGCCCGCGGTGCAGTCGGGTTGGAAGTGCTGCTTGAACGGGGTCCAGTCCGCCGGTCCGGCGTTGGTGCCGTCGGCGTGCGCCTCCATGGTGGCGAGCTGGTCGCCGCGGAACTGGGTGGGGATGGCGAACGAGCCGGTCGTGCCGCTCACCCGAATCGGCGTGCGACAAGCCCCGCTCCCCTCGCTCACGCACCGGACCGACGCCCGGGCCTTGCGGTGTTTCCACTGCCTGGCCCGAAAGTCTCCACCCAACCGCGAACACGAGACTACGCCCCGGTCAGCTGTACGACCTGGCCTGGAGCGCGAACAGCTCCGCGTAGAGGCCCCCGCGGGCCATGAGGCCGGCGTGGTCGCCGGTTTCCGCCACCAGGCCGTCCCGCACCACGATGATCAGGTCGGCCATGCGCACCGTGGAGAAGCGGTGGGAGACGAAGACGGTGATCCCGCCGGTCGTGGCGGCGACCCGCTCGGCGTGCTCGGCGTAGCGCTGGAACAACGCGTGCTCGGCCTCCGGGTCCAGCGCGGACGTCGGCTCGTCCAGCACGAGGAGCAGCGGGGCGTCGCGCATCATGGCGCGGCCCAGCGCGAGCTTCTGCCACTGGCCGCCGGACAGCTCCGCCCCGTCGGCGTAGCTCTTGCCGAGGTGGGTCCGCGGGCCGTCGGGCAGGGCGTCGAGCACGTCGGTGGCGTCGGCGCGGGCCAGCGCCGTGCGGACGGCCGGCTCCGACGACAGCCGGGGCAGGTCGCCGAGGCCGACCACCTGCCCGGCCGGGAACTCGTAGCGGACGAAGTCCTGGAACCCGGCCGCGATCCGGGTGCGCCACCGGTCGAGCGGCAGGTCGTGCAGGTCCACCCCGTCGACCAGGATCCGCCCCTGGGACGGCCGGTAGAACCCGCACAGCAGCTTGACCAGGGTCGACTTGCCCGCGCCGTTCTCGCCGACGATCGCGACCGTGGCGCCGGCGGGGAGGTGGAGGTCGACCTCGCGCAGCACCGGGACGTCGGTGCCCGGATAGGTGAACGCGACGCCGGCGAACTCGATCCCGTCGTGCAGCCGGCTCGGCGGCGCGTGGCGGGGCGCGGCCCTCCCGGGCCCGGAAACCAGCGCGGTGACCTCGGTGAGCCGCCGGTACGCGCCGGCCATCCGCTGGAGGTCCTGCAGGAGCGCGACGGCGGTGGCGACCTGCTGGTTGACCTGGGCGGCGAGCACGATCACCAGCACGACGTCGCCGACGCCACGTCGCCCGGCGATGGCGTCACGCACCACGAGCAGCACGCCCGCGATGTAGGCGAGGGCGAACACGACCTGGCCGGCCGCGCGGATCACCGTGGCGGTGAGGTGCGCCCGCCACAACCCCCGCGTCGCCGTGTCCCACAGCCGGCTGTGCCGGGTGCGCAGCTCGTCCTGCACGCCGGACACCCGCAGCTCGCCGGCCACGCGGGCGGAGGTGGCCAGGTGGAACAGGTTCAGCGCGGTCCTGGTCGGCTCGGCGGTCGCGGTCCGGGCGCGGTCGAGCACCCGTTCGGCGGCCCGACCGGCCACCAGCGGCGGCACCGCGGCGACGGGCAGCACCAGCAGCCACGGGTTCTGCGCGGCCAGCAGGACCGCGGTCAGCGCCACCGCCAGGACCAGGCCGACACCGTTGAGCAGCGCTTCCAGGCCGGTGCGGAACTGCCTGCCCTCCTGCCGCAGCACGGTCCACGTGTCGGCGTGCTCGGCGTGCTCGTGGTGCTCGATGCCGGCCGACCCGTTGGACACCTCGATCACGCGCTCGTCGAAGTCCAGTTCCGCCAGCTCGGAGAGCTCGTAGTAGGCGAGGTGGGCGAAGTGCGAGAGGGACAGCACCAGCACCGCCAGCACGGCCACGACCACACCGGCCAGCACCGCCCGCCCCGGGACGCCCGCCACCACCTCGCGGGTCATCCAGCCGAGCGCGGCGGCCAGCACCGGGGCGGCGACCGCGCCCGCCGTCATCAGGACCACCGCGAGCGCCGTCTTGCGCCGGTTGAGCCGCCATGCCGTGGCGAGCACCGTCCACGCGCCGGTCAGCAGGACCTTCACCCGACCCGCCCCTCGACCGCGTCCGCGAACCGGTCCGCCTGCAACCGGAACAGCTCGGCGTAACGCCCGCCCCGGGCCAGCAGGTCGGCGTGGCCGCCCTGCTCAACGACCCGGCCGTGTTCGAGCACGACGATGAGGTCGGCGTGCCGCACGGTGGAGAACCGGTGGGAGATCAGCAGGGTGGTCGCGCCCTCGGCGAGGTCGGCGAACTCCTCGAAGAAGCCGGTCTCGGCGCGCACGTCGAGGCTGGCGGTCGGTTCGTCCAGCACCACGACCCGCGCGCCGTGGCGCAGCGCGAACAACGCCCTCGCCAACGCCACGCGCTGCCACTGGCCGCCGGACAGCTCCGCGCCGCCGCTGAGGTGGCGGGCCAGCGGCGTGTCCAGGCCGCGGGGCAGGCCGGCCACCGCCGCGGTCAGGCCGACGGCGTCCACGACCTCCCGGATCCCCGCGCGGTCGGCGCGGGAGCCGACCGCGCCGAGCCCCACGTTGTCCGCGACGGACGCCTCGTACCGCACGAAGTCCTGGAAGATCACGCTGAGCCGGGCACGCCACGCGTCGAGCGGGAACTCGCGGATGTCCACGCCGTCGAGCGTGATCACGCCCGTCGTCGGCTCGTAGAGGCGGGCGAGCAGCTTGACCAGGGTCGTCTTGCCCGCGCCGTTCACGCCGACGATCGCCGTGCAGCGGCCGATCGGGATCGTCAGGTCCAAGCGGTCGAAGACCGCGCGCTCCTGGCCCGGGTAGCGGAAGCCGACCTGCTCGAACCGGATGACGCCCACCGGCTCCGGCACGGTCGGCCGCCGGGCCGGGCGGGGATGTTCTTCGTCGACGAGCGCGGCGAACCGCCGCACGGCGTCGTAGGCCCTCATGCCCACGGCGGTCGGCAGGTCCGCTTCCGGGTAGTGCTCGGCCAGCCGCAGCAGGCCCAGGACGGCGGTGGCGACGAGGACGAACCCGGTGAGGGTGATCTCGTGCGCGGTCGCGCCGAGCACCGCGAAGACCACGGCCGTGACCGCGACCGCCAGGACCGAGAACCGGACGAACGGCCACAGGTAGATCGCGCGCCGTTCCGCCCACAGCGGCCCGAGGTAGCGCAGGTGCGTCTCGCGCAGGCGTTGCCGCAGGTGGCCGTCCAGGCCGAAGACCCGGATCTCCTTGGCCGCGGCGGCCCCGCCGGCCAGCTCGCGCAGGTAGTCGACCTCGCGCTGCTCGGCGGCGAGCAGGGACCGGGCGCGCGCGTACCGGCGCAGCCCGCCGCGCTGGCCGTGGCGGAACAACAGCACGGTGACGACCAGCGCGACCGCGGCGGGCCACGAGAACACCGCGCCGATCGCGACCGCGCAGCCGGCGAGCTCGGTGTAGCGGGCGATCAGCGCGAGCAGGCCGGTGGCGGCCCGGCCGGGGCTCTGCACGCCGAACTCCACCTCCCGCGCGGCGGTGCGCAGCGCGTCCAACGCCCGTTGGTCCTCCAGCGGGCCGAGGCCGGGGCTGCGCAGCGACGCGGCCATCAGCTCGTCGACCACCCGGCCGTCGACCCGCCGCGTCACCAGCTCGCCCAGGGCCCGTTCCACCGGGGAGAGCAGCTGCCTGCCGACGAACGCGCCCGCCGCGACGCCGAACACCGCGACCAGCCCGTGCCACGCGGCCGAGTCGAGCCCGCCGCGCACGGCCGCGGGCACCCGGCCGAGCACCATCGCGGTGGCGACGGTGAACACGACGGGCAGGCAGCCGAGCAGCAGGTTGATCGCGACCAGCGCGGCGACCGGCCACCGGCCCGCGCGCGGGAGCAGCCGGACGATGTCCCGCCGTGCGGCGAACCGCTCTCGCGCCGTGCCGAGCCAGGAGGGGCGCCTCGGCCCCATCTACCCGGAGACCTTGCGCTGTGCCAGGTAGTCGGCGCAGCTGGGCAGCCCGCGTTCGGCGATGACGTCGTCGAACGCCGAGAAGCGGATCGCCGGCTCCTCGGTCAGCAGCCGGGTGATCGGCGTGTCGTACTTCTCCGCGATGTAGCGGTAGTTCTCCAGGGCGGACGCCGTGTTGTCGCCCTGGTCCTTGTCGTGCGGGTAGTGGATGGAGCTCGCCCGCCTGCTCACGGCGAACCGGGCCCCGTCGCGGTGCAGCCGGTAGGCGAGGTCGAGGTCCTCCCCGCCCCACTGCCGGAACTCCTCGTCGTACATGCCGATCGCGCGCACCTGCTCCGTGCGTGCCGACGCGTGGCACGTCCAGTACATCAACCAGGGGGCGCGGAGGTGGCCGAAGTCGTCGGAGTGCCGCTCGTAGAACGGTTCGCGCACGTCCGGCCACGACCGCGTGCGCGCCAGCGAGCCGATGGTCGAGTCGACGTCGTCCACGTCCACGAACTTGCGGATCAGCCGGGCGTCCTCGTTGTCGAGGTTGAAGCAGTACACGTAACCGTTCAGCGCCAACGGCTCCGCGGCGGCGGCGTGGGCGTCCAGGTGCGCGGTCAGGCTCGCGGAGTGCAGCAGCACCCCGGAGTCGACGAAGACGCAGACCTCGCCGCGCGCGTGCCGGATGCCGACGTTGCGAGCCCGGGCGACCCGGTAGCCCTCGTCGGGTTGGTGGAAGTACCGCAGGTCGAGCCGGTCCTCGAACGCCCGCACCGCGGCCGCGGTGTCGTCGCTGGAGCCGTCGTCGACGACCACCACCTCGAACCGGTCGCGGTGCAGGTCCTGCCTGGCCAGCGAGTCGAGCGTCAGCTCGAGCAATCGTCTCCTGTTGTAGGTCGGGACGATGACCGTGCAACGCGATGAGCTACCCACGAGAAGCTCTCCTCCGAGAGGCCGGGGGCCGGTCGGGTCGACACTCCCCGCCGATGACCGCGCAAGTCTGCCGAGGGTCGCGAGCGGCGGTCAACACCGTCTCAGTTCGGGCCGCCGAACGCGTCCTCCACCAGGTCGACCAACGGCCCCATCAGGTCGGCGAAGACCTCGCGCACCGCCGGCACGAAGATGATCACGGCCACCAGCAGCGCCACGTACGGGGCCAGGCCGCCCCTGCGCTTCGACGCCATGCCCACCCCCGTCTCGTTGTCCGCACCAGCATCGCACGACCGGCATCGGCGGGCAGTCCCGCCGGTGCCGGTCGTGCGAGCGTTCGCCGGGTGGGTGGCGGCCCGCACGACGTCACGGCCGTCGAGCCGGCGCGGTCGGCCGCGTCGAAGGGGCGTGCCGGGTCAGTCCGGCAGCGCGGCGAGCACCGACTTCAGCTCCGGCTCGCTCAGCACGACGCCGAACCGGTCGGCCAGCACCTCGGCGAACCCGTCGTCCTCGACCCGCGACTCCTCGCGCCGGCCGTCGGCGTGGCGCAGGGTCAGCACGCGGTTGTTCAGGTTGAGCCGCCAGTGCTCGGCGATCCGCTCCAGGAACACCCGGCCCACGAACGGCGAGCGCGGGTTGGTCGAGATGAAGTGGTTGGCCACCAGGCAGTCGATGCGGTGGTGGGCCTCCAGCGAGAACCGGTAGACCGGGAACCAGCCGTCGTCGCGCTTCAGGTACAGGCACCACGGCTGCGGCCGGTCGCGTTCCTCGGCCAGCCGGTAGGTCCAGCCCGCCTGCTCCGACACGACGTCGCCGAACGGCACCGGGTCCAGCGGGCCGCTGTCGCCGAAACCCACGTCGGCGAGGTAGGCCGTGCCGTCCTCCACCTCCACGCGCAGCGCCATGTGGGTGCGCGGCAACGGCTTGCCGTAGTGCAGGTCCGGCCGGGCGAACAGCCGCGTGACGCGGTAGCCGAGCCGGTCCAGCAGGGCGGCGAGCAGCATGTTGTGCTCGTAGCAGTAACCGCCGCGCCGGTTCTCCAGCAGCTTCGCCTGCATCGCCGGCACGTCGAGGTCGACGCCGCGGCCGAGCACCACGTCGAGGTTCTCGAACGGGATGGTCAGCACGTGCGCCCGGTGCAACCGGCGCAGGTTCTGCGCTGTCGGCGCGAGCGGCCCGGTGATTCCGAGCCGGTCGAGGTACGTGTCGACGTCAAGGCGGTCGGACTCCCACTGGTCTTCGGTGCGCATCCCACGTCCCTTACTCGCTCAGCGACCGAGTGACTACCGTCTGCTATCGACCATAGCGACTTTCGTCAGATCGTGACGAGTGCTCGCACCGCGCCGGCCGGCACGACGCTTCGGGAGCGCGACAGCGGGAGAACTCCCGCCCTGGTCAGCGTTGTGGGCGCACGCCGGTGTAGACGCCGGTCGGGCGGAACCTCATGCCGGGCTCGCGGTACTCCTCGATCGCGTGCGCGAGCCAGCCCGCGCAGCGCGCCAGCGCGAAGATCGCCTCGCCCGCGTCCGGGCGCAGGCCGAAGGCGTGCATCAGCGCGGCCAACGCCAGGTCGACGTTGGGGAACGTGCCGGCGCCGGGTGCGACCGCGTCCACCGTGGCCATGACGTCCCGGGCGGCCTCGTGCCCGCGCAGCGCGGTGAACAACGCCTCGGCCCGCGGGTCGCGGTCGCGGTAGACGCGGTGCCCGAAGCCGGGGACCCCGCCGGTGCGCTGCCGTTCCGCCAACGCGCCGAACGGGTCGTCCGCCGCGTCACGCAGGAACCGGTACGCGAGGGTGCTGGCGACACCGTGGTACTGGCCGTCGACCGCGCCCAGGCCGGCGGACACCACGGAGTACGGGTGGGCGCGGGCGCTGGCGGCCACGCGCACGGCGACCGTGGACACGGCGAGGTCGTGGTCGGCGAGCAGGACCAGCGCCAGGTCGAGCAGCGCCGGGTCGACGGGCCGGTCGCCGAGCTTGCCCGCCAGCCGTTGGGCGATGCGGTCGCCCTCGCCCGCCGCGCCGGGCAACACGTCGGCGAGCACGCCGATGAGCCGCCTGCCGACGCGGACGACGGCCGCGGGCGACAGGTCGAACCGCAGCGGGTCGGTGGCGCCCAGCACGGCGGCGGCGACCTTGAACCGGTCGGTCGTGCGCGCCGCGTCCGGCAACGCGGCCAGCGCGGCGCGGACGGTGTTCACGAGCGGCTCGTCGACGGGGAACGGGTCGGGGTCGGCCAGGTGCCCGGTCCACAGCAGCGTGGCGACCGACTCGAACGCGTGCGACGCCGCGAGGTCGGTGGCGCGGTGGCCGCGGTAGCACAGCTCGTCACCGTCGAGCAGCGTGAGCTCGGTGCGGATCCGCTCGACCGCACCGGACGGCGGGCGTTCGTCACGGCCGCGCGCGGCGAAGTCCTCGACCTCGGGCTGCGCGAAGAAGCTCCCCCGCCGACCGGGCAGCCGCACGCTGCGCAGCAGGCCGCGGCTGGCGTAGGCGTAGACGGTCTCGGTCTTCACGCCGAGCCGCCGCGCCACCTCGGCGGTGGTCAGGTAACGCTCGTCACTCCCGGTCCGCACGACCTGCGACTCCTCGTTCGTATTGACTGCATCAACATTGACAATAGTTGATTCGCGAATCGACAGTGGATCGGGTCGACGAGGAGGTTGTCATGGATGCACCGGCGGGCCTGCGCGACGTCGTGGTCACCACCACCGAACTGGGTGACGTGCGCGGCGGCGAGGGCTTCTACCACTACCGCGGCTACTCGGCGGTCGAGCTGGCCCGGACCAGGACGTTGGAGGACGTCTGGTTCCTGTTCGTGGAGGGCCGGTTGCCCGACCCCGCCGAACGCGCCCGCTTCACCGAGGACGTCACCGCGCTGCGGCACGTGCCGGACGAGGTGCGCGAGGTGCTGCCCGCGATCGCCCGCGCCGGCGACCGGTTCACCCCGCTGGCCGGTCTGCGCACGGCGTTGTCGCTGCTCGCCGCCGCACGCGGGCTGCCGCCGGTGTGGGACGTGACGCCCGAGCGCCGTCGGGCCGACGCGTTGCTGGTCAGCGCCGTGACGCCGACCATCCTCGCGGCGCTGCACCGGTTGCGGGCCGGGCTGCCGCCGCTGGAGCCCCGCGCGGACCTGTCCGCGGCGGCGAACTGGCTGTACATGGTCACCGGCGAGGTGCCCGACGAGGCACGGGCCGCCGCCGTGCAGAGCTACCTGGTCTCCACCGTCGACCACGGGTTCAACGCCTCCACGTTCACCGCCCGGGTCGTCGCGTCCACCGGGTCGGACGTCGTCTCCGCGATCGCCGCGGCCGTCGGCGCGTTCGTCGGTCCGCTGCACGGCGGCGCGCCGGACCGCGCGCTCGACAGCCTGGACGAGATCGGCTCGCTCGACCGGGTCGACGCCTGGGTGCGGGACAAGGTGCGCTCCGGCGACCGCATCATGGGCTTCGGCCACGCGGTCTACCGCACCGAGGACCCGCGCGCCCGGATGCTGCGGGAGATCGCGCTCGACCTCGGTCGCCGCGGCTTCGACCCGGCGCTCGCCGAGTTCGCCACCACCGTCGAACGCCGGGTGGTGGAGGTCCTCGCCGAGCTGAAGCCCGGTCGCGAGCTGTACGCGAACGTCGAGTTCTACGCGGGCGTCGTGATGGAGCAGTGCGGCATACCCCGGTCGATGTTCACGCCGACGTTCGCCGCGAGCCGGGTCATCGGCTGGTCGGCCAACGTGCTGGAGCAGGCGGCCGGCGGCAAGGTGATCCGCCCGGCGGCCCGCTACGTCGGCCCGCCCGCGCCACGACCGCTGCCGGCGGCTGCGGTGCGGCGCTAATTCCTTTGCGCGACCGGCGTCCTCCTCCTAGCGTCCGCGCCGAGTCCGCGCCCGTGCGGGCGGAACGGGGGGTCGCCGGTGGCCAGTCAGCTCGTCGCGCTCTGCTTCGACGCGAACGACCCACCCGGCCTCGCGCGCTTCTGGGCCGGCCTCCTGGGCTGGGAGGTCGCCGAGAGCCCCGGGGACGGCGTCGAGCTCCGGCCGGACGACGACACGGGCTTCTCCCTGCGGTTCCTCCCGACCGACGAGCCCAAGGCCGGCAAGAACCAGGCGCACTTCGACCTGACCAGCGCATCCCCGGAGGACCAGCGGCAGACCGCGGCGCGAGCGCTGGACCTCGGCGCTCGGCACGTCGACGTCGGTCAGCGCCCGGAGGAGCCGCACGTCGTCCTGGCCGATCCGGAGGGCAACGAGTTCTGCGTCATCGAGCCGGGCAACGACTTCCTGGCCGAGTGCGGCTTCGTCGGCGCGCTGGCGTGCGACGGGTCGCGGGAGGTCGGGTACTTCTGGGCTGAGGCGCTCGGGTGGCCGTTGGTCTGGGACCGGGACCAGGAGACCGCGATCCGCTCGCCGCACGGCGGCCCGAAGATCACCTGGGGCGGGCCGCCGGTGCCGCCGAAGGTCGGGAGGAACCGGCTGCGCTTCGACCTCGTGCCGGTGGACGGCGACCAGGGGGCCGAGGTCGACCGCCTGGTCTCACTCGGCGCGACCCGCCTGGACGTCGACCGGGACGAGGCCGGCCGGGTGGTCCTGGCCGATCCGGACGGCAACGAGTTCCACGTGCTGCCCCGGCGTTAGGGCGGCGTCACGGCCCTGATGTGGGCGCGTTCGCCCTGCCTGCCGACGAGGCTGAGGAACTCGACGGGGCCCGCTGCGGTGGCGCCGAACCAGTGCGGGGTGCGGGTGTCGAACTCCGCCGCCTCGCCGGGGCGCAGGCGCAGGTCCTGCTCGCCGAGGACCAGGCGCAGCGTGCCGTTGAGGACGTAGACCCAGTCGTGGCCCTCGTGGGTGCGCAGGTCGGGCGCGCGGTCGTCGTCGCCGGTCCGCAGGACGAACTTGTACGCCTGGATGCCGCCGGGTCTGCGGGTCAGCGGCAGGACGGTCGCGCCGTCGCCGCACGCGATGGGGCGCAGGTTGATCCGAGGGTCGCCGGTCGGCGGCGCGCCGACGAGTTCGTCGAGGGTGACGCCGTGCACGCGGGCCAGCGGCAGCAGCTGCTCCAGCGTGGGGCGGCGCAGGCCCGCTTCGAGCCGGGAGAGCGTGCTGGTGGAGATGCCGGTTTCCGCCGCCAGCTCGGCGAGCGTGATCTCGCGGCGCTGCCGCAGGTGCTTCAACCTCGGGCCGACGGCGTCGAGCGTGCGGTCCGCGTGCTCGTCCATCCGGCCAGTTTGCCATTCGGCAAGAAGTTTTGCGGTTCCGCGTCGTGCGGGGTCACCATCGGCGGCGACCCACCGCGACGACGAAGGAGCAGGTCACGATGGCCGGATTCGACCAGGACTACTGGGAGCGGCACTGGCGTGAGGCGCACCACGGCGGCCACACGGCCACCGGCGCACCCAACCCGCACCTGGTCGCCGAGGTCGGCGACCTGGAGCCGGGCACCGCGTTGGACGCCGGGTGCGGCACGGGCGCGGAGGCCGCCTGGCTCGCGTCACGCGGCTGGCGGGTCACCGCGGCCGACATCTCCGCCGAAGTCCTCGCCCGCGCCGCCGAGCGCGCCACCACCGACGTGCGGTGGGTCGAAGCGGACCTGACCACCTGGCGGCCGGACACCTCTTTCGACCTCGTCACGACGCACTACGCGCACCCGGCGATGCCGCAGCTCGCGTTCTACGGCCGGATCTCCGAGTGGGTGTCCCCCGGCGGCACGCTGGTGATCGTCGGGCACCTGCACACCGCGAACGCCACCGGCCACGAGCACCACCCGCCCGCCGAGGCATCGGTGACCCTCGCCGACATCACGGCGGTGCTGGACCCCGCGCACTGGCGGATCGTCACCGCCGAAGAACACCGCCGCACGCTCGACCACGACGGCCGGTCGACCCCCTTGCACGACGTCGTCGTCCGCGCCACCCGCCGTCCGTGACGGCACCGCGTCACCCGGTCGGTCCCTGGTCGTCGCCCAGCCTCAGCGACCTCAGGAACGCCACGGCGGCCCGGTGGGCGGGCCCATCCGGTGGCACGACCTCCAGCAGGGCCACCAGCTCGAGCAGGCGGTCCTTGTCCACGGCCGCGAAGTACCGCACCAGGTAGGCGTTCCACCGGCTGTCCAGGTGCAACAGCACGCCACCGCTGCCGAGCACGTCGTCGACCAGCACCGGCGGACCGTCGTGCTCCTGGATGCTCCAGGCCGGCAGCGGCGCCACCAGGCGCCGGAACCGGTCGACCATCCGCTCGTACTCACGCCGATCCACACGTCACCCCTGACCACCGGGAACACCGCACCACCCGCTTCGCCAGCGGGTCCGGCGGTCGGGGAAGGACCGCAGCGCGATCGTCGCACACGCGTTCGAATCCCGGTCAAGTGGACTGAGCGGCGCGGCCGGGAGCCCGTCCCGGGCTGCGATCGTGGGCCGGCGGCGGGAAGGTGGTCGGGTGGACGCCCCGGATCACGAGGAGCGCCGGCTGAGGTTGCCCGTCGGTGGCGACGAGCGCGGCGGTGCGCCGGTCCTCGTGGTCGGGTTCGACGGTCAGGCGGCGAGCCTGGCCGCGTTGCGCACGGCCGCCGACCTGGCACGTCGCCTCGGCGCGGACCTGCACGTGGTGCACGGCGTGGACGTGCGGGACTACCCGATCGACTCCGACGCCGCGGTGGAGGTGTGGGAGGGCCACGCGCGCGAGGCGCTCGAACACCTGCTCGTCCTGGTCCGCGAGGCGTTGGCGCGGCACCCCGGCAGGTGGACCTACCACGCCTGGAACGGCGAGCCGGTGCGGCTGCTGGTCACCGTGGCCGACGAGCAGGACGCCTTGATGATCGTGGTGGGCACGCACCGGCACCGGCCGCTGAGCCGGATGGTGCGGCGCTCGGTCAGCCGCGGCCTGCCTCGGGCCGCCCACCGGCCCGTGCTGCTGGTCGCCGACCCCGCCGACCGGTGACCACCCCGGGCGTCAGTCGGCGGACGACGGCCAGTCCAGCAGCTTCGCGCCGAGCACGGCCACGTGCAGCGACAGCGCCTGGGCGTGGTCCTCGACGTGGTAGCCGGTGAGCTCGGCGACCCGCTGGAGGCGGTAGGTCACCGTGCGGACGCCCAGGTGCAGCTCGCGCGCGCAGGCCGCCGCGACCTGCCCGTTGGCGAAGTAGGACGCGAGGGTGTCCAGCAGCGGCCCGGGCCCGCCCCGCGCGCCGCGCAACGGTTCGAGGACGACCGACACCAGGTTCTCCAACGCGGCGCGGTCGCGCAGCAGCACCCGGTACACCAGCAGGTCGACGGCCTTGTGCAGGCGACCGGGCAGGCCCAGCCGCTCGGCGATGTCCAGGGCGTGCCTGGCCTGCTCGAACGACCGCACGACGCCGCCGGGGCCGGAGTGGGCGCGACCGAGCCCGACCCGCCAGGCGGAGTCCGGCCCCAGCGCCGCCGCGACCTGGCGCACGAACTCGTCCGGCACGTCGGTCATCGCCTCGGGCGCGACGCAGACGAGCAGGCCCTCCTTGGTGGTGACCAGCACGTCGCGGGAGTCCAGGCGCAGGCCCAGCGACGTCTCCACCGCGCGGAACACCGCGCCGCCGTCGACCACCGGGTGCGCGGAGCGGACGGCCGCCACGACGTTGCTGCCGGCCAGCCGGAGCCCGAACCGCTCGGCCCGCTCGGCGAGCTGCCCGAGGTTGCGCCCGTCGAGCAGGTCGTCGACGAACTCGCGGCGGAACGACTCCTCCTGGCGCACCGACCAGCGCTGCGCCTCCTCGTAACCCTCCGCGATCGCCGTGACGGCGGCGTCGGCGGCTTTGAACACCGCCTCCCCCGCGGCGCGCACGGCGTCGGCCCCGGTCGCCCGCCGCACCCCGGACAACGACCGCCACGCCAACCAGGTGGCGCTCAGGTGCAGGTCGATCACCCCGTGCAGGGACACGCCCCGCTCGGCCGCGCGAGCGCCCACCTCGCGCCGGACCCTCAGCCGGTCCGGCCGCAACGGCTGCCTCGTCGTGCTGACCTCGTCCAGCTCCGCGAGGTACCCGTCGAGGAGGTCGGCGGGCACCCCCTGCGCGTCGGCGCTGGCCCGTTCCGCGATCCCGGCCAACGGGTTCGCGCCGTCCTCGGGTGCGGGAGCCGCCCGCCTGGTTCGTGCCATGGCCGTGAGTCTGACAACCGCCGGGGCACCGGCCACGACCGAGTGCCGCACGGGCGGTCGTGGTGGTGCTCGGTGGGGGGCGGGTGAGGCACGTCCACATCGGACGGAACCCGGGCTGCCCGTGCCGGTGACCGGGCAGGCACTGGATTGATCTCGAACAGCTCACGAAAAGGTCAACCGGACGCCGCCCGCGCACGCGGACTGGGAAAGTCCCGCGCTGCGACCGGCAGGGGAACCCCGATGCGTGCGATGAGCGCCCGCACCCCGCCGGTTGCCGGAAGGAACCGCGGTGAACCAGACCGACTCGTCCCTCTTCGTCGTCCCCGCCCTCATCGGCGCGGCGATCGGGATCTTCATGATCGTGGCCCTGTGGAAGGTCTTCACGAAGGCGGGCCGGCCCGGCTGGGCGGCGATCATCCCCATCTACAACCTGTACGTCCAGCTCAAGATCGTGGGCCGCCCGGGCTGGTGGCTGATCCTGTTCATCATCCCGTTCGTCAACATCGTCGTCTCGTTGATCGTCGCGATCGACCTGGCGAAGTCGTTCGGGAAGGGCGCCGGGTTCGGCGTCGTCGGCCTCTGGCTGTTCGGGATCATCGGCTACCCGGTGCTGGCCTTCGGCAGCGCCACCTACCGCGGTCCCGCGGCGGCCTGACCGCCGCGCGCGGCCGGGCGTCCTCCGTGCGAGGAAGCCCGGCCGCGCGGACCGGTCGCGGTGATCAGTGGGAGACCTGCCAGTGGCTGTTGGCCGTCTGCAGGGTGAACGACAGACCGTAGCAGCCGAAGTCCGCGCTGGACACGCTGCCCGGTGGCGTCACCGACGAGTTGCCCGGGGTCAGCGGCGTCCACGTGCCGTTGACCTTGATCTGCAGGTTGGCGGCGTGGAACTGGGTGCCGTAGGTCTCGGTGCAGTAGTAGCCCTCGCCGGTGGCGGGGTTGTAGTCGGTGTAGACCTCGAACATGCTCCAGCCGCCGTGCGGGTCGACCAGCTTGCTGGTGTCGGCGCTGGTGAACAGCGCGTCCCAGGTCGAGGTCGTGTAGTTGTACAGGTAAGCGGTCCACGAGTTGGTCACGGCGTTGGTCTGCACGTCCAGCACGGTGTAGGCGGGCAGGCCCTGGAACGTCGTGGTGTACGTGCTCAGGAACGACGAGTTGATCCAGGCCACGGCGGCGAAGCCGGGCGAGGCGGCGCACCAGTCCCACGCGCCGACGCCGTTGCCGCCCTGCCAGTAGAACGTGGTGACCTCGATGCACGTCTTGCCGCTCGGGACGAGCGTCGGCGCGTACACCACGTCGGGGTTCCCGGACGGGATGCTGATGCCGGGGTTGATGGTGTGGGTGGCCTGGGCGCCGTCGGAGACGACGGTCGGGAACGCGCCCCAGACGGTGTGCAGCGAACCGCTCCACGGCGGGAGCGGCACCGAGGACGATGCCTGCCGGCGTGTTTGGGCCGCCTTGAAGTCCTCGCCCCGCTTGAGGACCTGCTCGCCGAGCTTCGCGCCGGCCGCCGCCTTCGCCGCCTCACCGCGTAAAGCCGGCACCGACTTCCCGCTGATCGGCGAGTCCGGCGTGGGCGGGGTGACCTTGCCCGGCCGGGTGACCCGGCCCGGCTGGTCGGCCGCGACCGCCGCCGCGGGCACGGCCGGGGCCAGCAACGCGCCGGCGGCCAGCAGCGCGATCGCGGCCCGGCGGAGCCGGGAGCGGCGCGGGACAACAGGTGGGAGCGGTGATGACGGCACAGCCGTTTCCTTTCGACACAAGGGATCTGCCCACCGCGGACGAAGAAGGACCACGCGAACGACACGTGCCGTGTCCCCCCAGGACGTCGCGGTGATCCCAGACTGCTCCTCCCCCGCGATCACGGCTATACGACGACCGGCTGACGCGGTTGTGTCCAACGCCATACGTGATCATGTCCTCTGCGGGGCCCCGAACCCCCTCGCTAAAGTGCCGGAATTCCCTCAGGACAAGGAGACCCGATGACGGACCTCTCGGCCTCGGTCGAATCGGTGGAGCAGCTCGCACTGGTCTGGCGGGGCATGGTGCTCGACCGCGATCCGGACGCCGACGTGCGGGACCTGCCGGGCATCGCGGTCCGCTGGGCCGACTGCCGGTTCGCGTTCTGGAACTGCGTCACGCTGACCGACGTCGGCGCGGACGCCGAGCTGCTCGGGCAGCGCCTGGCCCAGGTCGCGGAGATCATGCGCGCGAAGCGGCAGCCGGGGTTCCTGTGGCTCTTCGAGGACCTCCTGGCCGAGGACGCCCGCGCCGGGCTGGCGGAAGCCGCCGAACGCGCGGGACTCCAGCACGCCTTCCCCGGCACGGGCATGGCGGGCGACCTGCTGCCGCTGGACGAGCCGACCCACCCCGACCTGACGTTCGCGCGCGTGACGACCGACGAGCAGCTGCTGGCCTACGCGGACCTCAACTCGCGCGCTTACGGCTTCCCGCTGGAGGACGGCCGCGACGGCATCGCCGGCTCCACCCTGTGGAAGCAGGACGTGCACGCCTACCTGGGCTTGCGCGACGGCGTGCCGGTGACGTGCGCGGCGTCGGTCGAGGCGGGCGGCAGGCTGTTCGTCGCGCTCGTCGCCACCGACCCGGCCTGGCAGGGCAAGGGGTACGGCGAGGCCGTGACGCGCAAAGCCCTGCACGAGGGCGGTCGGGCCACCGGTCTGACCCGCGCCACGCTGCACGCCACCCCCGCCGGTGCGCCCGTGTACCTGCGGATCGGCTTCGAGCCGAACTCCACGGTGCACTTCTACGGCCTCAAGGGCTGAGGCGGGGCACCTCGGCGGCGAGGATCGCGTCGAGGTTGGCACGGGTGGCTTCGAGCTCGTCGATGGCCTCGCCGATCCGGTCGCGGTGCTCGACCAGCGCGGCGACCAGCTCCGGGCAGGTCGGGGCGAGCAGGCCGTCGTCGTCCACCATGCACGGCAGGGCCTGGGCGATCTGCGCGACGCCCAGGCCCGCGGCCAGCAGCACGCGGATGCGGCGCACCGCCGGGACGTCCGCGTCGCGGTACACGCGGTAGCCGCTCGGGCGGCGTTCGGGGCGCAGCAGGCCCTGTTCCTCGTAGTAGCGCAACGCGCGTTCGCTGACGCCCGTCCGCCGCGACAGTTCCCCGATCCGCATCCACGTCCCGCCTTGACTTTGACGTCAACGTCAAGGTTTAGCTTAGCCGGCATGACACCTGTGACCGTCCTCGGACTCGGCCCGATGGGGCGGGCGGCGGCGACCGCGTTCGCCGCCGCCGGCCACCCCACCACCGTGTGGAACCGCACGCCCGGCAAGGGGGACGACCTCGACGCCGAGGTGGCCGGCACGGCCGCCGAAGCGATCGCCGCCGGCCCCCTGGTCGTCGTGTGCGTGCTGGACTACGAAGCCGTGCGATCGATCCTCGACGCCGACGCGCTGAAGGGCCGCACGCTGGTCAACCTCACCGGCGGCTCGCCCGCCCAAGCCCGCGCGATGGCCGCGTGGGCGGTGGAGCACGGCATCGACTACCTCGACGGCGTGATCCTCAACGGCGTGGTCGGCGGCCCGGAGGCGGCTCTGCTGTACAGCGGGCCGGACGAGGTCTACCGGGCGCACCGGTCGACGTTGGCCGCGCTGGGCGAGAACGGCCGTCACGTCGGCGTGGACCCGGGGCGGGCGGCCGCGTTCAACGTGTCCCTGCTCGACCTGTTCTGGACGTCGATGTTCGGGGTCGTGCACGCGTTCCGACTGGCCGCCGCGCAGGACATCGCCGCCGCCGACCTCCGCGACCAGGCGAAGCTCATGGCCGGCCTGCTGCCCGAGCTGGTCGACGTGGTCGCCGAGCACATCGCCGCGGACCGCTTCCCCGGTGACGCCTCCACGATCACCTCGGCGGCCGCGATCCTGACCGACGTCGTCGACACCGTGCGGGCGCACGGCCTGGACGACGGCGTGCTCGACGCCGGGCTGGCCGCCGTGCGCCGGGCGGTCGAGGCCGGGCACGGCGCGGAGGGCTTCTCCCGACTGGCCGTGCTCTAGCTCCGGGCGGAGAACCCGAAGTCGGTGGACGAGCTGATCGACGCGCCGGCCGCCCGGTCCGCCGCCGCGCAGCGCATGACGAACTCGATGTCGGAGCAGCAGCGCCAGGAGCTGTCGGCGCTGTCGCAGCAGGCTTTCGGCGACTCCGGCGTCGGCGCGCGGTTGTCGCAGTCGGACGCCTTGTTGCAAGGGCAGCGGCCGGGCGAGGACTGGAACGGCTCGGCGCGGTTGCGCGGCAACAACCCGCTGGGGCTGGGCGAGGGCGCGCGGGCGATGGCGGACCTGGCCGAACTGGACGCGCCGGCCGAGCAGCTCGCGCAGTCCTGGGGTCGCCTGGGCATCCGCCGCCGCTTCACCGGAACCGGCTCAGTACAGCCGACCCGGTCACCGTCCACCCGGCGGGCAGGCCCGCCGGGTGGACGTGGCCGCGTTATCGGGGAGCCGCCAGCACGGTCGGTTCGCCGAACGTCGCCAGGCCCGGCACGCCCCGCCGGTCGTAGACGACGACGGTGCCGTTGGGCGTGCGGTAGGTGATCGTCCACAGTGGCGTGCTGCCGTTGTCCACCGTCGTCGTGGTCGGGTCGGTGGCCGACGCCAGGTCCGGGGTGTTGACCGGCGACCAGTCGCCGAACACGCCCGAGCCCGAGGTGGTCTCGAAGCTCGCGTGCACGATGCCGTCCGCGGCCCGGGCGACGACCGCCGTGCGACCCAGCTGGGGGTCGAGGACGGCCGACGGCGCACCGTCCGCGACGAGCGTGCCGACCGCGTCCCACTCCGCCGGGAACACGCCGGTCGTGTCCTGGACCTTCGTGGTGACGGTGCCGTCGCCGGACGTGGCGAACACGCGCAGCCGGTAGCCGGGGTACACCACGACCGATGGGGTGCCCCGGCCCGTGCCGCCCAGGCCGGTCCACGCGGTGGTGGTGCCGTCGGTGCGGTACAGCAGGGTGCCGACGGTGCCGTCGCTCGCCCGGCCGAACACCTGGACGCCGTCGCGGACCCGCACGGCGACCGGCGTGCCGGTGAGGTTCACGTCGCCGAGGTTGCGCCACGCCGATCCGCCGTGCACCCACAGCTTGCCGTCCACGTCGGCGGCGAACAGGGCGGTCGAGCCGTTGTCGAGGGTGACGGCGGTGGGTGCGGCGGCCAGGGAGCCGCCGAGGTCCGACCAGCCGGTCCAGGTGGCCGCGCGGGGCGCGGTCTGGCCGCTGGACCACACGTCGCCGCCGTCGGTGTACTGGGCGAACACGGCCAGCGAGCCGTCGGGCCTCGCGTTGAGCGCCGGACGTCCGGTGAACGCCTCGTTGCCCGAGATCACGGTGTACTGGACGGTGCTGAAGTTGTCCAGGTTCTCCTGGTGGCCGATGACCACGCGGCCGATGTTGTCGACGTAGGCGTACTCCAGCGCGCCGACGAGCTGCCCGCCGGTGGCCGGGGCCTGCACGACGGCGACGGGCGTGTCGGGCACGACCGGGAGCACCGGCTGGGGTTCGGCGAACCAGCCCTCCAGGTCGATGTAGACGGTGATGGCGCTGGTGCTGATGTTGCGGACGCGGACCTTGCCGTCCGTGCCGGGCTTGATGACGGTGGACGACCGGTGCGCCGAGCCGGCCGCGAACTGGGTCAGCGTCGCGGCCGGTTCGGCGGTGCCGGTGCCCCACGCGCGCAGCGTGCCGGCGACGGTGCTGCCCGCCGCTTCCAGGCTCAGCGCCGCGCCCGCGATACCGCGCGTCGGCAGGCCGTTGGTGCCGCCGACGGGGAGGTCGATCGAGGAGGCGGCGGCGATCTGACCCGCGTAGAGCCGGGCGGTGACCGGTCGCAGGCCCGCGCCCGCGGTGGACGTCTTGGTCGCGTAGCCCATCAGGTCGATGACCAGGTGCGCGGCACCACCGCCCTTGTTGGTGACGGTCACCTTGCCGTCCGCACCGAGCGTGATGGCCGCGCCGGAGGCGTTGTTGATGCCGTTCTCGTAGTTCATCAGGGACTGGACGCCGGTCGTGCCGGACGCGGTGGCCTGGAAGTAGCCCGCCGCGGCCGGCGGGGACAGCGTGATCTGGGCGAACACGGCCGCCGCGCCCACCGGCACACCGGCGGTGGCCAGGCTGATGGTGCGGCTGGCGCCGGCCGGGATCGCGCCCGCCGTGATGCCGAGGCCCGTGTTGGTGTTGATCACGCGGCTCGGGGCGACCGGGACGAACCCGCCGTTGGTCGTGCCGGTGCCGGTGGTGAAGTAGCCGTGCACCTCCACCAGCAGGTGCGTGGTGCCGGCGTTGTTGTACACCGAGACCTTGCCGTTCGCGCCCGGCCGCACGATCGCGCCGTTGGACAGCGTCTGCGTCGCCATCACGTTGACCATCGCCACGCCGGGCATGGTGGTGCCGTCCGGCCACGCCTTCAGGTAGGTGTTGGCGGTCGGCCCGATGGCCACGATCCGCAGGTACAGGGCGCTGACGCCGGTGGTCGGGATGCCGCCGACCCCCAGCACCGGGAACGTGGTGACGCTGCGCGCGCCCCGCGTGCCGCCGGCCGCGCCGACGCCCGTGCGCGTGTCGAGCACGGACCTGGCGGCGGTGAACGGCACGTAGTCGCCGCCCCGGCCCGCCGCGTCGGCGTGCGCGGCCGGTGTTGCGGGCACGACGGCCAGTGCCAGCGCCACGAGCGCGGCGACGAGCACCGCGACCCCTCGACGCGACTCCACTGTGGACATTGCTCTCCCTCTCCTGCCGGCGCCGCCGCTTCCGGGCGTCACCGCTATGAACCTTCCGGGCAGCCGATGAGGCACTTCGAGTTCGACACCGAGAAGCCCGCGTCGACGCCGCCCTTGCTGGGCACGCCCACGGACACGCCCGCTTCGTAGGCGTACTCCTGCCAGTCGGGCAGGGTGTGCGACGTGCCGCCGGCGGGCATGACCCACCAGCGCTGCGCGGTGGCCGTCCACCCGATCGACGGGCCGACCGCGAAGCCGTTGATGTCCTCCTTGGTGGGGTTGGCCTTGTTCAGCCAGCCGCCGCGCACGCCCAGCCCGACACCCGGCGTGGACACGCCCGCGCCGGTGCCGCCCGACACCTGGCCGTGGCTGGTGACGGTGAGGCTGACGCCGACCGAGTCGCCGAACGGCAGCGGGCCCCACTTCTTGGCCGCCGAGAGGTCGATCGTGATGTAGTCGGGCGCGGTGTCACCGCCGACCAGGCTGAGCGGCGCGCTGCCCAGCACGCCCCGCCAGGCGCAGTTGAACGCGCCGTCGCACGGCAGGGACTGGAACACCGGCATCTCCGCGATCACCCGTGCGCTCCCCACGATGCCCTCACCGGGCGCGCGTGCCGCCGCGGTGGCCGCCTTGACCAGGTCCCGGGCCACCCGAGCCACGCCGGACGGGTCACCGCGGAAGACGCCGACGACGGCGGCCGGCACGTGCGCGACGGCCGACACCAGCGGTTTCACCACCGACATCACCGGCTTGAGCGCGGCGGCGACGATCTTCACCGGGACCGTCTTCGCGACCCGCTCGATGACCTCGCGGGCGATGCGGCTGACCTTCTCCCGCGCGGCCTTGCGCGCCTTCTCCAGGCGCCGCCGGGTCTGCTCGACCAGTTCCCGCGCGCGTTCGGCCTTCTCCTTCGCGTCGCGGATCATCCGCCTGCCGCGTTCCTCGGCTTTCCTGATCAGCCCGCCGACACCGCGGCGCACCTTGTCGATCCCGCCCTTGAACCGCGTCCACTGGCGACCGGCCCACGAACGGGCGCTGCGCCACTTCTTGGAGACCCACCGCTTGGCGCTGTCGAACTTGCGCTTGCCCCACGCCTTGGCCTTGTTGAAGAGCTGCTTGCCCTTGTTCACCAGGCCGGTGACGTGCTTGACCGCGCTCTTGAACATGCGCTTGCCGAAGTCCTCCAGCCGCCGCAGGCCCGACGAGCCGAAGTTTCCGATGCCGCGGACGGCGTCGCTCGCCCGCTCCACGGTGGAGCCGACGAACTCGCCCACCTTCTTGCAGATGCCGCAGGAGAACTTGGGCCAGTGGCCGTCGGGGTCCTCGTTGCCCAACGGGTCGGCCGCGCCGTAGGTGTACCGGTTGGCCAGCACCGAGTCGCCCTGGTCGTAGTCGAGGGCGTCGCGGGACAGGAAGGTGCCGGTCTCGGGCGAGTACCACCGCGCGCCCATGTCGACGTCCCCGGTGTCGGGGTCGGTCCAGTCGCCCTGGAAGCCCAGGTTGCCGGTGTCGCCGGTGGCGGCCAGCACCTTGCCGAACGGGTCGTAGGTGGTGGTGTCGGTCAGCCGCGGCAGCGCCAGGTCGGCCGCCAGGAACGCGCCGACCACGTCCCCGTGCTCGTCGCCGAGCGCGATCCGGTCGCCGACGGCCAGCAGGTCGTCGGACGGGCCGCGGGCGTACTTCTCCACGCCGTCGGACACGGGCTCGTCGGACAGCCCGGCATAGGTGAACCGGCCGGTCCCCCGTTGCACGAGCCGGTCCAGCGCGTCGTAGGCGTAGGTGCGGCTGCCCGCGCGGACGAGCTGGTCGAACGCGTCGAACTCGTAGGTGACGTCACCGCGCGAGGCCAGCGTGCCGCGCGGGGTGTAGGTGTGGGCGCGGTCGCCGTCGTGGACCAGCCGGTTGCGCTCGTCGTAGGTGGCGGTCTTGCCGCCGGCCCGGACCCGGTTGCCGGCGGCGTCCCAGGCGTAGTCGACGGTGCCGGTCGGGCTGGTCCACGCCGTGAGGCGGCCCGCGAGGTCGTAGCGGTAGGTCTGCTCGCCCGCGGCCGTGGTCTTGCCGGTCAGCCGGTCGTTGTCGTCGTAGCGGTAGGTGACGGCCGAGACGGTCTGGTTCCCGGCGTTGCGCAGCACGTCGGAGGCGACGCGGCCCAGCTCGTCGAACCCGTAGGTCCGCACCCGGCCGCTCCCGTAGTCCACCGCGGACAGTCGGCCCGCGGTGTCGTAGGCGTAGCGCTGGGTGGTGCCGGTCAGGCCGTCGGTGACGGTGGACAGCCTGCCCCGGCTGTAGCCGAACGTGGACGTGCCCGCCGCGTCGGTGCGGCTGGTCGGGCGGCCGTCGGCGTCGTAGGCGAAGTCGGCGTCGCCGGACGGGCCGCGCGCGGCGAGCAGGTTGCCGCGGTCGTCGTAGGTGAACGTGTTGTCGCCGTCCGGGCCGCCCGCCAGGACGGGCCGGTCCAGCGCGTCGTAGGCGCGGGTGCGGGTCGGGGTCGGCACGGACGCGCCGGTGCCGGAGCGGGTGGTCGGGCGGCCCGCCGCGTCGTAGCCGACCTCGGTGGCCACGCCGCCGGGCGCGGCCATCCGCACGAGGTTGCCGCCCAGGTCGTAGGTGGCGGTCCAGCTCCGGTCGGCCGGGGCGGGGTGCGCGGTGGTCGACGGCTCGATCAGCGACTCGACCAGGCCCAGCGCGTTGAAGGTGAAGACGGTGGAGTTGCCCCGGCCGTCGGTGTAGCGGGTGCGGCGGCCGGCGGCGTCGTAGCCGAACGAGGTGGTGATGGACCCCGTGGCCGACACCGGCTCGACCTGGCGCACCAGGCGGTCGTCCGCGTCGTACTCGAACGTCGCCGTCACACCCAGGGCGTCGGTGGAGGACGTCCGGTTGCCCTCCAGGTCGTAGGTGTGCCGCTGGGCGCGGATCGTGGCGCCGTCGGGGCGCAGGTCGGCCTGCGCGACCAGCCGACCGGCGGTGTCGTAGGTGCTCTGCGACGTGCGGCCGGTCGCGTCGGACTGCCGCACGAGCCGGCCGCTCGCGTCGTAGCCTTGGTGGGTCACCACACCGGCCGGGTCGGTCGTGCGGGTCACGCGGCCCACCGAGTCGTACGCGGTCAACGTCACCGCGCCGGTGGGGCTCTGCTCGCGCACCACGTTGCCGGCGTCGTCGTAGGTGAACCGGGACACCAGGTTGTCGGCCACGGGACGGCGTTCGACCTGCGTGCTCGTCACGCGCCGGTCCAGGTCGTCGTAGGTGGCGCGGGTCTGGCCGCCCAGCGGGTCGGTGCCGGTCAGCTCCTGCCCGGTGCGGGTGTAGGTGTGCCGCCACACCGCGCGGTCGTCGTCGCTCGTCATCGGCCGGTCGACCGCGACGAGCCGGTTGAGCTGGTCGTAGGTGTGGCGCACGGAGTGGCCACGCGGGTCGGTGACCTCCACGACGTTGCCGAGCGCGTCGTAACGGGTGCGGGTCGTGGGCGTGGCGGTGTCGGTGGCGCCGGGCGCGCGGTAGCCGGGTTCGGAGGCGGTGACCTGGCGGCCGAGCCGGTCGTGGGCGAACCGCCGCACCTGGCCCACCTCGTCGGCGGACGCGACCTGCTGCCCGAACGCGTCGTAGCCGGTCCGGGTGGTCGGTCGGACGACCCCGGGCGTGCCGCCGGAGCTCTCGGCGCGCACCGGTGGCGAGGTCTGCACGACCTCGCGGCCCAGCTCGTCGTAGGTGGTGTTCGTGGTGAACGCCGCCGGGTCGGCGCCGGGCGCGTTGCCGCGGGGCGAGGTCTCGGCGACCTGGTGGCCGCGCTGGTCGTACCCGGCGGTGGTGATCATGGTGGTGCCGCCGGCCGTGACGGTCTCGCGGACGGCGTTGCCGGCGTCGTCGTAGGCGTAGTCGACGACCTCGGGTGCGGTGGACATCGGCCACGGCACGTTGGACGCCTTGCCCGACCGGCTGACCCGCGTCACGTTGCCGCCCGCGTCGTAGGCGGTGACCGTGGTCAGCGCCAGGCCGTCCGGGTCCTGCACCACTGCGGTGCGGTTGCCGGAACGGTCGTAGGCGGCGGTCGTGGTGGACGTGCCGTCGCCGGACACCGTCCGCGTCACGTTGCCCGCGGCGTCGTAGGTGTTCTCCTTGAGCACGTAGTCGCGCGTGCTGCCGTCGGGGTTGTGGAAGTTCTTCAGCACCACCTTGTGCGGCCGGTCGTCGCCGAAGTAGGTGAACTCCACGCGACGGCCCATCGCGTCGGTCTCGCTCGCCTTGCGGCCGGCGAAGTCGTAGGAGTAAGACCGCAGCACCAGGTAGTCGCCCGTCAGCCCGCCCTCGGCGTCGCCGCGGTAGTCGCGCAACCGGACCTCGGCGATCGCGTTGCGGGCGGTGTAGGCGAAGTCGTAGCGGTTGCCGCCCGCGTCGGTGGAGGACACGACGTTGCCGAAGCGGTCGTAGTCCCGGGTGGTCTCGCCGCCCTCGGCGTCGGTGACCCGGACCGGTCGCCCGGCCTCGTCGTAGGCGGTGAGGGTGGTGCGGGCCGGCCCGCCGCCGAGCACGTCGGTCTCCTCGACCTTGGTCCGGTTGCCGTCGGCGTCGTAGGTGACGGTGACCTGCCGCTGGTGCTTCGTGCCGTCCACGACGTTCGTCGTCACGGGCTCGGTCACGCGGGTCTGCCGCGACAGGGCGTCGTAGCCGTAGGTGGTGGTGACGCCGGCCGGGAACGTGTCGGAGACCTCCGTCTCGGTGGTCAGCCGGCCCAGCACGTCGTAGGAGTAGTTGGTGACCAGCCCGGACGGCGTGGTCAGGCGGGCCAGGTCGCCGTTGGCGTAGTAGGCGTACCGCGTGGTCTTGCCGCGCGCGTCCGTCGTCGTCAGCGGCAGGCCGGCCGGCACGATGCCGCCGCCCACGGCCGGTTCCGCGCCGTTGGTGTAGGTGTTGCGGACCGTCGAGCCGTCCGGCTCGGTCTGCGTGGCCACCTCCCCGGTCGCGGTGTAGGTGTAGGACGTGCGGTAGGTCGGGTCGGTGGCGTCGGCCGACCGCGCGTCGCGGGTCTCCGCCGGCTGGTCGGCCCTCGGGTCCGCCGCGCCGCCCGCCGGGTAGGCGGTGTGGCTGGTGTGGCACTCGCCGGCGCGGCGGCAGGTCTTGGTGGAGGTGGCGTTGCCGCGCTCGTCGTAGGTCATGGTGACCGCGTCGCCGTTCTCGTTGGTGACGACGGCCAGGTTGCCGCTCGCGTCGTACTGGTAGGAGCGGATCGCCATGCCGTCGACGGGGTGCCGCACGAACACCGGCCCGCCCGCGTCACCGGGGATCACGGTGCAGAACTTCGGGTCGTTCGGGTCCGGTGCGCTGCACTGCTCCACCGGTTCGGGCTCGGGCGCGGGTCGGTCCTCGTCGCGCAGCTCCAGGCCCAGCGGCGTGCCGGTCCGCAGCGGCTTGCCGGTGAGGCCGTCGAACTCGTACAGCGCGGGCCGGTTGCCCGGGTCCAGCACCTGCACGCCGCGGCGCAGGTCGGCGTCGCCGCCGTAGACCACGGGCGGCCCGATCTTCCAAAGGCCGCCGTCGCGGTCGGTGTAGGTCGCGACCCGGTCGAGGTTCACGTCGTAGGTGGCGCGGGAGGACACCGCGCCGCTCGGCCGGGTCACCGAGGCGAGCTGGTCGGCGGCCGTCGTGCCCTGCCGGTGGTGCGTCGCCACCGCGGTGGGGCCCAACGGGTGCGAGTAGACCGCGACCTCGTCCAGCGAACCGCTGAACGACCGCTGACCCGCCGTGCCCCACGCGGGCCACGACCCCGGCGTGCTGACCGACGCGGCGCCGACCTGGTTGAACGTCAGCAGCGCGTGGTCCAGCGCCACGCCGGTCGCCCTGGCCACCTGAGCACCGTCCAGGTACAGCGTCTGCGTCGTGCCCATCAGCGACAGCACGACGTGGTGCCAGCGGCCGTCGTTGACGGTGTTCGGCGAGGTCAGCGGGGCGATCGAGGTCGCGCCGAACTGGCCGCGCAGCTTGCCGTCCACGCCGACGTACAGCACCGGGACCCCTCGACCCGGTGCGGTGCCGAACGCCTTGTCCTGGTAGCCCAGCAGCGGGCCGCCGGTGCCGGTGGTGTTGGCCTTGAACCACAGCTCGACCGCGCCGTCGCGGCTCTTCTTCAGCAGGCCCTTCGGCAGGTCCAGCCGCGAGGTCGTGCCGTTGAACGACGCCGCCGTGCCGGTCGCGCCCGCCAACGCGCCCGCCGTGCCCAACGCCGCGTTGACGTAGGACCCGGCGTCCTCGCCCAGGTTGGCCGAGACCTCGCTGCCCGCGGCCGTGCCCTGCGCCTCCCCCAGCCGCCAGTACGACTCCGGCAGCGAGTCCAGCACGGCGCTGCGGTAGTGCGACCCGGTGCTGTAGGCGTACTTGGTGCACAGGCCGCCGGGCGCGCACGCCTGGGTCAGCACGTCCCCGGTGTAGCTGTAGGTCCAGGTGGTGTTCGCGTCGGTGGTGACGGCGGTGATGTGCCCGCCGGTCCAGGTGAACCGCAGCGAGCGGCCCGCGGTGTTGCTCTGGCTGTTGGACACCTGCGCCTTGGCCGGCTTGCCGTCCGCCGAGTTGTAGGTGAGCACCACCGAGCGGCCCGCGCTGTCGGTGGTGCGGCTGAGCAGGCCGGCCGCGGTGAACAGGTGCACCGTGCCCGACCGGTCGGCCAGCTTCCAGCCGCCCGCCTCCTGCGTCAGCGCCGCCACCCGGCCCGACGGCGGGGCGTAGGTGCCGTCGGGGTTGCGGCCGAACCGCACCGCCTGGCCGTCGGGGAAGGTGACCACGACGTTGCCCGTGCCGTCGTCGTCCGGGGTCAGGCGCATGTCGAAGCGGCTGGTCCAGCCCGCGCCGAACACGCCGTCGCGACGCGGGTCGAGGCTGTTGTAGGTGCGCACCACGTTCAGCTCGGGCCCCGCGGTGGCCACCGTCGCGTCCACCGCGACGTTCGACACGCCGCCGGTCTGCGGCTCGAACTCCTGCTCGTCCGACGCGCCGGCCGCGCGCGAGGTCAGCTCCGGCTGCGGCACGTCCGCGTCCAGACCGGACTGCGGTGACGCCACCTCGTTGCCCGCGTCGCGCACGATGACCCGCCACGCGTAGCTCCTGCCCCAGAAAAGCTTGCCGTCCGGGACGGTCCACTGCGGACCGGGCTGGAAGCCCGAGGTGAAGCACAGCTTCGGGTCGTCGGCCCGGCACACCTCGAAGTTGAAGCTCAACGACGACCCGGGCGGCGCGTCGACGTCCAGCGCGCGGCCCCACAGCAGGGGCGTCAGCGTGGGCGTGCGGTAGCCGTTCGGCGGGTGCAGCTCCTGCACGACCGGCGCGAGGTCGTGCACGTCCAGCGCCAGCCGCGCCGGCGGCACCTGGTGGTCGGTGAACACCACACCACCGGTGCGGACCATGGTGAAGTCCAGGAAGTACGAACCGGGCGGCAGCGCCTTGACCGTCGCGTCGAGCGTGGCCTTCGCGCCCCGCGCCACCGTGCCCGGCAGTGATGCCGCCCGCTGCTGGCCGACCGCCGCACCGGTCTTCGCGTCGTACGCCCGGTACGCCAGGTAGTAGTCCGCCGGCGCCCACGCCTGCGCGCTCTTGTTCGTCACGGTGACCTTGACCTTGCCGTCCTGGTTCTGCAGCACGGGCGGGGCGGGCACCGGATCGGGGATGGCGTACTCGGCGTTGTAAGGGCTGTGCGTGACGAACAACCGGGGCGGGTTCGCCGTGCCGGTGCCGGTGAACCGCTTGCCCGACAACGCGTCCGACACGTCCGCGCGCAGCGACAGGCCGTTGTTCGCGGCCGTGCCGTCCACCCAACCCTGCACCAGCTTCGTGCCGTCACCGCCGAGGTCGAACACCTCGGCCGCCGCCGGGCACTGCGACGACGGCTGGCCCGTCGCCACGTAGCCGTGCGCGAAGGACCGGCTCGCCAACGACGCGCCCACGGCCGGGCCGGGGTAGCTGTAGGAGCCGGTGGCCGTCCACGCCTGCGTCACCGGGTGCACCGTCACGGGCCGGGCGCGGCACGAGTTGGCGTCGAACTCCACCACCTGCACCTGCGCGCCGAACACCACGTGGTCGCGCAGCCGGTCCACCAGGCTGCCGAACCGCACGTAGGAGGCCGTCGACACGCCGGCCACCTGCCCGACCCGCAGCTCCGACCCGCCCGCGACCGAGGTCGAACCGCGCACCGACATCGCCGCGTCCGCCGCGCCGCTGTCCACCGGCAACGCCACCGTGGGGTCGACCTCGACCGGGAACACCCGCGCCGGGTCGTCCAGCCACGCCTGGTCCAGCGAGACCTCCAGCACACCGTCCACCAGCGCGTACGTGACACCGCGGGACACCGCGCCGGCCGCGTCCACCATGTCGCCGGGTGGCACCACGGCGTGGACGACGTCACCGTCGGACAGCACGAGGGTCTGGCCGTCGAGCTCGGCCCGCAGGTTGCGCAGGGTCAGCGGGAAGCCGAACGCGCGGGTCGCCTTCGCGTCCTTGACGACCAGGGTTTCCTTCAGCCCGCCGGGTCGCGCCTGGAGCAGCAGGTCGACGCCGGGTCGGGCATCGGGGTAGCGGACCCGGTCGTGCTCGGCCCGGCCGGGTTGCGGGGAGGCGTCGCGCAGGCGGTAGCCGAACGTGTGCCGGGCGTCCAGCTCGACCCGCTGCTCGCCGTCCGCGTGCGGGGCCAGCGTCAGCGCGACGGTGTTGGTGGTGTTCCGCCAGCCGTCGTCGGTGCTGGCCAGCGTGGTGTCGATCGGCTCGAACGCGCCGGCGGGGGTCCGGTAGTTGACCGGGGCGGCGGAGAACTCGGTGGTCTCGGTGCCGTCGGTGTTGGTGTAGACCCGCTCGTGCGGGCCCCGCGCGTCCACCCGCTCGCGGCTGGTGGCCCGGTCGAAGCCGGTGCGCGCGGCGGTCGGCCCGGTGGTCACCGACGCGGTGTTCGCCGGTGGCGGCGGCGCCTGCACGCGGGGGTGCTCGCCGCGGTGCGACCGGGGCAGCGTCCGGTTGACCGCACCCGGCTCCAGGTGCGGCCGACCGGCCGCCGACCCCCACCGCTGCTCCGGCGCCGCGTTCGCCCGCGTGGGGAACACCGGCCCGCCGGGCCCCGCCACGTCACCCGCGGCGTACCCGGCCACCAGCAGCGCCAGCAGCGCGAACACGCACGCACGGACTCGGTTCCGCCTCACGGGCCCCTCCCACCGGGCCAGTCCTCGCCGTACACCGACCTCCGGTGTCCCCCCGGACTGCCCCAGGCCCGACGACCGTAGGAACGGCCTCTAACAACTCCCTAATCGACGGCCGGGCACAATCGGCGGCCATGAGCCTCGATCCACAGCGGGCAGCGGTGCTGGCGCTGCACTGGCAGGTCAACGTCATCAAGCCGGAGGGCTTCTTCGGCCCGATGCTCGCCGAGCCGGTGGCCCGCAGCGGCGTCGTCGACCGGGCGGTCCGCTTCCACGCCGAAGCGGGCGTCCCGGTGTTCTTCACCCGGTTCACCATCCCCGAGGGCGAGGGCGGGCTGGTGCGCAACACCGGGTTCATGCGGGCGGTCGGCGAGGCGCAGGAGGCGTTCCGGCCGGACGCGCCCGGCGCGCGGCTGATCCCGGAGATGGCCGACGGCGCGGTGGCCGTGGTCGACAACCAGAAGCTCTCCGGCCTGGCCGGGAACGACCTGGCCGCCCGGCTCTCGGCGCGGGGCGTCGACACGCTGCTGCTGACCGGCGTGGCCACCAACCTGACCGTCGAGCAGACCGCCCGCCACGCCACCGACCTCGGCTTCACCGTGCACGTGGTCAGCGACTGCGTGACCGCCGCCGACGACGCGGCGCACACCGCCTCGCTGGCGAACCTGGAGCTGACCACCGCGGGCTGCCTGACCTCCGAGGAGGTGCTGGCACGGCTGCGGTCGTGAGCGTGGTCCGGGTGGCCGTGGACGATCTTCCGCCCGTCCACAAAGGACGGATGCCGCTCGTCGGTTTCCTCATTCCCGCCTCCGCGGCACGGCGGACCGGTACCGTCGGCACGGCGTGACCGGAGATTCGGGAGGCACAGCCATGCACCGACCGCCAGCGATCCGCTCCACCGAACCGGAGGTCGTCTCGTGAGCACCGGGAAGACCACCCGCCGCCGGCTGCTCACCGCGGGCGCGGTCGCGGTCGGCTCCACGTTGTTGACCGCGCCGGAGGCGTTCGCCGACGGCTACGGCTCCGGCGCGCTGGGCCCGTGGGAGAACCTGTCCAAGGCGATCTCGACCCTCACCCAGATCCGGCCGGTGCTCGACACCGACGGGCTGTTCATGTTCGGCGACAGCATCTCCGTGCAGGACGGCTACTCGCTGGCCCAGCGGCTGAACAGCCGGACCGGCGACGTCATCGCCGTGCACAACTGGTCCGGCCGCCCGACCGCACCCGCCGTCGACGCGCTGGCGCAGTGGGCCCAGACCTACGGCCTGCCCGGCCGGATCCTCATGGCCACCGGGTCCAACGACATCTTCACCCCACCGGCGTTCGCCGCCCAGGTCGACCGCACGATGGGCATCGTCGGCCCGACCCGCACGGTGTACTGGGTGAACGTGCAGGTCGCCCGCACCAGCCAGACCGCCGCCGTGCAGCTGGCCGACCAGCGCAACAGCGCGTGGATCAACCTCCAGCTCGCCGACGCCCAGCGCAGGCACCCGAACCTGCGCATCATCCGCTGGGCCGAGTTCCTGGCCGCGAAGCCGACCCGGCTCACGGCCTACCTGCGCGACGGCGTCCACACCACCGAACCGCTGGGCCAGGACGCCCGCAACGAGCTCATCGTGCAGACGATCGAGGCGGGCTGACGCCGACCGGGTCAGGCGTCGACGCGGGCCGGCGCGGCGTGGTCGCGGGAGAGGACCGCCCTGGTCAGCTCCACGCGGCTGCGCACGCGCAGCTTGCCGAACACCCGGCGCAGGTGGGTGTCGACGGTGTGCGGGGAGATGGCCAACCGGCGGGCCACCGCGCGGTTGGTCAGCCCCTGCACGACCAGCGTCGCGACCCGCGCCTCGGCGGGCGTGAGGCTGGTCCAGCCTCCCCCGTCGGCCCGGTCGAGCGTGATCGGTTCCAGCGTGTTCGACATCCGAGTCCCCCCTGGTGGCTGAACGGCCTGGTGCCACTGTGTGCCGGGGCGGCTCGACGGGTCAACGAACCGGTCGCCAGTTCGTGAGGACGCCGGGATTAAGTCACAATCCGCGTCCGCAAGGCCGGGAACAGGTCCAACGCGTTGCCGCCCGCGATGCGCGACCGCTGCGCGCTGGTCCACCCCGGGTGACCGGTGAAGCCGCCCACGTTCTCCTCGGTGTGCCAGTCCGGCATGAACGGGTAGTCGCTGCCGAACAGCACGTGGTCCGCGCCGGCCAGCTCGGTCAACGCGGGCAGCGCGTACGGGGTGGCCGACATGGCGATGTCGTAGTGCAGGCGGCGCAGCGAGGCGAGCACGTCCACGGGCGGCTTGCCGCGCAGGTAGGAGCCGATCGTCGGGCCGTAGGTGAGCCGCTTGGCCAGGAACGGCAGCGCGCCGCCCGCGTGCGACAGGATCAGCCGCAGGTCGGGCAGCCGGTCGAGCAGGCCGCTGAACAGCAGGCTCACCGCGGTGCGGGTGGTCTCGAAGGTGAACTCGTACAGCGACGGAGGCAGGCCGAAGGTGGCCAGGTCGCGCGCGGGCGGCGCGGCCGGGTGCACGTGGACCACGATGCCGCGGTCGGCGATCTCCGCGAACAGCGGCTCGAACTCCGGCGCGCCCAGGTACTCGCCGCCGTAGCTGGTGAGCATGTTGACCCCGTCGAGGCCGAGCTGGTCCACCGCGTAGGACAGCTCGTCCTTGGCGGCGGCGACGTCCGGCAGGGGCAGCACGGCGAACGCGCCGAACCGGGTCGGGTGCGCCGCGACCAGCTCGGCGAAGTACTCGTTGACCTGCCTGGCCAGCGCGGGCGCGGCGGCGGCGCCGGCGAACGTGACGCCGGGCGCGGTGATCGACAGCAGCGCGGCGGTGATGCCGTTGCGGTCCATCACCTCCAGGCTCGCGCCCGGTTCCCACTCGGGGTAGTCGACACCGGGGATCGGGTCGATGCCGCGCAACGCGTCCCGGTACACCGGGGGGATGGCGTGGTGGTGCACGTCGATGAGCATCAGATGTACTCCTCCCCGTACTTCGGCGCGAGCCTGATCGCGTTCTCCCGGTCGACCAGGTACTGCTCCGGCGGTGGCGGCGGTGCGCCGTCGTCGGCCGAGACGCCCATTTCCAGGAAGAACCGCTCCTTGCCGGCGGGCAGGAACATCAGCAGCATTCGGCAGTCCGCCTCGAACGCGTTGGTGAACGAATGGGTGACGCCACGCGGCACGTAGATGAACGCGCCGGGCTCGGCGATCACGGTCTCCTCGCCGGTGAACAGCTCCAGGCGGCCGTCGATCACGTAGAACAACTCGTCCTCGTGGTAGTGGATGTGCTTGGGCGGCCCACCGCCCGCGGGCACGACGGCCTCCACCAACCCGAACGCCGGGCCCGTGTTGTGCAGACCCGACTTCAGCGTGTACCGATCGCCGAACACCCACCTGCTCGGCCCTGCCCCGGGTGGCACGTGCACCGCGGCCTTGAGCTGATCCGACGTGAAACTCACCGTGCTCCCATCGCGTTGGGTCACCGACGACCCCACAGTGCCCGCTGCCGCACCGACCGCGAATCACGAGAACACGTGATGCCGCACGGCCCGCGGACCTGGTGATACTCGACGCCTCCCAGGACGAGAGGCCCCTAGAGAACATGTCTGAAGCAACTGGGCGTGACTTATCCCGCAGGCGCGTGCTGGCGGGTTCGGCGACCGCCGCACTGGCCGGAGCGTTGTCCGGCACGGTGGCCGGAGCACTCGCCACCGGCGGCGTCGCGACGGCGGACGAGATCTCCAGCCGCATCGCCAGACCGACCGTGACGCCGGACGACCCGCGGTACGGGCAGCTGATCACCGGCAACAACTCCCGGTGGACGGCACGGCCGGAGGCGGTCCAACTGGTCGGCAGCACGGGTGACGTGGTGGCCGCGGTGCAGGGCGCGGTGCGGGCGGGCAAGCGGATCTCCATCCGCGGCGGCGGGCACTGCTTCGAGGACTTCGTGTACCACCCCGAGGTGCAGGTGGTCATCGACATGTCCCGCATGGACCGCGTGTACTGGGATCCCGCGGTCGGCGCGTTCGCGGTCGAGGGCGGCGCGCTGCTGCTCGACGTCTACGACCGCCTGTTCAAGGAGTGGGGCGTGACGCTGCCCGGCGGCATGTGCTACTCGGTGGGCATCGGCGGCCACGTCAGCGGCGGCGGGTACGGCCTGCTGTCGCGGGTGCACGGCCTGACCGTGGACCACCTGCACGCGATCGAGGTCGTCACGGTCGACCGGTACGGCGTGGCCCGGGCCGTCGTCGCGACGCGCGACCCGAGCGACCCCAACCACGACCTGTGGTGGGCCAACACCGGTGGCGGCGGCGGCAACTTCGGCGTCATCACCCGCTACTGGTTCCGCTCGCCGGGCGCGACGAGCACCAACCCGTCCGAGCTGCTGGTCAAGCCGCCGGCGGAGGTGCTGGTCAGCGTCGTGCAGTTCCCGTGGAGCTCGATCGACCAGCCGACGTTCACCCGGCTCGTGCACAACTACGGCGCGTGGCACGAGGCCAACGGCGCGCCCGGTGGGCCCAACATCGGCCTGAGCAGCTTCTTCTCCCTCTACCACCGCTCCAACGGCAACGTGGTGATGCTGACCGTGCAGGACGCCTCGGTGCCGAACGCGGACGCGTCGCTGCGGGACTACCTGAACGCCGTCACGGCGGGCACCTCCGTGGTCCCGACGCCGCCGTCGCCGCCGCGCCGGCTGCCGTGGTTGGCCGCCACGCGCCTGCTGGGCACCGGCAACCCGGTGTTGACCAACCCGACGTTGCGGGGCGCGCACAAGTCGACCTACATGCGCAAGAACTTCCCCGCAGCGCACATCGCCGCGCTGTACAAGCACCTCACGCGCGCCGACTACGCGAACCCGAACGCGATGGTGACGATGCTGTCGTTCGGCGGCAACATCAACCGGGTGCGCGAGGACGCGACCGCGAACGGCCAGCGGGACTCCACGTTCAAGCTGCTGTACCAGGTGTTCTGGACCGAGCAGGCGGAGGACGCGCGGCACATCGGGTGGTTGCGCGACCTCTACCGGGAGGTCTACGCCGACACCGGTGGCGTGCCGGTGTCCAACGCGGTCACCGACGGCTGCTACGTCAACTACCCGGACGGCGACCTGCGCGACCCGCAGCAGAACACGTCGGGCGTGCCGTGGTCCACGTTGTACTACAAGGGCAACTACCCGCGGTTGCAGCGGGTCAAGGCCAGGTGGGACCCGCGCAACGTGTTCCGCCACTCCCAGTCGATCGAACTGCCCTGACGCCGGGCGCGGAGGAACGATGTCACGCGTGATCATCGCCGGTGGCGGCATCGGCGGCCTGGCCGCCGCGCTCGCCGTGGCCGACCGGGGCCGACCCGTCGTGGTCCTGGAACGCCGGTCGGAGTTCACCGAGCTGGGCGCGGGCATCCAGTTGGCGCCCAACGCGTTCCTCGCGCTGGACCGGTTGGGCGTCGCCCCGGCGGTGCTCGACCGGGCCGTGCACGTCGACGCCCTGCGCTTCATGGACGCGGTGACCGGCGAGCAGGTCGCCGCGATGCCGGTGCTCGGCGAGTACCGCGCCCGCTTCGGGAACCCGTACGCGGTCGTGCACCGCAACGACCTGTACGCCCCGCTGCTGGCGCGGTGCCGCGCGCACCCCGACGTGGAGCTGCGGACCGACAGCCCCGTGGTCGGCTACGAGCAGGACGAGGGCGGCGTCACGGCGGTGCTGGCCGACGGCGGGCGGGTGCGCGGCGTCGGCCTGGTCGGCGCGGACGGGCTGCGCTCGGCGGTGCGGGCGCAACTCGTCGGCGACGGCGAGCCGCGGGTGTCCGGGCACACGATCTACCGCTCGGTCATCCCGATGGAGTCGGTGCCGGTCGAGCTGCGGTCGGACTCGGTGACGCTGTGGGCCGGGCCGCGCTGGCACTTCGTGCACTACCCGATCGACGGCGGACGTTCGCTCAACGTGGCCATCACCCGCGACAACGGCGCGACCGAAGCCGTCGTGGGCGTGCCGGTGCCGCACGAGCGGGTGCTCGCCGAGTTCGCCGACGCCGCCCCGGTGATCCGGGCGTTGTTGGCGCTCGGGCGGGACTGGCGCAGCTGGGTGCTGTGCGACCGCGACCCGACCGACCGGTGGTCCGACGGCCGGGTGGTGCTGCTCGGCGACGCGGCGCACCCGATGTTGCAGTACGCGGCGCAGGGAGCGTGCATGGCGTTGGAGGACGCGGTGCACCTCGGTGAGCTGGTGGCGCGGGCCGAACCGGCCGCCGCGTTCGCCGCGTTCGCCGAGGACCGGCGCGACCGCACGGCCGCCGCGCAACTCGTGGCCAGGGCCATGGGCACGCGGCTGTACCACCCGCGGGGCGCGGAGGCCGAACGGCGCAACGCGATGCTCGGCGGGTGGTCGACCGAAGAGCTGCACGAGAAGGTGGCCTGGCTGCACGGCGCCACCCGGTTCGGTTCTGCCGAAGGCATACCCGAATCAATCCTGCCGCGGTCGCGGCGCGTCGGGGCGGCCGCCGGGTAAAAGGCCGGTCGGCCGCGCGATGGTACCCGCGCGCGGCCGACCGCATCATTACGAAGGAATATTCCACGCCACGTTCCCGGACCCTTGCTCTATTTGCCGGGGATTGACTCCACCCCACCGCCGCACAATTCCAGTGACGTCGCGGACATTGGCCAATTCCCCGCGGCCGTGGCATCATGAGCCACATCGACCGGTGGACCGGCACAGGGGGCAGGTCAACGCTGGGAGAACCGCTTACCTGAACACGGTTCCGCACCGGTCTGTGGATCGAGCGCGGCGCGTGGCCGTCGGGGGACGGCCTCACATTGTTGGCGCGCAACGCCACCACGCACGTCGGGGGAAGCGTCGACCGGGGCCACTGGCGCCCGGACGGCGCGCCTCTAACAGGTCGTCAACGCCGCTGTGGGGAGCCGAGAAAATGAGCGATGCGCACTTAACGAGACAAGCGGAGCTGGACTGGGAGTGGCTGGCCGAGGACGCGGCGGAGTTGTGCCAGCGGGTGTTCGCGTCGTTGGCCAGGCGCAGCCAGCGCCGCGCCGGCGAGCTGTACGTGCGGGGGCTGCTCGCCGCCGAGGGCCGCAAGTCGATGCGCAACCTCGCGTCCCAGTTCGGCAGGCCGGCGACCGAGCAGCGGCTGCACCACTTCGTCAGCAACTCGCCGTGGGACTGGCAGCAGGTGCGGCGGGCGTTGGCCGAGCACCTGGACCGCACGGTGAAGCCGATCGCCTGGGTGGTGGACTCGATGGCGATCACCAAGTCCGGCCGGCACTCCGTCGGGGTGCAGAGCGCCTTCGTGCAGCGGCTGGGCCGGGTGGCCAACAGCCAGCACGCCTACGGCGTCTGGTTGGCCTCCGAGCACATGAGCTACCCCGTCAACTGGCGGCTGGCGCTGCCCGACAGCTGGCTCAACGACCCGGTCCGCAGGCGGCAGGCCGCGATCCCCGAGCACCTGTCCTCGACCACGCCCGGCTCGTGCAAGCTCAACGCGGCGCTGGAGGTGGCCGACGGCTGGGACGTCCAGCCGCGCCCGCTGGTGCTGGACGCGCGGGAGGCCGACGCGGAGACGATGATCGCCGAGCTGCGGGTGCGCGGCGTGTCGTTCGTGATGCGCGTGGACGCGTCGCTGAACGTGGTGGCCGACCTGGCCGACAACCGGCGGGTCCGCACGGCGCTGCGGTCGTTGCGACCCGCGCTGCACCCGTTGCGGCGTCCCGTGGTGCTCGACCCGTCGCAGCGGTTCCGGCTGTGCGCGACCATGGACGTCACGATGCCGGGTGACACCACGCGGTCGGACCGCCTGGTGCTGCTGGCGGTGTGGCAGCAGGACGGCAACCAGTTGCCGCAGCTGTGGCTGACGGACCTGACCGACACGTCGAGCCCGGCGCTGCTGCGGCTGACCCGCCAGCTCGACCGGGTCCGCCAGGACGTGGCGGAGGTCAGCTCCCAGGTCGGGATAGAGGACTTCACCGGCCGGTCGTTCGCGGGCTGGCACCGGCACATCACGCTGGTGTCGGTGGCGCACGCGATCCTGATGCCGGCCAACGCGGACTTCCGCCTGCCCGAGCTGCTGCTCGCCGGCCGATCGTCCTAGGCGGTGCCCGGTGAACCGCCATCGGAGCCGGGGATGGTGAGTTCGGCCCGCGGAACCGCTTGAGCCGGTTGGAGGAACCGGTGGTCGCCCGCCGCGCGAGCCCAGGTCTTCGCGGCGGGTGACCCGGTCCCGGCGGTCGACCCGCCACAACCCACCGGACACCCTGCTCGCCGGCCGGTTGTCCTGGCCGCGCCCTGAGCGGTGTCACCTGCGGGTGCGGCCGCCCGGCGCGTCAGCGGGTCTCGGCCGGCTCGGCGGCGTCGGCGGGCGTGTACGACGCCAGGATCACGTCGATCAGGCCGGGGAACCGGGCGTCGAGGTCCTCGCGCCGCAACGACAGCAGCAGCGTCCGGCCCGAGGCCCGCTGGTTGATCACGCCGCTCTCCCGCAGCACGCGCCAGTGGTGGGTCAGCGTCGACTTCGACACGCCGTCCACGATGGCCCCGCAGGGGTACTCCCCGCCCTCCGCGAGCACTTGGAGCACGTTCATCCGCAGCGGGTGGCCCAGCGCGGTGAGCACGGCCTCCAGCCGGATCTGGTCCCGGGTCGGGTGGTGGGGTTCGGACACGTTCCCGAGTGTACGCGTACATACGAAATGACAAACCCTGGCGAGCGGTTTGACAGCGGGGCGTAACTGTACGACGATCCACGTACATTCCCACTGTACGTGAACTGACGTACGGTGCCACGACCAAGGAGCGCCATGCCCCCCGCCCCGCCCCAGGCTCGACGGCTCGGCCCCGCCCTGCTGCTGCTCGGGTTCGCGCAGCTCATCATCACCGTGGACTTCAACATCGTCTACGTCGCGCTGCCGGAGATCGGTGACGCCCTCGGGTTCAGCGCCCAGACCTTGCAATGGGTGATCAGCGCGTACGCCGTCGCGTTCGGCGGCCTGCTCGTGCTCGGCGGTCGGGCAGCCGACCTGCTGGGCAGGCGCCGGATGTTCGTGCTGGCGTTGACCGTCTACGCGGTCGCCTCCCTCATCGGCGGCCTCGCACCCAACACCGGCGTGATGATCGCGGCGCGCGCCCTCCAGGGCCTGGGCGGCGCGTTGCTGTTCCCGGCCACCCTGTCGCTGGTCAACACCATGTTCGCGGAGGGCAAGGAGCGCAACCGGGCCCTCGCGGTGTGGAGCGCCTGCGGCGCCAGCGGCCTGTGTCTGGGCTCGTTGCTCGGCGGCCTGCTCACCGACGCGTTCGGCTGGACGTCGGTGTTCTACGTCAACGTGCCGCTGGCCGGCGTCGCCGCGCTGGTCGCGTTCGCGCTCATCCCCCGCGACCCGGCCCGCGAGCGGAACCGCACCTTCGACCTGCCCGGCGCGATCACCGCGACGCTGGGCGTGACGCTGCTGGTGTTCGTCCTCGTGCAGGGCCCGGAGTCCGGCTGGGCGTCGCCGGAGATCCTGATCAGCCTGGTGCTCTCGATCGTGCTGCTGGTGGCGTTCGCGATCATCGAGGGCCGCAGCCGCGACCCGCTGATGCCGCTGCGCCTGTTCACCAACCGCAGCCTGAGCACGGCCATGTCGATCGCGTTCGTCTTCGGCGCGACCTACAGCACCGTGCCGTACTTCCTGACCGTCTTCTTCCAGACCGTGCACGGCTACAACGCGTTGCAGACGGGCCTGGCGTTCCTGGTGCCCGCGGTGCTGATCGCGGTCGGCACGCAGATCAGCGGCCGGATGGCGGGCAAGGTCGACATGCGGGTCATCCTGATCCTGGGCATGTCGATCGGCATCGTCGGCACCGCCGCCATCGCGTACGGCATGAGCAACGCGGGCGGCTCCTACCTCGCCGTGCTGCCCGGCTTCGCGCTCTACGGCATCGGCCAGGGCATCACGTGGACCGGCATGTGGATCGCGGCCGCCTCCGGTGTCGCGGGCGGCGAGCAGGGCGTGGCGTCGGCCATGACGTCCACCGCGATGCAGGTCGGCACCGCCGTCGGCCTCGCCGTGCTGGTGGCCATCGCCAACCCCGGCGCGATCGGCTTCACCACCGACACGCTCCAGTCCGCGGTGTACGTCGCCGCGATCGGCATCGTGCTCGGCATCCTGGTGAGCTTCGCGCTGCGCAAGCAGCGGGCGGAGACGACCGTCGTGCCCGCGGAGGCGGTGACCGTCACCGACTGACACCGCGCACCACACGCGCGTCCTGCCGAGGAGCGGGCCCCCACGGGGCTCGCTCCTCGCTGCTGCGCGGGGTGGCGCGATGCGCGGCACGGGTAGCGAATTCCCAAGTACCGCAACAGTTTGACACAATCGCGGCATCCGTGACGAACTGGACCGCCGTTCCGCCCCGTTCCCCTCGCCCACCACTCGCGCTCCACCAGGCTCGGGGCATGGACTTGATGGATCGTGTGGGAGCACTGCCGGGCGACGAGGTCCGGCGTCGGAGATCGCTGCCGGCCGCGCACCAACCGGCCTGGGACGCGGAGGCGGCCGCCGAGGTGGCCGAGCAACTGGCCGGGCGGCCCGGTCTGGTCGACGTGGAGGAAGTGCTGCGGCTGGGCGCGCTGCTGGCCGAGGTGGCGCAGGGCCGCGCCCAGGTCCTGCAGGCGGGTGACTGCGCCGAGGACCCGACCGAGTGCAATCCGGGCGACCTGGCCCGCAAGGTCGGCCTGTTGGACGCGGTCGCGGGCATGATGACGGTCAACGCGGGCCTGCCGGTGATCCGCGTCGGCCGGTTCGCGGGCCAGTTCGCCAAGCCGAGGTCGAACCCGGTCGAGCGGGTCAACGGCGTCGAGATGCCCGTGTACGCCGGGCACATGGTCAACAGCCCGGAGCCGGACCCCGCGCTGCGGCGGCCGGACCCGGACCGGATGCTCACCTGCTACGCCGCTTCCCGGTCGGCGCTGGCGTTCCTGCGCGACCGCACGAGCGACCCCGTGTGGTCGAGCCACGAGGCGCTGGTGCTGGACTACGAGCTGGCGATGCTGCGCCGCGACGCCGACGGCCGCACCGTGCTCAGCTCCACCCACTGGCCGTGGATCGGGGAGCGCACCCGCCGACCCGACGGCGCGCACGTGGACCTGCTGGCGTCGGTGGTGAACCCGGTGGCGTGCAAGGTCGGCCCGAAGGCGTCGGTGGAGGACCTGCTGGCGGTGTGCGCCAAGCTCGACCCCCACCGCGCGCCCGGCAGGCTGACGCTGATCTCCCGGATGGGCGCCGACGCGGTGGCCGACCGGTTGCCCGCCCTGGTCGCCGCCGTGCGGGCGCAGGGGCACCCGGCGATCTGGCTGTGCGACCCGATGCACGCCAACACCGTGACCAACGGCGAGGGGCTCAAGACCCGCCTGCTGACCGCGGTCACCCGCGAGGTGCGGTCGTTCCGGGACGCGGTCGTCGGCGCGCACGGCGTCGCGGGCGGCCTGCACCTGGAGACCACGCCGGACGGCGTCACGGAGTGCGCGGCCGACGAGACCCGGCTGGCCGGGGTCGGGGCCAAGTACACGACGCTGTGCGACCCGCGGCTCAACCCGGAGCAAGCCGTCGCGGTCGCCGCGGTCTGGGGGAAGTGACGTGTTCCACGACAACACGGCCCTGGTCACGGGCGCGGCGGGCGGCATAGGCGCGGCGGTCGTGCGCGCGCTGGTCGAGCAGGGCGTGTCGGTCGCCGCGGTCGACGTGACGCCGGACGGCCTGGCGAAGCTGGGGCACGAGCTGGTCACCCCGTTCGTCGCCGACGTGACCGACGGCGCGGCGGTCACCGCGCTGGTCGCGGAGGTCGAGGACCGGTTGGGCCCGATCGGCGCGCTGGTCAACGCGGCGGGCGTGCTGCGGACGGGCCGGGCGCACCTGCTGACCGACGAGGACTGGGCGACCACGTTCGCGGTCAACACCACCGGCGTGTTCCACACGTGCCGCGCGGTGGCGGCGCGCATGATCGCCCGGCGCGGCGGGTCGATCGTGACCGTGGCGTCCAACGCGGCGGGCATCGCGCGGATGGACATGGCGGCCTACGCGGCGTCCAAGGCGGCCGCGACCAGCTTCACCCGGTGCCTCGGCCTGGAGCTGGCCGAGCACGGCATCCGGTGCAACGTCGTCGCGCCCGGCTCGACCCACACCCCCATGCTGACCGGCCTGTGGGACGAGGGCGACGCGGTCCGCGCGTCGGTCGAGGGCGTGCCCTCGGCGTTCCGCACGGGCATCCCGCTCGGCCGGGTGGCGCAGCCGTCCGACGTGGCCGACGCGGTGCTGTACGTGCTGTCCGACCGGGCGTCCCACATCACCATGCAGACGCTCACCGTCGACGGTGGCGCCGCGCTCGGCGCGTGACCGTGCCGCCGTCATCCGTTGCCCGGCGAGGAAGGTAACCCACGCGATGCCCATCCCCACGATCGAGCCCTACCCCATGCCCACCGGGGCCGGGTCGCCCGACAGCCCGCTGCGGTGGGTGGCCGACCCGGCACGGGCCATCCTGCTGATCCACGACATGCAGCGCTACTTCGTCGCGCCCTTCGAGGCGGGCGGCGAGCCGCTGGTCACCCTCGTGGCCAACATCGCCGCGCTGCGCGAGCGGTGCGCCGCGCTCGACGTGCCGGTCGCCTACACCGCGCAGCCGGGCAGCATGACCCCGGAGCAGCGCGGCCTGCTCAACGACGTCTGGGGCCCCGGCATGACGGTGGCCGAGGAGGACCGCGCGGTGGTGGACGAGCTCGCGCCGGCCGAGGGCGACGCGGTGTTCACCAAGTGGCGCTACAGCGCGTTCTTCAACTCCGGGCTGCGGGACTTCATGCGGGAACGGGGGCGCGACCAGATCGTCGTGTGCGGTGTCTACGCGCACGTCGGCGTGCTCATGACGTGCCTGGACGCGTTCACCTTCGACATCCAGCCGTTCCTGGTGACCGACGCGGTCGCGGACTTCTCCGAGGCCTACCACCGGATGGCCGTCACCTACGCCGCCGAGCGGTGCGCGCTGACCGCGCCCACCAAGGAGGTCCTGCGGATGCTGTCGACGGGAGCCGACTCGTGATCGACACCGGGTTGCTGGACCGGGTCCTGGCGGGCGACGAGGGCGCGTACGCCCTGCTGCACCGGCCGAAGTCGACCGGGTCGGCGCAGGTCGAGGTGTTCGCGGGCGAGTTCGCCGAGCACGAGCGGCTCGCCGAGCTGTCCGCCCACCACGGGCAGGTGCTGGCGCTCCTGCCGTACCGGCAGATCACCGAGCGCGGCTTCGCGTGCGTGGACGACGGTTCGCCGCTGCTCGCGATGGCGGTGTCCGAACGGGCCGCGGTGCCGTTGGACGCCATGCTGGACCGGTTGCCGGACGCGCCCATCGAGCTGACCGGCGGGCACTTCGACCTCGACGACGACGGGTACGCCGATCTCGTCCGCGCCGTGCTGGCGAACGAGATCGGGCACGGTGTCGGGGCGAACTTCGTGGTCAAGCGGTCGTTCCTGGTCGACATCGCCGACTACTCCCCCGCGACCGCGCTGACCCTGTTCCGCCGGCTGGTGGCCCGCGAGCTGGGCGCGTACTGGACGTTCCTGGTGCACACGGGCACGCGCACGTTCGTCGGCGCGAGCCCCGAGCGGCACGTCACCCTCGACCGGGGCCGGGCCGTGATGAACCCGATCAGCGGCACCTACCGGTACCCGTCGACCGGCCCGGAGCTGGACGGCGTGCTGCGGTTCCTGGCCGACCCCAAGGAGGTCGACGAGCTGCACATGGTGCTGGACGAGGAGCTGAAGATGATGGCCCGGGTCTGCGACACGGGCGGTCGCGTCATCGGCCCGTTCCTCAAGGAGATGGGCAGCCTCGCGCACACCGAGTACCTGATCGAGGGCTCCACCGCGATGGACGCGGGTGACGTGCTGCGGGAGACGCTGCTCGCGCCGACCGTGACCGGCAGCCCGTTGGAGAGCGCCTGCGAGGTGATCAGCCGCTACGAGCCCGCCGGGCGCGGCTACTACAGCGGTGTGGTGGCGCTGCTCGGGCACGACCCGTCCGGCGGTCGGACGATCGACTCGGCGATCCTGATCCGCACCGCCGACATCGACGCCTCGGGCCGGGTGGCGATCGGCGTCGGCGCCACGTTGGTGCGGCACTCCGACCCGGCGTCCGAGGTGGCCGAGACGCGGGTGAAGGCGGCGGGCCTGCTGGCCGCGCTGACCGGGTCGCCGTCGCCGTCGGTGGTCGCGTCGGACGGTGGCGCGCTGGGCACGGACCGGCGGGTGGTGGACGCGCTGGCGCGGCGCAACGAGCCGCTGGCCCGGTTCTGGTCGGAGCCGGTGGGGCGACGCGCCCGGCCGCGGCCGGGGTTCGCGGGCAGGCGGGTGCTGGTGGTCGACGCCGAGGACACGTTCACGGCGATGATCGACCTGCAACTGCGGTCGCTCGGGCTGGACGTGGCGGTGCGGCGGTTCGACGTCGAGCACACGTTCGACGGCGCGGACCTGGTGGTGCTGGGGCCCGGTCCCGGTGACCCGCGCGACCGGGCGCACCCGAAGATCGCGCACCTGGGTGACGCGGTGCGGCGGCTGCTGCGCGACCGGCAGCCGTTCCTGGCGGTGTGCCTGAGCCACCAGGTGCTCAGCGACCACCTCGGCCTGCCCCTGGTCCGCCGGGACGTGCCGCACCAGGGCGTGCAGCTGGAGATCGACCTGTTCGGCCGCGGCAGGCACGTGGGGTTCTACAACACCTTCGCCTCCCACCACGACGACCGCCCGCTGTCGTGGGCCGGCGACACCGTCGAGGTCAGCCGCGACCCGGTGACGGGTCAGGTGCACGCGCTGCGGGGCCCGCGGTTCGCCTCCACCCAGTTCCACCCGGAGTCGATCCTGACCCGCGACGGCCCGGACATCCTGGCCGACCTGGTCGCGCCGCTGGTGACGGCGGCGGTGCCGAGGTGACGCGCGTTCCGGTGGACGGTGACGGGATCGGGATGAGCCGGTGGCCTCGGCCGGCGAAGGCTGTCGAGGGCAACGCGCGGAATCGACCGAGCCGCAGCGGTGTCGGGTCGACCACCCGGGAACGACCGCGATCCGCGCCGACGACCCGTGGCCGCATTGAGGGCGGTCGGCGAGCCCCCAACGGCCGTGCCGAGGCGAAGCGCCAGGGAGGAACCGCCATCCAGCCGACAGCCATCCCCGGCCTCAACGAGCGCAATCAGCGAGCCCTCGACGACCGTGCGGAGGCGACGGATCGCGGGCGGTGCGCGTTTCGGCGGATGGTGAGGGAGGCGTGATGAGCCAGGACGGCGGTGGGATCAGCCGGCGGCGGTTGTTGGCGGCGACGGGGGCGATCGGGGTGGCCGCGGCGGCGGTGCCCGGGGTGGCGGTGGCGCAGGCGGATCCGGTCGGGCGGTTCGGGGCCGTGACGGTCGGGCCCGGCGACCCGCGGTACGCCGACCTCGTGGTCGGGTTGGACCGGCGGTGGGTGGGGCGGCCCGAGTCGGTTCGGGTGGTGTCCTCGCCGCGGCAGGCGCTCGACGTGGTGCAGGAGGCGGTGAGCGGGCGCAAGCGGCTCACGGTGCGCGGTGGCGGGCACTGCTACGAGGACTTCGTGTTCAACGACGAGGTGGAGGTGGTGCTCGACCTGTCGGAGATGACGTCGGTGGCCTTCGACCCCGTGCACCGGGCGTTCGCGGTGGAGGCCGGCGCCACGCTGCTGGACGTGTACGAGCTGCTGTACAAGACCTGGGGCGTCACGATCCCCGCCGGTCAGTGCTACTCGGTCGGCGTCGGCGGGCACGTCGCCGGCGGCGGGTGGGGGCTGCTGTGCCGCCGCGACGGCCTGGTGGTCGACCACCTGTACGCGGTGGAGGTCGTCGTCGTGGACGCGGCCGGCCGGGCCCTGCTCGTGATGGCCACCCGGGAACCGGACGACCCCCACCACGACCTGTGGTGGGCGCACACCGGCGGTGGCGGCGGGACGTTCGGGGTGGTCACCCGGTACCTGTTCCGCTCGCCCGGCGCGCGGTCGGCCGACCCGGCGCGCATCCTGCCGAGGCCACCGGCCGAGCTGCTGCTCAGCGCGGTCGCGTGGCCGTGGGAGGGGATGACCGAGGCGGTGTTCGGCAGGCTGGTCCGCAACTGGACCGGGTGGCACGCCGCCAACGCCGCACCCGGCGGCCGGTACGCGGGGCTGTGCAGCTTCCTGCTGCTCAACCAGCGCGCCACCGGCGAGATCGGCCTGTTCACCGTGTTCGACGGCAGCGGAGCGGACGCCGAGGAGCTGCTGTCCCGCTTCGTCGCCGACGTCACGCAGGGCGTGGACGTGCCGCACAGCGCCCTCACCCGGCCGTCCGGCGAGCACGGCCCGCTGGAGCGCTACGCCGAGCCGAAGCGGTGGAGCTGGCTGACCGCGACCCGCCACCTGGGCACGATGCACCCGCGGATGCTGGACCCGACCCTGCGCGGCGACCACAAGTCGGCCTACCACCGCACCGGGTTCACCGACGCGCAGGTGGCGACGCTGTACCGCAACCTCGACGGCCGCGACGGGTTCGCCAACCCGTTCGCCCAGGCGATGCTGACGTCCTCGGGCGGGCAGGTCAACGCGGTCGGCCGCACCGACACCGCGAACGTGCACCGCGACAGCGCGTTCAAGCTGCACATCCAGACGAGCTGGAGCGAGCCGTCCGACGACGACGCGAACGTGTCGTGGGCACGGCGCTTCTTCGCCGAGCTGTACGCCCGGACCGGCAAGGTGCCGGTGCCGGACGAGCGGACCGACGGCTGCGTGCTGAACTACCCCGACACCGATCTCGGCGACGACGCGCACAACGCGTCCGGTGTGCCGTGGCACGCGTTGTACTGGGGCGAGAACTACCCCCGGCTGCAACGGGTGAAGGCGGCGTACGACCCCGCGGACTTCTTCCGCCACCGGCAATCGGTCCGCCTGCCCTGACCGGCGCGTGGCGGGCACCCGGCGCGGGTGCCCGCCACGCGTCACGCCGGTGCGCCGAACCAGGTGCGCAACGCCTCGTCGAGGGTGTCCTGGTCGCTCGCCAACCCCGAGCCGCTCCACGCGATGTAGCCGTCGGGGCGGACCAGCAGCGTCGGCGCGGACGGCACGTCGTCGCAGTCGGCCACGACCACGTCCACCCGGTCCCGCCACGGCGCGGCGATCCGGCGCAGCGGTTCGCGGTCGGCCAGGTCCAGCAGCACCGGGCGGCCGGAGCGCAGCAGCTCGGCCAGGGTCGCCGCCTCCGCGCCCACCTTGAGCTGGAGGTCGGGCACGAACAGCCCGGCGAGCTGGTCACCGGGCAGGCCGGTGTCGTAGCGCACGTCCACGCCGGTGATCATGCCCGCCAGGAAGTCGTTGACCTGTGGCAGTTGCATGAGCTCCACGAACAGCTCGCGCAGCGCGTCGACCCGCTTGTCGGGCAGCATCAGGCCGACCTGGGCGCGCACGTTGTAGAGCACGCGCGCGGCCACCGGGTGCCGTTCGGCGTGGTAGGTGTCCAGCAGCCCGTCCGGTGCCCAGCCCCGCACCTGCGCGGCGAGCTTCCAGCCGAGGTTGACCGCGTCCTGCAGGCCCAGGTTGACGCCCTGGCCGCCGGCCGGGAAGTGCACGTGCGCGGCGTCGCCCGCGACCAGCACCCGGCCGCGCCGGTAGGTCTCGGCCTGCAACGCGGCGTCGGTGAAGCGGGTGAGCCAGCGCGGCTGGTCCATCGGCACGGGACGGCCCGCGATGCGCTCCACCTCGCCGCGCAGTTCCTCCAGCGTCACGGGCGCCGTCCGGTCCGGGCGGGACAGGGCCGCGTCGCGGAAGTCGTAGGTGCACACCCGGCTGTGGCCGAACGGGTTGGTCCAGAACAAGGTCCAGCCCCGTTCGGTGCGCTGCCAGCCGACCGGCGCGCTGCCCGGGTCGAGCAGGCGGACGTCGCCCATGAGCGCGGCGACGGTGCCGGGGGTGCCGACGAACTCGATGCCGGCCAGCTTGCGCACCGCGCTGCGCGCGCCGTCGCAGCCGACCACCCAGTCGGCGGTGACCTGCCGGGTCGCGCCGCCGGTCGAGCGGACGTCGAGCACGACCCGGTCGCCCAGGTCGGCCAGCCCCACGACCTCGCTGTCGCGCTCGATCACCGCGCTCAGCGCCTCGGCCCGACGGGCGAACACCTGCTCGGCGTAGGCCTGCGGGCTGCCCACGATCACCGGCCCCTCGTCCACGACGCGGCCGATGTCCAGGTTGAACAGGCCGGCGAAGTGGAACGTCACCGACCGGTCGCGGTGGCGCACCGCCTTGTGCGGTCCGGGTTGCACGGCGTCGAGCAGCCCGCGCCGGTGCAGGGTCTCCGCGGTGCGGGCGTGCAGCGTGCCGGCCTTGGACTCGCCGGTCGGCTCGGGCAACCGCTCCAGCACGACGGTCCGCACGCCGTGCATCGCCAGTTCCACCGCGAGCAGCATGCCCACCGGTCCGCCGCCCGCGACGGCCACGTCGTAGTGGGTCACGACCGGCCGCCCGCGCACCGGACGCGCCGCATGTCTCTGTTCCGCCGATCGCCCGCGTGGGAAGGCATCGTCGTCTCCTCAGGGTCGCACTCGGTCATGATTGTACGACCATACACGTACATACGTAGTTTCAGGCGCGATCGCTCCCCTCCGCCACCGAGATGGCCTCGAACTCGGCGTAACGGCCGCCGCGGCGCAGCAGGTCGTCCGGCGCGCCCTCCTCCACGACGCGGCCGGCGTCGAGGAATACGACCCGATCCGTGCGTCGGACGGTCCTCATGCGGTGCGCCACCATCACCACCGTCCGGCCCGCCATCAGGCGGGCCACGCCGTCGTGGACGGCGGCCTCGTTCACCGGGTCCAGCGCCGAGGTCACCTCGTCCAGCAGCACGATCGGCGCGTCCTTCAGCAACGCCCGCGCGATGGAGACCCGTTGGCGCTCACCGCCCGAGAGCAGCGCGCCGCCCTCGCCGACGTGGGTGGCCCATCCGGCGGGCAGCCGCTCGACCACCTCGTCCAGCCGTGCCGCGACGGCGGCCGCACGCACCTCGGCGTCGCTCGCGTCGGCACGGCCCAGCCGCACGTTCTCCTCGATCGTGCCGTCGAAGAGGTAGACGTGCTGGAACACGAAGGCGATCCGCGACATCAGCACCTCGGGGTCGATGTCGCGCACGTCCACGCCGCCCACCCGCACCGCGCCCGCGTCCACGTCGTAGAACCGGGCGAGCAGGTGCAACAGCGTGCTCTTGCCCGCGCCCGACGGTCCGACGACCGCCAGCCGCTGCCCCGGCGGCACGGACAGCGTCACGCCGTCGAGCACCGTGCGGTCGCCGTGCCGGAAGGTGACGGCGTGCAGCTCCAGCCCGTGGTGCGCCGGCCGGACCGGGTCGCGGGGCTCGGGCAGCGGCTCGGCCCGCAGCACCGCGTCCAGCCTGGCCAGCTCGAACCGCGCGGCGCGCAGCTTGCCGCCGAGGTCGGACAACGACAGCAGCGGGTCGGCGCAACGGGCCGCCAGCACCAGGATCGCGAGGAGCTCGGCCGCGCCGACGTCACCGCCGAGTGCGAGGTGGGACCCCAGCGCCAGCACCGCGGTGAACGCCGCCTGCACCGCGAACGCCAGGCCCACCACACCGGGCAGCGCCGACCGCACGGTGCGGCGTGACGCGCGTTCGACGTCGCGCAGCGAGTCGTCCAGCAACCCGAAGCGCTCGGCGGTCCGGCCGCCCGCGCGCAGCACGGGCTGTGCCTGGAGGTACTCGATGACCCGGTCGGCGGCCTCGTGGTCGCGTTCGGCCCGTTCGGCGTCGGCGGCGGCCGTGGACCGTGCCGTCCACGCCTGGACCACCGCCACGAGCGGCGCGGCGACCAGCGCGGCCAGGCCGAGCCGCCAGTCGAACGCGAGCATCACGGCGACGATCGTCAGCGGTGCCACGCACGCCGAGGTGAACGGCCCCAGCAGGTGCGCGATCACGCTCATCGCCCGCAACACACCGTGGCCCGCCAGGACCGCCACCTCACCGACCCGGCCGGCGCCGAACCAGCCGACGGGCAGCCGGGCCAGGTGGTCGCCGAGCCGGTGGTACGTGCCGCGCAACAACGTGGTGCCGGCGCGGAACCCGGACAGGTCGCTGACGTAACGCAGCACCGCGTAGACCGCGACGGCCGCGCCGAACGCGCCCAGCCACGGCCACGCGTCCCGAGGTGTGTTGCCGAGCAACGCCCCGAGCACGGGCACGAGCAGCGCGTAGGACAGCCCTTCGGCCACCGCGGTCGTCGTCATCAGGGCGACGGTGCGGCGCACCGGCCGGGCGTGGTCGTGCCCCAGCACGCGGAGCAGCAGTCGGATCATCGCGGTCGGTCTCCAAGCCGTGTGCGGTCGGCGGTCGCGGCCGACCGGTGGGAGTGCCAGAGCGCGGCGAACTTCCCGTTGCGGGCCAGCAGTTCGGTGGGTGTGCCGTGCTCGGCGATCGACCCGTCCTCCAGCACCACGACCGTGTCGGCGGCGGCGATCGTCTCCAGGCGGTGGGCGATGACCAGGACCGTGCGGCCCTCGGTCGGCAGGGCGCGGCGCACCGCCTGCTCGGTCCGCGGGTCGGCGAACGCGGTCGCCTCGTCCAGCACGAGCACGGGTGTGTCGGCCAGCAGCGCGCGGGCGATCGCGATCCGCTGCGCCTCGCCGCCGGACAGGCCGGCGTCCTCGCCGATCACCGAGTCGTAGCCGCGCGGCAACTGGAGGATCCGGTCGTGGATGTTGGCCAACTCGGCGGCGCGGACCACGTCGGCGCGGTCGGCGTGCGGCACGGCCAGCGCGATGTTGTCGGCGACCGAGGCGCGCAGCAGGGAGGTGCCCTGGAAGACGAAGGACACCGCCCGGTACAGCTCGCGGCTGTCGATCTCACGCAGGTCGACCCCGCCGAGCAGGACCGACCCGTCGGTGGGGTCGAAGAACCGCGGCAGCAGTCGGACCAGCGTGGACTTCCCGCTGCCGGAGGGGCCGACGAGCGCGGTGACCGTGCCCGGTTCGAGCACGAGGTCGATGCCGCGCAGCACCTCGTGACCGGGTTCGTAGCCGAACCGGACGCCGCGCAGCTCCACCCGGTGCCCCCGCGGCGCGACCGGCCGTGCGGGCTCGGGCAGTGACGGCACGGCGAGCACGTCCCGGATCCGGCCGACCGCGCGCCGGGCGGCCCGCACGTCGTCGAAGCCGTGGCCCAGCGCCGCCACGGGAGCGGTCAGCCCGAGGCCGAGCAGCACGAACGGCAGCAGGTCGGCCGGGGCCAGGCCGCCGGACGTGATCAGCACCGCGCCACCGACCAGCACGACCAGCAGCACGAACGGCGGCGACAGCACCAGCTGCATGCCGGCGGCGATCACGGACATCCCGCGCACCCAGCGGTGGAACGCGCCGACGAAGTCGTCCAAGGCCGTGCGGAACCGACCGTGTGCGCGCCGCGTGCCGCCGAACGCCTTCACCACGGCGATGCCCTGCACGAATTCGACGGCCGAGCTGGAGATCCGCGCCATGGCCGCGTCGAACTCCCGCTGCTCGCGCAACCGGGCCGGGGTCGTCATCAGCGGGACCAGCGCCACCGCCGACACCACCGGGACCAGGGTGATCAGCGTGAGCCGCCAGTCGATCGCGGCCAGGTAGACCAGCGACACCAACGGCACCACGAACGCGGTGACGAGCTCGCCGGGCGTGTGCGCGATGAACGGGTGCACCGCGCTCACGTCCTCGCCCACCACTTTCGCCAACTCACCGGTCCGCCGCCGGGAGAACCAGCCGATCGGCACCCGGCCCAGCCGCGCGGCCAGCGCCCGGCGCAACGCCAGTTGCACCCGACCGTCCAAGACGTGCCCGACACCGGCCGCCGCACCGGTGAACAACAGCCGGGCGAACAACCCCACCGCGCCAACCACCACGACCAGGCGAACGTGCCCGTGGTCGACCGGCCCGGGTGACAGCACCGCACGCCCCAACTCGACCACCGCCAACAACGGCCCCAACCCCGCGACCGCCCCGACCACCTGAAGCACCGCGACAACCACGAACGCACCCACGAACGGCCGCACCGCGCCGGAGTCACCGGACGGCGGCACGCGCCGCTCGGGTGGGGTCGGCTCCGCCACGAACTCAACGACGGTCATCGCGCTCCCCTGCCCGCACCACCGCTGCCGGAGCGAAGTGGTCGCGCAGGAACCCGGTGATCTGCCCACGCGCGACCTTCGCCTGTCGCACCAGGCCCGGCATGCTGAGGAAGCCGTGCGGCGCGCCACGGTGCTCGGCGAGCCGCACGGGCGTTCCGGACTCGCGCAGCCGCTCGACGTAGCGGCGACCGTGGTCGGCGACCGGGTCGAGGGTGGGGACCACCACGAGCGCCGGGGCCAGGTCGCCCAGGTCGTCGGCGTGCAGCGGGGAGAGGGCATGGGGGTCCGTTCCCGGCGGGACGGCGAGCCGGTGGAACAGGCGCATCTGCGCGGCGGTCAGGGTCGGGCTGTGGGCGTGCCGCGCCATCGAGGCGCACGCGAACCCGGCGTCGGTCACGTCGGTGACCGGGTTGACCAGCACCTGCGCCCGCACGGGCAGGCCGGCGTCCCTGGCCCGGATCGCGGTCACCGCGGTGATCAGGCCGCCGGTGCTCTCGCCGAACACCGCCACCCGCGTCGGGTCGACCCGCCAGCCCGGCGCGTGCCGCACGACGTGGCGCAGCACGTCCCAGCCGTCGTCGACACCGGCCGTCAGCGGGGTGTCCGGGGCGAGCAGGCGGTGCTCGACCGAGACGACGAGCGCGGGCAGCCGGGCGGCGAGGTGGCTGTTGACCCAGTCCGACTGCGTCGCCGTGCCCACGAAGCCGCCGCCGTGCACGTGCAGGACCAGCGGCAGGTCGCCGCTGCGGTGCGCCGGCCGGGACACCCGGACCGGGAGCACGCGGTCGGGCAGGGTGACGTCGCGCCACCCGATCTCGGCGTCGCCGTCCGGGAAGCCGGTGACGACCCGGATCAGCCGCGACGACCGCTTGCGGTTCTCCGCGTCGCGGAAGGCGGTCAACTCCCGTGCCGTCAGCGCCGACCAGTCCCGTTCCTTCGCCAGGGCGCTGAGCAGCCGGACCCCCAGCGGCGCGCGCTCCACCTCGTTGTCCACATCCCCCTCCAGAGTTTCGCTACCGTTGGTATCGATACCGATCGTAGCGCAACTCGATATCGTGGGGCCATGACCACCTCCGCCAGACCACCCGGCCGCCCGCGCGCCGGCATCGACGCCGTGGTCTTCGCCGCCACGCTGAACACCGTCCACGAGCTGGGCTACGCGGGCGCGACGATGGATCGCATCGCGGCGGCGGCGGGCGTCGCGAAGACGACGATCTACCGGCGCTGGCCGTCGAAGGGCGCGTTGATCACCGACTGCCTGGTCGACGCGTTCGGCCCGCTGCCGCCGATGGAGGGCGACCCGGCCGAGTACCTGGCCGCCGCCATCCGGCTGGCCGCGACGAGGATCGCCGAGCCGGGGGTGGGCGCGGCGTTCGCGGGCGTCTTCGTGGACGCGGTCAGCGACGCCGGCCTGCGCGAGATCCTGTCGACCCGGTTGCAGGCGCCGTACCTGCGCGCGATCCAGGACGCGCTCGGCGAGCCGGAGGACCGGATCCTGCTGTTCATCGACATCACCGTCGGCACCCTGCTGCACCGGATGGGCATGACGGGCGCGCCGATGGTCGAGTCCGACGTCACCGAGCTGACCCGGATGATCCTGCGCCACTTCACCGATCCGGCCTAGCCGGACGGGGCTCGACGCCCGGTCAGCTCCCCGGATCGCGGCGGAAGGCCCGCATCCGCAGCCTCTTCGGCCGGATCACGGCGGCCGCGGCGGGTCGGACCTCCTCCTCGCCCGGCACGTGCGCCAGCCGCCACCGGGCCACGATCGACGCCAGCGCCAACGTCGCCTCCATGAGGCTGAACCGGTCGCCGATGCACTTGCGCGCGCCGTTGGCGAACGGCACGAACGCGTGGCGCGCGGGCTTGCGGGCCGGGTCCCAGCGGTCGGGGTCGAAGCGGTGCGGGTCCGGGTAGAGGCGGGCGTCGTGGTGGATCGGGTACGGGCTGTAGGCCACGACCGTGCCCGCGGGCAGCCGGTGGCCGCCGAGCTCGGTGTCCGCGGTGACCACGCGGGTGAGGACGTAGACCGGTGAACGAAGGCGCAGCGTCTCGGTGACGACGCGCCCGGTCAGCTCCAGCGCGGGCACGTCGTCGGGCAGCGCCGTCCGCCCGGCCAGGACGGCGTCGACCTCGGCGTGCAGCCGGCGTTCCACGTCGGGGTGGCGGGCGATCAGGTGCAGCGCCCACGTGAGCGTGACGGCGGTCGTCTCGCTGCCCGCGAGGTGGAACGTGAGCATCTGGTCCACGACCTCGTGGTCGGACAGCGTCCGGTCCGCGCCGGTGGACTCCTCGTCGTAGCCCGCCAAGAGCGCCGACAGCAGGTCTCCCCGGTCGCCGCCTTCACGCCGCCTGGCCGCGACGATCGTTTCGATCGTCCGCCTGATCCGGGTGTGCGCCCGCTCGAAGCGCACGTTCACCGGCAGCGGCAGCCTGGTGAAGGCGCGGGGCATCATCATCCGCGGCAGGATGTCGGTGGCGAGCACGTCCGCGTCCTCCTGCGACTGCTTGAGCTGCGCGGGCGAGAGCGTGTCGGAGAACATGGTCGCGGTGAGCACGTTGGTGGTGAGCATGGCCATCTCCGCGGGCACGTCGAGCACCTGACCGTCGTGCCACGCGTCGACCCGGTCGGTGATCTGCGCGGCCATCGCGCGCCCGTACGCGTCGAACCGGCCGACGTGGAACGCGGGTTGCAGCAGCCGCCGCTGCCTGCGGTGCTCGTGGTGCGGGCAGGTGGACAGGTTGTTGCCCACCACGTCGCGCACCCGTTCGGTGAACGGCCCGCCCTTGTCGAACGTGCGGTCGTCGCGGAACACCTGCTGCGCCAACTCGGCGTCGCAGACCAGGACCGCCTTGACCGGTCCGAACGCGATGCGCACCAGCGGACCCCGGTCGGCCAGCGAGCCGAGGAAGCCCAACGGGTCGCGCATCATCGGCCAGGCGTGCCCGACGAGCGGCAGCCGTCCTCGTGCCGTGGGGATCTTCGGTGCTCGGTCCACGCCGACGCTCCTCCCGTGCCTCACCCCATCGTGGCCGCTGCGCCGCCGCGCGTCGACTGCGGTGAGCCGATCCGTCGCGTTCACACCCGATCGCGCACCCATTCGACCACTGGGACCAATGGCCGAAAATGTTGCGCGACGCACTCGTGCGGGGTCGCGCAACGACTTCCTTGATGCTGCTCACGCCCGTGTGCTTTGATTCCTGGAGCCGAGGCGCCGGCACCCGTCACATCCGTGCACCGCCGTGTTTCCCGCTCATTCGACCCCGTTGCGGCGAAAGCGCGGCAATGCCCTTTCCGCCGATTCGGGAGCGCCATTGACGACCGGAACACCCGAGGTTCGCGGCACGTGGTCGCACTGGGTGGAGGAGGCGGTGCGACCGCGATTGCGGATCGTGCGGTTGATGCCGTCCGGCGGCATCGGCCTGATCGCTTTCCTGGCCGCCCTCAACGTCGTGCTCGGCCTGTTGCCGGTGGCGTTCGTGGTCGCGACGAGCGTGCTGGTGGGCGAGGTGCCCGCCGCGGTCGGCGGCGGGGTCGGCAGCGCGGCGTGGGACCGGCTCACCGCGATCTTCCTGCTGGCCGCCGCCGCGTTCCTGCTCACCCAGCTGCTCACCCCGGTGAACAACGCGGTGGGGCAGCGGTTGCGACGACGGGTGGACAGCGCGTTGCGCGACGAGGCGATGGCGTTGATGCTGCGCCCGGTCGGCATCGGCCCGTTGGAGGACCAGCGCACGCTGGACGAGCTGAGCGAGGCCGTGCGCGCGTTCGACCGGGAGTGGGGCACGCCGGGGCAGGCGTGCGTCGGCGTGCTCGGGTTGGTCGCGCGCTACACGCGCCTGCTGACCCTGGTCGTGGTCATCGGGCTCGCGATCGCCTGGCCGGCGGGGCTGGCGGTGGGCGCGGCGGTGCTGGCGTTCCGCTACGGCCAGCGCGGCGGGCTGCGCAAATACTCGCGGGTGTGGCGGCAGGTCGTGGGCAAGCAGCGCGAGGTCGCCTACCTGCACGAGGTCACGATGACCGACGTGGCGGCGAAGGAGATCCGGGTGTTCGGCCTCAGCGGCTGGCTGGCCGATCGCTACGTGGCGGCGTGGGAGGCCGTGCGCGACGCGTACGAACGGGCGCGCCGTCGCGTCTACCTCCGGCCGTACCTGGTGCTGACCTCGTTGGGCCTGCTGCTGGCGGGCGGCGCGATGGTGCACGCCGCCCAGCTCGCCGCGACCGGCCGGGTGGGCCTGACCGCGTTGGCGCTGGGCGTGCAGGCGGTCGCGCTGGCGATCGCGCTGGGCGGCTACTACCCCGAGGCCGACACCAGCACGCAGTACGCGATGCTCGCGTTGACCGCCTTGCAGCGGTTGCGCGACCGGTTGGGCGAACTGGACGCCCACCAACCGCCGCCCGGTCGCGCACCGGTGCCCGCGGGCACGCCGACCTCGGCGTTGACGTTCGACCACGTCGGCTTCCACTACCCCGGCTCGGACCGGACCGTGCTCGACGGCATCGAGCTGGTCCTGGCCGCCGGGCGCTGCACGGCCGTGGTCGGCGTGAACGGCGCGGGCAAGACGACCTTGGTGAAGCTGCTGGCGCGGCTGTACGAGCCGACCTCGGGCGCGGTGCGCGCCGACGGCGTGGACATCGCCGAGTTCGACCCGGTGCGGTGGCGCCGCCAGGTCGGGGTGATCTTCCAGGACTTCGTGCGCTACGAGCTGACCGCGGCGGAGAACATCGCGCTCGGCGCGCCGCACGTGCCGGTCGACCGGGACGCGGTGCTGCGCGCCGCCGAACGCGCCGGGATCGCCGAAGCGCTGCTCGCCCTGCCCGACGGGCTGGACACGCCGCTGTCGCGCGCCTACCCCGGCGGCACGGACCTGTCCGGCGGCCAGTGGCAGCGGGTCGCCATCGCCCGCGCGCTCTACGCGCTGGCGGCGGGCGCCACGGTGCTGGTGCTGGACGAGCCGACCGCGGCGCTGGACGTGCGCGCCGAGGTCGCGTTCTTCGACCGGTTCGTGGAGCTGACGCGCGGTGTCACGTCGCTGCTCATCTCGCACCGGTTCTCCAGCGTCCGCCGCGCGGACCACATCGTGGTGGTGGACGGCGGGCGCGTGGTGGAGCGCGGCTCGCACGACGAGCTGATCGCGGCGGGCGGGCACTACGCGCGGCTGTTCGCGTTGCAGGCGCAGCGGTTCGCGCACGGGCTGGACGCCGAGGGCGACGGCGTGGTGGACGACGACGCGGTGGACGCGACACGGGAGGTCAGCCGGTGATCGAGATCGTCCGCGGCGGCTGGGAGCTGTTCGTCATCGCCTGGCAGGAGAGCCGCTACCGGCTGGCGCTGTCGGTCGTGCTCATGATCGCCCAGGCCGCCGCGATGCCGCTGGCCGCGCCCGCGCTGGCCGCGTTGACCGACTCGGCGCTGGCCGGTGACGTCCGGGGCGCGAGCGTCGCCGCGGTGTTCGTCGTGGTCGCGGTGATCGCGGCGCTGACCGCCGGCCACTTCGCGCACATCTTCTACTTCGAGCTGGGCGACCGGGCCGTGCCGCGCCTGGAGCGCGAGCTGATCGAGATGACCAACGGCTCGCCCGGGCTGGAGCACCACGAACGGCCCGAGTACGCAGACAAGCTGCAAGTGCTGCGCCAGGAGCTGCACCGGGCCGCGTGGGGTTCGATGGAGTCCCTGCTCAACAGCCTGGGCCTGCTCGTCGCCATCTCGATCACCGCGGTCCTGCTGGCCCGGCTCAACCCGCTGCTGTTGCTGCTGCCGCTGGCCGCGGTGCCTCCGCTGCTGCTGGGGCGGCGGGCGGAGACGATCGTGAACGCCGCCCGCGAGCGGTCCGCGCCGCCGTCACGGCACGCCAAGCACCTGTTCGGCCTGGCGGCGAGCCCCGCGTCGGCCAAGGAGCTGCGCGTCAGCGGGCTGGAGTCGGAGATGCGGTCGCGCCAGCGGCGTGCCTGGGACGACGCGTCGGACGAGCTGTGGCACGGCGAGCGGCGCGCGGTGCTGCTGCGCGCCGCCGGTCAGCTGTTGTTCGCCGTGGCCTACGTGCTGGGCACGCTGCTGGTGCTGCGCGACGCCGTGGCGGGCAGCCGCAGCGTCGGCGACGTGCTGCTCGTGCTCACCCTGGCCTCCCAGGTGAACCAGCAGGTGACCTCGGCCGTGACCGCGTTGCAGGAGATGCAGCGCACCGGGCGGGTGATGGCGAACCTGCGCTGGATCCGCGGGCTGCTGGCTCGGCAGGCCCCGCCGCCGCCCGACCGGGACGTGCCCGAGCGCCTGCGGCACGGCATCGAGCTGCGCGGCGTCTCGTTCACCTACCCCGGCACGGACCGGCCGGTGATCGCCGACGTCGACCTGACCCTGCCCGCGGGCGGCACGGTCGCGTTCGTCGGCGAGAACGGCGCCGGGAAGACGACCCTGGTCAAGCTGCTGTGCCGGTTCTACCCGGCCACCACCGGCGTGATCACCCTCGACGGCGCGGACCTCACGCGGTTCCCGGTGGACGCCTGGCGCAGCCGCATCGCGGCCGGGTTCCAGGACTTCGCCCGCTTCGAGCTGCTGGCCCGGGAGAGCGTCGGCGTCGGCGAGCTGGCCGACGTCGGGTCGCCGGACGCCGTGCGCGCCGCGTTGCACCGGGCCCGCGCCGAGGACGTGCTGGACCGCCTCGAGGACGGCATGGAGACCCAGCTCGGCAAGTCCTACGCCGACGGCGCGGAGCTGTCCGGCGGCCAGTGGCAGAAGCTCGCGCTCGGCCGCGCCATGATGCGCGCGGAGCCGCTGCTGCTCGTGCTGGACGAACCCACCTCGGCGCTGGACGCCCAGGCCGAGCACCGGTTGTTCGAGCGGTACGCGGCCGGCGCGCGGGAGGTCGGCAGGCGCACCGGCGCGATCACCGTGCTGGTCTCGCACCGGTTCTCCACGGTCCGGATGGCCGACCTGATCGTCGTGGTGGCCGACGGGCGGGTGCGGGAGCACGGTTCGCACGAGGAGCTGATGGCCGCCGACGGCCTGTACGCCGAGCTGTACGCGATGCAAGCGGCGGCCTACGCGTGAGCGGGTCGTTGCCCGGCGTGTGGTCGGTGGCCGACGTGGAGCGGCTGGCCGCCGAGCGGTTGGCCCCGGACGTGTGGGACTACATCGCGGGGGGCAGCGGCGACGAGGTGACGCTGGCGGCCAACCGGGCCGCGTTCGACCGGGTCGCCGTCGTGCCGCGCAGCCTGGTGGACGTCTCCGCCTGCGACACCGGGTGCGACCTGTTCGGCGTCCGCTCGGCGCTGCCCCTGGCCGTCGCGCCGATGGCCTACCAGCGGTTGGTCCACGACGGCGGTGAGCTCGCCGCCGCGTCCGCCGCCGCGGCGGCCGGTGTCCCGTACGTGGTGAGCACGCTGAGCTCCGAGCCGATCGAGGACGTGGCGGGCGTGGGCGGCACGACGTGGTTCCAGCTGTACTGGCTGCGGGACCGGGAGGTGGTCGGGGCCCTGCTGCGCCGGGCGGAGGACGCGGGGTGCCGCGCGGTCGTGCTCACCGTGGACGTGCCGGTGCTCGGCAGGCGGCTGCGGGACCTGCGCAACGGGTTCGCCCTGCCGTCCTGGGTCAAGCCGGTGAACACCGACGGCGACGTGGGCGAGCGCGTGCCCGGCGACTCGGTGATCGCCCGGCACACCAGCGCGGTGTTCGACCCGTCGTTGAGCTGGCGCGACCTGGCGTGGGTCCGGGCCCGCACCCGGCTCCCGCTGGTGGTCAAGGGAATTCTGGACCCGGCGGACGCGGCGCGGGCCGTCGACCTCGGCGCGGACGGCGTGGTCGTGTCCAACCACGGCGGGCGGCAGCTCGACGGCGCGGTGCCCAGCGTGGTCGCGCTGCCCGAGGTGGTCGCCGCGGTGGGCGGTCGGTGCCCGGTGCTGCTGGACAGCGGTGTGCGCACCGGGGTGGACGTGCTGCGGGCGCTGGCGCTCGGCGCGGCGGCGGTGCTGGTCGGCAGGCCGGTGCTGTGGGGTCTGGGCGCGGGCGGCGAGCCCGGTGTGACGGCGGTGCTCGACGTGCTGCGCGAGGAGTTCGGGACGGCGATGCGGTTGGCGGGGTGCCCGGACGTGGCGTCGGTGCGCGGCCTCACCGCGTCGGTGCGGTGAGGCTCACCGGGTGAACCGCTCGCGCAGGAAGGCCGCGACCTCGGCCCGTGCCTCGCGGGCCGCGTCCACCACGCCCGACATGGCGAAGAAGCCGTGCGCCACCCCGGTGTAGCGGGTCGCGACCACGGGCACGCCGGCCTCGCGCAGGCGTTCGGCGTACCGCTCCCCCTCGTCGCGCAACGGGTCGCGCTCGGCCGTGATCACGAGCGCCGGCGGCAGGCCCGACAGGTCCTCGGCCAGCAGCGGTGACGCCAACGGGTCGCGGCCGTCGGCGGGGTCGGCCAGGTAGTGACCCCAGTACCAGGCGACGGACCGCCGGTTGAACGCCGCCGGGTCGTCGTTCTCCCGCATGGACGCGGTGTCGCCGCGGTGGTCGGTGTTGGGGTAGACCAGCACCTGGGCGACCAGCCCGCGCCCGCGGCGGTCGAGGGCCACGACCGCGGCGAGGTTGCCGCCCGCGCTGTCACCGGCCACGGCGATCCGGTCGGGGTCGACGCCGAGGTCGGCGGCGTGCTCGGCGATCCACGTCACGGCCGTGCGGCAGTCGTCGACGGCGGCCGGGAACTTGTGCTCCGGCGCGAGGCGGTAGCCGACGGTGATCACCTGGCAGGGCACCGCGTTGGCCAGGGCGCGGCAGATCTCGTCGGAGGTCTCGACGCTGCCCAGCGCCCACCCGCCGCCGAAGAAGTAGACGACGGTGGGCAGCGGCTCGGCGGTGTCGACCGGCCGGTAGACCCGGACCGGCAGGTCGCCGCCCGGTCCGGGCAGGCTCCGGTCGCTGACGTGCCGCACCGGCTCCCCCGCGCCGGCCGCCGCGCGGATCGCCGCGAGGTCGGCCGCCCGGGCTTGTTCCACCGACATCGTGTAGAGCGGTCGGACGACGTCCTCCGGTGACGGCGGTCGCGGGTCGAGCGGCATGCGGACCTCCCCGGTCACTGCTTGAGCACCTTCGTGATCGCGGCCGCCAGCTGGGCGCGATCGGGTTGCACCGCGTGGTCCAGCGCCAGGGCGAACGGCACCACGGCGCCGTCCGGCCTGGTCACCCGCACGGGCGGGGAGACCAGGTCGAACCGCTCGGCCGCGGTGGCGACGACCTCGGCGGCGAGGCCGCACATGCGGTTGGAGTCGTCCACCACGACCAGCCGGCCGGTCCTCGCCACCGAGGCGGCCAGCCCGTCCCAGTCGAACGGGTACACCGTGCGCGGGTCGAAGACCTCGACCGACACCTCGTCGGCCAGCTCCTCGGCGACCGCCAGCGCGTCGTGCACGAGGTGCCCGATCGCGACGACCGTGACGTCCTGGCCCTCCCGGTGCACCCGCCCCACGCCCAGCGGCACCGGGCCCAGCCCTTCGTGGTCGACGTCGACGCGCTTGCCCAGTGCCGCGGCGGGGGCGAACACCACCACCGGGTCGTCGTCGCGGATGGCGCTGGTCAGCAGGCCGTAGGCGTCCTCGGGCGTGGCCGGGACCGCCGTCTTCACCCCGGCGTGGGCGAACAGGGCGTACGGGTGGTCGGAGTGCTGCCCGGCCCACCCCGTCTTCGACCCCGAGCCGGGCACCAGGTAGGTCACCGGCACGCGGGCCTGGCCGCCGGTCATCAGCGAGAACTTGTGCGCCTGGTTGACGATCTGCTCGAACGCGAGGTACAGCAGCGCCGGTATCTGGAACTCGATCACCGGCCGCCGACCGCTCAGCGCCGCGCCCGTGGCGAAGCTGGTGAACGCCTGCTCCGACAACGGGGTGTCCAGCACCCGGTCCGGCCCGAACCGCTTGAACAGCCCGGCGGTCACGTTCGAGACCGCCACGCGGACGTCCTCGCCGAGCACGAACACCGCCGGGTCGCGGGCCAGCTCGTCGCCCAGCGCCCGGTTGAGCGCCTTCTGGTAGGACAGCCAGGGCATCAGCCACCACCGCCCGGACGGGCGCGCATCCCGGTGGCGTAGAGGTGGTCGAGCGCACCGACCGGGTCCGGGTGCGGGCTGCCGAGCGCGAACGCGACGGCCGCGTCCACAGTGTACTCGACTTCCGCGTCGACCCGCTCGCGGTCCTCATCGGACAGCCGGTCGCCCTGGATCGTCACCGGATCCCTCTCGCGTCCACTGCGGACCTCGTCGTCGGCGCGGTAGCGCACCCGCGCCTTGTGCTCCCACGTGTGGTGCGCGTCGAACCGGTAGGTCAGGCACTCGACCAGCGACGGCCCGCCGCCCGCACGGGCCCGGTCCACCGCCTCGCGCGCCGCGTCGAGCACCGCCCGCGGGTCCATCCCGTCCACCGTCGCCGACGGGATGCCGAACGCCGCGCCGCGTCCGGTGATCGTGCCCGCCACCGCGTCGGAGACGGTCAGGGTCGTCGCGTAACCGTTGTTCTCGCAGACGAACAGCACCGGCAGCCGCCACAGGGCGGCGAGGTTCAACGCTTCCAGCAGCACGCCCTGGTTGACCGCGCCGTCGCCGAAGAAGCTCACCGCGACCCGGTCGCCGCCCTCCTGCCGAGCCGCCCAGGCCGCGCCCGCGGCGATCGCGCCGTTCGCGCCGACGATCGCGTTCGCGCCCAGGATGCCCAGCGCGAAGTCCGCCGCGTGCATCGACCCGCCGCGGCCCCGGTTGAGCCCCGTGGCGCGGCCGGCCAGTTCGGCGAGCGTGCGGCCGGGGTCCGCGCCCTTGGCGAGCACGTGACCGTGCCCCCGGTGGGTGCTGGTGATCACGTCGTCCACGCGCAGCGCCGCGCACACCCCGGCGGCGATCGCCTCCTGGCCGGTGTAGGGGTGGATGCCGCCGACGATGTCGCCGGAGCGGACGAGCTCGACCGCCCGCTCCTCGAACCGGCGGATCAGTCGCACCGTCCGGTACAGGCCCACGTCGGAGCCGGGCGCGTGTGCCACCGCGGTCAGGAGCGCCACACCGGCGGGCAGAACTCCGGGTCGGCGTAGTCCGGTTTGCCGTCCGGGGTGCGGCGCACCAGGAAGTCGTGGTTGTAGAAGGCGAGGTCGCCGTCGGACAGGGGGAACTCGCGGTAGGCGTTGTCGCCGTCCTGCAGGTGCAGCGAGATCGCCTGGCGCGGCCGGGTGGAGCGGTTCGGCCCGCTGCCGTGGTAGGTCCGGCAGTGGTGGAAGCTCATGTGCCCCTTGGGGATGATCATCGGGATCTTCGTGACCCGGGTGCCGTTGTGCGCCGCGTTGACCTCGAGCAGGTTCTCCAGGTGGTCGCGGTCGCGCTCGGCGAAGTGCTTGGTGGCGCTGTCGTCGGAGCCGACTTCCTCCCACAGGTGGCTGCCGTCGACCATCGTGATCGTGCCCAGCTCCTCGTCGCAGTCGTGGAACGGGATGAACGCGGTGAGCATCCGGTCCGACGAGGACGATGACCAGTAGTGCTTGTCGAAGTGCCAGGGCACGACGTTGGACGGCTCCTCGGCGATCGGCGGCTTGTAGATCAGGGTCGACTGGAACACCCGGATCTCGGCGGCCTGCGCCAGCCGGGCGGCCACCGCGCCGATCAACGGCTTGAGCAGCGCCTTGGCGATCCCGTCGCTCTCGTAGTGCACGTAGTCGTTGTGGCGCTGGACGTTGCCGTGCTCGGGCGTCCAGTAGGCCAGCCGGGGCGGGCGCGTCGGCAGCCGCCTGCTGCGCTCCCCCGCGTAGTAGCGGTCGACCGCCGCGGTCAGCTCGTCGACCTCGCTGTCGGAGAACAGCTTCTTCGACAGGTACCAGCCGTGCTCGGCGAAGAACCGGACGTCGTCGTCGGACGGGAGCAGGGCGCGTTCCTGCTCGGTCAGCGTGAACTCGTTCACCGCGGTCTCCCTCACGTGGCCGTCGTGCCGGACAGTTCGCCCTGCTTCGCCTCGTACAGCGCCTTGATGTTCCCGCTGCCGAAGGTCAACGCGCCCCGCCGCTCGATGATCTCCAGGAACAGCGTGCGGCGCACGTGCATGGACTCGGTGAAGATCTGGAGCAGCTGACCCCAGTGGTCGCGGTCGACCAGCACGCCGAGCCGGCGCAGCTCGTCCAGCGGCGCGTCCAGGTGGCCCACGCGGTCCTCGAGCGTGTCGTAGTAGGCGCCGGGCGTGCCGAGGAACCGCACGCCCATGTCGCCGAGCGTGCTCACCGCCTTGACGATGTCGTCGGTGCCGAACGCGACGTGCTGCACGCCCGCGCCCGCGTGCCAGGTCAGGAAGTTGTCGATCTGGCCGGGTTGGCGGTCGGGGTCGGGCTCGATCAACGTGTAGGTGACGTGCCCGGACGGGCTCTGCACCACCTTCGAGAACATGCCCTGCCCGCCGACCTCGACGTACTCCTCGAAGATCTGCTCGAACCCGAACACCTCGACGTAGTAGCGGGCGGTCGGGGCGAGGCCGCCGACCGGCACGCAGATCGCCAGGTGGTCGATCGCGCGCAGCAGCTTGCCGTCGGTGCCCGGCCCGGGCTCGGTCACCTCGATCGCGCCGGGCAGGAACTCGCGCGGCGAGCCGTGCCGCTCGACCAGCCGGTGCGTCACGTCGGAGAACCCGGACACCTCGGCCACGACCACCCGCGCGTCCGTCGCGCCGGGCGCCGACGACACGTGCTCGCGGGGCGGCGACACCGGTTGGGCGCCGCGTTCGGTGAGGGTCCGGTAGGCGGCCGCGGCGTCGTCCACGCCGATGCCGACGACGGCCACGCCGTCGCCGTGGCGGCGCACGTACTCGGTCGCCGGGTGGTCGGGGACCAGGCCGGTGGTCAGGACGACCTGGATGTCGCCCTGCCGCAGCAGCAACGAGCGCCGCCCGGCGAGCCCGGTCTCGGGACCGCCCTGGCCGCACACCTCGAACCCGAAGGCCGTGCAGAGGTAGAACGCGGTCTGCCTCGCGTCACCGACGTACATCTCGATGTGGTCAATCCCGGAAATGTTCATCAGGCATCCCGATCACTTCCCGGAGCACGTCAGCGGCTCCCGAGACGGTGGTCATGCGGCCGTACTGGCCGCTGTCGAGTTCCATGCGCACGCCGTAGCGCTGTTCCACCTGGTGCACCAGCCAGGCCAGTTCCATCGACTCGATCAGCTCGGGGACGTCGTGCGCCGGTCGCCCGTCGAGGCTCGCGAGCATCGCCAGGATGTCGTCCCGGTCCGGTGGGTTCTCGGCGCTCACCGCGCCACCGCCTGGCGCAGCACCGAGCGGTCGCGGACCAGCTTGCCGGTGGTGGTGCGCGGCAACGCGTCGAGGACGTGCAGGCGGCGTGGTCTCTTGTAGGCGGCCAGCCGCGTGGCCAGGGCCGCTTGGACCGACGCCGCCGTCGCGGGCGCGTCGAGCTGGGCGTAGGCCGTGATGACGTCGTCGTGCAGCACGACGGCCGCCACCACGCCGGGCAGTTCGGCCAGCGTCGCCTCGACCTCGGTCAGGTCGACCTTCAGGCCGCCGACCGACACCTGGGAGTCGAGGCGCCCCTTGACGGTGACCAGCCCGGTGGCCGGGTCCACCGTGCCCGCGTCCCTCGTGCGCAGCCAGCCGTCCGCCCACCGGTCCGGGTCGGACAGGCCGACGTACGGCGACTCGGGCCGGCTCACGAGCAGCTCGCCGTCGCGTTCGACCACCGCCAGGCCGGGGGCCGGGGTGAGCGCGGGCCGGTGCTCGCCGAACAGGTCGGTGGCGATCACGCCGACCTCGGTCATGCCCCACATGTTGCCCAGCGGCACGCCGTACTTGCCGGTGAAGGCGGCGGCGGTCGCAGCGGGGACAGCCTCGCCGCCGGTGGTCATCCGCTTGAGCTGCGGCAGGGTCGGCGGGTCCACGACGGAGGCGAGCAGTCCGATGTGGAACGGCACGCCGAGCACGGTCGCCGGGGTGGGCTCGGCCGCGACCGCGTCCAGGACGCTGTCGCCGGTGAGCCGGTCGGGCGGTCTGATCTGCACGCCGGCGTGCAGGCCGTACAGCAGCGCGCCCACCAGGCCCAGCACGTGCACCATCGAGGCCAGCACCACGATCCGCTCGCCCGGCAGCGGCACGCCGTCGATCCGGGTGTACCGCTCGACCTCGGCGACCAGGTCGGCGGCGGTGCGGCCGATCACCTTGGACGGTCCGGTGGAGCCGGAGCTGAACTGGATCACGGCGTGCGGCGTCGCGGCCGGTCGGCCGTCGCGCGCCGTCACCTGCTCCTCCACCTCGGCGAACGCGCTGAGCGGGCCGCTGGTGACCCGTCCGGGTTCGACCACGACCTGCGGCGCGAGCCTGCGCAGCGCCAGGTCGACCTCGAACGCGGTGAGCCGGTGGTCGAGCAGGCTCACCTGGGCCCCGATGCGCCACCCGGCGAGCAGGTTCGCCACGTACGCCGTCGACGGTGGCAGCCGCAGCGCGAGCGAGCCGCCCGCGCGCAGTCCCGCCTCCGCAAGGCGCGCCTGCCGGTGCGCGACCATCCGACGCAGCGCGGCCCGGTCGATCGGCCCGCCCGAGTGCAGGCAGACCTCGTCGCCCGCGCCGCGGAGCAGGATCTCGTCGACCCATTCGGGACTCGTTGCCAGGGCGAACCCGGTCGACGCCAGGCCTTTTGTCATCAGGTCTCCCGCCTGGTCGCGCACATTTCTCGAAACAGTTGCGCAACAGTTTCCGCTCAGTCGCGGAACGAGTGGATGAAATCGTACTTCACGGCTCGCCGGGAGCACCATCGGCCAATCGGCCGCGACCGGTGCCGGTGGCCGAACGCCGATCATTGATCAATTTCCGCAGCCGGTCCAGGCCGAGGTCGATCTGCGCACCGGAAACGGCGCTGCAGGAAAGGCGCAACGATCGGACATCGGTGACCGAGTCGTAGAAATGTCCCATTGGCGTCCACAGGACGCCGTAGTCGCGCGCGGAGCGTTCCAGGAGCCGGTCGTCCACCGCGAACCCGACGGTGACCACGACGAAGAACCCGCCCGCGGGCACGGTCCACGTGACGTCCGGATCCCGCGGGAAGCGCTCGGCCAGGCCGTCCACGATGCGCCGCAGGTTGCCCGCGTAGAGCGCCCGTTCGCGCGCGTTCGCGGTGGCGAGGCGGCAGCCGTGCGCCAGGAGCCTGCCGCCGACGACGGCCTGCGCGATCGGCGAGGTGTTCACCGTCAGCATGCTCTTGATCTTCGAGAGCTGGTCGGCGAACAGGCCCACCGCGCCGTCGGCGGCGGCCACCCGCTGGTCGGCGAGCACGTAGCCGACACGTGCGCCGGGCAACACGGTCTTGGCGAAAGAGCCCAGGTAGACGACGCGTCGTCGCCGGTCCAGGGCCTTGAGCGTCGGCACGCGGTCGGAGTCGCCGTGGAACAGGCCGTACGGGTTGTCCTCGAGCAGCAGGACGTCCTCGGCCTCGGCGACCTCCAGCAGCCGTCGCCTGGTCTCCAGGTCCATGCTCAGGCCGGACGGGTTGGCGAAGTCCGGCATCACGTAGCAGGCGCGCGGCCGGCGGCCGGCCGCGCGTTCCCGGCGGATCACGGCCACCAGGTCGTCGAGGTCGATCCCGTGCTCGCCGGTGCGCACCGGGCGCACCGGCAGGTCGACCAGCCGCGCCGCGCCGGTCAGCCCGACGTAGGTCGGCGACACGGCCAGCAGCACGTCGCGCTCGTCGGCCCGCAGCGCGCGCAGGACGAGGAACATCGCTTCCTGGCAGCCCGCGGTGACGACGACCGATTCCGGGTCGACCGCGATGCCCTCGTCCAGGAGCACATTCTTCGCGACCAGTTCGTGGATGATGCCCTTGGTCCGACCGTACTGCAATACGGTGCGCCGCACCTGTTCCCCGGTCTGGCCGAGTTCGTCCGCGAGATATCGGCAGAACGCATCCAGATATCGGGGCACGTCGGCCAGGTCGAAGAACTCCTCACTGGGCCTGCCGGCGGCCAGCGGTATCGCGTCCGGATAGCGGATCGCGACCTCGTTGAGGAAATTCATCGAGTTGAGCGCCGGGTCTTCCAGCGCACCGAACAGCGTGCCGGTGGCCAGGTCGGCGTCGTGGTCGTTCACCGGAACCGGACTTCCAGGCGGTCGTGGCCGCGGAGCATGAAGTGGTGGCGCGGGCCCGGCGGGGCGGCGAGGGCGGGGAACGGGAACCGGGCGACGAGGCGGGACAGCGCGATCCGGCCCTCCGCCCGGCCCAGGGCCGCGCCGACGCAGAAGTGCGGCCCGGCGCTGAACGCGTAGTGGTGGTTGTCGGTGCGCGAGGGGTCGAACCGGTCGGGGTCGGCGAACCGACTCGGGTCGCGGTTGGCGGCGGCGGTGAGGATGAGGACCGTGCGACCGCGCGGCACCTCCACGCCCTCGACCTCGGTGTCCTTCGTCGCGTAGCGGATCGCGAAGTGGACCGGCGGGTCGAAGCGCAGGACCTCTTCGACGCACGACGACGCGGTGGCGGGATCGGCGCGCAGGGCGTCGAGCGCGTCGGGGTGCGTGAGCAGCAGGTGCAGGCCGTTGCCGAGCAGGTTCGCCGTGGTGCGGAACCCGGCGTTGAACACCACGACCAGGTTGGCCAGCAGCACGGGTTCGCTCAGCGCGTCGGACGCGGCCAGCACGGAGATCAGGTCGTCCTCGGGTGCGGCACGGCGGGCGGCGACCAGACCGGCGAAGTAGGACGTCAGCTCCTCGGCTGCGGTGTCCGCGGCGCGCAGCTCGCGGAGGCTGCGCTGGCCCAGTTCGAGGATGGCGTCGAAGGTCCTGACCCGGTCGGGGAACGCGGCCCGGTCCCGCTCCGGGACGCCCAGCACCTCGCCGATGACGTCGCTGGGCAGGCGCAGCGCGAACCGGGTCATGAAGTCCACCGGCGCCCCGCCCGCGTCGGCGAGCCGGTCCAGCAGGTGGTCGGTGATGCGGGTGATCATCGGTTCCAACGCGGACACGCGGGTGGAGCCGAACGCCTGGCCGAACACGCGCCGGGTGCGGGCGAGGTGGTCGCCGCTGTCGTTGAACAGCGAGTGCTGCATCGTCCGCACGGCCGGGTGCGCCCGCCACCGGGTGCTGCCGCGGTCGAGGTACTCGGCGTCGAGCACGTGGAAGTCGGGGTCGCGCAGGACCCGGCCGACCGCCGCGTGGCCGTGCACGATCGCCGCGTGCTTGCTGCCGTGCGGCAGCCCCACCACGGGTCCGTGCTCGTGCAGCCGGGCGTAGACCGGGTACGGGTCGCGGCGGCCGTCCTCGCTGAGCAGCTCACCCAGCCACGTCGTGCTCACCGCTGGTCCCCTCCCCCGGTCCGCCGGCGGTCCCGCGCCGCCATGACCGCGTGCAGCAGGTCGTCCAGCTCGTCGTCGGACAGCCCCGCCAACCCGGCTTCGACGTCGGGCGCGAGCTGCGCCGCCACGACCTCGGCGAGGGCCGCGACGGTGGGCGAGGTGAAGATCCGGTCCAACGGCAGCGTGACGCCGTAGGTCTCGGCGACCCGGGCGGCGAACCGCACCGCGGTCAACGACCCACCGCCGAGGCCGAACAGGTTGTCGTGCACCCCGACCGGCCCGGAAGCGTGGACCAGCTCGGCCCACATCAACGCCATGGTCCGCTCGATCTCCACCTGCGTGGGCAAGCCGCCGGCAGCCGGATCGGGAACGGAAGTCCGCACGAACCCGCGATCGGCAGCCCCGCCGTCCGCGGCCGGTTCCGAAGCGGTCGACCGCGCGAACCCGCCACTCGCAGGTTCGACCCGATCCCCGGCCGGTCCCGCGGCGGCCTGCCGCACGAGCCCTCGCCCCACCGGCCCGACCCGATCCGCGGCCGGTCCCGTCGTCGGCGCGGCAGGCGGTGGGGGCAGGGTGCGGGCCGGGGTCAGGTCGGCGTGCTCCAAGGTGGCCACCAGTGACGTCAGCAGCCAGTCGGCGACGTGCGGCGCGACGCGGTGCACCAGGGTCAGCTCGCCGCCCTCTCCCCTGATCAGGTCGAGGTCGGCCGCGGTGCTCGGGAAGCGCACGGCTCGGCTGCGCACCCCGGGCAGCTCCGGCACCGGCGTCACGGGCGGCTCGGGGGTGAACCTCACCGCGTGGCCGGGCAGGTGCGCACCGAGCCCTTCGGCGAGCACGTCGAGCGGCACCTCGTCGTGCGCCAGGGCGGTCGCCATGGCGTCCCCCGCCCGGGCCACCAGCTCGGCGAACGTCGGCGAGCCCGCCGGCGACACCCGGACGGGCACCACGTCGGCGAACGGGCCGACGACGGGCTCCAGCTCCACCCGGATGCGCCCGCTCACCGGCACGCCCACCACGACGTCCGCCTGCCCGCCGTACCACGACAGCACCACCGCGTACCCGGCCAGCACCGCCGCGGCCGAGGGCGCGCCCGGCACGACCGCCGAGACCGACGCGACCGGCCCGCCGGCGAAGGACGGCATCGCGGGCACGTCCGGGAACACCTCGCGCCAGTGGCCCAGCCGGCGGTCCAGCTCCTCGCCGCGCAACCGTTCCCGCTGCCACACCGCGTAGTCCCCGTAGTCCATCCACGGCGAGGTGACCACGTCACCGCGGTAAGCCGCCGACAGCTCGGCGAGCACGATCCCCAGCGCCCCGCCATCGGCCACCACCGGGTGCGCCACCAGCACGAACAGCGCCAGCTCCGCGCGCACCCGGATCAGCGCGACCCGCACCAGCGGCGGGTGTTCCAGGTCGAACGGCCGCGCGACGAGGTCGGCGGCGACCGCTTCCGCCCGGGCCACGTCGTCGGGAACGGCGATGTGCTCGACCACCACACCACCCACCGGCGACACGACCTGCTCGGCGGCGACGATCCCCGTCCGCAGGACCGCGTGCCGGGCCACCACGTCGTCCACGGCGCGTTGCAGCGCCACCGGGTCCACCGGCCCGTCGAGCCACGCCGCGACCGCCAGGCGCGACGACGACGCCAGGAACCGCCGCTGCGCGAACGACAACGGATACCGCACGAGCTACCTCCCGCGGGTCGCGTCCGCCAGAACCCGTTGACGCATCAGGAACTTGCGCACCTTCCCGGTCGGGCCGACCGTCAACTGCCCGTCCGGCACCACGGCGACCCGCCGCACGGTGCGCGCCACCGCCTCGCCCAGCGCGGCCCGCACGGCGTCACCCCGGTCGAGCGCGGGGTCCGCGCCCTCGTGCAACACCAGCAGCACGTCGGTGACCGGGGGACCGTCCTCCTGCCGGGTCGCGATGACCGCGCAGTCGCGGACGTCCGGGCACCGGGCCAGGACGCGCTCCTCGGACAACGCCGTGTACAGCCAGTCGCCGCCGCCGAGGTCCACCGCGTCGTTGGCCCGGTCGAGGTGGTAGTAGTAGCCCTCCTCGTCCCGGTACATCAGGTCGCCGGTGAGGTAGTAGCCGTTGAGCCGGTTGCGGTAGGTGGCGGTCGAGTCGTTCCAGTAGCCGGGGGCCAGCGTCGGCGACTTGAGCCCGCACTGGCCCACCTGGCCGACCGGCACCTCCTCGCCGGTCGTCACGTCCAGCAGCGCCACCTCGGCGAACGGGTACGGCTTGCCGACGCACCGGTCGTAGCGGTCGCTGCCGGGCCGGTGGGTGATCGCGAACGCGCTGTGGCCCATCTCGGTGGAGCCGAGCGTGTCGATGAACTTCGAGCCGGGCGCGTCGACCACGCCGTCCGGGGTCCAGACCGGGTGGCTGCCGACCGCGACCAGCCGCCGGATGTGCGCCTCGTGCGCGCAGTCACCGGTGCTGGACCAGTTGCGGACCGAGCCCAGGTCGCGGCGGGACAGGTCGAACCGCGCCAGCTCCGCCCACGTGACGGCGAAGCCGAACACCCCGGTCGGCCGCCACCGCTCGATGGCGTCCAGCACCACCTCACCGCTGCGCTCGAACGGCCCGCCCTGCGCGGACAGGCACAGCAGCTCGTAGCCGTTGCAGAGCGCCTGGTTCACCACGATGATCCCGGCGGCGTGCGCGGCGGGCAGCACGGACATCTCGCGCACCTGCCCGTGCGGCCTGGCTTCGGTGAGCCGCACCGCGCGCACGGCGGCGAACAGGCTGTGGTGCGAGTGCACGACCGGCGTCGGCGTCCGGGTCGTGCCGGAGGAGTGCGTGATCGCCACGGGGTCGTCGTCGTGGTGGCGGTAGGGCGGCGGGGCCTGGCGCGGGTCGCCGGAGCCGATCTCGGCCGCGTCGCCCAGCACCGGCACGCCCAGTTCGTGCTCCCGCAGCGCCGCGTGGTCGGCGTCGAGCACCACGCCCACCCCGCGCAGCCGGCGCACGAACTCGGCGGCGACCTCGATCGGCATGCCGCCGTTCATCAGCGCCGGGATCGCGCCGAGGTGGTTGAGCGCGAAGAAGGTGAGGAAGACGTCGGCGGCCGAGGTGACGAACACCGCGACCGGGTCGCGTCGGCCGATCCCCTTGCGGGCGAACCACTCCGCGCGTGCGGCGACCCGTTCGGTGAGATCGCGCAGCGACAGCGGGGTCCACGCGGGTATGCCGTCCACGTCGACGTCGAACGTCATCCGGGGCGCGTCGAGGTCCGCGCCGTGCTCCAGCAGCATGGGCAGCACGTTGCCCGCGCCGACCCGCATGTCCTGCGCCAACGCGGTGCGCAGGTTGGCCCGACTCATGGGACCTCCCGGTCGAGGAAGAGGGGTGCCGCCGGCGGTCTCGGCGGGCCGGGGTTCCGCGTCGGCGGCGGTGCGGGGGGTGGACGGTGCGCGCGGCCCGTCGGCTGCGAAGGGGACCACCGGTCTCGTGAACCGTCCGGTCGCGGGCTCACCACCGACACTAGGTAAGCGTTTCCCCGCCGGCAATCGGGCTTTCGGACGCTTTTGGACGGTCAGGGCCGCGGTGGTGGCGCGGCCAGGTGGGCGGTGAGCCCCGCGCCGATCCGCGCGGCCGGCGCGGGCAGCAACATGTGCTCGTGCTTGCAGTCCACCGTGACCACGTCGATCGGTCGGCTCACGTGGTCCTGCCACGCCGCCAGCTTCACCTCGGTGCTGCGCGGGCTGTCGGTGGCGGCGAAGAACAGCACCGGGCAGCGGACCCGGCCGGGCCGGTGCCGTTGCGCCACCGCCACGTTGTTGCGGATCACCCTCGGCAGGGCGAGCAGCTGCCGGTCCGGCCACTCGTGCAGGCCCAGGCCCGGCCGCGCCCTGATCACCGCCAGCATCCGGCCCACCGGGTCCGGGTCGTCCGGCTCGATCACCGGCTGGTAGCCGAACTCCCGCAGCACGAAGTCGCACAGCAGCCACAGGTTGTCGTCGGCGACGCTGAGGGTGTTCGGCAGGTCCGGGATCGCGTCGGCGATGGCGAGCAGGCCCACCTCGTGGCCGCGCCGCTCCAGCTCCTCGGCCACGGCGTGTGCCGTGTTGCCCCCGTTCGACCACCCGAACAGGTGATACGGACCGTGCGGCTGGGTGATCCTGATCTGGTCGGCGAAGTCGCGGGCCAGCTCCGCCATGTCGACCGGGAGGGGTTCCGGTCTGCGCAACCCCCGCGACTGCAGGCCGTACACCGGGTGGTCGGCCACGAGGTGCGGCAACAACGCCAGGTAGCACCAGCTCGCGCCGACCAACGGCGGCGCGCAGAACAAGGCCGGCCCGGACCCGCCCTCCCGCAACGGCAGCACGAGGTCCAGCACCCCGCCCGCGGCGCGGATGTCGGCCCGGCGCTGCCTGGCCCACGCGAACTCCTCAGCCGCCGGTAACGCGCTCACCGTCGACCCGTCCACCCGACCACCCTCCCCGGTCACGCCTCGGCCGCCAACGCGACGAGGTGGGCGGCGGCCGAGGCCGCTCCCCCGGCGGCGGCGAACTCCGCCGCGATGCGACGCGCGTTGTCCCGGTAGACGGGCTCGTCCAGGACCGCCCGGACGGCCGCGTCCAGCTCGGCCACGGTCACGTCGAGGATCGGCACCTCGATGCCGGCCTTCGACCGCGCCACCTGCCGCGCCAACGCCACCTGCTCGGCCCGCACCGGCGCGACGACCATCGGTACCCCGAAGGTGAGCGCCTCGTTCACCGCGCCGCCCGCGTGGCACACCAACGCGTCCAGCTTCGGCATCAGGTCCAGCATCGGCACCAGCTCGGCGGTGATCGCGTTGTCCGGGAACGACTCCGCGGCCACGCCGGAGGTGACGAACACCGCCTGCACCTCGTCCGCCATGGGCGCCAGCACGGCCGCCGCGCGCTCGTAGAAGTCGCCGATCATGTGCCCGACCAGCGTGCCGACCGTCACCAGCACGTGGCGGCGGTCGGGATCCCACCGGTGCCAGGGGAAGTCGGGCGCGTTCGGCCGGGGACCGAGCGCCGCGCCCGTGAGCACCGTGCGTTCCGGCAGCTCCACGTCACCCACCAGGCCGCGGGTCATCAACGCGATCACCAGGTGCGGCGAGAACCTCGGGTCGACGGGCGCGTCGGCGGGCAGTCCGGCCATCGCCACCACCCGCGCCACCCGGTCGGCGACGAAGGCGTCGAACTCCGGCAGGTCCGCGGGCGGGGTCAGTTCGAGCGTCCCGGTGCACAGGGTCGCCCACCGCACGCCGCGGCGGTGCGCGACGAGCCCACCGGCCAAGGCGTACTGCTCGGTCACGACGACGTCCGGCCGGTGCGCGAGCACCGCCTCGTCGACGGGACCGATCGTGAAGCGCGCGAACGGGATCAGGTAACCGTCCCAGAGGGCGCGCAGCCCGGCCATGCCCACCTCGTCGTAACGGCGGTAGGCGCGCACGCCGGTGGGGTGCACCGTCGCATCCGGACCGACCAGCGGGCGCAGCACGTTCTCCGGGCCGCACCAGACGACGTCGTGCCCGGCGCGGGCGAGTTCCTGCCCGATCGCGAGCATGGGGTAGAGGTGGCCTTGCAGCGGCAGCACGACGAGCAGGAACCGCGACACCACAACATGGTGGCACACATTGACGTTCACCGGAACGACGTGGTGGGATCCCGAAGTGTGACCGCTCTCGACGCGGTGTCGGTGTACACGCCGGCTTTTCGCGTTCCCCTCGAAGACCTGGCCGAACCGCTCGGTCTCACCGACATCCAGGTCCGGCTCTTCCGGCGGTTCCACGGGCTCGACCGGATCCGGTTCGACCCGGACCGGTCGCTGGGCGAGCTGCTGCGCGCCGCGGTCGACGGGCTGACCGCCTTGCGCGGCCGGGAAGACCGCGTGCGATACGTCGTCCACGGCCGCGCGATGCCCGTCGTGGCCCCGTACCCGCACAACCCGCTGCACGACCTGTGCCGCGAGCTGGGGCTCGGTCACGCCCTGGCTTTCACCGTCACGCAACAGAGTTGCGCAAGTGGCCTGCTCGCGGTCGAGCTGGCCGGGCGGCTGCTGGCCGCCGACCCGACCGAGGGCGCGCTGGCGCTGGTGCTGACGGGCGAGAAGGCGTTCACCCGCGACGCCCAGCTGCTGCCCGGCACGTCGTTGTTCGGCGAGGGTTCGGCCGCGTGCCTGGTCAGCGCCGACGGTCCGCGTGACCGGTTGCTCTCCTACGCCTGCGCCCAGCGCGGCGAGTTCGACGCGGAGTTCGGCGAGCAGTCCGAGCGGTTCCAGCGCGAGTACCGCTCGTCGCTGGCCGAGGTCATGCGCCGGGCGGTGGCCGAGGCCGGTCTGGCGCTGGACGACATCCGGCTGGTCCTGCCGCACAACGTGAACGTCGTGACGTGGCAACGCCTGTGCCTGCTGATGGACTTCCCGGTCCAGCGCGTGCTGCTGTCGAACGTGCCCGACCACGGCCACCTGTTCTGCGCCGACGCGTTCGCCAACCACCGCACGGCCACCGAAGGCGGCCTGCTGCGCGAGGGCGACCACTACCTCGTCGCGACCGTCGGCGCCGGAGCCGGGGCGACGTTCTCCGCGATGGTGTTCCAGCACTGATCCCCGAAGTCACGTCCAGGAGGCCGACATGACCGCACCCGACGCCCAGCTCGACGTGGAACTACGGCACCGCGTGGTCGAGGCCATGACGACCGTGCTCAAGCGGTTGGTGGGGCACGAGGGGCCCATCACCGAGGACCTGGACATGGCCGACGGGCTGGGCGTCAGCTCCTCGATGGGCTTGGAGCTGCTGTTGGAGGTCGAGGAGCAGGTGGGCATCCAGATCGACGTCGAGAAGATGCGCCCGGACGAGCTGCGCACCGTCGGCGAGCTGGCCACGTTCATCACCGGCCACAGCCGGCCCTGGTGACCGGGGATGCGCCTGATCCGCGCCCGGCGCAGGAGTTTCGCCGGTGACGCCGAAGTCCTCGCCGACGACGATCACCGCGCCGAGGTGACCGCGTACTTCGCGGACATGGCACGTCCCTTCGGGACCGAAGCCGTTCCCGGGCTGTCCGGCCACTCCTACGGCGAGATGGCCCGGGCGTTGGTGGGCGCGGTCGTGTCCGCGGCGGAACCGGTCGACCTGCTGGTGCTGGCGTTCTCCGTGCACGACGTGTGGCCGGGCCGGGCCACGGCGACCTACCTCAGCCACCTGTGCCCCGGCACACCGCTGTCGTTCGCCGTGTGTGACCAGGGCACCGCGTCGCCGTTCACCGGTCTTCGCCTCATCCGCGACTACAACGTGCGGCGGGCGTTGCTGGTCGTGGTGGAGCAGGCGTGCCTTCCTTATCCCGCGGTGGCTCCGCTGCCGGCCGAGCACCGCGGGGTCGCCATGCTGTACGGCGACGGCACGGGCGCGCGGGCGACCGACCTGCGCCAGCACACCGATGTGGACGCCGGAGCCGTGCCGGACCTCGCCGCACGGGCGGTGGCCGAGCTGTCGGCCGGTCGCGACGCCCGGGTCGTGCTGAGCGACGCGCTCGCGGCCGTGTGGCCGGAGCACCCGGCCGTGCCGGCGGGCCAGCCCATCACCGGTGTCTGGTGGCACCTGGCGGAGGCGTTCGACGGTCCGGCCGACCTCGTGGTGGTCGGCGATTACGACCCCGACCTGCGCTACCTGAGCTTCGCGGCGGTCGCGGGGCTCGGCTGACCCGCGTCACGCCCCAGTCGTCGAGTCGACAGTGGACGGTCGGGCCGTGACCCCGGTGGGCACGCCGGGGTCGAAGGCGGCCCGCACCGCCACCTCCTCCACCGTGCGCAACAAGGTCTCCGCCTGCACGGCGGTGAACGCGGTCGCGTCGTAGACCAGTTGCAGGTACACGGTCTCCGGTCGGTCCTCGACCGCGACGAACAGCTGCTCGGCCACGTCGTAGCGGTGCCCGTCCCACTTCACGAACGTCTCCGGCAGCTTGGCCCGGATCGCCGCCGGCGTCACGTCGGCGTCCTTGGCCATCGCGTCCGTTCGCGGCCGCGTGCTGAACCTGCGGTCGCTGATCCGGCAGGCGACCGCCGCCGGGTGACCGCGTTCGGCGTCGAGGCGGGCGACCAGCTCGTCCAGTTGGTCGGGGTCGTAGTACGCGTGCAGCCACGCGACCGTCGCCGCCTGGCGCGCCCGGCCGACCACGTCGTCCACCGTGCCGTCGAGGTCGAGGGTGAGCACGGCGTTCTGGCTCAACGACCCGATGACGTCGGCCAGGCCGGGCCGGAACCTGTTGCCGGTGACGAGGTTCGCGGTGAGCGGGGTGACGCCGGTGACGGACCCGATCGCGACGGCGATCAGCGCGAGCAGCACCGCCGAGGTGTCGGCCCGGGTCCGTCGGGCGATCGCGAGCACGGCCAGGTGCGCGGCGGGCGAGTGGAACCGCGCGATGCGGCACCGTTCGCCCGGCCGGGTCTGCTTCGGGCCGCCGAACCCGGTCGGCGGCAGGCGTCGCAGGTGTCCCTCCCAGTACCGCATGGCCCGGTCGCTGATCCGCCGCGCCCGCGGCGACTGCTCGCGCCGGGCCAGGTCCGCGGTCCACGGCGCGTGCGGGTCCACCCGGCGGCCGACCAGCTCGCCGAGCCCGAGGTCGGCCATCACCAGCAGGGCGGCCGTGCCGTCGGCGACCAGGTGGTTCATCGCGAGCACGAGGTAGGCGGCCTCGCCGCGGTGCCGCATCACGGCCAACCGCACCGGCCACGGCTCGACCGGCTCCACCAGCCAGTCGACCCAGAGCCGGTTGCCGTAGTCGATCGCCTCACCGCGGTCCAGTTCGTCGGCGAACGTCACGACCTCCACGTCGACCTCGCCGGAACCGGCCACGACCTGGCACGGCCTGCCGTCGGCGTCCACGCCGAGCCGGGTCCGCAGCGCGGGGTGCTTGCCCATCGCGCGGCCGAGGCGTTCGGCCAGGCCGTCGACGGTCGCGCCGTCGGGCACGGGGTGGGCGCCGCTGATGTTGTTCGACCAGCCGCTGGCCCGCACGTCCCGCAGGATCGCCTTCTGCCCCCAGGTCAGCGGCGCCACGCCTGCGCCGGGCCCGGAGAACCGGACCGCGATCCGGTCGAAGGTGACCCGCTCAGCCACCGGCGCGCCCGAGGATCACGCTCACGTTGTGGCCGCCGAAGCCGAACGAGTTCGACATGACCGCGGCCACGTCGGTGGTGCGCGGCTCGCCGCGCACGTGGTCGAGGTCGCACGCCGGGTCCGGGTCGTCCAGGTTGTGCGTCGGCGGCAGCACGCCCTTGCGCAGGGCCATGATCGCGATGGACGCCTCCACGACCCCGGACGCGCCGAGCATGTGCCCGGTGACGCCCTTGGTGGAGCTGACCGGCGGCATGTCGTCGCCGTACACGCCCCGGATCGCCATCGTCTCGGCTGCGTCGCCCGCTTTCGTGCCGGTGCCGTGCGCGTTGAGGTAGCCGATGTCGGCTGTGGACAGTCCGGCATCCCGAAGTGCCAGCCGCATGCTCTCCGCCGCGCTGGAGCCGTCCGGGCGGGGCGTGGTCGGGTGGTAGCCGTCGCTCGTCGCGCCCCAACCGAGCACCTGCGCGTGGACGGTCGCGCCCCGCGCGCGGGCGAACTCGGCCCGTTCGAGCACCAGTACGCCGGCGCCCTCGCCGAGCACGAAACCGTTGCGGCGGCGGTCGAACGGTCGGCTGGCGGCGGTCGGGTCGGCCCATCCGCGCGCGAGGGCGAGCGCGTTGCCGAACGCGTCGGCGAAGGTCGGGAACAGCGGGGCCTCGGTGCACCCGCACACCACCACGTCCGCCTCACCGGACCGCAGGATGCGCACGGCTTCGCCGATCGACTGCCCGCCGGCCGCGCACGCCGTGCCGGAGGAGGACGTGTACCCGCGGACCCCGAACTTGATGGCGACCCGGGCCGCCGCCATGTTCGGCAGCACGCCGGGCAGCATGAACGGGCTGATGCCCAGGCGACCCCGTGTCGAGCGCTCGACGGCTTGCCGCGCCAGGGTTTCCAGGCCGCCCACGCCGGAGAGCACGATCGCGACGCGGTACGGGTCGACGTCCCGCCCCACCTCGATCGCGGCGTCGGCCAAGGCGTCTTCGGCAGCCCGCACCGCCATCACGATCGAGCGGTCGACTACCCGGGCGTCCTTCGGCGGGATCACGCTCTCCGGGTCGATGGCCGGGCCGATCGCGGCCACGTCCACCACACCGTGCAGCGCGTGGCCCTCCGGCGGGCGCACGAGCGCGGACCGGCCGGCGCAGACCGCGTCGAACACCTCCTCCACCACCGTGCCGACCGGGCTGACCAGCCCGATCCCCGTCACGGCAACGCCGCGGCTCACGTCGCGGAGGCGGTCTGCACGCGCCGCGCGACCTCGGCGCAGAACTCGCCGACCGTCATGGCCGCGAACATCTCGGCCTCGTCCTCCTCGAACCGGACGCCGAAGTGGTCCTCGACCCGCAGGGAGAGCTCGGCCAGGGCCAGTGATTCGAGGTCGGCTCCGGCCGGGCCCAACACCGTGTCGTCGTCCATGTCGGCGGTGCTGTACTTCATGACCGTCAACGATTCGAAAAGGAACTGGCGGATCTCTGAAGTCATGGCGAGCGCTTCCCTTCTCCGGGAGGTCAACGGGAATGTGCCCGACCGGGGTCGAGGCCGTCAAGCACGACTTCCGCCCCGCATACGGGCTATGGACCGCGGTTCGGCGCAGACCGCAGAATGTGCCCATGCCGCCGGCGACGCTCGATCTCGTGACGCACGAACAGGCGCCGCCGCGGGCGCCGGCCGTGCACCTCGTCGGCGGTCGGACGCTGTCTTACGGCGATTTGGCGGAACTGGTCCGTCAGGCCGAAAGGGCGTTGCGCCACGACGGCAAAGCGTTGGTGCTGTGCGCGGGCGACCGTGACCTGCCGACGCTGGTGACCTATCTCGCGGCACTGCGACTAGGCCACACGGTCGCATTCCTGCCCAGTTCTTCCGAAATTGTTTCGAAGTACCGACCGGAGTTCGTCGTGCCCGCCGCGGACGGTGCGGAAAATCTGCCCGACCTCGGTTACGAACCCGTCGGCCGGTTGTTCGACGGTTCGAAAATGTTTCGCCGCCGGGCGGCGGGGCCGGCCGACGACATCTTCGCGGACACGGCGTTGTTGCTGGCCACCTCGGGCACGACGGGCAGCCCGAAAGCGGTGCGCCTGTCCTACGGCGGGCTGGCGGGCAACTCGGCCGCGGTCGTCCGCGCACTGGGCATCACCGCCGCCGAGCGCGCGCCGACCACGTTGCCGATCACCCGCGCCTACGGCCTGTCGATCGTGAACAGCCACCTGCTGGCGGGCGCGAGCATCGTGCTCACCGACCGGTCACCGCTGTCGCTGGCCACGTGGGACCACTTGACCAGGGCGGGCGCCACGTCGTTCGCCGCCGTGCCGACGACCTACGCGGCGTTCGGCCCGGCGCACGAGAACCTGTTGGCGCGCACACGGATCCGCACGATGACGCAGGCGGGCGCATGGCTGGGCGACGAGCTCACGTTGCGGTTCGCGGAGCTGATGCGACGGCGGCAGGGCCGGTTCTTCCCGATGTACGGCCAGACCGAGGCGACCTCGCGGATCGCCTGCCTGGACCCGGCCGACCTGCCGGACCGCCTCGGTTCGGTCGGGGTCGCGGTGCCCGGCGGCACCATCACGGTCGAGCAGACGCGGGTGCACGACCGCGCGCGGCCCGGCGAGGGCGCGGTCCACTACCGGGGACCGGGGGTCATGCTGGGGTACGCGACCGGGCGCGAGGACCTGGCCCGGGGCGCGGAGGTGGACGTCCTGGACACCGGTGACCTCGGCTACCTGCGTGACGGCTACCTGTACCTGACCGGCCGCACCAAGCGCATCGTGAAGGTGCTCGGCGTCCGCACGAGCCTGGACGACCTGGAGCGGCTGGTGGAGCGGCCGGACCACCCCGCCGCGGTGGTGGGTGGTGAGGACGACGTGGTGTACCTGTTCGGTGCGGGCGACCCGGCCGTGCACGAGGGGCAGCGCCGGCGGCTGGCCGAGGCGCTGGGCGTGCCGGCCAAGCACGTCGTGGTCCGCCACGTCGACCGCCTGCCCCAGACAGCAGGCGGCAAGGTCGACTACCGGGCGCTGACGGCGGCCGTGCGGACGCGGGAGGTCGGACCGTGGAACTGACCCACTGGCGGCTGTTGGCCGAGCGGGGTGCCGACCTCGTGCTGTGCCTGGACTTCCCGGGCGGGCGGGCCGCGGCGGGCTTCGCCGAGCTGGCGGCCGGCGTCACGGCGGACGCCTGCTTCCTGCACATAACCCAGCCGGGCGAGGGTGCGCTGGGCGCGTGCGTCGACCGCTGGGTGGCGGAGGTGTCGTCGACCGGCCGCCCGGTCCGCGCCGTGCTGGGCTACTGCGCCGGGGCCGCCCTGGTGCCCGCGGTCGCCGACGCGGTCGCCGAGTCCGGCCCGACGCCCGCGACCGTGCTGTTCGACGCCGTGACGACCAGCGCCGGCTCGATCGCCCACGAGTTCACCAACGCGCTCGCGACCTCGGCCGACCACCTGACCGCCGACGAGCTGGACGGCGCGCGGTCGTTGGCCGACGGTCTGGTCGAGGCGCACCCGGACGACCTACCCCGCATCGCCGCCGCGCTGGTCGAGCACTACGACGGGTTGATGGGCGAGGTGGCCCGCAGGCTCTCGCTCAACGAGTTCTTCCGGCGGCAGCTCACCGGCGGGTTCACCGCGTACGTGGAGTTCCTGCTCCTGGCGGGCCAGGGCGGTTTCGACGCCCGCCGCGGCACACCGCTGTTCGTGTCCTCGAAGGACCGCCAGCCACCCGCCGACGCCACCCGCACGCTCGCGCTGGACGTGTCGCACACCGACCTGCTGCGCGAGGCCGAGGTGCACGGCCTCGTCGCCGAACTGCTGATGGGAGAGCGCACATGGTGAGCATGGCCGAGATAGCCGCCGTGCTGTCGGCGCATCCGGGCGTCGGCCGGGCCGAGGTCGCGGTCGTGCCCCATGACGGGCGGGACGTCACCGTCGCCGCCGTGGAGCTGATGGAGTACCTGAGCGGGCCGGTGCTGCGCAACCACGTGCGGCGGCAGCTCGGCGAGGACTGCGGGCTCAACGGCGTGCTGGTCGTGGATCGGGTGCCGTTGGCGGGCGGCGCGGTGGACGTGGAGGAGCTGGCGGCGGCGGTCGCGGACGGTCGGTGCGCGCTGTTCGAGGACCCGCGCGACGACGTGGAGCGGCGGGTCGCGGAGATCTGGTCGGCGCAGATGGACGTGCGGCCGGTCGGCGCGACCGACGACTTCCTGGAGCTGGGCGGTGATTCGCTGTCCGCGCTCGGCATCATCGCCGCCATCGAGGCGGAGTTCGACCGCCCGCTGGACGTGTACGAGTTCATGAGCGCGTCCAGCGTCCGCCGGCTGGCCGAGATGCTGCGGTAGCGATGAGCCTCTCCGTGCAGGAGCGGATCACCGCGATCGCCCGCGCCGAGCCCGAGCGGACGGCGCTCGTCGGGTTCGACGCGGACCTGGCCGAGCAGTCCGTGACGTGGCGGGAACTGGCCGAGTCCGTCGCGGACGGGGTGGCGGCGCTGCGGGCGGCGCTCGACCCGGGCGTCGAGTCGTGCGTCGTCGTGGAGGCGGCCAACACGGTGGCCGCGGCCACCGCCATCGCGGCGGCGCTGGCGGCCGAGGTCGCCGTCTTCCCCCTCAACCCGGCCACGCCGCAGGCCGAACGGGACGTCCTGTTCGGACTGCTCGGGCGCAGGTTCGGCCACGTGCACGTGGTGGGCGGCCCGTCACCGGTCGCGACCGCGCCGGTGCCGCACGGCGAGCCGGTCGCGTACCTGCTGGCGACCGGCGCGAGCACGGGCGTGCCGAAGATCTCGGCGAAACCCGGTCCCCTGCGCTACGACCCGGCCCGCACACCGTCGCTGGTGATCCGGCAAACCGGCTGGCGGACCGGTCAGCGGCAGCTCATCGTCGGCCCGCTGTACCACGCCGTGCCGTTCACGGTGTTCGTGGACGCGTTGCTGGACATGAACACCGTCGTGCTGCAACCGTTCTTCGCTCCCCAGTGGACGGTGGAGCTGCTGCGGCGGCACCGGGTCGAGTGGGTGCAGTTGACGCCGACGCACATGCGCGAGATCCTCAAGCTCGCGCGCCCGGACCGGGAGAGCTTCGAGAGCCTGCGGGCGCTGCTGCACACCGCGGCCCGTTGCGACGACGACACCAAGCGCGGGTGGATCGACCTGCTGGGCCCGGAACGGGTCTTCGAGCTGTACGGGGCGACCGAGGGCATCGGCGTGACGCTGGCCCGCGGTGACGAGTGGCTGGCCCGGCCGGGCACGGTCGGGCGTGGCGTGCTGACCCAGTTGCGCGTCCTGGACGACTCCGGCCGGCCGGTGCCGCCGGGCGCGTCCGGCACCGTGTTCATGCGCACGCCGCAGCGCGTCGGCCGGTCCGACTACGTCAACGACCAGGTGGTCCGCGCCACCCCGGACGGGTTCGCCACCGTCGGCGACCGCGGCCGGGTCGACCCCGACGGCTACCTGTACCTCGAACCCCGCGCGCACGGCACGATCAACGTGGGCGGGGAGAAGGTCGACCCGGACGAGGTCGAGGCCGCGCTGCTGGCCCACCCGGCGGTGGTCGACGCCGTCGCCGTCGCCGTGCCCCACCCGGCGCTCGGGTCGGTCGTCGGCGTGCACGTGGTGCTGCGGCCGGAGGCGAACGTCCGCAAGGCCGACCTCGCCGCGCACTGCGGTCGGCGGCTGGCCGGCTACAAGATCCCGAAGCACTTCACGTTCGTCGACCGGCTCCCCCGGTCGGCGGCCGGGAAGGTCCAACGCTGGCGGCTCGCCGCCGGCCACGAGGGCGGTGCACCCACACGATGAACCCGACCGCGGACGACGTGCTCGACACCGGCTACCGGCACCCCCGCACGCCGGTGGAGCTGTGGCTGGCCCGGCAGTGGCAGGAGGTGATCGGGTTCGCCGTCGGCGTCGGGGAGAACTTCTTCGAGCTGGGCGGCAACTCGCTGGACGCGGCCCGCGTGGTCAACGCGGTGTTCGAGGAGTTCGGCGTCCAACTGCCGTTGAACGTGATGGCCGAGCACCCGACCATCGAGGGTCTCGCCACGCGGTTGCGCGACCGCAACGCGCTCCTGGCCGACCCGCTGGTCCTGCTCCAGCGCGGTGACGGCACCCGGCCGCCGCTGTTCCTGGTCCACCCGGCCAACGGGCAGGTCGGTGCGTACTGCCAGGTGGCCCAGGCGCTGGGCGAGGAGTTCACCGTGTTCGGGTTGCAGGCGACCGGCCTGCACGCGGACGCGGACCCGTTGCGCGCGGTCCCGGCCCTGGCCCGCGCATACCTCGACGCGGTCCGGTCGGTGCGGCCCACCGGCCCCTACTTCCTCGGCGGCTGCTCGACCGGCGCGGCGATCGCCCACGACATGGCCGCGCGGCTCGACGACGTCCGGCTGCTGGCGGTGATCGACGACGACCTGGTGGACGGGGTCGACGAGCCGGGGTTCACCGGGCCCGTGCCGGACCCGGCCGAGGTCGTGGACCGGTGGCGGGCGCGCGGGCTCGTGCCGCCGGACGAGACGCCGGCGTTCGTGACGCGGGCGTGGCGCGTGTGGCAGGCCAACCAGGACGCCCTCCGCGACTGGCGGCCACAGCCGTACCGGGGTCCGCTGGACGTGGTCCGGTCGGACGGGCGGTCGCCGATCGCGGGCTGGCCGGAGTCCTCGGTGGGCGCGGTGCGCGAGCACGCCGGCGTGGCCGCCCTGCGCGAGCTGATCGGCTGACCGGCGATGACGACCTCCTTCGACACCGACCGGCCCCGCCGGCGGCGGGTGCGGCTGACCCGGGTCGGCTCGCTCCCGGTGGCGTTCACCGGGCACCGGGCGGGCGCGGGTCCGCTGACCCTCGGCCAGCTCAACACCGTGCAGTGGCTCAAGCTCACGCCCGACCACGTCGCGGCGGTGCTGTGCGTCGAGCTGCCCGTGCCCGACGGCGTGTCCACCGAGGACGTGGCCGAGGCGGTCGCCGTGCTGGTGGCCAGGCACGAGGGGCTGCGGACCACGTACGAGTTCGGCGAGCACCCGCGCCAGGTGGTCGCGGCGACCGGCGTGCTGACGGTCGAGGTGTGCTCGCTCGGCGAAGGGGCGTGGGGGCCGGCCGACCGTTCCACCGTCGCCGGGAAGCTCGTGGCGTGGCTGCGGGAGCGGCGCGGCACGGTGGCCACGGCGGTGCGGCTCGCGGTGGCCACGGGCGAGGACGGGGTGGTCGTCGCGTGCGCCGCCGGGTTCTCGCACCTGGCCGTGGACCTCGGCGCGATCGAGGTGGTCAAGCGCGAGTTCGCCGAGCTGCTCGCCGACCCCGCGCGGCGCCAGGTGGGCCCGCCGCGCCACCAGCCGCTGGACCAGGCCGAGCTGGAGGCCACGCCGGTCGAGCGGCGCCGCACCCGGGCCGCGCTCGACTACGTGCGGGAGCAGTCGTTGCGGATACCCCGGTGCCTTTACGCGTTGCCGGGCGCACGGCCGACCGGCGAGTCACTGGCGGTGGAGCTGTCGTCCCCGGCGGCGGCGATGGCGGTGCGGCAGGTCGCGGCACGCACCCGGGCCAGCCGGTCGGCCGTCGTGCTCAGCGCCGTCTGCGCGGTGCTCGCCCGGCGCACCGGGTACCGGGAGCTGGTGTTCCCGCTGCTGTCGAGCAACCGCTTCGACCGCCGCCTGGCCGGGTACGTCGGCACGTTGGCGCAGGGCGCGCTGGTGACGGTCGAGGTCGGTGATCGCGGCTTCGACGCCTTGGCCAAGCACACGTGGACGGCGGTGCTGGAGGCCAGCAGGCACGCCAGGTACGACGGCGCGGAGCGGGCCGCGATGGGTGAGCGGATCGAGCACGAACGGGGTCTGCGGTTCCTCTACGACCCGTTGTTCAACAGCCTCGTGCCGGAGTCCTGGTCCGGCGCCAACGCGGGGGTGAAGCACCGCCCGGAGCAGATCACCGCCGCGTTGGCGCGGACCGAGCTGACCCGGCGCCCGGTGCACCGCAACGGCACGCCGGTGAGGTTCGGCCTGACCGGCGTGGACGACCGCCTGCGGCTCGACCTGTGGAGCGCGGACACCGGCCTCGTGCCGCAGGCGGAGGTGGAGTCGTTGTTGCTGGCGGTCGAACGCCTCCTCGTCGGTGCCGCCGGCGGTGACCTGACCGCCGACCGCATCCGCGACCTGGTCGGCCTGGAGCCGATCGCCCGCACCCCGGACTGGGTGCTGGTCGACAACTGCTGGGTCGACCTGGCCGAGACGCAACGACTCCTGGACGAGGCCCTCGCGCCCTCGACGGCCCGGATCTTCCGCTCGGCCGGGGACCACGACCTGGTCGCCTACCTGACCGCCACCGACGCGATCACCACCCCGGAGCAGGCCCACGCCCGCTGCCTGGCCGCGTTGCCGGACCACCTGAACACCCTGACCCCTCGCCACTACGTCCTGTGCCCCACCGCCCCGGAGGACCCGGCGGACGTCGCCGCCTGGCCGGCACCGCTGAGCAGCGGCACCGGGCGGATCCCGGCCGAGTGATCCGGGGCGACGGGCCCACCCCGAGGGGGACGCCGGGCCCGGCGTCCCCCTCCGCTCACAGGGCCAGGCGGGGCCAGGACTCCGTGTCGCGCAAGAGTTGCCGGTCGTGGGTGGCGATCACCACGGCGGCCGGGGTGGAGTCCAGGGCGGCGGTCAGTTCGTCGACCAGCGCCGCCGACAGGTGGTTGGTCGGCTCGTCCAGCAGCAGCACGTGCGGCCGGGAGGCCAGGACCAGCGCCAGGTCCAGCCGCCTCCGCGCGCCGACCGACAGCTCCGCCACCGGCCGGTCCCGGTCGTGGGAGGCGAGCAGGCCCAGGTCGGCCAGGCCCGGTCCGGCCGTCCCGCAGCGGGCCAGTCGTTCGTCGTGCAGCTCGGCCGCCGTGCGTCGGCCGGGCGGGTCGGATTCCTGGCCCAACCACCCGACCCGCCCAGACCGCGTGCACGTGCCCGTGCTCGCCCCCACCCGGCCGGCCAGCACGGCCAGCAACGTCGACTTGCCCGCGCCGTTCGGGCCGGTGACCACGAGCCGGTCGCCCGAGCGCACGGCCAGGTCGACCGGGCGGGTGAGCCTGCCGGCCACGGTGACGCCCTGCGCCCGCAGCAACGTCGCGCCGGGGTGCTCGGGCAGCTCCGGCATGGCGAACCGGGTCGGCGGCGGCGGGACCTCCACCACGTGCGCGTCCAGCTCTTCCTGCCGCCGGTGCACCGCGCGCACCAGGCCCGGCGCCCGCGTCGCGCGGGTGTGCCTGCCGTGGCCCTTGTCGGGCCGCCAGTTGTCGCGCAGCCGGTTCCGCGCCGCGGACAGGTCGTCGGCCAGCCGCTGCCGCTCGGCGACCTGCTCGGCGTGCAGTGCCTCCCACCGGGCGCGTTCGGCCCGCCGGGCCTCCAGGTAGCCGGCGTAACCGCCGCCGTGGACGCGCGGCCGGCCGTCGCTGGACGGGTCGAGGTCGACCACCGCGGTGGCCACGTCGGCCAGCAGCGCCCGGTCGTGGCTGACCAGCACGACCACGCCCGGGTGGGCGCGCAGCCGTTCGGTGAGGTGGTCCAGCCCGGCCGCGTCGAGGTGGTTGGTCGGCTCGTCCAGCAGCAGCACGGCGTGGCCCGCGCCGAGCAGGCACGCCAGCCGCACCCGGTGGCGCTGCCCGACCGACAGGGTGCCGAGCGTCCGCGCCCGGTCGGCCACGGCGTCCAGCGCCGCCAGCGACACCTCGACCCGCCGGTCGGCGTCCCACGCGTCGAGCGCCTCGGCCTCCGCGAGCACGGCGGCGTAGGCGTCGTCCGCGCCGGGGCGTCCGGCGGCGAGCGCGTCGGTGGCGCGTTCCAAGCGGGCCAGGACGTCGCGCACGCCGGCCAGTTCGAGGTCGATCAGGTCGCCGACGGTGTGCGTGGCGTCGAGCGGGATCTGCTGGTCGGCGACGCCGACCGAGCCCGCGCGGCGCACCTCGCCGCGGTCGGCGGGCAGGTCACCCGCGAGCACGCGCAGCAGGGAGGTCTTGCCGCGGCCGTTCTCGCCGACCACGGCGAGCCGGTCACCGGCCGCGGCGACGAGGTCGACGCCGGCGAGCACGGGCCGGCCGCCGAAGGAGAGGTGCACGTCGGACGCGCGGACGTGCGCCGCGCGCACGAGCGCGGGCGAAAGCTGGGACGCCATGAAGGAACTGCCTCCGGTGAAGGTGATGAGCGGGAAGGACGAAGGCCGGTAGCGCGAACCGCGGTACCGGTGGAGGCGTCGTCCCTCAGAGGAAGAACAGGTGCTGCATCACGTGCCCGAGGGTAGGGCGGGCCGTGGCCGTGGCGCACCCGGATTTCGCCGGGCGGCGGGTGCGTCCGGCCACCGGGTGCCCGGCGTCACGCGGGGCGGAACGCGCGCAGCACGGCGTCGACCAGCGCGTCGGCGAACCCGTCGTCCAGCGGGCCGGAACGCAGCAGCCAGCGCTGGGCCAGCGGCGCGTACAGCAGGTCGAGCACGAGGTCGAGGTCGGCGTCGGCGGCGAGCTGGCCCGCGTCCTGAGCGCTGCGCAGCAGCCGCAGCTTCGCCGCGCGCATCGGCTGCTCCATCTTCTCCCGGTAGAGCGCGGCGAGGTCGGGGTCGTTGATGATCTCGGTGTTCAACGCCCGGATCGGGGCTTCGAACGCGGGGTCGGCGAACTCGGCCGCGGTCGCGCGCAGGACGGCTTTGAGGTCGGCTTCGACGTCGCCGGTGTCCGGCAGCTCGATGCCGCCGTCGGGGTGCTCGCTCAACGCCAGCAGCGAGTCGAACACCACCGCGCCCTTGGACGGCCACCAGCGGTAGATCGTCTGCTTGCCGACGCCGGCGCGCGCGGCGATGGCCTCGATGGTCAGCTTGGCGTACCCGAGCTCGCCGATGAGCTCGCGCGTCGCGGTCAGGATCGCGACGCGGGACCGTTCGCTGCGGCGGGTGCGGTTCGGCGTGGGGCTGGCCATGGCGGCACTCTACTGGAACGAGACGGTTCGTCTTGACTCGTGCCCGAGCGTGTGCCTACAGTACGCGTCGACCGAGACGAGACGTCTCGTCTAGATACTGGGGAGCTGTCATGACGCGCGACCACACCGACCCTCGCACCTGGTTCATCACCGGCGCGTCCCGCGGCCTGGGCCGTGCGTTCACCGAGGCCGCGCTCGCGGCGGGCGACCGGGTCGTCGGCGTCGCCCGCGACGTCACACCGCTGGCCGACCTGGTCTCCGCCTCCGGCGGCCGGCTCGTCGCCTTCCCGTTGGACGTCGCCGACCGGCAGGCGGTCGTCGCCGGGGTGCGGCGTGCCTTCGCCGAGTTCGGCCGGCTCGACGTCGTCGTCAACAACGCGGGCGGCGTGGTGCTGGGCATGGTCGAGGAGGTCACCGAGGAACAGGCCCGCGCCCACTTGGACACCAACTTCTTCGGTGCCCTGTGGGTGGACCAGGCGGTGGTCCCGCTGCTGCGCGAGCAGGGCTCGGGTCACATCGTGCAGGTCTCCTCCATGGGCTCGGCGGGCGGCTTCGCGGCGACCGGCCTGTACAGCGCGGGCAAGGCGGCGCTGGACGCGGTGAGCGAGGCGTTGGCGATGGAGGTCGAGCGCTTCGGGATCAAGGTGACGATCCTGCAACCGGGCGGCTACCGAACCGACCTGTTCACCCGCGGCCTGACGATGACCGACGAGAACCCCGCCTACGCGCCGCTGCGCACCTGGCTGCACGGGTTGTGGGCCGAGTCGGAGGACTGCGACCCGCGGCTCGCCGCGGCCGTGCTGATGCGGGTGGTCGACCTGCCCGAGCCGCCGAAGCGGCTGGTGCTGGGCGGCACCGCCTACGACATGGTCGGGCAGCTGGCGCAGTCGCGCGCGGACGAGCTGGCCAAGTGGGAGCACCTGAGCCGCGAGGCGGGCTGAGGCGTCCGGCGGGTTCCGCCGCCGCCGCGGAGGAGGATGATTCACCTGGCGGCGGTCGTGGGAACGGGGTGTGCCGGTGGTGGGGCGGACGGCTCGGCGGGTGTTCGTCAGCCACACGTCCGAGCTGCGCCGCCAGCCGTCCGGCCGGTCGTTCGTCGACGCCGTCGAGTCGGCGGTGGCGAAGGCCCGGGACGCCGTGGTGGACATGGCGTACTTCCCGGCCCGGGACCGGCCGCCTGCCGCGGTGTGCGTCGAGGCCGTGGCGGCGGCGGACGTCTACGTCCTGGTGGCGGGCTTCCGGTACGGCTCGCCGGTGCGCGACCGGCCGGAGGTGTCCTACACCGAGCTGGAGTTCGAGGCGGCCGGCGAGTCGCGCTTGCCGCGCCTGGTGTTCCTGCTCGGTGACGACACCGAAGGACCGGCCGAGCTGATGCGGGACCTGGAGCACGGCCCCCGGCAGGAGCGGTTCCGGCAGCGGTTGCGCGACAGCGGGCTGACCGTCGCCACGGTGTCCTCACCCGGTGAGCTGGAAGCGGCCGTGCTGCACGCGTTGCTGGAGTTGCCGCGGCCCGGTGCCGCCGGCGTGCGCGTGGGCGTGCCGGCGATGCTCGCCGACGGGTTCCAGGCACGGGAGCAGGTCGAACGGCTGGACCGTCACGGCGGCGCGACGCTGGTGCTGTCCGGCAACGGCGGCATGGGCAAGACGCAACTGGCCGCGCACCACGCCGCCCGGCGGTGGGCCGACCCGGACCTGCGCCTGGCGATGTGGGTGTCGGCGAGCACGCGCGAGTCGGTCCTGTCGTCCTACGCGGAGGCCGCGAGCCGGGTGCTGGGCACGGCGTTCCCGAACCCGGAGGTGGCCGCGCTGCGGCTGCGCGAGTGGCTGGCCGGCTCCGGTGAGCGGTGGCTGGTCGTCCTGGACGACCTGCGCAGCCCCGAGCACCTGCACGACCTGTGGCCGCCGACCTCCCCGCACGGGCAGGTGCTGATCACCACGCGTCGCCGCGACCCCAGCCTGCTGCGGGCGGACCGCGAGCTGGTCGAGGTCGAGGTGTTCACCGCCGACGAGGCCGCGGCCTACCTGGCGGCGAAGCTCGCCCCGACACCGCACCTGTCACCGGGCGCGGCGGAGCTGGCCGAGGACTTGGAGCGCATACCGCTGGCCCTGGCGCAGGCCGTGGCCTACCTGGTCAACCGCGACCTGACGTGCGCGCGGTACCGCGACCGGCTCGCGGATCGACGCCGCACGCTGCGCGAGGTCCTGCCCGGACCCGACGAGTTCACCGACGACCACCGCGACGTCCTCGCCGCGACCTGGACGTTGTCGGTGGAGCTGGCCGACGGGCTCGACCCGGTCGGCGTGGCGGGTCACGTGATGCGGGTGGCGTCGCTGCTGGACCCGGCGGGCATCCCGGCCGAGGTGTTCGCCACCGGGGCGGTGACCGCGCACCTGAGCCGTGCGACGGGCCGTGAGGTGGACGCGGACGACACCAGGGACGCGTTGTGGTGCCTGCACCGGTTGAACCTGCTCACCTGGGACCGGGCGGCGCGGCACCGGGAGGTGCGGATGCACGCCTTGGTGCAGCGCGCCGCGCGTGAGGCGTTCGCGGCGGACGGGGGCGTGCTGGACGAGGTCGTGGACGCCGCCGCTCAGGCCCTCGACGAGGTGTGGCCGGAGTTCACCCGGGACGCGGACCTGGTGTCGGCCCTGCGCGCCAACACGGCCGCGTTGCGGGCGGTCGCGGAGTCCGAGTTGTGGGCGGTGGGCGCGCACGGGGTGCTGTGCCGGGCCGCCGACAGCCTCGGTGCGGCGGGCGCGGTCGATGACGCGCGGGTGCAGTTCGAAGCGTTGCGGGAACAAGCGGAGCGCCACCTGGGTTCGCGGCACGTCGAGACGCTCGTGATCCGCGCGAAGGCCGCGCAGTGGCTCGGCGAGACCGGTGACTTCGCCGGCGCGGCGGCCGCGACCGAGCAGGTGCTGCGGGACTGCGTCGACGTGCTGGGCCCCGATCACCCGCACACCCTCACGGCACGGGCCAACCTCGCGGTGTGGCTCGGCCAGAACGGCGACCTCGCCGGCGCCACCGCGACCACCGAGGAGCTGGTGCGGCGGGTCGGCCAGGCGGTCGGGCCGGACCACCCGGACGCGTTGATGGCGCGAGCCAACCTGGCCACCTGGCATGGCGAGGCGGGCGACACCGCGGCCGCGGTGACCGAGCTGGAGCAGTTGGTGGCCGACGCGACGCGGGCGCTGGGGCCCGACCACCCGCACACCCTCGTCAGCCGGGTCAAGCTGACCCGCTGGCTGGGCCAGGCCGGGCACGAGACCGCCGCCGCCCGGACCGAACAGCTGTTGGAGGACTTGATCAGGGTGTCCGGTCCGGACCACCCCGACACCCTCGTCACCCGCAGCAACCTCGCCCAGTGGCGGGGCGAGAGCAGCAGGGACGCGGCGGGCGCGGCCACCGAGCTGGCAGGGGTGGTGCGGGACATGACGAGGGTGTTGGGCCCCGGACACCCCGACACCCTCACCGCGCGCGACCACCTCGCCCACTGGCGGGGCCGTTCCGGTGACTCGGCCGGCGCGGTGGCGGCGTACGACGCGCTGGTGGAGGACTGCACCCGCCTCCTGGGCGCGGATCACCCGGCCACGCTGAGGGCACGCCACAACCGGGCGGGGCACCTGGGCGACGCCGGTGACGTGGCCGGCGCGCGAGCGGCCGCCGAACAGGTGCTGGCCGACAAGCTCAGGGTGCTGGGCCCGGACCACGTGCACACGCTGAGAGGACGGCACGTGCTCCTCTGGTGGCAGGCCAACGCGGGCGACCGGCCCGGCGCGGAGGCCGCCTGCGAACGACTGGTGGCCGACCTGACGCGGGTGTTGGGGCCGGACCACCACGACACGCTGTACGTCCGAGCGTCGGGCGCGAGGCTGCGGGCCGATGGCGGCGACCCGACCGCCGCGATCACCCTCGCGGAACCGCTGCTGGAGGACATGATCCGGGTGCTGGGCCTGCGCCACCACGACACCGTCGCGGTGCGCCGCCTGCTCGCCCACTGGCGAGGTCTCGCCGCGCGCCCCCGCCTCGACGACCGGTCCGGGCTCACCGACCGCTTCTGGCCCGGCGACCGATCCGGACTCACCAACCGGCTCGGGCACGGCGACAGGCCCCGGCGCAACCGATCCCGACCCGGCGACCAGCCTGGACTGACCGACTGATCCCGGCTCGACAACCACGCCGCGCGCCGCCACCCCTCCCAGCTCCGCAACCCGCCCCAACTCGGCGGCCAATCCGAGCGCGGCCACCAAACCGGCTCCGCGACCGGCCCGGGCTCAGCGGCCGATCCGGGCCTGACCACCGATCCCCGCGCTCCGCGACCGGTCCCCCGGCCGAATCCCGGGTCGGCGACCAGTCCGGGTTCGGCGATCAGCCCGGCTTGGCCGATCCCGGCCCGACACCCGCCCCCGCTCCGCGACCGATCCGAGCCCGACGACCAACCGCAGCCCGGCGACCAGTCCGGCGCGGCGACCGAACTGGCTCGGCGACCAGTCCGGGCTCAGCGGCCGATCCGGGCCTGACCACCGATCCCCGCGCTCCGCGACCGGTCCCCCGGCCGAATCCCGGGTCGGCGACCAGTCCGGGTTCGGCGATCAGCCCGGCTTGGCCGATCCCGGCCCGACACCCGCCCCCGCTCCGCGACCGATCCGAGCCCGACGACCAGCCCCAGCCCGGCGACCAGTCCGGCGCGGCGACCGAACTGGCTCGGCGACCAGTCCGGGATCGAGGGTTCCGGTGGGTTGCCGGTGGACGGTTCCGCGCACGTCGGCGGTGAGCCGTTCGGCGTAACGGTTGGTATACCGTGGGCCGCGAGGTCGTGTCGAGAGCGAGGAGTTCCACCGGTGTCGCGGTTGCTGCTCGTGGAGGACGACGCGACGCTGGCCGAAGCGCTGTCGCGCGCGTTGCGCGGGCTCGGCCACGAGGTGGAGGTGGCGGACACCGGCGAGCGGGCGCTGGAGGCCCTAGGCGACCGGCGCACGTCGACGGACCTGGTGCTGCTGGACGTGATGCTGCCCGGCGTGGACGGGTTCGAGGTGTGCCGTCGCATCCGCGCGACCGACACCGTCCCGGTGATCCTGCTGACCGCGCGCGGTGACGCCGTGGACGTCGTGGTGGGGTTGGAGTGCGGTGCCGACGACTACGTCGTGAAGCCGGTCGAGCCGCGGGTGCTCGACGCGCGGGTGAAGGCGATCCTGCGCCGGGCCGCGCCCGCGCCGTCGCCGAAGCCGCACGTGCACACCGTCGGCGACCTCGAACTGGACACCGTCGCGATGGTGGTGACCCGTGCCGGGGTCGAGCTGAACCTCACCTCCACGGAGCTGCGCCTGCTGATCGAGTTCGTGCAGCACGCGGGCCAGGTGCTGAGCAGGCAGGTGCTGCTGAAGCGGGTGTGGGACTACGGGTTCGCGGGCGACTCGCGCCTGGTGGACGCCGCCGTGGCCCGCCTGCGGGCGAAGATCGAGCCCGAACCGGCCAACCCCGTGCTGCTGCGCACCGTGCGGGGGTTCGGCTACCGCCTGGTCAAGCCGTGACGTGGCGGCCGGGGCTGCGGGCCGCCATCGTGCTCACCGTCGCGGTTGTCACGCTGGTCACGACGGTCGCCATGGCGTTGACGACCTACCAGTTGCAAGCGGGGGCCGCGCGGGAGCGCTTCGCCTCCTCGGCACAGGCCGCGTTCGACTCCGACGCCCAGCAGGCGCACCAGTTCCTCGTCCGCAGCACCGCGTTCGAGTCCGCCGTGGGCGGGGTGGCCGAGTACATGCGGGCCAGGCTCGGCCTGACGTGGGCGTTGGTCAACTTCACGCCGACATCCGGCCCCGTCTCCACCTCCGACGACGGTGGGTACGCGCCGGTGGCCGGCACGGGCGGGACGTTCCCCGGCCAGTTGCCCGCGCCCGAGGTGGACCGGGCTCGGCAGCAACGCGGTTCGGTGCGCTACCACGCGGACACCCCGGACGGGCCGCAGCTGGTGATCGTCGGCGAGGTGGAGCCGGGGTTGCTGCTGGCCGAGTTCTACAACACCCGCGGCCTCGACCGCGAGCTGGCCACCCTGCGCGACCGGTTGGCCGTCGTGGCGGCCGTGGTGGCGCTGCTCGGGGGCGCGTTGGGCGTGCTCGCGGCCCGCGTCGTCCAGCGCCGGGTGCGGACCGCGGCCGAGGCCGCCCGGCGCTTCGGGGACGGCGCGCTGGACACCCGGCTGCCGGTGCGGGGGCGTGACGAGCTGGCCGACCTCGCCGGGTCGTTCAACGCGATGGCGCAGCGGCTCGGCGAGTCCATCGAGCAACTGCGGCGCAAGGACCGGCAGCAGCGGCGGTTCGTCGCCGACGTGGCGCACGACCTGCGCACGCCGCTGGCGTCGATGATCGCGGCGGCGGACGGGCTGGGCAGCCCGGACGCCGCCGACCGCGCGCGGTCGGCGGAACTGCTCGGCGCGCAGGCCCGGCGGCTCGGGGCGCTGGTCGAGGACCTGCTGGAGGTGTCGCGGTTCGACGCGGGCGCGGCCGAGCTGCGGCCCGACGTCGTGGACCTGGCCGCGCTGGCCGAGGACGCCGTCCGGCTGAGCGCGCCGGACGTGGACGTCCCGGTCCGGCGCACGGGTGACGTGGTGCTGTTCGGCGACCCGCGCCGCCTGCACACGATCGTGCGCAACCTCGTGACCAACGCGGTCCGGCACGGCGAACCGCCGGTCGAGGTGATCGTCGACGGCACGCGGCCCGACGAGGTGCGCGTGGTCGTCGCCGACTCCGGACCGGGTCTGCCCGCCGACCTGGTCCCGGTGGTCTTCGACCGCTTCGTGCGCGGCGACCGCGCCCGCAGCCGCACGGAGGGCAGTGGTCTGGGGCTGGCCATCGCCCAGGAGAACGCCCGGTTGCACGGCGGCCGGCTGGACGTGCGCAACGACGGTGGAGCGGTGTTCACGCTGACCGTGCCGCGCGGTGAGCCGCCGCGCTGATCGCCGTTGTCACACAACGCGCACACAACACGCATGGCACGGGGACATCCCGCGGGCAGTGTCGGACCGGTCCGGACCGGCACGACAGTGAGGATGTCCATGTTCTGCCCTTCGGTGAGCGCACGTGCGGACGGTGACCGGCGATCGGGCCGACAGGCCCTGGCGGCGGTGGCCGGCGTGCTCGTGGTGGCGCTGTCGGCCTGCTCCCCCGAGTCCCCGATCGGGGCCCCCTGGCACGCCAAGGGGCGCGCGGCCGAGGACGGCAGCATCCCGGCCGACTCCAGCATCTCCCCCTACGACTCCGATCACCCCGCCATCGCCCGGCTGGACCCGGAGCTGCTGTCGGCGGTGCGGACGGCGGCGCAGGACGCTCGCGCGGCCGGCGTGGAGTTGCGGGTCACGTCGGGGTGGCGCAGCAAGGCCTACCAGCAACGCCTGCTCGACGACGCGGTCACCCGGTACGGCAGCCTGGAGGAGGCGCGGCGGCTGGTCAGCACGCCGGAGAAGTCGGCGCACGTGACCGGTGACGCCATCGACATCGGCCCGACCGACGCCGCCGACTGGCTGATCCGCCACGGTCGGGACTACGGCCTGTGCCAGACCTACGCCAACGAGATGTGGCACTTCGAGCTGTCGACCGCGCCGGGCGGCGAGTGCCCGGTCCCCCGCGACGACGCCGCCGGCTGACCGACACCCGTCACGAGCCGTCCGACGCGGCTTCCGGGCCGCATGGCTTCTCCAGCGGTCCGAGGTCGCGCCAGTTGAGCGACCACACCGCGACCTCGCCGCCCCGGACGTGCACCTGCGGGGGCACGCCGGCCAAACCGGCGGTCGGGTCGACCGGCGGCGCGGGCAGGGCGCCGAGGGTGGCTTCCAGCGCCGGGCCGAACTCCGGCGGGACGTCCCGCTTCGGCAGGGACGGCGGCGTGGTCGGGGTGGCGTCGCCTGGGCACGTGACGCGGACCGGGTCGCCCACCGCACCGTGCGCGTCGACGTGGATCCGCCAGACCGGGCGCGTCATCGGGCTCTCGGGTCCGTCGTGCGGCAGGCCGGCCGAACGCGACCAGCAAGCCCGTGCAAGGGGCGTAGACGCGCAGTGCCCAAGATCCGTCCAAGGTATTCCTTGACACGAATATTCTGCCTGGTGAATACTTCGAGCCATGGAACGGATCGCATCAGCACTGGGGGACGCGGCGCGGTGGCGCATCGTGCAACTCCTCGCCGAGCGGCCCCGTTCGGTCGGCGAGCTGGCCGAGCTGACCGGCTCCCGCCAACCGCAGACGACCAAGCACCTCCAGACGCTCGCCCGCGCCGGCCTGGTCACGGTCACGCCGCTCGGGCAGCGCCGGGTCTACGCGCTGGAGACCGAACCCCTGTCGGAGCTGGCGCGGCGGTTGCTGGCGCTGGTCGAGACCGGTGAGGCGCACGCGGGCGAGCGGGATGTCATCGCGCGCTACCGCGCCGCCATCGAGGCGGAGACCGCGGCGGCCGACCGGGACCGGTGGGCCGATGGGCGCACGTTCTCGTTCGAGCGCCTGCTGGCCGCGGACCGGGACGTCGTGTGGCGGCACTGGGTCGACCCGGCCCTGCTGGCGTCCTGGTGGGCGCCGCCGTCGATGACGATCACCGACTGCGTCGTGGAGCCGAGGACGGGCGGACGGGCCGTGCTGGACTTCCGCGACGCCGAGGGTCGGTACCGCTCCGAGGGCGTCGTGCACGCTGCGGAGGAACCGGCACGGCTCGTGTTCGACCTCTCGGTGCTGGACGCGGCGGGTGCGGTGTCGTTCACCGGCCACTACGACGTGGCACTCACCCAGGACGACGGCGGCACCCTGCTGCGGCTCGACCTGCGCATCACCGAGACGACCGTCGAGGCCGCTCCCCACATCGCCGGGATCGGCACCGGCTGGGGCCAGGTCCTCGACAACCTCGCCGCCGCTGTCGGCGCGTCGAAGCACACCACCTGAACACCACGCACGAACGGACAAGGAAAAGCGATCATGACGAACCCCACCGGCCGCAAGGTCACCGCGAACATCAGCCTCACCCTCGACGGGCGCTACCACGGCCCCGGCGGGCCCGGCGACCTCGGCGCGATCGTGCCGTACGCGGTCACCGAGGTCGCGCGCCGCCACCTCGCCCGCATCTGGGAGAACGCGACCACGGCCGTGCTGGGCCGCCGCAACGCCGAGGGCTTCCTGGGCTTCTGGCCTTCGGTCGCCGACGACGACAACGCCGACCCGCGTGACCGCGGCTACGCGAAGTGGCTGGTCGACGTGGAGAAGGTGGTCCTGTCGAGCAGCCTGGACCAGGCGCCGTGGGAACGCGCCCGCGTGGTGAACGCCCCCGCCGCGGAGGTCGTCACCCGGCTCAAGGCCGACGACGGGGGCGAGATCCTGGTGAACAGCAGCGCGAGCGTCATCAAGCCGCTGCTGGCGGCGGACCTGGTCGACCGGCTGTACCTCATGATCTGCCCCGAGATCGCCGGCGGCGGGCCGCGGCTGTTCGACGACGGCCTGCCGGGTTCGAAGTGGACGGTCACCCACCAGGAGATCGGCGAGCTGGGTGAGCTGGCCCTGGTCTACGACCGCGTGCGCTGACGGTCGACCCTCAGGTCAGCTCGAACGTGGGGTGCACCCAGTAGTTGCTGTCGTGCCACGTCTCGGTGGGGAATCCGCCGCCGTAGGAGTAGACACCGGCAGCCCGCCCCATCGTGTAGGGCGCGATCACCATCGCCGCGCTGAAGTAGTCCTCCGTCGAGGCGTACCCGCCCACCGGGGCGAAGTAGGAGACGACGTACTCCTGCCCCGCCGCCACCGGGACGCGGTTCGGGAACCGCACGTAGCTCACCGCCGTGTCCGACCCGGACACGGTCTCGGCGAGCAACGTCCCGGTCGCCGACCACAGGTGCACGGTCAACGGCCCGGTGTACGTGCCGCGGTGGACCATCGCGCCGGCGACGTACCCGGCGCGGTCGAAGCTCAGCCGCAGGCCCAGTTCCACCGCGGCCTGGTCCGGGTCGTCGCGCTCGGGCCGGTTCGGCAGCCAGGGCAGGGACAGCGTGCAGTACGGGCAGCGCAGGGCCGGCGGCGCGGCCGTGCCGCCGGCGAAGAACTCGTACGGGCCGTAAGCCTCGCTGACGTCCCGCGAGCTGGACGCACGCAGGTGGTAGGTGACCGGGCCCGGCTCCACCGGGGTGTAGTGGTGCAGCCAGCTCTCGTTGTGGTGCTCGGTCGGCAGCCACGTCCGGCCGTCGTCGAAGCTGATCTCGACGCCGGTGACGTCACCGGACTCGCCGTTGACGGCCGTGCCGGCGATCAGCACCGGCACGCCCACGGCGACCGTGGAGCCGTGCGTGGGCGTGTAGACCGCGGTCACGGGCGCGGCCTGGGCCGTTCCGGTCAGCAGCGGGCCGATCAGGAGCAGGGCGGCCGCCACGGCGAGGATTCGCTTCACGTCCCGGGGATCGATCACCCTCGGCCGCCCGTTACAGCGTCGGAGGTGTCCCGGGCGGGATTGCGCCGGACGGCCGCGCCCGTTCAGCCGTCGAGCAACCGGCCGTCCTGCGCGTCGTAGAACAGCAGGCGGCCCGGGGCAGCGGTGACGGTGAGCGACCGGCCCAGGGCGGGTTCGTCCTGTTCGGGCACGGTCAGGCTGATCAGCGTGCCGTCCGGGCAGTCGAGCGTCACCAGGGAGGACACCCCGAGGTTCTCCACCGCGGCCACGCGGCCGGTGATGCCGTCGTCGGCCACGGACAGGTATTCCGGCCGCACGCCCACCACGACCGGCGTGCCCTCGGCCAGGCCCGGCGGGCACGGCAGCCGCGCCCCGGCGCACTCGACGCGACCGTCACGGACCCTGCCGTCGACCAGGTTCATCGGGGTCGAGCCGATGAAGTTGGCCACGAACGTGTCGCCGGGCCGCTGGAACACCTCTCGCGGCGTGCCGAGCTGGCGGATCCGGCCCGCCTCCATCACCGCGATCCGGTCGGCCAGCGCCAACGCCTCGGCCTGGTCGTGCGTCACGAAGACGGTCGTGAGCGCCAGGTCGTGCTGCAACCGCTTGAGGAACGTCCTGGCCTCCAACCTCAGCCGGGCGTCCAGGTTGGACAGCGGCTCGTCGAGCAGCAGCACGTCGGCGCCGGCCGCGACGGCCCGGCCCAGCGCCGCGCGTTGTTGCTGGCCGCCGGACAGCTGCCCCGGCCTGCGGTCCAGCAGCGCCGACAGGCTCAGCCCTCGGGCCACGTCGGCGGCGGCTTCCCGTTGCCGCTCCTTGGGGGCGCGGCGCACGCGCAGCGGGTAGGCGATGTTCTCGGCCACGGTCATGTGCGGGAACAACGCGTAGTCCTGGAACACCATCGCCACCCCGCGCCGTCCCGGTGGCAGCGCCGTCACGTCCCGCGACCCGATCGCGACCGTGCCCGTCGCGGGCGGCTCCAGCCCGGCGATCGTGCGCAGCAACGTGGTCTTGCCGCAGCCCGACGGGCCGAGCAGCGCGAACAGCTCCCCGTCGGTCACCCGCAGGTCCAGTGCGTCCACCGCGCGCACCCCGTTCGGGTACACAGTGGACAGTCCCGTGACGTCGATGCCGGCCATCAGCTCTTGATCCCCCCGTGGAACCGGAACCCGTAGCGCTTGCTGACGACCAGGTACAGCACGACGACCGGGATCGAGTACAGCAGCGAGAACACCGGGATCACGGTCAGGTCGGCGCTGCCGCCCTCGTCCTGCAACGTCCGCATGAGCACCGCCGCGGGCTGTTTGCCGACGTCACGCAGCAGCAGGAACGGCAACAGGAAGTTGCCCCACGCGTTGACGAACGACCACACCAGGATCGTGGCGATGCCGGGCCGGGCGATCGGCAGCACGACGTGGCCCAGCACCTGCCGCGGTGACGCGCCGAACACCCGCGCGGACTCCTCGTACGAGCGCGGCACGGCGTCCACGAAGTCCTTCAGGATGAAGATGGCGGCGGGCAGCATCCCGCCCGCGATGGCCAGCGCCGTGCCGAACCGCGAGTCGATGAGCCCGAGCTGGAGCATCAGCACGAACAGCGGCACCATGGCCGCGGTGCCGGTCACCACGCTGGACAGCAACAGCAGCAGGTACAGCAGCGCGTCCCGGCCGGGGATGCGCACGCGGGACAACGCGTAGGCCGCCAGCGCGGCGAACGCCGTGGTCACCGCCGTCGCGACCAGGCACAGCACCAGCGAGTTGACCAGCGACCGCAGCGCGAACGGGTGGCGCAGGGTCGCGTGCACGTTCGACAACGTCCACTCCGGCCAGCGCAGGCCGAACCCCGGCCGCGCGTCGAACGGCGCACCCGCCAGCCACAGCATCGGCACCGCGAAGAACGCCAGCACCACCGCGACCAGCACGGAGAAGCCGATGCGGCGCACCACCCACCCCGGCGTCACGCGCGCCCGCGCAACAGCCGCAGGTACACCAGCGCCACCACCAGGTTCCCCACCAGCAGCAACGACGACATCGCCGACGCGTACCCGAGCCGACCGCTCTCCAGCGCCTGCCGGTAGATCAGCACGGGCAGCACCTCCGACTCGTGGTTGGGGCCGCCCGCGGTGAGCAGGAACGGCGTGAAGTCGTTGGCCGTCCACAGGCTGATCAGCAGCGTGTTGGTCAGCACGTGCCCGCGGATGTGCGGGAACACCGCGTCCCGGACGGTCTGCCACCCGCTCGCGCCGGCGAGCCGGGCGGTCTCCAGGTGCGACGGCGGCACGGCGGCCAGCGCTGAGGTGTACAGCAGCAGCGAGAACGCCGTGCCGCGCCAGGTGTTGAACACGATCAGGCTCGCCATCGGGTACTGCACCAGCCACGCCGTCCCCGGTCGGTCGAGCAGCAGGCCGAGCGTGCCGCCGTCCCGGCTCAGCACCGCGAACCACAGGTAGGCCACGACCGGGCCGGGCAGGATCCACGCCAGCAGCACGAACCCCTCGACGGTGCGGCGCAGCCCGGTCCGCACCCGGCGCAGCAGCCAGGCGAGCGCGAAGCCCAGCGCGTTCTGCCCGACGACCGCGGAGCCGAGCACGAACAGCGCGGTCAGCCACAGCGAGTTGCCGAACAGCGGGTCGCGCAGCGCGGTGGTGAAGTTGTCCGCGCCGACCACCCTCGGGTCGGCGGCGGCCGGTCCGGTCAGCCGGTAGTCGGTGATCCCGATGTAGAGCGTCCACAGCGCCGGGAACACCAGGAACACGCCGATCAGCAGCAGCGCCGGCGCGACGAACCCGATGGCCCGGGCCGTGCCGATCCCGGCGGGGTCGCGTTCAGCCGCCCGTGACGGCATCTTCGCCGACCGCCTCGACCAGCGCCTCGTGGTAGGAGCGCGCCGCCTCGTCCGGGCTGCGGCCGGACACCACGTCGGCGGTCGCCTGCTGCAACGCGGCCGACACCTTCGGGTAGTCCGCGAGGCCCGGCCGGTAGCGGGTGATCGGCAGCACGCGTTCGGCGACGAAGCGCAGCATCGGGTCGCCCGCCAGCACCTCGTCGTTCACGTCGGTGCGCTGGGTGACCTGCGCGCCGCCCGCCAGCGCGGACTTGACCGCCTCGGCCGAGTTGAGGAACTCCACCAGCTCCCACGCCTGGCGGGGGTACTCCGTGTTCGGGTTGACCACCCGGACACCGCCGCCGGACGTGCTCACGAAGTCCTGGCCGCCGACGCCCGCGCCCGGCACCCGCGCGGGGATCAGCGCCCAGCCGACCGCCGTGTCCCGGTCGGCCATCTTGGCCACGCCGGTGCGCGGCTCCACGACCGAGCGCCAGAAGTAGTCGCTCTCCAGCAGGATGCCGATCTTGTCGGCGGCGAACAGCGCGAACGACCGGTCGCGGCCCTTGGCCTCCTGCTGGAGGACCGGGTCGCCGAGCCCCTCGCGGTAGATGCGCTGGTAGAGCGACAGGACTTCCTTGACGCCCGCGGTCGCGCCCTGCCACTTGCCGTTCTCGTGCACGGTCGTGCCGGTGCCCGCCAGCGCGGGCAGCACGCCCTGCATGGTGGTGGCCTCGCCCATCGCGGTGCCGGCGTCGAGCTGGATCGGCCAGACGCCGGGCAGCGCCTTGAGCTTCGCGGCGGTGTCGAGCAGGTCGTCCCAGCTGCGAGGCTGCCAGTCGGTGGGCAGACCTGCCCGTGCGAACAGCTTCTTGTTGTAGAACAGCACCCGCCCGTCGGTGCCCATCGGCACGCCGTAGCGCTTGCCGTCGAACTCGCCGAGCCCTTGCACGGCGTCGGGGATCCGCCGCCAGCCGTCCCACGCGTCGACCTCGGCCGCGCCGACGACCTCGGCCAGCGGTCGGATGTGGCCCGCCTGGGCGAACTCGCCGAGCCAGATGCCGTCCAGCTCGACGACGTCGCCGCCACCGCCGGTCTGGAAGTCCAGCGCGACCTTCGTCTTGAAGTCCTCGTCGCCCGCGCCGTTCTGCTCGAACCGCACGGTGGCGTTGACGCCCTTGGCCCGCTGCGCCTCGGTGAACCGCGGGATGACCCAGTTCGCGATCCAGTCCGCGCCACGCGCGTTCTTGCCGCCCGCCACGGCGTTGGCGGTGATCGTGAGCGTGACGTCCTTGGCGTCGGCGTTGCGCGCGGGGTCGGCCTGCCTGCTCTGGCCGAGGCACCCGGCGAGCAGGCCCGCCACCGACAGCAGCACGATCGTGGTCCGCCTCATCGCGTCCCCCACGGGAGTTCACGCCATCACGTCACCCCCTCAACATGGCACTCCGACCGCCCGGCCGCAGCACGTCCGGCCCACATCACCCGTTTGACGGCCCACCCGGGCCTTGTGATGGTCAGGTGATCGGTATATACCGAACGCATGACCGACGCGGCGTTGCGGGAACCGACGTTCCTGATCCTCACGGCGCTGGCCGCCCGCCCGCAGCACGGTTACGGCATCCTGCTCGACGTCGAGGAGATCTCCGGCGGCCGCGTCAAGCTGCGCGCCGGCACGCTCTACACCGCGTTGGACCGGATGACCGCGGACGGCTGGGTGCGGGTCGACCGGGAGCAGGTCGTGGACGGCAGGCTCCGCCGCTACTACCGGCTGACCGACGAGGGGGCAGCCAGGCTGGAGGTCGAGGTGCGCAGGATGCGGGCACACACCCGGGCGGCCGAGCGCCGCTTGCGGCTCAGGCCGGCCGGTGGCACGGCGTGAGCGGGCTGGAACGGCGCTACCGGCGGCTGTTGTCGTGGTTCCCGCGCGATCACCGCGAGCGGCACGGCGAGGAGATGCTCGTGGTGCTGATGTCGGGCGCGGGTGAGCGGGAGCGACCGACCGCGCGGGACTTCGCCGACCTGCTGTGGGCCGCGGTGCGGCTGCACGCGCGGCGGGTGGTGGCGGCCGACGGCGGCGTCGACCCGCGGGACGTGCTGGCGGTCGTGAGCCTGCTCGGGCCGTTGGCGCTGGTGACCGGCGCGACCACCGGGCTGCACGAGGTCGCGTGGTGGGTCAGGGCGGGCGCGTTGACGCAAATGCCGTGGTCGACCCAGTTCCCGGACGCGCCGGTGTGGCTGCTGTGGGGCGTGGTGGCCGTGTTGGTGCTATGGGGATCGCGCCGTGCCGCCGCGGTCGTGGCGTGGGTGGCCACGGCCGGTTTCGTGCTCCTGGCGGCGTTCTACCCGGCCCAGCACTGGTGGCTCGGCGTGGACGCGGGGTGGGTGTTGGTCGGCCTGCTGACCGCGGCCGCGCTGACGTGGTCGCCGGGGCCGGTGCGCGGCCGTGAGCTGGTCGGCGGGCGGGCCGTCGTGGTGCTGGCCGTGACGGTCGCGGTGGCGGTGGGCTTGGGCGTGCTGGGACACCGGCTCTTGCCCGCCGAGTTGCTGCGGGTCGTCGTGCTGGTCGGCGGCACGCTGGCGGCGTGCGGCTCGCGGTCGCGCGTCGGCCGCCGGTCCGCGCTGGTCCTGCTGCTGCCGGTGGTGACCGCGGCGCTGGGCGTGGCGCAGTGGCTGGTGTTGGGCCGGATCCCGGTCGCGGCGGAGGTCGCGCTGTTCTACGGCCTGCCGGTCGTGGCGCTGCTGGCGCTGGGCGGGCTGCCGCGCCGCATCAGGCGTCGCCCCGACCAACCGGTCACGTGAGCGGCTGACGCGCGCGGCCGCTCGGCTAGGCTCTTCGCCCATGCCAGGCCGCGCGCTCGCCGAGGTGTACCGCAGGTTCGGCGAGGTCGGAACCTCTGCGTTGCACGGGCGCGTCGCCGTCGCCGTGAGCCGGTCCGCGGAGGCGCTGCGCGCCATCGAGGCCGCGCCCGCGCGCAAGCGGAGCCCCGCGGTGATCCTCGCCGCGCTGCACGACCTCGCGCTCGCCGGACGTGCGCCGGCGCTGGCCGCGGCCTACGCCGCCGGGGACGGCGACGCGGCCGCCGACGCGGCGATCGACACCCTGCTGGGGCTGACCGACTCCGTCGTGGCCGTCGCGGTGCGCCGGTCGCCGCGGACCGACGAGACCGGGCGGTGCGCCGTGCTGTACCCGGCGATCGCCGAGGCGGCACGCCGGGTGGGCGCGAGCGCGGTCGGCCTGGTCGACGTGGGGTGCGGGGCCGGGTTCAACCTCGCCGTCGACCGGGTCGGCATCACCTACGACCGCGGCGGACCGCTGGGCGACCCGTCGTCCCCGGTGCGGCTGACGTGCTCGGTCGTGGGCGACCGGCCCGTGCCGGTGGTGGCGGTGCCGCGGGTCGCCGCCCGGATCGGGATCGACCGCGACCCGCTGGACGTGACCGACCCCCGGGACGCCCGGTGGTTGCGCGCCTGCGTGCCGCCGGATCACGCGGAGCGCCGGGCACGGCTCGACGCGGAGATCGCGGTGACGGCGGCGGCCCCTCCCCTGCTGTTGCGCGGTGACGCCGTGGACCTGGTGCCCGACGCCCTCGCCCGGGTGCCGGCGGACACCCTGCCCGTCGTCACCACGACGTGGGCGCTGTCGAGCCTGACCCCCGAGCACCGGCTGCGCTTCGTGCACCGCCTCCACGACCTGGCGGCAGACCGGGTGGTGGCGTGGGTGTCGGCGGAAGGGGTCGGGGTGGCGCCGTCGGTGCCGACGCTGGGCGACCGACCCGCCTCCGGCCACAGCCTCGTCGGACTGGCGGTGTGCGACGGGTCGGCGCGGCACGTCGAGGTCGTCGGCCGCTGCTGGTCGCGGGGCCGCTTGCTGGCGTGGTTGGCGGGCTCCTAGTCTCGGACGGGGGTGGGCCACCGCCGGGTGTCCTCCGGATCGGACGGCGGACGGGGAGTCGCGGGTGGGACAGCACGATCGGCCGGCGGCCTGGAACCAGGTCGGCGGTGACGTCCACGGGCCGAGCGTGCAGGCCGGGGTGATCGAGGGCGACGTCCACATCCACGTCGGCGGGCCGCCGGTCGCCGCGCCGGGCGGGCTGCCGGGCAGCGTGCTGTCGCTGATGAGCGCGCAGGTGCGCGCGGCGGTGGAGCTGCCGTACCGATTACCGGGAGCGCGACGGCCGTCGTTGGCCGCGGTGTACGTGCGGCAGGACTTGAGCGCGGGCGGGGAGGAGCCGCACGCCGGGCCGTCGCGGCCCACGCCGATCCTGGACGGGCACGGGCGGCTGGTGGAGGTGCCGCGCCCGCCCGCCCCGCGGGTGGCCGTGCGGCCGCCGGCGCGGGCCGTGGAGGACGCGCTGGACGGTGACGAGCACCTGGTGATCACCGGCGGCGCGGGCCAGGGCAAGTCGACGTTGTCGCTGCGGCTGGCCGCGGACCTGGCCGCGCGGTGGTGCGGCGAGCCGGACGGCCTGCCGTCGGTCGAACCGCTGGTGCCGTTGCGGTTGACCGCCCGCGAGCTGGCGGCCCGGCTGGACCTGCCGTTCTCCCAGGCGTTGGCGGACAGCGCGCAGGCCGAGTACGGGGCGTTGTTGCGCGGGCCGGTCAGCGCGGACCTGCTCGGCGACCGGGTGGCGGGCCGGCGGTGGCTGCTGCTGGTGGACGCGCTGGACGAGGTCGCGGTCGGCGCGGACCGGGACCGCTTGGCGTCGGTGCTGGCGGCGTGGGCGTCGGGCGGGCCGTACCGGATCGTGGTGACGACCCGGCCGGTGGAGGGCGCGGCGTTGGCGCCGCTGTACCGGATCGGTGCGGCGCGCTACGAGCTGCTGCCGTTCGACGGCGGGGCGCTGCGGTCGTTCGCACGCCACTGGTTCGCCGAGGAGGGCGAGGAGACCGCGGACCGGTTCCTGCGCCAGATCCGCGAGGCGCACCTGGACGAGTTGGTGCGGGTGCCGTTGCTGGCGACGATCGCGGCGATCGTGTTCGCCCGCGGGGGTGACCGGCCGCTGCCGGACAACCAGTACGAGCTGTACGAGGCTTACCTGGCGTTCCTGCGGTCGGCGCGGGCGTCGAGCGGGCCGTTCGAGCCGTGGCAGGACGGCTTGCTGGAGCACCTGGGCCGCACGCGGTCGGAGACCGACACGTCGTTGGTGTCGGCGGCCCGGTCGTGGGTGGCCGAGCACGTGCCGGCGGACGCGCTGCCCGCCGACTGGCCCGAGGCGCTGACCGCGTTCCTGGTCTCGGTCGGCCCGCTCGTGATGCGCGGCGAGGACCTGCGGTTCCTGCACCACAGCTTCGCCGAGCACCTGGCGGCGACGTCGCTGGCCCGCGAGTTCCCCGCGCGGTTCACCCCCGAGGACGACGGGTTCGCGCGGACCGTGCACGCGGCCCGGCCCAAGGAGCGCGGCCGGTTCGCCCGGTCGGTGCTGCTGCACTACACCCGGCTGCGCCCCACCGAGGCCGACCCGCTGGTGCGGTGGCTGCACGGCGGTGACGCGGAAGCCCACCTGCTGGCCGCCCGCCTGCTCGCCAAGCGCGTGCCGGCCGGCGGTGACGTGGTGGACGCGTTCCTGACCACGGTGTGGGGCTGGGCGATGACCACCCAGTACCCCGGCTCGGACATCCTCGCCCAGGCGGGCCGCGCCACCCACCACCCCGGTCTGGCGGACTGGCTGGTCGCGCTCATGCGCGCCGACCACGCGCCCGCCGACTCCCGCATCGAGGCGGCGTCGGCCCTGGCGACCCGGTTGGGCGGCCCGCACACGGCCGAAGCCGTCGCCCTCCTGACCGGGATGGTGGACGACCCGGCCGCGTCGGTGCCCGAACGCCTGGCCGCCGCCGAGGCGTTGGCGGAGTGCGGCGCGGCCGAACGGGACGCCTCCGCCCGCGGCCTGCGGTCCGTGCTGGCCAACCCCCTGGCCTCCGGCTACGCCTGCCGCACCGCCGCCGTCGTGCTGGCCGCGTTCGGCCCGCAGGAGCGGGCGTTCGCGGTCGCCGCGCTGTCCCGGTTGACCACCGACGACGAGACCCCGCCGGACGACCTGGTCGAAGCCGCCACGGGACTGGTCGAGATCGGCGCGGAGTTCCACGAGCACGGGGCCGAGGTGTTCCGCGCCGTGCTGCGCGACCCCGTCGACAGCACAGCCGGTCGCCGTGACGCGGCGCTCGGCCTGGCCTCGCTCGGCCCGGACCTGGCCGCCGAAGCCGCCGACGCGCTCACCTCCCTGATGACCGACCCACGTCGTTCGATCTTCGACCGCGGCGTGCTCGCCCACGCGCTGGGCGAACTGGGGCCGCAACACCGCGGCGTCGCCGCCACGTGGCTGACGACGACGCTGGAGCAATCCGGGCTGGCGATCGAGGACCGTTGGCACGGCGCCACCAAGTTGGGCGACTTCGGGCCGGAAGCCGCGGAGATCGCCGCCGCGCACCTGCGCCGGGTGATCGCCGACGGCCGAGCGAACACGAACATCGCCACCTGGTGCGCCAAGGAGCTGGCCGACCTCGGCCCGCGGCACCGCGAGGAAGCCGCCCGTGAACTGTGGCGGGTGGTCACGGAGTCGCACGGCTCCCAGCTGGACCGCACGATCGCGTTGTCCATCCTCGCGGACCTCGGCGAGCCGCACCGGGCACGGGCGGTGGAGCTGCTGCGGCAGCGGTGCGCCGACCGGAGCCTGCCGCCGGAGGACCGGCACTTCGCCGGCGAACGGCTGGTGCGGGTGGGACCGCAGTTCCACGCCGAGGCGAAGGCCGCGCTCCTGACGCTGGCCCGGACGTCGTTGGACACGGCCGTGGCGCTGCGGGCGTGGCACACCGTGCGCGACCTCGACACGGCGCTCCAGCGGGAGGCGATGGACGCGTTCCTGGCCGCCACGCGGTCGGTGGACCCCGACGTGGTCGGTCAGTTCACCAATGCCTCGTCGTTCGCGACCTCCGACGCGGACCACCAGCGACTCGCCCGCGCCCTGGTGCCCGTGCTGGGCAACGCCGCCCACAGCTACCGGACCCGCACCAGCGCCGCCGAAGCCCTGATCCGCCTCGGTCGACCGTTCCACCGGGCCGCGGTGGAGGGTCTGCGCGAGCTGATCCGCTCGACCGGGGTTCCCGCCTTCGACTTCCCGTTCATGGTCATGCGCGGGCGCGATCTCGGTGTGGCGCACCGCGCCGCTCTCGCCCGAACGCTGCGGGAGGTGCTGTCCCGGGAGTACCGCACCGCGGCGGGTACCTGGCGCGTGGTCAAGGCCCTCGACCGGCTCGGCCACGCCGACGGGGAGGACGTGGTGGCCGCGCTGCGGTCCATCGTCTTCACCGGCCTGGACGACGTGCGGGCTCGCGGTGAGGCCTTCGTCATGCTGGCGCGGCCGGCTCCCGGCGACCGCGCGCGCATCGTCGCGGAGATGCCCCTGACCCGCGATGCGGTGCTGGGGCTCACCCGGGAAGGGGTCGACGTCCTGCCGCGGCTCAGGGAGGTGGTGTCGGACCGCGATGCGCTCGGCGAGGAGCGGCAAGCCGCCGCGGCCTTGCTCCACGACCTCGCGGTCGCCGACCGGGACCGCGCGCTCGACGTGATCCGAGGCCGTGCCGACGACGTGTTCCTCGACGCGGCCTCGCGCTGCGACGCGCACCAGGCCCTGGCGGGGTGCGACCGGGGAGCGGTGGAGCGTGCCGTGGCCTTCTACCGGCGAACGGTCGAGTCGGACGACGAGCTGCCCTGGCGGCGGCACCACGCCGCCGGGCGGCTCGCCACGGCCGACCGCCACCTCGCGGGCACCGCGCTCGGGTTCCTGCGCGGGCGCGCCCACGACCCGGAACTGACAGCGGCAGAGCGCGCGTCCGGCGCGGAATGGTTCGCTTGGGCCGGGCGGTCGGTGCACGGCCGGCTCGCCCTCGTGGTCGGTGCCCTGACCCGGCGGTTCCGGGTCGGCGAACCCGCACAGCGACTCATGGCCTGGCTGCCCAGGCGGGAGCGGACGGAAGCCGAGCGCGTGCTCTTGGCCGATCGCTCGCTGCCGGTGGAGGAGCGCGTGCCCGTGGCGGACGTCTGGGACGACCTGCCGTTGGCCGCCGAGGCGGAGGCCGAGGTCCGTGACGCGCTCGCCGCGCCGGAGACCTCGGCCGAGGACCGGGTGGCGGCGGCCGTGGCGCTGGCCGGGTTGTCGACCGACTTCCTGCCGGAGGCCGTGCGGGCTCTGGAGGCCATGTCGTCACCACGTGCGCGGAAAGCCCTGGCCGGGTTGACGCCCGTGACGTGGCAGCGGGTGGTGGACCGGGCGTTGGCGGAGGTGGCCGACGACGCCCTCCCGGTCCGGGATCGGGTGCGCGCGGCCCGCCTCCTCACTGAGGTCACGACCACGCTCCCCGTGCCCGTGGCGGAGTTCCTGCGTGCCGTGGTCCGCGACCCGCGCACGTCGGGTCGCGACCGGGTGGAGTTCCGGTACGCGTTGCGGCACCACGACGGCCTCGGTCCCGTGCGGGCGATGCGGGACGACGAGCAGGCACCGACCGCGATCAGGTTGCAGGCGGCCGTCAAGCTCGTGCCGCACGACGTGGACGACCGCGCGGCGGCGGCCCGGGTGGTGCACGCGATCGCCACCGACCCGACCGTGCGGCCGGTGCTGCGGCGTCGGGCGGCGTACGAGTTGGCGCAGCTCGGGGTGGCGGGACGGGACCGTGCCACCGAGGTGTTGCTCGCGCTGATGGCCGACGCGACCGTGCCGGCCACCGTGCGGATCCGGTCGGGGCGCACGCTGATCGAGCAAGCGCCGGCGGCACGTCGCACGGCGTTGGCGGCCCTGCGCGGCCTGCTCGGCACGCCGGACCCGCTGCCGCGCCGCCAGGCCCTGGAGGCGATCGGGCTGCTGGAGCCGACCGGAGCGGCGGTCGCCCTCGTCGCCCTGGCGCGGGACGAGGCGTTGTCGGCGGTGGCGCGGACGCGGTGCGCGGAAGCGGCGGTGGGGCTGTCGCCGGACGCCCGGGAGGGCGCGGCGGTGGCGGCACGGGCCGTGGCGCTGGACGAGTCCGCGCCCCGGCACGTCCGCGGGCGCGCCGCGGCGAACCTCGCCCGGTGGAGCGAGCTGTGCCGGGCGGACGCCCGGTCGGTGCTCGCGGGGTAGCCTCGGGCATCGGCACGGCGAACGGAGCGGGGCGATGAGCGGTGAGCGGGAACCGGTGATCGACGCCGAGGTCGTGGAGCACGAGCCGGTGCGGCCGGTGGTGCCGGGCGACTACACCGAGGACGGCGTGCCCACGTTCGAGCACGTCCGGGACCGGATCGAGAACCGGTTCGCCACCAGCGCGGGCGCGGGCGAGCTGGCCGAGGCCATCCCGGAGGCCAAGGCGGTCGAGGACGAGTTCGAGGCACGTCGCCAGGCCGGCCTCGACAAGCTGGACCAGATCCGCCGGTCGATGCGCGGCAACACCTGACCGATCCCGCAACCGGATCTTCCGCGCCCCGCGCACCGGCCGGGCTCGTGTCCGCGGCGCGGCCGGCCGAGCTGCGCGCGACCGTGCCGAGGCCCGTCATCGGCCTGGCGGCCCGATGCACCTGCCGCTGTCGGGGGGCTGCACCGCGCCGGACAGCCGGGCGCTGAGCGGCGCGGTCCCGCCCGGCGGGCGACGCTTCAGCAGGTCACGTCCCGCGCGGGCGCGGTGTCGAGCAGGTAGGAGTCCGCGGCGGTCCGGGTGCAGTCGTTCGCGTGGTAGACGCCGTGGCCCGGGCCGTCGAACGTGACCAGGTGCGAGCCCTTCGCCTGCCGCTGCACGTCGCGCGCCCACCGGTAGGGCGTGGCCACGTCGTAGCGGCTGGTCAGCAGCAGCAACGGCGGGGCCGCGTCGACGTCGAGGCGGTGCGGCGGGTTCGAGGGGCGGTCGGTGAACCCGATGCACGTGGTGGCTTCCTCGTGGCCGAGCAGCGTGCCGCGCAGCGTGGGGGCGGCACGCAGCTCGGCCCGGCGCAACGCCCGGTACTCGCCGAAGTCGGCGAACCGCAGCGCGAAGTCCTGGCACACCACGGCGTAGCGCAAGGACTCGTAGTTCGGCTCGAACGCCGCCCGCGCGCCGCCGACGTCCGCGATGAGCGTGGCCAGGCTCTCCCACGTACCGCCGCGGACCTCGTAGTACGCCCACGTGAGCAGCCCACGCCGTCCCAGCCCGATCTCGTCGGCCTTGTCCAGCGCCTCCTCCCACGCCGCGTGGACGTCCCGGCCGTGCAGGGCGCACGTCGTGTTCTCGGCGCACCACGAGACGAACTCGCCGAACGCCTCCTCCACGGCCCGCGCCCGGTCCAGCACGAACGCGCGCAGGTCGACGCTGTGGTCGATCACGCCATCCAGCACCATCGACCGCACCCGCGAGCCGAACAGCTCCGCGTACTGCTGGCCGAGCAGCGTGCCGTAGGAGATGCCGAAGAAGCTGATCCGCCGCTCGCCCAACGCCCGGCGCACCGCGTCCAGGTCCCGTGCCGACCGGGCCGTGTCGACGTGGTCGAACACCGGGTGACGGGCACGGCAGTCGTCGCGCACCGCGCGGTTGTGCGCGGCCAGCGCGGCGAACGCGGCCTCGTCCGCCGGGTCGTCGCCCGGGTGGCGCGCCATCAGCTCGGCCGAGCAGCGGATCGCCGAGCTGTTGTTCGTGCCCAGCTGGTCGAAGCCGACGACGTCGAACCTGGCCCGCACCTCGGCGCTGAGGTAGGGCGCGCGGGCGAACTCCGCGCCCGAGCCGCCGGGACCGCCCGCGTCGACGACCACCACGCCGATGCGACGCGCCGGGTCGGTGGCGCGCACCCGTGACACCGCCAGGTCGACCTGCGGGCCGCGCGGGTCGGCCCAGTCCAGTGGCACGGACACCGTGCCGCACTCGGCTGCCGGTTGGTCCGGGCACGGCTGCCAGGAGATCGCGGCGGCACGCGCCTCGGGTGCGACCACGAGCAGGCTCGCGGCCAGCGCGGTGACGAGCAACGTCCGCATGGAGTCCCCCAACCGTGAGCGGAGGCGTGCAGTCTGGCGAGATCGGCACGCCGGGCGCAACCCCGCGTCTCGACCGGTCGAATTCACATATCTGCGCGGCGACCACCCGAATGCACGCCACCGGTTCACGAGTATGACCATTTTGTTCACCCACGTGACCGGGCGCCAATTTCCGCACGGGTCCGTTGACCTGCGGTGGTCGACCTCATAGCATCCGACGGGAAAGGGTTTTCCCAGTCCTGCGGCGCAATGAAGCACCAGGGACATCGTGTCTTCCACTGCGTCGGAATCGTTGTGCCTACGCCACGGAGACGAATTATGCGCGTGAAACCCATGATTGCCTGCGTCGGCTTGTTGGCCGGTGCGTTGGTCGCGGTGGCGTCGTCCACCGCCCAGGCCGCGCCCACCCGCTACGAGGCGGAGAGCTCGCCCGCGGTCTGCTCGGGCTCGATCGACACCGACTGGACCGGCTACTCCGGCAGCGGCTTCTGCAACGGCGCGAACTCCACGAGCGGCCACCTCCAGTTCACCGTGACCGCGCCGGCGGCCGGCACGGCGACGGTGGGCGTCCGGTTCGCCAACGGCACCACCACCGCCCGACCGGCCAACCTGGTCGTGAACGGCGCGACCGCCCAGTCACCGTCGTTCGAGGGCACGGGCGCCTGGTCGACCTGGGTGACCAAGACGTTCAGCGTGGCGGTCACCGCGGGCAGCAACACGATCCGGCTGAACCCGACCACCTCGGCCGGCCTGCCCAACGTCGACTACCTCGACGTCGAGACCGGCGGCGGCCCGCAGCCGCAGCCGCCCGGCGGGCTGGTCGGCTGGGCCGCGCAGGCGGGCGGCACCACCGGCGGCGCGGGCGGCGCCACGGTCACCGTGAGCACGTTCGCCGACTTCCGCGCGCAAGCACAGGCCGCGGGTGCCAGGACGATCCTGGTCAACGGCATGCTCAGCGGCACCGGCACGGTCGAGATCAGCGCCGACAAGACGATCCGGGGCGTCGGCGCGAGCTCGGGCATCTCCGGCACCACCCTCAACATCGAGGACATGAGCCCGGCCAACGTGATCATCCAGAACCTGAACATCCGCGGGAAGGTCGGCGGCGACGCGATCCAGATCGAGAGCGCCACGCACGTCTGGATCGACCACAACACCATGTCCAGCACCATCGAGGACGACCCCGACCACTACGACGGCATGCTGGACATCACCCACGCGGCCGACTACATCACCGTGTCGTGGAACGTCATCCGCAACCACTGGAAGACCTCGCTGGTCGGCCACTCCGACGGCAACGGCGGTGAGGACCGCGGCCACCTGCGGGTCACCTACCACCACAACTGGTTCGACCGCACCTTCGAGCGCAGCCCGCGCGTGCGCTTCGGCGAGACCGTCCACGTGTTCAACAACTACTACACCGACATCGACCACAACGCGGACTCCTACGCCATCGCCTCGCTCGAGGACGCCGGTCTCCTGGTGGAGGGCAACGTCTTCGAGAACGTGCGGCAGGCGTGCTGGTCGGCCAGCGGGTACGCGGATTCCGGCCCCGGGCGGCTGGTGGCGCGGGGCAACTCGCTGACCGCCTCCGGCCCGTGCGAGGTCAACGGCACCGTGGCCGCGATCCCGTACAGCTACACCGCCGAGGACGCCGGCTCGGTGAAGGCGTCGGTCACGGCGGGCTCCGGCGCGGGCAAGCTCTGACCGCGCGCGCCAGGCGGCGACCGGCCCCCGACCGGTCGCCGCCTGTGCGCTCACGAAGTCGAGGAGCGGGCCTCGGCCAGGCACAGCTCCCGTTGGCGGTGCAGCTCGGCGACGTCGGCGTCGGGCAGCGCCAGCGCGCGGTCGAAGTCGCGCACCGCCGCCTCGGGGTCGTGGCGGGCCGCGTGCGCGATCCCCCGGTTCAGCAGCACGTCCGGGTCGTCGCCGACGATCTCCAGCGCGCGGGTCAGGTCGTCGACGGCCGCGTCGGGCCGCCCGCCGCGGAAGTGGGCGACGGCGCGGTTCACCAACGCCCCCGGGAAGCGCGGATCGGCGGCCAACGCCGCGTCGAGGTGCGCCAACGCCTCGTCCACGCGGTCGCGTTCCAACGCCACGGTGCCGCGCAGGGCGCGCAGCCGCGGTTCGCCGGGCCGCAGCCGCAACCCGGCTTCGGCGTCCGCGTCGGCGGCGTCGAGGTCGCCCGCCGCCAGCACCAGCTCGGCCCGGCTGAGCCGGGTGTCCACGTCGTCGGGCTCCATCTCCAGCACGTGGTCGAAGTCGGCCAGCGCGCCGTCGACGTCGCCGACCTCCAGCCGGGCCGTGCCGCGGTTGTAGTACAGCTCGGGAAACGGCGGGCCGAGGCGCACCGCGCGGTCGTAGTCGGCCAGGGCCGCCTCGAAGTCGCCGCCGCGGCGGTGCAGCTTGGCGCGTTCGCTGAGGTAGTCGGTGTAGTGCGGGTCCAGCTCGATCAGCCGGGTGAAGCCCTCGCGCGCCTCGTCCACGCGGCCCAGCGCGGCCAGCAGGCGGGTGCGGTTGTAGAGCAGCTGGGACCGGTGCAGCACCCAGTCGCCGTCGCCGAGCTCCTCGTCCAGCCGCGCCATGCCGTCCTCGACCAGGCGCAACGCGCGGTCGAGGTTGCCGCGGTGCATCTCCACCAGCGCCAACCCGTTGGCCTGGAACACCTCGTACGTGCGGCGCTCGGCGGGGTCGGGCAGCTGGGAGGCCAGCGCGTGGGCGTTGTTCTGCCAGCCGATCGCGGCCTCGTGGTCGCGCGGCTCGAAGAACCTCGTGTGCAGCATGGCGATGCTGTAGCTGGCGATCATGTGCACCTTGGGGTCCAGGAAACGCGCCCGCAGGTCCAGGTACAGCGCCAGGGACTCGTCGTGCCGCCCGAGCGCGACCAGGGCGGACGCCGCGTGCTGCGCGAACCGCAGGTACTGCTTCGGGTGCGCGTCGGGGTCGGTGACCGCGCGTCCCCGTTCGCCGAGGTCCACCACGGCGGCCGAGAAGCCGGTCTCGACGCACGCGCGGAACGCCCGGTCCAACGCCTCCCGGCCCGCGCCGCCCGGGTCGCCGCCGCGCTCCCGGTGCAACGCCAGCGCGCCGATCACCGTGCCCTGGCCCGCGCCCGGCTCCAGTTCGTCGGCGCGCTCGTCGTGCAGCCGGCGCACCACGGCCGGGTCGGCGTCGCGGTAGGCGGCGAGTTCGGCCGGGTCGTCGCTGGTGCAGTCGGAGCGCACGTACGCGCGCACCAGCTCCTCCGGCGCACGCCGGTCGGGTGCGAGCGCGCCCGCCCGGTACGCCACCGCTTCCGGGAGCACGTCGGTCAGCTCGGCGTCCAGGTCGGCGTGGGCGGCGGACACGACGACGCGGGCCAGCGCGGGCGGGCAGCGGCGGGCCAGCAGGGCGATGAACTCGACCGCCGTCGGCTCGGCCTCGTGCACGTCCTCGAACACCACGCACAGCGCGGGCAACCCGGCCCGCGCGCGGGCACGGGCGTGCGCGACCAGGAACGTCACCACGCCCTGGCTCATGCACCGCACCATCTGCGCGCCGTAGAACCGGGTGCGCTGGTCGAACGGTGCCTCGTCGGCCAGCGTCGGCGGCGGCGGGCCGATCAGCTCGGCCAGCTCGGGGATGCCGTAGAGCAGCTCGCCGCGGTGCGCCTCGACCAGCTCGGGGTGGCGGGCCGAGGCGTCGGGCAACACGGCGCGCAGCAGGTCGTCCACGCCGGTGTACGGGCCGCGCAGCCGTCGGTGGCACCCCACCACGACCGGGTCCGCGCCGTCGAGGGCGTGCGCCAGGAACCGCTGCCGGTCGGCACGCCGACCGCCGTGGACCAACAGGTGCCCGGTCATACTCGTTCCCCTTCCGGGATCGGCGCGGGTGACGCGGTGGCGCGGGTGCGCCGCTTGCGCCGGGCCAGGTGCGCCACCAGCGCGAGCTGGCCGACGTTGATCGCCAGCGAGACCACCGCGTCCCAGAAGTACAGGTCGTGCCGCCCGCCGGTGAGGTTGCGGGCGATGATCTCCACGTAGGCCACGACGACGGGCAGCGAGCCGAAGGCGGTCAGGGCGAGCATCACCGCCACGCCCAGCACGACGAACGGCCCGTACCAGCGGCCCGCGCGGCGGTCGTGCTCGGTCCAGCGGTCCTCGTCCACCAGCCGGTCGGGCCGGTCCAGCAGCCGCCACAGCCGGTTGCGCAGCAGGCCCACGCTCGCGTCGTGCAGGTCGTGGCAGCGCAGCGCGGTCGCGAACACGTAGTACAGGTCGGTCCTGAGGTAGAGCTGGAACTGCCAGACCAGCCGCATCACCACGGTGAAGCCCAGCGCCACGCACATGGCGCCGAACCACGACAGCCCGCCGCCCGCGGCACGCGTGACGTGGGCCAGCAGGCCGAGGGCGGCCAGCACCACCACGTCGATCGCCATGCCGGACAGGAAGGGCAGGTAGCGCTTGGCCGCGGGCACGCTGAACAGACCGTTCATGCTGGTCTCGAAGACCACGTACAGGTACCGGTTGCTCATGCCCAGCTTGCTCGGCAGGCCCAGCCTGCGCCCGGCCAGCGTGTGGTAGCCCTCGTGCAGGAAGATCAGCGGCAACTGGCCGAACGTGATCACCAGCTGCACCACCAGGGTCGAGCCGGTGAAGAAGAACTGGCCCGGGTCGGGCACCACGTCGGCGTGCTCCGCGCCCACGACCAGCCACGCCACCGTGACGCCCGCGTAGAGCAGCCAGGCCAACGGCGAGAACACCGCCCGGCCGAGCCACCCGAAGCGCACCGGCCGGGTCACCACCGCCTCGTCGCCCTCGCGCACGAAACCCAGTTCGCGCATGGCTTCGAGGAAGTCGTCCACGTCCACGGCCTCGCCGAACTCGGCCTCGTACCAGTCGGCCGCCGCCGTGGGGCTGTGGCCCTCGGTCATCCGCCGCAGCAGCGCCGCGCCGTCCGCGGGCAGCACGGCGTACGCGCCGGTGTCCAGCCGGCCGACCACGACGTCCTCGCCCTCGGGGACGAAGCTCAAGTCGTGGAACGGCACCGGTGTCCCGCCCATGAAGCCCCCTTCCCGCCGGAAGGGCCGCGCGCACGCGGCGCGCGGCCCCGGTCCGTCAGACCTCGACGCTGTACGGGCACTTGCAGGTGGCGGTGGTCAGGCGCACGTCGCCCGTCCGCCGGACGGTGATCTTCTTCATCTTCGTGGTCGTCTTCACGGGTCCTCCTCGGCTCCGGTGGCGCCGCCATGGCTGCGCGGCAGGGAATTCCTAACACCCGCGCGCGGTCGGTCCGCGGTGTTCAGAACGACTCCGGAACAACCGCAGAACAGTGGTGCCGAGGCAGTCGGTGAAATGCCGGTACGCCACCCGGACGACCCGGGGAGCGCCCACGGCGCACAGCGGCGCGAACGCAATCCTCCGTTCGCCGAAGCGCTATTCCGGTGGACACCCGTTCAGCCGATGTACCCCTCCGGCCCCCGTGTCAGGATCTGTTCCTCGTTCCGCCGGTGAATGGAGGGTCACTCGTGCCGAACGCCCACAGACCGAGCGCGGGCGGCGACCCCGCGACCCAGCTCGGCCGGGAGCTGCTGCGCCTGCGCACGGCCCGCGGCCTGTCGCTGCGACGCCTGGCCCGGCTGCTGGGCATGACCGCCCACAGCGGCCTGGTCGACTACGAGCGGGGCCTGCGGATTCCCCCGCGCGACCTGATGTCGGCCTACATCCGGGTGCTGTCGCCGCACGACGACGGGCTGCTGGAGGTCTACCGCGCCGCCCTCGACAGCCGCGCCGCCCGCCGCGTGGCCGCGTTCCGCCCCCTCGCGCCCGTGCCGGCCGAGGGCCGGGTCGCGCCGGACCACCTGGCCGAGCACCACGTGCTCACCGGTCTCGCCCAAACGTTGGAGAACGTGGCCGACCAATTGCGCGTGCTGGCCGCCGCCTGGGTCGCACCCGGTCCCGAAGTGGCCGAAGGAACCGGTTCCTGAAGTCGGTTTCCCCATCCCCGGAAACCGGATCACGCATTTTTCGGGAACATTGCGCGGAAATGTTCTTCCCACCGCTCCCGACGGCCGATCGCCCGGCCGGTGGACGTGATCGGCCACCGGCCGGGCATCGCGGTTTCAGCCCAGGAGCGAGGCGAAGCGGGCCAGGCCGAACCAGGCGACCCGCCGACCGAGCACCACTCCCTGCTCGTCCGCCGTGCGCGTGTGGATGCCGGACCAGACGCGGGCGTCGACGTTGTCCCGGGTGAGGTCGGCCCACCGCTGGTAGGTCCGGGTGACGCCGGGCGCGGTCGGGCTGGTCGCGCGGAACGGCTCCCGCGCGGACGGGCCGGCGAACGCGGTCAGCACCGCTTCGGCGGCGCCCGAGTAGGTGTTGTGGCCGCTCGGGTAGTCCGGGTGCGCGGGGGTGGCGTGCAGCGGGGTCCACTGCGGGTCGGCGGTGGCCCGGATCGCGGTGACCGGCCGCCAGCGCAGGTGGGCGTACTTCGAGTCCGAGGTCGCGATCTGGGTGTCCACCAGGATGACGTGGAAGGCGGCGACCAGCGCGGCCCGGCGGGCGGGCGGCCCGGACAGCCCGGTGACGGCCGCGCGCAGCGGCTCGGTGTAGCCGACCAGCGAGCTCTGGAGCCAGAACTGCGCGGTCTCGGTCTGCGCCGCCGTGCGCGCGGTGCTGTTCGCGGCACCGTAGGCGCGCACCTCGGCCACGTCCGCCCGGTCGCGCGGCGAGTCGAGCGCGGGCGGCGGCGGTAGGCGGAACTGGTCGGCGCGCGCCAGCAGGAACGGCCGGGCGAAGCGGTTGCCCGCCTGCTGGGGCGGCGTGAACGACGGCGGCGTCGGCTGCCACACGCCCGGCGCGGGCGGCGGCACGTCGAACGGCGCGTTGACCGACGCCGGGTCCAGGCCGTCGCCCCGGCGCTCGGCCAACAGGTCCTCGGCCTCGCGGACGCCTTCGCTGACGCCCAGGTCGCGCTGTCCGCCGGGCGGGAGGCGGTCCAGCGTCGTGCGCAACGCCGCGTCCAGCTCCGCCCGGCGGGCCGGCGCCAGCGCCACCAGCGCGGCGTGCACCGCCGAGGCCACCGCCGCGTCGGCGCGGTCGCGCTGGGCGGTGGGGATCGCGCGCGCCGCGCGTGCGGCGGCGAGCCAGCTGATCGCCCACGTGCGGCTGTTGGTCGACTGCGTGGGCGCGCCGGCCGCGGCGACCGTCGCCGCGGTCACGTCGAACCACTCGGCCACCACGTCCGCCCGGCGTTGCGGCGAGCCGGCGGCCGGGGACGCGCCCACCACCGCGAAGATCCCGACGAGCGCCAGGACAAGAACTCTTCTCATGCCACAGAGCATCGGGACACCGGGGAAGGGCTGTCCACGCCGCCCACATGGCGGGAGTGCCTTGCCACGCACCGCTACCGTCCTGGGGGTTCCCGCGTCACCGGAAAGTGTCGGTGTCTGACGTTCAGGGAACGGCAGGTTCCTGCCTCGGCGGCCGCTCCCGTGGTGGACACCACCGACCCGCGACAGCCTGGCGGACGTACCGACGCGGCCTGGACGAGGTGTACTCGGCGATCGGCGCGGGCGACCTGGCGCCGGGGCCGGACGTGCCCGCCGGCGTGCCGGCCACCGCGGGCGGGGAGGTCGTCGGTGGCGTCCTGGTGCGCGACCACGCCGAGGTGCCCGAGCAGACCGGCCCGCCGTTCCTCGCCGCCGCCGTCGCCGAACGCGAGCCGGAGTGCGTCGACGAGATCGGCGGGTACCGGGTCGTGCCCGGCCACGGGGGGCGGCACCTCGCTCGCCGCGGCGGCGCTGCCGCTCCCGACGGGGCGAGGCCGGTGAACCGTCACGCTCGCCAACCAGCTCAGCTTCGGCACCGCCCTCCGCGTCGGGTTCGAGCGGTTGCGCGACAGACGCACCAACCAAGCGGCATCGGGGCTAATCCCCGACGCGGGCCAGCAGGTCGTCGGTCAACGTGGCCAGCCGATCCGCGTCCCGCGGCGAGAACAACGCGCTGCGCACGTCGATCTCTTGGTCCGCGGTGAACGCGGTGAGCGGTGCGGCGGGAGGGTCGTCCAGCAGGCCCAGGATCGGGGGCACGACCGCGGTCGCCGGTTTCGCCGACGCCTTCTGCTGCTCGACGAACCGCGCGGTCGCCGGGTCGAACTCGCCCACGAACCCCGTGGACGTCGTGCCGGGGTGGAACAGCACGTAGCGCACCGGCCCGTCGCCGTGCCGCTGGGCGAACGCCACGCCGTGCAGGTCGACCAACCGCCCTGACCGGAACATGGCCGTGACGCCGTCGTAGGAGCGGGTGAGCTGGAGGTCGTCCCACGGGATCGGGGTGTCGTGGCCGGGGCCGGCGACGTTGACGATCACCGGCCGCTCGGCCCGCTCCAGCGCGGGCCGCAGCCCGTAGCCGAGCAGCAGCCTGCTCAGGTAGAACAACGCGAAGTTGTCCTCGAAGCCCTCCGCGGTCTCCCGCCGGGTCGTGCGGAAGTAGCGCGCGCACAGCACCAAGCCGTCGATGCGCGGGTGCGCGTCGAGGATCCGCTCGACCACCTGCCGGGTGGTCGACACCAGGCTCAGGTCCGCGCGGACGAACTCGACCGTGCCCGGAGCGCCGTCCGCCGCCCCGACCAGCGCCTCGCCCTTCGCCGCGTTCGTGCCGAGCGCCACGACGTGGTCCCCTCGGGAGAACAACGCCCGCGCGACGGCCGCGCCGATGCCGTCGGTGGCGCCCGTGATCACGAATGTCCTGCTCAAAACCAACCCCCTGGGTGCTGTTCGCGAGTGCGGACACCACCTCCAACCGGTCGAAGATCGATCTGATTCCGGCCGCGGTCAGCGCGCGGCCGCTTCGTCGTGGAGGTCGGACAGGGTTCGGGCGGTGAGGGAGGCCAGTCGCGCCTCGGTGGCCGCCGAGAGGCCGAGCCGGTTGCACAGCAGGTGCGCGCAGCGCAGCACGACGTAGGGCACCACCGGGTCTTCGGGGCGCACGGCCCGCGCCAGGCCCGCGAACGGCGACAGCGAGTCCACCGGCGCGAAGTCGCCCCGCGCCCGCAGCCCGGTCAACGTCGCGTGCAGGGCGTGGATCGACAGCCACCAGGCCGCCAAGGGGTCGGTCGAGGCGGGGTCGGCGAGTTCTGAGGACGCCCAGGCCCACAGCCGCCGGGTCTGGTCGAGCAGGTCGTCCCGGGGTAGCGGCGCGGTCGGCTGCCGGGTGCGCACCGAGGCGAAGCGCGCGGCGGCCCGTTCGAGGTCCGGCTCGCACACCGCGACGGCGAGCGTGAGCATGGCCAGTGCCGCACCGGCGCGCCGCTCGGGCGGTGCGGCCAGCAGGCGCACGGCGAGGTGGCTGGAGTCGGTGAAGTGCCGTTCGACGGCGCGCAACGCCCGGCCTTCGCCGTAGGCGTGGTGCTCCGGCTCGTAGGCGACGAACTCCACCGTGTCGACCGGCCGCAGCCGTCGGTCCCACCGGGCCAGGCGCTCGTCCTCGGCCCGGCGGCGGGCGAGGGCCTCGTACTCGTGCTGGGACCAGCCGTCGGGCGGCGAGGGGTGCTCGGCGAGGTGCCGGGCGCACGCCCGGACCACCGCGACCCGGACGTCCCGCGGGTGCGCCTTGACCAGCAGCCGCAGCCGCACGTGCGGTCCGCCTTCCCAGTAGCGGAGGAAGAACCAGCCGCGCACGCGCCCGCCGCGGGACAGCTCCTCGCACAGCGGAGCGACCGCGCGGGTGACGAGGAGGTCCTGGTCGCCGCGGTGGAAGACGTGCGCGCCGACCCAGTCACGAACGGGCTCGGGCACGGCGCCGGCCTCCTCTCCGATCGGGCCGGCGGACCGGCGCCGGGGGTCCGCGCGGGTTCCGTGGCGCGCACGACCTCCAGTGCAGCACGGTCCGGTCGGCGTCCGAGGAGAAACCACCCGTGCGGGTAGCCCCCGTGCCACGCCGATGGGGGACGGCCGGGCACGTCGACAAGGGCCGGCGCACGCCTCCCACATGGTGAGCCTCCTTGGCCGGCGCGGGAGCCGGGTGTCAGCATCGAAGCGTGCCCACCGCAACCGCGCCCGCCACGTCCGCCGCCGGCCGGACTTGGTTCCCGAACACACGGAATTGACGGCGCACACCACCGCGACAACACCGAAGCCACTGCGGCGACAAGCCTCTGACCTGCCCAGGTCAATTTCCGCGCACCCGGAGGAAACCCGTGACCGCAACGCTCTTGGCGCACTCGGCAGGCAGCAGCAGAGCCGTCGTGCCGGGAATCGGCATTTCCCGCCCAGTGGACCGCGGCACGGTTTCCCGAATCGGGAACCCGGCGGAGGTCGACCGGTGACGGCCACGACCCGCGAGTCACGCGACCGCGCGTCCGCGGTGGACGCCGGGGAGTTCCGGCGGGTGTTCCGCCGCCACCCCGCCGGCGTCGTGGTCGTCACGGTCGACGCCGAGCGCGGCCCGGCCGGGTTCACCGCGACGTCGCTGACCTCGGTGTCGGCCGAGCCGCCGGTGGTCTGCTTCGGCATCTCCGCCGGCTCCTCCAGTTGGCCGCACGTGCGCGACGCGGCGAGCATCGTGGTGAACTTCCTGGGCGTGCACCAGGAAGACCTCGCCCGCCGGTTCGCCACGCACGGCGTGGACCGCTTCGCCGCGCCCACCCGGTGGCGTCGCCTCGCGGACGGCGAACCGGTCCTGGACGACACGGCGGGTTGGCTGCGGGCCGAGGTGGAGGCGCTCGTCCCGGTGGGTGACCACCACCTCGTGCTGGCCCGCGTCACCGCCACCGACCTGCGTGAGGCCACCCCTCCCCTGCTCTACCACGACGGCCGCTACCACTCGCTCCAGGACGTGCCGTCGAGCTGAGCCCTCCGAAACGAGACGTCGATTTTCCGGCTTCGCGCTCGCCGTCCCGGCTAGCCTGAACAGCGCAACGCGGGGCGCGCCCGTCGAATCGGACATCGACGAGCGCGAAGCCGGACATCGCGCAGTTCACCGCGCCCGCCCGAAGCACGCGACCCCGTGCCGGCCCTTGCGGTTGTTCGACCGCACGACACCGACGAACGGCCGCACGCGGCGAACCGCGACGGCACGTCGGCGCGTCTCGATCGCCTTGCCATCAAAATTGTTTCGACGCAGACTCCTGAACGTTTCGACAGCCGGACACCGATGTCGGGCGCCGGGTGGCCTCGTGCGCTCCCCGCCCTTGCGAGCGTGCGGAGGAACTGCCCATGGGAGTCAAGAAAGCCCTGCTGTGCGCCGCCCTGGCGATCGCCGGGTTGGCGGGTGCGGCGGTGCTCGCCGTCACCTCGCCGCCGCCCGCGTCGGCGGCGAGCCTGACCCAGGTCACGAACTTCGGCACGAACCCGACGAACCTGCAGATGCACCTGTACGTGCCGGACCGGGTGGCGGCCAAGCCCGCGATCCTGCTGGCGATCCACTACTGCGGCGGGACGGGACCGGGCTTCTACTCGCAGACGCGGTACGCGTCGCTGGCCGATCGGTACGGCTTCGTCGTGATCTACCCGACGGTGACCCGCAGCAGCAAGTGCTGGGACGTCTCCTCGCCCGCGGCGTTGCGCCGGGGCGGTGGCAGCGACCCGGTGGGCCTGGTGGCGATGGTCGACTACGTCAAGCAGCGCCACAACGGCGACCCTGGCCGGGTCTTCGCCACCGGCACCTCGTCCGGGGCGATGATGACCAACGTCCTGCTGGGCGACTACCCGGACGTGTTCCGGGCGGGCGCGTCGTTCGCCGGCGTGCCGTTCGCCTGCTTCGCCACCACCAACGGGTCCGAGTGGAACAGCCAGTGCGCCGGCGGCCAGTCGATCAAGACGCCGCAGCAGTGGGGCGACCTGGTGCGCGGCGCCTACCCCGGCTACACCGGACCGCGACCGCGGATGCAGATCTGGCACGGCACCAACGACGAGACCCTGCGCTACCCGAACTTCGGCGAGCAGGTCAAGCAGTGGACCAACGTGCACGGCCTGGGCCAGACGCCCACCTACACCGACACGCCGCAGTCCGGCTACACCCGCACCCGCTACGGCAGCAGCGGTGGCACGGCGCAGGTCGAGGCCATCAGCATGCAGGGCGTCACGCACAACATCCCCGTCGACGCCGCCCAGGTGATCCGCTTCTTCGGCCTCGACGGCACCACGCCGACGACCAGCACCAGCACCACCACGACAACCACAACGACCACCACCACGAGCTGGACGACCCCCTCGACGCGACCGCCGACCAAGATCGACTGCCGGGTGAGGTACACGGTGAACGCCTGGAGCACCGGCTTCACCGCGGAGATCATCCTCTTCAACACCGGCAGTCTGGCCGTCGACGGGTGGGACCTCGTGTTCACCCTGCCCGCCGGGCAGACCATCACCAGCGGCTGGAACGCCACCTACTCGCCCACCAGCGGCACCGTGGTGGCGGGCAACGCCTCCTACAACGGCCCCATCGCGCCCGGCGGCGCCGTGTCCTTCGGCTTCCAGGCCACCCACACGGGCAACACCGACAAGCCGTCGTCGTTCACCTACTTCGGCAGGGACTGCGTCGTCGAGTGACGCGCACCGCCGAACGCCGCCGCCCACCGCGTTCCCGTCACCCGGAGGTCCGGTCCATGAAACGAAGGCACCTGCTCGCGAGCGCGGCCGCCGCGCTGACCCTGGCCGCCGCCGCGGTGCTCGCGGTCGGCACCGCCCAAGCCGACAGCGGCGTGAAGGTCATGCCGCTGGGCGACTCGATCACCGACGGCTTCAACGTCCCCGGCGGCTACCGCATCGACTTGTGGCAGAAGCTCGTCGCGAGCGGCCGCACGGTCGACTTCGTCGGGTCGATGACCAACGGCCCGAGCAGCCTGGGCGACCGCAACCACGAAGGCCACTCCGGCTGGACCATCGCCCAGATCGACAGCAACATCACCAACTGGCTGCGCACTTACACGCCGCGCACCATCCTGCTGCACATCGGCACGAACGACATGTACGGCGGCGACCCGGGCGGCGCGCCGCAACGCCTGAACACGCTGGTCGACCGCATCACCACCCTGGCGCCGAACGCGGACCTCTTCGTCGCCACGATCGTGCCCCTGTCGTCGGGCGACGCGACCGTCCGCGCCTTCAACGCCACCATCCCGCCGATGGTGCAGAGCAAGGTCAACGCGGGCAAGAAGGTGCACCTGGTCGACATGTACCGGGCGCTGACCACCGCCGACCTCGCCGACGGCGTGCACCCCAACGCCGGCGGCTACTCGAAGATGGCCACGGCCTGGTACAACGCGCTGCTGTCCGTACCCGGCAGCATCGGCGATCCCGGCACCACGACGACCACCACCACCACCACCACGACCACGACCACGACCACGACCACCACCCAACCGGGCGGCACGTCCTGCACCGCGACCTACCGCCTGGTCAACTCGTGGGGCGGCGGCTACCAGGCGGAGGTCAAGGTCGCCAACACCTCCACCGGGGCGATCAACGGCTGGACGGTCCGCCTGACGTTGCCGTCCGGCCACGCGGTCAACAACCTGTGGGGCGGCGTGAACACCGGCACGAGCGGCGCCGTGTCGGTCAAGAACGCGCCGTACAACGGTTCCCTGCCCAGCACGGCGTCGACCACGTTCGGCTACGTGGCCAACGGCCCGAACGCCAACCCGCCGGCGGAGATCACCTGCACCAGCCCGTGACACCGGGGCACCGGGCGTCGCCGCGTCCCCGACCGGCGACGCCCGCCCCGCGCGCGGTGGCCCGACCACCACACCGGCACGGCCGGGTGGTGACAGGCGAACCGCGCCGTCAGGGACAGCACCCCTTCACCCGGACGGTGGGCGCGCGTCGGGCGGACCGCGCACGGACCGTCTCCCCTGGCCGCACGAAGCCACCTGTGGGCGTGACTTCGCGCATCGTGCGAGCGCCCCGGGTTCCGGGCCGGTTCGCCGACCGGGGGCCGTTGTTACGGTCGGAGCCGTCCCAGGTCACCTCAGGGCCGGACGGCGGGGCGGCGGCGCGGTGTCCTCGCCCGGCGACCACCGGTTCGTCGCGGTGGGAACCGGCGTCCCTGACAACCCACAGGAGAACCCCGTGCCAGCGAAGGACGCCCTGAGCCGACGTGCGGTCCTGGCCGCTTTGGGCACGGCCGGCCTGACCACCGGCCTGCCCGGGCTCGCCGCCGCGGCGCCCGGTCGTGGCGAACCGCCCGACCTGCCGGAGTCCCGGGTCGAGCGGTCCTACCGCATCCGGGAGCGGGCCGCGGCCCGCCGGCGCTCCGCGCCGCTGCCCCTGCACCGGGACAACGGCGACGAGTCGGCCCACCCCGACCGCATCGGCAACTACGCCAAGGGCCTGCCGCACGACGAGCTGGGACGCGTGGACCGCGAAGCGTACGACATCATGGTGGAGACGGTGTCCGGTGACGAGCCGGGCGACTTCGAGGGCATCCCCCTGGGCGGGCCGGTAGGCTTGACCAACCCCCACGCCGCCTTCACCCACACCCTCGTGGGCGCCGACTCCCACCACCTCGGGCTGCGACCGCCGCCGTCGTTCGCCTCCGCCGCGACCGCCGCCGAACTGGTCGAGCTGTACTGGCAGGCGCTGTGCCGCGACATCCCGTTCGCCCACTACGACAGGCACCCGCTCACCATCGCCGCGTGCCACGACCTGTCCCGCCTCACCGACCACACCGGCCCGACCACCGACCGGCGCGTCACCCCCGCGACCCTCTTCCGCGCCACGCTGCCCGGCACGCTGCGCGGCCCCTACCTCTCGCAGTTCCTCCTGCACGACGTGCCGTTCGGCCCGACCACGATCAGGCAGACCTACCGCGTCACCACGCCCGGCGACGACCACATGACCGAGTACGACGAGTGGCTGCGCGTCGTCCGCGGCCAACCGCCCCGCGGCGAGAACGCCTACGACGCCACGCCGCGGTACCTGCGCAACGGCCGTGACCTCGCCGAGTACTCCCACCAGAACTTCTCCTACCAGCCCTACCTGATGGCCGTGCTGCTGCTCATCACCCGGGGCCGCGACGCCTGGGACCGCAACAACCCCTACCTGCACTCCAAGACCCAGCCGGGGGTGACCTTCGACTGGTCGCACCCGCTCGACGTCGTCGCCCGCGTCGCCGTCGCCGCGCAGAAGGCCTCGTGGTTCCAGAAGTGGTGCGTGCACCGCAGGCTGCGCCCGGAGGAGTTCGCCGGTCACGTGCACAACCACCGGCGCGGCAAGGCGTCCTACCCGCTGCACCCGCAACTGTTCGACTCCGAGGCACCGCACCGCGTCCACGCCGGGCACGGCTCGTTCCTGCTGCCGATGGCCTACCCCGAGGGCTGCCCGACCCACCCCTCCTACACCGCCGCGCACGCCACGGTCGCCGGCGCCTGCGCCACGGTCCTCAAGGCCTTCTACGACGAGTCGTACGTGCTGCCCGACCCGGTCGAGCCGAGCCCCGACGGGTTGTCGCTGCGCCCCTACCGCGGCCAGGCCCTCACCATCGGCGGCGAGCTGGACAAGCTCGCGTTCAACGTCGCCTACGGGCGCAACTTCGCGGGCGTGCACTGGCGTTCGGACACCACCGCCGGGCTGCACCTGGGCGAACAGGTCGCCGAGAGCATCCTCACGGACCTGAGGCTCACCCTGACCGAGCGGTTCGAGGGCTTCACCTTCACCCGCTTCGACGGCACCACCGCGATCGTCTGACGGCTGTCGCGGTGGTCGCTCAGGGGACGACGGTCTCGTAGATGCCCCGGCCGAAGGTGGCGGCGACGAGTCGGTGGTGGCGGCCGTCGTACTCGATGTCGTCCACCGCGACCCGGGGCAGGCCGTGGCCCAGGCGCAGCCAGTGTCCGGTGGCGAGGGTGTTGCCGACGAACACGCCCTGGTCCGTGGCCGCGTAGAGCTGCCCCGCGCGGCCCAGGACGATGTCGTTGACCGGGGCGGAGGGCAGGTTGCCCGAGATGTCGGCCCACCGCGTGCCCGCCGAGCGGGTCATCAGGACGTGCGGCAGGCCGGAGCCCGAGCGGTACCCCGACAGCGTCACGTAAGCCGTGGCCGGGTCGTGGTCGGACACCGCGACCCGGGTCACCCACGGTTGGCCGTCGAGCACCTTCGCCCAGGTGGCACCCAGGTCGCGGGTGAGCCACACGCGGCCGTCGTCGGTGCCCACCCAGATGGTGCGCGGGTCGGACGGCGCGGCGGCGACGGTGGTGATCGTGCCGTACGGGTAGGTGTCCTGGCCCGGGCCGCCGGTCAGGTCCGGGCTGATCGGGGTCCACGTCACGCCGTTGTCGGCGGAGCGGTTGAGCCGGTTGCCGCCGTAGTACAGGACGTCGGGGTTCGACGGGTCGAACTGCACCGGGGTGAACCAGTTGCGCCGCTCGGCGGTGGTCGCCGGGGTGAGGAACGCCATCGTGGTGCCGCCGTCGGTGGAGCGGAAGCAGTTGCCGTACTGGTAGCAGGCGAAGACGTTGTCCTCGGCGCGCGGGTTGATGATGTTCTCCTCGCCGTCGCCGCCGAGGTACTCGTTGAACGCCGGACCGCCCCACGAGCGCAGCGAGCCGTTGTCCTGGGTGCCGCCGGAGACCCGCGTGACGTCCTGCGGGGTGATCGCCACGCTGTAGAACTGCGTCCACGGCTCGTGCTCGGCCTTGGTCCAGCCACCGTCGCCGTCGGCGTCCGACCGGTACACGCCCCCGTCGTTGCCCAGGTAGACCCGCGCCGGGTGGCGGCGGTCCCAGACCATGGCGTGGTGGTCGACGTGGGTCGACGTGTCGTCCGCGGTCCACGTCCCGCCGCCGTCGTGCGTGGTCAGCAGCGCCACGCCGGCGACGTGCACGTGCCGGGCGTCGTCCGGGTCGACCCAGACCTTGCCGAACCACCAGCCGAAGCTCGACTGCGAGGACTTGAGCACGTCCGGTTCGGGCAGCCGCGTCCACCGGTCGCCCGCGTCGGCCGAGGCGTAGAAGCCGGCGAACGGGCCCGCGGTGCTGCTGACGATCGCGTACAGCCTGCCTGGCTCGGACGTCGAGACGCCGAGGCCGATGCGTCCGACGTCGGGACCGGCGGGCGGCAGGCCACCGGCGAGCCGTTGCCAGGTCAGGCCGCCGTCGACGGACCGGTACACGCCGGAGCCCTCACCGCCGTAGGTCCGCTTCACCGGGGTGCGCCGGTGGTCCCACAGCACCGCGTACACCCGTTGCGGGTCGGCCGGGTCGATCTGCACGTCGACCGCGCCGGTGAACTCGTTCGGCACGTCGAGCACCCGCTGCCACCGGCCGCCGGCGTCGGTGGACAGGTACACCCCGCGGTCGCCGCCCGGGCTGTAGAGCGACCCGGTGGCGGCGACGAACAGCCGGTCCGGGTTCGCCGGGTCGATCGCGATGGCGCCGACCGCGCCGGAGTCGCGCAAGCCGACGTGCCGCCACGTCGTGCCGCCGTCCGTCGAACGGTGGACGCCGGTCCCCTCGTAGGTCACGCTGCCGCCGCCCGGGTTCGGCTCGCCGGTGCCGACGTACAGCGTGCCGTCGCCCGCGGTGGCGACCGCGCCCATGGCCTGGGTGGCGTCGTCCGGCCACGCGGGCGCGAACGTGCGACCCGCGTCGGTGGACCGCCACAGCCCACCGCCGGCCGCGGCGGCGTACACGGTGTCGGGGCGACGCGGGTCCAGCGCGAGGCTCACGACCCGGCCGCCGACGTTGGTCGGACCGATCGACCGCCACCGCGCCCCGACCGCCGGGATCCGTTCGGCCTGGGCGGCGGCCAGGTCGTGCGCGTGCCGCGGGATGGTGTCGCCGCGGACGGCCTTCTGGAGGAACCGGTGCTCGGCCGGCGCCGACGGCCCCCGGACCGGCCGGTACTCGCCCGGCTGCCCGGTGCCGGGCCGATCGGCGGCGAGCGCGGGCACGGGCGAGAGCAGCATCAGCGCACCGGCGACGACCAGCAGGCGGCGAACTCGCATCGGGAACCCCCAGGCGGTGGACCACGGCAAGGCCGTCGCGGACGCTAGGGGAAGCGGTGACACCGACGACACCGGTGATCGTGGGTGGTTCTTGACAGTTGACCCCGGCCCACTGGTCGGCGCCACGTCGAAGGCGGGTGACCCCCGGCCGGATGGGGATCCGGCCGGGGGTGCTCCGACCTCAGCGCCGCGGCGTGACCGAGGTCGTCGCGACGAGCGGGGCGAGTTGGACCCAGTCGACGTTCGGACCCCAGCCGGTGGCGTTGCCGAAGGTCAGCGCGCCGCCGTCGGTGGTGAGGTCCAGCGGTGAGGTCTCGGCCCAGAACCCGTCCCAGGTGTAGTTGTGGCGGTAGGGCGCACGGGTCGTGCCGCCGCCCGCCTCGGTGGCGTCCAGGTACCTGGTGATCGCGTCGGTGTTGTACGGGTGGCCGGTGTTCTTCTCGGCCTGGGCGTACGCGACGGTCAGGTTGTACTGGCCCGCCTCGCGCAGCGCGTCCGGCCGGGCCACGGTCAGCGTGCCGCCGTTGCCGAGGTAGCCGACGTACGAACCGCCGGAGGCCCACCGGCCGGGCGCGGTCGCCGCCGCGCCGCCCAGCTGCCCGCTCTCCGCCTCGACCCGGACCGCGAGCCGGTCGGCCGCCGTGTCGCGGACCTGGGTGAGCGCGCCCAGGACCAGCGGGGTGCGGCCCTCGTTGGACAGCACCACCTCGGTGACGCCCGCCTTGAGGTGCACCGTCGTGGTGCCCGTCCACGCGCCGGCCCGGTCGGTGGTCAGGTCGCCGCCGGCGACGCGGCGGTCGGACAGGGTCAGGCCGAGCTTGCCGCGACCGGCCCCGAACCACGTGGTGGACAACGCGTAGTAGCCGTCCTCGGCGGCCGAGACGTAGGTGGTGACCGCATCGCCCGGCGTCAAGACCACGGCGTTGGGCACGAGGGCGCGCAGGGCGCGGACCCCGCGGTCGACGGAGCCGCCGGTGCGGCGCGAGTCGGACAGCTGGTAGGTCACCCGCTCCGGGCTGGTGACCTCGGTGAGGTCGAGGCGGTCCAGCGCGACGTCCGAGGGCGCGCCGAGGAAACCGGTGGGTTCGCTGGTGCGCAGGGAGATGCGGTGCCGACCGGCGGTGAGCTGGACCGGCGTGTCGAGCCGGCCCCGGTACTGCCAGTTCAGCGTGGCGGGGAAGGTGAGGGTCGCGCGGTGGGAGTCGTCGACGTAGAGGGCCTGCCGGCCGACGAACCCGCCCGTGCCGTACAGCACGCCCAGCCGGTACGTCCCGGTGCGCGGCACGTCGACCTCGACCGTGACGCGGGAACCGGCGTTGTTCATGTAGCCGACGTCCTTGCCGCCGGACGTGGTGTACCGCCAGCCCGACGGGTCCGACTGGTCGACGACCCGGGCGTTCTCCACCAGGCCGGATTCGGCTTCGTGGCTCGAGGTCCACGGCGCGTTCGCGGCCGGGGCCGGCGCCAGGCCGGCCGGGGTGACGATCACCTGGTAAGCGGCCAGGGGGTCGCCGCCGGGCACCTTGACGGTGATCTTGCCGTCGGAGACCCGGACACGGGAGGCCGCCACCACCGGCGGCTGGCCGGCGTCGCCCTCGTAGCCCGACCAGGTGGTCTTGGACACGCGCACGTCGACGTGACCGCCGAACGTCTTGCGGTCCAGGCCCGTGACGGCGACGTCCACCGGGTTGGCGGTGCCGCCGAGCAGGACGGTGGCCTCGGCGTCGCCGCGGTCGAGGGTGGCCAGGCCTTGCAGGGTGTCGCGGGTGCTGGGTTTGGGCGAGGTGACGCGGACCGTGTCACCGGACAGGTCGGCGTACCACTTGGTCAGCCACCAGCCGCCGTTGGCGCGGCCCGTGCGCACGGCCTGGTCGCTGAGGTTGCCGGCCAGCGACCAGTACGCCATCTGCCCGTCGACCTTGGTGTCCTCCAGCATGGTGATCCACTGGATCAACTGGCCGGGCACGGAGGTGTCGCGGCGGTTGGTGTACTCGGTGATGTTGATCGGCAGCGGGCCGATGCCGAGGGACTTCTCCATGGCCCGGTAGTCGTCGTAGTGGGCGCGGTAGTGGTTGAGGGAGTCCGGGCTGAGCTCGTGCCAGGTGACGATGTCGGGCAGCACGTCGTTCGCCTTGGCGTAGGTGAGGAAGTCGCGCAGCCTGCCGGGGTTGTAACTGGCCTCGCCGGGTCCGTCGATGCGCGCGTTCGGCAGCACCGACTTGACGGTCCGGTAGACCTTGGTCCAGTCGGCGAGGAACCTGTCCTTCTTCGTCGCCCAGTCGCCGTACCAGATCCAGTCCGGCTCGTTGAAGATCGTCCACACGAACCGGTCGCGGTCGGGTCGGGCGGCGACCTTCTCCAACTGCGGGCGCAGCCGGGCGAGGTAGTCGTCGATGCCCAGGTCCTGGTAGGGCCAGGCGCTGTAGATGTCCTGGGAGTTGATGAAGACGTCGGCCCCTCCGGAGGCGAACAGGTCGTCGGCCACGACGAGCGCGTCACCGTTGGGGTGCTGCTCACCGTCCGGCGGCTTCTGGGCGATGGTGCGGGGCTTCATGCCCGCGATGAGGTCGCGCGAGGGCACACCGGGGTCGCCCAGGCCGTAGAGGATGCCGGTCGCACCGCCGCGGAACGCGCCGGTCGAGTCGGCGAGGTCCACGCGCAGGGTCTCGGCGGTGGGCGCGGGTTGGGCGGCGGCGGTCGGCGAGCCGGGGATCGGGGACAGGGCGGCCAGCACCAGCGCGGCGGTCACCGCGACGGTGGTGGTCCGGGATCTTGCGGATCGGTGTCGCATCAGTGCTCCACGGGGTTGTGGTTGCCGGGGACGGGCGGTCAGCGGAACAGCGCGTTGACCTGTTCGTTGGCCTGGGTCAACGAGGCGGGGTCGGCCTGGGAGGTCAGCACGGCGTCGATGGCGGGCCCCATGACGGCGGCGACCTCCGGTGCGTGGTCGGTGATCGGGAACAGGTGGGTGGCGCCTTCGTCGAGGGGCTTGGTGAAGGCGGTGATGTCCACGCCCTTGGCGGCGAACGTCTCCTTGGCCACGGCGAGCGCCTCGGGCAGGGCCGGGAACACCACGGCCTTCTCCCCCACGGTCTTCTGGCACTCGGCGGAGGCGAGGTGCTTGACCCACTTCCAGGCGCCGTCGCGGTTGTCCGTGCCGGTGTAGATGGAGTCGGCCAGGCCGTTGAAGATGGTCGCGCGCTTGCCGGACGGGCCGGTCGGGGTGGGCGCGACGCCGACGTCCACACCGTCGTGGCCGAAGTAGGCGTTGATCATCCAGGAGCCGTTGGTGCTCAACGCGTACTTGCCCGCGCCGAAGGCGTCGTTGACGCTGGAGCCGGAGCGGGCCGTGGCCAGGCTCGGCAGGTAGCCCTTGTCGATCAGGCCCCGGTACCAGGCCATGGTCTGCTGGAAGCGGGGGTCGTCGTAGTTGAACTCCGTGCCCCACGGGTTCTTGTCGGTGTAGGTCCAGCCGGTGCTCAGCGCGTACATGCTCCACATCTGCTGGCCCACGCCCGCGCCGTTGTTCTCGTCCAAGCCCAACCCGTGCACGGCCACCTTGGACTTGTCGAACCCGGGCTCGTCGCCGCGCACCCCGTTGGCGTCCACGGTGAGCCGGGCGATGAGCTTCTCGTAGGTGCCGCCGTCCTGCGGGTTCCAGGTGAGGTTCGCCAGGTCGGCCTCGGCGACGCCCGCGTCGGCGAGCATCTTCTTGTTGTAGAACAGCGCGACGGTGTCGAAGTCCTTGGGCAGGCCGTAGCGCTTGCCGTCCTGGGCGGTCCACAGGTCGGCCAGGCCCTCGGGGTAGACGTCGGTGGGCACGGCGTCGCGGGAGACGAACTCGTCCAGCGGCAGCAACTGGTTCTTGGCGGCGTAGGTCGGGTAGTAGTTGAGGTGGTTGGTGAACACGTCCGGAGCGGTACCCGCGACCAGGTCGGTGGTCAGCTTGTTCCAGTAGTCGGCCCAGCCGAACTGCTCGATCTTGACGGTGGTGCCGGGGTTGGCCTGCTGGAACGAGGTGGCGCACGCCTGGTAGGCGGGCAGTTGGTTGGCGTCCCACAGCCAGTAGGTGATCTCGCTGGAGCCGCTGCCGCCACCCGGCGCGCCCGCGCAGCCGGCGAGCGCCAACGAGACGGCGGCGGCCAGTGCGGCCGGCTTGGACAACTTGTTGTGCACGGTGAAAACTCCTTTGTCCCACCCGCGTCGGGACGGCTACTTGATGCCGGAGAACTGGATGGAGTCGACGATCCGGCGCCCGAAGGCGACGAACAGCGTGATGACCGGCAGCGCCGCGAGCAGGGTGGCGGCCATGAGGCCGGCCCAGTCGGGACTGCCCTGCGGGGTCTGGGAGCGGAACACGCCCAGCGCCACCGTGAGGACGCGCACGCCCTCACCCTGGCCGACCAGCAGCGGCCAGAAGTACTCGTTCCACGCGGTGATGTAGGCCAGCAGCGCCAGCGTGGTCAGCGGGGCCCGGCTCATCGGCAGCACGATCCGGAAGAAGATCCTCGGGTGCCCGGCGCCGTCGATGCGCGCGGCCTCCTCGACCTCGCGGCTGATGCCGAGCAGGAACTGGCGCATGAAGAACACCGCGAACGGCGTCATGAAGAAGAACGGCAGCACGACGGCCGCGTAGGTGTTGAGCAGCTCGAGGTCGCGCATCAGCACGAAGTTGGGCAGCGCGGTGAAGATCGGCGGGATCATCAGCGCGGTGAGGAAGACGAAGAACACCGCGTCACGCCCGCGCCAGCGCAGCCGCGCGAACGCGTAGGCGGCCATCGAGCTGAACAGCACCTGGCCCGCGGTGATGAGGGTCGAGGTGAGCACCGAGTTCAGCAGGTAGCGCCAGAAGTCGATCGACGCGCCCGACCCGCCCTGCGCGCGGGCCTCCTCCAGCGACGCCAGGCCGAGCACGCGCTCGAACGCGCCCAGCGTGAACCCGGCGGGCAGCAGCGAGCCGGCGTCGGCCGCCAACGCCCGGTTGTCCGAAAGGGACACGCGCAGCATCCAGTAGAACGGGAACAGCGTGATCAGCACCAGCAGGGTCAGCACCACCCAGCCCAGCGCCCGCCGCCAGGTCGGGCCGATCGCGGTCGAGGTCATCACCGGCTCCTTCAGTCCAGGTCCGAGCTGCCCGCGCGCAGCAGGCGCAGCTGCGCCACCGCCAAGCCGGCCAGGATGACGAACAGCACGACCGACAGCGCGGCCGCGTAGCCGAAGTCGAACTGCTGGAACGCCTTCTCGTAGATGTAGAAGTAGATGACCCGGGTGGCGTCCACCGGGCCGCCCTTGGTGGTGACGGCGACGGTGTCGAAGATCTGGAACGAGCCGATCACGGTCAGCACCAGCACCATGGCCAGCACCGGCCGCAGCAGCGGCAGCGTGACGCTGCGGAAGACCCGCCACTCCGACGCGCCGTCGATCGCCGCGGCCTCGTACACCGACTTGGGGATGGCCTGGAGGCCGGCGAAGAGCAGCAGGGCCGTGTAGCCCATGTGCCGCCACACGTTGACCAGCGCGATGGTCGGGATGGCCGTGGACGTTTCGCCGAAGAACGCCACCGGGTCGACGCCGACCCACGACAACACCGCGTTCACGATGCCCAGCTGGGCGTCGAGCATGTTGTACCAGACCAGCGCGACCACGACGTTGGCGATCAGGTACGGCAGCAACAGCAGGCCCCGCACGAGCGACGACTTGGTCAGCCGGTGCATCAGCACCGCGATGAGCAGCGCCACGGCGGTCTGCACGCCGATGTTGATCACGACGTACTCGACGGTGACCAGCAGCGCGTTGCCGAACCTGGCGTCGCCGAACGCGGCCCGGTAGTTCTGCGCGCCCACCCAGTTCGGCGCGGCCAGCAGGCTGTAGTCGGTGAAGCTCAGGTAGAACGTCTGCAACGCGGGCCACGCGTAGAACAGCACGAAGCCGAAGCCCGCGGGCAGCAGGAACAGCAGGGCCACCCGGAGGTCGCCGCGCCGGGCCGGGTGTGCGGCGGTCATGAGCGCTCCTCCCGCACCAGGTGCAGCAGCAGGGCCTGCTCGGGGTGCAGCGGCGGGACCTGGACACCCACCTCGGCCAGCTCCCGCCCGGACAGGCGCGCGCCGGTGGCCAGCCAGGGCACCCCGACCAGGGCCGTGGACGGCGGCAGGTCGGCGTGGTCGACGGGGCGGACGGTGAACCGGGCGCCGGGCGGCAAGCCGGGCAGGGTCACCCGGCCGGGCGAGGTGGTCGTCCCCGACGCGATCGCGACGACGGCGAACAACGCCTGCGCCTCGTCATCGGACACCACGCCGTGGACCAGGACCGCCGGGTCCGGCGAGTCCGCGCGCACCACCCGCCCACGGTGCAACCAGCCGCGTACCCGCTGGTAGAACCGCACCCAGCGCGCCAGCTCGGCCAGCTCCGCCGGGTCGGCCGCGACCAGGTCCCACTCGATGCCGAAGTGGCCGAACAGCGCGGTGATCGCGCGGAAGGCCAGGTCGTGCCTGCGCCCGGTGGTGTGCGACCGGGCCGCGCCGACGTGCGAGCCGATCAGCTCGGGCGGCAGCAACAGCCCGGTCCAGCGCTGGATGCCCTGCCGGTCCAGGGCGTCGATGCAGTCGCTGGCCCACACCCGGTCGGTGCGCTCCAGGATGCCCAGGTCCACCCGCGACCCGCCGGAGGAGCAGGACTCGACCTCCAGGCCGGGGTGGCGGCGGCGCAGCTCGTCGAGCAGGCCGTAGGCGGCCAGCGTCTGGGCGTGCACCGCGGCACGACCGGTGCGCGAGTCGCCCGCGTCGACCAGGTCGCGGTTGTGGTCCCACTTGAGGTAGGCGATCCGGTACTCGGTCACCAGGGCGTCCAAGCGCTCCAGCAGGTGGGCCCGCACCTGCGGGCGGGTCAGGTCGAGCACGTACTGGCCGCGCACCAGCGGCGGACGGCGGGCACCCGTGGACAGGATCCAGTCGGGGTGCGCCCGCAGCAGGTCGGAGTCGGCGCTGACCATCTCCGGCTCGACCCACAGCCCGAACTCCAGGCCCAGCGAGCGGACGTGGTCGACCAGCGGGTGCAGGCCGTCGGGCCACACCGACTCGTCGACGTACCAGTCGCCCAGACCCGCGGTGTCGTCACGCCGGTTGCGGAACCAGCCGTCGTCGAGCACGAACAGCTCCGCGCCCACCTCCGCGCCGCGGTCGGCCAGGGCGCGCAGCCGGTCGAGCTCGTGGTCGTGGTACACCGCCTCCCACGTGTTGAGCACGACGCGACGCGGGCCGCCCGGGTGGTGGGGCCTCGACCGCAGGTGGCGGTGGAAGCGGGCGGACAGCTCGTCCAGGCCGTCGCCGCAGGAGCCGAACACCTCGGGGGTCGTGTAGGTCTCCCCCGGCGCCAGGCGCACCTCGCCGTCGAGCAGCAGCTCGCCGCCGCCGATCACGGCCTCGCCGGTGGGCACGCGTTCGGCGTAGGTGCGGTGGTTGCCGCTCCAGGCGACGTGCACGCCCCACACCCGGCCCCGGCGGAACCCGAACCCGCGCTCCCCCGCGACCAGGACCAGCGTGGCGTCCGACCCGGTCCGACCGCGCCGGCTGTCCCGCACGTGCGCCTCCACGCCGAACGGCCTGCGCTGCGGCGTGCGCTCGCGCCCCCAGCGCCCGGTGAGGTCGAGCAGCTCGTCGGCGCGCGCGGGCAGGGGCAGGGCCAGCACGAGCCCGTCGAGGGTGTAGGTGGTGTCACCGGTGTTGCGCACGGTGGCCCGCAGCCGCACCAGACCCGCGGGCGTCAGCCCGATCTCCAGGTCCAGGGCGAGCCCGGCGTCCAGGTCGGTGGCGTGGACCAGGCACGAACCGCCGTCCTCGACCACGCTCTCGACGGAGAACAGCGGCGACCAGTCGCGGCCGTCCCGGTGGCCCCGCAGACCGGGTGCGCCCGGCCAGGCGGTCGCGTGCTCGGGGATCACCGCCACGGCCGCCGGCTCGTCGGTCGCGTTCGGCACCACCGCGGGCACGCTGACCGAGGCCAACGCCTCCACGTCGGCGTCCGGACCGAGGTCGACGCCCCAGTGCAGGACGTGCGGCAACCGGGAGCCCTCACAGCGCAACACCAGGCTGACGCCGTCGGCGCGCAGGTGGACGATCCGGTCGGCGACCTCGACGGCCGGTGCGGTGACCAGCGGAGCACGGGACACGCAGGCCCTCCTGGAATCGGTCGGGTCTTACATTGAACGTTCCATGGAAGATGTCAGCAGGGTCACGTTCGGGTCAACGGTGTCGCCGGTAACGAGTCCGCAACATTGATCGTTCAATGTGCCCGGGTCGTCACGTTCGGTGAATCATGACCGGGTGCAGGGAGGTGGCCTCGTGCCCAGAGGCGGATCGGACCAGGGGAAGCGACGCGTCAGCATCGTCGACGTCGCCGCCGCCGCGGGCGTGTCCCGGCAGACCGTGTCCAACGTGCTCAACGGCCGCGACGAGTACTACTCGGCCGTGACGCACGAGAAGGTCACGGCCGCCATGCGGGAGCTGGGCTACCAGCCCAACCGCGCGGCGCAGACCCTGCGCTCCCGGCGCACCATGCAGCTCGGCTACCACATCTTCGGCGAGCAGCTGGACCGCGCGCAGGGCTTCACCCTGCACTTCCTGCTCTCCCTGGTCAAAGCCGGCGCCGACGTCGACCACCAGGTGCTGGTGTTCACCCACCGCCGCGACGACCCGCTCGGCGTGTTCAAGGACCTCGTCGCCCGGCACGCCGTGGACGCCGTCATCCTGTCGGAGTCCAGCGTCGAGGACGAGCGGGCGCGCTTCCTCGCCGACAGCGGCATCCCCTTCGCCTGCCTCGGCCGCCTCGCGCCCGACCTGCCCCAGCACTGGGTGGACGTCGACAACGCGGCGGGCATGAGCGCGGTGGTGGACCTGCTCGTCGCCGAAGGCCACCGGCGGTTCGCCTACCTCGGGCCCGACGGCGACCAGTACTGGAAGGCCGAACGCCTCGACGGCTTCGTCCGGCGCACCGCCGACCACGGGATCCGGGTGCCCAAGACGTCGCTCTTCCGCGGCCCTCACCAGGACATCCGCCGCCGCACGCGGCAACTGCTCGGCGGCAAGAACCCGCCCAGCGCCATCGTGACCGGCAGCGACGCCATCGCCGCCGTGGTCGTCAACGTCGCGCACTCCCTGGGCCTGCGGGTCGGCACCGACCTGGCGGTCACCGGCTTCGACGGCGGCGCCGTCGAACTGGTCACCGAACCCACCCTGACCACCGCCCGCATCCCCGTCGAACGCATCTCCCGCGAACTGGTCGCCCGCTGCCTGCGCCAGGTCGAGCACGGACGCGACGACGAACCCGGTCTCCTGCTGCCCACCGAACTCGTGCGCGGCGGCAGCGCCTGACCAGGTGCTCGCCGGTCCGGCGGCAAAGCCCGTCCGGGCCGACCGCGGTGCCGGTACCGTCCGGTCATGGCCGGTGGTGGTTTCGTGGAGGTGCACCCGGCGGGGCGTGGGCCCAACGTGGTGTGGCGGGTGGTCAGCGTGGTGATCGCGGGCGTCGGGCCGGTGATCGCGGCGTTCGGGTACGGCGACGACGGGATCGAGTCCGGGCAGTTGGTCGTCGGCGGGGTGCTGTCGTTGTTCCTCGTGCCGGTCGGGATCGGGGTGTGGCGCGGGGCCACGCGGGCCCGGCGGCGGTTGTTGCGGCTCGACGCGGTCGGGTTGCCCGCGACCGGGTTGGTCCTCGCGACGAGGAGCGACGGTGGCGAGATGCCGGAGATCGTCGTCACCGTGCGGATCAGCGGGCCGGACGTGCCGGCGTTCGACACGACCGTCACCGTCCGCTTCGACCCGGTCATCCGGCCCGGCTACGAGCTGACGGTGCTGGTCGACCCGGACGACGGCACGTTCCTGATCCGCGACTTCGACGACGCCGACTTCGTGCCGGGGAGCTGACGCCCCACCCGACGGCCGGAACGGCCCCTACCCGGTCGGGTGGGGATCGCGATCCTGTGCGCGCTGACGGGTGCGGTGCTGAGCGCGGTGGGCGCGGCACTGCAGCACAGCGGCGTGCGGGACGTCGGCGACCTCACCGTGCGCGGGTTCACCCGGCTCGCGCGCAACCGGCGGTGGTTGCTCGGGTTCTCGGTGCCGGCGGTCGCGGCCGTGTTGCAGGTACTGGCCCTGGCGTTGGCCCCGGTGACCGTGGTGGCACCGCTGGCCGTGCTGTCGCTGCCGATCATCGCGGCGATCGGGGTGCGCCGGGTGACGCCGGATTCCGCGGTGGCCGTCCTGGCGGCGACGGGCGGGGTGGCCGCGTTCGTCGCGGTCGCCGCGCGGTCCGCCGTGACGACGGACGTGGCGCCGGCCGTGGCGCTGCGGGCCGGTCAGGTGGTCGCCGTCGTGGTGTGCGCGTTCGTCGTCGTCGGCGCTTCGCGCAGCGGCACGGCGCGGGCGCCGGCGCTCGCGGCCGGCGCGGGTGTGGCGTACGGCCTGGTGGCCGTGCTGGTGCGGGACGTGGCGACCTCGTTGCCGAGGCTGTCGTGGGTGTCGTTCATCGGGCCGGCGGTGGCGTTCCTGGTCGGCGCGTCGCTGATCCGGCTGGGGTACGCGAGCGGCCCGGCGGACCTGGTGGTGGCCGGGCAGACGGTGGTGAACCCGATCGTCGCCGCGGGCATCGGCGTGGTGCTGCTGGACGAGACCCCGACCGCCGACCGGGGCGCGGTGGTGGCGCTGACCGGGAGCGCCGCCGTGTCGTTGACGGGCATCGCCGCACTCGCCCGCTTCCACCACCGTCGTCTCGCGGCGCGGGGCCGTGCGCCGACGGGCGGCTAGGCCGGGTCCATCCCGCCGGCGCTGTCGGGGGTCGACTCGTCCGGTGCGGTGTTGGCGGAGTCCGACTGGTCGTCGGCGTAGGTCGGCCGGGTGTGCTCGTCGGCGAAGTCCGGCTCCTCCTCCATGGCGGCCGCGGTGACGGGGTCTGGTTCGGGTGTGGTCACCGCCATGGTGTATCCCTTCGCTGACGGCCCAAACCAGCAGGGGAGATCGTGCGCATCGGGGTGTTCTACGACGGGACGTGGTTCGCGTACCTGAGCGATTACTACGCCACCGCCCATCCGCGGGCGGCCCGGATCGCGCTGGACGGGCTGCACGACGCGTTGCGCTGGTACCTGCACACCGAGACCGGCACGGCCCTCGAAGACTGCGTGGTGCGGGAGGCGCACTACGTGCGCGGCCGCATCGAGACGCCGGCGGCGTCGTTCGACGGGGCCCTGGCCGCCGCCGGCGTCACCCGGCACGACCTCCCGCTGCACGGCGGCAAGGAGAAGGGCGTCGACGTCCACTTCGCGCTGGAGGCGTGGGAGCGCGCGACCACCGTGCCGTTGCAGTGGGTCGTGCTGATCACCGGCGACGCCGACTTCACGCCGCTGGCCACCCGGCTGACCGGTCGGGGCGTGGGCGTGGTGGTGCCGGTCGTGGACGACCGGTCGGCCCCCGAGGCGCTGCCCGCCTGGACGCCCCGCAGTGCCGCGCCGCTGCGGGCGGCGGCGACGCTGACGCCGTCGTTCGACGACCTGTTCGCGCCCGCCGACCGCGCCGACTACCCGTTGAGCCGCCCGTTCGTCCGGTCCAGCGAGGTGGTGGCCTCACCCGCGGGCACGCCGCGCGGCCGTCGGCGCGGGACGGTGACCGGGTGGAAGGCCGGGCAGGCGCACGGCTTCATCACCGACACCCGCGGCGGCTCGTGGTACGCCTCGCGCGACGACCTGCCGGTAGGCGTGGCAATGCTGCCCACCGGCACGGCGGTGTCGTTCACCGGGTCGCCGGTGCCGTCGCCGGGCCGCAAGTACCCCCGGGCGGAGTCCATCCGGTTCGAGTGACCGGTCAGCTCGCGGTGCAGGACGCCGTCGGGGCGGTGTTCGCGCCGCGCGACGAGGTGCTCGCACCCGTGGCGAGGCTGTCGTGGTAGCTCGCGCTGCGTGCCGTCACGGTCGACCCGCCGGTGGTGACGGCCTGCCCGTCGGCGAAGGTCCACGTGACGGTCCAGCCCTTGCTCGGCGACGTCCCCGCGGTGGGCCGGGTCGAAGTCGGCGACCACGTCGAGGATCGGGTCGGAGTCGCCGCTCCACGACCACGCCAGGTAGCCCGGACCGCGTGCCTGGGCCTCGCGGACGATCGTCTTGTCGTCCACCTCGCCGGAGGCGAACCTCCACCCGAACTCGCCGACGACCAGCGGCCGGCCGTTGGCCTGGGAGCGGTTGAGGTAGTCCACGATGCCGGAGGCGGTGTTGATCACCGAGTACATGGAAGCCGACGTGGTCCTCCTGGCCGTAACCGGTGGTGTCGTGCACCTCCAGCACGCGGATCACCCGGTTGCGGTTGCAGAGGTCGATCAGGGCGGGCACGTCCGTCGACGGCCCCCACCGCTTGCCGCTGCCCAGTACCACGCGCCCGCGGCCTTCATGTCGGCGAACGAACTCGTGCGGCCGGTGAACCAGATTGCGGGTGGTCGACACCGCGCATCACGAACGGCTGCCCGTTGGCCTCGACGATCCTGGTACCGCTGACGTGCCGCCCCACCGCGGCCTGGGCCTGCGGCAACACCGTCAGCCCGAAGCCCGCGCCGACGAGCAGCGCGGCCACGATCAGGGCGATCCCGCTTCTCATGGCTCTCGACACCTCATGAGCCGATTCGTCCCGCTCCATGCCTGGGAGCGGTCCCGGATGGCCGCTATGTTCGAGCCGTGATCTCCGAAGCGGGCACCCGTGCCACCTCCTCCTGGCCGCGGCTGTCCGACGTCGCGCGCGACGTGCTGCTGGAGGTGCTGGTCCACGGCCCGCTGTCCCGGGTTGAGATCGCCGCCCGGCTGCGACTGTCCCGCCCCGCCCTCACCCGGGTGGCCAAGGCGTTGGTGGCCCGGGGCCTGCTGGTCGAGGGCGACACCGGACCGCGCGCCACCGCCGGTCGGCCGTCCGAGCTGCTCCACGTGCGGGGCGCGGCCCACCGCTTCCTGGGCGTGAAGCTGACCGCCGAACGGCTCTTCGCCACCGTCACCGACCTGACGGCCACCCCGGTCGCGACGGCCGAGGAGCCGCTGCGCTCCTCCGCACCGGACGACGTCGTCGCGCAGATCGCGGACCTCGCGGGCCGCTTCCCCGGTGTCACGGGCATCGGCGTGACGCTGGGCGGGATCGTGCTGGACGGCCTGGTGGCCCGCGACGAGTTCCTGCGCTGGCACGATGTGCCGCTGGAGGAGGCGGTGTCGCGGGCGACCCGCGTGCCCACCGCGGTGGACAACGACGTGCAGGCGCTCACCGCGGCCGAGCACTGGTTCGGTCCCGGCGCGGGCCTGAAGTCGCTGGCGGTGATCACAATCGGCGCGGGCGTCGGCACCGGGCTGATCGTGGACGGCGGGCTCGTCACCGGCTCGCACGGCCTGCCGCCGCACTTCAGCCACACCCTGGTCGACGGCAACGGACCGCGGTGCGGCTGCGGCCGGCGCGGCTGCATCTCCAGCTACCTGATGACGCACGTGATGCTGCGCCGGCTGCCGGGTCGCCCGACCTACGCCGAGGCCGTCGAGCTGGCGCGCGCGGGCGACCCGGCGGCGCGGCAGGTGTTCGACGAGGCCGGTTACGCCCTCGGCGTGCTCATCGGCACCGTCGCCAACGTCGTCGACCCGCAGAAGATCCTGCTCACCGGCGACGGCCTGCCGCTGTACGAGATCGCGTCGCCGCTCGTGCACGACGGCATCGAGGACACCTACGAGGGCGACCCCGACCAGGTCGTGCTCGACGTGCGGCCGTTCGACTTCAGCGAGTGGGCCCGGTCCGGCGCCGCGCTCGCGATCAAGGCCACGATCACCGGCACCATCGGCGACCGGCCGCGTCAGGCGTTGCTCGACAGCCCTTCGAACACCGCCCGCGCCTCACCGCCGGGCCGGATGCCGAGGTCGGAGTCCAGCACCCGCCACAGCCGCTGGTAGACGTCGATCGCGCCCACCCGGTCGCCCAGGTGGATCAACGCGCGCATCAGCAGCACCTGCGTCGACTCCCGGGTCGGGTGGGCGGATGCGTGGGGCGCGAGCAGGTAGACCGCCTCCTCCCACGCGCCCAGTGCGATCTTCGCCGCGGCCAGGTGCTCCACGGCGGCGATCCGGCGTTCCCGCCACAGCGCGGCCACCGCCGTCATCGGCCCGGAGGGCACCAGCCCGACCAGCCCGTCGACCGGCCAGCACGACAACGCGGCGGTCAACGCGGTCACCGCGCCGCCCGGATCCCCTTGCTTCAGGCAGGTCACGCCGCGGCGCAGCGACCCTCCCGCGCACAGCACGTCCACCGCCTCGGCGGGCACGTCCAGCCGGTAGCCGTGGCCGACGTGCACCAGCAGGCGGGCCAGGCCCGCGTCCGCCGCGTCCAGGCAGCGCCGCAGCCGGGACGCGTACAGCTGGAGGTTCTTCACCGCGCTTCGCGGCGGTTCCTTCTCCCACAGGTAGTCCATCAGGCGCTCGGTGGACACGGCCGACCCCGCGTCCAGCGCCAGCGCGGCCAACAACGTCCGCGACTTCACCCCTCCGGGCACCACGTCGGCCGCCCTCGGCCCGCTCACGGCGGGCCCGCCTAACAGCCGGACGGCGACGTCCCGTCGCACGCGCGACGTCGTACAGATCGACACCCCGGATCTCCCCACGTCGAACTCGATCATCCACCGCACACGGTAGGTCGTGGTCGGAGGTGTCCGACGGGAACCCGAACGCGGGCGACGACCGGGCGCCGCCACGCATACCGGACGTATACCGGCAGGTGACAGCGTGCCGCTCGACGCCCGCGCCGTGGGCGGGCACCCGACGACCCCGCCGGAACCCGATTCGGACAACCGCACCGCCGCAGGCGACGCGGTCCGGTCGCCGCGACGGGGCGCGGGGCGGCCCCCGGCCGGGCCGACCAGCACCACCCGACGCGGCGGGCCGACCGGCCGCGCCGCACCCCCCGTTCCGGAAAGGACGTGAACCGATGGACCTGACCTTCGACGACTCGGAGCTCGACCTCGGCGACCTGGCGGTCACCGCGATGCGCGACGCCGTGGCGCTGCCCGAGACCGGCGCCTCCGCGGCGGCGTGCTCGTGCAGCGGCACCTCGTGCTGTTGCTGCCAGCAGCCGCAGTTGCCGACGCAGGGCTGAGTCGAGCCGGAGCCGGGAGCGTCCGCACGCGGGCGCTCCCGGCACCACCTTGAGGGGGGAGCACGCCGATGGCCGGTGACCGCACCACCACCGAACTCGCGCCGTACGCGCTGGTCCGGGTGGCCGCGCTGCCGCACCCCCGACCGGTCGCGTCGGGCTTCCGGGCGGGGCTGGACGCGGTGGTCGCGGCGCGGGTCCGGATCGCGGCGCTCGCACCGGACCTCGCCGACGCGTTGCACGACAGCGCGGGCGGCCACTCGACCGCGTTCCACCAGAAGGTCGTGCTGCCGTTGCGCCGCGATGTGCACAACGGCCGGGTTCCGCGCGCGACGGAGTTGGGCACGTTGCCGCAACGGGTGCCCTTGTTGGCACGCTGGTTGGCCGCGCACGAGGAGTTGAGCCGGGCGGTGGACGCGGTGCTGGCCGCGTGGCCCGGCGAGCTGGCGGCGTCACGCCGGTGGCTCGCGGAGGTGTGCGCGACCGATGCGCTGCGCCGCGCGAGCGCGCTGACCGGACCCGACCTGCTGCACGGCCTGGACCGCACCGCGCGGGGCCGCGGCGAGCCGGACCGCAAGGCGCGCAAGGCCGAGCCGACCGTGTTGCGGTACGCGTTGCGCGCCACCGCCAAGACCAGTCCCCTGTCCTGGTACACGCACGTCGGCTGGGGCGTGTGGGGCGAGGGGCCCTGGCCCGCCACCGAGCCGGTGTCGCACCCGGCGGTGCACCGCCTGCTGGTGACGCGGGTGGTCGACGCGCTGGGCCCCCGGCTGCCGCACCGGCTCGCGCCGGGGCTGCGCGAGCGTGACGGGCGGCTGCTGTTCCGCCGTGACGTCCCGGTCGAGGGCGTCGGCCGGGCGGAGGTGGTCCGGGAGGAGGAGGTGGACGTCGCGGCGACGCGCCCCCTGCGGTTCGTGGTCGAGGTCGTTCGGGCGGCCGGGCCGGACGGGCTGCCGCCGGACCGGGTCGCCGATGCCCTGGCGGCGAAGCTGAGCAAGCCGGACGCGGCGGCCGCGTTCGTGGCCAAGACCCTGGAGCTGGGGCTGCTCGTGCCGGTGTCCCCGATCCACCCGCAGGACCCGGACGCGGTGGGCTCGCTGGCCGCCTGGCTCGCGCCGACCGACGGCGAGGCGGCCGGTCGGTTGACCGCGCTGGCCGCGACCACCGCCGCCTTCGCCACCGCCGACCCGCCGACCCGCGTGGCCGTGCTCGCGGAGCTGGCCGAGGGCTGGCGCGCGCTCGGCGACCGGTTCGGCGCGGACCTGACCGGTGTGACGCCGGTGGTGGAGGACGTCGTGCTGCCCGAACCGGTGCCCGTGCCGCCCGGCGCCGCGCCCGCGTTGACCCGCCTGACCCCGCTGCTGGTGGCGTTCGACCAGCACGTGCTGCTGCGCCGGCTGATCCGGACCCGGTTCGTGGAGCGGTTCGGCCAAGGCGGTGTCGCGACCCTGGCCGATTGCTCCGCGCCGCTGTCGCGGGCGTGGCAGGAGTCCATGGACACCGACGCCCTGGACGACCCCGACGTGCGCGCCGTCCTCGACCTGCGCGAGAAGCTGGCCGGGCAGGTGCACGACGGCGTGGTGACCGACGACGTACTGGCCTCCGCCGCCGACCTGCTGCCCGCGTGGGCCACCCGCCGCACCGGCTCGTACGGCTTCTTCGCCCAGCCGACCCACGACGGGCGGCTCGTGGTCAACCGGGTCTACGCCGGGTTCGGCAAGTTCACCAGCCGCTTCCTCGACGTGCTGCCCGGCGCGCGGGACGCGGTGGCCCGCCAGGTGCGCCGCCACACCGTCGACCCGGTGCAGTTCCGGCCGGTGCGGGGCTTCAACGCCAACCTGCACCCGCTGCTCGGGGCGCGCGAGGTCGGTGAGGACGCCCGGTGGGCCGACCTCCCGGCCGACGAGCTGGACGTGCGGCACGACCCCGTGGCCGACGAGGTGCGGGTGACGCACCGCGGTGTCCCGCTCGACGTGCTCTACCTGGGTTTCCTGATCCCGCTGGCGCTGCCCGACCGGCAGGTGGCGTTGTACTCCGACCTCGCCTGCGGCTGGGTGGACCTCGACCGGCTGCGTGCCGCGACGACCGACGGCGGTGTGACCGCACGGGGTCGGCTGACCTACGGCGACGTCGTGCTGGCCCGCCGTTCGTGGGACTTCGCCGTGCCGCCCGCGGTGGGCGCGGAGGAGCGCTCGGCGCTCGACGTGGCCCTCTTGCGCGCCCGGCACGGGTTGCCGGAGCACGTCTTCGTCGGACCGGACCGGGGACCGGCGTCGGCCGACGCCTACCAACGCGCCCTCACGGCGGGCAAACCGCAGTACGCCGACCTGGGCGACCCGCTGCACCTGCGCTGCCTGCCGCGGCTGCTCGCGCGGTTCCCGGACGGCGTGCGCCTGACCGAGGCGCTGCCCGTGCCCGGAGCCGCCGGTGGCCGGGTGGTCGAACTGATCGCGGAAACGTACTGGAGGGCCTCGTGACCGATGTCGTCTGCTACTACCACGACCCGGTGAAGGCGCCGTTGCTGCGCGAGGCCGTGCTGCCCGCGCTCGCGGAGGCCGAGCGCGCCGGCGCGACCGGGCACGTGGAGCGGCACTGGCTGCACGGGCCGCACGTGCGGGTGCGGTTGGACGGTCCGGACGAGGTCGCGGACCTCGTCGCGGCACGGTTGCGCGACCACCTGGCCACCTCACCGTCCACTGTGGACATGGAGCACGGCGTGCTGCTCGCGCAGGCCCGGCAGAACGGGATCGCCGAGCTGGTCCCGCCGCCGTACGAGCCGATCCACCCGGACAACACCGTGGTCGTCGAGCCCACGGACCTCACCGCCCTGCGCCGGCTGCTGCTGTCCGACGTGCTGGTGAACCTGCGCACGCGGTGCCTGCGGCTGGGCGTGCCCGCGATCCGCGACGCCGTGGCCGCGGACGCCGACAGCCCCGCGCGGGTGCGGCTGGCCATCGTCGCGATGACGGCGCACGCGAGCCGGTTCCCGGCGGGCCTGGTGAACGGCTACCACTCGTTCCTGTCGCACCTGGAGGGCTTCCTGTTGCACAGCGATCCCGGCGGGGTGCTGCGCGCCCGGTTCGACGCGGTGTGGGAGCGCAACGCCGAGCAGGTGGTGCGGACGGTGCGTGACGTGGCCGAGGGGACGGTCCCGACGCCGTGGGTGGCGTGGACGGACCGCACGCGCGCGGTGATCGAGGAGGTGTTCGACCGCGGCGAGCTGCCCACCGCGTACTCCCATCACCTGGGCGAGCGCGCGCTGGAGATGGACGAGGAGGAGGCGATCCGGCGCTGGCACCGCGACCACGCCGACCGGATCAGCGACTACCACGCCAAATTGCGGGAGGTCGACTTCGACCACCCGGACTACCGGCGGCCGGTGACCGTCTACCGCTTCGGGACGAACATGCTCTACCAACTGCTGGCCGTGTGCGACGTGACGCCGGTGGAGCGCTACCTGGCGGCGAGCCTGGTCGTGCGGGCGGCGCAGCGCATCACCGGCATCGCGTGGGCCGAGCACGTGGCGCAGATGGCGAAGGTGGCCCGATGAGCGAGGTGCTGGTGCGGCTGCGGCCGATCGTGCACGCGACGCCCACCCCGACCGGCCTGCACGTGCGGGGGTGGCGGTCCAGCTTCACCCTCGACGGCGGCACGGGGCTGTGGACGATCTGGGAGCGCCTGGCCGGTCCGTTGGCCGACGGCGTGCCGCCCGACCGGCTCACCGTGCCGGAGCACGCGCCGCCGGCCGTGGCGCGGGCGTTGGACCTGCTCATCGGCCAGCTCCACGAGCACGACATGCTGGTCGAGGTGCCCGCCGACTGGGGTGGCGACGCGCCGCCCGCCGACATCGCGAGCTGGCTGGACTCCGTCGCGCCCGCGCCGCTGGAGGCGTGGCGGCGGCTGCGGTCGGCGACGGTCGCCGTCACGGGCGAGGACGCCTTGGCCGGCCACGCGCGCCGCGCCCTGGTCGCCGCGGGCCTGCGGGTCGCACCCGGTCGACGCGGTCCCGGGTTGCTGCTGGTCGCCGGCGGGCACGCGGTCGCGGCCGGGTGCGCCGCCGACGTCGGCTTCGTCGTCGCGCCGGGTACGCTCGCGGACGTGGCGGCCGACGCGGCGGCGGTGGCCGAACGGCTGGCGGGCGCGCCGGGCGGTCCGCCGGAGGTGCTGGCCGCGCTGGTCGGGTCGGCCGCGGCGCACCGGCTGGTGTGCGCGGTGGGCGGGCTGCCCGACCCGTCGACCGAGGTGGTGGACATGTGGAGCGACGTGCCGCCGACCGGGCCGCCGCACCAGGCCGTGCTGGTGGCCCGGGTCGACCCGCTGCACGCCGAGTACCACCCGTGGCTGTCGGCGGTCCGGCCCCGCGAGCCGAACGGCACGCTGCTGGACGTGCTGGGTGACCGTGAGCTGGGCCCGGTGCCCACTCCCCGGCCCCGCGACCTGCCGCAGTTGCCGGTCAAGCTGGCCGCCGCCGGTGACGCGGTCGGCTTCGGCACGACCGAGCGCGCCGCCCGGCTCGACGCCCTGCTGCGCGCCGCACGGGCGCTCGCACCGGACGGCGTGGTGCTCGGCGCGGACCGCGTGCACGCGCTGGGACTGGCCCTGCGCACGGCCGTCCGGCGGCTCGGCGGCGCACCGGTGGCCGAGGAGGAGTGGTCGGGCGACCCGACCGCGCGGCGGTGGTGGAAGGCCGTCGTGCTCCGGTTCGCCCTGCCCGCCGAGGTCGAGGTGACCAGGCTCGGGCCGCACGTGGTGCGCGCGGTCGTGCGGGCGGACGGCGAGGAGCTGTCCTGGTCGGTCGAGGCGCGGGCGGCGGACGCCGTCGCGTTCGCCGCGATGGCCGCCGCCGGGCGGGCGCAGGCCGGGGTGCGCGAGACCGTGGTGCTGTGCGGGGCGGCGCCGTTCGCCGAACCCGACGGGGCCGCCGCGCCGTGGACGAACCGGGACTGGCACTGGCCGTACGGCCTGCGGGACGGCGAGGAGGCGTTGCAGGAGGACCTGCGCGCGCTCGCGGCGGAGGTCAAGCCCGTGCCGCTCGGACCGGTGCTCGACGCGGCGGGCCTGGTGGCGTTCGCGGTGGCGGAGGACGGCCGGTGACCGTGCGGGTGGTGGAGCTGGCCGACTACGCGCTCGGCGACCTGGACGGGATCGGCGCGGGCGGTCCCGTGCTGCCGGTGCGGTTCGACGGCGCGCTGGTGCTGATCGGGCCGGTGTCGGACGGGGTGTGCGTGCGCTGCGCGGAGGACGCCCGGTTGGCGGCGCTCGGCCCGTCCGTGCCGCGGCAGGACCCGGGGATGCGGTTGGGCGGCTTGGCGTCGCCGGCGGTACGGCCGTTGCTCGCGGCGCTGGTGGACCGCGTGTCGGCCGAGCCGGACGCCTACCGCGACAAGGTGATCGCCGTGCGGACCGACCTGGCCACGGTCGGCGAGCACCGGGTCCGGCCGAGGTCCGGCGGCTGCCCGACGTGCGGGCCGTTGCCCGAGGACGGTCCGCGGACCGTGGTCCGCGGGCCCGTGCCGGTGGTACCCGGCACGTTGCGCGGCCCGAACCCCCTCACCGCCGGTGACGCGCTCAAGCACGAGCTGTTCGACCTCCGGCACGGCCCGGTCGGCGGGATGCACCGCATCGGCGACCTGACCGTGGCCGCGGTGAGCGCCGAGCTGGGCGGCGGGCAGGCCGGGTTCGGCCGAACCGCCGACTACGCCGAGGCCGAACGGGTCGCGCTGTACGAGGCCGTGGAGCGGCACGCGGGGATGCGGCCCCGGGGGGTCACCACGGTGCTGGAGGCGTCGTACGCCGAGCTGGGCGACCGGGCGCTCGACCCGGTGCGGCTCGGGCTGCCCGACCACGAGTCGCCGCACGTCGTGCCGTACCGCCCGGACGTGCCGACCCGGTGGGTGCACGGCTGGTCCTACACCCGCGGGCGGCCGGTCGCCGTGCCGGAGCACGTGGCCTACTGGGGTCACGGCGAGGGCGCGCGGTTCGTGGACGAGACGTCCAACGGGTGCGGCACCGGCAACAGCCTCACCGAGGCGGTGCTGTACGGGTTGTTCGAGGTCGCCGAGCGGGACGCGTTCCTGATGGCCTGGTACCAGCGGACCCCGTTGCGCAGCCTGCGCGTGCGCGACGACGTGACCGCGCACCTCGCGGACCGGTTGGAGCAGCTCGGCTACCGGCTGGAGCTGTACGACGCCACCAACGACATGGGTGTGCCGTCCGTGCTGTCGCTCGCGCGCTCGCCCCGGTGGCCGCACGCGTTCTTCGCCGCCGGCGCCGGGCTCGACCCGGACGCGGCGATGCGGTCGGCGGCGGCCGAGGTCGCGATGGACGTGGAGGCGGGCGCGAAGCGCTACCGCGTCGAACCCGGCGACTACGACCGGGACCGGCTGCGTCGGCTGCTGCGCGAACCGCGGCTGATCCGCGGCATGGACGACCACGTCAACGTCAACGGCCTGGCCGAGGCCGCGCGGCGGTACGACTTCCTGACGCCCGGACCGCCGGTGGAGCCGACCGTGCCGGACGTGCCGCTGGACGACTTGGACGCGGTGTTGGAGCACTACGTGCGCGCGTGGGAAGCGTTGGGGCTGGAGGTGATCGCGGTCGACCAGAGCGACCCGGTGGTGCGCGACCGGCTCGGCCTGCACTCGGCGAAGGTCATCGTGCCCGGCACGGTGCCGATGACGTTCGGCGAGCTGAACCGCCGCACGCACGGCATACCGCGGCTGCGCCTGGCCGGTCCCCCGCTGCCCCACCCGTTCCCGTGACCGCCGACGCGTTGGCCGCCGCCTACGCGCACGGGCCGGGGCGGGTGGTCGAACCGGGCGCGTCACCGCGCACGGCCGCCGCGTCCGGGCCGCGCGTGCCGCTGGCGGCGGTGCGGGGGCGTTTCGGCCCGGCGTTGGCGCGCCTGCTGACCGACGTGGCGACACCGCTGCGGTGGGAGCCGTGGAACCAGTACAACGACCACCGGGCGTACCCGTCGGCGCGGGCCGCGGCCACGGTCGACCTGGTGGTGGCCGGGCGGTGGCTGCTCGACCCGGTGCGCCGGGCGCTGGTCGGGGACGGCACGCCCGTGGTCGACGGCCCGGTGCGGGTCGAGCTGGTCCGCAGGCGTGACCGCCTCTCCCCCGGCTACCGCGAGTTCGGCGACGTGCTCACGGAGCTGGAGGTCGGGCACGTTGCGGCGGCGTTGGTGGAGCACGCGGCCCGGCTCGGGCTGACCGCGCGGGTGTCCGGGTTGACGGTCACCGTGGCGTTCGACGGGATGGCCGAGGCCGCCCCGGCTTCGCGGCTTCCGGTCCGCAGTTCCGGCGTGGGTCCGCGGGGCATCGCGGCCGATCCCCGGCCGTTGCCCGTCGGTGTGCTGGACGCGGTGGTCGAGGCGATCACCCGACCGCCCGCCGGGTCGCCCGTGCGCGACGACCTGCGGCACCGGTTGGCCGTGCGCGACGTCGAGGGCGTCGCCGACGGCTGGTACGCCGTGGACGGCGGGCTGCGGCTGGTGTCGGCCGGCCCGGCGGTGCCCGCGTTGCAGCCGGTGTTCGGGCACCCGCCCGGCACGATCCACGTGGCCTCGATGAACCTCGCGCTGGTCACGACCGGCGACCCGGCCGCCGCGGTGGCGTCCGGCGGTCCGGACGGCTACCGGGCGCTGCTGCGCGCGGCCGGTGCGACGGCGCAGCACGTGTGCACGGCGGCGGCGGGCGCGGGTGCGTTCTGCCGGCCCGCCCGCAGCACCGACGACGGCCCGCTGGAGGCCCTGGTCGGCGCGCCCGCGTCGCACGCCCTGCTCTACCTGCTGCTCGTCGGCCGAACCCGGGGCGCGGGCTTCACCTACGACCTCACCCCTCTGGAGACGTGATGACGTGGACCAGCGTGCACGTGCGGCTGTCGTGGGCGGCGGCGGACGTCGACGCGTTCATCGCCGACGTGCTCGCGCCGGAGCTGGACGGGCACCGCGCCGCGGGACGGGTCGGCGACTGGTTCTACGTGCGGTACTGGGAGCAGGGCCCGCACCTGCGCGTCCGGGCGCGTGACGCGGCGGTGGACCTGGCCGCCGCGCTGCGGGCGCTCGTCGAGCGGACCGACCACCCGGTGCGCGAGGTGTCCGCCGACTGGCTGCCGCACGGTGACGTCCGCGAGGCTCCGTACGTCCCGGAAGTGGCGCGGTACGGCGGTCCGGCGGCGTTGCCGGTGGCCGAGGACGTGTTCTGCCGCAGCACCGAGGTAGCGGTGGCCGTGCTGCGGTCGGGGGCGTCGAAGTTCACCGCGGCCGTGGAGCTGGTGATGGCCACGACCGTCGCGCTCGGGATGGACCGGGTGGAGGCGGCGTCGTGGCTGCGTGCCCTGGCGACGGGGTGGCGGCAGGCGCACGAGCCCGTCGCACCGCCCGGCGTGAGCTCCCACCTCGCCGCGCGCACGGTGCACGAGGCGCGTGCGCCCCACCTCGCGGCGCGGTGGGACCGGCTCGAAGCGCACGCCACGGGCGCGGTGGCGTACTGGGTGGAGCAGGTGCGGTCGGCGCGGTTGCCCCGGCACGCCTGGGCCTCGCAGTTGCACATGCTGTGCAACCGGCTGGGCCTCGACCCGGAGGAGGAGCGCACCGCGTGCCGACTGGTGGCGATGACGGCCGAAGCACCCGACGGGCCCACCGGGTTCCACGAGGACGGTGCGGCCGCGCCCGACCGGCGTTACCTGGCGGCCAGCAAGTTCCACCCCGGCGTGCCGGGCCAGGGTCCGCGTGAGGTCGCCGCGACGCCGTCGACCTCGTCGTGGTGGCCGGACGTGACGCTGCCCCGGGCCGCACCCGTGCCCGGCGGGTTGGCCGACGCGCTGCTGACCCGCCGCACCGCGCGGGGTGCGGACCTGGCCGGGTCGCTGGACGCGGGGCAGCTCGCCACGCTGCTCTGGACGGCGCAAGGCGCCCTGCCGGACGGGCGCAGGCCGTACCCCAGCGCGGGTGCGCGGCACAGCGCCCGGCTGCGCGTGGTGGCGTGGCGGGTGAGCGGCCTGGAGCCGGGGGTGTACGACGTGGACGAGGCACGCCGGACGCTGCTGCGGGTGGCGGCCTCGCCGCCGGTGGACGACGTGCGCGCGGCCTCGATGTGGTTCGGTGACGGCGAGGACCGGGTGGACCCGGCCACCACGCCCGCGTTGCTGGCGCTCTACGCGCGGGTCGGCGTGCTGCGCAAGGCCTATGGCCTGCGGGCCCTGCGGTTGGCGTTCGCCGAGGCCGGCCACCTGGCGCAGAACCTCGCCCTGGTCGCCGCGTCCACGGGGCTGGCGCTCGGCGTGATCGGCGGCTTCTACGACGACGTGGCCCACGACGTGCTGTGCCTGGACGGCGTGGACGACGTGCTGGTCTACCTGATGCCGCTGGCCGGCGCGCGCTGACCGGGCAGCCGCGTGCCGACCCCGCCGGCGGCACGCCGCCCACCCGGCCCTCACTGACCGGGAAGGGGTGGCCCCAGCGCCGCCGACCATGCCTCCAGACCCGCCCAACCACCCGAAAGACTGGCGATCCGGCCCGCACGGGGTTCGTGATACCGCAGCGATAACGATCTTTGATCACGCCGGAGGAGGGTGGTGGGCGCAGGGACGCCTAGGGAGGGGATGGGGAGATGTCGGTGAACGGGCCGCAGGGGTTCGGGCCACCCGGCGACGTGGTCACGACCGTGGGGGTGGAGCACGTCCGGTTGAGTTACGAGTACCTCGACCGGCGGGACATGGACGGGTACGGGTCGTTGTTCGACGCGGAGGCGGAGTTGCGGTCGCCGGTGGTCGGGGTGGTGCGCGGGAGGGCGCAGATCGAGTCCTACCAGGCCGAACGCCCGCTCGATGGTGGGCGGCACGTGGTCGAGGAGGTGTTCTCGGCGCGGGGGCGGGTGGTCGTGGTCGGGCGGGTGACCGGTGCCGGGCGGGAGGTGGAGTTCGTGGACCTGTTCACGCTCACCGAGCACGGGCTGCTGCGGTCGCAGAAGTCGTTCTTCTTCGCCGCACCCGCCTGAGCCGCCGGTCACGGGCCGGTCGTCGTGCGCCGGATGACCGGTCCCGACCCGGCTTCCGGGTGGGTGCGACCACGGTGACCACCGGTTATCTTCGGTTCGGGGGTCGATGCAAGTGGGAGCAGCCCGTGGATTTAGCAGCAGTCGGGTCGCCGCCCACCCCCGTGTACCGGATCTTGGGACCGCTGCACGTGGCGGACGGGCCGGGTCGGGTCAGCCGGGTGCCACCCGGTCGCCAGCAGATGGTGCTCGGCGCGTTGCTGCTCGACGCCAACCGGGTCGTGAGCATCGACCACCTGATCGACGCGGTGTGGGACGAGGCGCCGCCCGCGACCGCGCGGCGGCAGATCCAGATCTGCGTGTCCGCGCTGCGCGCCAACCTCGCGTCGATCGGGCGCGATGAGGCCATCGTCACCCGACCGCCCGGCTACCTGCTGCGCGTCGCGGACGGCGAGCTGGACGTGCAGGTGTTCGCGGCGCTGACCGCCGAGGGCGAGTCGCTGGTGCGGTCGGGCGACCCGAAGGCCGGGTTAGTGCTGCTGCGGCAGGCCCTCGCGCTGTGGCGCGGACCGGCGTTGGGCGGCACGACGGGCAGGCTGCGGGCCAAGGCGGCGAAGCTGGACGAGGACCGGCTCACCGTGCTGGAGACGACGTTCGACCTGGAGCTGAACGCGGGCCGCCACCGCCAGCTCGTCGGCGAGATCAGCGCGCTGGTGGCGCAGTACCCGCTGCGGGAACGGCTGCGCGGCCAGTTGATGCTCGCGCTGTACCGGTCGGGGCGGCAGGCCGAGGCGTTGGAGGCTTACCGCACGACGCGGGAATTGCTGATCGACGAGCTCGGCCTCGAGCCGGGCGAGGACCTGCGCCGGCTCGAGACGGCGATCCTCGCGGGCGACCCGACGCTGGCCATGGGCGCGGACCACGCGCCACAGCAGCAGCCGCGGCCGTCGGCGCCGCCACCCGCGGAGATGGTCGTGCCGCTCCAACTGCCCGCCGACATCGGCGAGTTCACCGGCCGGGCCGGGCTCGTCGCGCAGGCGCGTGAGCTGCTGGCGCAGGGCGGCCTGGCCACGCGCGTGGTGGCGTTGGTCGGCAAGCCGGGCATCGGCAAGAGCGCGGTGGCCGTGCACGTGGCGCACCTGCTCGTGGAGGACCACTTCCCGGACGGCCAGTTGTACTGCGACCTGGGCGGCACCCGCGAGCACCCGGCCGGCGCGGCCGACGTGCTCGGCCGCTTCCTGCGCGCGATGGGCATCCCCGGCACGTCGATCCCGGACGCCGAGGACGAGCGGGCCGAGATGTACCGGCAGCTCGTGGCGCGCAAGCGGATGCTGGTCGTGCTGGACGACGCCGCGAGCGAACGCCAGGTGCGGGCCCTGTTGCCGGGCAGCAGTTCCTGCTCGGTCATCGTGACCAGCCGGACGCGGCTCACCGGCCTGCCGGGCGTGCGGGTGCTGGAGGTCGACGTGCTCGGCCACGACGAGGCCCTGGAGATGCTGTCCACGGTCATCGGCCGGGACCGGGTCGACGCCGAGCCCGCCGCCGCGACGGCGTTGATCCGGCTCGTCGGCTCGCTGCCGCTGGCGCTGCGCATCGTCGCCGCCCGGCTGGCCGCGCGTCCCGGCTGGTCGCTGGCGTGGATGCTGGAGCGGCTCTCCGACGAGCGGCGGCGGCTCGACGAGCTGGCGCACGGCGAGATGATGGTGCGCGCCAGCCTCGCCCTCACCTACGACGGCCTGCCGGGCGAGGCACGCCGGTTGCTGCGGCTGCTCGGCGCGTTGGACGGGCTGAGCTTCCCCACGTGGGTCGCGGCGGCGTTGCTGGACGTGGACGTGTTCCACGCCGCCGACCTGCTGGAGGGGTTGGTGGACGCGCAGATGCTGGAGGTCGTGGCGTTCGACGCGACCGGCAGCCCCCGCTACAAGTTCCACGACCTGATCCGGTTGTTCGCGCGGGAGCAGTTGGAGCTCAACGAGGGCGACGAGTCGCGGCTGGTGGCGTTGCGGCGGGTCGTCGGCGGGTGGTTGGCGTTGGCGGGCGAGGCGCACACGCGCGTCTACGGCGGTGACTTCACCTCGCTGCACGGTGACGCGCCGCGCTGGCTGCCGTCGAAGTCGCATGTGGACCGGCTGCTCGCGGACCCGTTGCTGTGGCTGGAGACCGAGCACGCGCACCTGTGCGCCGCGGTCGAGGTGAGCGCGGCGGAAGGGCTGCACGAGGCGGCGTGGGACCTGGCCGTGACGCTGGTGACGTTGTTCGAGGCGCGGTGCTACTTCGCCGACTGGGAGCGCACGCACCAGCAGGCGCTGGCCGCGGTCCGGGCGGCGGGCAACACGCGCGGTGAGGCGGCGTTGCTGTGCTCGATGGCGTCGTTGCAGCTGTCGTGGTCACGGGCTCGTGCAGCGCGCGAGCTGGTGGAGCCCGCGTTGCGCACGTTCGAGGCGTTGGGCGACGAGCGGGGCGTGGCGCTGGCCCGGCGCAACCTCGCGCTGGTGCACCACCGGCTCGGTGACCTGGAGAACGCCGCGCCGCTGTACCTGGCCGCGTTGGGCGGGTTCCGGGCGTCCGGCGACCCGGTCGGGCAGGCGTGGGTGCTGACGCAGATCGCGCAGATCGACCTGGAGCACGGTGAGCAGGAACGGGCGGCCGACCGGTTGTACGAGGCGCTGGACATCTGCCGGCGGTTCGGCAACCAGCGGGTCGAGGTGCAGGTCCGGTACCGGTTGAGCGACCTGATGGTGCGGCAGGGCCGGCACTGGGAGGCCGAGGAGTCGTTGGGCGAGCTGCTGTCGGCGGTCCGCGCGTCCGGTGACACCGTCGGCGAGGCGCGGGTGCTGCACAAGCTCGCGGTGGTGAAGCTCGCGCTGGAGGACCCGGAGGCCGCGGAGGGCCTGTTGCGGGAGGCGCTGGAGGTGCGGGAGCGGGCCATGGACCACGGTGGCGCGGCGGAGACGCGGGCCGAGCTGGCGGTGGTGCTGGCCGAGCGGGGCGACCGGGCCGCGGCGGTGAGCCTGCTGGGCCGGGCGATCTCGACGTTCGCGGAGCGCAACATGGGTGCCGCGAGGCTTCGTGCGCAACAGGTGTTGGAGCGGATCAGGGCCGGCTGACTCAGACCGCGGTCGGACCCCACGGGGTGTCATCGCCGGTCGGACCCCACGGGGTGTCATCGCCGGTCGGACCCCACGGGGTGTCATCGCCGGTCGGACCCCACGGGGTGTCGTCAGTGGTCGGGCCCCAAGGCGTGTCGTCGGTGGTCTGGCCGGCGGCGGTGTGCGCTGTCGCGGTCTGTGCTGTCGCGGTCCGGGTCGTCGCGGTGTCGCTGGTGGCGGCGTGGGCGGCGGTGGCGGCGACCACCGGGGCCAGCAGGATCGCGGCGGTGACGGCGGTGGCGGCGAGGATGCGGTCGATGCGCATTGTCGGGCTCCCTTGTTCCTGGTGTTCGTGTTCCGGGCCGTGCTGCTGGAACCGACATTAGGAATGTGGGGCATTGCCGAATTATCGCGCGACGAACGCCCCGCACCGCGCGCGTTTCGCCAGTTTTGCATCCCCGCGATAACGGGACGATACCGGCGTGACGATGCTGGGTTGAGGAATCGCCGAGAGCATCGTCTGCGCAGGTGGAGAACTCATGTACGGGCAATTCGGGGAACTGCTCAAAAAACACCGGATGAAGTGTGGCGCCACCCAGCGGCAGCTGGCCGACCTGTCCACCATCAGCGTCCGCGCCATTCGCGACCTGGAAGCCGGGCGCGCGAGCCGGCCGCGCCGCGACACCGTGCGGCTCATCGCCGAGGGGCTGCGGCTCAGCGGGCGCGAGCTGACCACGTTCGAGGCGGCGGCCATGCGGTCGCGCGGCGGCGTGGAGATCGACCTCTCCCCCGACCTGGCCGCCGTGCCGCCGCCCGCCGCGCTCGACGTGCTGGTCGGTCGCGACAACGAGGTCGCGTCACTGCTCGCCCTGCTCGGCGAGGGCGGCGCGCGGCTGGTCGCGGTGACCGGGCTGCCCGGCGTCGGCAAGACCCGCCTCGTCGTGGAGGTCGCGGGACGGCTGCACGAGTCCGGCGCGGCACGCGTGCTGTGGGACGCGGCCACCGCGCCCGCGCCCGGCGGTGACGCGGCACGGCTGCGGCTGCTGGTGCACTCGGCGCTGGCCGTCGCGGAGGACGGCGAGGGCTGGGACGCGCTGGCCACGCTCATCGGCGACCGCGAAGCGGTGCTCGTGCTCGACGGCCACGACCCCACCTGGCCCGACCCGGACCGGGCGCTGGCGCTGCTGCACCACTGCCGGCGGTTGCGCCTGCTGCGCACCACGCGCGGTTCCCGCCCGATCCCCGGCGAACGCGTCGTCGCGCTGCCCCCGCTCGCCCCCGAGCACGCCGCCTGCCTGCTGCACCGGCTCGCCGGTCGGCCCGGCGCGCCCGACCCCGCGCTGGTCGAGGTCGCCGAACGGCTGGACGGCCTGCCCGGCGCGGTGGAGGCGGCAGCGTCCTGGCTGGTGGTGCACCGCCCCGACGAGCTGCTGGACCTGGTGCGCGCCGACCCGTTGGACGTGGTGGCCGACCGGCTGCCCGACCTGCGCGACGCCCTCGCCCACGCGTTGTCCGATGTGGACGGACAGGCGATCGCGGCGCTGGCGGGCGACTGGTCCGTGGCCGACGCCGCCCGCCTCACGGGCGTCGCGCCGGTGGCGTGCGCGCGGCTCGTGCGCCACCTGTTGCTGCTCGGCCTCGTGCGCCCGGTCGGCGACGACCGGTTCCGCGTGCTCGCCCTGGCCCGCGCCCTAACTGCCGCCCGGCTGCCGGTCGGGCTGCCCCTCGACGGCTCGCGCGACTCCTAGTTTCGGCGTCAACGACCATCCCGCGACCGAGGGAGTGCCATGGACCTGGTGGAGAACGACGTCGGACTCGACATCGTGGTGACGAGCCTCGCGTCCGACGCCCACACGTGGAACCTCGTGTTCCTCCAGCTCGTGCTGGAGGAGGCGGGGCACCGGGTGGTCAACCTCGGCGCGTGCGTCCCGGACGACCTGCTGGTGTCCGAGTGCGCCCGGCACGCGCCGGACCTCGTCGTCGTGAGCAGCGTCAACGGCCACGGCTTCCACGAGGCCAAGCGGGTGATCGCCAAGCTGCGCGCCCGGCCCGACCTGGCGGCCACCCCGGTGGTCGTCGGCGGCAAGCTCGGCATCGACGGGCCCGGTGGGCAGGACCGCGCCGCGATCCTCACCGCCGCCGGGTACGACGCGGTGTTCGAGGACGCCGGGAGCATCGCCGCGTTCCGCGCGTTCCTCGGCCGGTTGCCCGTGGGCGTGCGGTCATGAGCTCCTTCGGCGAGTTCGTGGCCCGGGCCGCGGCCGACGGCGAGCTGGTCGTCCAGCCCCGCATGGGCATCGGCGACCCGGCGGCGATGCGCGCCGGGCTCGCCGCCGTCCGCGCGGCCGGGGTGCGGGCGGTCGGCACGATCACGCTCGACAGCTTCACCCGGGTCGGCGACCACGACGCGGTGCGCGCCGCGCTCGCCGCCGGTGACGCCCTCAACGGCTACCCGATCGTGGCCTACCCGCCGCGGACGACGCGAGAGGTGCTGCGCGGCGTGGCCGGGGACGCGTTCCCGGTGCAGGTGCGGCACGGCTCGGCCCGGCCGCAGGACATCGTGGTGGCGCTGCTCGACGCCGGCCTGCACGCCACGGAAGGCGGTCCGCTGTCGTACTGCCTGCCCTACAGCCGGGTGCCGGTGGCCGAGGCGGTGCGGGCGTGGGCCGAGTCGTGCCTGCTGCTGGCCGGCCTGCGGGACCGGGGCGGACGCCCGCACCTGGAGTCGTTCGGCGGCTGCATGATGGGCCAGCTGTGCCCGCCGGGGCTGCTGGTGGCGATCAGCGTGCTGGAGGGCCTGTTCTTCCGGCAGCACGGCCTGGACAGCGTGTCGTTGAGCTACGCCCAGCAGACCCACCCCGAGCAGGACGCGGAGGCGGTGCTGGCGCTGCGCGCGCTCGCCGCCGAGCACCTGTCCGATGTGGACTGGCACGTCGTGCTCTACACCTACATGGGCGTGTTCCCCCGCACCCGGCGCGGCGCGTCGGCGTTGCTCGAACGGGCCGCCGAGCTGGCCGTGCGGACCGGCGCGGAACGCCTGATCGTCAAGACCACGGCCGAGGCGCACCGCATCCCCACCGTCGAGGAGAACGTGACGGCGTTGCGCACGGCGAGCCGTGCGGCGGCGCGGACGTCACGCGGCGGGACCGTGGCCGACACCGGCGTGCTCGCCGAGGCGCGCGCGATCGTGGAGGCGGTGCTGGACCTCGCGCCGGACCTCGGCGTCGCGCTGGTCCGCGCGGTCGAGCGCGGCTACCTGGACGTGCCGTACTGCCTGCACCCGGACAACGCCGGGCGCACCAGGGCGGTGGTCGACCGGACCGGGCGGCTGCGCTGGTCGCGCACCGGTTCGCTGCCGCTGGCGGGCGTGGTGCAGGCCGCGCCCGGCGTCGAGATCACCTCCACCGAGCTGCTGCGCTCGCTGTCGCACGTCGAGCGGACGTTCGACGACCTGGCGCTGGACCGGGTCGGCGCGCAGCCGATCGGCTCCGGCTGATCACCCCAGCCCACCCACCGAAGGAGCTAGAGCGACATGGACACCACGAGCGCCGCCGACGCGGCGACCCCGCGGCCGGCGACCACGCTGCCGGGCAGCCCGCGCGAGCACCTGTCGTCACCCACGACCCGTGCCGTCCTGCGGTTGCAGCACACCGTGCTGGACGCGGCCCGCGAGCACCTGGGCGGCGCGGGCTTCACCGAGCTGCTGCCGCCGATCATCGGCCCCGTCACCGACCCGGGCGCGCGGGGCGCGAAGCAGGTCGACGTGGACTACTACGGCCACCGGTACAAGCTGATGACGAGCGCGATCCTGTACAAGCAGGCGTCGCTGACGGCGTTCGACCGGATCTTCTGCATCGCGCCGAACGTGCGGCTGGAGCCGTTGGAGACCAGCTCCACCAGCCGGCACCTGGCCGAGTTCCACCAGATCGACGTGGAGATCGCGCACGCGTCCCGTGACGACGCGATGGCGGTGGCGGAAGGGTTGGTCGCGCACGTGCTGCGGCGCGTCGTGGAGCGGTCGGCCGGGGAGCTGGAGGTCCTCGGGCGTGATCCCGACGCGTTCGCCGACCTGCTGTCCGGCGAGCCGTTCGAACGGCGCACGCACACCGCCGCCGTCGCCGACCTGCACGGCCTCGGGCACGACCAGAACCCCGACGCCGAGATCGACTGGGCGGGCGAGGCGGTGCTGTCGGCGAAGTCCAGCAGGCCGTTCTTCCTCACCGACTACCCGAAGGGGTCACGCGGGTTCTACGACAAGGAGAACCCCGCGCGGCCGGGACGGCTGCTGAACTTCGACCTGCTCGCGCCCGAGGGGTACGGCGAGCTGTGCAGCGGCAGCGAGCGGGAGCACGAGTACGGCACGATCATCGCGCGGATGCGGGAGACCGGCGAGAACCCGGCCAAGTACGGCTGGTACCTGGAGATGGTGCGGGCGGGCATCCCCGGCAGCGCGGGTTTCGGCATCGGGTTGGAGCGGCTGACCCGGTACATCGCGGGCCTGGAGTCGGTGTGGCAGGCCAGCGCCTACCCGAAGGTGCCCGGGGTGGTGTCGCCGTGAGCGCGTTGACGGCGGGGACGTTCCCCGAGGCGGCGGTGCGGGAACGCGCGCGGGTCGGTGCGGCGGCGGCGTTCCCGGCCGTGGCGGACTACGGGCGGGCCTTGTTCGGCGCGCCCTCGGCGGAACCGACGGGCGACGAGCTGGACGCGGCGCGGCTCGTGCCGCCGGTGTTCGTGCCCGAACGGCTGGAGAAGCTGATCGACCTGGCGCGCGAGCCGCTGCACGGCGACGTGGAGCTGGGCACGGAGGTCGGCGGCTTCACCTCGCCGCTGCCGCTGTACCTGTCGGCGTTCGGGTCGACCCAGGTGGCCAGCGCGGACCTCGGGCAGGCCGCGAGCGCCCAGGCAGGTGCGCTGGGCGTGCCGATGGTGATCGGCGAGAACGTGGTGCCGGTCAACGGGTACGGGCGCCTCGACGGCGGTGGCGGGCGGTCGCTGCTGGGTCGGATCTCGGCGTACGCGCGGGCCGTGCCGGACGGGGTGGGCGGCGTGGTCGTGCAGCAGAGCACGGAGGACGCCGACGCGGAGGTGTGGAACCTGGTCTACAGCGACCCGTCCGCGCGGCCGCTGCTGGACTCCGGGCGGCTCGGGTTCGAGCTGAAGGTCGGGCAGGGCGCGAAACCCGGGCTCGGCGGCCTGACCGTGGTCGACGCGGCGGACGCGGACCGGTTGTCGGGGCAGTTCGCCGTGGAGCACGTGTTCGGCGCGGGGTCGGGGCGGGCGTTGCGGTGCGCGAGCCCCGGCACGTTCACCGAGGAGATCCTGCGCCAGCAGATCCGGTTGATGCGCAACAACTTCCCGCGTGCCCGGGTGTGGGTGAAGCTGCCGCCCGGCCGTGACGTGGCGGTCGCGGCGGCGGTGGCGTGGGAGGCGGGCGCGGACGCGGTGACGGTGGACGGCGCGGAGGGCGGCAGCGGGTGGGCGCCCACGTCGTTCCTGTCGGGTGTCGGGCTGCCGCTGGCCGAGTGCCTGCGCCGCATCGCCGGCCCGGCCGGGTGCCTGCTGGCCTCGGGCCGGGTGTGGGAGGGCTCGCGCGCGGCGAAGTGCCTGGCCGCCGGCGCTCGGGCCGTCGGCTTGGGGCGGGCGGCGTTGATCGCGGTGGACGAGGACCCGGTCGCGGGCCTCACGCGGCTGGTGGAGTGCCTGTCCCTGGAGCTGCGGTTGCTGATCAGCGCCCTGGGCAAGTACCGGGTGTCGGCGTTGACGCCGGACGACCTGTGGTCGCCCACCGGTTGGGCGGTACCGGCGCGCGCCGCGGTCGGGACCGTGACCGGATGACCGCCCCCGCCCGGGTCCGGCCGGGACCGATGTCGGTGCCCTACCTCACCTTCGTGTCCGCGACCGGCCTCTCGTCCCTGGGTGACGCGGCGTGGATGTTGGCGCTCACCACCACCCTGATAGGGGTGTCCAGCGCGACCACCGCGGGGCTGTTGGTGGCGTTGGCCGGGGTGCCGCGGGTCATCGCGTTGCTCGGCGGTGGGGTCGCGGCCGACCGGTACGGGCCCGTGCGGGTCATGGTGTGGACCGATCTGCTGCGGTGCGCGGTCATGGTCGTGGCGGCCGGTGTGGTGCTCGCGGTGCGGCCGACGGCCGTCGTGCTGGCGGTGGTGGCGGCGGCGTTGACCGTGCTCGGGGCGTTCTTCGTGCCCGCTTCGGGTGCGTTGCGGCCGTTGCTGCTGCCCGACGAGCACCTGGTGCGCGGCAACGCGCTGTACCTCATCGGGCTACGCACGGGTCAGGCCGCCGGTGGTCCCGTCGGCGCGGCCCTGCTGGGCCTGGGCGGGGTGGCGGCGGTGGCGGCGGCCAACGCGGCGAGCTTCCTGGTGTCCGCGGCGGCCGTGGCGCGCAGTCGGCCGGAAGGGCCGGTGCCCGCACGCGACCGCGTCGCCATCCGCACCCGGATCGTCGAAGGGCTGCGGCACGTGGCCGGCGACCCCGCCCTGCGCACGCTGGTGCTGGTGGTCGGCCTGGTGGAGCTGGCGGCGGCGGGACCGGTGAACATCGGGCTCGTGCTGCTGGCGCACTCCATCGGCGCGGGCGACACGGGCGCGGGCCTGCTGCTGACCGCGTTCACGGTCGGCGCGACGCTCGCGTTCCTGCTCACCCTCGTCCGCCCGGTGGGCCGCCGCGCCTCGACCGTGCTGGTGCTGGGCGTGTGCGGACAGGCCGTGGTGCTGGGCGCGCTGGGCGTGCTGGACACCCTGCCCGCGCTGCTCGGCGGCTACGGCGTGCTCGGCCTGCTCACCGCGCTGTCCGGGGTCGTGCTGACCTCGCTGATCCAACGCCGCACACCGACGCCGGTGCGCGGCCGGGTCATGTCGATCATGTCGCTGGTGGTGTTCGGCGCGCCCCTGCTGGGCAACGCCGTCATCGGCGCGTCGATCGACCTGTTCGGCCTCACCACCACGATGGCGTTGCACGCGCTGTCGGCGCTCGTGGCCGTAGGCGTGTACGCGTCCTCACCCGTCCTGAGGGGAGCCCGCCTTGACTGAGACGACCGCGGCGCAGTGGCCGTCGCTGAACGACCTGCGCTCCCGCCTGGCGGACGGCGCGCTGACCGCGACCGGCCTGCTGTCGGCGTGCCTGGACCGGATCGCCGAGGTCGACCCGCTCGTGCGGGCGGTCCTGGCGCTCGACCCGACGGCCCGCGGCCAGGCCCGCGAGAGCGACTCGCGGATCGCCGCCGGCCGGGCCCGCCCGCTGGAGGGCGTGCCGGTGCTGGTGAAGGACAACATCGACACGGCGGGCCTGGCGAGCACCGCCGGGTCGCGGCTGCTCGCCGGCACACCACCCCGCGCGGACGCCGACGTGGTGCTCCGGCTGCGCCGGGCCGGTGCGGTGGTGGTCGGCAAGACTAACCTCTCGGAGTGGGGCAACTTCCGCTCCACCAGCGGCGTCGAGGGCTGGTCGGCCGTCGGCGGGCAGACCCGCAACCCGCACGTGCTCGACCACAGCCCCGGCGGGTCGTCGTCCGGTTCGGCGGTGGCGGTCGCGACCGGCATGACGCCGTTGGCGCTGGGCACGGAGACCGACGGCTCGATCGTCGTCCCCGCCGCGCTCAACGGCGTGGTCGGCGTGAAACCGGCCCTGGGCCTGCTGCCCGGACGCGGGATCGTGCCCGTGTCACGGGTGCAGGACACCGCGGGCGTGCTCGCGCCGAGCGTCGCCGACGCGGCCGCGTGCCTGGCCGCGTTGACCGGCCGACCGACGGCACCCGCCATTCCCGCGCACGGGCTGAGGATCGGCCTGTGGCGCGGCAGGAAGATGAACGACGCCGTCCTGTCCGAAGTGGACCGGGTGGCCGAACGGCTGCGCGCCGCGGGTGTCGTCGTGGTGCCGGTCGAACTGCCCTGGGACGCGCCGCCGCTGATCGCCGGGATGGACGCGCTGCTCGCGGAGTTCCGGCTCGGGCTCGACGGCTACCTGGCGGCGCGCGGTGGTCCGGTGACCTCGCTCGCCGACGTGCTGGCGGGCAACCGGTCCGACCCGGTCGAGCTGAGCCGGTTCGGCCAGGACCTGCTGGAACGCGCCACCGAGGTCACCGCCGAGCAGCTCGCCGAGGCGTCCGCCAACCGCGCACGAGCGCGGTGGTGGGCCCGTGACGCGATCGGCGCGCTGCTCGCCGAGCACGCGCTGGCCGGGATCGTCGCACCGACCAGCGAACCGGCGTGGCGGCTCTCGTCCGACGGCGACCCGCTGGCCCGCAACACCTCCACCATCCCGGCGATGGCGGGCGTGCCGAACGTGACCGTGCCGACGGGCTCGCTCGGCCGGCTGCCGCTCGGGACGTCGGTGTTCGGGCCGCGCGACACGTTCGAGGCGCTGGCGCTCGCGGCGACCGTGGAGGAGGTCTGCGGGGACCGGCGGGCACCAGGCTTCCTGGAGTCGTAAGACACGAGTCCCGTGACGGGGTCGGTGGGAACGGCGAGGTGCCGTTCCCACCGAC
>NZ_JAJUWT010000010.1 GCF_021390395.1 Saccharothrix sp. S26
CTGCGGCCCTCCGCCCGTCCTCCCGCCGCTCTTCCCGCCGCGCCGCTCTTCCCGCCCCGCCGCCCGCGGCCCACGCCCGGCGGCCCGCGGCCCTTCGCCCCGGCGGCTCTTCGCCCCGCCGCCGCGACCCTTTGCCTGCCGCCTGCCGCCTGCCGCCTGCGGGCCTCCGCCCTCCGCCCTCCGCCCGCAGTCCCAGGCCCGCGATCCCGTGCCCGATGACCAGTCGCTGGCCTGGCGGACCGGTTTATCCCGGCGGGTCGGTGCTGCCCGCGACCGCGAGCGAGTCCTCCGCCCGCCACCCTTCCGCGCCCCGCGCCCTGCCGCCCCGACCTGTCGCCCCGCGCCTGCCCTGCCTGCCCTGCCTCGCCCGCCCTCCGCCGCGCCTGCCCCGCCGCACGCCGTTGCGCGCTGCCTTGCCGCGCCGCGCCCCGCCCCGCCCAGCCGCGCCGCGCCCCGCCCTGCCGCCCCGCGCCCCGCCCTGCCGCGCCCCGCCCCGCCTTGCCGCCCCGCCCCGCCTTGCCGCGCCCCGCCCCGCCTTGCCGCGCCCGCCCCGCCCTGTCGCGCGCCGCCCTGCTCCGCCCGTCGCCCTGCCGCGCCTCGCCCGCCCTGTCGCGCCTCGCCCCGCCCTGTCGCGGGTTGCCCTGCCCCGCCCGTCGCGCGCCGACCCAACTCCGCCTCGACGCCAGCCTCCTATGTACCTATAGTGCTAGGTAGCTAGATAAATGGAGGTAGTCGTGATCGAGTTCCACCTGGACGGCAAGTCGGGCCTGTCGCCCTACCAACAGCTGGTCCGACAGGTGCGGCACGCGTTGCGGCTCGGGTTGTTGCGCGAGGGGGACCAGTTGCCGAAGGTCAAGGACGTGGTCGCCGACCTCGCGATCAACCCGAACACGGTGCTCAAGGCCTACCGCGAGCTGGAGCACGACGGCCTGGTCGCCGCCCGTCCCGGCGTGGGCACGTTCGTCACCGCAACGCTGTCGGGCACCTCGCTCGCCGCGCTCGCACCGCTGCGCCAGGACCTGCGGCGCTGGCTCGCCAAGGCCCGCCGCGCCGGGCTGGACGAGGAGAGCATCGAGGCGTTGTTCCTGACCACGTTTCGCTCCGCGGCCCGAGAGGACATAGCGTGACCGTGCTGAGGGCCCGCGGGTTGGGCAAGAAGTACCAGCGCCACTGGGCGTTGACCGACTGCGAGCTCGACATCCCGGCCGGGCACGTCACCGGGCTGGTCGGGCCGAACGGCGCGGGCAAGTCGACGTTGCTGGGCCTGGCCGCGGGCATGTTGGAACCGTCCAGCGGCACGATCGAGGTGTGCGGCGGTGTGCCCGGCAGCGGCCCGGCCCAGTTGGCGAAGGTCGGGTTCGTCGCGCAGAACACGCCCGTCTACGCCAACCTGACCGTGGAGGAGCACCTGCGCCTGGGCGCGCGCCTCAACCCCGGCTGGGACGACGAACTGGCCCGCGACCGGGTCGCCAAGATCGGCCTGGACCCGGCGCTGGCGGCGGGCAGGTTGTCCGGTGGCCAACGCGCCCAGCTCGCGCTCACGCTCGGCATCGCGAAACGGCCCGAGCTGCTGCTGCTGGACGAACCGGTGGCCTCGCTCGACCCGTTGGCCCGGCGGGAGTTCCTCCAGGACCTCATGGAGGCCGTGGCCGAGCACGGCGTGAGCGTGGTGATGTCGTCGCACCTGGTCGCCGACCTGGAACGCGTCTGCGACCACCTCGTGGTGCTCGTGGACGCCCGGATCCGGGTGACCGGCGAGGTCGAGGAGCTGCTGTCGACCCACCGCAGGCTGACCGGCCCGCGGCGCGACGTCGACACCCTGCCCGCCGACCAGCACGTCGTCTCGGTGCGCCACACCGACCGGCAGACGACCGTGCTGGTGCGCACCGACGCGCCGATCCTCGACCCGACCTGGGACGTCGGCGAGGTCGACCTCGAAGACCTGATCCTGGCCTACATGGCGAACCCGCACGCCGGTCGCCCGTCCCTGGGGGTGGTCCGATGACGTGGCTGGCCTGGCGGCAACTGCGCTTCCCGCTCGCGTCGGTGTACGCGGCGCTCGCGCTGGTCGCGGTGGTGCTCGTGCTCACCCGACCCGAGCCGGGCGGCTTCGGCGACGAGGAGTTCCTGTACCGCGGCAGCATGCTGGCGGTGTACGCGCTGCCCGCCCTCCTCGGCGTGTTCTGGGGGGTGCCGATGATCACCCGCGAGCTGGAGACCGGCACGCACAACCTGGTGTGGAACCAGAGCGTCACCCGCACCCGGTGGCTCGGGGTCAAGCTCGGCCTCGGCGTGCCGGCGGCCGCGGTCGCGGCCGGGCTCCTCGGCCTGGTCGTCACCTGGTGGGCCGGTCCCCTCGACGCCTCCGCCGGTGACGGCGGGTACGACCCGCGCATCACACCGGGCCTGTTCGCCGCACGGGGGATCGCGCCGTTCGGGTACGCCGCGTTCGCGTTCGTCCTCGGCGTCGCGGTCGCGATCCTGGTGCGCCGCACCGTGGTGGCCATGGCGGTGACGCTGGTGGTGTTCGCCGCCGTGCAGGTGGCGGTCCCGTTCGCGGTGCGCCCGCACCTGCTGCCGCCGGTGGAGGAGACCGTCGCGATCACCGCGCAGACCATCGCGGGCGTCCAGGCCGAGCCGGGGCCGGACGGCGACGTGCCCGAGGCGCTGCGCGTGTTCGAACCCGAGGGCGCGTGGGTGCTGGCCAACGAGACGCTGGACCCGAACGGCGCGGTGGTCCACCGGCTGCCCGCCTCGGTGGGCGGCTGCCTGCCGCGCGTTCCGATCGGCCAGATCGACGCCCGGGTCCTCGACCGGATGCGCGAGTGCTTCGCCCGCCTGTCCGACCTGGGCTACCGCCAGCACCTGGCCTACCACCCGGCGAGCCGGTTCTGGCCGTTGCAGTGGCTGGAACTGGCGCTGTACCTCGCGTCGACGGCGCTGCTGACGTGGTTCTGCTTCCGCCGCCTGCGCCACCTGTCCTGACCCGCCACGAGAAGAGGACCCCATGCGCGGTCTCGCGATCGGCACCGCCCTGTCGCTCACCCTGTCCGTCGCCCTGTCCGCCACGCCCGCCGTCGCGGACCCGGCCCTGCACTTACCCGCGCCTACCGGCGACCGACCGGTGGGCACCACGAGCCTGCACCTGCGGGACACGGCCCGGCCGGACCCGTGGGTGCCGTCGACGCACCGGGAGCTGATGGTCTCCCTGTACTACCCGGCCGCCACGGCACGCGGGACGAAGGCGCAGTACGTGACGCCGACCGAATCGGCGCTCCTGCTCGAACGCGCCGGTCTCACCGACCTCCCGCCGGACCTGCTGAGCAGGACCCGGACCAACGCCGTGGTCGACGCGCCGCCCGCCGCCGGTCGTCGGCACCGCGCGCCGCTGGTCGTGCTCTCGCCCGGGTTCCTCAACGGCCGCGCCACGCTCACCGCCCTCGCCGAGGACCTGGCGAGCCGCGGTTACGTCGTCGCGGTGGTCGACCACACACACGAGAACGTCGCCACCACGTTCCCGGACGGGCGGGTCGCACCCTGCGTGGCGTGCGAGGTGGACCACCTGCCCGGCTTCTGGGAGAAGCTGGGCGCGGGCCGGGCGGCGGACGTGTCGTTCGTGCTCGACCAGCTGACCGGGCCGTTGCGGCACCGGCGCGGCGTGAACCTGGTGGACCCGGCGCGCATCGCCATGGCCGGGCACTCGGCGGGTGGCGCTAGCGCGATCCTGACCATGCTCGCCGACGACCGCGTCCGGGCGGGCATCGACCTCGACGGCAGCACGCACGTCCCGGTCCCCGCGGAGGGCCTGTCCCGGCCGTTCCTGTTCGTGGGCAACGAAGACCTGTACGAGCCCGGCAGCCGCGGCCCCTACCGCGGGTGGGAGCGGGACTGGCCCCAGCTGACCGGCTGGAAGCGCTGGCTGCTGGTGGCGGGCACCCGGCACGCGTCGTTCACCGACCTCGGCCTGATGGCCGACCAGCTCGGCGTCGACATCGGCACGAGCATCGAGGCGAACCGCGCCCTGGCCATCACCCGCACCTACACCGCCGCGTTCTTCGACGTGCACCTGCGCGGCGCATCGCGACCGCTGCTGGACGGCCCGTCGGCGGACTACCCGGAAGTGAGCTTCGTCGGCTGATGCCCGACGTGAGAGGAAGACCCATGCGCGGCCTCGCGTTCCTGATCGCCCTGACCGTCGTCCTGTCCGCCACGCCCGCGTCCGCCTCGGCGGACGGGCCCGGCGACGGCTCCGACGCGACGCCCCACCTGCCCCCGCCGACCGGGCGGCACGCCGTGGGCACGACGTCGCTGCACCTGACCGACACCACGCGCCCCGACCCGTGGGTGCCCGCGGCCCGCCGGGAGCTGATGGTCTCGCTCTTCTACCCGGCGGCCCCGGCGCGCGGCCCGAAGAAGCAGTACATGACCCCGGCCGAATCGGCCGCGGTGCTCGAAGAAGGCGGCCTCACGACCGTGCCGCCCGACACGCTCGCCACCGTGCGCACCAACGCCGTCGTGGACGCCCGACCGGTCGGCCGGCGGCACGGCCTGCCGCTCGTCGTGCTGTCACCGGGCTACAAGCGGCCCCGCGCCACGCTCAGCACGCTGGCGGAGGACCTGTCCAGCCACGGGTACGTCGTCGCGGTGGTCGACCACACCCACGAGAACGTCGCCACCACGTTCCCGGACGGGCGGGTCGCGCCCTGCGCCTCCTGCGAGGTGCTCCACGACCCGGCCTTCTGGCAGAAGCTGGGCGAGGGTCGGGCGGCGGACGTGTCGTTCGTGCTCGACCAGCTGACCGGGCCGTTGCGCCACCACCGGGGCGCGAACCTGGTCGACGCCTCGCGGATCGCGATGGGCGGCCACTCCGCGGGCGGGGCGAGCAGCCTGGAAGCCGCGCGCGCCGACGCCCGCATCCGTGCCGCGATCAACGTGGACGGCCTCGTCTCCACGCCGGTGCCGGAGCCGGGGATGTCGCAGCCGGTCATGCTCCTGGGGCGGCAGGACAACTTCGCGCCCGGTGCGCCCAGCGCCAAGAGCTGGGCGGACACCTGGCCGTTGCTGACCGGGTGGAAGCGCTGGCTGGTGGTGGCGGGCATGGCGCACCCGTCGTTCACCGACATCGGCGTGATCGGGGCGCAGCTGGGCCTGGAGTTCGGCGAGGTCTCCGGCGAGCGCGGCGCGGCCATCACCCGCGCGTACGTCCGAGCGTTCTTCGACCTGCACCTGCGCGGCGTGCCGCAGCCCCTGCTGGACCGGCCGTCGGCGAGCTACCCGGAGGTCTCGCTCGTCGAGCGGTCGAGCTGACCGACAAGCACCCGCTTCGCCGAGTGGACGTGCTCCTCGGCGAAGCGGGTGACCTCGGCGGCGTCACCGGCGTCGAGCAGCCGCACGATCTCGCGGTGCTCGTCCACGACGACCGCCCGGTAGCCGTGGTGGCCCAACCGGATGCGGGTGAGCTGGAACAGGTGCACCTGCGACCGCACGGCGTGCCACGCCTCCAGCAGCCGCCGGTTGCCCGTGGCGCGGTAGATCGTGTCGTGGAACTCGATGTCCAGCGCCAGCAGCTCGGGGCTGGGCGCGCCCGCGGCCAGGCGGCGGGCCATGGCGTCCACCAGGCCGCCGAGGACGTCGAGGTCGACCCGGCCGATGGCGCTGCGGCCGGCCAGCCCTTCCAGCGCGGCCCGGACCGAGTAGACCTCCTCGGCGTCCCGGGCGGTCAGGTCGATCACCCTGGTGCCGCGGTGCCAGGCGCTGCGCACGAGCCCTTCCCGTTCCAGCAGGTCGAGGCCCTCGCGCACGGAGCCGCGGCTGACGTCCAGCGACGCGGCCAGCTCGACCTCGCGCAACGGCGAGCCCGGCGGGAAGTCGCCCGCGAGGATCGCGTCCCGGATCCGGTCGGCGGCCTCGTCCGCGAGGCCCCGGCGGTCGGCCTGGCGCAGCTGCATGATGTCGAATGTTGACATTGGCCCGGACGGTGGTCAAGGTGAGGGCATGAGACCCGGTTTCCACCTCGCCGTTGGAGTCGACGACCTGGCCAGGGCCCGCGAGTTCTACGGGGGTGTGCTCGGGCTCGAAGAGGGCCGTTCGGCCGAGAAGTGGGTCGACTGGGACTTCTACGGCCACCAGTTCGTCACGCACGTCGTGCCCGGGCCGCGCGGCGACTCCGGCCGCAACCCGGTCGACGGCCACGACGTGCCCGTGCCGCACTTCGGGTTGCTCCTGCCGATCCCGGCGTTCCACGAGTTGGCCGAGCGGCTGCGCGCGGCGGGCACGGAGTTCGTGATCGAGCCTCACCTGCGGTTCGCGGGCGAGCCGGGGGAGCAGTGGACGATGTTCTTCCGCGACCCGGCCGGCAACGCCCTGGAGTTCAAGGCGTTCTCCGACGAGTCGCAGGTGTTCGCCAAGTGAGCCGGGGCGTCCTGGTCACGGGTGGCAGTCGCGGGATCGGCGCGGCGATCGTCGAGGCGTTCCGCGACCTCGGCGACCGGGTGGTCGGACTGTCCTCTTCGGACGTCGACCTGGCCGACCCGGACGCGGTCGAGCGCGTGGTCGACTCGGCCGCCGACACGCTCGGGGGGATCGACGTGCTGGTCAACAACGCCGGCCTGGTGGAACTGGGCTCGGTGGACCTGCCGTACGCCCAGTGGCAGGCGTTGTGGCGGCGCACGTTCGCGGTCAACGTCTTCGGCGCGGCGGACATGTCGTACTGCGTGGCCCGGCACATGATCGCGCGCGGCACGCGCGGCCGGATCGTCAACGTCGGCTCGCGCGGCGCGTTCCGCGGCGAGCCCGCCATGCCCGCGTACGGCGCGAGCAAGGCGGCGTTGCACTCGATGGGCCAGTCCCTGGCGGTGGCCCTCGCACCGCACGGCATCGCGGTGGCGTCGGTCGCGCCCGGTTTCGTGGGCACCGACCGCGTGGCCGACATGGTGACCGACGAGGTGCTGGCGCAGAGCCCGTTCGGCCGGGTGGCGAAGCCCGAAGAGGTCGCCGCCGCGGTCGTCTACCTCGCCTCGCCGGCGGCCGAGTGGGCGTCCGGCGCCGTGCTCGACCTCAACGGCGCTTCGTACCTGCGGACCTAGGAGATCGTCGTGAGCCGTTCCGGATCGGTCGGCGTCATGCTGCCCCGCGACCTCGAGCCGTCACGGGTGCTGCCGTTCGCGCGGCGCGCCGACGAGCTCGGGTTCGACGAGCTGTGGGTGGTGGAGGACCTCGGGTACCGGGGTGGGATCGGGCAGGCCGCCGCGGTGCTGGCGGCGACCGGGCGCATCCGCGTGGGCATCGGGTTGCTGCCGGTCGGCGCGCGCAACGCCGCGTTCGCCGCGATGGAGGTCGCGACGCTGGCCCAGCTGTTCCCGGGCCGGATCGACATCGGCATCGGGCACGGCATGCCGGGGTGGATGCGGTCGGTGGGCGAGTGGCCCGCCAGCCCGTTGACGTTGCTGGAGGAGTACCTGCGCGCGGTGACCGCGTTGCTGCGCGGTGAGCCGGTCGAGCCGGGCGAGTACGTGCGGCTGGACGGGGTGTCCCTGGAGCCCGCGTGCGTGCCGGCCGACCCGCCGCCGGTGCTGGCGGGCGTGCGCGGTCCGCGTTCGCTGGCGTTGTCCGGGCGGGTGGCGGACGGCACGATCCTGGCCGAGCCGACCACGCCGGAGTACGCGCGGGCGGCGTTGGCGCACGTGGACGCGACCCGGCCGCACCGCCTGGTCGGCTACAACGTGGCCGCCGTGCACGCCGACGCGTCGGTGGCGGTGGACGCCGTGCGGGCCGGCCTGGAGTGGATCGGCGAGCCGGACTGGGCACCGCACCTGGCCCCGCTGCCGTTCGCCGCCGAGTTCGCGGCGCTGCGGCGGGAGTGCGGCAGCCGGGAGGATTTCGTGCGCCGGCTGCCGGAGGAGTGGGTGCGCCGGCTCGCGGTGACCGGCACGCCCGAGGACGCGAAGGCGCGGCTGGCCGAGCTGTTCGCGGCCGGGGTGGACAGCGTGGTCCTGATCCCGATCGGCCCGGACCCACTGGAGGCGGTGCACGGGCTGGCCGAGGTGCTGTAGCCGACCCCGGCGGTGCCTACGAGGCGGTGATCCTCGTCGCCGGGCAGGGTCAGGGTCTCGTAGGCCAGCGCCGGCTCGCCGCCCTCAGCGTGCCGCCGGGCACCGACCCGGCGGTGAAGCGGCGGCCGAAGTCCGCGCCCACCACGATCGACAGCTCCTCGGCCGACGCGCGCGTCCGCGACGAACGCGGGCGTCGGCTCCAGCCGGTCCAGCAGGTGGCGTTGGCGTGGACGCGCGCCGAGTCCCGCGCGGTGCTGCCGCTGGTCGGCGTGAGCAGCGTCGAGCAGCTCACGGCGGCGGTGGATTTCCGGTCGGGGTTCCCGGGCGGCTTCATCGCCGAGTGCGAGCCGGCGCCGTTCGTCTTCGGCGACACGGCCACCAGGGTCGAGCCTCGCTGAGGTCGTTCACGGTTGTCGCAGCGCCGCGCCGACGACCGTGGTCACGGCCTGGTGCACGGCCTCCCGTTCGGGCTGGGCGCCGCGGCGGTCGGCGAAGAGCAGGTGCGCGGTGCCGATGAGGGTCGGCGCGAGCGCGTCGACCGGGGCGTCGGGCGCGAGGCGGCCGAGGTCGCGTTCGGCGGTGAGGTAGGCCGCGATCATGGTCACCGCCTCGGTCAGGACCGGGACGCCGGCGGGCCAGGTGTCGCGCAGCCGGGCGCGCAGCTCGTCGCGGAACGTGACCAGGGCGACGATCGCCACCGCGACCGAGCCGAACAGGGCGGTCAACGCGTCGGTGAGGTTGTCGGGGACCGTGCCGCGGCCCGCGCTACCGAGCAGGGCGGCGGCCTGGGCGTCCATCCGGTCGACGCGGTCCAGCACGAAGTCGGCCAGGAACGCGTCGAAGTCCGCGAAGTGCCGGTGCAGGACGCCCTTGGCGACGCCCGCCTCGGCGGTGACGGCACGGCTGGTCAGACCGCTGGGACCGTCGCGCAGCAGGATGCGGTCGGCGGCGTCGAACAGCTGGTCGCGCACGTCGCGGATGGCCACACCGGTCGGCACGGCGCTCCTCTCGGTTGACGAGTGGGCATCTGCCCACTCATAGTGGGCGCATGCCCATTCTACCGTCGGAACCCCACCGCGCCCGAGCCATGGCCGAGTCGTTCGGCACGGACCCCGAGCGCTACGACCGCGCCCGGCCCTCCTACCCCGAGGCCATGGTGCGGGCCATCGTCGCCGCCGCCCCCGGGCCGGACGTGGTGGACGTCGGCACGGGCACCGGCATCGCGGCCCGGTTGTTCCAGGCCGCCGGGTGCCGGGTGCTCGGCGTCGAGGTCGACCCGCGGATGGCGCGGTGGGCCCGGGGTCGTGGCCTCGACGTCGAGGTGTCCGCGTTCGAGTCGTGGGACCCGGCCGGCCGGGTGTTCGACGCCGTCGTGTCCGGGCAGACCTGGCACTGGGTCGACCCGGTGGCCGGCGCGGCGAAGGCGGCGGCCGTGCTGCGGCCCGGCGGCAGGCTGGCCGCGTTCTGGAACGTCGGCCGACCGCCGTCCGACCTGGCCGACGCCTTCGCCGAGGTCTACCGGCGGGCGCAGCCGGACTCGCTGATGGCCCGCGCGTTCGACCCCGCCGGCGGCTCGGCGCTCACGGACCGGGCGATCGCCGGCATCCGGGAGGCGGGCGGGTTCGGCGAGGTCGAGCGGTGGCGGTTCGACTGGGAGCGCACCTACACCCGCGACCAGTGGCTGGACCAGCTGCCGACCTCGGGCGCGTACGCCCTGATGCCGCCGGGGAAGGCGGACGAGGTGCTGACCGGCATCGGGGCCGCCATCGACGCGGCGGGCGGCAGCTTCACGATGGCCTACACGACCCTCGTGATCACCGCCGCCCGGCTCACCGACACGACCGACCCGCGCCCCACCTGACCAGGTCCCCACCCTCCGCTGCCGTGTCCGAACACCGCTCGGGTTACGTTTCCGGACATGGCGGACGAACCCTCGCGCGAGCCCGACTGGGCGCGGTGGCGGCGTCCTGGGCCTACGGCGGCGCAGCGGCGGCACGATGTCTGGTTGGCCCTCGCGGCGCTGGCGGGTGCGGTGGCGGTGACCGTGTTGATCTCCAGCATGGGTGCGAGCCTGTGGGACCACGGGCCGCCGCTGGCCGAGCAGCTCGCCTGGGGCGCGGCGCTGACCCTGCCGCTGGTGGCGCGCCGGCGCTTCCCGCTGACCGTGATGGTCGTCCTCGGCGCATTGCTCGTCGCGGTGCAGGTCCGGCAGGTGGGGGACAACCTGGTGCCCTCCGTCGCCTTGTTCCTGGCGATCTTCAGCGCGGGCGCGTGGGGGCGCGACCGGGCACGGGCGCGGTGGGCGCGGGTCGCGGTGATCGTGGCGATGTTCGCCTGGCTCGGCTTCGGCCTGGTCAAGTTCCTGGTCGAGCCCGCACCCCCGTTCGAGGGCGCGGCCGGGCCGCTCGACCCGGTGCTCGCGACCGTGCTCTACGGCATCGGGTTCAACCTGCTGTTCTTCCTGTCCGCGTACTTCTTCGGCGAGATGGCGTGGGTCTCGGCACGCCGGCAGGCCGAGCTGGAGCACCGCGCCGAGCAGCTGCGCCGCTCGCAGGAGCAGAACACGCGGGGCGCGATCGTCGCCGAACGCGTGCGCATCGCCCGCGACCTGCACGACGTCGTGGCGCACCACGTGTCGGTGATGGGCGTGCAGGCGGGCGCGGCGCGCCGGGTGCTCGACCGCGACCCCGACCTGGCCCGCGAGGCGCTGCGGACCGTGGAGGACACCGCGCGCACGGCCATCGGCGAGCTGCGCGGCCTGCTCGGCGTGCTGCGGGCCGACCCGGACGACCCGCCGGGTGACGCCGGTGAGAAGGAGGGCGAGAAGAAGGGCGAGACCTCCTCGCCGGGGTTGGACCAACTGCCGGAGCTGGCCGAACTGGCGCGGTCGGCCGGGCTCGACGTGGCGCACGGCGTGTACGGGGAGCCGCGGCCGGTGCCGGAGGGCGTCGCGCTGTCGGTGTACCGGATCGTGCAGGAGTCGTTGACCAACGTGGTGAAGCACGCCGACGCGCGCAAGGCCGACGTGCGGGTCCGGTTCCTGGAGAACTCGCTGGAGGTGGAGGTGTCCGACGACGGCCGTGGGCCGCGCGGTACGCCGAACAGGACCGGGTTCGGCCTGGTCGGCATGCGGGAACGGGTCGCGGTGCACGGCGGCGAGCTGGAAGTGGGACCCCGCCGTGACGCCGGGTACCGGGTCCGTGCGAGGTTCCCCGCATGACGGATCCCTTGCGCGTGGTGCTCGCCGACGACCAGGACCTGGTGCGGGCGGGCTTCCGGGTGATCCTCGGCACCGAGGACGACATCGAGGTGGTCGGCGAGGCCCGTGACGGCGTCGAGGCCGTGGACGTGGTCGGCCGGCTCCAGCCGGACGTGGTGCTGATGGACGTGCAGATGCCGGGCGTCGACGGGCTGGAGGCCACCCGGCGCATCCTCGGCCCGGACGGCGCGGGCCACCCGATCAAGGTCGTCATCCTGACCACGTTCGACCGCGAGGACTACCTGTTCGAGGCGCTGCGGGCGGGTGCGAGCGGCTTCCTGCTCAAGAACGCCTCGCCGGAGGACCTGGTCGACTCGGTGCGGGTCGTGGCCCGCGGTGACGCCCTGCTGTCGCCCGAGGTCACCCGCCGCGTCATCGCCCGGTTCACCGCGCCCGCCCCGGCCACGCCGTCGCGACGTCCCCCGGAGCTCACCGACCGCGAGTTCGAGGTGCTGGTCCACCTCGCGCGAGGCGCGAGCAACGCCGAGATCGCGAACGCGCTGCACCTGGGCGAGACCACGGTGAAGACGCACGTGTCGCGCATCCTGGCCAAGCTCGGCCTGCGCGACCGCACGCACGCCGTCGTGTTCGCCTACGAGCACGGGATCGTGGAGCCGGGCCGGGCCTGACGCGCGGCATCCTCCGCGAGGAGGACACCAGAAGTCGATCTCGCGCCGGACGTGTTCGCGGCGGCGGCGACCTAGCGTTGCGGTCATGTTGACAGTCACGTCGGTCAGCCGGAGCTTCGGCGACCACCGGGTCCTCGACGAGGTGTCGTTCGAGGTCCGACCGGGCCGCATGACCGGGTTCCTGGGCGCGAACGGGTCCGGCAAGACCACCACCATGCGCATCGTCCTGGGCGTGCTGGCCGCGCACGGCGGCACGGTCGCCTGGCAGGGCTCGCCGGTGACCGGCGCGGTGCGGCAGCGGTTCGGGTACATGCCCGAGGAACGCGGCCTGTACCCGAAGATGGGCGTCGCTGAGCAGATCAGTTGGCTGGGCCGGCTGCACGGCCTCGACCGGGACACCGCGCGCCGCAACACCGAGCGCCTGCTCGACCAGCTCGAACTCGCCCACCGGGCCGAGGACAAGCTCGAGGAGCTGTCGCTGGGCAACCAGCAGCGCGCGCAGGTCGCCGCCGCGCTGGTGCACGACCCGGTGATGCTGATCCTGGACGAGCCGTTCTCCGGCCTGGACCCGATCGCGGTCGAGACCGTGCTCGGCGTGCTGCGCGAACGGGCCGCGGCCGGTGTGCCCGTGCTGTTCTCCAGCCACCAGCTCTCGGTGGTGGAACGGCTGTGCGACGACGTGGTGATCATCTCCGGTGGCCGGATCGCGGTCAGCGGCGCGCGCGACGAGCTGCGCGCCCGGTACGGGCCCGCGCGGTTCGAGCTGGTCGTGGCCTCCGACGCGGGGTGGGTGCGGGACGTGCCCGGCGTGCGCGTGGTCGACGTGGACGGCCCGCGCGCGGTGTTCGAACCGGACGGTGACGCGGGCGCGGACCAGGTCGTGCTCGAAGCCGCCCTGCGCCGCGGGACCGTGCGCAGCTTCACCCCCGTCGTGCCGACGCTCGACGAGATCTTCAAGGAGGCGATCTGATGACCGGCGTGACGGAGCAGGGCGGCGGGTCCCGCGGTTTCGCCGCGGCCACCCGGTTGGTGGCCGAGCGGGAGATGAAGTCGTTCCTGCGCGCCAAGGGTTTCTGGATCGGCCTCGCGGTGATCGTGGTCGGCCTGTTCGCGATCTCCATCCTGCCGACCGCGCTCGGCGGCGGTGAGACCGAGGTCGCCGCGGTGGGCCCCGAAGCGGCGGCCGTGCTGACCGACAGCGGCCTGCGGGTGCGCGAGGTCGACGACGTGGCCGCCGCCGAAGCGCTCATCCGCTCGGAGGAGGTGGAGGCGGCGGTCGTGCCGGACACCACCGGCAAGTCCGCCACGGGCGTGCGCGTGCTGGCGCTGTCCGACGCGCCGACCGACGTGCTGGCCGCGCTGCGCACCGCGCCGCCCGTCGACCTGCTCGACCCGGCCGAGGTCGGGCAGGGCCAGCGGCAGCTCGCGATCATGGTCTTCTCGCTGGTGTTCCTGATGTTCGGGATGAGCGGGGCGGCGATCGCGCAGAGCACCGTGACGGAGAAGCAGACCCGGATCGTGGAGATCCTGGTGGCGACGGTGCCGGTGCGGGCGTTGCTGGCGGGCAAGATCGTGGGGCACTCGCTGCTGACGATCGGCCAGGTGGTGGTGATCGCGGTGGCCGCGCCGATCGCGTTGCGGCTGGGCGGGCACTCGGAGCTGCTGTCGCTGATCGCGCCCGCGCTGGGCTGGTTCGTGCCGTTCCTGGTGCTCGGGTTCGTGCTGCTGGCCGCGATGTGGGCGGTCGCCGGGTCGCTGGTCAGCAGGCAGGAGGACCTGGGTTCGAGCATGGGCCTGGTGATGATCCTGGTGATGGGGCCGTACTTCGGCGTGATGTTCTTCTCCGACAACGTCACCGTGCTCACCGTGCTGTCGTTCCTGCCGTTCTCGTCGGCCATCGCGATGCCGGTGCGGCTGTTCGCCGGCGACGCGGCGGTGTGGGAACCGCTGCTGGCGCTGGGGCTGCTGGCCGGGACGGTGGTGCTGACCGTGCTGCTGGCCGGCCGCGTCTACTCGGGGTCGCTGCTGCACACCGGCGGCAAGCTCAAGCTCGCCAAGGCGTGGGCCCGCGAGGGCTGACGCCCGGTCGCCGCCGCCCAGGCGGCTCGGAGGGCCCGTGCGCTCGGGGGCGCACGGGCCCTCCTTCGCGTCGTCACCCAAAGTTACGGGCAACGGGGTGCGGGCGGACGCCGTATAGGGGGTGACCGAGTGGAGGAGGTGTCACGTGCACGATCGGGACCGCGAGTTCCGCTCGTACTTCGAGGCACGGGCGGCCGTCGTGCGGCGGACCGCTTTCTTGTTGTGCGGTGACTGGCACCGGGCCGAGGACCTGGCGCAGACGGCGCTGGCCAAGGTCTACGTGCACTGGGGGCGGCTGGACCGGCACGGGCAGGTCGACGCGTACGTGCGCAAGGTACTGGTGCGGGCCGTCATCGACGACTCGCGCTGGCGGGGACGGCGGCCGGAGACGGTGGTCGAGGCCGTGCCGGAGGTGGCCGAGGCGTCCACGGGGGTGGAGGAGGCCATGGACGTGCGGCGCGCGTTGGCCGCGTTGCCGCCCAGGCAACGCGCGGCGGTCGTGCTGCGGTACTGGGAGGACCTGCCGGTCGCGGAGACCGCGGCGGCGCTGGGCTGTAGCGAGGGAACGGTGAAGAGCCAGGTGTCCAAGGGGCTGGACGCCCTGCGACGCGCGCTGGCGACCAGGCGGACCGTGCTGTGGGAGGGATCGTGAGCGACGAGGTGCGCGAGATGATCCGGACGGCGTTGGCCGACGAGCCGGCGTCGGGCCTGGAGTTCGAGCGGGTCGTGCGGGACGGGCGCAGGCGGCGGGCACGGCGGCGGCTCGGTGTGCTGTCCGCCGCGACGACGGGGGTGGCCGCGGTGGTCGCGGTCGCGGTGAGCGGCGCGTCCACCTCCACGTCGGCCCCACCCGCCGGTGTGCTGTCGACAGCGCCCACGACGACCGTGACGTCGTCCCCGGCGGTCGCGTCGGGCTGTGCCACGCCGGCGATGACCGGCGGCTTCCCCGACCGGCCGCGCGGCTCGGCGACGCCGGGCGAACTGGCCGAGTCCGCCCGGCTCACGGAGGCGTTCGGGCGGTTCGCGCTGCCGTTGCCGGCGGGGGTGGAGGCGACGCCGCTGCGGCTGTGCGCGATCGACGAGAGCTGGGGCGGCGACTTCCGGCTCACGGGTGACCGGGTGGTGATCGTCTACGTCAAGCCGCGCGGCGGCCAACCGCCCGGTGAGTGCGTGCGGTTCACGCCGCAGGTGCAGTGCTCGGTCCGGGTGCTGCCGGACGGCTCCACGGCACGCCTCACCGTCGAGCCGGCGGGGGAGACGACCCTGGTCACCGCCGACGTGTGGCGCACCGACGGCACGTATGCCGGCGTCATGGAGACCGGCGGCACGGGTTCGAAGAACCGGGTCCTCGATGACGATCGGCTGATCGCCATCGCCACCGCGCCGCAGCTGAGGGTGCAGTGGACGGGCCGTCCGACGCCGCCCGCCCCGTCGGACCGCCGTGCGGCCGAGCTCGACGCGGTGCTGGCCGGGGTCCTGCCGGCCGGCATCGGGATCGAGCCGACCCCGGCCGGTGAGGCGCTGGACTTCCGCGTCCGGCAGGGCGGTTACCGCGCGGTCGCCAACCTGGTCGACGCGGCGGGTCGCGGCTGGCTGATGGTGACCGTGGACGAGCCGAACGGCGGCGAGGTGGACTGCGGCGGCCGTCCCGAGTGCCGCCTGGTCGAGTTGTCGAACGGCCGCGAGGGCGCGCTGGACACCCTGACCGCCGGCGGCCTCACCAGGCTGTCGTTGCACGTGAAAGCGGCGGACGGCAGCCGGGTCGGCATCCACACCGCCAACGGCGCCGACGACGGTACCGGGCCCGACAGCCCGACCCGGCCGACCCCGCCGCTGACCGAGGCGGACCTGGTCCGGATCGCGGAACTGCCGGACCTGCACTGGTGAGAGCGGTGCGGGCGCGAGGAGTTCGCGCCCGCACCCTTCGGCACGCCTTGGTGCTCCTCGCGGGGAATTGGTCGGATCCACGACGTCGAGCCGGCTCCCGCGCGAGGTGGGAGACTCGGCCGCATGTCGACTCCCCGGCCCTCGATCGCCGTCACCGGTGCCACCGGGCACCTCGGCGGACGCGTCGCCCGCCGCCTCGCGGACGCGGGCCGCGCCCAGCGGCTGCTCGTCCGCGACCCCGCCCGCGCGCCGCGACTGCCCCACGCCACCGTGGCGCGGGCCGCGTTCGCCGACCGCGATGCCGTCCGCCAGGCGCTGGACGGCATCCCGACCGTCCTCATGGTCTCGGCGTCCGAGTCGACCGACCGCGTCGACCAGCACCGCGCCTTCGTGGACGCCGCGGTCGACGCCGGGGTGGCCCACCTCGTCTACGTCTCGTTCGCGGGCGCCGCCCCGGACGCCACGTTCACCCTCGCCCGCGACCACTGGGCCACCGAGCAGCACATCCGGCTCAGCGGCCTCGGCTTCACGTTCCTGCGCGACAACCTCTACGCCGACTTCCTGCCCGCCATGGTGGGCGAGGACGACGTGCTGCGCGGCCCCGCGGGCGACGGTCGGGCCGCCGTCGTGGCGCAGGACGACATCGCCGACGCCGCCGCGGCCGTGCTCGCCGACCCCAGGCCCCACGTCGGCCGCACGTACGACCTCACCGGGCCGCGAGCCCTGACGCTGCACGAGGTCGCGGCCGTGCTGTCCGACGCCACCGGCCGGACGATCACCTACCACCTGGAGACCGTGGAGGAGGCCTACCGCTCGCGCGCGACGTACGGCGCGCCGGACTGGCAGGTCGACGCCTGGGTCTCCACCTACACCGCCATCGCGAACGGCGAGCTGGCCGCCGTCAGCGACGCCGTGCCGCGGCTGACCGGCCACCCGGCCACGTCGTTGGCGGGCCTGCTGCGCCGACGACGTGACCGTTAGCGGTGCTCAGCGCGGCAACGGGATCTCGAAGTGGACGGTCTGGAAGGTGATCGGGTCGCCGTCACGGGCGTCGTGCACCTCCTCGGCCACGGACCGCCAGAACGGCTCGGCCCCGGGGATCCGGGTGTCGGTGTGCAGGTACAGCCGCTCGTAGCCTGGCGTGCCCACGACGAACCCGGTGGCCATGTCGACCAGCGCCCGCGCCAGCCCGGCCCGTCGGTGGTCCGGCCGCACGTACACGCGGAACAACTGCGCCGTGCTGCCCTCCGGGTACCGCGCGGCCAGCCAGGCGGGGTGCGGTGGGCTGGCGGGCGCGGTGGCGCGCACGCCGGTCGTCGCCACCACCTCGTCGCCCTTGACCGCGACGAACAACGCGTGCCGCTCGGGCCGCAGGTACGCGCCTTCCAGGTCGATCACGTCGCGGTGCCACTCGGGCCGGTAGCCGTAGCCGAACTCCTGGTAGAACGTGTCCAGCATGACGCTGCGCGCACCGTCCAGATCGGACTCGCGCGCGCGACGGACCTCGTAGGGCCCCACTTCGCGGTGGTAGGGGTTCATGCCTTCCTCTCCTCTGTTCCTTCCATCGAGCGGCCCAGCAGGCCGACGGTCACCGGGTGGGTGGGGGAGCCCAGGACCTCGCCCGCCGGCCCGTGCTCGACGACGCGTCCCCGGTGCAGCACGGCGACGCGGTCCGCGAGCCGCGCGACGACGGCCAGGTCGTGGCTGATCAGCACGACGGTGCAGGTCAGCGCGGCGAGCTGGTCGAGCAGGCTCGCCTGGGTCAGGGTGTCCAGACCGGACGTGATCTCGTCGCACACCAGCACGTCGGGCCGGGCCAGCAGCGCGCGCACCAGCGCCGCCCGTTGCAGCTCGCCGCCGGAGAGCCCGGCGGGCCGGCGCGTCACGGTGGCCTCGTCCAGCCCCACGGCCGCCAGCCGCGCCAACGCCTCCGCGCGCGGGTCGGCCGCGCCACCGAGCCGCACGGCGGTCCGGCTGACCTGGTCGAGCACGGTGCGGTAGGCGTCGAACGACGCGCGGGCGTCCTGGAACACGTACTGCACCGCGGCCAGCTCCGCGCGGGAACGGCGGCGCAACGACCGCGGCAGCGGGCGGCCGTCCAGCAGCACCTCGCCGGCGAACCCGGCGTGCAGCCCGGCGACGCACCGGGCGAGCGTGGTCTTGCCGCTGCCGGACCGCCCCACGACGGCCAGGCACTCGCCCGCGCCCACCCGCACGTCCACGTCGTGCAGCACGGTCGTGGCCCGGTGCCGCGCGGTCACCGACCGCGTCTCCAGGCGGGGTGCCGCGGCCGGTCGCTCGGCGGGCACGGTGACGCGGGGCTGTGCCGCGACCAGCGCGGCGGTGTAGGCCGTGCGCGGCCGGTCGAGCACGTCGGCCGTCGGACCGGCCTCCACGACCCGGCCCGACCGCAGCACCACCACCTCGTCCGCCACCGCGCGCACCACGTCCAGGTCGTGCGTGAGCAGCACCAGCGCCACCCCTTGGGCGACGACCGACGCCAGCTCGTCCACCACCTCGGCCCGCGTGATCGGGTCCTGCCCGGTGGTGGGCTCGTCCGCGACCAGCACCGCCGGATCACCCACCAGGGCCTGCGCCAGCACCACCCGCTGCTGCTGGCCGCCGGACAGCTCGTGCGGGTAGCGGCGCAGCAGCTCCACCGGCACGCGCGCCCGGCGCAACGCGGTGGCGATCAGCACGTCGTCGTCACCGGGGTGCAGGGCGGCGATCTCCCGGAACACGCCGCCGAGCCGCCGCACCGGGTTCAGCGCCGCCGACGGCTGCTGCGGCACGAAGCCGATCCGCCCGGTCACGGTGACCCGCCCGCTCACCGACACGCCCGGCGCGTGCTCGCCCAGCAGCGCGAGGCCCGTGGTGGTCTTGCCGCTGCCGGACGCGCCGACCAGCGCCACCACCTGCCCGGCGGCCAGCGCGAAGCTGACGCCGTCGACCAGCGTGCGCGACCCGGTCACCGCGCGCAGGCCCTCGACGTGCACCACGGGCGTCACGTCCGCGCCCCCGTCCGCAACGCCCGGTCGAACACCAGGTTCAGCCCCACCGACAACGCCACGATCAGCAACGCGGGCACGACCACCGCCCACGGCTGGAGGAACAGCCCGACCCGGTTGCGGTCGACCATGACCGCCCAGTCGGCCGCGTCCGGCGCGACCCCGACGCCGAGGAAGCTCGCCGACGCGACCAGGTACAGCGCGCCGGTCAGCCGCACGCCCGAGTCGGCGGCCAGGGTCCGCACCATCGACCGTCCCGGGTAGACGATCGAGGTCCGCCACCACGTCTCGCCCTGCAACCGCATCGCCTCCAACGCCGGACGCCCGGCGACCTCCAGCGCGGCGGCCCGCGAGATCCGCGCCACGTCGGGGAAGTTGACCAGCGCCACCACGCCGACGAGCACCGGCAGACCGGGACCGGCGATGGCGGCCACCAGGATCAGCACCAGCAACGACGGCACGGCGAGCAGCAGGTCCAGGGGCCGCATCAGCACCTCGTCCACGACCCGCAGGCGGGTCATGGCGGCCGTCACGCCCCACGGCACGCCCAGCAGGTACGACAGCGCCGTCGCCACCACCGCGACCAGCACCACCGTCCGCCCGCCCGCGAGCACCTGGTGCCACACGTCCCGGCCGACGAAGTCGGTGCCCAACGACGAGTTCCCCGCGAACGGCGCGCCGCGCGTCGGCTCGTCCGGCACGAACCACGGCCCCACCAGCGCGAGCACCAGCGGCACCAGCACGAGCGACCAGCCGACGACCCTCACGCGATCGCCACCGATCGCGGTGCGAGCCGGAACGCGAGCAGGTCCGCGACCAGGTTCACCACCACCGTGGTCACCGCGAACACCACCGCGAGCCCCTGCACCACCGGCAGGTCGCGGCCCGCGACCGCGTCCACCAGGATCGTGCCCAGCCCGGGGACGACGAACACCGCCTCGACCACGATCACGCCGCCCAGCAGCCAGTCGGTGGTCCGCGCCACCTGCTGCACGGCGGGCGCGAGGGCGTTCGGCAGGGCGTGCGCGAACCGGATCCGCGTCACCCCGATGCCCAGCCGCCGCGCGTGCCGCACGTGGTCGGACGCCAGCGCGTCGATCATCCCGGCCCGCACCAACCGGCTGATCGAGCACAGCGGCCGCGCCACCAGCACCACCAGCGGCAGCACCAGCACGGCGGGTTGCCCGAGCAGGTCCGCGCCCACCGCCGTCGGCGGCAGCCACCGCAACTGCACGCCGAACACCGCGATGAGCACCACGGCCAGCGCGAACTCGGGGATCGAGTGCAGGCCCACCGTGACCGTCGTGACGACCCGGTCCACCGGCCCGCCCTCGCGCAACGCCGCCAGCACGCCCAACACCACCGACAACGGGACCAGCAGCACGAGGGCGAGCGCCGCGAGCACGAGCGTCGGCCCGAGCCCGTCGTGCAGGAACTCGACCACCGGCCGACCGGAGATCAACGACACGCCGAAGTCGCCGCGCGCCAACCCGAGGACCCACTCGCCGAACCGCTCGAGCGGTGGCCGGTCCAAGCCCATGGTGACGCGGATCTGCTCGATCCGCCGCGGGTCCGGGTTGTCGCCCGCCAGCGCCACCGCCGCGTCCCCCGGCAACGCCTGCACCAGCAGGAACACCACCGTGACGACGGCGAGCACCTGCACCAGGCCCAGGGCCAGCCGGCGGGCGGCGTAGCGGCGCGGGCTCACCCCAACCACACCTTGTCGAACCGCGCCCAGTCCAGCGTGTTGGCGGGCGCGGTGGAGATGCCGCCGACGTTCGGCGCCGCGCCGACGATCCAGTCCGCGAAGCCCCACATCAGGTAGCCGCCCTCGGCGTGCAGGGAGCGCTGCATCTCCCGGTACACCTCGCCGCGCCGCGTCTCGTCCACAGTGGACACCGCTTGGTCGTACAGCGCGTCGAACTCGGGCCGGGCCCACTTGGTCACGTTCGTGCCCGAGCCGCTGAGCAGGCGTTGCGCGATGTGGGTCTCGATCGGCATCGCGCCGGACCGGAAGCTCGACAGCGAGCCGTTCTTGAGCGTGTCGGACCAGTAGCTGTCCTTGTTGCCGGTGACCACTTCGACGGTCAGCCCCGAGCCCTTGACCTGGTCGGCGAACACCGTGGCGGCCTCGACCATGCCGGCCGCGGCGGTGGAGGTGTCCAGCTTGACCGTGAGGCCCTCCGCGCCCGCCTTGCGGATGAGGAACTTCGCCTTGTCCAGGTCACGGGTGCGCTGCGGGATGTCGTCGGCGTAGTGCTGGTAGCCCTTGCCGAACAGGTCGTTGCCGACCTGCCCGCTGCCCGCCAGCACCGACTCGACCAGCTGCGGCCGGTCGGCGAGCAGGAACATCGCCTCGCGCAGGTCCCGGTTGTCGAACGGCGGCCGGTCGAGCTTCATCGCGAACGCCTGCACGGCGCTGTTGGGCGCGCGGTGGATCGCCATCCGGTCGCCGGCCGCGTGGCTGCGCGCGGTGGTGGGGGTGAGGTCGTGCGCGTACTCGACCTGGCCGCCGAGCAGCGCGTTGGCCCGCGCCGACTCCTCGTTGGCGATGACGAACTCCAGCTCGTCCAGGTGCGGCGCGCCCTCCCAGTACTCGGCGTTCCGCTTGAGCAGCACCGACTTGCCGGGTTCGAAGGAGACGAAGCGGAACGGCCCGGAGCCGACCGGGCTGGTGAAGTCCTCGGTGCCCGCGGGCACGATGTACGCGCCGAACGCGGCCAGCACGTTCGGGAACTCCACGAACGGCCGCTTCACCGCGAACTCGACCGTCCGCTCGTCCACCGCACGGCTGTTCGCCAGGTCGATGAGCGCCAGGCTGGACTTGGCGCGGAAGGCGCGGTTCGGGTCGAGGATGCGGGCGTAGCTGGCCAGCACGTCCTCCGCGCGGACCGGCTGCCCGTTGTGGAACACTGCCCGCCGCAACGTGATCCGCCAGCGGGTCAGGGTGGCGTCGGGCTCCCACTTCTCGGCGAGCCGGGGCTGGGCGGCGACGTCCGGGCCGAGGTCGGCGAGCTTGTCGTACAGCGCCTTGGACCGGGCGGCCTCCACGAACAGGTTCGCCAGGTGCGGGTCCAGCACCTCTTTGGCCCCGCCGCCCGCGAACGCGGCGCGCAGCCGTCCACCGGCGCGCGGGGTGGACGCGGCGGAGGTCGGTTCGGCCGTGCCGCAGCCGGTGAGGGCGGCGAAGGAGAGGCCGGCGGTGAGGCCGAGGAAACCGCGGCGGGTGAGCGGGTGCATGTCGTTCCTTTCAGTGGCGCAGGCGCGCGACGAGGTGCAGGCGGTCTCCGGACAGGGCCTCGCCCAGCTCGGCGTCGGCGGTCCAGGGTTCGTCGGTGCGCGGCCCCGGCGAGTCGAACAGGGCGAGCACGTCGAACCCGGCGTGGTCGAGGAAGTGCCGCAGCTCCTGGGGGAACAGCAGCCGCCACGCCGACCGCTGCACGAGCGGCTGCGCGCCGGGCCACCACCACTCGCGCCGACGCCGCAGCAACTGGGCCGCGTGGTCGATCCACAGCCGGGTGTGGGAGGTGTAGGAGACGCCCTGCCAGACGACCGTGCGGCTGCGGACGCCGTCGAGCAGTTCGGTGTTGCCGAGGAAGAACGCGCCGTTGCGCATCTCCGCCACGAGCAGGCCGCCGGGGCGCAGGTGGGCGCGGCAGCGGTGCAGGAACCCGTCCAGGTCGGCGTTCGTGTGGCAGTACAGCAGCGCGCTGTCCAGGCACGTGATCACGTCGAAGCGGCGGCCCAGGTCGAACGACCGCATGTCGCCGAGCACGAACTCCACCGCCGGGTGGTGCGCGCGGGCGTGCTGGACCATCCGCTCCGAGCTGTCCAGCCCGACCACGTCGTGGCCCAGGGTCGCCAGGTGGCCCGCGTCGCGGCCCGTGCCGCAGCCGACGTCCAGGAGCGCGCGCCGGACCCCGGAGTGGTGGTCGGCACCGAACCGCGTGACGACGTCGTGCGCGAACCGGGCGGCGACGTGGTCGGGGTCGGGGAACTGCTGCTCGTAGAGGCCGGGGTTGTCGGTCAGCAGGTTCTCGCTCATCGGGCCACCTCTCGGTTCGCGGTCAGCGCGCCACGCCGGTGCAGCCAGGCCACGGCCGCCGCGCACCCCAGCCCGATCGCCGCGCACAGCAGCGACGCCAGCGGGGCCGACCGGCCGAACACCCAGCCGATCACCGCGTTGCCCAGGGTCGCGGCGAGGCCGGAGACCAGGTAGAACACGCCGAAGTACGTGCCGGCCAGGCCGGTGCGGCCGAACGCCGGGATCAGCTCGTAGACGAACGGGTGCGTGATCATCACGCCGACCGACAGCAGCAGCGCGGTGACGAGCACGGGTGTGATGCCGCCGACCGGTCCGACGTGGCTGACCGCCGTGGCCACGAACCCGAGCCCCATGACCGCGAGCCCGAGCGCGATGGCCCGACCGCGCGCGAACCGGTCCAGCGCCCGCGTGACGCGCACTTGCAACAGCAGGGTCGCGACGGTGGACACCAGGAACAGCGCCGCGACCGCGAACGACGAGTCGGTCGACCGCCGCGCTTCCAGCGGCAGCACCAGGTAGAGCTGGTTCTGCAGGACGAACATGCCGGTGAGCGCGGCGGTGAAGGCCAGGAACCGCCGGTCGGACAGGCACTCGCGCCAGTCGTCGAGGACCGTGCCCCGGTGCGGCGCGGCCGGTCGGTCGGGCAGCACGACGGCCTGCGCGACCGTGAGCGCGGCGAAGATCCCGGCCGCCACCAGCGCGGCGACCCGGAAGTCCCACAGCATCACCAGGCCGCCCAGCAGCGGCCCGGCCAGTGCGCCCGCCTGCCCGTAGGCGTTGAACAGCGCGAACGCACCCGCCCGGTCCTCGGCCTCCTCGGCGATGTAGGCGCGCACGGCCGGGTTGAACAACGCCCCGGCCACCCCGCTGAGCACGGAGGCACCCAGCAGCACCACCACGGACTCGCCGGCCGCGAACAACCCGAACCCGACGGCCCGCACCGCACAACCCGCGATGATGACCCGCCGCGGCCCGAGCCGGTCCGACGCCGAACCGCCGACCAGGAACAAGCCTTGCTGGCTGAGCGTCCGCACCCCGAGGACGACACCGATGGTCGCCGCGGACAGGCCGAGGTCGCCGAGGTGCGTGGCGAGGTAGGGGATGAGCAGGTAGAAGCCGGTGTTGACGCCGAACTGGTTGACCAGCAGGAGGCGGACGGAGAGGGGGAAGCGCTTCATCGGGTCACCGGGCCGGTCGTCGGGGACGGGCCGGGGTCGCCTCGGCGGAGGCTGCGCGGGTCGACGCCGCACTGGGTGGCGATCACGCGCACGGGGAGCGGGGAGCGCCTCATCTGGCCACCACGCCGAGGCCGGGCGCGCCGGTCAGCCGCAGGGTGCCGTCCTCGCCGCCGATGCCGGTCCACGGGTCGTCCGCCACCAGCAGGTGCCCGTCCAAGTCCACCCACCGCGCGTGACCGGTCAGGTGGACGGCCGGCGCGATGCCCAGCGAGCTCGCCACCAGGCAGCCCAGCATCACGTCCAGCCCGCACTCCCGCGCGACGGCGATGACCTCCAGCGCCGCGGTGATCCCGCCGCACTTGGCCAGCTTCACGTTCACCCCGTCGACCAAGTCCGCCAACGCCCGCACGTCCGCGACCGTGGCGGCGTCCTCGTCCGCGATCAACGGCACCGCGCACCGCTCGCGCAACCACGCCAGCTCGTCCCACCGACCGGCCGGCAGCGGCTGCTCCAAGGCGTCCACTCCGGCGAGCCGGTCGACCACCCGCACGGCCTGCTCGGCGGTCCAGCCGCCGTTCGGGTCGAGGATGAGCCGGGCGTGCGGCGCGGCGGCCCGGACCGCCGAGACCCGGGCCACGTCGTCCTCCCCGCCCACCTTGACCTTCAGCACGGTGAACCCGCGCGCGGCCAGCCGGGCGGCCTCGGTGGACGCCTCGGGCACCGGACCGATGCCGATCGTGCACGCCGTCGGCACGTCCGTCCACTGTGGATCGCCCACCAGCGCGTGCACGGGCACGCCGGCCCGCGTGGCGACCAGGTCGTGCAGCACGGCGTCCACGGCGGCGAGCACGCCCGGCGGCAACGGCGGCAGGCGCTCACGCAGCTCGTCCGGGCTCGCGCTGGACTCGACCACGGGTGCCAGGCCACGCAGCAGCCCGGTGATCCGCTCCACGTCCAGCCCGTAGTACGCGCTCGTCACCACCTCGCCGTGACCGCGGACCCCGTCGCACTCCACGACCACGCGCACCGCGTCACGCCGCGCCATCACCGACCGCGATATGCGCAACGGCGACCGCAGTTCGAGCCCGTACACCGTCCAGTCGAGCTTCATGCGGGCACCCCCACGGCCTTGGGCGCGTAAACGGTCCGGCACCGGGCCCAGCTGGTGACCTCGACCTCCGCGGTGTCGGCGATCTCCACCGGCCGGTCCTCCGGCGTGCCCAGCAAGCCGCGCGACCGGCAGAAGTCGTCGTCGAAGATGGTGCCCAGGTAGCGGTGCGGGCCGTCCGGGAAGATCGTCACGACGGTCGCGCCCGGCTCGACGCGCGCCACCCATGCCGACACCAGGGCGACCGCGCCGGTGCTCCAGCCGCCGGTGACGAAGCAGTCCCGGGCGAGCCTGCGGCACGCGTCGACCACCTCCACCGGACCGAGCCAGTGCACCTCGTCGAACTCCTCGTAGGCGACGTTGCGCGGGTGGATGCTGCTGCCCAGGCCGCGCATCACCCGTGGTCGGGCGGGTTGGCCGAAGATGGTCGAGCCGACCGTGTCCACGCCGACCAGCCGCACGTCCGGCCAGTGCCGGCGCAGGGCCGCGACGACGCCGGCGCTGTGCCCGCCGGTGCCCACGCTGCACACCAGCACGTCGGCGTGGTCGAGCTGCGCCGCCAGCTCGCGGGCCAGCCCCGCGTACCCGGCGGGGTTGTCGGGGTTGTTGTACTGGTCGGGCCAGTACGCGCCGGGCAGCCCCCGCAGCACGGCGTGCAGCCGGTCCAGCCGGGCCTGCTGCCAGCCGCCGGTCGGGTGCGGCCGGTCCACGATCTCCAGCCGCGCGCCGTGGGCCCGCAGCAACGCGCGCATCGACGGTTCCAGCTCGTGGTCCACCACCAGCACCACCGGGTGCCCCAACGCCTGGCCGGCGAACGCCAGGCCGAGGCCGAGCGTGCCGCTGGTGGACTCCACGACGACCGCGCCGGGGCGCAGCTCGCCGCGCTCCCGTGCGGCTAACAGCATCGCGACCGCCGAACGGGCCTTCATGCCGCCCGCGCTCAGGCACTCCAGCTTCGCCCAGAACCCGCCGTGCCGGTGCGGCAGGGGCGTGTCGATGCGGGCCACCGGGGTGTTGCCGAGCAGGTCGAACAGGTGGGGGTTGCGCCGCACGGTCACCGTGGCCGTCCCGGGGTGGCGCGGTAGTGGTGCAGCGTGGTCGGGCCGCCGTGCAGCCAGAAGAACGGGTACGGCTCCGCCGACACCGCCGTGACGCCCGAGCCGAGGAACCACGGCACGATCGCGCTCGCGGTCTGGGCGAACACCACCAGCGGCCGGTCGGCGGCCCGGGCCGCACGTCGCAGCGGTTCGAAGCTGCCGTTGCCGACGGTCATGCCGGAGGCCAGCACCAGGTCGCAGTCGTCGAGCGCGGGGAGCGCGTCGGTCACGATCGGCTCGCCCCACTCGGTGCGACCGCCCTTGAGGTCGCACGGCACGTACCGCAGGCCGCGTTCGCGCAGGTGGTGCAGCAGCGAGTTGACCACGCCGACGACCAGCACCCGCTGCCCCGGCACGGCGTCCAGCAGGTCGACCACGGCGCGGGCGCGGGCCATCGACTTGGCCAGCGAGTCGCCGCCGCCGATCACGACGTGGTGGGCGGCGGAGAGGTGGTGCGGGTGCGCGTGCATGAGGTAGGCGTCCAGCACGGCGGTGCGGATCGCGAGGTCGGGGTGGGCGAGCAGGTCGGCGACGTGCTCGCCGACGCAGTCCGTGACGGCCGCGTCGTCCACGGCGTCGGGCTCCACCGCGCACGAGCCGACCGCGTCACCGACCCGGACGCTGATCACGGTGTTGCGGTACGCCTGTTCGCGTGACGCGTGCCGTGCGCCCTGACGGGTGGTGAACGCGACGCTGACGGCGCACTGCGCCGGGTCGGGCCCCACCGCGCCGGCCCGGGCCAGCGCGACGAGCTCCGTGACGTCGGACAGCGGCCGCTGCCCGGCCTGCGCGGTCACGCGGCACCTCCTGCGGGCCGCGGGTTCGGGTCTGCCACCGCGATCACGCGACGGCCTCCGCGTAACGCACGTCCAGCGACTTCACGACGCGCTCGGCCCGGCTGCGGGCATCGGTGTCCGGCGACGTCACCATCACGTGCCCGAGGTAGCTGTTGTTGCTGGTCGGTTCGCCGGCGCGGTGCCCGGCGGGCTTCACCGCCCAGTCCACCACCTCCGGGTTCGCGGGCAGGGCGTCCACGCCGTCGATCCCGGCCACCACCCCGGCGCGCGGCGGCAGGAGGAACGAGATGGCGGCGCTGCGCACACCGGTCTCCCGCGACCGCAGGTCGGGCTGACGACCGGCGGCGAGGTCGGCGAACACCGAGGGCAGGTCGACGCCGGTGACGCGGCGGACCAGCTCGGTGATCTGGTTGCCCGCCGGGCGCGGGTTGACCTCGATCAGGCGCGGCCCGTCGGCGGTCAGCTTGACCTCGGTGTGCGCGACGGCGCGGTCCAGGCCCAGCGCGTCGATCGCGCTGACGGCGGTGTCCACGACCGCGTCCCGGTCCGCGTCGCTCAACGCGGCGGGGAACATGTGGCCGCTCTCCACGAACCACGGCCGCCCGGCCAGGCTCTTGTCGGTCACCCCGACCACGTAGGTGGTGCCGGCCGCGGTCACGGTCTCGACGCTCACCTCGGGTCCGACGAGCAGCTCCTCCAGCAGCACGGTCGGCACCCGCTCCTGGCCGCGGGCGTTGACCGGGAACGCCTCCAGCGCCAGGTACGCCTCGCGCAACGCGGCTTCGTCGCGCACCTCCCGCACGTGCATCCCGGCGCACAGGTCGACCGGCTTGACCACCAGCGGGTAGCCCAGCCCGGACGCGGCCTTCGCGGTCGCGGGCCAGTCCTCGGCCAGCGCGAACCGCGGGCCGGGCACGCCGGCGGCCGAGGTCGTCGTGCGGGTGAGGTCCTTGCGGCAGGTGCGTTCGACGGCTCGCGGGTCCGGCCCGGGCAGGCCCAGGTGGGCGGCGACGGTGGCGACGGTGGCCAGGTAGTAGTCGCAGGAGGAGATCACGCCGTCGAACTCCAGCACGCCGTGCAGGCGCTCCACATAGGACAGCAGCGCGGGCACGTCGTTGGTCTCGGCGGTGAGCACGTTGTCCGCCGCCAGCAACGGGTGCGGGTGCGCGGGCGCGGCGCGCAGGTAGTGCCTGAGGTCCCGGGTGAGGAACGTGAAGCGGTGGCCGGCCTCGTGGATCGCCCGTGGCAGCAACGAGCTCATCGCGCCGACCCAGCTCTCGATCATCAACAAGTGCGCCACGCGTGCTCCTCCGAAGGGGCGTCGGACCGGGGACGGGGAGAATGGTAATCATTATCAGTCCGGTGCCGAGGCCGCCATTGGAGTGATGTGGGTCACCGAACTCGAACGGCTCTCCCTTCGCGGTCGGGGCGCTGCGGTGGCGTCAGCCCCTGCGGGCGCGGTAGTTCGCCACGGCGATCCGGTTGCCGCACGCGGTGCTGCAGTAGCGGCGGGAGCGGTTGCGGGACAGGTCGAGCACCAGCCCGTCGCACGTGTCGTCCGCGCACACCGACAGGCGGCTCAGCTCGTCGGCGCGGATCACGTCGACCATCGCCATGGCCGTCTCCACCTCGATCCGGTCGGCCAGCGGCGTCGCGGGGTCGGTGGCGTGCAGGTGGTAGTCGAAACCGTCGTGCCGCACGAGCCGCGGCACGGCCCGGTGCCTGGCCAGGATGTCGTTGACGATCTCGACCGCGGTGTCGCGGTCGCTGGTCAGCAGTCGGCGCAGGGGCGCGCGCAGCGCTCGGACCGCGGACAGTTCGGCCTGGTCGTGGGTGCGCGAGCCGGTGTACCCGTGCTCGGCGAAGAACGCGTCGAGCTGCGCCCGGTCGGTCATCGTGTCCGGCTCGACGGCCGAGTTCACCAAGGCGACCGCGGCGACCAGCGACGCCGTCGTGTCATGGGTGAAAAGCATGTTGACAGATTACCGGCCCGGTCCATAGCGTCATGGGTCATGGCAACGATGACGCATGACACGCACGTGGGCGGGCGGCTGCGGGCCGGGTTGGGCTTCGCGCTGCTGTCGGCGTCGTCCTTCGGGTTGTCCGGGCCGCTCGCGCGCGGCCTGATGGACGCGGGCTGGTCGTCGGCGGCCGCGGTGGCGGTGCGGGTGCTGCTCGCCGCGGTGGTGCTGGCCCCGGTGGCGGTGGTCCAGCTGCGCGGCCGGTGGGGCCTCCTGCGCCGGGCCGCACCGCTGATCACGGCGTACGGGCTGGTCGCGGTCGCGGGCTGCCAACTGGCGTTCTTCAACGCCGTGGCGCACATGGAGGTCGGGGTCGCGCTGCTGGTCGAGTACACCGCGCCGGTGGCCGTGGTCGGCTGGCTGTGGCTGCGGCACGGCCAGCGGCCCACCCGGCTGACCGTGCTCGGCGGCGTGCTCGGCCTGGTCGGGCTGCTGCTGGTGCTCGACGTCGGGTCCGGCGCGCGGGCCAGCGCGGTCGGCGTGCTCTGGGCGTTGGCCGCGATGGTGGGAGCCGCCGTGTACTTCGTGCTCAACGCGCGGGACGCGGACGGGCTGCCGGGCACCGTGCTGGCCGCCGGCGGGCTGCTGGTCGGCGGTGTCGTGCTGCTGCTCGCGGGCGCGGTCGGGATCGTCGGGTTCACGGTGTCGGCGCGGCCGGTCGCGTTCGACGGGTTCACCGTCGCCTGGTGGCCGCCGCTGCTCGCGCTGGGCGTGGTGACCGCGGCCCTGGCCTACGTCGCCGGCATCGCCGCGACCAGGAGGCTCGGCTCGCGGCTGGCGTCGTTCGTGGCGTTGACCGAGGTGGTGATGGCGCTGGTGTTCGCGTGGCTGCTGCTGGGCGAGGCACCGGGCGCGGTCCAGTTGGCCGGCGGCGCGTTGATCCTCGGCGGCGTGGTGGCCGTGAAGCTGGGCGAGCCGCGCTAGCGCCGGGCCCCTCCGGGATCGGAAGGACCCGGCGGCGCAGCACTGGTGGGAAGCGGCGACGGCGGGCAGGCCCGCCGGTTCGCCCGCCACGAGCGTGACGCGGTCCAGCGCCGTGCTGCTCGCCCGCAGCTTGTCGGACAGCCGCGCCGACCACTGGTCCCGGTAGGTGCCCAACGCCACCTCGGCCGGCCGCGGCCGCTGGATGTCCGAGGTGCCGGCGGGGGAGTAGATGTGATTGGCGTCGCGCAGCAGGCGCTCGACCGCGCGGTCCGGGTCCAGCCCGTACGCCGCGTGCACCTCCATCGCGGTGCGCGCGGAGTCCAAAGAGGACTGCACGTTGAGCGGCTTGGCGCTGATCGGCTCCGCGTCGCAGGGGATGCCCTGGTCGAGCAGGTGCGCGGCGAAGCAGGCGGCCAGCCGCGCGGTCATCAGCTGGGACAGCAGCTGCCCCAGCTTCTGCTTCACCGCGGGCAGCTCGGCCAACGGCCTGCCGTACCGGCGGTGCGTGCTCGCGAACTCGACGGTCCGCTCCACGATCGCGCGGTGGACGCCCAGCGACACCGCGGTCAGGTTGGGCCGCCCGTACAGGACGCTGGACGAGTACGCGACGGCCAGGCCGTCGCCCTCCGCGCCCAGCAGGTTGGCCGCCGGGACGCGGCAGTCCTCGAAGACCGGCTCGCCGAAGCTGAAGCCGTGCAGGCCCATGGCGGGCCGGTGCGGCGCTAGGGAGAAGCCCGGCGCGGTCGCCTCGACCAGGAACGCCGACAGGCCGCGCGACCCCGGTCCGGTGCGGACCACCACGCCGTGCAGGTCGCCGACGTGCTGTTGCCGACGAACACCTTGCGCCCGTTGAGGACGTACTCGTCGCCCACCCGCTCGGCGGTGCTCGCCATGCCGAGCAGGTGCCCGCCCGCGTCCGGCTCGGTGACCGCGATCGTCGGCAAGCACCGGCCGTCGCTGACCCGCGGCGGCAAGTGCCGCTTCTGCTCCTCGTCGCCGAAGTGCACGATCTTCGCGACGCCGAGCTGGGACGCCTGCACCATGGCCCCCATCGCGCCGCTGACGCGGGACAGCTCCTCGATGATGATGGTCTTGGCCAGGTGGCCCAACCCCATCCCGCCGTACGCCGGGTCCGCGGTGACGCCGAGCCACCCCTGCCGCGCGATCAGCCGGGACAACTCGGCTGCGCGACCAATGTCGGGTGAAGGTGTTGCAACATTCGGCGGCAGGTGCGAGGAGGGCTCACGTCGGCGGTGGGCCGGTGTGGCGGGGGATGTGATCGGGAGTATCGGCGGGGTGGAATTGTTCGAGGTCCGCCGCCGGGCCGCGGTGCCGGGCCAGCAGCTCGGCGCGTTCGGCCTGGGCCCGGGCCACCCGCCTCGCCTGGTCGGGCCGGCCGGCCAGCACCCGTTCCGCGCCCACGAACTCGCGCCACGCCTCCGCGTCCGCTTCGTCGGACCCGAGCGAGGCCAACCCGATCCCGCGCCACAACCGCAGCACGCCCACCACCGGCGTGTCCGGCGCCCGGGCCTCGATCACGGCCAGGTGCCGGTCCAGGCACGGCAGCGCGTCGGTCGCCCCTTCGCGCGCCAGCGCCACCTCGCACCACCGGTCGACGGCGTCGGCGGTCACGGGTGCGTCGGGTGCGTGCCGCAGCAGGAGGTCGATGCCGCGCACGAGGTGCGGCCACGCCTCGTCGGCCCGGCCGAGGTCGTCCAACGCCTCCCGCAGGGTGTGGTGGCCGACCGCGGCGGCCAGGCTGCCCGGCGCGATGCGCTCGGCCAGCTCGACGGCCTCGCGGGCGGCCCGTTCGGCGGCGCACGGCTCGCCGCGCGACCGGAGCGTGCGGGACAGCTCGGTGAGCGTGCCGACCACCGCCTCGCCGTCGCGGTCGACGGCCCGCTGGAGCGCCAACGCCTCGGTGAACGCCGTGAGCGCGTCGTCCAGCGCTCCCGTCTCGCGCAACGCGCACGCCCGGCAGCACAGGATCCGGGCGTGCAGCGCACCGCCCGGCTCGGCCCGCTCGACCAGCTCCAGCGCGGTCGTCACCGTCTCCAGGGCGCGGTGCGGGTGGCCGAGCTCCAGGTCCACCCGGGCGTGACCCGCCAGCGCGTGCGCGAGCAGCGTGGCCACCTCGCGGTCGCCGGTGTCGAGCCCGTCCAGCTCGTAGGCGGCCACGGCGTACAGGTCGGCGGCCTCCGGCAACCGCCCGGCGAGCACCGCCGAGTCGCCCTCGCGCAGCCGCCAGCGGGCCAGGCCGACCCGCCCGTTGCGCTCGTCCCGCCGCTTGTGGACCACCGCGCCTCCCGACCGGCGGCGGTGCGGGCCGCCCCGCGGGAGAACGCCGTCCTTTCCTTGATCGGGACGAATCGATCGCCCGTTAGGGGGAGATCGCGCGGTTCACCCGAACGGTCCAGGCGGGCCGGTCGGGTGCGCACGGGTCCGCCGGCCGGTCGCGGACCCGTGGCTCACAGTTGGCCGCTGCGGAACCTGTCCAGCACCCGCCGTTCCCGCTTGGTGGGCCGGCCGGCGCCGCGTTCCCGGCGGGCGACGGGCGCGGGCGCCTCGGTCGGCGGTGGCGGCGGCGGGGTCCGGTCGATGAAGCAGCCGACCGCGTCGGCCGCGCCAACCCGCTTCTGGATCACCCGGACGACCTCCACGATCCGGGTCGTGTCACCCACTCGTGCACGCACCTCGTCACCGGGTGACACGGAGGTGGCGGGCTTGGCCGGCTTGTCGTTGACGCGCACGTGCCCGCCCCGGCACGCCGCCGCGGCGTCGGATCGGGTCTTGGTCAACCGGACCGCCCACAGCCAGCGGTCCACACGGGTGGACTCCACGCCTTACATCATGACCTGTGCGCGGCCGGCGCGGTCACGGGCACGTGACCTGCGCGGGCGGCAGCCGCCGGTCGGTGACGTAGGCGCTCACGTGCTCGATCACGCACGCGTTCATCATCCCTGCGAACAGGTTGTGGCCGGGACCGTCGTGGAAGATCGTGCGGCTGCCCGCGACCTGGTCGGTGACCCGCTTCGTGGCGGCGTGGTCCTGCCAGGTGCCCGCGCCCAGGAACGGCGGCAGCCCTCGGGGCAGCGGCGCGGGCGGGTTGGCCGTCGGCGTCGGCCACCCCGGGCACGTCAGCGACAGGTGCCAGGCCAGCGGGAACGACGCGCCGGTGTTCGGCGCGATCCGCCGCAGCCGCTGCGTGGTCCGCTCGACCCGCGCGAAGTCGGCGTGCGGGAAGTCGAGGCACTCCTTGACCCCGCCGCCGGGCAGGCCGGGGTTCGGGTCGCGGCCCGGCGGGGCGAAACCGGACGCGTCGCCCGCCTCGGCCGCCGTGATCGCCCGCAGCACCTCGTCCCACTGGACGGGGCCGCGCCGCAGCTTGCCGAACGCGAGCGCCTGCAACTGCGTGCCGTCGTAGCCGGTGCTCGCCGTGAGGGCGGGGATCGGCTCGGCGTCGGCCCTGGCGACCAGCGCCTGCCAGCGCCGCTCGACGTCCGGCCCGGCCCAGTCCAGGAACCGCCGCGCGAACGCCTCGTTGTCCCGGGCGATGGCGTCCAGCTCACCGTCCCAGTCACGGGTGCTGTGGTTGCCCGTGCCGTCGACGTAGACCGTGCGCACCCGGTGCGGGTACTTCCGGGCGTACGCCTGCGCGATCACGCCGCCGTACGAGGTGCCGATGAAGTTCACCCGCCGCTCGCGCAGCGCGACCCGGATCGCCTCGACGTCACGGGCGTCGCTGCCGGAGTCCATGTGGTCGAACAGTTCCGGGTCGGTGGCCCGGCACCGCTCGCCGCGGGCGCGGTTGTCGGCGACGAGCCGGTCGAACCCGGCCTGGTCGGCGGGGAAGCGCGGCGTGCGCAGGAACGTCCAGTCGCAGGCCAGGGCGGGCCGGCTCAGGCCGGGGTAGCCGCGCGGGTCCCACGTCACGACGTCCATCGACTCGCGGATGCGGTCGAACAGGTGCGGCCGGGACCGCAGGAGCGCGATCTGATCGCCTTGCGGCCCGCCGAAGTTGACCAGCACCGAGCCCCGGCGCGGGCCGGTCGCGGGCAGGCGGGCCAGCTTCAGCGTGACGGTCCGGGTCGAGGTCACCGGCACGGGCAGGTCGGCGCACTCGGCGGTGACCGCGCTGTCGCCGGGACAGGGTTGCCAGTCGAGCGTTCGGGGCGGCTGGTCGGCGTGCGGCGGCACGAGGAGCAGCAGTGGCAGCAGGAGTTTGATCACGCTGCGCACGCTAGGAAGGCGTCGGGGTCGGGCGCTGTTCGCGATCGTCGCCCGCGGTGTTCACCAAAGTGGATGGCTAGGGTGGCGGCCATGGCGAGGACTGCGCTGCTGCTCGCGGTGGTGGTGGCCGACACCGGGTTGGCGTGGTTGAGCGGGGTCGGCGGGTTGGCGGTCGTGGCCGCGGTGACGGCGGCGGTGCTCGTCGTGGCCGCACGGCGCCCGCTCGCGGCGTTCCCGGCGGCGGTGGCGATGGCGTTGGTGACCGGCGGTTCGCCGGCGTTGCTGGCGTGCACGAGCTACCAGGCCGGTCGGCGCGTCACGACCCGCCGTGAGCTGGCCGCGGTGGTCGCCGCCGCGCTCGCCTACCCGGTCGTGCTGCTGGCGTTGACGCGGCGGTTCGGGGTCGACCCGTGGCCGGTGCTGGCCCGGGTGGCGGTGCTGGTGGCGTTGCCGCTGGCCGCGGGGCTGCACTTCACCCGGCAGACCGAGCTGGAGCGGACCCGGGAACGGCTGCGCATCGCGGCGGACATGCACGACTCGCTCGGCCGGTGGCTCAGCCTGGTGACGGTGCGGGCGGCGGCGCTGGAGGTGGCCCCGCTGCCGGCCGCCCAACGCCCGGTGGTCCGCGACCTGGCGCACGCCGCCCGCACCGCCGTGGACGAACTGCACGCCGTCGTGGCGGCCCTGCGCGACGAGCCCGGCTTGGCGGGCGTGGACGAACTGGTGGACCAGTTCCGCCGGGCCGGTGTCGCGGTGACGGTTGAGCGGTCGGGTGCGCGCCGGCCGATCGCCCGGGACGCGGACCACGCCGCTTACCGGGTGGTGCAGGAAGGGCTGACCAACGCCACCCGGCACGCACCCGGCCGGCCGGTCGTCGTGTCGCTGGACTGGCAACCGGACGGGCTGCTGGTCACCGTGACGAACCCGACCGCCGTGGCCGACCCGACTGCCGTGACCGCCTCGACTCCTATGGCCGACTCGACCGCTGTGGCGAGCCCGACTGCCGTGGCCGACCCGACTGGCACGGCGAACCCGGCCGGCGTAGCGAATCCCGTCGCCGTGGCCAACTCGACCGGCGTGGCGGACTCGACCGGCGTGGCTGCCGCGACTGCCGTGGCCGACCTGACCGCCGTGACCGACCCGGCCGGTGAACCGACCTCGATCGCGCCGGGGACCGGGCTGACCGGCTTGGCCGAACGGGTCCGGGCGGCCGGTGGTCTGTTGCGCGTGCGCGCCGAGCCGGACCGGTTCCGGGTGGTCGCGATGTTGCCGGTCGCGCCGGACCGGGCGGGGGTCCTCGCGTGATCAAGGTGCTGGTCGCGGACGACGAGCCGCTGATCACCGCGGGCATCACGGCGGTGCTGGAGTCGGCGGGCGACCTGGAGGTCGTCGCGGTGGCCGCCGACGGTCGCGCGGCCGTGGACGCGGCCCGCCGCCACCGGGTGGACGTGGCGCTCCTCGACCTCGCCATGCCCGTGCTGGACGGCCTGGCCGCGGCCGCCGCGTTGAGCGGGCCGAGGGTGGTGGTGCTGACCGCGTTCGGCGACGAGGCCACCGTGCGGCGGGCGTTGCGGCAAGGGGTCGACGGGTTCGTGCTGAAGAACTGCGCGCCCGACGAGCTGATCCGCGCCGTGCGGGCCGTGCACGCCGGTGAGGCGTACCTGTCGCCCGCCGTGACCCGGCACGTGCTCGGCATGGTCGCGGTCGACGGTGGGCGTGGCGAGGACGCGGCACGAAGGCTGGCCGCCCTGACGCCCCGGGAGGCGGACATCGTCGCCCTGGTGGCGGAAGGGCTGTCGAACGCCGAGGTGGGCCGCCGCGTGCACATGAGCGAGGCGAGCATCAAGACCTACGTGAGCCGCATCCTGGCCAAGCTGGGCTGTCGCAACCGGGTCGAGGCGGCGCTGTTGGTCCACGACGCCGCGCGGACGTGACCGCGGTGGTGAGGCCCATCGCCCCACCACCGCGAGGAATCACTTCAGGCCGCAGAGCGCGTGGTCGACCAGGTCGGCGGTGACGTCCTTGGTCGGCGTCGGCGCGCCCGGCCGGGCGACCATCGAGTCGGTGTTGATCGACACCACCACGCTGCGCGCGCCGTCCGGCGTCACGCCGTTGCGGGTCTTGAAGCCGGGGATGTCGCCGCCGTGCGACCAGTAGCCGCCGCACGAGCTCGGAACCCACATGATGCCGAGGCCGTACCTGGCACCGGGCCACGCCGGGTCCAGCGCGGGCGCGGCCACCGTCTTCGTCATCTCGGCGAGCTGCGCCGGCCGCAGCACCTCGCCGCCGAGCAGCGCCTTGAGGAACCGGTTGCCGTCCTCGGTGGTGCTGATCATGTCACCGGCCGCGCCGCCCCACGACGGGTTGTAGTGCGTCACGTCGATCGCCCGACCCCACCGCGGGTCGTTCGGGTCGGCCTCCAAGCCCTTCTCCGGGAACCGCTCGTAGGCCGTGGCGTGGGGCTTGGGCAGCCAGGGTGACGTGCCCGGCAGGGAGGTGTCGCGCAGGCCGAGCGGCTCCACGATGCGCTCGCGCACCTCGTGCTGCCAGGTGTGGCCGGTGACGCGTTCGATGACCATGCCGGCCAGGACGTACCCGGTGTTGGAGTAGTTCCACCTCTCCCCGGGGCGGAAGTCCGGCTGTTGCCGCATCGCCAGCGCGACGAGCTGCTCCGGCCGGTAGGTGCGGGTCCGGACGTTCGGGAACTCCTTCTCCAGGAACAGCTCCGGCATGCTGCCCACGTAGTTGTGCAGGCCGCTGGTGTGCTGCAAGAGCTGCCGCACGGTGATCTTCGCGCCGTCGTTGCCGTTGCCCGAGACGACACCGGGCAGCCACCGCTCGACGGTGTCCTCAAGGGACAGTCGACCCTCGCCGACCAGTTGCAGCACGGTCGCCGCCACGAACGTCTTGGTGTAGCTGCCGATGCGGAACCGCGCCTGCCACGGCACGGGCGTGCGCCGGTCCACGTCGCCGTAGCCGCTGCGCACCCGCACGTCACCGCGCGGGGTGTCCACCTCGACCAGCACGCCGGGTGCACCTTGGGCCAGCAACGCGTCAGCGTGCCGTTGGAGGGTCTTGGTGTCGGTGCGGTGCCCGGCGTTGGCCGTGCCCGCCGCGGTCAGGGTCAGGGTCGCGATCACCGCTGTCGCGAGGAGTCGTTTCATGGCACCGAACGCTAGGCACGCGGCGTGCCCGCGTCGTCGCCCCACGACGGCAACTCCACCTACCCCCGCAGGGGTAGTGCGGGATCCGCCCACGGGGTGGCGACGGGGGACGCGGTGCGCGACTACCGTGGGCTGGTGCTGGCGAACCTCAAGCCGATCCGGCTGGACCTGCTGCTCGCGGTGGTGCTGACCACGTTGACCGTGGTGACCACGGCGAACCAGAGCGGCGCGCACGACCCGGTGGCGTACGTGCTGGCCGCGCTCACCGTCGTGCCGATCGCGCTGCGCCAGCTCGCGCCGGTCGCCACCACGGCGGTGATGCTGGGCGCGGTGACGGCCTACAGCCTGTTCGACTTCGGCGGCCTGCCCAGCGGCGGGGTGGGTGTGCTGGTCGGCATGTTCACCGTGGCCACCCTGCGGTCCCGGCTCGTGGCCGCGGTGGTGTTCGCGGTGGCCACGGTGGTGGTGGTCGTGGCGTTCCTGCGGGTCGAGGGGGCCGCGTGGTCGGAGGTGGCGCAGTCGGTGCTGGTCGTGGTCGGCGCGTGGATGCTCGGCGAGGGCACCCGGCGGTGGGCGCACCGGGCCGAGCGGCTGGCCGAGCAGGCGGCGCGCGCGGTCGCCGACGAACGGGTGCGCATCGCGCGGGAGCTGCACGACATCGTCGCCCACCACATGTCGGTGATCTCGTTGCAGGCAGGCGTGGCGCGGTACGTGCTGGACAGCGACCTGGCGACGGCGCGCGCGGCGATCACCACCGTCGGCGACACCAGCCGCGAGGCGTTGACCGAGATGCGACGGCTGCTCGACGTGCTGCGGGTGGACCACGACGACGACTACCGGCCGCAGCCCGGCCTGGCGGCGTTGGACGACCTGGTCGCCCGCGCCCGCGGCGCCGGGCTGCCGGTGGACGTGGTGGTCACCGGCCAGGCGCGCGAGCTGCGCCCCGGGCCGGACCTGTGCGCGTACCGGGTGGTGCAGGAGTCGTTGACCAACGTGCTCAAGCACGCCGGGCCCGCCACCGCGCGGGTCGACGTCGACTACGGGGAGCAGACCCTGGTGCTCAAGGTGACCGACGACGGCCGGGCGACCCGGCCGGGCGACCCCGACCACCAGTCGCACGGCATCCGCGGCATGCGGGAACGCGCCGAGCTGTACGGGGGCGTGCTCACCGCGGGTCCGCGGGCCGAGGGCGGGTTCGGCGTGGTCCTGCGGCTGCCGATGGGCGAGGTGGCGGCGGGGTGACCATCCGCGTGCTCGTCGTCGACGACCAGGCGCTCATCCGCGCGGGCCTGGTCGCCCTGTTCACCGCCGCGCCGGGCTTCGAGGTCGTGGGCGAGGCCGCCGACGGCGAGCGGGCCGTGGCCGCGGCGGCGCGGACCTCGCCCGACGTGATCCTGATGGACGTCCGGATGCCCGTGCTGGACGGCATCTCCGCCACCCGCGCGATCCTCGCCGCGCACCGGGACCGGTCCGACGACGACCCGCCGCGCATCGTCGTGCTGACCACGTTCGACCTGCCCGAGTACGTCTACACCGCGTTGGGGGAGGGCGCGTCGGGCTTCCTGGTCAAGGACACCCCGCCGGAGCGGATCCTCTCCGCCGTCGCCGCCATCGCCGCGGGCGACATCCTGGTCGCGCCGCACATCACCCACCGGCTGATCGAGACCTACGCCCAGCACCACCGCGCCACCGCCGTGGGCGCGCCGCAACTGGCGGCGCTGACCGCGCGGGAGACCGAGGTGCTGCGCCTGGTCGGCAACGGGCTGACCAACGGCCAGATCGCCCAGCGCCTGGTGCTCAGCGAGGCGACGGTGAAGACGCACGTCAAGCGCATGATGGGCAAGCTGGGCCTGTCCAGCCGCGCGCAGGCGGTCGTGGTGGCGTACGAGAGCGGCCTCGTCGTGCCCACGGCGCAGCGGCCCGGGTAGGTCAGGCCGCCAGCCGCGCCAACAACGGCACCGCCCGTGCCGGCTCGGGGAGGTCGAGCATCTCGGCCCGCACGCGTGCCGCCGCCTGCCGGTAGGCGGAATCGCCCAGCACCTCGGCGACCGCCGCGCGCACGTCGTCCGGGGTCGCGGCGACGGGGTCCAGCGCCCGGCCGACGCCCAGCCGGGCGACCTGGTCGGCGTTCTGCGGCTGGTCGGCGCCCATCGGCAGCAGCACGGTCGGCAGGCCGTGCGCCAACGCGCCGATGACGCTGCCCGAACCGCCGTGCGAGACCACCAGGTCGCAGCGCGGCAGCACGGCGTCCTGCGGCAGGTAGCGCTCGACGCGCACGCCGGGCCGTTGCGGGCCGAATGCGGCCGGGTCGACGTGCCGGCCGACCGTGGCGACCACGTCCACCGGCAGGTCGCCCAGCCCGGCCAGCACGCGCGGGAACAGGTCACCCGACTCCGTGTTGAACTCCGTGCCCAGGGTGAAGTAGACGGTCGTCCGGTCGGAACGGCCCACCGGGCCCACCGGCGGCCGGATCGGGAAAGCCGTGTCCGGCAACGGGAACGCCGGGTCGCGGAAGCTCGGCGGGAACGGCGAGATCATCAGGTTCCGGTGCCGCATAGTCAGGTCGGGGTCGGGCGGCAGGCCGAGTCCGGCGCGCAGCTCGCCGATCGCCTCGCCGACCACGTCCGGCCGCACGAACGACCCCGACGCGATCACCTGCGCGTTGGCGAAGGGCAGCCCGAGCTTCTCGGCCGCGAGCACGCTGCCGAAGTCCACTTCCTCGCACACGACCACATCGGGCCGCCACCGGTCGAACAGCTCCAGGTACAGCGGCACCCGCCCGGCCGCGCCCCGCCGCACGAACCCGTCCCGCAGCTCCGCGGCGTCCCGCTCCCGGTCGGGCGTCGGCAACGGCCCGACCCGCACCCGTTCCGAACGTCCCTCGCCGACCGGCAGTGCGGTGAACCCGGCCGCCGCGACCGCCCCGCACCGCTCCGGCCCCGCCGCGACCGCCACGGTGTGCCCGGCCGCGACCACGGCGGAGGCGAGCGGCACCAAGGGCTGGAAGTGCCCCAACCCGCCGATGAAGGTGAACAACACGCGCATCCGACCAGCCTAGGGAAGGCCACCCGGCCTGGTCGGCGCGGGCTCACCCCATCACCGACCCGGCTCTCGGCCGCCAGACCTCCCCGGGTCGTCGGGCCCACCCCGGCCCGCACGTCCCGCGCGCGGATCACCCCGCCGCTCGTCGCACGGGGCCGAGCGGGCACCGGTCCGGGTGGGTGACCTAGCATCCGCGCCGTGGACAAGATTCGGGTCGGCTGCTGGTCGGTGCTCGCGCTCGTCGTCGCGCAAACGCTTTCCACGTTGTTGTCCGGCGACCTGGCGGAGATCCGGATCATCGGCGTGCTGTTCAACCTCGCCGCCGCGGTGTCGGTGTACCTGGTGCTGCGCCGGCCCGGCCGCAACCGCTGGCCCCTGGTCGCCTGGGTGGCCGCGTTCTTCGGTTGGCACGTGACCGGCCTGCTCACCCTCGCGGGCGTGGTGACGACCGGGCTGGACGCGGTGTTCACGGTCGGCAGCGACCCGCGGATGTCGATCCTCTACCAGGTGGTGCTGACGACCGTGGCGGGCTTCGCCGTGCACCTGCTGCTGCCCCGGCCGACGCGGACCTAGGCGTCACGCAGCCGCAGCAGCAGACCGCCGACCAGCAACGCCCCCGTCGCCCACAGCCCCAGCTCGCCCAGCCCCGCCCACGGGCTGATCGGCAGGCTCCCGACGTGCTCGGTGGCCCGCACCGCGAGCCCCGCCGTCATCGGGCTGACCCGCCGCAACCGCCGGACTCACCAGGCGGTCGTCGCGGCCGACGCGTCCGGCCTGGTCGTGCCACGCTTCCGCGGTTAGCCACTCACCACCGGCAAGGTGGCCGTGAGGCACGCACCGCCGTGGTCCGGCGCGTCGGCCACGTCGAGCGCGCCGCGGTGCAGCCGGGCGATCCGGCGCGCGATGGGCAGGCCCAGGCCGGTGCCGCCGGTCTCCCGGGTGCGGGCGTCGTCCAGGCGGGTGAAGCGCTCGAAGACCCGCTCGCGGTCCTCGGGCGGGATGCCGGGGCCGTCGTCCACCACGTGCAGCCACGCCACCCCGTCGGCCTCGGTGAGGCGGACCGTGACGCGGTCGGCGGCGTGGCGCTCGGCGTTGTCCAGCAGGTTGGCGAGCAGGCGTGCCAGCAGGGGACGGCTGCCGCGCACCCGCACGGGCCGGTCGCCCAGGTCGAGGGCCGGGACGCGGTCGCCCCGGCGCGCGGTCTCGGTGCGCACCAGCTCGACCAGGTCGACCACGTCGTCCGAGGCCGCCGCGGGCGCGTGGTCGAGCCGGGCGAGCAGCAGCAGGTCGCCGGCGAGCTGTTGCAGCCGGTAGGTGTCCCGGAGGGCGCCGTCGACCACGGCGCGCCAGTCGGTCAGGTCGGGGTGGGCGTGCGCGATCTCCAGTTCGGCGCGCAGCGCGGCGATGGGGCTGCGCAGCTCGTGCGACGCGTCGGCGACGAACCGCCGGTTCTCCTCCACCGCCGCCTGCAACCGGTCCAGCGTGGCGTTCACCGTGACGGCCAGGCGGGCGATCTCGTTGCGCGTGCCGGGCACGGGCACGCGGCGGGCCAGGTCGTGCCCGGTGATGTCGGCGAGCTCCCGCCGGATCGCCTGCACCGGCCGCAGCACCCGGCCGGTGGCGAACCACACCACGAACGCGAACAGGGCCGTGAGCGCCACCGCGCCGCCGAACAGGCCCAGCACCCGGTGGTTGAGCGTCGTCTGCGCCGCGACGACCTCGTCCAGCACCGGCCCGGGGAAGCGCAAGCTCGGCTGGTCCGGGCCGCCTTCACCGGTGTCGCCGATCCAGAAGGCGTCGATGGCGCGCGGATCGGTGAACGGCCACAGCGACAGCTGCGGGATGTGCGCCACGGAGTTGTACCGCGCTTCGAGGAACACGACCCGGTCGGCGTCCGCGAGCCCGGAGATGGCGTAGTCCCCGATCCGCCGCGAGGTGATCTCGACCTCGTGCTCCCCGCCCGCGCACTCCTCGCCGAGCGACACCTTGCCGGAGGTCCGGCGGGTCGGCGTGCCCGTCATGTCGGTGCTGAGCGCGCCGGAGAGGCAGATGACGGCGAGCTTGGTCGGCGCGGTCTCGAACCGCATCGCCTGGTCGCGCAGGAACACCGCGGCCACGGCGGCGATCCCGAGCAGCGGCAGCGCGATCACCACCGTCGCCACCACCGTCACGCTGACCCGCAGCGACCGCCGCCCGCTCACGCGCCCGCCCCGCCGTCGCCGCGCAGGCAGTACCCGACGCCCCGGACCGTGGTGATGCTCCGCCGCTCGAACGGCGCGTCGACCTTGCGCCGCAGCGCCGAGACGTAGACCTCGACGAGGTTCGGGTCCGGGTCCTGCCGCGAGTCCCACACCCCGGCGATGACCTCGGCCTTGGTCACCACCTGGTCGCGGTGGCGCGCCAGGAACTCCAGCACGGCGAACTCCTTGGCCGTCAACGGGATCGGCACGCCGCGGCGGCGGCACACCCGCAGCGCCGGGTCCAGTTCGAGGTCGCCCGCGCGCAGCACGGCCGGCCGCGCCACCCCGCCCCGGCGGACGAGCGCGCGCAGCCGGGCCACCAGCACCACGTACGAGAACGGCTTGGTCAGGTAGTCGTCCGCGCCCGTGTCCAACCCCTCGGCCTCGTCCAGCTCGCCGTCCTTGGCCGTGAGCATGAGGATCGGCGTCCACACCCCGGCGGCACGCAGTCGCTCGCACACGCGGTACCCGTTCAGCGACGGCAGCATCACGTCGAGCACGACGACGTCGTAGGCGTGCTCGGTGGCCCGCCACAGCCCGTCGCGGCCGTCGTGCTCCACGTCGACCGCGAACCCCTCCGCGGTGAGGCCGCGGCTGAGCAGCTCGGCCAATCGCCGGTCGTCCTCGACCACCAGAACCCGCATGGGCGCCACTATGCCGTGAGGAAGCCCCGTCGTGCCTGAAGTCCGTTTCAGGTTCTTTCAGGGTGGCTTCAGGACGTGTGCGCCATGATTCGGGACGCCGGTCGCCAGGGGGATTCGAGGGGTGGCGACCGGCTGTGCCCGGGTGCGTCGTCGGCGCACCCGGGCACGGCGACTACCGGTCGACCCGCTGCGGGGGCAGCGCGTCGCCCACCAGCGCCAGGTTCTGGATCGCGGCGAGCCCGTACTGGGCGGAGGCGTTGGTCGACACGAACACCGCCTCGTCCACCGGGCGCAGCGCGTTCGGCCCTTCCACCCTGGTCGTCCGCCACGGCAGGCCGGGGCCGTACCCGTCCTGGCCCGCGAAGAACTCGTCCCACGCCCGCCGGGCCAGCGCCGCGTCCCCGGTCCGCGCCGCCGCGTACGCGGTGAGGCGGGAGTGCATCTGGCGGAAGCCGACGTTCCACGAGCCGCCGACCTCGGCCTGCTGCTCCTCCTTGGTCGCGCCGTAGAGCCGGCAGTACTGCAACCACGCCTTCTCGAACGCGGGCTGGTCGACGATCGAGATCAGCTCGCTGCAGATCTCGGCCAACCCGAACACCGCAGACAGGTGCGACACGCTCACCTGCACGCGGTCGGTGGCGAACCGGCCCGTCTCGAGGTTGTACAACGCCTCACCGGTCACGAAGCCGTTCTTCAGCGCCCCGATGTCCTCGATCGTGCCCAGCAGCTTCTGCCGCGCCACGGGGTCGCCGCCGCGTTCCCACTCGGTCAGCCACGCCGCCGCCAACGCGCCCCAGTCCGTGCCCAGGCCGACCGCGAGCGCTTTCGGGTCCGGCGTGTACGGCTCGGTGCGGATCTTGCGCAACGGGTCGAGCGCGACGAACGTGCGGTCCGCGTCCACCAGCTCGCGCAGCAGGTCGCCGACCCGCTCGTCGGCGGTGAGGAAGTAGTAGAACCGGCGGTTGGCCGCCGTGCTGATGCGCAGCTGCTTCGCGCTGCACCCCCAGTGCAGGACGTTGTGCCTGCTCCCGAGGTCCTTCCACTGGCCGAGGTGGTAGACGTCGACCTCGCCGGTGTGCCGCGTCATCGCCTCGGCCATCCGGAACACGTCCGCCCGCCCGCTGCGCAGGTAGGCGTACCAGAGCCACAGGTCGGTCGACAGCTCCGAGTTGTCCCACGCGTAGCCGCCCACGTCGTAGCGCCACTGGTGGCGGTCCGCGTCGTAGGTGTGCATCACGTCGCCGTAGTTCCAGAACCCGTACCAGCGGCGCTGCTCCACCTGGTCGCGGTGGTAGTCGAAGAGGAAGTCCAGCCGGTCCTCGATCGCCGCGCGCGCCGGCGTGGAGCGGTCCACCAACGACCAGTCGCCGAACACGCCCGCCGCGTGCAGGTGCTCCGGCGACGCGACCAGCAGCGGCGGGGTCCGCACCGCCTGCGCCATGGCGGCCAGGCTCGCGTCGTCGGGCGTGGAACCGAGCGCCCACAGCGTCAGCTCGCTGGTGCGCGCCACGCCGTAGGCCGTGCCGAACCCCGGCTCGTAGTCCTCGTAGGTGATCTGCAAGCCCTCCAACTGCTCCGGGAACGTGTCCATGCCCAGGCCGTCGTGGTAGAACCGCAGGTCCATCGGCCGCGCGTCCGGCGACCACAGCCACACCGTCACCTCGGCCTTCTCGCCGGCCGCGCCGCGCACGTCGAGCTGGGTCGGGTGCAGCCGCCAGAAGTCGCGCAGCCCGAACGCCAGGCCGCCGCTCGCGCCGCCGACGTAGCCGAAACCGGACGCCCGCCGTCCCGCGTCCACGTCGACCCACGTGTGGCCGGGCTTGGTGCGCTTGCGGATCGCGAACCCGTCCGCGGTGAGCTGGCTGAGGCTGTAGTCGCCCCACGCCGGGATCAGGTGCAGCCTCCCGCTCACCCGCGTGTCCCAAGTGGACACCGGCGGCAGCTTCGCACCGGCGACCTGGGCGGCGCGCACGGCCGCGCCGGGATCGCGGCGCAGGCCGGTGATGCCGCGCACGGCCTCGCGCAGCAACCCGCCCTCCTCGCCGCCGAACCGGACGTGCCGGTCGTACAGCTCGTCGCGCATCGGCACGTCGAACCGGATGCCCAGACCGCGCAGGCAGTCGTCCTCCGTGCCGTCCCAGACGAACGTGTGGGTCATCCGGATGCCGTCCGTGCCCGCGAAGAAGTACAGCCGCACGGTGAACGGCAGCCACTCGCGCCGCTTCCCCCGGTGCACCCCGTCGACCCGCAGCACGGCCCGCACCGGACCACTCTGCTCCACGATGACGTTGCGCACCTCGCTGACGAACTTCTCCCGCTTCGCGCCGCCGGTCTCCTCGTCCTCGTGGTCCTGCCGCAGGCACACCAGGTGCCCGCGTTGCACGACCGGTCGGCCGTCGCGCACGATCCGCTCGACCAGGTCCGCGCCCCGCTTGCGCACGGTCACCTCGATCACGCCGGTGCGCACCACGACGTGCTCGGCCTTGTCCTGCACCGTCACCGCCTGCGCGGGCGCCTGAGCCGGACCGGGCTCCAGCCGGTACCCGGCGGCGGCGGTCGGCCCGCTGATCGCGTGGGCGCTCCACTTCAGCGAGCCGTCCGGCCAGACACCGGTGGCCCAGGTCTGCACCGGAACCCGCTCGCCCGTCGCCGTGACCAGCGAGAACGTCTGGTCCTTCGGGAACGCGCCCCGCGGCCACGGCACGCCCCACGTGGTGCCGGCGTGCGTGGCGGGCGTGCCGCCTTCCAGCCACGCGAGCGAGGCGTGCCGCGGTGGTTCGACCGGCGCTGCCCGCGCGGTCCCCGTGCCGAACGGCAGCGCGTAGGCCGCGGCCACGCCACCGAGGAAGGTCCGACGGTTCACCTTCGCCATCACGCGCTCCCGTCCACTCGCAGTTCGTCGATGCCGAGGAACCCGGTCGGCGTGCCGGGCGCGCGGCTGGTCAGGGTGAGCCGGATCCGCGTCGTGGTCACCGGGTCGAACGTGACGCGGCCCGTGGTGCCGGCCCACTCGACCCGGGCGTCCGCCACCGGGGCCCAGGCCGAGCCGTCCCAGTGCTCGACCCGGATCGAGGCGGGGAGCTGGTGCGAGGCGTCCACGGTGAAGGAGGACGTCACCCCGTCGACCCGGCGTGCCCTCGGCCACCCCACCGACACCCAGTCGCTCGCGTGCGCCGACGACACGGCGGGCAGCACCTGGGTGGCCTGCTTGGTGTAGGCGTTCGACCAGCGGGTGGCCGGGTCGCCGTCCACCATGGCGGCCGGCACGGTGCTCGCCCGGCCGCTGTAGCTCGCGTCGACCACCGGCGTTCCCGGGGTTGGCGCGGGCTGGAGGATCGGGGTCAAGCCGCCCGGCCCCTTCGGCCCGCGCGGGACGGCGAGGACGGACGCGCGGCCGGACCGCAGACCCGGCGACGACGCCTCGACCGTGATGGGGCCGCCGCGCGCGTCCGACTGCACGATCGCCAGCACCTTGCCGTGGAACGCGGTCATGCCGTCGGACTGGTACGGCTCCACGCTCTCCGGCCGCCCGTTGTCCACGCCCACGAGCCGACCGCCGGTGACGGAGAACGTCACCCGGTTCGCCGCGTTCGGCACGACCACGCCGTAGCGGTCGACCACGTCCGCGGTGACGTAGGTGAGCGACCGGCCGTCCGCCGTGACGACCTTCCGGTCCGGCGTCAGCTTGACCTCCGCCGCCGCGCCGGCCGTGCGCACCACGTCCCGCGCGACCTGCTTGCCGCCCTCGCGCGCGACCGCCACCAGCTCGCCCGGCTCGAACGGCACGGTCCACGTCAGGTGCAGCTTGCCCGCGCTGCCGTTGGGGCTGGTGTAGCTGCCGGGGAACGGCCCGGTGGTGACGGTCTTGTCGTCACCGGTCGGCTCGGTCGTCTCCAGGTACTCCTTGCCGTACGTGGTCTTCTTGCGGTCGAACTTCCGCACGCCGAGCGACCTGCCGTTGAGGAACAGCTCCACGGTGTCCACGTTCGCGTAGGCCCAGACCTGCACCGGCTCGCCGACCTCGTGGTCGGTCCAGTTCATCGGCACGACGTGCACCATCGGGTCGGTCGTCCACTGGCTCTTGAACAGGTAGTACAGGTCCTTGGGGAAGCCCGCGGTGTCCATCGCGCCGAAGTGGGAGGTGCGCACCGGGAACACGCCGTCGTACGGCGTCGGCTCGCCGATGTAGTCCATGCCCGCCCACAGGAACTGGCCGAGGAAGAACTTGCGGTCCCGGTCCTTCTTCAGCCCGTACTCACCGCTCAACGTCCACGACGCCATGTTGTTGTCGTACGAGGACACCTCGCGCTTGCCTGGCGTGTGGTTCTCACCGGTGTTGACCAGCAGCGGGTCCTGGTACGAGCCGCGCGTGGACGTGGAGGACGACGACTCGGACTCGAAGATGAACTTGTCCGGGTACTTGGCGTGCAAGGCGTCCACCGAGGCGGCCGTGTTGTAGTTCAGGCCCAGGCCGTCCAGCTCGGCGAGGATCCGGTCCGGGCCGGAACCCGTGGCGGGCACCCGGCGGTAGGCGTCCGAGCCGAACACGATCGGCCGGCTGGTGTCGATCGACCGGATGTCGGCGGCCAGGCGTCGGGCGGTGTCCGGGCCGAACGGCACCGAGTGGAAGTCCGGGATCTCGTTGCCGACCGACCACAGCACCACGGCGGGGGAGTTCTTCGCCGCGTGCACCATCTCCTTGATGTCCGCGCTGCTGTTGGCCTCGAAGAACCGGCCGTAGTCGTAGGCGAGCTTCGGCCGCCGCCAGGTGTCGAACGCCTCCACCATCATCACGATGCCCAGCTCCTCGCAGAGCTCGACCTGCTCGGGCGACGGCGGGTTGTGCGAGGTGCGGAAGGCGTTGACGCCCATGCCCTTCATCAGCCGGAACTGCCGGGCCAGCGCGTCCCGGTTGACCGCCGAGCCCAGCGCGCCCTGGTCGTGGTGCAGGTCGACGCCCTGGAGCTTGTGGTACTCGCCGTTGACGAAGAAGCCCTCGTTCGCGTCGAACCGCACCCAGCGGAAGCCGAACCGGGTGCTCGTGGCGTCCACCCGCCTGCCCGCGACCGTCACCTCGGTCTCCAACGCGTAGAGGTGGGGGTCCGCCATGGACCACAACCTCGGCGAGGGCACGCGGATGTCGGCTTCCGCGGTCGTCCCGGCCACTTCGGCGCGGTGACGTGCGACGACGCGCCCGTCGGCGTCCTTGATGCGGTATCGCACAGCGATGTCCCCGGCGGCGCGGCCGTTGACCACGTCGGTGCGGACGTGCGCGGTGGCGTGCCCGGACGCGACCTCGCGTTCGACGTCCGGGGTGGTGACGAACGTGCCGTGCCGGGCGACGTGCACGCGGTCGGTGACGACCAGGTCGACGTGCCGGTGAATGCCGCTGCCGGAGTACCAGCGGCTGCTCGGCAGCTTGTTGCGCACCTTCACCGCGACGACGTTCGGCGTCCGGCCGTCCTTGTGCGCCGCCGCCAGGTCGACCGCGAAACCCGTGTAGCCGTAGGGGTGCGCGGTGACCAGCGTGCCGTTGAGGTAGACCTCGGAGTCCATGTAGACGCCGTCGAACTCCAGCGACACCTTCTTGTCCGCGGTCGAGCGCGGCAACGTGAACGTCTTGCGGTACCAGCCGAGGCCACCGGGGAAGTAGCCCGTGCCGCTGCCCGCGGCGGGCGTCATCGGCTGCTCGATCGACCAGTCGTGCGGCAGGTTCAGCACGCGCCACGCCGAGTCGTCGAAGTCGGGCTCGTCGGCGTCGGCGTACGCCGGTTCTTCGTCTCCGGTCGTGTTGGCCAGGGCGAACTTCCACGAGGCGTCGAAGCTCTCGTTCCGGACGGGGTGCGCGGCCGGCTCGCCCGTCGCCGCCGGACTGGTCACCGACCCCGCCGCCACGACGACCGCGATGACCACAGCGAGCACGCGCCTGTGTCCGTCCACCAGCACCCCGGTTCTACGCGTCGTGAACCAACAACACCGATCAGAGAACTTCGCAGAGCGACAGGACGACACAGGATGCTGCCGCTGGTCGCCGTGAGTGTCAATACTCCAGGAAAGCGCTTTCTCGCTCGCTGCCCGCCTCGATCCCGCGAGTCCTACGTCCAGAACGCGTGTGTCCTACGTTCAGAACGCGTGTGTCCTACGTTCAGTACGCGTGTGTCCTACGTTCGGAACGGGTGAGTTGAACGTTCGGGTCAGGGAGCGGCGCGGCCCAGGGTGCTCTGCCGGGCGATCAGGCGGTGGCCGGCGCGGACCTCGACGCCCGGCAACGGTTCGGTGCTGCCGATGCGCGCCAGCAGCCGCTCCACCGCCGTGGTCGCTATGGTCACCTTGTCCGGCGAGATGGTGCTGATCGTCGGGTTGGAGTAGCGGCCGTCCTCGATGTCGTCGTAGCCGATGAGCGCGATGTCCTCCGGCACGCGCAGCCCCCGTTCCAGCGCCACGTGCAGCGCGCCGAGCGCGACCAGGTCGCTGTAGCAGAACACGGCGTCCGGCGGGTCGGCGCGGTCGAGCAGCCGGCGCATCGCGCCCGAGCCGTCGGCCCGGTTGAACCGAGGCGTGCGGATGATCAACGACTCGTCCACCGGCAACCCGGCCTCGGCGTGGGCCTGCCGGTAGCCCGACGTGCGCAGTTGCGCGGCCTCGCCGGTCGGGTACGGCTGGTCGCCGATCGCCGCGATCCGGCGTCGGCCCAGGCCGATCAGGTGCGCGGTCGCCTCCCGGGACGCGGCCACGTCGTCGATGCCGACGTGGTCGAACGTGCCGTTGGACGACCGCTCCCCGAGCACGACCAGCGGCAGCGTGGGATCACCGTCGTCCAGGTCCTCCTGCGCCAACCCGAGCGGGCTGAAGATCATGCCGTCGAACAGCAGGGCCCGCGCGCCGCGCCGGATCAGCTCGCGCTCGTGCGCCGGGTCGCCGTCGGTCTGGTCGATCAGGACGTTGTAGCCGCGCTCGCGCGCCCGCGGGATGATCGCCTGCAACAGCTCGGCGAAGTACGGCGTGTCCAGGTAGGGCACGACCACGGCGATCTGCCCGGACCGCCCGTTGGCGAGGTTGCGGGCGAGCACGTTGGGCCGGTAGCCCAGCTCCTTGATCGCCCGCTCCACCTTCTCCCGGGTCCGCTCGGTGACCCTGGCGTAGCCGTTGACGACGTTCGAGACCGTCCGCGCGGACACGCCCGCGAGCTCTGCTACGTCACGCAGCGTGGCGTCGCGCATCGTTCCCCTCCGTCGGACCGGCGCGGCGGCCCCACCGCTACAGCGCTGCAAAGGAGTGTGCACGGCGGTCCCGGCCGCGACAAGCCCCGACCGCCGGCGAGCCGTACCCGTCTCAAATATCGTTTCAATTAACTCCAGGTGAGGTCTTGCAGCGCGGCAAAAGGCCGTCCATAGTGCTTTGCAGCGCAGCAATACCCGGTGCCACGGTGGCAGACACGGCAAGGTCCCCCGGACCCGCCGGCCGTGGTGCGACACCCGGACCCGACCTCACGGCACCAGCACGCGCCTCGCGGGGGCGCCGCTTTCCCTGTCCGTCTCGTTCACGCACCGTGATCGCGGTCGTGGCATGCCCGGACGCGTGCCGCGACGGAAAGGCGCACTCATGCTCGGCACCACCTGGTTGGCGAAACTCCGAGGAGGGCTCGCCGCCTGCGGCCTGCTCGCCGTGGCCGCGTGCGGCGGGGCGGGCGGCGACGACGGACCCGTGACGGTGTCCGTCTGGGCCTGGTACCCGGAGTTCAAGGGGGTGGTCGAGGCGTTCAACGCCTCCCACCCCGACATCAAGGTCGAGTGGACCAACGCCGGCACCGGGGCGGACCACTACGCCAAGCTCAAGACCGCGATCACGGCCGGCAAGGGAGCTCCGGACGTGGCGATGATCGAGTTCCAGCAGATCCCCACGTTCGTCATCCTCGACGCCCTCGCGGACATGGGCGAGCACGGCGCCAACGAGGACAAGGACCTCTACGCCGAGTGGGCCTGGCAACAGGCCACCGACGGCGAGAAGGTCTACGCGATCCCGGTCGACGGCGGCCCGATGGCGCTGATGTACCGCAAGGACCTGTTCGACCAGCACGGCATCCCCGTGCCGACCACGTGGGCCGAGTACGCCGAGGCGGCCGTGAAGATCAAGGCGGCCGACCCGGCCGCGCACATCGCGAGCTTCGGCAGCGACGGCGGCTGGCTCAACGGCCTGATGTGGCAGTCCGGCTGCCGCCCGTACGGCTACTCGCACACCACCGCCAAGGACCAGGTGAAGATCAACCTGACCGCGCCGGAGTGCGAGCGGGTGGTCGACCTGGTCGGCGACCTGGTCGACAAGGGGCTCATGGCCAAGGACCCGTTCTTCACCGCCGACGCCACCGCCGCGCTGGACTCGGGCAAGTACTGGACGTGGGCCGCGGCGGGCTGGACGCCCGGCTACCTGGCGGGCTCGCTGAAGAACACCGCCGGCAAGTGGGCGGTCGCGCCGATGCCGCAGTGGACGGCCGGCGCGGACGAGCAGGGCGACTGGGGCGGCTCCACGTTCACCGTGACCAAGCAGGCCCGCAACCCGAAGGCCGCCACCACCGTGGCGCGCGAGCTGTTCGGCAGGTCGAAGGCGGCCTGGGAGATCGGGCTGGACAAGGCGTTCCTCTACCCGCTGGTCAAGGACGTCGCGGCCGACCCGGCGTTCACCGGCAAGGCCTACGACTTCTTCAACGGCCAGAAGGTGAACGAGATCTTCGTGCCCGTGTCGGAGAAGCTGGGCGACTTCCAGTTCACCCCGTTCCAGGACTTCGTGTACGGCGAGCTGAACGACCGCAGCGCCGAGGCGTTGTCGGGCAGCAGGCCGTGGGGCACGGTGCTGGAGGAGACGCAGAAGAACGTGGTGGCCTACGCCGAGCAGCAGGGCTTCAAGGTCAGCAAGTGACGTCCGGGCGGCCCGTCACCGCGACGGGCCGCCGTACCCACGCCCAGGCCCAGTCAGGAGGTCCACCGTGACGCGGTCCCTGCCGATCACGGCGCCCGAGGCCGACGACCCACCGGCCGCACCGGCCGAGTCCCGCGCGCGGCGGCGGTCGCGCCGGGTCACCGCGCGCCCCGTGGCCGGGATGTTGTTCGTCCTGCCGTTCTTCCTCGTCGTCGTCGCGTTCCTGGTCGTGCCGCTGGGCTACGCGTTCTGGCTCAGCCTGTCCAGCAAGAGCCTGGCGCTGGGCACGCGGTTCAGCGGCGTCGACAACTACGTGCGCGCGTTCACCGACCCGGTGCTGCTCGACGGGCTGCTGCGGGTCGTGCTGTTCGGGCTCGTGCAGATCCCGGTCATGCTCGGCATCGCGCTGGCCGGCGCGCTCGCGCTGGACGCCGTCACGACCAGGTTCGCCCTGGCGTTCCGGCTCATCGCGTTCATGCCCTACGCCGTGCCCGCCGTGGTCGGTGCGCTCATGTGGGGCTTCCTCTACAGCCGCACGTTCGGCCCGTTCGCCGACCTGCCGACGCTCGTGGGCGGCGAGCCGATCGACTTCTTCAGCGTCTCGTTGCTGCTGGTGTCGCTGGGCAACATCGTGACGTGGGCGTGGACCGGCTACAACATGATCATCCTGTACTCGGCGTTGCAGGGCGTGCCGCGCGAGCTGCACGAGGCCGCGGTGGTCGACGGCGCCACGCCGGTGCAGGTCGCGCTGCGGGTCAAGGTGCCCGCGATCAAGCAGGCGATCTCGCTGGCCGCGATCTTCACCGTCATCGGCACCATGCAGTTCTTCACCGAGCCGCAGATCATGGCCCGGTTCGCGCCGCAGATCTCGGCCGGGTACACGCCCAACCTCTACGCCTACAACCAGGCGTTCGCGTACTCGGACTTCCACTACTCCGCCGCGCTCTCCTTCGCCCTCGGCTTCCTGGTGTTCGTGGTGGCTTACGCGTTCGTGATCGTCAACAACCGCAGGCGGGTGGCGCGCTCATGAAGGTGAAGACCCGGCTCCCGCACCTGTTGATGGGCGCGGGCATCCTCTACTTCGTCGTCCCGCTGCTGTGGGTGGTCATCGCGGCCACCAAGAGCCAGCCGGACCTGCTGGACAGCCCGGCGCTGTGGTTCGCCGAGTTCAACCTGTTCGACAACATCGGGCAGCTGTTCCGCGAGGACGACGGCGTGTACGGCCAGTGGCTGGTCAACACGGCGTTGTACTCGGGCCTGAGCGCGGTGGGCGCAACCGCCTTGGCGGCCGCGGCGGGCTACGGCCTGGCGCGGTTCCGGTTCCCGGGCCGGCGGTTGTTCGAGACGGCGCTGCTGGGCATGATCATGGTGCCGGCGACCGCCCTGGTGCTGCCGACGTACCTGATCCTGTCCGAGGTGGAGCTGGTCGACACGATGTGGGCGGTCGTGCTGCCCTCGCTGCTCAGCCCCTTCGGCGCGTACCTCATCCGGGTGTACGTGGACGAGAGCGTGCCGGTGGAGCTGATCGACGCCGCCCGCATCGACCGGGCGGGTGAGCTGCGGATCTTCTGGCAGATCGTGGTGCCGATGATGCGACCCGCCATCGTCACGGTCTTCCTGTTCACCCTGGTCGCCACCTGGAACAATTACTTCCTGCCGCTGGTGATGCTCAGCGACGCCGACCTGTACCCGCTCACCGTGGGCCTGACCACCTGGTTCAACACCGCTCAGCAGGAGGCAGGCACCCGCATGTTGTTCAACCTCGTGGTGACCGGCGCACTGCTGGCCATCGTCCCGCTCATCGTCGCCTTCGTCCTGCTGCAGCGCTTCTGGCGCAGCGGTGCGGCCGCGGGCGCCCTGAAGTAGGAGTCCCGTGCTCAACGCCTCCCTTGCCCTCAATCCCGACTACGTCATCGCGCCCGTGCGACGCCGCCTCTTCGGGTCGTTCGTCGAGCACATGGGCCGTTGCGTCTACACCGGCATCTACGAGCCCGGCCACCCGACCGCCGACGAGGACGGCTTCCGCGGCGACGTGCTGGAGCTGACCCGTGAGATGGGGGTCGAGCTGGTCCGCTACCCCGGCGGCAACTTCGTCTCCGGCTACCGCTGGGAGGACGGCGTCGGCCCCGTCGCGCAGCGGCCCGTGCGCCGTGAGCTCGCGTGGCACAGCCTGGAGACCAACGAGGTCGGCATCGACGAGTTCGTCCGCTGGGCCCGCAAGGCCGACGTCGAGGTCATGTACGCGGTGAACCTGGGCACGCGCGGCGTCGCCGAGGCGCTCGACGTGCACGAGTACATGAACCACGACGGCGGCACGCACCTGTCCGACCTGCGCCGCGCCAACGGCTCGAAGGAGCCGCACGGCGTGAAGCTGTGGTGCCTGGGCAACGAGCTGGACGGCCCGTGGCAGCTCGGCCACAAGACCGCGCACGAGTACGGCCGGCTGGCCGCCGAGACGGCCCGCGCGCTGCGGCAGGCCGAGCCGGACCTGGAACTCGTGGCGTGCGGCAGCTCCAGTTCGTCCATGCCGACGTTCGGCGAGTGGGAGTCCACCGTGCTGGAGCTGGCGTACGACGAGGTGGACCACATCTCGCTGCACGCCTACTACGAGGTGATCGACGGCGACGTGGACAGCTTCCTCGCCTCGGCGGTCAACATGGACCACTTCATCGACAGCGTGGTGGCCACCGCCGACGCGGTCGGCGCGCGGCTGAAGAGCAAGAAGAAGATCACGCTGTCGTTCGACGAGTGGAACGTCTGGTACATGCAGCGCTTCCACGCCGAGCCGCGCACGGAATGGGAGATCGCGCCCCGCGTGATCGAGGACCAGTACGACGTCACCGACGCGGTCGTCGTGGGCAACCTGCTGATCTCGTTGCTGCGCCACAGCGACCGGGTCGCCGTCGCGTGCCAGGCCCAGTTGGTGAACGTGATCGCGCCGATCCGCAGCGAGCCCGGCGGCCCGGCGTGGCGACAGACCACCTTCCACCCGTTCGCGCTGACCTCGCGCCTGGCGCGCGGCCAGGTGCTGCGGGTCGAGACCTCCTCGCCGACCTACTCGACCAAGCGCTTCGGCGACGTCCCGGTGGTCGACTCGGTCGCCACGCACGACGAGGAGACCGGCGACACGGTCGTCTTCGTGGTCAACCGCCACCGGACCGAGCCGGTCGACCTGCGCGTCGCCCTGGCCGCCTTCGGCGACGTCACGGTCGCCGAGGCTTGGACCGTTCACGACCCGGACGGCTCGGCCACCAACACGGAATCCGACCCGGACCGCGTCGTGCCCAAGCCCCAGGACGTCGCTCTGGCGGACGGCGAGCTCCAGACCGTGCTGGCTCCCGTGTCGTGGACGGCGGTCCGGCTCACGTCCGGTTCCTGATCGGCGCTGATCAGGATAAAAAATCAAAAGATCAAAAGCGTCCTCGCCGGACGGGCAGATCAGCAGGATGACCCCAACTACCCCTGGATGCTGCGGTTGCGTCGTGGGCCGGGTTTCGTGTCATCCCACCGACCTCCCTCCGGGCTACCACACGCGTCAAGGGGGCGACATCGGTCAACGCCGTAGCCCGCAGTGGACTACGCCCCCTTGACACGTGCGGTAGGGCAAAGCCAGGTCGGCGGGATGACACGAAGCCCTCCCTGTATTGGGGAAGCGCATCGCGGCCTCACCGCGCCGGACGAGACCGGACGCCCGGCCCCGCCGGCGACTTCCGACCCCGTCCACTGGGCGTCTTTGCTTCAGAAGTAGGGCTTCGTGTCATCCCGCCGACCTGGCGCAGCCCTACCGCACGTGTCAAGGGGGGCGTAGTCCACCTCTGCCTGACACGTCCACTGCGGGCGCCCCCCTTGATACGTGTGGTAGCCCTTGTGGAGGTCGGTGGGATGACACGAAACCCGGACCACCCACCCAACCGGAACATCCATGGGCGGTTCGGGTCATCCTGCTGATCTGCCCGTCCGGCGAGGACGCTTTTACCTTTCGATCTCTTCGACCTTCCAATCACTCTCCGACATAAGCCGCCAAGTGCTCACCCGTCAGCGTGGCGCGCTTGGCGACCAACTCTGCCGGAGTCCCCTCGAACACGACCTGACCGCCGTCATGACCCGCACCGGGACCGAGGTCGATGATCCAGTCAGCGTGCGCCATCACGGCCTGGTGGTGCTCGATCACGATGACCGACTTGCCCGACTCGACCAGCCGGTCGAGCAGGCCGAGCAGTTGCTCGACATCCGCCAAGTGCAAGCCCGTGGTCGGCTCGTCCAGGATGTAGACCCCGCCCTGCTCGGCCATCTGCGTGGCGAGCTTGAGCCGCTGCCGCTCGCCGCCCGACAGCGTGGTCAACGGCTGCCCCAGGGTCAGGTAGCCGAGGCCCACATCGGCCAACCGGTCGAGGATCTTGTGCGCGGCCGGGGTGCGGGCCTCGCCCTCGCCGAAGAACGACTCCGCCTCGACCACGGACATGGCGAGCACCTCGGCGATGTCCCGGCCGCCCAGCGTGTACTCCAGCACCGACGCCTGGAACCGCTTGCCCTCGCAGTCCTCGCAGGTGGACTCGACGGTGGCCATGACGCCCAGCTCCGTGTAGATGACGCCGGCGCCGTTGCACGTCGGGCACGCGCCCTCGGAGTTGGAGCTGAACAAAGCCGGCTTCACGCCGTTGGCCTTGGCGAACGCCTTGCGGATCGGCTCCAGCAGCCCGGTGTAGGTGGCCGGGTTGCTGCGTCGCGAACCGCGGATCGCGCCCTGGTCGATCACGACCACGCCGTCGCGGCCCGCGACCGAGCCGTGGATCAGCGAGCTCTTCCCGGACCCGGCCACGCCGGTGACGGCGCACAGCACGCCCAGCGGGATGTCCACGTCGACGTCACGCAAGTTGTGCGTGTTCGCGCCACGCACCTCCAGCACACCCGACGGCGTCCGAACCGAGGGCTTCAGCCGCGCGCGGTCGTCCAGGTGCCGTCCGGTGAGGGTGTCGGCGGCGCGCAGCCCGTCGACGGTGCCCTCGAACACCACCTCGCCACCACCCGTGCCCGCCGCCGGACCGAGGTCGACGACGTGGTCGGCGATCGCGATCACCTCGGGCTTGTGCTCGACGACCAGCACGGTGTTGCCCTTGTCCCGCAACTGGACCAGCAGGGCGTTCATCCGGTCGATATCGTGCGGGTGCAACCCGATCGTGGGTTCGTCGAAGACGTACGTGACGTCGGTGAGCGACGAGCCGAGGTGCCGGATGAGCTTGGTGCGCTGCGCCTCACCGCCGGACAGCGTGCCGGACGGCCGGTCCAGCGAGAGGTAGCCGAGCCCGATGTCCACGAAGGAGTCGAGCGTCCGGCTCAGGTTCGCCAGCAGCGGCGCGACCGAAGGCTCGTCCAGCTCCCGCACCCACTGGGCCAGGTCGCTGATCTGCATCGAGCAGACGTCGGCGATGTTGCGGCCCTTGATCTTGGACGACAGGGCTTCCTTTGCCAGGCGCGTGCCGCCGCAGTCGGGGCAGGTCGTGAACGTCACCGCCCGTTCCACGAACGCGCGGATGTGCGGCTGGAGCGAGTCGACGTCCTTGGACAGGTAGGACTTCTGGATCGACGGGATCAGGCCCGAGTAGGTCAGGTTGATGCCCTCGACCTTGATCTTGGTGGGTTCCTTGTGCAGCAGGTCGTGCAGCTCCCGCTTGTTGTACTTGCGGATCGGCTTGTCCGGGTCGAAGAAGCCGCAGCCGCGGAAGATGCGGCCGTACCAGCCGTCCATGCTGTAGCCGGGGATGGTGAGCGCGCCCTCGTTGAGCGACTTGCCGTCGTCGTACAGCGCGGTGAGGTCGATGTCGTTGACCGAACCCATGCCCTCGCAGCGCGGGCACATGCCGCCGAGCCGGTTGAACGTCGCCTTCTCCGCCTTGGTCTTGCCGCCGCGCTCCACCGTGATCGCGCCGCTGGCCCGCACCGACGGCACGTTGAACGAGTACGCGTTGGGCGGGCCGATGTGCGGGGTGCCGAGCCTGCTGAACAGGATGCGCAGCATCGCGTTGGTGTCGGTCACGGTGCCGACCGTGGAACGCGGGTTCGCGCCCAGCCGCTCCTGGTCGACGATGATCGCGGTGGTCAGCCCGTCCAGCACGTCCACCTCGGGCCGCGCCAGCGTCGGCATGAAGCCCTGCACGAACGCGCTGTACGTCTCGTTGATCATCCGCTGCGACTCGGCGGCGATGGTGCCGAACACCAACGAGCTCTTGCCCGAGCCGGACACACCGGTGAACACCGTGAGCCTGCGCTTGGGGATCTCGACGCTGACGTCCTTGAGGTTGTTGACGCGCGCGCCCTGCACGCGGATGAGGTCGTGGCTGTCGGCCGGGTGCGGCTCGGGCGACGGCGCGTTCTTCCTCGTGGCCATGCTGATCGTGTCTCCATCTGGTTGTGCGGCGCGCGTGGTCGGTGGTGTGGGGTTCGGTCGGTGCGCCGCCCCGCTCCGGACGGGGAGCGGGGGCGGCACCGTCCGCTGTGGACGGCTCAGCGCAGTTGCTGGATGCGGACCAGGTTGCCCGCGGGGTCGCGGAACGCGCAATCGCGGACGCCGTACGGGTGCTCGGTCGGTTCCTGCACGACGTCCGCGCCCGAGGCTTGGAGCTTGTCGAACGTGCCGTCGAGGTCCTTGGTGGCGAGGTTGATGGCGGCGTAGGTGCCCTTGGCCATCATCTCGGTGATGGTGCGGCGCTCCTCCTCGGTGACGCCCGGGTCGGCGGCGGGCGGGTGGAGCACGACCGACGTGTCGGGCTGGCCGACGGGACCGACCGTGATCCACCGCAGGCCCTCGTAGCCGACGTCGTTGCGGACCTCGAAGCCGAGGGTGTCGCGGTAGAAGGCCAGCGCGGCGTCCGGGTCGTCCTGCGGGAGGAAGGTCTGGTGAATGGTGATGTCCATGGCCGTCACGCTAGGTGCGACCCGGAGGCGGGTGCTTCTCGATTCCTGACCGGTCTGGTGACCTGCTTGGCCACGCACGCCGGCATGCCCGCGGTCGCGGCCGTCGGGTCCTGCCGGTAGACGCTGGGCGGCACGCCGACCAGTTCGGTGAAGCGGGTGCTGAACGTGCCCAGCGACGAGCAGCCGACCGCGAAGCAGACCTCCGTGACGCTGAGGTCGCCGCGCCGCAGCAACGCCATCGCGCGCTCGATGCGCCGCGTCATCAGGTACGAGTACGGTGACTCGCCGTAAGCTTGCCGGAACTGGCGGCTCAGGTGCCCGGCGGACATGTTCACGCCCCGGGCGAGCGCTTCGACGTCCAGCGGTTGCGCGTACTCGCGGTCGATCCGGTCGCGGACGCGGCGCAACCGGGCGAGGTCGCCCAGGCGGTGCGCCTCGGCAGGTCTGCTGGTCACGTGGCCGATGGTGCCACATCACGACCGGTGGGGCAGGTGATCACGCCGGGTCGCGTGCCAGGCTGTCGAACGTGATCACGCGTGAGCTGTTGCTGCTCGGGGGCGGCGCCGGGGTCGGCAAGTCGAGCGTCGGCTGGGAGGTCTCCCACCTCCTCCAGACCCGGGGGACCGCGCACTGCCTGGTGGAGGGCGACAACCTGGACCAGGTCCACCCCGCGCCCGCCGACGACCCGCACCGCACCGCCATCACCGAGCGCAACCTGGCCGCGATCTGGGCCAACTACGCCGCGCTCGGCCAGCGGCGGCTCGTCTACACCAACACGGTCAGCGTGCTGGAGGAGCCGATGATCCGCCGCGCCCTGGGGCCGGGGGACGTCCGCTCCACGCTCGTGCTGCTGACCGCGTCGGAGGCGACCGTCCGCGCACGCCTCGCCGGCCGTGAGATCGGCTCGCAGCTCGCGCCGCACGTCGAGCGGAGCCTGGCCATGGCCCGCCGGCTGGACGCGGACGCACCGCCCGGGACGGTCCGCGTCGCCACCGACGGCAGGTCCGTCGTGGACATCGCGCACGAGGTGGTGCGCGTCGCCGGCTGGTGACGGTCAGGGCAGCGACGGGGGCAGGCCGAACGCCGGGAAGTGGGCGGCGTCCACGAAGGACGTGATCTCGCGGATCCGGTCGTCCCGCAGCGTCAGCACGTCGATCGACCACGCCAGGTACGCGCCCGCGTCGTCGTCCCAGAGGTAGCCGGCGACGGCGGGCTGGCCGTTGGCGCTGGTGGGCAGGTGCCGCCACGGCGGGCACGAGGTCAGCGGCACCCGCAGGGCGAAGTCCGCGACCGCCTCGATGCCGCGGTACCAGTGCGGCAACGGCGGCATCGACCAGGTGACGTCCTCGGTCAGCAGCGCGACCAGCGCGTCGGCGTCGCCGCGTTCCAGCGCGGTGGAGTAGTCGGTCACGACCTGCCGCAGGCGCGCGTCGTCGATCAGCCGCAACGCCTGCTGCCGGCTGCGTTCGGGCACCTTCTCCGCCACGACCCGGCGGGCACGGGCCAACGCCGAGTTCACCGACGTGGTCGAGGTGTTCATCATGGCGGCGATCTCGGCCGCCGAGAACCCCAGCACCTCGAACAGCAGCAACGCGGCCCGCTGGTTGCCGGGCAGGTGCTGCAACGCGGCCACGAAGGCCAGCTCGACGGCCTCGCGCTGCGCGTAACGCCCCGCCGGACCGCCGTCGACCAGTCCCGCGTCCGGGTACGGCCCGAGCCACGCGACGTCCGTCGCGGGCGCGTTCTCGATCACGGCCCGCTCGCTAAACGGCCCCAGGTCCATCGGCAGGGCCCGCCTGCCGCGGCTGCGCACCGCGTCGAGGCACGTGCGGGTGGCCACCGCGTACAGCCAGGACCGCAGTGAGCTGCGCCCCTCGAAGCCGCCCAGTCCCCGCCACGCCCGCAGCAGGGCTTCCTGGAGGGCGTCGTCGGCGTCGTGGGTGGAGCCGAGCATGCGGTAGCAGTGGGCGTGCAGCTCCCGGCGCAGCGGTTCCACCAGGCGGGTGAACGCGTCACCGTCGCCCTCACGGGCGCGCCGCAGGTCGGCGTCCTCCGCAGCCGTCGCCGGACCCGCCGGGAAAACTTCGCTCACGAGCGACGATTCTGCCCCACCACCGGAGTCACCACCGGCGAACGAGCACTTCAACACCGTCCCAGGAGGATTCACGATGACCCGGACCGCCACCACCGACACCCTGCGGGTGCCCGACGCGCTGCTGCACTACGAGGTGCGTGGCCGGGGTCCGCTGGTCGTGCTCGTCGCCGCGCCGATGGACGCCCGGTCCTTCGAGCCGTTGGCCGACCTGCTCGCCACCGACCACACCGTGCTCACCACCGACCCGCGCGGCATCCGCCGCAGCCGGGTCGACGACCCCGGCCGCGACGCGACGCCGGAGCTGCGCGCCGACGACGTGGCCCGGCTCATCCGGCACGTGGACGCGGGCCCGGCGGCCGTGCTCGGGTCCAGCGGCGGCGCGGTCACCGTGCTGGCCCTCGCGCAGGCGCACCCGGAGCTGGCGCACACCGTGATCGCCCACGAGCCGCCGCTGGACCAGCTCGTCCCGGACCGGGAGGATCTGCTCCGGCGCACCGACGAGATGGTCGCCACCTACCGGTCCGGCGACTCGCTGGGCGCGTGGCGGCAGTTCCTGGCCATCGCGAACATCCAGATGCCCGACGAGGTGGTCGAGCACATGTTCGGCGGCGAGCGCGACCCGCGGGACCTCGCCGACGAGCGGTTCCAGTACGAGCACATGCTGCTGCCGACCGTGCGGTGGGTGCCGGACCTCGACGCGTTGCGCTCGGCGTCGAGCCGGATCGTGGTCGGCATCGGCGAGGACTCGGGCGGCGAGCTGTGCGAGCGCACCTCGATCGCCCTCGCCGAGGGCCTGGGCCTCGAACCGACCCGCTTCCCCGGCGGTCACGTCGGCTTCGCGGAGCACCCGGAGCGGTTCGCCGCGCGGTTGCGGGAGGTGCTGGGGTGGTTCACGGCGTGAGGTGACGGCCGGGCTGGGCGGGCGGGCGGCGGCGGTCGACCACGACGGACAGGGCGGCCACCGCCAGCCCGGCCAGGCTCAACGCCACCCCGACCCACGCGGTGGAGGTGTAGCCCCAGCCCGCGCCGATCGCCAGGCCGCCCAGCCACGCGCCCGCACCGTTGGCGATGTTCAACGCCGAGTGGTTGGACGACGACGCCAGCGACGGCGCGTCGGGGGAAGCGTCCATCAGCCGGACCTGCAACGCCGAGGCCAGCACCTGCGACACGAGCCCGATCAGGAACACCGTGCCGAACGCCATCACCGGCGAGGTCGCGGTGAGCGCGAACAGCACGAGCACGACCGTCACCGCGATCAACGAGCCGAACACCGTGCCCATGACCGAGCGGTCCACGAACCGGCCGCCGACCGTCGCGCCGAGCGTCATGCCCAGCCCGAACACCGCCAGCACCCACGGCACGGCGGACGCCGACAACGCGGTCACCTCGGTGGTGATGGGGGAGATGTAGGAGTAGACGGCGAACATGCCGCCGAACCCGATCATGCCGGTGAGCAGCGCGAACCACACCTGCGGCCGGCGGAACGCGCTCAGCTCGGCGGCCACGCTCGCGTCCTCCGGCGCGGGGACGCGCGGCAGCCACCGGGCCACCGCCAACGCCGTGACGCCCGCGATCACGGCCACCGCGAGGTAGGCGACCCGCCAGCCGATCTGCTGCCCGGCGGCGGTGGCGACGGGCACGCCGACCAGGTTGGCCACGGTCAGGCCGACCATGATCCGGGCGACCGCCGTGCCGCGTCGTTCCGGCGGCACGAGGGTGGTCGCGACGACGGCCGCGATGCCGAAGAACGCGCCGTGCGGCAGCCCGGCCACGAACCGGGCGGTCATCAGCAGGGCCGTGTTGGGGGCGATGGCGGACAGGCCGTTGCCCAGGGCCAGGGCCAGCGTCAGGCCGATCAGCAGGCCCTTGCGGGGCAGCTTGGCGGCCAGCCCGGCGATCAGCGGCGCGCCGACCACCACGCCGAGCGCGTAGAGGCTGATCGCGTGGCCCGCGGTGGGGATGGAGATGTCGAACGTGGCCGCCATCTGCGGCAGCAGGCCCATGGTGGCGAACTCGGTCGTCCCGATGCCGAAGCCGCCCAGCGCCAGGGCGAACATGGCCGCCCCGCCGCCCTTGCCGCGACGAGTCACCGCGGACTCGACCGTCGCCGTCATGCGTCGCTCCTGTCAGCTGTCCCGAGTCGACAGTGACCACGCGACGTAGATTGCTTAGCCAGCGAAACTATTTTACCGGCCGGCGCCGACCACCCCGACCCCGAACCGCGTGCCGCTGCTCACACGCCCACCCGCCGGCCGGGAAACCGCTGGCGGGCGTGCTGCCCGGCACGGCAGGCTCCGCGACCATGACCGCCGAGATCGACCGTCTCATCCGGCTGCTGGACGACGACTCGACCGACGTGTCCGAGGACGCGAAGTTCACGCTGATGTCGATCGGGCCGCAGGTGGTCGAGCCGCTCGCGGCGGCCGTCGGCTCGCTGCACCCGGTCGCCCAACTGTGCGCGATCGAGGTCTTCGACCACCTCGGCGACCCCGCCGCAGGTCCGGCGCTGCTCGACCTGCTCCGCAGCGAGGACCCGACGGTGCGGGCGTGGTCGACGTGGTCGGTCGGTGAGCTCGGCGTCCAAGAGGCGGTGCCGTCGCTGCTGGCGGCGCGCGAACGGCTGCGCGCCGAGGGCGGTCCGCCGGACCTGCTCGAAGCGATCTGGGTCCGGCGCTCGTTGACCGTGCTGGGCGCGCGGCGGCAGGTCTTGCCGCCGTTGACGGCGTCGTTGCGCACCCCGCTCGGCCACCGGCAGTGGTGGCCGTCGGACCGGCTGGCGGACGTCATCGACGACCTGGCCGACCACGACCAGGCGGTGCTGTACTTCGACCTGTGGGCGATCATCGACGGTGACGTCCTCGGCAACGGCCACGAGCGCCTCGACCGGCGGTTCGACTTCGCCGAGCCGTGGTCGCGGGTGGTCCAGGACGCGCGCGAGACCGCGTTGATCGAGGCGGTCTTCGTCCCACCGCGCCCGAACCTGTTCGCGACCTTCGAGTGGATCGACCGCTCGGACGTCTGACCACCCGTGCGCGACACACCGAGTGGAACGAGGAGAACGGTGTTCTCACGACTGGTGGAGCCGCAGGCGCACGCCGAGCTGGCCGCGCCGACGGAGGGCGACGTCCTGGTGAGCACCGGCGTCGGCCCGCGTGGCGAGGTCGTCGCGCTGTGGTCGTCGGCCGCGGGCCGTGAGGCGTTGCCGGCGCGTGACGGCGGCCCCGGCCGGCCGAGCTTCGCGGCCACCCGCACCGAGCGCCCGGTGGAGGCTCGCCTGACCGGGCACGGTCCGGAGCGCGACGTCGTGGTCACCCTCGACCCGGCCCTCGCGCGCCCGGTCGTCCAGCCGCTGCCGGACGACCGGTTCCTCGTCGTGGGCGCGCGGTGCCGGTGGCGACCGGAGGGAGCCGAGCACAACGCCCAGGTGGTCGGCCCCGACGGGGACGTCGTCCGCACCGCCGTGTTCGGCGACGGGGTCAACCACGTCGCGACCACGCCGACCGGTCAGGCGTGGGTGGCCTACTCCGACGAGGGCGTGTACGGCAACTACGGCTGGGGCGGGCAGGGCACCGCCGCCCCCGTGGGCACGTCGGGCCTCGTCCGGTTCGACCCGGCGTTGAAGCGGGCCTGGTCCTACCCCTTGGACGGCGACTTCGACGCGATCGACGACTGCTACTCGCTGAACGTGGCCGGCGAGACGGCCTGGGCCTGTTACTACTCCGACTTCCCCGTCGTGAGGGTCGACGGCGACCGGGTGACCGGGTGACCACCCGGGAGGGGATCCCGACCGCTTTGCTCGTCGACGGCACGCGGTGCGCGCTGATCGGTGGCTACGGCAAGGAGCAGGACCTGGTCCGGGTCGGTGAGCTGACCGGCGACGGGCGGTTCGTGGTCCGGCGGCAGCGGCGGTTGGCGCCGCCGCCCGGCCACCGTTGGACGATGGCCGGGCGGGGAGGGATCCTGCACCTGTTCTCCGGCGCGAGCCACTGCCTGCTCGACCTCGATCAGGTGTCGTGAGCGAGGTCCAGCGCCGTGCCGTAGAGGCGGGTGGCGGGGAACGTGATGGTCAGCCGGCGGTCCGGTTCGTCCCCGTCCGACACCTCCACCAGCTCCGCGTCACCCTCCACCGCCGCGAACGACCACACGTCCGGGCCGCTCACGTGCAGCGCGACCTTCGGGTCGGCCCGGATCTGGCGGGCCTTCAGCCGGTCCGCCGTGGTGGACACGCGGATCACGCGCTCCTTGGCGTCCCACTGGTACAGCACGGTGGACAGGTGCGGGTGGCCGGTGCGCTTCACCGTGGCCAGCACGCCGAACCGCTGGGCGCCGAGCAGGTCCACCAGTTCGCCGTCGGCCAGGGCTCGGGGCGCGGGGCCGGGGTTGACGGTCATGTCGGTCTCCTCTTCGGGTGCCGGGACTTCGGGTGTCAGGTCTTCCGGTGTCAGGCGGAACGCTTGCGCAGGACGACCAGGCTGGTCGCGAACGCGGCCGCGAGCAGCGCGGCGGCGACGGTGAAGGCCACGCGGTACCCGGCGGTCAGGGCGGCCGGTTCGGCGACGCCCGCGGCCAGCTCCTCCCCGGTCCGCGCGGCGGCCAACGTGGACAGCACGGCCACGCCCACCGCCATGCCGACCTGCTGGGTGGCGTTGAACAGGCCGGACACCAGGCCGGCGTCGTCGGGCCGGGCGTCGGACATGCCCAGCGACGCCAGCGCGGGCAGCACGAGCCCGCCACCGGCGATCAGCAGCATCACGGGCAGCAGGTCGGTCGCGTAGTCGGCCTGCACCGGGACCACGCTCAGCTTCACCATCGCGCCCGCCAGCAGCGCCAGCCCGACCAGCAGCACGGCACGTTCGCCGAACCGCGTGTTCAGCCTGGCCGAGACGAACAGTGACACGCCGCCGATCGCGACCGCCGCCGGCAGCATCGCCAGCCCGGTGGCCAGGGCGCTGTAGGCCAGCACCTCCTGCATGTAGAGCGCGACGATGATCTGGAACGCGAACATCGCCGACAGGGTGAGGACCTGCACCAGGTTCGCGCCGACCACGTTGCGCGAGCGCAGGATCCGCAGCGGCATCAACGGCGTCCGCGCCTTGGCCTGCCGCACGGTGAACGCCGCCAGCAACGCCACCGACAGCGCGCCGAGGCCGAGGGTGTGCGTGGCCGTCCAGCCGTACTGCTCGACCTTGACGACGGTGTAGATGCCGAGCATCAGCCCGCTCGTGACCAGCGCCGCGCCGAGCACGTCCGCGCCGGCGGACAGGCCCGCGCCCCGGTCGGCCGGCAGCACCCGGATCGCCAGCAGCACGGTGGCCACGCCGATCGGCAGGTTGATGAAGAAGATCCAGTGCCAGCTCAACGCGTCGGTCAGCACGCCGCCCAGCACCTGCCCGATGGACGCGCCCGCCGCGCCGGTGAAGCTGAACACCCCGATCGCCTTGGCGCGCTCGGCCGGGTCGGTGAACAGCGTGACCAGGATGCCGAGCACGACCGCCGAGGCCATCGCGCTGCCCGCGCCCTGGAGGAACCGGGCCGTGATCAGCAGCCCCGGGCTCGTCGCCGCGCCCGCCAGCAGCGACGCGGCGGTGAACACGGCGTTCCCGGCCAGGAACATCGCCTTGCGGCCGATCAGGTCGCCGAGCCGCCCGGCCAGCAGCAGCAGGCCGCCGAACGCGATCAGGTAGGCGTTGACCGTCCAGCTCAGCCCGGCGGGGGAGAAGCCCAGGTCACGCTGGATGGCCGGCATGGCGACGGTGACGATGCTGCCGTCGAGGATCGTCATCAGCATCGCGGCGGACAGCACGACCAGCGCGGACCAGCGGTTCGCGCGGGGCTGGGCGGGCGGTGCGTCGAGCGGGGTGTCGAGCGAGGGCGACATCGGTCTCTCCTGTTCCGGTGGGGACAGGAGGAACCGTAGCGGATAGTTTCGTTACAGACAATCTCTTGCGGATCTACCGGGTGGTCTCGCGGGCTCGGCGGGCCGTCTGCGATGCCGTGACGGGGGTGGCCAAGTGGCCGGTGACCAGCAGGTTCAACGCGTGCAGGAGCGCGTCGCGGTCCTTGGCGGGCAGCGACTCCAGGGCGGCGCGGTGCACCCCGTCCACGATCTCCTGGCTCCGGTGGGCCAGCTCGGCCCCCTTCTCGGTGACCGCGATGATCCGGGCCCGCCGGTCGGTGCTGGACGGGCGGCGCTCGGCCAGGCCGGCCTTCTCCAGCGCGTCGACGGTGACCACCATCGTGGTCTTGTCCATGTCGCCGATCTCGGCCAGCTGGATCTGCGTGCGCTCCTCCTGCAAGGCGTGGACGAGCACGCAGTGCATGCGGGCGGTCAGGCCGATCTCGGCCAGCGCCGCCGCCATCCGGGTGCGCAGCACGTGACCCGCGTGGTCGAGGAGGAACGACAGGTCGGACTCGGTGCGGGCTGGGGCCATGGCGGACATGGCCCCAGTCTAGCTACCAGGACAACAGTGGATTATCCGCAACGAATCGAGTCACGCCAGTGGTGGGTGGGCGTTGCGCAGCAGCTCCTGGAACTGCGCCGAGTGCCACTGCCCGGCCGGCGGCGCGTTCCGCCACGCCCCGGTCGGGTCGTAGGTCGAGGTCGGCCGGCCGTCGTAGTCCGGGTCGCACATCCGGTTGAAGTTCTCCTCGCCGATCGGGATCGGGACGCTCGCGCCGTCCGACTCGCCCGGCGGCTTCATCCACACGTAAGCGTCGACGTTCGGCCTCGGCGCGGCGACCGGCCGTTCACCCAGGCCCGTGCCGGTCTGGTTGCACCAGTTGTAGATCCGCGCCCGGCGGTCGACCCGACTGCTCTCGACGTAGGCGTCCACGTTCGTCTCCGCACCCGGCGCGGTCGGCCGGTTCGGCCCGCCCCAACCGTTGCGGGAGGTGTCGACCAGCACGCCCACCCGCGGGTCGAAGCCCGCCGCGACCGCCTCGGCCCGGAAGAACTCCGCGAACGACAGCTCGTCGAGGAACGGGTTCCAGTCCACCCACCTGGTCTGCTGGATGTGCTGGCCGTTGATCACCGTCTTGACGATGAACTCCTCGCGCAGCGCCGAGTAGTTCGCGGTGTTGGTGATGAAGCCGTGCACGTCGCCGAGCCTGCTGCCGCCCGAACGGGCCGCCTTCGCCAGCAGCTCCAGCGTCGGCTTGCGGTTGTCGTCCCAGCCGATGCTTCCGTGGTGGCCGATGTCGAGGTAGCTGTAGACGTTCGGGAGCGCGCCGAGCCTGGCCAGCGCGTACCCGATGCCCTCGGTGTAGGAACCGGCCGCCTTCACCTGCTCGCAGCTCATCGTGGCGTCCGAGCGCGGCAGCACGTGCGTGACCAGGAACGGCAGCGAGTTGGGCTCCACCACCGCGACGATCCGCAACCGCGCGTACCGCGGGTCGGCCAGGATCGAGGCGATCGGGTCGACGAACTCCCGCTTGTACCGCGGCAGTTCGCCGAAGCCCAGCTCCCCGTTGGTGGTCAGCCAACCGCAGTCGCGGCCGGGCAGGTTCCACAGGGCGAGCTGCACCAGGTTCGCGCCCTGGCGCACGGCTTCGTCCAGGTGGGCGCGCAGGCCCATCCTGCCGTTCGCGCCCGTGATCGACGCGATCCGGTCGAGCCACACGCCGGTCGGCTGCCCGGCGACGGCCGCGCCGCCCGGTTCGGCGGCGGCCCGCGCGGACCACTCGGGGTTGACGTACGGACGCGCGCCGACGTACGGGTTGTCCAGGCGCGGCGACCAGTGCGGCGACGTGCTCGCCCCGGCCGGCGGGACGACCGCGAGCCCGGCGGCGCACGCGACCGCCGTCAGCACGTGGCCGACGCGTAAGAGAGACCTCATGGGCTGGCTACCTCCGATGATCACGACGACGTGAGGGAGGCGGTGTGCCCTCACCGTACCGTGATCGCACCGCGACCGGCCGTGACCGCTTCGGCGGCTACAGGTCGTCCACGCCGATCAGCCCGTCCTGGATCGCGCGCGCCACCAGCGCGGCCTTCGTCGGCGCCTCCCGGCCGATCAACGCGTACTTGACCCGGATCCGCTCCAGGTGCGAGTTCACCGTGCTCAGCGAGATGCCCAGCCGCTGCGCCACGAACTCCTTGGACTCCGACTGGAACCACTCCACCAGCACCTCGACCTCCCGCGCCGACAACGCGGGCCGGTGGTCGGACCGGTCGCCCGCCAACGCGCCCGCCAGCGACGGCGGCGTGTACGGCCTGCCCTGCGCCGCCGCCCGGGTCGCCTGCACCAGGTGCTCCGCGCCCTCCGCCTTCGTCAGGTAGCACAGCGCGCCCAGCTCCAGGCACTGCAACGCGATGTCGTCGTCGGCGCGCATCGAGTACACGACGACCCGCCTGCCCACCTCGACCAGCCGCCGCAGGTCGCCGAGCACCGGCGCGGGCCCGCCCAGGTGCAGGTCGAGGATCACCACGTCGGCCTTGGCCCCCTCACCGAGCCACGCCGAGCGCACGTCCTCGCCGGAGGCGACCACCTTGACCGGCGGGGTGCCGCAGGACAGCCAGTAGGCGACACCCGCGCGCACCGCCGGGTGGTCGTCCACCACCACCGCGCTCAGCTCGTCCGCCATCGGACCTCCATCCGCGTGTGCCGACCGTACGTGCCGCATTCGACCTCGACCCGGCCCTTGGCGGTTCCCGCCCGGACACCCGCATCGGTGTCTGATTCGCCGCTCGCGTCGGTGTCTGATTCGCCGCTCGCGTCGGTGTCTGATTCGCCGCTCGCGTCGGTGTCTGATTCGCCGCTCGCGTCGGTGTCTGATTCGCCGCTCGCGTCGGTGCCCGATTCGCCGCTCGCGTCGGTGCCCGATTCGCCGCTCGCGTCGGTGCCCGATTCGCCGCTCGCGTCGGTGACCACCGCCACCCGCACCTCGTCCTCACCGCGCAACAAGCTCACCCGAGCCCGCTCCCGCGCCGCCGACAACGCCTCCGCCAAAGGCCCGGTCAGCTCCCGCCGCACGTCGGTCGGCACCGGCACCGGCGCGCCGCTCACCGCGAGCGACACCGCCACGCCACGCCGTTCGGCGACGTGCACGCACGCCGTCACCTCGTGCACCAACGGGTCCGGCACGTCGTCGTTCTCGGCGAACAACCGGCGCAGCTGGGTGGCCGCGAGCGCGCACCGCCGCCGGGTGTCCTCGGCACGCGGGTCCAGCACGCCGTCGGCCAGGTCGGCCAGCAGCGGCAGGGTGACGCCGAGCTGACCGGCGAACCCGGCACGCAAATCCTGCTCCCACTGCTCGGCCAGCGCGGCACGGGTCGCGGCGCGTTCCCGTTCGGCGGCGTCCTCGGCGGCCTGGCGCGCGCTGCGCAGCAAGATCCGGGACATCACCAGGACACCGAGCTGGAAGCTGGTCGCGCTGAGCACGGCCACGCCCGCGTTGCCGATCTCGGCCCGATCCGGCGCACCCGTGAGCAGCCACTGCGCCAGACCGAGCACGAGGTGCGCGGCCTGCGCGGCGAGCAGCAGCGGGACGCGGTCCAGCAGCAACAGCAGCAGGTGCCAGCCGATCAGCCCGTACGACCAGTGCGCCGGCCCGAAGTGCGCGTGCGGCGGCAACGTGCCGGTGGCCACCGCGCACGCCGCCAGCACCGTCACCGCGCCGCCCAGCGCGACGGGCAGGGGGATGGGCCGGCGGCGCACGACCCAGACCGCGCTCAGCAGCGTGACCAGGGCCGTCACCGTGAACGCCACTCGCGCGGCCGGGTGGGCGGCCTGGGTGAGCACCGGCCCGAGGCTCAGGCTCGGCTGCACGACGGCCGTGACGCCGAGCAGGATCAACCGCAGGCTCGCGAACACGTGCCGCTCGGCCTCGCGGCTCTCGTCCCCGGGCGACTCGGCGCGGTCCTCGGCCGCGCGACGACCCGGGCGGGCCGAGGGCGGACCCGCCGGTCCCGCAGCCGCCGGGCCACCGGTCCCGACGCGATCCAGCACCCGGTCAGCCACGGGGCCACTCCAGCCGCACCGTCGTCCGACCCGGCCGGGACGTCACCTCGGCGCTCCCGCCGACCGCCGCCATCCGCTCGACCACCGACCCCCGGATGCCGCGCCGGTGGTCCGACACCGCGCCCACGTCGAACCCGCGCCCGGCATCGGTCACCCACACCTCGACCCCGCGCCCGTTCGCCCGCACCCGGACCCGCGCTGCACCCGTGCCCGCGTGCCGCTCCACGTTCGTCAACGCCTCCCGCACCGCCCGCACCAGCGCCAACGCCACCGAAGCCGGCACCAGCGCGGTGTCCCAGCTCGCCTCGACGGCCAACGGGCTGCGCTCGACCACCGCCCGCAACGACGACCCGACGTCCACCGCGCTGTCCCGCGGCACGCCCGACGTGCCGGTCAGCAGGTCCAAGTCGCGCCGCGCGTACCCCGCCACCTCCGCCGGGTCGGCCTCACGCCCGTTCACCGCCACCACCAGGAACGTCGCCGACGCCGTGTCGTGCAGCAGAGCCAGGTACTCGCGCTCCCGCCGCCGCCTCTCCAGCGCCACCGCCTCGGCCCGTTCCAGCGCCGCCCGCCGGGTCCGCAGCTCGTCCACCCGCCGTGACGACCGGCGCAGCAGCCGGAACGCCAGCCGCGCCAGCACGCACTCGACCACCACCCGCAGCACCGTCGTGCCGTCCCACCCGACCGCGGTCCCGTGCACGACCAGCAGCGCGGCCGTGGTCGGCACGGTGATCTTCGGCGCCCACTCCCACTGCAACGTGATCGCGGTGGTGGTGAGCACGTTGAGCGTCCACTGGCCCGTGCCGCCGATCTGCTCGTGCGCCGCGCACAGCGCCACCACCCGGGCGATCGCCAACCCGAACGCCGGCCGCGGCGACCGGAAGTCCGCCACCGCGCCCAGCAGCACCAGGCCGAACAGCCCCAGCCCGAGCGGCAGGGCGTCGGTCGGCACGGACAGCACGCCGAACGCGCTGATCAGGGTGACGCCGACACCGCGAACCGGACCGGCGAACCGCGCGATGGCGGTCAGGAGCTCGCTCTCGACCTGACCCGGCATGCCGCGACCCTAACCGCAACGTCCGAGGTGAACGGAGGACGACGTGCCCGCCCGTCGTCCGGAAGCGCTCCCACCTTCAAGCCGGCCCGACACCCGATGCCCTAGCGTCACCTGCCGTGACGGATCTCGGCGCGGAGCTGTTCGACCGGGTGGCCGCCGACTACGACCGGTCGGTGCCGTTCTTCGCCACGTTCGGCGCGCGGCTGGTCGAGTGGACCGCGCCCGACCCGGGCGCACGGGTGCTGGACCTGGGCGCGGGCCGCGGCGCGGTGACCGCCGCCCTCGTGCGCGCCGGCTGTTCCGCGGTGGCGGGCGACGTGTCGTCGGCGATGCTGGACGGGTTGCGCGAGGCGCTGCCCGGGGTGGACGCCCGGTTGCTCGACGCGCACCGGCTCGACCTGCCCGACGCCTCGTTCGACGTGGTGCTCAGCGGTTTCCTCGTCCACATCCTGGACGCCGGCACGGCGTTCGCCGAGATCGGACGCGTGCTGCGGCCGGGTGGGGTGTTCGCGTTCTCCGTGCCCGGCCCCAGCGCGGACGGCGGCTGGTGGGAGGCCTACGGCCGGGTCGTGGCCGAGTTCACCCGCCGCATCCGCGACCCCGAGGAGCCGCACGAGCCCGTGACCTGGGCCGAGCGCGCCGAACGGGCGGGCCTGCGGCACGTCGACCAGACCACCACCGAGGTGTCGTTCCCGGTCGACGGGCCCGAGGCGCACTGGTCGTGGCTGATGTCGCACGGCAACCGCTGGCTGCACGACGCGCTGGACCCGCCCGACCGGGAGGCGTTCCGCGACCGCGTGCTGCGCGGCCTGCGCGAGGACCACCCGACCGGCGGGACGACCGTGATCGCCGGCGCCGAGTTCCACCGCGTGGAAAAACCGGGGCACCCGACCCGTGCCCTATGACTTTCGTCAGGGGTGGTCCGGGCCCGTGGCCTGATGCCCGCGCAGGGCCGCCGTTCCTACGTTGACCTGCATGAAAGCCACGCTGATCGGGGTCGCGGCCCTCACCGCGACGCTCCTGGCCCCCACCGCCCACGCCGCACCGACCTCCATCGACGACTACCTCACCCGAGCCCTCCACGACACCGGCATGCCCGGCCTGTCGGTCGTCGTCACCGAGGGCGACCGGGTCGTCCACGCCGCCGGCTACGGCGAGGACTCCGAGGGCGCTCCCATCACCGCGGACACACCCATGCGCATCGCCTCGCTGAGCAAGTCGTTCACCGCGATGGCCGTGATGACCCTGGTGGAGGACGGCCGGATCGCGTTGGACGAGCCCGTGGCCGACCAACTGCCCGGCTTCACCATGGCCGACCCCCGGTACGCCGCCGTGACCGTCCGGCACCTGCTGAACCAGACCTCCGGCTTCTCCGACACCACGATCGACGTCAACGCGCTCGACTCCGCCACCGACCTGGCCGACTACACCGCCGAGCTGTCCACCGACGCGCTCGCCGCCGACCCCGGCACCCACTACGAGTACTGCAACGTCAACTACGACCTCGCGGCACGACTGGTGGAGGTGGCGAGCGGCCGCACGTTCGGCGAGTACCTGCGGCAGGAGGTGTTCGGGCCGCTGGGCATGGCGCGCAGCACGGTGTCCCCCGACGAGATCCGACCCGCCGACGGCTACAACTCGGTGTTCGGGTCCTGGTGGAGCAGGCCCGAGCTGCCCGGCTTCCTCAGCGGCGGTGGCGGCGTCATCACCACCGCCGCCGACATGGGCAAGTGGCTGATCAGCCAGACCGGCCACGGCACCCAACTGGTGTCACCCGACGGCCTGCGCACCATGCACACCTCCTCCACCGTGCACGAGTACGGCATGGGGTGGATCCCCGAGACCGGCCCGGACGGCGTCGACCGGCTGGTGCACCCCGGCAACCTGTTCACCTACACCGCCGTGCAGGCCGTCGTGCCCGCCACCGGCCAAGGGTTCGCGGTGCTGGCCAACAGCGCTTCGTTGCAGGACGACACCTACGACATCCTCAACGGCCTCATCGCGGTGAGCCAGGGCCGCGACCCCGACCCCGTCGGCGGCGGACGGCAGGCGTCCGAGCTGGTCCTGGGCCTGATCGCGCTGGCCGCCTGCGGGCTGGGCGTGCTCGGCGTGCGGCGCTCGCCCACGTGGGCACGGCGTCGCGCGGGCTCGCCGGCGTGGCGGGTGGCGCTGCGGTTCGTGCCGCTGCTCGTCCCCGCCGCGGTGCTGGCCGCCTACCCCGACCTGGTCGAGATCCTCGTGAACGGGCGCACCGTGACCTGGGCGCAGCTGACCTACTTCGCCGTGCCGCTGACGATCACCCTCGCCGTGACCGCCCTGGCCGGCACGGCCACGGCCACCGCACGCCTGCTGCACCTGCACCGCTCGCGCACGACGGTCCACTGAGGATGGCGCTGGGTAGGGTCCGCACCATGCGCAACGGCACCGCCCTCGCGGCCCTCGCCGTCGCCGGCCTGGCCAACGGGGTGGCCACCGACGCGCTGCCGGCCTGGCGGCAGCTGCTCTACCCGGCGCTGGCCGTGCTGGCCTACCTGCACGGCCGGCACCTGCCGGCGCGCCGAGGCGGCCTGGTCGTCGCGGCGGCGGCGGTGCTCGGGGCCGTCATCGCCGCCGTGCGGCTCTGGGAAGGCGTCGGCGCGCTGGCCAGCCTCGGCCTCAGCGTCGTGCTGCCCTGGCTCGCCGGCCGGTTCCGCCGGCAACAAGCCGAGCTGATCGCCGTGGGACGGGAGCGGATCGTGCAGTTGGAACGGGCGCAGGACCTCGTCGCCGAACGCGCCCGCCTGCGCGAACGGGCCCGCATCGCGGCCGACATGCACGACTCCCTCGGCCACGAGCTGGCCCTCATCGCGCTGCGAGCCGGCGCGCTGGAGCTGACCGCCGAGACCGAGACCACCCGCCAGGCGGCGGCCGGCCTGCGCGAATCGGCCGTGACCGCCACCGACCGGCTGCGCCGCACCGTCGGCGTGCTGCGGGAAGGACCCACCACCCTCGACCCGCCCGACGAGACCGTGGAGGCACTGGTCGCGCGAGCGGCCCGGGCCGGCCTGCCGGTCGTCCTCACCCGCACCGGCGACACCACCCCGCTGCCACCCCTCACCGACCGCGCCGTGCACCGGGTCGTGCAGGAAGCCCTCACCAACGCCGCCCGCCACGCACCCGCCGCACCCGTGACCGTGGAGCTGAGCACGACCGACCACGTGCAGGTGACCGTGACCAACCCCGTCGACCGGCCACCCGCCGGTGACGGCGACGGCAGCGGCCTCGCGGGCCTGGCCGAACGCGTCCGACTGCTCGGCGGCACCCTGCGCTCCGGCGTCACCGACGGCCGGTTCACCGTCACCGCGCGACTGCCGAAGGAGGACCGGACGTGATCCGCGTGCTGCTCGCCGACGATGAGGCGATGGTCCGCGCCGGCGTCAAGGCCATCCTCGACACCGACCCCGGCATCGAAGTCGTCGCCGAGGCCACCGACGGGCGCGAGGCCGTCGACCTCGCCCGCACCCACCAACCCGACGTCGTGCTGCTCGACATCCGCATGCCCCGCCTCGACGGCCTGGCCGCCGCCGCCGAACTGCGGCAGACCGTGCCCGGGACCGCGGTGGTGATGCTGACGACGTTCGACGAGGACGAGTACGTGGCCCGGGCCCTCGGCGACGGCGCCAACGGCTTCCTGCTCAAAGCCGCCGACCCGAGGGAGCTCCTGATCGGCGTGCGCGCGGCGGCCGACGGCGCGGCCTACCTCTCACCGAAGATCGCCCAGCGCGTGGTCGCCGACCTGCGCGACGGCCGGCTCACCCGCTACGACCAGGCCCGCCGACGCGTCGCCACCCTCACCGGACGTGAACGCGACGTGCTGGCGCTGGTGGGGGAGGGCCTGTCCAACCACGACATCGCCCGCCGCCTCACCGTCACCGAAGGCACGGTGAAAGCACACGTCAGCGCGATCCTGAACCGCCTCGACGTGACCAACCGGGTTCAAGCCGCGATCCTCGCCTACGAGGCCGGGCTGACCACCGCCAGGTAACCGTGCAGCGCGGCGGCCGCCTCCACCATCGCCCTCGCCCGCCGCCCCGACTCCACCTCCCTGGTGGCGATCGCGGCCCGCAACGCGTCCGCGCCACCCGAGCTGCGGAACTCGTCCATGATCGGCTTGATCGTCGGCAGCGGGTAGCGGCTCAACCGCAACGTCGCCACCAGGCGCGCGTCCCGCACGTCGGTCGGACCGAACCGGCGATGCCCGTCGGTGTCGCGCTTGGGCAGCAGCAACCCCGCCGACTCCCACACCCGCAACGCCGACGGCCGCACCCCCAACCGCGCCGCCAGCTCGCCGACCCGCAACCCCGTCCGCGGCACCGCGTCCGGCGGGTGCCCGGCCACCGCCTCCAACGCCTCGGCCGTCGCCCGCAACGCCAACCGCTGCTCGTGCGCCGCCGCGTGCTCGGCGTCCACCCTCGCCAACGCCAGGTCCGGCGAACCCCCGTGCAACGCGCGCATGATGGCCTTGGCCGCGTCCCACCCGTAGCCGCGCCCCAACGCCCGGTACGTCGTCAACGCCTGCCGATGCCGCTCGTCGAACACCCGGTACCCCGCCGGTGAACGCTCGGCCGGCGGCAGCACCCCGGCGTCGAGGTAGTTGCGCACCTGCTGGGCCGAGATGCCCGCCGCCCGCGCCAGATCAACCGGACGAAGCCCCAACCAGACCACCCCCCAGATGCGCTTCGGGTTCAACTCTGGACTTGAAGGTTTTCCGGAGCCAACCGGCCCGAACCCTCATCAACCTTAAACAAGATACTTCAACGATACGGTTGAAGACATGAAAACCAGCGACAACCAGCGGCGATCGTCGGTGGTGCACACGCGGGGCCTGCGCATGCGCTACGGCTCCACCGACGTGCTCAAGGGGGTGGACCTCACCGTCGCACCCGGCGAGGTCGTGGCGTTGCTCGGACCCAACGGCGCGGGCAAGACCACCACCATCGAGATCCTCGAAGGCTTCCGCACGCGGTCCGACGGCCAGGTCAGCGTGCTCGGCGTCGACCCCGACCACGGCGACGAGCCCTGGCGCGCCCGGCTCGGCGTGGTGCTCCAGTCGTGGCGCGACCACGGCCGGTGGCGCGTGCGCGAACTGCTGTCCTACCTGACCCTGTTCTACGAGCCCTACCGCGAGCGGGTGTTCGACCCCGACGAGCTGATCGGCCTCGTCGGCCTCACCGACCACGCCGACCGGAGGGTCGGCACGCTGTCCGGCGGGCAGCGGCGACGGCTCGACGTCGCCGTCGGCTTGATCGGGCACCCCGACCTGCTGTTCCTGGACGAACCGACGGTCGGCTTCGACCCCGAGGCGCGCCGCGAGTTCCACGAGCTGCTGGGTCGCCTGCCCGGCACCGCCGTCCTGCTCACCACCCACGACCTCGCCGAGGCGGAGAAGCTGGCCGACCGCATCGTCATCCTCGTCTCGGGCCGCGTCGTCGCCGACGGCACGGCCGCCGAACTGGCCGACCGCATCGCCGGCGAGGCCGAGGTGCGCTACCGCCTCCACGGCCGCGAGCACGTGCACTCCGTCCCCGACGCCACCTCGTACGTGCGCGAACTGTTCGCCCAGCACGGCACGGCGGTGGACGACCTCGAAGTGCGGCGCGCGAGCCTCGAAGACGTGTACCTGGCGCTGGTGCGCGAATCCGAGCCGGTGGCCGCGTGAACCCCCGCGCGGTGGCCGTGCGCGCCGGCCTGCGGCGCGGCCGGATCGAGTTCCGCCACACCATGACCAACGCGGGCGAGCTGATGGGCTGGCTGTGGCTGCCGGTGGTGGCGCTCATCGTGATGTACGCGTTCGGCGACGGCGCGACCCCCGGCGTCGACTTCCCGCTGGGCGCGCAGGCCGTGCCCGGCATCCTCGCCATGAACGCCGTCTTCACCGGCCTCGTGGGGCTGGCCATGACCCTCACCCTGGACCGCGAGGACGGCACCCTGCTGCGGGCCAGGGCGACACCCCACGGCGTGCTCGCCTACGTCATCGGCAAGGTGCTGGGCAAGGCGGCGATGGCGGTCGCCGTCGTCCTGCTGGTCCTGCTGCCCGCGATGCTGGTGTTCGACGGCCTCCAACCGGGCCGCCTGTCGACGTGGGTGACGCTGACCTGGGTGCTGCTGCTCGGCCTGCTCGCCGTCCTGCCGATCGGGGCGATCCTCGGCGCGGTGTCCGGCAACAGCCAGAGCCTCGGCTTCGTCACCCTGCTGCTCATGGCGCTGGTCGCGGTGTCGGGCGTGTTCTACCCGATCACCGCCCTGCCGGGGTGGCTCCAGTGGCTCGGCCAGGCGTTCCCGCTGTACTGGATGGGCCTCGGCCTGCGGTCGGCGTTGCTGCCGGACGCACTGGCGGCGGCCGAGGCCGGCGGCTCGTGGCGACCCACCGAGACCGTGCTCGCGCTCGGCGCATCGGCCGTCGTGGGCTTCACCCTGGCCTCGGTCACCCTGCGTCGCATGGCCCGCCGCGAGTCCGGCTCCTCCGTCGCGGCCCGCCGCGAGCGCGTGGCGCAACGCCTCGACTGACCCGCTCAGCCGAACAACCCGGGCAACTCACCCCGCTGCAACGCCACCAACACCCGACCGACCCGAACGTCCGGCGCGGCCGGCACGAGCACCCGCACCATGCCCGTCTGGTCCGCGGGCTGCTCGGCCGTCGCGCCGGCGAGCACCTCCACCCAGGGCGCACCCTCCAGGTTGGTGCGCACCAGATCCTTGAGCGCGTTGGGGTTCTCGTCGGGCACGCACACGACCTCGGTCACCTCACCACCCACCGCGACCCGCACCCCGGCCGCCACCGGCAACCCGCTCCTGGGCTTGCTGATCACCGCCACCGACACCTCGCCGAGGCAGCGCGCCAGCTCACCGATCATCGGATCGGCGGCCAACGACTTACCCCCGACCGGCTCGGTCACCCACTTCAACGCCTCCGCACCGGTCGAGTGCGCCACCGACCCCGCCTCCACCCGCACCTGCTGGAACCCGGTCACGATCCCGGCCTGCGCCAACGGCCCGTCCGGGTCGATCTCGCCGTCCTCCCCGGTCGTCCAAACCCCCGAACCCCCCTTCCGCCCACCGAGCGCCTGAACCTTCCCCTCCACCACCGCCACATCGACATCCATCCGCACCACCGCCACCCACGTCGGCGACTGCCCCACCCGCAACGCCGTCGTGGCCTGCGCCGGGTCGAACCCCACCAGCTCCGGCAACACCTGGCTGTGCCCGGCGAGGTCGGAGTACCCGTACCCCCGCAACCCGGCGAACCGCCGGGCGTCCTGGTCCAGCAACCCCCGCACGGCCGCCACCTCGCCGTACTCCACCAGCAGGGACGACTCGTCAGTGGCCCGCACACCCGCCAACGCGCCCAGCAACCCGGTCTCGGGCACGCCCTGCGGCACCTCGGCCTCAGCCGTGCACCCCACCAACAGGACCGCGACCAACGCCACGCTCGAACGCTTGTTCACCGCCCGAATGCTAGGCAACCGACCGCCCACGCACTCCTGTTTTCCACCAAGCCCTCAACCCGCCACTCCCTGCCCACGCCTCCTCGCCGCCGGGCCGGCCGTTTTATCCGGCTAACGTGAGAAATGCGGTTCAGGTTGTCAAAGGTTGCATGATTCCCCCTCCCGAGTGACACCCACATCGGACCCGCCACCCCACTGCAAAGGCCCGATTCGACATGGGTTCGGCCTGCCTGGAGTGCCCGTACGGGCCCCATGTCGAATCGAGCCGGACTGCACCACCGAGCCGCCTCAACCCTGAATCTCGACCTTCAGATCTCCACCCCGATCTCCTCACCCAACCGCGCTCCACCCACCAACTCCAACTCATCCCCACTCCAGAACCGCCCCGGGTCGTACCAATTGGCCCGCCGCCCCGCCGGCAGCAACCCCATCGCCTCGTACGTCACCGCCACCACCTCCGCGCAGTACGCCGTCTCCAACGTCGACCCCGACGGCGACTCCGACGACCGCCGCAAGTTCGGCAACCGCCCGCGCAACCACCTGGTCGCCAACCTCGCCGTCGACGGGAACGGCGTGCCGTTCAGCCGTGCGACCGTCTTCAGCACCGCGTCGTCCTCCTCCGGCGTCGTCGGCCGGTCGAGTTGGCGCAGCCACGCCCGCTGCCCGTACTTGCGCGCCCACACCAGCACCGCGTCACGCAGGTCGTGCAACTGCACCCCGCGGTGGTGGGTGCCGGTCCACACGTCCGGCAGGGAACGGCCCAGTTCGGCGTGCCACATCAACGGCGGCAGGTCCTCGATCGCCACGGTCATGCCCACGTGGTTGACCGGGCTGTTCGTGGTGACCCGGATGGCGCGGTCGGCCACCGAGTTGCCGCGGAACAACCACACGTCACCGGTTCGAGTGAGTTCGACCGCCTCGTCCAGACCGATCTTCGTTCCAGCCATCCCGGTAGCCTAGGCAGATGCGCTGGTGGAAGCTGCTCGGACTGGCCGGTGTCGCGGGTGTCGCGGCGACCGGGGTGGTGATCGCCCGCGCGGAGCGCAAGCGCCGCGCCTACACGCCGGACGAGATCCGGGAGCGGCTGCACGCACGGGTGAACCAGGACAAGTCGGCCGGGTAGCTCGGCGAGCACGCCGGCACCCTGGTGCCGAAGGCCGGGAACCAGGCAAACCACCGACAACCGGCGGGTTGACCGCGACCGGTCCACGGGACTGGGGTACCACCATGCGATTGCGATCCCTGCTCGCCGCCCTGCTGTGCGTGCTCGTCGTCGCACCACCGGCCCACGCCCGCACCCGCCCGGTCGAGAACCTCGACGCCGCCACGATCCCGCAGCTGATCCGCCGGCTGGACGCGGGCACCCTCACCTCGGTCGACCTCACCCGCGCCTACCTGCGTCGCATCGAGGTCGTCGACCGCGCGGTCCGCTCCGTGGTCGTGGTGAACCCCGACGCGCTCGCCCAAGCCGCGGAGAGCGACCGGCGGCGACGCCAGGCCCGGGCCAAAGGCCCGATGGACGGCATCCCGGTGCTGCTCAAGGACAACATCGACACCACGACCATGGGCAGCACGGCCGGTTCACGTGCTCTGCGCGTGCCCCCGCGCGACGACGCCGAGCTGGTGCGCCGCCTGCGTGACGCGGGCGCGGTCGTGCTGGGCAAGACGAACCTGTCGGAGTGGGCGAACTTCCGCTCCACCGCTTCCACGTCCGGGTGGTCCGCGGTGGGCGGGCAGACCCACAACCCGCACGTCCTGGACCGCAACCCGTGCGGCTCGTCGTCCGGTTCGGGCGCGGCGGTGGCGGCGTCGTTGGCACAGGTCGCCGTCGGCACGGAGACCGACGGCTCGATCGTGTGCCCCGCCGGGCAGAACGGGGTGGTCGGCCTCAAGCCGACGCTCGGCCGGGTCAGCGGGGACGGCATCGTGCCGATTTCGTCGCGGCAGGACACGGCGGGGCCGATCGCACGGCACGTGGTCGACGCGGCGATCCTGATGTCGGCGTTGGAGGGCAAGGGCGTGGACTACGCGTCTGAGCTGGGGACCAAGCCCAATGCGCTGAACGGCAAGCGGATCGGTGTGTGGCGCAAAGCGGGGACCAACGCCGAGGTCGACCGGGTCGTGCAGTCGGCGGTGGACGTGCTGCGGCGCGCCGGTGCGACGGTGGTCGAGGTCGAGCTGCCGTACCAGGAGCAGGTGGAGGCCGCCGAGTTCCCGGCGTTGATCACGGAGTTCAAGCACGACCTGGAGCGGTACCTGAAGACGCGACCGGGTGCGCCGCGGTCGTTGGCCGAGCTGATCGCGTTCAACGAGGCCGACCCGGTGGAGCTGGGCGAGTTCGGGCAGGAGCTGTTCCTCGAAGCGGAGAAGGCACCTCCGGTGACCGACCCGGAGTACGTGGAGCGGCGCCGGACCGCGACCGGGCTGGCCCGCCGTTCGATCGACGAGGTGCTGGCCGAGCACCGGCTGGACGTGATCATGGCACCGACGAACGGACCGGCGTGGCGGACCGAGTACGGCAGCGGTGACGCCTACGAGCTGGGGTCCTCGACGCCGGCGGCCGTGTCGGGTCACCCGAACGTGAGCGTGCCCGCCGGGTTCGCCGGGCCGTTGCCGATCGGGGTGTCGTTCATGGCGGGGCGGTGGGCGGACGCGACCGTGCTGCGGTTCGCCGCCGCGTTCGAGCAGGCCGCGCACGCGCGTCGCGCGCCGGGGTACCTGCCGTCGCTGCCTTCGTGATGCGGTTCTCCGGCCGGGGTGCCATGTTGGGCCCATGCGCGTGGTGGTGTTGGGTACCGGTCTGATGGGCGCCGGCATGGCGCGGAGCCTGCTGCGGTCCAAGGTGGACGTCGTCGTGTGGAACCGCAGCGTGGCCAAGGCGCGTCCGCTGGCCGACGAGGGCGCGGTGGTCGCCGACGACCCGAAGAGCGCGGTGGTCGGCGCGGACTTCGTGATCACCATGCTGTTCGACGCCGAAGCGACCGCCGGGGTGATGGCCGAGGCGTTGCCGGCGGTGGAGGACGGCGCGGTGTGGGTGCAGTGCGGCACGGTCGGGTTGGCCGGGGTCGAGCACTTGGCGGAGCTGGCCGCGACGCACCGGGTGCCGTTCGTCGACGCGCCCGTGCTCGGGACTCGTGCGCCGGCGGAGCAGGGGAAGCTGACCGTGCTCGCGGCCGGGCCGGTCGAGCTGCGGGAGGTCGTGGCCCCGGTGTTCGACGCGATCGCGCTGCGGACCGTGTGGGCGGGTGAGCGGGCGGGGGACGGGCAGCGGTTGAAGCTGGCGGCCAACTCGTGGGTCTTGTCGATCACGGCGGCGACGGCGCAGGCGGTGGTGTTGACGCGGGGGTTGGGGTTGGACCCGGACGCGTTCCTCGAGGTGATCGCGGGTGGGCCGGTGGACAGCACGTACGCGCAGGTGAAGGGGCGGGCGATGATCGACGGCGAGTTCTCGCCGTCGTTCGGGGTGGACGGGGCGGTCAAGGACAGCGAGTTGATCTTGGCGGCGATGGGGGTGGCGGGGGTGGACGATCGGTTGATGCGGGTGATGAACGAGCAGTACCGGGTGGCGGCGGAGCGGGTAGGGGTGGGGGCGGACATGGCGGCGGTGGTGGCGGCGTTCGGGGTTGGCTCGGGGGTTGGTGGGGTTGAGGGCGGCTCGGTGGGCAAGTCCGGCTCGATTTGACATGGGGCCCGTACGGGCACTCCAGGCTGGTCGAAGCCATGTCAAATCGGGCCTCGGTGGGTGCGCTGCGGGTCCGATGGGGGTGAGATTCGGGATCCGTGTGGAGGGTCGGTGGGGTGGTGGTCGGGGGAGGTGGGAGATAGCTTCGGATCGGGTACCAGGTGGTGACGGTGCCGGGTGGTGGAGGTGGCGGTGTGGGGTCGGGTGGGTTGATCGCGGCGGCGGCGTTGGTTGGGGTGGTGGCGGTTGCCGGTGGGGGGTTCGCCGGTGCTGAGGGGCCCGATGAGATGTGGCGGGAGCGGGGGCTTCGGGTGGTCGATCGAGCGGTTCGGGGGGATGCGGAGTGCGCTTCGCACTCGTTCGGGCAGGTGCAGGAGTTGTTGAGGGCGGTGCCGTGTGTCGCGCTCGAGCGGATGATCTTCACCGTCACCGATGACAGGGGTGGTACGGCGGTGGTGTTCGTGGCTTGGGTGGAGTTCGACGACCGGGAGAAGGCGCGGGGGTTCAAGAAGGTCGAGGACGTGCACGGGACTGGGGACATCGTGCCGTTGTCGGGCTCGTTGGTGCAGGTCAAGGATGTTCCGTTCACGGCGCTCAACTACGACTCGGACGTGGTCGACGGGGTGACCGTGGTGATCGCCGAGGCCGAGAACGTGGCCGGTGGGTTCACGGCCGAGTACCTGGACGACATCGCCTCCATCGCGGTCCGGACGCCGAGGCCCTGACGGGTAATCCGAACGGCCGGGTTTCGGAACGCCACGTTCGGGCTACCCCGGATCGCGCCGAGTGATCGGCACGGACCAGGTACTTCGGGGGCGGGGACGGTGGTGCGTGATGGACTGGGACTTCGATGACGACAGCGCGGTACGTGCGCTGCTGACCTACGTGTCGGACGTGACGCGGGCGCTCGGGCTCAGCGGGGAGTGCTCCTGCGTGCAGTCCGACGGCTCCCGGTTGGGTGCCTACTTGGCGCTCGACGGTCACCTGCCCGGGTTCCCCGATCGTGACGTGGCGTTGCTCTGGGACGAGGCCCGCGGGTGGTCGGTGGCGGTGGAGAGCGACAGTTCGGAGCCGCCGTTCGTGTTGGCCAGGTTGCGTGGGCCGGCTCGACCCGAGCCCGCCGCGGTGGCGGGGTGGGTGGATCAGCTCCGCCTGCTGCACGACGACCGCGAGTTGCTCGCGGCCAGCTAGATCACCGTGGGTGAAGAGATAGTCACAGTCTGACACCGTCCGGCTGTCCGGGACACGTCCGGACAGCCGGACGGCCTGTTTCCGGGCCTGGTGGGTGGTTGGTTTCAGCCGTCATGGGCGGCGCGGTTCGGGTGGCGGTGCTGGGTCCGGTCGAGGTGGTGCACGGGCCCCGGCCCGTGGCCGTGCCGGGGCCGCAGTTGCGGTGCGTGTTGGCGGTGTTGGCGGCGCAGGCCGGGCGCGTGGTGCCGGTGGCGCGGTTGGCGGAGGCGCTGTGGGACGTGCCGCCGGCCACCGCTCGCGGCACGGTGCAGGTGTACGTGTCGAGGTTGCGCAAGCTGCTCGCCGGGCCGGGTGTGGCGCTGGTCGGCGCGGGTGGCGGGTATCGGCTGGACATCGACCCCGATGACGTCGACCTGCACCGGTTCCGGGAGGTCGCGGGGCGGGCGCGGGCCAGTGCGGACGTGGCGGTGCGGCGGCGGTTGCTCGGGCAGGCGCTGGGGGAGTGGCGTGGCGAGCCGCTGGTCGGCACGGCGGACGGGCCGCTGCGCAACCGGCTGGTGGTGGCGTTGGAGGAGGAACGCCTGGCCGCCTTGGAGGACCGGCTGGAGGCGGACCTGGAGCTGGGCCGTCATCACGACGTGGTCGGCGAGCTGGCCGCGTTGGCCGCCGAGCACCCCGGGCGGGAACGCGTGGCGGGCGCGTTGATGCCGGCCCTGCACCGGTGCGGGCGGCGGGTGGAGGCGTTGGAGGTCTACCGGCGGTTGCGCGGGTCGCTGGTCGAGCAGGCGGGGGTGGAGCCGGGCGCGGACCTGCGTCACCTGCACCAGCGGTTGTTGGACGACGCGGACGCGCCGGCCGGTGCGCCGACACCCCGCCAGTTGCCGCCGGCGGGTGAGCTGGTGGCGCGGGAGGACTGCCTGGCGGCGCTGGACGCCCTGCTCGACGGGGGTGCGGGGGCCGGGCCCGTGGTGGTGGCGCTCGTCGGGACACCCGGTGTCGGCAAGACCGCGCTCGCGTTGCGGTGGGCGCACCGCGTGGCCGAGCGGTTCCCCGACGGCCGGCTGTACGTCGACCTCGGCGGGCACGGGGAAGGCGAGCCCGTGCCGCCGCGAGCGGTGTTGGGTGAGTTCCTGCGGTCGTTGGGCGTGCACCGCGACCACGTGCCCGAGGGCGAGGCCGAGCGGTCGGCGTTGTGCCGGTCCCTGCTGGCCGACCGGCGGGTCCTGCTCGTGCTGGACAACGCCCGGTCCGCCGACCAGGTGCGACCGTTGCTGCCGGGTGCGCCGGGGTGCGCGGTGGTGGTGACCAGTCGGGCCGAGCTGGGAGGTCTCGCCGCTCGGGACGGCGCGCACCCGGTCGCGGTCGTGCCGATGGGGACCGAGGACGGGGTGGCGTTGCTGCGCGGTGTGCTCGGACGCCGGGTGGACGCGGAACCGGCCGCCGCGGCACGCCTGGTAGAGCTGTGCGGCGGGTTGCCGTTGGCGTTGCGGGTCGCGGCGCACCGGGCGCTGCGCCGGCCGTCGGTGCGGTTGTCCGCGCTGGTCGACCACCTGGCCGACGGGACGAGGCGGATGGACCTGCTGTCGCCGCCGGACGACCCGGCCGCGGCCGTGCGCCCGGTGTTCTCCTGGTCCTACCGGGCGTTGCCGTCGGACGTGGCGTGCCTGTTCCGGCGGCTCGGCACCCTGCCCGGACCGGACTTCGACGCCGGGGCCGCCGGCGCGGCGGCCGGGTCGGAGGTCCACCGGCAGCTCGCCGTGCCGGCCGCCGGCCACTTGGTGGAGGAGGTCGGGCTCGACCGCTACCGGCTGCACGACCTGCTGCGCGTGTACGCCGCCGAACTGGCCGACCCCGAGGAGGAGCGGGCCGCCGCGGTCCGGGTGCTCGACTGGTACCTGGACCGGGCGGCGGAGGCGGTGTCCGCGGTCGAGACCGGAGCCGACGACCGCGACACCGCCGCGCGGTGGCTGGAGGACGAGCGGCGCAACCTCGTCGCGGCCACCCGCCTCGCCGCCGCGTCCGGCCTGCACGAGCACGCGTGGCGGCTGCCGAACGTGGTGTGGCGGCACTGGTTCACCCTCGGCCTGCTGGACGAGTGGACCGTGACGCATGAGATCGGCTTGGCCTCCGCGCGTGCCCTCGGTGACGTCCGGGCCCAAGCCGTGATGCTCAACGGCCTGGGCGTCGCCCACCAGACGGCCCGACGGCACGCCGACGCGGTGGAGGTGCACGAAGAGGCGTCGGCGTTGTGGGAGGAGCTGGGTGATCACGCGGGCGCGGCGCGGACGTCGACCAACATCGCGATCACGCACTACCAGACCGGGCGCTACCGGGACGCGGTCGAGCAGGGCGAGCGGGTGTTGGCGTTGCGGCTCGGTCAGGACGACGCGTTCGGCGAAGCGGTCGCGCACACCGCGCTCGGCGGTTTCCACCTCAGGCTCGGCGACGTGGCCCGCGCCTTGGAGCACGCCCAGCGTGCGTTGACGGTGTTCGAGAAGCTGGGCAACCGGTTCGGCGTGGCCGCCGCCACCCTCAACCTCGGGCACGTGCACCGGGAAGCGGGTGCGTTCGACCGTGCCGCCGCGCACTACCGGGACGCCCTGGCGCGGTTCCGCGAGCTCGGCGACCCGCGGCACGAGGGCGAGGCGTTGTGCGGGCTGGGATCGGTGCGCCTCGCGCGCGGCGCACCGGGGCAGGCGCGCGACCACCTCGACGCGGCGCTGGCGGTCGGGGCCGTGGCGGACGACCCGTCGTTGCTGGGGGAGGTGCGGCACCAGTTGGGGTTGCTGCGCCTGGCGACCGGCGAGCCGGAGTTGGCGTTGCGGCACTTCGAGCACGCGCGGCGGCTCGGCGGGCCTTACGAACGGGCTCGTGGGCACCACGGGGTGGCACGGGCGGAGTGCGCGCTGGGGCGGCACGGTTCGGCGGCGCGGTCGTGGCGCCGGGCGGCCGAGGGGTTCGCCGCGCTCGGCGTGCCGGACCGGGCCGTGCCCGCGTGCGCGGTGTGCGCGGAGGCGGTCGGCGCGCGAGGCGGCCGGGTCTTCCCTTGCGCCACAACGGAAACGGGGCCGCGGGCGAGTGCCCACGGCCCCGTTGGGGGACAGCTGCCGCGCTTCACCGTGATACCGGTTCGAGGACGCGGCCCGACGCGGTCAGGTGTTCCCAGGTGCGGCCGCGTTGGCTGGGCGGCGCTTCGCCGTCCGCCGTGCACGTCGGGTACACCAGGCCGTAGGGGACGGGTTGGTGGAAGAGGTCTCCGCTGCGGATGTCGATCAGGTCCCGTGACTGCGCCATCACGACCTCCCGTCGCAACAGGGTGAGGTGCCCATGATCCTGCTCCTCGTCGAACCGGGTGGGGGAGCCTCGGATACCCTCTGAGCTGCACTGATATACCTGATTCGTTGCGACGTAAGGGTGAAATCGCGGTCACCGGCGGTGGTGGGCGACTTCCTGCTCGGCGTCCTCGGCGGGCGGGATGCCGCGGTCGACGTGGTCGGCGTGGAAAAGTGCTTGCGCCAGCAGGGACTTCACGTGGTCGTTGGCCGCGGAGTAGTAGACGAACGTGCCCTCGCGGCGGCCCTTCACCAAACCCGCGAGGCGCAGCTTCGCCAGGTGCTGGCTGACCGCGGTCGGCGCGGCGCCCGCCAGCTCGGCGAGGCAGGCCACCGACGACTCGCCCTGCAGCAGCGCCCACAGCACCTTGATCCGGGTGGGGTCGGCGAGCAGGCGGAACGACTCGGCGGCCAGGTGCACCTGTTCGTCGTTGGGCATGTCGAAGTCCGACAGCGCGGTGTGCATGCCGACAGCCTACTTGCTTGCGTATCTGCGTGACTGCGCAGGTATGCTCGCAGCATCACGCGCGGGTCGAGCAGAGGGGGAACGGTGACGGGGAAGTCGCACGGGCACGGCCACGGGCATGGACACGGGCACGGCCATCGATCGGCGGACCGGGTCGACACCGCGCTGGAGAGCAGCAAGCGCGGGATGCGCGCCTTGGTCGTCTCGTTCGTGGCGCTGTTCGCCACGGCGGTCGCGCAGGCGGTGTTGGTGCTGGTCACGGGCTCGGTCGCGTTGCTGGGCGACACCGTGCACAACTTCGCCGACGCGCTGACCTCCGTGCCGCTGGCGATCGCGTTCGTGCTCGGCCGCCGTGCCGCGTCCCGCCGGTTCACCTACGGCCTCGGGCGGGCCGAGGACCTGGCCGGCGTCGTGATCGTGCTGGTGATCGCCGCGTCCGCGGTGTACGCCGGGTACGAGTCCGTGCGCGGCCTGCTCGACCCGCAGCCGGTGCGGCACCTGTGGATCGTGGCGGCGGCCGGCGTCGTCGGCTTCCTGGGCAACGAACTGGTCGCCCGCTACCGGATGCGGGTCGGCCGGGAGATCGGCTCGGCCGCGCTGGTCGCCGACGGCCTGCACGCCCGCACCGACGGCTTCACGTCGCTGGCCGTGGTCCTGGGCGGGATCGGCGTGGCCCTGGGCTTCCCCGCCGCCGACCCGCTCGTCGGCCTGGGCATGACGGTCGCCATCCTGTTCGTGCTGCGCGACGCGGCGGGCGAGGTCTTCGGCCGGCTGCTCGACGCGGTCGACCCGGCGTCGGTCGACCTGGCCGAACGCGCCGCCGCGCAGGTCGACGGCGTGGTGCGGGCCGACCGGGTGCGCATGAGGTGGACCGGTCACGTGCTGCGCGCCGAGCTGGCGATCGCGGTGGACGCGGGCCTGAGCGTCGAGCAGGGCCACCGCATCGCGCACGAGGTCGAGCACCACCTCAAGCGCGCCGTGCCCCGCCTGGCCGCCGTCACCGTGCACACCGAGCCCGCCACCGCGTCGGCGGCGGGCTGACCGCCTGTCGGTGCCGCGGCGTGCTCCTCTGTGGACCGCCCCCGCGTGCGGACAGCCGAAGGGCCGGGCAAAGCAGCCGATCGGACGTTGTCGGCGCGTTACGCGCACCCTACGGTCGGATCACGTCCGGTCGACGGCGAACCCTTGGAGGTCTGCGGTGTCGCGGAAACAGGTCGGCGCCGTGGTCGGCGCGCTCTTGCTCACCGGCTCCACCTTCTTCGCGATCCCCATCACGGCCAGTGCCGTGGACGACCGGCCCACCGCCGTCGTGTCCCTGGGCGACAGCGCGATGTCCGGCGAGGGCGCCGGCTCCTACGAACCGGGCACCGCGGGCGAGAACGGCAACTGGTGCCACCGCTCCACCCAGGCCATGGTGCACCGCACCCAGCTGGCCGACCGCACCTTCAACCTGGCCTGCTCGGGCGCGGACTCGGCGAACGTGTCGCTGGCCGACACCGTGCACTACACCGAGGGCTCCCAGGCGCGCCGGCTGATCGACATCGCCCGCCAGTACCGCGTCACGACGGTCCTGGTGCAGGTCGGCGCGAACGACGACGTCCGGTTCGCCGACACGATGGTCGACTGCGTCGCCGCGTGGGTGAACCCGTTCGGCGCGAGCTGCCGCTCGAAGCTGGAGCGCGAGTGGCCCGGCAGGCTGGCCGCCATGGCGCCCAAGGTCGAGAACGCGCTGCGCGACGTCCGCTCCGCGATGGCCCAGGCCGGCTACGCCGCCTCCGCCTACAACCTGGTCCTCACCTCGTACGCCTCACCGGTGACCGAGAAGATGGACCGCTACCTGCACGGCCCGCAGGGCTGCCCGCTGCGCCTGGCCGACGCCGCCTACGGCCGCACGGTCGCCGTGCCGCAGTTGTCCGAGGCGCTGCGCGGCGTGGCGACCCGGGCGGGCGTGAAGTTCCTCGACTTCTCCCGCGCCACGGAGAACCGCGAGGCGTGCAGCAAGGGCGAGAGCTCCGCGGGCGAGTGGCAGCGCCGGCTGACCGTCGACCCGTACGCGCTGGTGACCGGCGGCCTGGACGCCATCGGCCTGCACCTGGCCCAGCAGTCGTTCCACCCGAACGCCGACGGCCACGGCCAGCTCGGCCGCTGCGTCACCGAGTTCGTCACCGGCGGCGCGGGCTCGGCCCAGTGCCTGGCCGGGGCCGACGGCAACCTGCACGCCGTGGCATAAAAGCCCCTGACCACCGGAAACCGCTCCCACCCGACCGCGGGTGGGAGCGGTTTCCGGTTTCCGCGCAACCTTGATCACCCCGGCGGCGTCATAGGGGTGGATCAGCGAAATCGGATAGGGGAATCGCTTTGGGGGGACCGGTGTCCGAGAACGCCCTCGTCCGCGTGTGCGGACTGGTCGCGGTGGTGCTCGCCGCGGCCGCGTGCACGTCGACCGGAGCCGAGCCGCTCGACCCCGAGCTGGCGCCGCGCGGCACCGTGCAGACCACGGCCAAACCGACCAGGCAGGACCTGACCAACAAGGTCAGCCTGACCGGCAAGGTCACGATGAACCCGCTGTTCGGCATCGTCGCGCCGGTCGCGGGCGAGGTGCGCTACTGGACCGTCGCGGACCCGACGGGCACGCCGACCAAGCCCACCCGCGTCGCCACGGTCTGGGCCGACGGCAAGCCCACCAACGTCGACGTGCCCGCCGGGGCGACGTTCGGCGGACGCCTCGTCGACGACCGCGCCAAGGTCACCGCGGGCATGCCGATCGCGTCGGCCAAGCACGCGGGCTACGGCATCGTCGCGGAGGTCAGCGGCGAGCAGGCGTACCAGATCTCCGACGCCGCGCAGGGCACCGTGCAAGCGCAGATCAAGAACGGCCCCGGCCCGTTCCCGTGCGCCCTGCTCGGCACGATCGCCGCCCTGCCCCAGGGCACCGTCCCCGCGCCGCCGCCCGCGCGGGACCCCGAACCCGACACCGACGCCACCGGCGCGAAGACGCCCGCGCCGCCCGGCGACCGGCAGCCACCCGACACCTCCTCCGAACCCACCGGACTGCGCCTGGTGTGCACCGCGCCCGCCGACGTCAAGATGGTCAACGGCGCCGCCGCCACCCTCGAACTGGTCACCGCGTCCGTGCGGGACGCGCTGGTCGTGCCGGTCGAAGCGGTCGCGGGCGGCCAGGGCAAGGGCAAGGTCGACGTGGTCGGCGCCGACGGCGCCAAGCAGACCACCGACGTCGTGCTCGGCCTCACCGACGGCAAGGTGGTGGAGATCAAGTCCGGCCTGACCGGGGACGAGACGCTCGCCGTCCCGGGCCCGAACCTGCCGCCGGGCGAGGTCGCGGGCCAGGCCGAGCCGGGGACGGGCAAGTGACCACCACACCCCTGCTCGTGCCGCCACCGCCGTTGATCCACCTCACCGGCGTCACCAAGACCCTCAAGGGCCAGGACGAGCCGCGCACCATCCTCGCGGGCGTCGACCTGACCGTGCGCGCGGGCGACAGCGTCGCCATCCTCGGCCGCTCCGGCTCCGGCAAGAGCACGCTGCTCAGCCTGATCGGCCTGTTCGACCGGCCCGACGGCGGCCAGTACCTGTTGGGTGGCCGCGACATCACCCGGATCCCCGAGCGCAAGGCCGCCGCGTTGCGCAGCGCCGAGTTCGGCTTCGTGTTCCAGCGCTTCTTCCTGCTCAAGCACCTCACCGCCGCGCAGAACGTGGCCATGGCGCTGGTCAACGGACAGGGCTGGCTGCCGCGCCGCAAGCGCAAGGCGAAGGTGCTGGCGGCGTTGGACCGCGTCGGCATCGGCCACCTGGCCAAGCACAAGCCGCCCCGCCTGTCCGGCGGCGAGCAGCAACGCGTCGCGATCGCCCGCGCCCTGGTGCGCGAGCCGCGCATCCTGCTGGCCGACGAGCCGACCGGCGCGCTGGACACCGAGACCGGCAACCTGGTCGTCGAGGTGCTGCGCCAGGCCACCGAGGTCGGCTGCGGCCTCGTGCTGGTCACCCACGACCACGACCACGCGGCGAAGATGGGCCGGGTGCTGCACCTGTCCGACGGCCTGCTGCGCCCGGCCGGGCAGCGGGTGATCGCGTGATCAGGCTGTCGGGCAGGCTCCGGGCGTCGCTGATCATCGGCGGCCAGGGCATCCGGGCCCGCAAGCTGCGCACGTTCCTGTCCATGGTCAGCCTCTTCCTCGGCGTGCTCGCCGTGGTCGTGGTGCAGGCGGGGGCGGAGATCGCGAACCGGGCCATGCTCGCCGACGTCGAGCTGTACCAGGGCAAGGACGGCACCCGGCAGATGTACGTGCCGCCGGAGGGCCAGGCGGTGCCCGTGGCGCTGGAGGTGCTGGAGGGCCGCACCGACGCGGTGGCCATGACCACCTCGCGGGCGATCATCGGCGAACCCGGCGTGAAGCCGATCAACGAGGGCGGCGGGCCCATCGACCAGGTGGGCGACTACACGGGCCCGCGCATGACGTGCGACCAGAGCGGCTGCTACCCCGTCCAGGACGCCAACAGCGGCGCGCCCTCCGGACAGGCGGTGGAGCTCCAGCTCGTCGGGCTCACCGGGGACGTCCGCCAGTTCCGGCCGTTCCGCCCGTCGCAGGGCCGGTGGCTGGACTTCGGCGGCGAGCCGTCGCTCGCGCCCCGGCTCGTGCTCAACGAACAGGCCGCGAAGGCGTTCACGCGCTACCACGTGCCGGCGGAGATGAGGGTCGACGGCGCCACGGCCAACCCGACACCGCAGATCATCGGCGTGGTGGACGACGGCGGCTACCAGCCCGCCGCCTACGTGCGCGCCGACGAGCTGATGAACTGGATGCCGGTGGCGGAACTGGGCGACAGCAGCTCCGGCGGCGGCCTCCAGGTGCTCATGACGCCGACCGCGGTCGAGGTCGAACACGTCCTGCGGGCCAGGCTGGTCGCCGCGGGCACGCCCGAGGAGCAGATCCACGTCAACACCGTGGAGACGTTGAAGCGGATGTCCACCGAGCTGGCGCTCATGCGCTGGATCTTCCTGGGCATGGCCGCGCTCGTGCTGCTGATCGGCGTGGCCGGGATCCTCAACGTCGGCCTGGCCACGGTCGGCGAGCGCATCGAGGAGTTCGCGCTGCGCCGGGCCGTCGGCACGCCCCGGCTGCTGCTGGCGGGCATCGTGCTGGCCGAGACGCTGTTGACCGGTCTGCTCACGGCGGCGTTGGCGATCGGCGCGGGCGTGGTCGGGTTGCAACTGGCCATGACGGTGTTCGGCTCGCGGTTCCCGGCGCTGGAGGGCACCGCGTTCCCGTGGCAGGCGGGCGTCGCCGGGGTGATCGCGGGCCTGGTGGCCGGCGTCCTCGGCGGCCTCGTCCCAGCGTTGCGGGCGGCGCGCATCCCGATCTCCACGGTCATGCGCGCCTGACGCGTCACGGGGCGGCGGTCCGCGGCTTCGCACCGAGCCCGCCGGTTTCCGGTGCGCCACAACGGAGCCGGCACCGCCGTCCCGCCGGGCGGGACGGCCGTGCCACGGGAAAAGAAGAAGCGGCACCGATCCCGGTGTTCGAGGTTGCCCGAATGCGCATTCGCGGGTTAGGCTCCGCCACGTGACTGCCGGGTCGGCCATGGGCCACGAGCGAGAGAGTCACCCGGCCAAGGTTTGACCGCCGGGTGGGCCAGGGGCCCGCCGCACGCAGGCATTTCCCGGGTTTTCCGCGCACCTGTGCGCGATGTGCCCGCTGTTCTCACCTTCAGCGCACCCGCGTGGCACCGCTGTGCCCGCGCGCCTCCACAAAACCTTCACCGAAAACCACGGCGCATTTCACCCGTGGTGATCCGGTCATGCCCAAAATCAGGAGTCACACCCCAGATGGATTTCAACCAGCACGTGATCGACGAGTTCCGCGCCAACGCCGGACGCGTCGGCGGCCCCTTCGAAGGAGGCAGGCTCATCCTGCTGACCACCACCGGCGCCCGGACCGGCGCCCGGCACACCAACCCCGTCGGCTACCTGCCCGACGGCGACCGGATCGTGGTCATCGCGTCCGCCGGCGGCTCGCCCCGCCACCCCGACTGGTTCCACAACCTCGTGGCCAACCCCGTCGTCCAGGTCGAGGACGGCGTGTTCACCTACGAGGCCAAGGCCACCGTGCTCGACGGGGAGGAACGCGAGGCGCTGTGGGCGCGGGCGGTCGAAGCCGAACCCGGCTGGGCCGAGTACCAGGCCAAGACGTCACGGCGGATCCCCGTGATCGCGCTGACCCAGGTCTCCGGTGGCCCGCCGAACGCCTCCAGCTGGGGCGCTGCGCTCAAGCTCGTGCACGACGCGTTCCGCCGAGAGCTGGCCACCATCCGCCGCGAGGTCGCCTCGTCCCGGCCGACGCTCGGCGCGCAGCTCAAGGTCAACTGCCTGACCGCGTGCCAGGGACTGAGGTTCCACCACACGGCCGAGGACACCGGCACGTTCCCGATGCTGCGCGACCGGTTCCCGGAACTCGCGCCGACGCTCGACCGGCTCGGCGAGGAGCACGAGCGCATCGCCGAGCTGCTGGCGCGGCTCCAGCGGACCGTCGAACGCGGTGACGCGGCGACGTTGCGCGCGGACGTGGACGGGTTGATCGACGAGCTGGAGGCGCACCTGGCGTACGAGGAGGAGCAGATGATCCCGTTCCTCGACGCGTGAGGACCTGAAGCCACCGCGCGGGGGTGTCCTTCGCGCGGCGGAGTTTTCGCCCGGTTGATCGTCCACATCGGGTTGAATGCTCATGTTTCCCATCCACCGAGCAAGGAGATGTCCGTGGGCAGAGCAAGGGGCTTGGGGGCCCTGTTCGCCTCAGTGGTCGTCACGGCGACCGTGCTGAGCGCGTCCGGGGGAGCCACCGCCGCGCCGTCGACCCGCACCGCGCTGAACCCGGCGGCGGTCGCGGAGTCCGTGAGGTACCTCGTCGACAGCTACGGCGTGAGCGAACGGGAGGCGCTGCGCCGGCTCGCACTGCAGGACGAGTCCGCACGCCTGGACCGCGTGCTGCGCACCGAGAACGCGGCCGAGTACGGCGGCATGTGGCTCGACCAGACCTCCGGCGAGCTGGTGGTCGCCATGACCGACCCGGCCGCCGCGCGGCGGCACTTGGAGGACCTGCCCGACCGGTCGCGCGTGCGCACGCAGGCCGTGCGGCACTCGTTGGCCGACCTGAACGCCGCCAAGGACCGGATCGCCGCCAAGGTCGGCGCCGGGCCGGACGCGGTGTACCTGCCCGCGGTCGACGAGCGGGCCAACGAAGTGGTGCTGTGGGAACGCGCTTGGGTGGCGCGGGAGAAGTCCGCGCCGGTCGGGGCCGCGTCGGCCGACGTCGCCGCTGCGGGGGAGTCCGTGGCGCGGGAAGCCGTGGCGCGGGAAGCCGACGCCGCCCGCCGTGCCGTGTCGGAGGAGCCGAAGGTGGCCGTGCGGGCGAAGGTCCTGCCCAAGCCGAACCCGCTGGCGGCCACCTACCCCGACCGGGGCTACTGCCACCCGCTGGCGTGCGCCGGCTACGGCCCCATGCGCGGCGGGCTGCGGCTGGACATGAAGCGCGACGACGAGACGTGGGGCGGCTGCACGGCCGGCTTCAACCTGCGCTCCACCGGCGGCGGCCACCCGGGCAAGGCGTGGGTCCTCACCGCGGGCCACTGCATGGCGACCAAGACCAACAACACGCCGACGCGGCACAACGGCGTCCCGGTGCTCCAGCAGCACGGCATCGAGCGGAACTCGTACCCGTACGACTACGCGGCCGTGCTGTACGTCGACACCCCGACGCGGCAGACGTGGCTGGAGAACCACACGGGCCGCAACCGGGTGCTCAAGTACTGCTGGAACGGCGGCATGGACAGCAACATCGACACCCCGTGCGGCGAGCAGGAGAAGTCGGTCGACGAGTACATCACCGGCACCCACGGCCTGGCCGAGGTCAAGGCCGGCTGGGTGGTGTGCGCGACGGGCTCGGCGTCCAACGCGATCGACGACTCGGGCGCGGTCGACAGCGGCGCGGGCAAGGGCTACCGGGCGGGCACGCGGTGCGGCCGCGTGCTGTCCACCGACGTGGGCATCAACACCGACCTGTGCGCCCGCCGGGGCGACAGCGGCGGTCCGCTCTTCAGCCAGGTCGACCACACCGCGCTGGGCATCCTGGAGGGCAACCAGCAGTCCCGCTCCGGCGCGTGCGCGGCCGGCGAGCTGAACAACTACGTGCCGATCGACACGATCCTGACCGACATCCACACCCAGTACGCGAGCCTGCGCTCGAAGTTCTCGGTGATCACCACGCCGAACGGCTGAGTTCACGCCGGCTGGGTTCACCACGCCGGACGCACGCGGCTCCGGCTCACCCCGGTCCGCGTGCGGATCCGGTCCGGCCCGCCTCCTCCCGCACGCGGGGGAGGCGGGCCGCTCACGTTCACGGCCGGCGTCCTGCGTGCGGCGATCGGCGCACCCGTGCCCGGATCCCTGCGCGCCCCAGGGCTCGTGTCCTCGAGGCTGGCGTCCCCAGGGCTGGTGTCCTTCGGTGGGTTGGCTCGCGATCGGGTTCCCACCCAGGCCGCCCACCGTGCCCCTTGCCGCCTCCTTCTCTCCCGGCAACGTCAATGGTGCGGTGAAAGTTTCCGAGGCGAGGTAACCCATTGGGGTGATCTCCGCACCGAGCCGGGAGGTCAGGTGTGCCAGGCAGATCACCGGCGCGTTCAGATCGTGTCCATTGTGGTCACACCACGGCCTGGGCCGAGGATCACCGTGAAGGGTTGCGGTGGAGGTGACTGGTTGGTCAGTCAGTAGTGGCGGATGCCCCGGGACAGGGTCTTCGCCCACGGCGCGTCGACGTCATCCGCGTTCACCGCCATCACCAAGTGGCACAACATGCCCCTGGCGAAGAACTCCTGCACCTGCTCCTCGCCACCACCGGACACGCCGCGCACGTACTCGACCGTCCGCGCGTACCCCCGTTGCACGACCTCCCGCACGGCCGGTTCCGAGATCGCCGCGCACTGGGCGTGCATCTGGACCAACAGCAGCGTGTTCTCCTCCGCGATCAGGCGCGCGTAAGCCTCACCCATCGCGCCCAGGACCGCCTCCGGCGTGCTGCCCCTGGCCGCGGCGACCCCGTCGGCCAGGCTTTCCCTGATCCGTGCGAAGCAGTGCTCGACCACGGCGAGGAACAGTGCCTCCTTGTCCGGGAACAGCCGGTAGACGTAGGCCTGCGAGATCCCGGCCGACTTCGCGACCTCGCCGGTGGTGGTGCCGTAGTAGCCGCGCGCGGCGAACGCGCCCAGAGCGGTGCGCAGGACCGTCTCGCGGCGTTCCTCGGCGGTCGACAGTCGGCGTTCGCGTGATGCGGCGGGCATGAGTGTAATCCACCACTCACACCCCTCGGAGTCAAGTCGAAGGTCTCCGCCGCGCTCGCGGGCGGCCGGAAGAAGTCCCGTCGATCGACGGATTGTGAGCAGATCGTCCGCCACGGACGATGAGTCGCCGGCAGAGGGGCCGGCTGGATAGTTCCCTGCGATCTCGACGTCCGGCCACCCTGCGAGCACGATCCCGGCCGGGCGCGGGAAGGATCAACCGTGCGCGACACCCTGAGAAGGACGCTTGCCCTGGGGACGGGCATCGTCGCCGTCCTGGCCGCGTTCGCCGGCCACGCCACCGCCGCTCCCCCGCCGCCGGACGCGGGCACCCCGACGCCCATGGTCGTCGGCGGCACCCAAGCCGCCAAGGGCGAGTTCCCCTGGATGGTCCGCCTGTCCATGGGCTGCGGCGGCGCGATGCTGACCGAGCAGCTCGTGCTGACGGCGGCGCACTGCGTCAGCCGCACCGGCAACAACACCTCCATCACCGCCACCTACGGCGTGGTGGACCTCCAGGACACCTCCCGCGTCACCCGCACGTCCACCTACGTGCACCGCTCACCCACCTATGACACGGCCACCGGCGGCGACTGGGCGATCATCAAGCTCGGCAGCCCGATCACCGGCGCGGCCCTGCTGCCCATCGCCACCACGGCCGCCTACAACACCGGCGTGTTCACCGTGGCCGGTTGGGGTGCCACGCGGGAGGGCGGCGGCCAGTCGCGCTACCTGCTCAAGGCGAACGTCGACTACATCGACGACACCACGTGCAAGAACTCCGACCCGTACTACGCCGACCTGATCCCGGCCGCCGAGCTGTGCGCGGGCAAGCTCGCGGGTGGCGTGGACACCTGCCAGGGCGACTCGGGCGGGCCGATGTTCCGCCGCGACAACAACGGCGCGTGGGTCCAGGTCGGCATCGTCAGCCACGGCAACGGGTGCGCGCGGCCGGACAACCCCGGCGTCTACACCGAGGTGAGCACGTTCGCGGCGGCCATCAACCAGGCGGCGGCCAACCTCGGCGGCACGCCGCAGCCGCCCGGCAAGGTGTTCGAGAACCTGGACGACGTGGCCATCCCCGACGCGGGCGTGGCCGTCTACAGCAACGTCACCGTCACCGGCGTCACGGGCAACGCGCCGTCCACCCTGAAGGTCGGCGTGGACATCAAGCACAGCTACAGCGGTGACCTGGTGATCGACCTGGTCGCGCCGGACGGCTCCACCTACCGGTTGAAGAGCTCCAGCAGCTCCAGCACGCCCAACGTGGTCACCACCTACACGGTGAACGCCTCCTCCGAGGTCGCCAACGGCACGTGGCGGCTCAAGGTGCAGGACGTCTACAGCCAGGACACCGGCTACGTGGACGCCTGGCGCCTCACCTTCTGAAAAACCCCGCACCACCCGACGACCGCGCGCCGAGCACTCGGCGCGCGGTTTGTCATCTCCGTGCCAAAAGTCGTCCCGGAAATCCTCGTCCCGGTGCCAAATGTGTTCAAGAGTCGCCGACTGTCTCGTTTGCGCAGGTCGCAGGCCAGGTAATTGTCCGAAGGTGACAATTTTCGCGGCCGTTCGGAAATGGGTATCCGGCAGTCTTGCGCAAGTGTTGCGCCGTGGTTAATTTCGGCGAGCGGCACGCCTGCGAACCAATTCCCGTCCTTCATCCGCCGGTGTGCGCCCGACGTCAGGGAGGACGTTCCCGTGAGACACAGAAGACCAGCCCGCGGGCTGACCAGGCTCGGCGCGGCGGCCACCGCCGCCATGGTCGTCGCGGGCCTCGCGATCGGCGTGGGCACCGGTTCGGCCGCGCAAGGCGACCTCACCCAGACCTACACGTGCCCGTTCCCCCTGATCGGCGACCAGAACGTCGCCGTGACCATCAAGACCACGCAGCCCGGCTCGGTCGCCGCCGGCACGTTCACGCCGAAGCTCGACATCACCGCGGTGTCCAACGCGGGCCCGACGGCGACCCAGGGCCTGCGCCTGGTCGGCGCCGAGACGATCCGCGGCACCGCCCGCGCGACCTCGAAGGTCACCGCGCCCGGCACCCAGGGCGCGCTCACCGTGCAGGTCGCCACCGACGTGCCGAACCAGCCGATCCCGGCCGTGGGCAACGACCTGGTGCTCAACGCCGTCGGTTCCGCGCCCGGCCTGCGCTTCGACCAGCCCGGCACGGCCACGGTCGAGGTGACCGACCTGGTGCTGGAGATGACCCCGCTGCGGGCCGACGGCACGCCGACCGACCTGGGTACGTTCGTGGCCGACTGCACGCCGGAACCCGGCCAGGACACCGTGTTGCAGACCTACGCCGTCACCGGCGCGGCCGTCACGCCCGAGACCCCGGCGGGCACCGGCGGCACGCCACCGCTGCGCCAGACCTACACCTGCCCGTTCCCGTTGATCGGCAACCAGAACGTCACCGTGGACATCGACACGGCCCTGCCCGCCCGGATCGGCGTCGGCGAGTTCACGCCGCAGATCGGCATCAGGGCGGTGTCCAACGCCGGGCCCACCGCGACGCAGGGCCTGCGCCTGGTCGGCGCGGAGACCATCCAGGGCACGGCGGTCGCCACCTCGCTGGTGACCTCGCCGGGCGGCCACCAGGCCGTGGCCGTGCCGACGACCGTGCCGAACCAGCCGATCCCGGCGAGCGGCGACCTCGTCATCAACGCCGCCGGCACCGCGCCCGCGCTGCGGTTCGACCAGCCGGGCACGGCGACGCTGTCCGTGCACGACCTCGTGCTCACCATGACGCCGAAGCGGGCCGACGGCACCGACACCGGCCTGGGCACGTTCGTCGCGGACTGCACGCCGGTCGACCCGGCCCAGCGGACCGTGCTGCACACGTTCACCGTCACCCCGGCGGCGGACACCGAAGCGCCCTCCACCCCGGCCGGCCTGACCGTCGGCGAGACCACGCAGACCAGCGTCGCCCTCACGTGGGCCGCGGCCACCGACAACGTCGGCGTCACCGGCTACGACGTCTACCGCGGCACCACCTTGGCCGTCAGTGTCGAGGGCACCAGCGCCACGGTGGACGGCCTGGCCCCTGACACCGAGTACAGCTTCACCGTCGTGGCCAAGGACGCGGCGGGCAACCGCTCGTCCGCCGGCACCCCGGTCACGGCCCGCACCAAGCCCGCGCCCGACACCCAGGCCCCGACCGCGCCGGGCAACCTCGCCTCCACCGGCGTGACGCCGACCAGCGTGAGCCTGGAGTGGTCGGCCGCCGGCGACAACGTCGGCGTCACGGGCTACGAGGTGTTCAACGGCACGACGTCGGTCGCCACCACCACTGGCACGAGCGCCACCGTGGACGGGCTGAGCCCGAACACCGAGTACACGTTCACCGTCCGGGCTCGGGACGCCGCCGGCAACGAGTCGGCCCCGAGCGCCGCGCTCACCGTTCGCACAATCGAAGCGCCCGACACGCAAGGTCCGAGCGCCCCGGCCAACCTGCGCCCGACCGGCGCGTCCGCGTCGAGCATCGGCCTGGCCTGGGACGCGTCCACCGACAACGTGGGCGTCACCGGCTACGACGTCTACCGCGGCACCACCTTGGCCGTCAGTGTCGAGGGCACCAGCGCCACGGTGGACGGCCTGGCCCCTGACACCGAGTACAGCTTCACCGTCGTGGCCAAGGACGCGGCGGGCAACCGTTCCGCGCCCAGTGCCGCCGTCACCGCCCGCACGCAGACCGCGCCGGACACGGAGGGCCCGACCGTGCCGACCGGTCTCGCGGTCACCGGCGTCACGCAGTCCAGCGTCACCCTGGGCTGGACCGCGTCGAACGACAACGTCGGCGTCACGGGTTACGACGTCTACCGGGGCGGCACGCTCGGGGTGAGCGTCGAGGGCACCAGCGCCACGATCGACGGCCTGACCGCCGGCACCGAGTACAGCTTCACGGTGGTGGCGAAGGACGCGGCGGGCAACCGTTCCGCGGCCAGTGCCGCCGTCACCGCACGCACCGAGGACGCGCCGGACACGCAAGCCCCGACCGCGCCGAGCGCGCTGCGGTCCACCGCGCAGACCCAGAACAGCGTCACGCTGGCGTGGGACGTCTCAACCGACAACGTGGGCGTGACGGGCTACGAGGTGTTCAACGGTGGCACGTCGGTCGCCACCACCACCGGCACCGCGGCCACCGTCAGCGGCCTGAGCCCTGACACGGAGTACGCGTTCACCGTCGTGGCCAAGGATGCGGCGGGCAACACGTCCGCCCGCAGCGCCGAGGTGAAGGTCCGCACCAAGCCGGGCCAGGGCCCGCCGGTCGTGAGGTTCGGCTACGACCTGTCCGGCAGCACCAGGATCAAGGCCGCCAACGGCACGGTCCCGCTCACCGGCGGCATCGACGCGGCGCTGGACCTGTCCACCGGCGCGTTCGAGGCCGACCTGACCCTCAACCCGACCTCCGGCCACTTCAAGGCGTTCGGCTTCGTGCCGGTCAAGGCGAAGATCCAGTTCGTGCCGGCCGCCAAGACCACCGGCACGCTGGCGGGCGGCGTGCTCAAGTCGACGTCGAGCGTGACGGTGAAGTTGCCGCACGTCACCGTGCTCGGCATCCCGGTCAGCAGCAGCCCCGACTGCCGGACCAGGACGCCCGCGTCGATCCCGCTGGAGTCCAGGCCCGGGTTCGACCCGCTCGCCGGCGGCACCCTGGCGGGCGTCTACACGCTGCCCGCGCTGACCGGCTGCGGTCCGCTCACCGGCCTGATCAGCGGTGTGACGTCGGGTCCGGGCAACACCATCGAGGTGAAGCTGGCACCGCGCGCGCGGCGCTGACACCCCGACCGCGTGGCCCCGCCCGGACCCCCGGACGGGGCCACGCGCCAACGGAAGAAGTCCACGGCCCCACAGTCGCCGGATGACGCATGCGGTGGTTGTTGGGCGGGCTGCCGGCGGCGCGCGTGTTGGTCGGCTCCTACGACCGCGACCCGCTGCGCGACGAGGCGGGCACCGGCGCTGCGCGATGGTGACGCCGACCCGGCGCTGCCGGAGATCCCCTGCCACCGGTCGCCGTCCACCAAGGTCGAGGCTCGCGCCGCGAGTGGGACCGGCCACGCCCGCTCGACGGCTACCTTGGTGACCATGCTGCTGCCGTCCGCGATGTTCGCGGTGAGCGCCGTCTACGTGATCGCGGGTGTGATCGGCCGCCGGGTGCAGCCGCGCAACCGCGTCGGGCCGCTGTTCGTGCTCGTCGGCGTGGGCTGGCTGCTGGACTACACCGTCGACGACGGGTCGTTTCTGTTCATGCTGGTCTGCAAGGCGTGGCCGGCCCTGCTGGGGCACGTGCTGCTGGCGTTCCCGACCGGCAGGTTGCGCACCCTGCCCCGGCGGCTGGCCGTCGCCGCCGGGTACGTCGAGACCCTGGTGCTGGGCGTGGCGTTCGAGTTCGAGCGCCTGCCGTGGGCGGCCGCGGCCATCGACGCCGAGACCGGGGCGACCGCCGTCATCGGTTTCTCGATGTTGGGCCTGCAACTGCACCGCTGGCGGGTCAGCAGCATCGCGCAACGGCGGACGCTGACCGCGATGGTCGGCGCGGCGGCGGTGGCGATCGTCGTGTTCGTGGTGTGGGAACCGGTGGAACGCGCGGGCCTGCAACCGCCGCTGGTGGTGTTGATGCTGGCGTTGAGCGGCATCCCGTTCGCCTACCTGGCCGGGTTGCTGCGCCGCCGGATGGACCGCGGCGAGGTGGCCGACCTGGTGGTGCGGCTCAGCGGCGACAGCAGGCACGCCGGCGTGCAGGAGGCGCTGGCCGCCACGCTGCACGACCCGGGACTGCGGGTGGCCTACTGGGTGGCCGAGCAGGAGCGGTACGTGGACGTGGACGGCCGGCCGGTGGCGCTGGACTCGGTGCACACCAGGGTCGACCGGGGTGGTGTGCCGGTCGCCGTGCTGCTGCACGACCCGGTGCTGGACCTGGAACTGGTGGACGCCGCGTGCGCCGCGGTGGGGCTCGCGCTGGAGAACGAACGGCTCACCGCGGAGCTGCGCGCGAAGGTCCGGCAACTGGCCGAGTCGCGCGCGAAGGTGCTGCGGGCGGCCGAGCAAGGCCGGCGTCGGCTGGAGCGCGACCTGCACGACGGCGTCCAGCAGCGGCTGCTGTCGGCGGCGATGACGCTGGGGCTGGCCGAGACCGTGCCGCCCGACCGCGCGCGGGCGCTCGCCGCCGAGGCCAAGCAGGCCGTGCTGGCCACCATCGACGACCTGCGCGCGGTGTGCCACGGCATCCACCCGCCGGTGTTGGCCGAACGGGGCCTGCACGGCGCGGTGCGCGAGCTGACCGCGTTGGCCGAGCCGAGGGTGGACCTCACGCTGGACCTGCCGGACACCGTGCCGCCGCTGGTGGAGACGACCGCGTACTACGTCGTGGCCGAGGCGCTGGCGAACGTCACCAAGCACGCCGAGGCGTCCCGGACCGAGGTCGTGATCACCGGCCGGGGCGGGCGGCTGGTCGTGCGGGTGGACGACGACGGGCGCGGGGGAGCGGACCCGGCGCACGGCTCGGGGCTGCGCGGCCTGAGCGAGCGGGTGGAGGCGAACGGGGGCACGATGCGGGTGGTCAGCGCGGCGCGGACGGGCACGAGCGTGCGGGTGGTGCTGCCGTGCGGGTCGTGATCGCGGAGGACTCGACGTTGCTGCGCGAGGGGCTGGCGCGGCTGCTCGCCGAGGCCGGGTTCGAGGTCGTGGCGGCGGTGGAGGACGCGCCGTCGTTGCTGGCCGCGGTGGACGCGCACCGGCCCGACGTGGCCATCGTGGACATCCGGATGCCGCCCACGCACACCGACGAGGGGCTGCGGGCGGCGGTGGCGTTGCGCCGGCAGTACCCGGCCACGGGCGTGCTCGTGCTCTCGCAGTACGTGCGGGTCAGCTACGCGGCCGAGCTGCTGGACGCGGGCGCCGACGGCGTCGGCTACCTGCTCAAGGACCGCGTGTCCGACCTGGCCGAGTTCACCGGCGCGGTCCGGCGCGTCGGCGCGGGCGGCTCGGCGTTCGACCCGGACGTGGTGAGCCGGCTGCTGGTGCGGCGGCGCGACGACAGCGACGACCGGCTGACCGAGCGGGAGCGGGCGGTGCTCGCGCTGATGGCCGAGGGGCGCACCAACCAGGCCATCGCGCAGCGGCTGTTCATCACCGAGCGGACCGTGGAGAAGCACTGCACCAACATCTTCACCAAGCTGGACCTGTCCGCCAGCCCGCACGACCACCGCCGCGTGCTCGCCGTCCTGCGCTACCTCAACGCCTGAGGAGGTGCGGTTAACCGCACCACGCGGTAGTGGTGGCACGATTCCGGCGCGCCCGGCCCGACCGCCAGGCTCGACCCCATGAAAACGGGGCGGGAGAGGGAAGACCTGGCGACGAGCCGCCGGCCGCGGGCGGACTACCGCACGGACCTGGTCACCGTGCTGCTGGGCACCTGGTTCTCGATCGGGCTGTTCCTCGACGCGTGGGCGCACTCCAACGTGCCCGAGCTGGAGTCGTTCTTCACGCCGTGGCACGCGGTGTTCTACTCGGGCTTCGCCGCGACCGGCGCGTGGATCCTGTGGGTGCTGTGGCGCAACCACCAGCAGGGGCTGCGAGGGTTGGACGCGGTGCCGGTCGGCTACGGGCCCGCGGTGCTCGCGCTGCCCGTGTTCGCCGCAGCCGGTGTCGGCGACTACCTGTGGCACACGTTCATCGGCATCGAGCAGGGCATCGACATCCTGTTCAGCCCGACCCACCTCGTGCTGATCACGTCGATGATCGTCATCCTCACCACGCCGCTGCGCACGCTGTGGAGCGACCGGGCCGTGGTGGCCCCGACCTTGCGGCGGTTCCTGCCGGCGGGGCTGGCGCTGGCGTTCGCCACCTCGCTGGTGCTGCTGTTCGCGAGCTTCGCCGACGCGTCCGGCTACACCGGCGCGCAGGTGATCAAGGCGTTCACCTTCGACAAGGGCGCGGGCGGCTCGGGCCGCGCGTCGGACCTGGCGTCCTCGATCCTGGTCACCAACATCGTCATGATCATGCCGCTGCTGCTGGTCACCCGCCGGTTCCGGTTGCCGTTCGGCGTCGCGACCCTGCTCGCGGTCGTGGTGATGGGGCTCAGCACGGCCACCGCCGCCTACACCAACCTGAGCACCGCCATCGGGTTCATCGTCTCCGGCGTGCTGATCGACGTGCTGCTGCGCAAGCTGGACCCCTCGGAGGACCGGCTCAAGCAGTACCGGGTCTTCGCGGCGGCCGCGTCGTTCGTCACGTGGGCGGTGTACTTCGCGTCGGCCATCATCGACCAGGGCACGACGCCCAGCGTCACCGAGATGTGGACCGGCGCGCCGGTCATGGCCGCGTTGCACGGCCTGCTGATGGCGGTCCTGCTCGTGCCGACCGCCCGCCGGTGAGGGCGCTGCTCGCGGCGCTGGTCCTGCTGGTGGCCACCGCGACCCCGGCCCAGGCGCACGCGGGCGGCCTCACGCCCCAGGACCACCTGAGCCGGGTCACCGAGATCGACCCGCCGCTGCCCGGCGTGACCGCGGCGATGGTCAACCACGGCTCCCAGTTGGAGATCCGCAACGGTGGCCGCACCCCGCTCGCGGTCGCCGACCACGTGGTCGCGCCCGGTGAGACGTACCGCTTCCGCGACGACCGCACCACCGCGCCGCGGTGGGAGGTGCCGCTGGGCACGTCGGTGGTGAAGGGTCGGGTGGACGTCACGCCGGGCCCGAACCCGGTGTGGTGGCTGCTGGTCACGCTCGCGCTCGCCCTCGGCGGCTACCTGCTGGGACGTCGGCGGGCGCTGCTCGCCGCGGGCGTGGTCGTGGTGACCGGGGCGCACGTGTGGCACGCGGTCGGCTCCGCGCTCGCCGTGACCGGCCAGTCGTTGCCGCTGCTGCTCGGCGCGAGCGGCGTCGGCCTGGTGGCGTGGCCGCTGACCGTGGTCGCCGCGGTGGCCGCCGTCCGGCGCAGGCCCGCGACCGCGTTCGTCGCGGCCGTCGTCGGCGCGATGCTCGTGGTGGCGGGGATCCCCGACTTCGACAGCTTCCGGTTCTCCCGGCTGCCGTTCGCCGGTCCGGCCGACCTGGACCGGCTGCTCGTGGCCCTCACGCTCGGCGGTGGCCTCGGCCTGGCCGCGGGCGGCTTCGACTACCTGAGAAGGACTGGTCCCACCCCATGAGGATCGCGCACGCCCTGCTGCTCGCGCTGTTCGTGCTCGCCGGCTGCGCGTCCACGCCCCCAGCCTCGCCCCCAGCCTCGCCACCGGCCGAGCCGCTGGTGCTGCGGCTGTCGGCCGACGAGCCGTCGCCGCAGCGGGTGGAGGCGGTGCGCGGCCAGTCTGTCGAGCTCACCGTGACCAGCGAGGAACCCGTGGACGTGCATGTGCACGGCGTCGACGTGCTGGCCAAGGCCGAGCGCGGGAAACCGGCCGTGCTGGCGTTCACCGTGGACCGGACGGGCACGTTCGACGTCGAGGCGCACCCCGACACGCTGCTCGTGCGGTTGGTGGTGCGGTGACGGTCCTGGCCCACGGGGTCGGCGCGCGGCACGACCTGCCGCTGCCCCTGGACCTCGTGCTGCAAGGCGCGGCGGTGGCGCTGCTGGCGTCGTTCCTGGCGTTGGGGGTGCTGTGGACGAGGCCCCGGTTCGCCGCCGTCGAGCCGGGGCCCGAGCGCGACTGGTGGCCCGTGCGGCTGCTGGTCGCGGTCGGGCTGGTGCTCGTGCCGGCGCAGGCGTGGCCGCACCTGGTGTTCGTGCTGCTGTGGGTCGGCGTGGCGGTCCTGTCGGTGCTGCTCGGCCCGGTGTGGCGGGTGCTCAACCCGCTGCGCCTGGCCACCCGCGTCACGCTCGGCCGCCCGTACCCGCACCGGCTGGGCCACTGGCCGGCCGCGCTGGGGCTGCTCGCGTTCACGTGGGTGGAGCTGGTGTCGCCGGACGCGCTGCCGTGGTTCCTGGTGGCGCACGCGGTGGTGAACGTGGCCGGCGGTGTGGTGTACGGCGGCGCGTGGTTCGAGCGGGCCGACGGGTTCGAGGTGTTCTCCACGCTGCTGGGCAGGCTGTCGCCGTTGCGCGGCAACCCGTTCCGCGCGCTCGCCGCCACGCCCGTGCGGCCCGGCCTGGTCGCGGTGGTGGCCGTGCTGCTGGGCTCGACCGCGTTCGACGGCATCGGTTCCAGCCCGGCCTGGGAACGGCTGTCCGTGCCCGACACCGTCGGCCTGTCGGCGGCGGTGGCGCTGGTCGCGGGCAGCTACCTGGCGGCGTGCCGGTCGTCCGGCGGGCCGCTCGCCCACTCGATGGTGCCGATCATCGCCGGGTACGTGGTGGCGCACTACTACTCGCTGCTCGCCGTGGAGGGCCAGCGGGCCGTCGCGCTGCTGTTCGGCGTCACCGGCTTTGCCCCGCACGACGGACCGGCGTCACCCGTGCTGGTGGCATCCGTTCAGGTCGGGGCGGTGCTCGCGGGGCACCTGGTGGCCGTGGTGTCAGCGCACGACCGGGCGCTGCGGCTGCTGCCGCCCGGCAGGCACCTGACCGGCCAGGTCCCGTTGTTGCTGCTCATGGTGGGGTACACGGCGGGCGGCCTGGCCCTGTTGTTCGCCGGTTGAACGACTTTCCCGTCATTGGCGACCGTCCGTCATGACAAGAAGTACTCGATCGGGCGAGGTAATTCGCTCGATGGGGCGTATTTCACCGCATTTCAGCGGCTTCGCCTTCGGGCGTACCCTGGTGTCAGGTGAGCGTGTCACCTGACCGATTGGCATTCCCCAGCACTCGGATGAACGTTCTTCTCACCGGATCGGGTCGATCACTAGCTTTCGGGTGAGTGAATCGGCGGATCTGTGGAATTCATCCCGAGTGACGAAAGGGTGTCGATGAGCATTTACCTCACAGGTCTGCTGTGGGTCGCCGGCGCGGCGGTCGTGGCCGCCGTGATGGCTTACTTGATCCGCAAGTACGGCGAACTGGAAGGCCGCTCGGCCAACAACGAGGCCGCGGGGCAGGTGTTCACGATCGTGGGCGGCCTGCACGCGGTCCTGGTGGCGTTCGTGCTCATCGCCCTCTTCGACGCCGTCAACCAGGCCAGTGACGCCGCCTACCGCGAGGCCGACGGCCTGGTCGCCGCCACGTGGGCCAGCGACTCGCTGTCCCGCGACGTCGGCGAGCAGGTGCGCGAGATGTCCCGGCAGTACGCCGTCACCGTGATCGACGACGAGTGGCCGGGCATGGCGGCGGGCACGGACTTCCAGACGACCGGCTGGTCGCAGCTCGACCGGCTGCGGCAGGTCGTCGCCGAGGCGCCCACGACCGACGACTGGCAGGTCGACCGCAAGGTCGAGGCCGCCAACCAGCTGTGGCAGGTCTACCAGGCCCGGCAGGAGCGGCTGGAGGCGGCGGGCGGCGGCGTCAGCTCGGTGGTGTGGTTCGTGCTGATCGCGGGCAGCGTGCTGGCCGTGTGCCTGCCGCTGCTGTTCGGCGGGCCGCGCATCCGCACGCACGTGCTCATCGTGGCCACCCTCGCCGCGACCATCACGCTGCTGCTGTACGCGACCTACCAGCTGCAGAACCCGTTCGGCGGCGGCGCCGGGGTGAGCCCGGACGCGTTCCAGGCCGCGGTGGAGAGGTTCGGATGATCGAAGCGCTCGCGCAGGTGGTGTGCACCGTCATCCAGGTCGAGGCGGGGGCCCACGGCCCGTCGACCGTGTTCCAGGTGCGGCTGCCCTCCGGCGAGACGACTTCGCTCAACACCCTCGACCTGCGGCTCAACGCCATCGGCTTCTCGGCCGGGCAGAACCTCGTGTTCGGCGTGGACCAGCACGGCAGGCTGGTCGCGCTCGACCGCACCGGCCGGCTGGTCGGCGAGCCGACGCGGCCCTCGGGCCGGCTGCACAGCGCGACGGCGGGCGTGGTGGTGGGCGACCGGCTGGTCGTGCGGTCCGGGCCGTGGCTGCACTCGGTGGACATCGACCGGGGCAGCCCGACGTACGGCCACGTCGTGCGCCAGGCGTGGCTGTGGCCGTTGGGGACGACGGTCGACGACTTCGACCTCAACCCGGCCGACGGCCTGCTCTACGGCGTCGCCTCGCACCAGAGCGGCGGCGTGGTGGTCAGCATCGACCCCGGCACCGGCAAGACCACGCCGGTGCCGGGCGCGGGCAAGCTGCCCGGCGGGAGCTACGGCGCGGTGACGCTGTCGCCGGACGGGTCGCTCTACGCCACGAACAACAACCACGGCGGCCGCAGCACCCTGTGGCGGGTGGCGCTGGACGGCTCGGGCGTGGTCACCGAGATCTCGTCCCGCAAGGCCCTGCACACGATCGACTCGTCGGGCTGCCTGTCCACCATCCCGATTCCGACGACCACGCCGACCACCACGACCACAACCCCGCCGACGACGACCACCACGACAACAACGACCACGACAACAACGACCACCACCACCACAACGACAACACCGCCCACGACGACGACCACCACCACGACCGCCGTCCCACCGACCACGACCACCACGACGACCCCGCCACCGCAACCGACGACCACCACCAACACCACGACCCTCGCCCGGACGACGACCCCCACCACCGTCCGCCCGGCCCCCGCGGTGCCGCCGCCGAACATCCCCCCGCCACCGCCGCTGGAGACGCCGCCGCCGAACACGCCGCCGCCGTCCCCACCGCCACCACCGTCGCCGCCGCCACCGCCCCCACCGGCCGACCTCGTGGCACCGGACCGGCGGGTGGAGACGTTGGCGCCGACCAACAACACGCTGCGCGACCAACGCCGCTGGGGCCTGGCCGCGATGATCCTGATCCTGGCCGCGGGCGCGCTGGGCCGCCAAGCCGCCCGGCGCCGCTAGCCGGCCGGCAGGCGGGGTCCGGTCAGACCGCCAGCATCCGGCGCACCTCCTCGTCGTGCAGCTGCCCGGTGTCGCCGGCGTGCACCACCTCGCCCGCGTCCAGCACGACGAAGCGGTCCGCCAGCCGCACCGCGAAGTCGAGGTACTGCTCGACCAGCAGCACCGTCAACCCGGCTTCGCGGTGCAGCCGCTCGACGGCCGCCTCGATCTCGTCGATCACCGACGGCTGGATGCCCTCCGTCGGCTCGTCCAGCAGCAGCATCCGCGGCCGGGTGATCAACGCCCGCGCGATCGCCAACTGCTGCCGCTGCCCGCCGGACAGGAACCCGGCGGGCCGCTTGAAGAACTCCCGCAACGCCGGGAACACGTCCAGCGCCTCGTCCACCGCGCCCGGATCGCGGTGCGCCGTCGCCTCCAGCGTCACCTGGAGGTTCTCCCACACCGTCAACTGCGGGAACGAGACGTGACCCTGCGGCACGTACGCCATGCCCGCGCGGACCCGCTCGTGCGTCGGGGTCCGCGTGATGTCGCGCCCGTCGAACGCGATCCGGCCGGCCGTGGGCGTGAGCGTGCCCATCACCGTCTTGAGCAACGTCGTCTTGCCCACGCCGTTGCGCCCCATCACGCACACCAGCGACCCGGCGGGCACCTCCAGGTCCACCCCGAACAGCACCCGCGCCCGCCCGTACGCCGCGTCCACCCCGGACACCGACAGCATCACGTCACCGCCTTCCCCTTGGCCCGGCCCAGGTACACCTCGCGCACCTTCGGGTCCTCCTGCACCTCGGCGACCGAGCCCTCGCGCAGCACGCGGCCCTGGTGCAGCACGGTGACCTTGCGCGCGTACTTGCGCAGGAACTCCATGTCGTGCTCGACCACGACCACGGTGTGCGTGGCCGCGATCCGGTGCAGCAGCTCGCCCGTCCGCTCCCGCTCCGACCGGCTCATCCCCGCCACCGGCTCGTCCAGCAGCAGCAGCCTCGGCCGCTGCACCAGGAGCATCCCGATCTCCAGCCACTGCCGCTGCCCGTGCGAGAGCACCCCGGCCGGCTTGTCCGCCAACGCCGTCAGGTCGGCCGCCTCCAGCGCCGCCGCCACCGCGTCGGACACACCGCGCCGCCGGCGCAGCAACGACCGCAGCGGCAACCGGAAGCTGTCCGCGAGATCCAGGTTCTCCACCACGGTCAGCTCTTCGAACACGGTCGCGGTCTGGAACGTGCGGCCGACGCCCAGCCGCACGATCCGGTGCTCCCGCCGCCCCACCAGCTCCTGGCCGTCGAACCGCACGCTTCCCGCGGTCGGCTTGGTCAACCCGGTCACCACGTCGATCAACGTGGTCTTGCCCGCCCCGTTGGGCCCGATCAGGAACCGCAGCTCGCCCTCCTCGACGGTGAGGTCCAGCCCGTCGATCGCGGCGAAGCCGTCGAACACCACGCGCAGCCCGCGCACCTCCAGCAGCGCCGTCACGCCACCACCTCCGCGGGCTTGCGGCCCCACCGCAGCCGGGCCGACTCGACCACGCCCGCCAGGCCCTTCGGCGCGAACACCAGCACCAGCACGAACAGCCCGCCTTGGAGGTACAGCCAGCCCTCGGCGAAGTCCTCGCTGAACACGGTCTTGGCGTAGTTCACCGCGATCGCACCCGCGATCGCGCCCGCCAGGACGAACCGCCCGCCGACCGCCACGCCGACCAGCAGCTCCAACGACGGCACGATGCCGAGCAGCGCGGGGGAGATGATGCCGACGACCGGCACGAACAACGCACCCGCCAGGCCCGCCATCACCGCCGAGACGGTGAACGTGATCGTCTTGACCACGGCCGGGTCGTAGCCGAGGAACCGCACCCGGTCCTCGCCGTCGCGCACCGCGACCAGCAGCCGTCCGAACCGGCTGCGCACCAGCAGCTTCGCCACCAGGAACGTCAGGCCCAGCACGAGCGCCGTGATGGCGTACACGGCCCGCTGCCCGTTCGGGTCGGAGAGGTCGAGCCCGAAGAACCGGGTGAAGTTCGTCATCCCGTTCGTGCCGCCGGTGAGCCCCTGCTGGCCGACCAGCAGGATCACGAACGCCGCCGCCAGCGCCTGGGACAGGATCGCGAAGTACGCGCCCCGCACCCGTTGCCGGAACACGAGCAGCCCGAGCAGGAACGCCACCAGACCCGGCACGAGCACGACGGCGGCCAGCGCGAACACCGGGTTGCCGAACGGTTCCCACAGCGCGGGCAGCTCCTCGACCCCGCTCCACACCATGAAGTCGGGCAACCCGGCCGACCCGGCTTCCTCCAGCTTCAGGTACATCGCCATCGCGTAGCCGCCCAGGCCGAAGAACACGCCCTGCCCGAGCGTCAGCATCCCGCCCTGGCCCCAGGCCAGCGCGATGCCGACCGCGACGATCGCGAAGCACAGGTACTTCGCCAGCAGCCCGAGGCGGAACGGCGACAGCGCCAGCGGCGCCACCGCCAACAGCACCACGCACACCACGAGGGAGACGCGACCCAACGTCATACCAACGCCCTCCCCTTCACCACGAACATGCCCTGCGGCCGGACCTGGAGGAACGCGACGATCGCCACGAACACCAGCACCTTGGCCAGGCTCGCGTCCGTCCAGAACTCCAGGTAGCCGTTGAGGAACCCGAGCGCGACCGCCGCCAGCACCGCCCCGCGCAACTGGCCCAGCCCGCCCGCGACCACGACCAGGAACGCGTCCACGATGTAGAAGGTGCCCAGGCTCGGGCCGACCGGGCCGACGAGCGTCAACGCGACGCCCGCCACCCCGGCCAGCCCCGAGCCGAGCAGGAACGTGAAGCGGTCCACCCGACCGGTGGCGATGCCGCTGTACGCGGCCAGCTCCCGGTTCTGCACCACCGCCCGCATCCGGCGGCCGGCGGGCAGCCTGGTCAGGTACAGCCACACCCCGACCACGCACAGCACGGCCAGCGCGATGATGAACACCCGGTTGTGGGGCAGGCGGACGCCGAGCACGTCGACGCCGCCCACCAGCCAGCCCGGAGCCGTGACCTGCACGTTGGGCGCGCCGAAGAGGTCGCGCGCGAGCTGTTGCAGCACCAGGCTCACGCCCCAGGTCAGCAGCAGCGTGTCCAGCGGGCGGCCGTAGAACCGCCGGATCAGCGCCCACTCCAGCAGCAGCCCCATCGCCCCGGCCACGGCGAACGCGACCGGCAGGGCGATGAGGAACGACTGGCTGGTCAGGCCCTGCAACAGGTACGCGGTGTAGGCGCCCGCCATGATGAACTCGCCGTGCGCCATGTTGATCACGCCCATCTGGCCGAACGTGAACGTCAGCCCGAGCGCGATGAGCAGCAGCACCGCCGCGATGCTCAGCCCGATGGGCAGCTGGTTCGCCAGCGCGCCCATCAGCCGAGCCCGCCCGCCCAGTCGTAGCTCTTCAGGTACGGGTCCGGCTTGATCGGGCCGGGGGAGGACCAGACCTCCTTGATCTGGCCGTCGGCCTGCACCAGGCCGATCCGCGCGGTCTTGGCCACGTGCTGGTTCTCGCCGTCGATGGTGGTGGTGCCCTCGGGCGCCTCGATCGTGATGCCGCCCGCGGCCTTGCGCACCGCCTCGACCTCGGTCGTGCCCGCCTTCTTCACCGCTTCGGCCCACAGGTGCACGGCGTTGTAGCCGGCCTCCATCGGGTCCGACGTCACCTTGTCCGCGCCGTACTTGGCCTTGAACGCCTTGACGAAAGCGTCGTTCGCGGGCGTCGTGGTGGTCTGGTAGTAGTTCCACGCCACCAGGTGCCCGGCGACGTTCTCCGGACCGATGCCCTTGACCTCCTCCTCGGCGACGCTCACCGACACCACCGGCGTGGTCTGCGGCGTGATGCCGGAACCGCGCAGCTGCTTGAAGAACGCCACGTTGCTGTCGCCGTTGAGGGTGTTGAACACCGCGTCGGGCTTGGCGTCGGCGATCTTGTTGACCAGCGTGCTGTACTCGGTGTGGCCCAGCGGCGTGTACTCCTCGCCCAGCACCTCGATGCCCTTGGCGGCGGCGTACGCCTTGATGATCTTGTTGGCGGTGCGCGGGAACACGTAGTCGCTGCCCACCAGGAACATCTTCTTCTTGCCCTGCGAGGCCAGGTAGTCCAGCGCGGGCACGATCTGCTGGTTCGTCGTCGCGCCGGTGTAGAAGATGTACGGCGAGCTCTCCAGGCCCTCGTACTGCACCGGGTACCACAGCAACGCCTTGTTGCGCTCGAACACCGGCAGCATCGCCTTGCGGCTGGCCGAGGTCCAGCCGCCGAACACCGTCGCCACCTTGTCCTGCGAGATCAGCTTCTGCGCCTTCTCGGCGAACGTGGGCCAGTCCGACGCGCCGTCCTCGGTGACCGGGACGACCTTCTTGCCCAGCACGCCGCCCTTGGCGTTGATCTCCTCGATGGCCAGCAGCTCCGCGTCGCGCACGGTCACCTCGCTGATGGCCATCGTGCCGCTCAACGAGTGCAGGATGCCGACCTTGATCTCGTCACCGGAGGCCCCCGCGGCGCCTCCCGGCTCGTCGACGCAGGCCGTGGCGAGCAGGGCGGGCAGCAGGAGGGCGAGCAGACCGCGCTGGAAGGTCCTGGGGCGGGGGGTTCTGGAACGCACCGGCGGCTCCTTTCGAGCAGGTGGAACCGAGAAGCTATGAACCGCGTGTTGCGTGCCGGGCGCGCAGGGTTACGTTCGTGTGGCCAAGTGCGCACGGTATGCACTTGTGACCTGGCCGGCTCACCTTGCGCGGTCGCCGTGTCATCCGTTCGGCCGCCGGTGTCGTCCGAAGGTGCGACATCGCCGGGCACCTTCGACCGACGACCGCGAACCGCCTCTCGTCCTACGTTCGGTGGCGAGCTGTCAGGGGGAGGAAGGTCATGGGTGGACGGATCGCGGCACTGGACGTGCTGCGCGGGGTGGCGATCCTGGGCACGTTCGGGACCAACGTGTGGGTCTTCACGCACCCGCAAGGGGTGCTGGGGTTCCTGGCCGGGTTCGGCGGGGGCGCGGGCGACACCGTGACGGCGTTGCTCCAGATGATTTCCAACGGCAAGTTCCTCGGGCTGTTGTCGATCCTGTTCGGGATCGGCCTGGCGATCCAGCACCGTTCCGCCGAACGGCGGGGGCTGCGCTGGCCCGGCTGGTACCTGTGGCGCTCGGCGCTGCTGTTGTTCGAGGGCTTGCTGCACTACGTGCTGGTCTTCGAGTTCGACGTGCTGATGTTCTACGCGGTGGTGTCCGTGCTGGTCGCCTTCCTCGTGGGCCGCAGCGCGCGTGTGCGGGTCGGCTGGATGGTCGCCACGGGCGCGCTGAACCTGGCGCTCGTCGGGTTGATCACGGTGGGGCTGCTGGTCGGTGACGCGACCGTCGGCGAGCCGGGGTTCGTGCCGTCCGGGGACGGCTGGTGGGACGGGGTGCGGGACCGGGTCGAGCACTTCGCGCTGTTCCGCGCCGAGGGGTTCCTGGTGCTGCCGTTGAGCACCCTGCTGTTCCTGGCCGGTGCGTGGCTGTTCGAGGCCGGGGCGTTGGAGGACTCCGCGCGGGGTGCGCGGATCCGGCGGCGGCTGGTGGTGTGGGGGTTGGGCGTCGGCGTGCCGCTCAACGTCGCCACCACGCTGGCCGGGCGGGAGTGGTTCGCCGTCGACCGGTACGTGTGCGCGCCGCTGGTCGCGTTCGGGCTGCTCGGCGCCATCACCGCGCTGGTGCACCGGGTGCGGGCCGAGGCCGGGCCGGTGCGCCGGGGTCTCACGGCGGTCGGCCGGTCGGCGTTGAGCTGCTACATCGCGCAGAACGTGCTCGCCTCCGCGCTGTGCTACCAGTGGGGACTCGGCCTGGCGCGACGGTGGGGGCACCTCGGCCCGTGGTTCACCGCCGGCGTGTGGCTGGTGGTCGCCGTGCTGCTGGTGGCGGGCGCGTCGTGGTGGATGCGGCGGTTCCAGCGTGGGCCCGTGGAGGCGCTGTGGGACAGGGCTTACCGTGCGCCACAACGACGTGCGGCGGCCAATACGCTGCGGGCATGAGTCCTCTCGACGTCGACACGAGGGTGCTGCGGTACTTCGTGGCCGTGGCCGAGCGGTTGAGCTTCACCGCGGCCGCGCGCGACCTGTACGTCTCGCAGCCCGCGTTGAGCAGGCAGGTCCGGCAGCTCGAGGCGGAGCTGGGCGTCGAGCTGTTCGTGCGGACCGGCCGGGAGATCCGGTTGACCGCGGCGGGCGGCGAGCTGCTGCCGCTGGCGCGCGCGGCGGTGGCCGGCTGGCGGGACGCGGTGCGGGTGGCGCGGTCGACGGCGGCGGCCGAGGCGAACGTGCTGCGGGTCGGGTTCGTCGCGTCGGGTGGGGGCAGCGTGGCGCGGCGGGCGCGGTCGGCGTTCGCCGCGCGGCGGCCCGACGTGACGATCGAGCCGAAGCGGTGCGACTGGGGCGGCGAGCCGGACGCCCTGCGGCAAGGGCTGGTCGACGTGGCGTTCGTGTGGCTGCCCGCGGACACCGACGGCCTGCGCGCCCGGGTGGTGGCGACCGAGCCGCGGTACGTCGCCCTGGCCCGCGACCACCCGTTGACGGCACGGGAGTCGCTGGTCATCGGGGACCTGCGCGACGAGCCGTTGATGTGGACGCGCAAGGCGCCGAAGCAGTGGGTGGACTGGTGGGCGGTGAACCCGCGGCCGGACGGCGGCGAACCCGTGTGGGGACCGGAGAACGACAACGCGGACGAGATGCTGGAGCACGTCGCGAGCGGTGCGGCGGTGTGCCTGGGACCCGAGTCCATGGCCGAGTACTACGCCCACCCCGACCTGGCGTGGCGGCCGGTCACGGACATCGAGCCGCTGCGGATCGCGGTCGCCTGGGCCGCGGAGCACCCGAGCCCGCTGGTGCGCGCGTTCGTGGAGACGACCGCGAGGGTGGGCGACCGGTAGCCGGTGCCGCGAAACGCTGTTGTCGTTCCGGTCGACGGACTGGGGGTGCCGTGGTGTCACAGCAGTAGCCGGTCGTGCGGGACGTGCCGGCCGACGCGACCGGGCGGTTCGCGGACCTCGTCCGGTCCGCCGGGCGCGCTCGCGACCCCCGACTGGACGGTGGCCGACACGACGGCGCACGTCGTGGCCATCGCCTCGATCTGCACCACCCTGCTCGCGCCCGACGGCGGCGAGGTGGCCGACCCGGCGCCGGCCGCGCGCATCCCCACCGTCACGGTGGAGACCGTCGTCGAGCTGAACGACCTGGCCCTGCGTCGCTTCACCCAGCGCGACCCGGTCGTGCTGGCGGCCGTGCTGCGGTCGATGGTCGACTCGGTGCTGGAGGTGACCGACGGGACCGACCCCGAGCGGACCGTGCCGTGGCTGGGCGCGTCCCGGGTGCCGGTCGCGGGCGTGCTCGCGCACCTGGTCAACGAACTGCTCGTGCACGGCAGGGACGTCGCCCGCGGCATCGGCGGCGTGCTCGACGGCCGACCGCCCGACGACCGCCGCACCGCCGTGGCGTTCCGCTCCCGCCACACCACCCCGGTGACGATCGTCCTGCACCGGGGCCGGGCCTGGGCCGAGGACCCCGGCGGCCCGGTCGACGTGCGCCTGGCGTTCGACCCGGCCGTGCTCAACCTGGTCCTGTTCGGCCGGGTGGGCCGGGTGCGCGCGGCGCTGACGGGGAAGCCGCGCGTCAGCGGGCGGCGGCCGTGGCTGCTGCCCGCCTTCCTGCGCACCGTCCGCCTGCCGACGAACTCCGTGCCCAGGTCGGCGGGTCAGCCGAGCGGCCGGACCCGCCAGACCCGGTCGTTGCCCTCGGAGGTCTTGTCGGAGTGCACCGCGTAGTCGGTCCCGTAGAGGTACTCGCCCTTCGCACCGCCGTCGGCGAGCGCGTACCGCCAGCCGCCCAGGGCGGGGATGCGGGTGAAGCGGGCGTTCCTGTCCGTGCACTCGATGTAGATGATGGTGTAGAGGTTGTCGTGGAAGTTCTTGGCACCGATGCACACGTCGTACGCGCGACTCTTGATCAGGTAGTACTTGTTCTCCGGTCGGAAGACGTCGTGGACCTGGGGTGCCGCGGCGGAACCGGTCAGGCAGGTCTTCATGTCGGGCGTGTAGTTGCCGGCCGCCGCCTTCTCCGGCGTGGCGCACTTGGACCGGCCGAAGTTGTAGAACTGGCCCACCTCGACCTGGTCGGCGGCGCCGGCGGGCGCGGTCAGGACGGACAGCAGCGCGACGGCCACCGCGCCGATCACGGTCCCTCGATCGAGCTTGCGCATCAGGCGGACCCCTTCCGTGCGTTTCCGCCGGGGTCGCCCGCTCCCGCGAGTCGAGACGTGCCGGGTGAGGGTTTCCCACGGTGGGATGACCCGGTGCACCCGCGCAGGTGGTGGCCGCGGCTGAGCCGGTGACCGACCGCCACGGGGTCGCCGGCTGACGCACGACCGCCCCGCCGAGGACGCGAGCCTCGGCGGGGCGGTCGTCACGCGATGTTCGTCACGGGTAGTTGACGACGTAACGCTGCTGCGTGGCCATGTTCGCCGCGCCGCCGATGCCGTTCACCACGTTGTCGATCGTGCCGACACCGCCGAGCGACACGGTGACGAGGTCGTGCAGCCGCACGCCCGACCGGTTGGGCACCTCGAAGCCGTTGGCCGTGTGGATGCTCGGGTCGGCCTGGTTGAACGAGTACACGCCCATGCCCCAGCCCTCGTGCGTGGTGACGTGGTCGGCCACGTTGTACCCCGCCCAGCCCGGCTGCGAGCCGTTCATCCACGACGCCTGGTTCGGCGGGTCGTACGGCAGCTCGTTCTGGAAGAAGTACGTGCGGCCGCCGTTGCCGTTCCACAGCACGTTGTACTGCTGGTAGTGCTCGACGAACAACCCGTACGCGGTCACGTTGTCGCCGTTGACGACCACGCCGTTGCGGCCGGTGTTGACCGTCCAGCCTACGCCCGCGCCGTGGTCGGCGCGCCACACCCACGTGTGGTCCACGATCACGTCATCGCTGTTGATCTCCAACGAGACCGTGGCCTTGCCCGCCTGCGAACCGCCCACGCGCAGGTACACGTCGTGCAGCGAGGTCGGGTTCGCCGCGTGCGAGGCCGCCGAGCCGGTCGGGCCGACCTGGAGCAGCACCGGGGAGTTCTGCACGCCGGCGTCGACCAGGAACCCGGCCAGCTTCACACCGTCCACATCGGACACCGCCAGCGCGGCCCTGCCCGTGTCGGGGGACAGCGTCGCCAGGCCGAGGCCCAGCACGACGGTGTTCGGCCGCGTCACGTTGATCGTGTCGCTGAGCCGGTGCACGCCCGGCGTCAGGAGCAGGTGCTTGCCCTGCGCCAGCGCGGCGTTGGTCGTCGCCACCGGGGTGCCCGGCTTGACGATGAAGAAGTCCGCCAGCGAGATCGACTGGCCGGCGGGCGTGCCCGCTTCCCAGCTCGTGCCGCGCGAGTTGGTGCGCAGCGCCGGGACGAACACCTTGTACTCGCCGTTCTCGAAGTACAGGAACGGCTTCTCGCGCACGACCGGCGTGGTGTCGACGGTGGTGTGAGAGGGGTTGGGGAAGTGCTGCGCGGGTGAGCCCGGCGAGCCGACGAACACCATGTTCCACACCGAGCCGTTCCAGCCGCCCGCGAGGTTGCTGTTGCGGGTCAGGAACTGCTGCTGCGAGCCGGACACCGTGACGCCGTCGATCTTGCTGTCCACGATGAGGCCGCCGGACGCCCAGCCGTCGCCGCCGTTCCACAGCTGGACCTGGCCGGACAGGTGCATGCGCCGGTAGGACGCGGCCTGCGACACCGCCCACCGCTCGATCTGGCCCGCGGGCAGGTTGACGAACAGGTTCTCGGCCTGGCGCCAGAAGTTCTGCGTGGCGTTGCCGAGGTTGTTCGGGTTGTCGCCCTGCTGCAACCAGTCGGCTTCGACGCGCACGTGGCCGTTGAGCCGCACGTCGTCCGGCCGCAGGCCCAGGCCGGCGACCTGGGTGTAGAAGCGGAGGTTGACGTCGGCGTCGTACACGCCCGGCTTGTACAGGATCGCGTACCGCTCCGGGCCGAACTGGTTGGTCTTCATCTGGGTGGAGATCTGGTCCAGTCGCGACTGCATCGCGGCGCGGTCGTAACCCGGGCCGTAGACGAGCACGTTCGGGCCGAAGTCGGGGTTGCGCGGGTCGGTCGGCGGTACGACCGGGCCGCCCGAGGTCTCGGTGTTGACTGCCAGCTCCCACAGTGAGTAGCCGTAGCCGGTGGCGCGTGCCGTGCCGTAGACCCGCAGGTAACGGCCGGTGCCCGTGACGGTCAAGGACTGCGTGCCGCCGGTGCCGGTGGTGGTGGAGTAGACGGTGTTCCAAGTGGACGCGTTGTCGGACAACTGCACCTGGAACGCCCGGCCGTACGCGGCTTCCCAGGTCAGCGTCACGCGGCACACCTGCTGCGTGGAGCCGAGGTCGACCTGGAGCCACTGGGGGTCGGCGAACGCGCTGGACCAGCGCGTGCCGGTGTTGCCGTCGACCGCGGCGGCGGCAGGGGTGCCGCCGTTCTCGACGGACGACGCGGTCGCCGGGCGGTTGAGCGCGGCGTTGGTCGTGCCGCACTCGGCGGCCTGCGCGGACTGGGTGATCACGGGGCTGAGCACCGCGGCGAGGCCGAGTGCCAGCGCGGCGGTCAGGACCCGTGACAGGGAACGGGGAGAGCTCATGGTCCTACCTGACGAGGTAAGGGGCGTGAGAAGGCCCGGAGCCGTGCCTCCGTGGCACCGGAGGCGCTGAGAGAGCGCTCTCTCGGAGCGTAACGCCGATGTTGCGAAGACGTCAACGACGGTTCAGGCGGCGGGTGCGGACAGGGGGTGCAGGGGTCACGAGGAGTCGCGCACGACCAGGGAAGGTTCGAAGATCACGGATTTCGGGCGCAGTCCCGGTTCTTCGACGTGGTCCAGCAACAACCGGGACATCCCGGCCGCCATGTCCTCGACCGGTTGCCGCACCGTGGTCAGGCGCGGGCGGCACGAGAGCGCCGGGCTGCTGTCGTCGAAACCCACCAGCGCCACGTCGTCCGGGATCCGGCGGCCGTGCTTTTGCAGCACCAGCAGCGCGCCTTGCGCCATCAGGTCGTTCGCGGCGAACACGCCGTCGAGGTCCGGGTGCTCGGCCAGCAGGCGTTCCATCGCGACCTCGCCGCTGGCCGAGGTGAAGCCGCCCTCGGCGATCGGGACGTACGGGAAACCGTGGCGCGCCATGGCGTCGCGGAAGCCCGTCAGCCGGTCCTGCGAGGCGGGCACGTCCAGCGGGCCGGTGATCGTCACGACGTGCTTGCGGCCGCGGTGGACGAGGTGGTCGGCGGCCAGCTTCGCGCCGGCCTGGTGGTCGAGGTCGACGTAGCTGATCGGGACGGGGCGGGCGGGGCGCGCGAACAGCACGGCGGGCAGTTCGGCTTGGACGAGGCGGGCCGGGAGCGGGTCCTCGGCGTGGGTGGAGACGAGCAGCGCGCCGTCCGCGCTGCCCTGGCGGAGGAAGGAGAGGACGTCCTCGCGGGCCGGTTCGGTGTCGGCGACCATCAGGACCGGGTGCACGCCGCGCGTGCGCAGGAAGCCCAGGACACCGCTCGCGACCCGGCCGAAGAAGGGGTCGGAGAAGACGCGTGCGGCGAACGTGTCCTCCTCGCCCGGGTCGCCCGCGCCGGAGACGACGAGCGCGACCGTGCCCGACCGCTTGGTGACGAGGGAGCGGGCGGCGCGGTTGGGCGCGTAGCCGGTCTTGGCGATGGCGGCGCGGACGACTTCCTGGATCTTGCGGTCGACGTTGCGGGTGCCGTTGATGACGCGGGAGACGGTGGCGCGGGACACGCCGGCGACCCGCGCCACGTCTTCCAACGTCGGCGGTGCGGTCGGCGGTCTGCTCATCCCCTCATTCTGCCACGGCCCGGAGAGCGCTCTCCCACGCGTGTCCTACGTTCAGAACGCGTGTGTCCTACGTTCGGGACCCTCGAGTTGAACGCTCAGGTGCGGTGGGTGCGGGTCCGGGGGGTGTAGGCCGGGGGCGGTTGGCTGTGCTTGCTTCCGGCTCGATTTGACATGGGGCCCTTACGGGCACTCCAGGCAGGCCAAAGCCGGCAGGCCCGGCGGGGAAGAGCGTCCCGCCAGGCCTGCCGGCTTCGACCAGCCTAAAGCACCCGAACCCATGTCAAATCGGGCCTCGGTGGGCTGGTTCCGGGTCCGTTGTGGGTGTTGGGGTGGGGGTGGTTTGGATTGTTAGGGGGGTGTTGGAGGAGGAGGGGCCGATGAGGAGGGTGAAGGGGCCCGGTTCGGTGGTCCAGCCCGTTGGGGTCCAGTGTTGGAAGGCGCGGGTGGGGATGGTGAGGTCGACGTCGGTCGTTTGGCCCGGGTTGGCGGTGGTGGTGGTCCAGGTGGCCAGCCAGCGGGATGGGCGGTCGATGGTGGTGGATTGGCGGGACACGTAGACCTGCACCACTTCGCGGCCGGGGCGGTTGCCCGTGTTGCGGAGGCGGACGCGGATGCCCGATTCGGTGGTGGTGGCGTCTTCGTAGGACCACGTCGTGTAGCCCAGGCCGTGGCCGAACCAGTAGGCCGGTGGGGTCGCGGAACGGTGCCACGCGCGGTAGCCCAGGTGGAGGCCCTCGGAGTAGTGGAGGGTGCCGTGGTGTGGTTGGACGGTCGAGACGGGGACGTCTTGTCCGGTGGCGGGCCAGGTGGTGGGGAGGCGGCCGCCCGGTTCGCGCACGCCGAAGAGGACGTCGGCCAGGCCGTGGCCCGCTTCCTGGCCCGGGAACCAGGTCAGCAGGACGGCGGACACCTCGTCGCGCCACGGCAGTTCCACCGGGCCGCCGGAGTTGACCACGACCACGGTCCGGTCGTTCACCGCGCGGATGGCGCGCACCAGGTCGTCCTGGCGTCCCGGCAGGGCCAGTGACGTCCGGTCGAAGCCCTCGCTCTCGATCTCGTCGGTGGTGCCCACGACGACCACGGCGACGTCGCTGGAGCGGGCCAGGTCGATGGCGCGGGACAGTTCGTCGGCGTCGCTCAGGCGTGGCGGGTCGGCGGCGAGGACGGTGGCCGTGCCGGTGTGTTCACGCAGTTCGCGGCGGGCGACGAGGTCGACGGTGGTGCCGGCTTCGAGGTGGGCGGTGGCCTGTCGGTGCGGCGGGGTCAGGTGGATGACGGCCGGGTCGTCGGTGTCGAGCGGGACGTCGGTGTCGATCAGGCGGACGCCCGCGACGTCGAGGGTGAGGCGGCCGAACCCGGCCACGGAGATCGTCCAGTCGCCGGTCACGTCGACGGTGAGCTCGCCGTGCAGCTCCACGGTGTGCGCGCGGTCGACCAGGGGGACTTCCAGGACGCGGCCGAGGAGGCGGTGGTCGGTGGTCAGCTCCGCGCCGTCGACGTCGAGGAGGCGGACCAGGAGGCCCGGTTCGCCGTGGTGCGGGTGGCGGCAGTTGGCGGTGGTCAGGGGAGCGGGGCGGTCCTGGAGGCGGACGCCGGGCGCGTGCACGACGGAGGCGACCTCGGCGATGCCCTCGACGAACGACACGACCGACTCGGGGTAGACGCCCGCGCTGCCGCCGCCCTGGATGCGGGTGGTGGCGGCGTTGGGGCCGAGGACGGCGACCTTCACGTCGGGTGACAGGGGGAGGACGCCGTCGTTGCGCAGCAGGACGGTGCTCGCGGCCACGGCTTCGCGCAGCAGGTCGTGCGGGGCTTCGACCTGCGGTGTCACGGGTGTGGAGCCGTTGAGCGCGCCGACCCGGGAGGCCAGGCGGAGCAGTCGTTCGAGCTTGAGGTCCAGCGCGCTCTCGGGCACCTCGCCGTTCTCGACGGCGGCGGCCAGGTCGTTCCACGGGCTCCGCGGGCCGGGCATGGCGAGGTCCTGGGCGGCCCGCGCGGACGGCGCGGTGGAGCGGACCGCGCCCCAGTCGGAGACGACCAGGCCGTCGAAGCCCCACGTGCCCTTCAGCGGTTCGTCCAACAGCGGGCTCTCCGACATGGTGACGCCGTTGACCCCGTTGTACGCCGACATCACCACCCACACGCCGGCGCGGACGGCGGCCTCGAACGGCACCAGGTAGACCTCGTGGAGGGTGCGTTCGTCCACCTCGGCGTTCAACGTCATGCGCTCGGTCTCGGAGTCGTTGGCCACGTAGTGCTTGGCCGTGGCCGCGACACCACCGCTCTGCACGCCGGTGATGTAGGCCGCGCCGATGCCCGCGGTCAGCACGGGGTCTTCGGAGAAGCACTCGAAGTGCCGACCGCCGAACGGCGTCCGGTGCAGGTTGAGCGTGGGCGCGAGCAGGACGTCCACGCCCTTGCGGCGCGCCTCGGCCGCCAGCAGGACGCCGAGCCGTCGCACGAGGTCGACGTCCCAGGTGGCGGCCAGCGCGGTGGGGGAGGGCAGGGCCAGTGACGTGCTGCGCTCGTCCCAGCCCTGGCCGCGCACCCCGATCGGGCCGTCGGACACCACGATCGACCGCAGCCCCACGTCGGGTTCGTCGTGCGTCCGCCAGCCCGTGGCACCGGTCAGCAGCCGAACCTTGCGCCTCACGTCCACACCGGGCCCCTTGTCTTGGAGAGCGCTCTCCCGTCAGCGTCGGGCTCGGCCGCCGGATCTGTCAAGGCGGTCAGGCGATGTCGACGCGGGGTGCGGGTTTGCGCGGGTCGGCGGCGCGGTCGAGGAGGGCGGCGACCGGGAGGGTGGCGGCGCCGACGGCGACGGCGTCCGGGCCCAGGCGGCCCAGCTCGATCGAGATCTGCTCGTACGGGTGCCGCAGCGCGTGGGCGCGGGTGGCGGCCACGATCCGGTCCAGCTGGTGCGACCCGAGGGCCAGGCCGGCCCAGCCGCCCAGCACGATCCGCTCCGGGTTGAACAGGTTGACCAGGTTCGCGATGCCCGCGCCCAGGTAGCCCGCGGTCTCCTCCAAGACGCGGGCGGCGGTCTTGGAGCGGGACGCGGAGTCGATCAACGCGGCCACGGTCGACTGCTCGTCGCCCGCGGCCAGTTCGCGCCCACGTGCCTTGCGGTACCGGTCGAGGATGCCCTCCGCGCCCACGTAAGCCTCCAGGCACCCCAGAGCACCGCACCGGCACGGCCTGCCGCCGTACACGATGGTCGTGTGCCCCCACTCGCCCGCCGAGCTGGTGGCACCGCGGTAGACCCCGCCGTCGGTCACCACGGCCGCGCCGACACCGGAGCCGATGAGGGCTATCACCACGTGCCGCGCGCCCCGGCCCGCGCCGAACCACATCTCCGCCTGGCCCTGCGTCTTGGCCCCGTTCTCCACGTACAGCGGCCACGCGGACTCCGACGCCGAGGCGACCAGCTCCTCCAGCCGCACGCCGTCCCACCCGATGGTCGGCGCGTGCACGACCGCGGTCGTGCCCTGCTCCACGGTCCCGGGCACGCCGATGCCGACGCCGAGCACGGTCGACGCCGGTACGCCCGCCGAGTCGACCACGTCCCGGACCGCCGCCGCGATCAACGAGGCCACGGCGGTGGGCGAGGACGGTGACAACGGGCGGTCGAACGCGGCCAGCTGGGTCAACGACAGGTCGAACAGCTCGACCTTGATCCCCGTCTCGCCCACGTCCACCCCGACCACGTGCCCGAACGCGGGGTTGACGCGCAGCAGCACGCGCGGCCGGCCGCCGTCGGAGTCCACCGAACCGGCCTCGACCACGAGCCCGTCGTCGACCAGCTCGCCGGTCACGTTGGACACCGTCGCCGCCGACAGCCCGGACCGCCGGGACAGCTCGTACCTGCTCAACGGCCCGTCGAAGAACAGCGTGGACAGCAGGGTCGAGCGGTTCTGCCGACGCAGGTCGCGGACGGTGGTGCGCTTCGGTGCCACGCCCCGACCTTAGTTTGCGACTTAAAATTAGCCTAAGTTTGTAACCTGTTCGTGATTGACGTGACTTGGCTCACCGGGGTTGAGTCTGCACCGACACGAGGACGCGCCCAGCGTCCCAGCCGCGATGGCACCCGCGGCCCGCACCACACGAGCGCTCGCCCTTCCCCCGCCCGACAAGGAGAACCCATGCGACTCAGGCGAACGTCCGCTCTCGCCGTCGCGGCAGCACTGCTGTTCTCGGCCGCCTGTTCCACCTCGAACCCCGGTGCGAACAGCACGAACGAAGGCGTGCTGAACGTGGGCATGCCGAATGGCCCGCAGACCGAGAACAACAACCCGTTCCTCAACACGTCGGCGGCCAGCTCGCTGGGCTACCGGCGGCTGATCTTCGAGCCGCTGGCCATGGTCAACGAGACCAAGCCGGCGGAGAAGCCCAAGCCGTGGCTGGCCACGGAGTGGGAGTGGTCGGACAACTACCACAAGTTGAGCCTGACCATCCGCGACGGGGCGACGTGGTCCGACGGCAAGCCGCTGACCGCCGAGGACGTGGCGTTCACCTTCGAGCTGCTGAAGAAGAACCCGGGCCTGAACGTCGACTCCGTGCCCTACGACGTGATCTCGTCGTCGGGCGACAAGGTCGACGTCGGCTTCCCCAAGTCGCAGTTCGTCAACCAGAAGAAGATCCTCGAGCAGCTGATCGTGCCCAAGCACATCTGGTCCACGATCGCCAACCCGAGCACGGACGCGGTCAAGACCCCCGTCGGCAGCGGTCCGTACACGCTCAAGTCGTTCACGCCGCAGACCGTGACGCTGACCGTGCGCGACTCGTACTGGCAGGAGCTGCCGAAGGTCAAGGAGGTCCGCTACACCTCCTACAGCGACAACAACGCGCAGACCACCGCCCTGGCGACCGGCGCGGCCGAGTGGAGCTTCGTGTTCATCCCGAACTACGAGGCCGTCTACACCTCCAAGGACCCCGAGCACTACAAGCTCTACTTCCCGCCGGTGCTCGGCATCCACGGCCTGTGGTTCAACACCAAGGTCGCGCCGTGGGACAACCCGGCCCTGCGCCGCGCGGTCAACATGGTGATCAACCGCGACGACATCTTCATGCAGGGCGAGGCGGGGTACTTCTACCCGAAGGTCGACAACATCACCGGCATCCCGACGCCCGCCGGTGACTCCTACATCGCGCCCGAGTTCCAGGGCAAGATCGTCACCGTCGACGTCGAGGCCGCGAAGAAGGAGCTGACCTCGGCCGGCTTCACCTTCGACGGCGACAAGCTCAAGGACCCGTCGGGTCAGCTCGTCACGCTGAAGATGACCGTGCCGTCCGGCTGGTCGGACTACGTGACGAACCTGGAGATCATCAAGGACAACGTGTCCAAGATCGGCATCGAGGCCACGGTCGACCTGCCCAACGCCGACGCGTGGAGCAAGGCGCTGGACACCGGTGACTTCCAGGCCGCGCTGCACTGGACCAACAACGGTCCGACGCCGTACGACATCTACGAGAACATCATGAACGGCGCGCTGTTCAAGCCGATCGGCGAGGGTGGCATCAACGGCAACTACGGCCGTTACGAGAACCCCGAGGCGACGACGCTGCTCAACGAGTACGCCAACGCCGCCGACGACACCGCCCGCAACGCGGCCCTGCACAAGCTCCAGCAGATCTTCGTGCGGGACATGCCGGTCGCCATCACCTCCGCGGCCAACGCGGGCGGCCAGTACAGCACCAAGAACTGGGTGGGCTGGCCCGACCAGTCCAACCAGTACGCGCCGCTGCAGCCCACGCTGGAGAACGCGCTCGACGTCGTCCTGCACCTGAAGCCGGCCGCATGACGACGAGCACCGCACCGTCGGCCTCCGGGACCACTGAGGTGGTCCTGGAGGCCGATGGCCTGACCAAGTACTTCCCGGTCCGCGAGCGCGGGCGAGAGCTGCTGTCGCGGACCACGCGCTCGGTGCGCGCGGTCGAGGACGTGACGCTGCGGTTGCACCGCGGCCGGGTCACCGCGCTGGTCGGCGAGTCCGGTTCGGGCAAGTCGACGGTGGCCCGGTTGCTGGCGCAGCTCTACCCTCGAACGTCGGGGGAGATCCGGCTGCACGGCGAACCGGTCGACGTCAAGGGCGGCAAGCGCTTCCGGGCGTACAGCAAGCGGGTCCAGATGATCTTCCAGGACCCGTTCGCCTCGCTGAACCCCGTGCACACCGTGCGCTACCACCTGACCCGCGCGTTGAAGATCCACGGCAACGCGGGCCGGACGCCGCAGGAGCTGGAGGACGCGCTCGCCGCCCTGCTCACCAGGGTGCAGCTCACCCCGCCGGAGCGGTACGTGGACAAGTTCCCGCACGAGCTGTCCGGCGGCCAGCGCCAGCGCGTGGCGATCGCGCGCGCCCTCGGCGCGGACCCCGAGGCGCTGCTGGCCGACGAGCCGGTGTCCATGCTGGACGTCTCGATCCGGCTCGGCGTGCTCAACCTGCTGCGCGACCTCAAGGAGCGCCTGCACCTGGCGATCCTCTACATCACGCACGACATCGCGTCGGCCCGCTACTTCGCCGACGAGACGTTCGTGATGTACGCCGGGCGCGTGGTCGAGGGCGGCGACAGCGAGACCGTCACCCAACGGCCCGCGCACCCGTACACGCAGCTGCTGATCGACTCCGCGCCCGACCCGGACCGGCCCGCCGTGCAGGAGAAGGACGGCGGCACGGGCGAGCCGCCGTCGCTGATCGACCCGCCCGAGGGCTGCCGGTTCAACCCCCGGTGCCCGCACGCGATGAAGGTCTGCGCGGAGAAGGTGCCGCCGCGCTTCGCCATCGGCGACGGTCCCGGCCACTTCGCCGCGTGCTGGCTCTACGGCGACGACCTGTCCGACGACGACAAGGTCCAGCTCCGCGGCGTGGAGGTGCGATGAGCTACCTCCTCAAGCGGATCGCGTTCTACCTGTTCACCGCGTGGGCCGCGATCACGATCAACTTCTTCATCCCGCGGGTCATCCCCGGCGACCCGGTGCAGGCGCTGATCACCCGGTCGCGCGGCCAGATGACCAGCGACGCCGTGCAGTCGCTCTACGTGCTGTTCGGGCTGGACAAGGACGCGAGCCTGGTCGAGCAGTACTTCACCTACCTGGGCCAGCTGCTGCGCGGCGACCTCGGCCTGTCGTTCACGTACTTCCCGTCGCCGGTGTCGCAGGTGCTCGGCGACGGCCTGCCGTGGACGCTGGGCCTGGTCGGGATCACCACCGTGCTGGGCTTCCTCATCGGCACGGCGCTGGGCACGGGCATCGGCTGGCGGCGCGGCTCGTGGGCCGACGCGCTGATCCCGGTGACCACGTTCGTGTCGTCCATCCCGTACTTCTGGCTCGGCCTGATCGCCATCGCGCTGCTGACCGGCCCGGACAGCTTCTTCCCGGCCTCCGGCGCCTACGACAACGGCCTGGTGCCCAACCCGGACCTGGAGTTCGTCGGCAGCGTGCTGCGGCACGGCCTGCTGCCCGCGTTCACCATCCTGATCTCGTCCATGGCGGGCTGGATCCTGTCGATGCGCAACATGATGGTCACGGTGGCCTCCGAGGACTACGTGACCGTCGCGCACGCCAAGGGCCTGTCCGACCGGCGCGTGATGGTGTCCTACGCGGCGCGCAACGCGTTGCTGCCCAACGTCTCCGGGTTCGCGCTGTCGCTGGGCTTCATCGTCGGTGGCACGCTGCTGGTCGAGATCGTGTTCTCCTACCCCGGCCTGGGCCTCCAGCTGTTCCAGGCCGTCGGAGCCAAGGACTACCCGCTCATGCAGGGCATCTTCCTGATCATCACGCTGTCCGTGCTGCTGGCGAACTTCCTCGCCGACGTGGCCTACCTCGCGCTCGACCCGCGCACCCGACGGGAGGGCTGAGCCGTGACCGTGGTTCCCACCACCGGGACGGCCACCCCGGTCGCCGCGCCGGTGAAGCGCCGCAGGCTGCGGTTCGTGGCCAACCCCAAGGCGACCACCGGCCTGGTGATCCTGGGCTTCTTCGCCCTGCTCGCGATCATCGGGCCGTGGATCGCGCCCTACGACCCCTCCGGGCGCGGCAACGACCTGCTCCAGGGCCCGTCGGCCGCGCACTGGTTCGGCACCACCCACCTCGGCCAGGACATCTTCAGCCAGGTCGTGGTCGGCACCCGCAGCGTCATGGTCGTCGGGTTCGTCGCGGGCCTGGTGGCGACGGTCCTGTCGATCCTGGTCGGCGTCACGTCCGGCTACCTGGCGGGCGCGGGCAGCGAGGTGCTGTCGGCGCTGTCCAACGTGTTCCTGGTGCTCCCCGCGCTGCCGCTGATGATCATCATCACGTCGACCCTGCCGGAGACCGGCACCCTCACCATCGCGCTGGTCATCGGCTTCACGTCGTGGGCCTGGGGCGCGCGGGTGCTGCGGGCGCAAACGCTGTCGCTGCGCGGGCGCGACTACGTGGAGGCCGCGCGGGCGACCGGCGAGAAGACGTGGCGGATCATCCTGTTCGAGATCCTGCCCAACCTCACCGCGGTCATCGCCTCCGGCTTCGTCGGCACGGTCATCTTCGCGGTGACGCTGGAGATCACGCTGGCGTTCATCGGCATCGGCGCGGGCGGCGACTGGAACTGGGGCACGGTCCTGTACTGGGCGCAGAGCCAGCAGGCCCTCGCGCAGGGCGCGTGGTGGTGGTTCGTGCCCGCGGGCCTGGCCATCGCCCTGCTGGGCACCGCGCTGTCGCTGGTGAACTTCGGCATCGACGAGTTCGTCAGCCCGCGGCTGCGCGGCGGGGGCAAGACGAACGTCAAGACCGCCGACGGCCACACGGTGCGGATGCGGGTCGGTTTCACGCCGGTGCTCGCGCACAAGACCCGGCCCGAGGGAAGGGAGACGCCGTGACCGACGCGGTGCTGGAGGTCCGCGGCCTCAACGTGGACTACGGCCTGGGCGACGACGCCGTGCACGCCGTCCGCGACGTGGACCTCACCCTGCACCGGGGCGAAGTCCTCGGCCTCGCGGGCGAGAGCGGCAGCGGCAAGTCGACGCTGGCCTACGGGCTGACCAGGCTCCTGCCGCCGCCGGGCGTGATCGCGGGCGGTGAGGTGCTCTACCACCCCGACGGCGGCGACCCGGTCGACGTGCTGCGGATGACCCTCCCGGAGCTGCGGAGGTTCCGCTGGGCCGAGACCGCGATCGTGTTCCAGGGCGCGATGAACTCGCTCAACCCGGTGCACCGGATCTCCACCCAGCTCACCGACGTGATCAAGGCGCACGACCCGCGCGGGTCGAGCGCGGCGCGCCTGGCCCGCGCCCGCGAGCTGCTGCGCCTGGTCGGCATCTCCGCCGACCGGCTGGACAGCTACCCGCACCAGCTCTCCGGCGGGATGCGGCAGCGCGTGATGATCGGCATGGCGCTGGCCCTGGAGCCCAAGGTCGTCATCATGGACGAGCCGACCACCGCGCTGGACGTGGTGGTGCAGCGGCAGATCCTGCGCCAGCTCGTCGAACTGCGCGAGCGGCTCGGGTTCTCGGTCGTGTTCATCACCCACGACCTGTCGCTGCTGGTCGAGTTCTCCGACCGGATCGCGATCATGTACGGCGGGCGCATCGTGGAGCAGGCGGACTCCGCCGACCTCTACCGCGACCCGCTGCACCCCTACAGCCACGGTCTGCTCAACTCGTTCCCCGCGCTGCGCGGGCCGAAGCGCGAGCTGACCGGCATCCCCGGCTCACCGCCGGACCTGCGCGCCATGCCCGCGGGGTGCTCGTTCCACCCGCGGTGCCCGCGCGCCCTGGAGCGCTGCGGTGCGGAGGTGCCGGTGCTCGGCAACCCCGCCGAGAAGAGGGACACCGCGCACGTCGCAGTGGGTCGACGCAGCCCCACCGACCGCACCGTGGCCTGTTGGCTGCACCCCGTTCACCACGACGGGCTCTGATCCCGTACACGACAACGGGATCCGAACTCCAGAGGAGATCAATGGACACCACGGCGCCGACCGTCGGGCTCGACCCCGCGATCGACACCCTGCCCGCCTCGTTCCGCTGGGGCGTGGCGACCTCCGCGTACCAGATCGAGGGGGCGCACGACGAGGACGGTCGCGGACCGTCCATCTGGGACACCTACTGCCGGACGCCCGGCATGGTGCACAACGGCGACAACGGTGACGTCGCGTGCGACCACTACCACCGGATGCCGGAGGACGTCGCGCTGATCGGCTCGCTCGGCGTGGACACCTACCGGTTCTCCGTGGCGTGGCCGCGCGTGCAGCCGGGCGGCAAGGGCCCGGCCAACGCGGCCGGCCTGGCGTTCTACGACCGCCTGGTGGACGAGTTGCTCGGCAAGGGCATCACCCCCTGGGTCACGCTCTACCACTGGGACCTGCCGCAGGAGCTGGAGGACGCGGGCGGCTGGCCGGCCCGCGACACCGCCCACCGGTTCGCCGACTACTCGATGCTCGTCTTCGACGCGCTGTCGGACCGGGTGCGCCACTGGACCACGCTGAACGAGCCGTGGTGCTCGGCGATGCTCGGCTACTACGAGGGCCGCCAAGCCCCTGGCAGGCAGGACTTCGGGGCGGCCATCCACGCCGTGCACCACCTGCTGCTCGGCCACGGCCTGGCCACGCAGCGGATGCGCGCGGTGGCCACCCGGCCGATGGAGTTCGGCATCACGCTGAACATGAGCCACGCGAGCCCGGCCACCGACAGCCCGGCCGACCGCGACGCGGCCCGCCGGGCGGACGGCTTGTCCCGCCGCATCTACCTCGACCCGCTGGTGCGCGGCCACTACCCGGCCGACGTGGTTGACGACCTGGCCGCGCGCGGGGTGGAGATCCCCGTGGAGCCGGGTGACCTGGAGATCATCAAGCAGCCCATCGACGTGCTGGGCGTGAACTACTACTCCAGCTCGAAGTTCTCCGGCGTGGACGAGGCGGGCAACACCGAGGACGCCGACGGCGTGCCGGTGTGCCGGGAGGTCCGCTACGGCCGCCCGGTGACCGCGATGGACTGGGAGATCGTGCCCGAGGGCTTCACCAACCTGCTGGTGCAGATCGGCGAGGAGTACCCGGGCGTGCCGATGGTCATCACGGAGAACGGCGCGGCGTTCGAGGACGAGGCCGACGAGACCGGGTTCGTGCGCGACGACGACCGCACCGCGTACCTGGAGTCGCACATCGCGGCCGTGGCCAAGGCCCGTTCGGCGGGCGCGGACGTGCGTGGCTACTTCGCGTGGTCGCTGATGGACAACTTCGAGTGGTCCTACGGCTACGACAAGCGGTTCGGCCTGGTGCACGTCGACTACGACACGCAGGTGCGGACCTTGAAGAGCAGCGCGTTGTGGTACCGGGACACGATCCGCCGCGTTCGCGGCAGCTGACCGGACGGACGAGGGGCGTGCCGGCGGGGTTCCGCGGCACGCCCCTCACCCGCGCGTCGTCGCCGGAGTGGCCGCACCCGGCGGCGCGACGACCGGAGGGCCGGGGGGAGCGCATCCCCCCGGCCCTCCGGCTTTCCCCGTCAGCGCCGGTAGACGCCGAACTCGTAGAGCGAGTAACCCCACCCGGTGCCGCGCTGAGTGGCGTGCAGGCGCACGTACCGGCCGGTGGCCGTGACGTCGATCGAGTCGACCCCGCCGTTGCCCGTCGTGGTGGCGTGCACCGACCGCCAGTTCGTGCCGTCGTCGGACACCTGGATCTCGTACGCCCGGCCGTACGCGCCCTCCCACACCAGTTGCACGTGCTGGAACGTGGTCACCGCGCCCAGGTCGACCCGCAACCACTGCGGGTCGGACCAGTCGGTGGCCCAGCGGGAGCCCGCGTTGCCGTCCACCGCGTTCGACGGCGGGAACGGCGCGCCGTCGCCCACCTGCTGGTAGGACGAGGCCGTGACGGGCTTGCCGAGGGCCACGTTCACGCCTGCCGGCTGCGGCGCGACGACCCGCACCGACTTCGTCTCGATGCCGATGTTGCCGCGGCCGTCCTCGGCCATCACGTACACCTTCCACACGCCGAGCCGGTCGGGCGCGGTCACGGTCAACCGGGTGCCGTCGACCCGCACGGGCGTGAACGCGAGCCCGCCGCTGTTGTCGACGTACTTGCTGTTGAACGCCGCCGACCAGGTGATCGGGTCGCCGTTGGGGTCGCTCACGGCCACGTCGACGTCCAGCCGCGCGCCGGCCGCGACGGTGGTGGGCAGGGACATCGCGGTGATCACCGGCGGGGTGTTGGCCGGCGTCGCGCCGCCGAACGCCCGCTGCACCGCGTAGAACGACAGCCGCTTCTTGCCCGCCGGGGTCAGGTTGAACCACACCGCGCCGAAGTCGTACTCCGTGCCGTAGTGGAACAACGTGCCGCCGAACGAGACACCCGTGTGCCCGGTGATGCAGTTCCACGCCCGCGTGTAGCCGTCCCGCTTCTGCACGTCCGTCGGCTCGCTCGGCACGCCGTTGACGTCGTTGGGCACCTCCCACTCACCCGCCGGGCCGGCCTCGGTCAGCAGGTACGGCTTGGTGTAGCCGCCGTTGACCCAGTCCTGCCGGACCTGGCAGACGTTGCCGTAGGAGTTCACCGAGTAGAGGTCGAGGTCGGGCGCGTGCGCCTTGAGGTAGACCCAGGCGCCGGTCCACGCGTCGGTGTTGGTCACCGGGTGGTTGGCGTCGATGGCGTGGATCGCCCGCGCGGCCTCGTTGACGTACTTGGCGTACGCGATCCGCTGGTTCTCCAGCTCCGTGCCCGAGTAGCAGTTCTGCAGGCCCAGGATGGACTCGTTGCCGACGTTCCACATGAGCACGCCGGGGTGGTCCTTGTAGGTGGTGACCCACTGCCGGATCGTGTTCAGCATGTCGGTCTTGTACGTGGTGTCGGTGACGTAGTTGACGCAGCCGCCGGAGCCGGGCCCGCCACCGGGCTGCAACCAGAAGCCGTTCATCACCTTGATGCCGTTGGCCGCGGCGGCGTCCAGCAGGGGCCGGGTCGAGGCGTCGGTGCCCCAGGTGCGCAGGGTGTTGACGCCCATGGACTTCAGCTCCGGCATGTACCGGGCCGCGTCGGCGGCCGGCGGTCCCCAGGTGAGGCCCTTCACCGTCCACGGCTGACCGTCGACCATCAGCTTCCAGTCGCCCTGGGAGCCGGTGACGCGCACGCCCGTGCCGGGCTGGGGAGTGCCGCCCCGGGTGCCGTAGACGCGGAACTCCCACAGCGAGTAGCCGTAACCGTTGGCGCGTTGGGTGCCGTGGACGCGGACGTACCGGCCGGAGCCCGTGACGTCGAAGCCCTGCCTGCCGCCAGTGCCGGCCGTCGTGGTGTGGACGGTGGTCCAGGCGGTGCCGTCGGGGGAGACCTGGAGCTGGAACGAGGTGGCGTAGGCGGCTTCCCAGTCGAGCTCGACGCGGCTGAGGGTCGAGGTGGTGCCGAGGTCAACCCGCAGCCACTGCGGGTCGCTCCACGCGCTGGCCCACCGCGTGCCCGGGTCGCCGTCCACGGCCGCGGACGCGGGTGTGCCCGCGCCTTCAATCGAGGACGCCGTGGCGGGCTTGCCCTGGGACAGCAGCACGGGCGCGGCGTTCGCGGTGCCCGGGACGACGGCGAGGCCGAGGAACAGGGCGAGCCCCAGGAGCGGGGCCAGCGCGGTGCTGGCGGATCGGAGGCGGTGCATGGCGTCTCCTGCCGGATTGTCGGGTCGAGGTGCGGGAGAGCGCTCTCTCAACCCGGCTCGAGTGTCGCGAACGACCACGGCCGTGTCAACGAACGTCCTCTTGACACCGTGGTGGCCCAGCGGGCAACCTCAGTCGGGAGAGCGCTCTCCCAGCCACGTTCCACGTCGGCAGGAGGACAACGGTGTCCCGAAAACCCCGCGCCAAGCACGGCCGGCGCATCCCTGGAGCACGAGCGGGCCGACTGCGAGACGCCGCACGACAAGTCGGCGTACTGCTCCTGCTGGTCGTGGCCGCCTGTGCGCCCGCACCGGACCCGGCCCCGTCGTCGTCGTTCAACGCCACCGACACCGCGTGGATCCAGCTGATGATCCCGATGAACGAACAGCTCTTGCCCGCGCTGGCCCTGGCTCCGCCCGAGCTCGCGCCGCTCGCCGCCGAGCTGGAGCGGTCGCACGAGCAGGAGTTGGTCCGGCTCAAGCGGTTGCGCGAACGGGCCGGGTTGCCCGAGGACAACCCGCACGCCGGCCACCAGATGCCCGGCCTGCTGTCGGAGGCCGACCTGGCGGGACTGCGCCTGGACCCGTCCGGCCTGCCCGGGAAGCTGCGCGAGCACCTGGACCAGTCGGCGTCGCTGGCGCGCGGCGAGCGGGACAGCGGCGCGGACCAGGAGACGCGTGACCTGGCGGCGTCGATCGCGACCACGCGCGCCGCGCAGATCGCGCGGTTGGGGGCGGTGTCGCCGTAGGGGCAAGACGTGTACCGGGCCGGTGGGGCAACGAGTGCGGGGAGGATGGCGAGAGGCAGGCAGCGGCCGGTTGCAAAGGGTGGTCCCGGGTGGTGGGCGGGCGTGCGAACCCGGGGGAGCGGCCCGCGGTGCGACCGTTGCCGCGGGAAGCGGGCTCCGACCCGGGGCGGCGGGTGGACGCCATCAAGACCGGGTTCACGGTGAGGCTGAGTGGTGGCGGCAGCATCGCGCTGTTCCTGGCCATGCGCCGCCAGTGGCACGAGGAAGCGGTCGCCGTGGTCACCACGCGGGACGCGGAGAGCGGCGGGTCACGCCGAGCCGCGGGCAGGATCCTCACCACCCACCTGCGCGACCCGCGCCCGATCGCCGCGGCATGCCCGCCAATCCCGAGTCCTGGGCCGTCACCCTCGACCTGACCGGCGCGACCCTGGTCGACTTCAACGCCGCCGGTGCCTGTCCCCGGGCGTGCCAGTCGGCCACGCTCGCGGGCACGGCCCGGTTCACCGGGGCGCGGTTCGCCGACGTCGACTTCCGTGGCACGGCCCGCTGCACCGACGTGACTTCGAGGGCGATGTGCTGTTCGCCGGCGTGAGCCGCAGCGAAGCCTGGTGGTTCCTCGGCGCGAAGGTCACGAGCCTCGACGCCGCGGTGGAGGTCCGGGGTTTCCGGATCCCTCCGGACGGGTCGATCGTCGCCGAGCCCCGGACCGGTCCCGGCGGGCTACGGCCGGACCGGTGAGACGCGGGCGACCAGGTGGTCGACGGCCTCCGGCAGGTCGGCGGGCCCCTCGACGGTGATGCCACCGCCGCCCAGCTCCCGCAGCGGCCGGATGTCGATGTCGTAGCGGTCGCCGACACCCCACACGTGGCGGGCGTCCACGCCGAACCGTTCCAGCAGCACGCGGAACGCGCCGGGGTCGGGCTTCGGCCTGCCGCCGACGTCGTCCGCGCTCACCACACCGGTGAAGCCCGCGACGCCGACCCCGATCCGGTCGAGGATCGCCGCGGCCGCGCCGGCGGTGTTGTTGGTGAGCAACGCGATCGGCACCAGGTCGCGCAGCCGCGCCAGCTCCCGCACCACCGAGTCGTCCGGGCGGACGCCGTCGACGATCGACAGGCGCGCCTCGCGGTACTCGCGCCACTCGTCCGCGGCGAAACCGTGGGCGAGCACGAACGAGGTGGTCGACGTGCGCGACCAGTCCGTCCGCATCCGCTCGCGCAGCTCGGCCACCCTGCGCGCGGCGTGCTCGGGCGTCTCGCCCCGCAGCTGCACGAACATCGAGCCGATGACGTCGAGGATCGGCCCGGTGTACAGCTCGCGGGGGTAGAGCGTGCCGTCGAGGTCGAAGACGACCAGCCGGGGCGCCGACCCGTTGTCGATCACTTCCACCATCAGCCGAGCATAGTGAGCCGTTGGGCAACACCGGAGAAACGCGGTGGCCCCCGACCCGTCGGGCGCGCGCGTAGCGTCGGAGCCATGAGTGCTGCGGAGCGCGGACGGGTGCGGGTGGAGACCGGGACCAAGCGGGTCCGGGCCTACCTGGCGGGCGAGCTGGTCGTGGACACCACGCGACCGGCGCTGGTGTGGGAGAAGCCGTACTACCCCACGTACTACTTCCCGGCGGAGGACGTGCGGGCGACCCTCGTGCCGACGGGCGAGGTGCGACGGTCACCCAGTCGGGGCAACGGTGAGCTGTTCGACGTCAAGACCGGCACGGCCACCGCGGCGGGCGCGGGCCTGCGCTACCCGGACTCGCCGCTGGAGGCGCTGCGCGAACTGGTCCGGCTGGACTGGGACGCGATGGACGAGTGGTTCGAGGAGGACGAGCCGGTCTACGTGCACCCGCGCGACCCGTACACCCGAATCGACGCGCTGCCCAGCAGCAGGCACGTCCGGGTCGAGGTCGGCGGCGTCGAGGTGGCGAACTCGCACCGGCCGGTGATCCTGTTCGAGACCGGCCTGCCCGCCCGCTACTACCTGCCGATGACCGACGTGCGGCTGGACCTGCTTCGGCCCACCGAACTGCGCACGAGCTGCCCGTACAAGGGCACCGCCGAGTACTGGTCGGTGGTGCTCGGCGACGAGGTGCACGAGAACGTCGTGTGGGGCTACCGCACGCCGCTGCCGGAAAGCGCGCGCGTGGCGGGTCTGGTCGCGTTCTACAACGAGAAGGTCGACACTTACGTCGACGGCGTTCTGGAGGAACGGCCGCGCACCCACCTGGGCTAGCAGTGCGTGCTCGCCGGGGCGCCGCCCGGACGGCGGATGGTAGTGCCTGATCAAGACGGGAACGCTAGCCAACCATGGACGTCTTCCCCTCCACCCCGAGGGCACACCGGAACCCCGTGGTCGTCGCTCGGAAGATGGCTCTGCTCAAAGCGCCCCACATGGCGAAGCTGACGGAGTTCGCCCAGCGCATCGCCACCGAGCGCAAGGCCGACGTGCCGCTGTTCGACCCGGCGAGCGGCGGCGTGAAGTCGAAGGTCCTGCTGCTGCTCGAGTCGCCCGGACCCGCGTCGTCGGGCTCGGGCTTCAACTCGCCGGACAACGACGACCCGACCGCCGCCAACGTGTTCGCCGCGATGGCCGAGGCGGGCCTGTCGCGGCGGGTGAGCCTGAGCTGGAACGTGGTGCCGTGGCACCTGAACAACCGCGAGCCCTCGCCCGCGGACCTGCGTGCCGCCGTGCCGTACCTGGTGGAGTTGCTGCGGATGCTGACCGAGCTGAAGGCGGTCGTGGTGCTGGGCAGGCCCGCGGGAACCGGCTGGACGCTGTCCGGCCGCGGCCACAAGCTGAAGGTGTTCAACGCACCCCACCCCTCGCCGCTGCACATCAACCGCGACCGGGCCAACCGGTGGCCGCAGCTCGTGGAAGCCTGCCGGGAGGCCGCCAAGGCGGTCGAGTGAGCCAGTCCACCGGGATCCGCCGGTCCGGCCGTGTCGGTCCGGGCGGGCACGCTGCTGGTCGACGGCATCGGTCGCGGCGACCAGTTCGTCGGGACGACGTTGGCGCGGGCGGGCCTGATCGCCTCGCGGTCGGGGCCCGCCCGGCTGACCGGGCACGGCCGGGAGCTGCTCGCCGCCGCCTGATCCGTCGTGCGGGCGGCTGCCGGCGTTCCTAGGCTCGACGCATGGCTCACCTCGCGGTGCGACGACCCCTGGCCGGACTGGCGGTGTTCGCGGCCGCCGTCGCCGCGACGGCGGTCATCGGCTCCCTGTCCGCCGTGTCCTCCGCGGCCGAGTACGAGCAGCTGCGCACGCCGTCGTGGGCCCCGCCGTCCTGGCTGTTCGGCCCCGTCTGGACGACGCTGTACGCGATGATCGCGGTGTCGGGCTGGCTGTTCTGGAAGCGGTACGGCGCGCGCCGCGAGCTGGTGCTGTTCGCCGTGCAGCTCGTCCTCAACGCGGCGTGGACGCCGTTGTTCTTCGCCGCCGGCCGGTACGGGCTCGCCCTGGTGGACATCATCGCGCTGCTGGTGTCGATCATCGCGCTGATCGTGCTGTTCGGCCGCGAGCACCGGCCGGCGGCCCTGCTCCTCGTGCCCTACCTGGCCTGGGTCTGCTTCGCGACCGCGCTGAACGCGAGCATCGTCAGCCTGAACTGATCGCCCGGCCGATCCGGTCGTGCAGGTCGCGCAGGTGCCGGACCAGCTCGGGCGGCTCGTGCACCTCGAACTCGCAGCCCAACTGCACCAGGTGGAACGCCAAGTACTCCACCGTGTCACCCAGCCCGCTCACCCGGCAGGTCCGCTCGTCCACCTCCTGCACCGCCGCGCCCGGCAGCCGCGCGCGCACGTCCCGCGCGGGCAGGTGGACCGTCGCCACCACCGGGTAAGTCGGAGCCCGGCTGAGCATGTGCTCCTTCAAATACGTCGCCGGGTCGTCCGCGGGCAGCGCGCGCGGCGCGAACCGTGCACCGGTGGGGGACAACGCGGTCATCCGGTCGACGCGGAAGAACCGCCAGTCGTCCCGTCCCGGGTCGAACGCCACCAGGTACCACCGCCGCCCGGACGGCACCAGGTGCAGCGGCTCGACGTGCCGCCCGCTGGGCGTGCCGTCCGCCGCCGAGTACCGGAACCGCAGCCGTTCCCGGTTCGCGATGGCCGACGCCAGCACGGTCAGGTGCTCGGGGTCCACCGTCACCCCGTCCGCGCCCAGCACCACCGGCACGGTCGCCGCGCCCAACGCGCTCACCCGCCGCCGCAGCCGTGCCGGCAACACCTGCTCCAGCTTCGCCATGGCCCGCACCGACGCCTCCTCGATGCCCGCCACGGTCTGCCGCGCCGCCGTCCGCAACCCGACCGCGATCGCCACGGCCTCCTCGTCGTCGAGCAGCAACGGCGGCATGGCCGTGCCGGCGACCAGCCGGTAGCCGCCCTCCGCGCCCATCGTCGCCTCGACCGGGTACCCGAGGTCGCGCAGCCGGTCCACGTCACGCCGGATCGTGCGCGGGCTGACCCCCAGCCGGCGCGCCAGCTCGCTGCCCGGCCACTCGCGCGGCGACTGGAGCAGCGACAGCAGGGACAGCAGCCGGCCCGCGGTGTCGGTCACGCCGACCAGCATGCCCGATCGGTGGACAGGCCCGGTCCTACTCGCCGAACAGCTCCCGCAGCTCCGCCGGCGGGACCTCTTCGAGCTGGGCGTACGTGCACGACTCGGGCGTGCGGTCGGGCCGGAAGCGGACCAGGCGGCTCGTGTGCCGGAACCGCCGTGCCTGGAGGTGCTCGTAGCGCACCTCGGCGACCAGTTCCGGCCGCACCGGCTCCCACGACAGCGTCTTGGTCGGGTTCCACCGGCTCTGCGCGCCCGGCGTGGCCGCGTCCATCCCGGCCCACTCCTCCCACGGGTGGCCGACCAGCGCGTCCCGCCGGTACGGGGCCAGCTCGTCCAGCAGCTCGCGGCGACGGGCGGCGGTGAAGCTGCTGGCCACGCCGACGTGGTGCAACGCCCCCGCGTCGTCGTACAGCCCGAGCATCAGCGACCCGACGCCCTCGCCGTCCTTGTGCGGCCGGAACCCGGCCACCACGCAGTCGGCCGTCCGCTCGTGCTTGACCTTCCACATCACCCGCTTGTCCTGCTCGTACGGCAGGTCCGTGCGCTTGGCCACCACGCCGTCGAACCCCGCGCCCTCGAACCGGGTGAACCAGTCCTCGGCCTGGTCCGGGTCGTCCGTCGCGGGCGTGAGGTACAGCCCCGGCACGTCCCGCAGCACGCCCTCCAGCAGTCGGCGGCGCTCGCCGAACGGCGTCGCGGTCAGGTCCCGGTCGTCCAGCGCGAGCAAGTCGAACGCCACGAACCCGGCCGGCGTGTCGACCGCGAGCTTGCGCACCCGCGAGGCGGCCGGGTGCAGCCGGAGCTGGAGCAGGTCGAAGCTCAGGCCCTCGGGCGTGACGATGACGATCTCGCCGTCCACCACGCACCGCGGCGGCAGCCCGGCCAGCAGCACCTCGACCACCTCGGGGAAGTACCTGGTCAACGGCCGGTCGTTGCGCGAGCCCAGCTCCAACTCGGCCCCGTCGCGGAACACCACGCACCGGAACCCGTCCCACTTCGGCTCGTAGACCAGGCCGGGCTCGCGCGGCACCGAGTGCACGGCCTTGGCGAGCATCGGCCGCACGGGCGGCATCACGGGCAGGTCCACGTCGCCGAGCGTAGATCCGGCGGGGGAATTTCACCGTGGATCGGAATCGAGGGCGGGAACTGTCCGCATTCGGTCGTAGCGTGGTGCCAACACCGAAACGGAAGGCAGCATCCACCATGAGCGCCACCACCACCTCCGCCGAGCTCGCCGACCTGCTGTCGACCCTGGCCACGCACCGCGGGTTCCTCCGCTTCACCGTGCGCGGGCTCAGCGACGAGCAGGCCCGCCAGACGCCCACCGCGAGCGCGCTGTCGCTCGGCGGCCTCATCAAGCACGTCCGCACCGTGGAGGAGGCATGGATGCGCTTCGCCGTCGGCGGCGCGGAGCTGATGGAGAGCGTGGAGGCCGACTGGGTGAACGGCTTCCGCGTGCTGGAGCACGAGACCCTCGAAGGGCTGCTGGCCGACTACGAGGAGACGGCCGCGAAGACCGAGCGGCTGCTCGCGGACCTGGACCTCGACACCACCCACCCGCTGCCCGTGGCCCCCTGGTTCGAGCCGGGCGGGACGCGGTCGGTCCGCCGGGTGGTGCTGCACCTCATCGCCGAGACCGCGCAGCACGCGGGCCACGCGGACATCCTCCGCGAGACCATCGACGGCCAGAAGACGATGGGCTGAGGCCTCAGCGCCGGCAGAGGCGGCGGACCAGGTCGGCGTGCGAGGGGTAGCGCGGGGCGAGGGTGTCGGCCTCACCGAACGTGACGACGTCGTCGGTGTAGGGCGGCACCACGACCGTGCCGACCAACGACCAGCCGCCGTCCGGCTCGCTCGCCTGCCACACCCCGGCGGGCACCACCACCTGCGGGCGTTGTCCCGCGGCGAGATCGGGGCCGAGCACCGGCGTGGTCACCGTGCCGTCCGGGTGCAGCAGCAGCATCCGCAACGGCGCGCCGACGTGGTGGGCGTAGATCTCCACGTGGTCGAGCTTGTGCACGCCGGAGAACTCGCCCTCGCGCAGCAGGTAGTGGATCGCCGAGACCTCGGGTGAGCGCCACGACTGGCCGAACCACCCGCCCTCCACCGGCAGCTCGACCAGCCCCAGCTCCGCGATGACCTGTTCGGCCGTCAACGCAGGCACCCCGTTCACGACAGCTCCGCCTCCACCGATCCGTGCACCACGACGATCCCCTTGCCCAGCCGCTTGGCCGTGTACATCGCCGCGTCGGCCGTGCCGATCAGGTCGTCGGCGGTCAACGACGGGTCGAACGCCTCGCGGTGCGAGATGCCGACCGACGCGCGGATCACGTGCGAGCCGTGCGCGGTCCGGTGCGGCTCGTGCAACGCGGCCAGCACCCGCCGCCCGATCTCCTCCGGCGGCTGCGAGTAGCCGTCGACCAGCACGCCGAACTCGTCACCGCCCAGTCGCGCCACCACGTCCTGCGACCGGACGCACGCCTGCAACCGCGACGCCACGATCCGCAGCACCGCGTCGCCCTCGGCGTGGCCGTAGTTGTCGTTGACGTCCTTGAACCCGTCCACGTCGATGAACAGCACCACCACCGGCGACGTGCCGGCCAGCGCCGCGTCCAGCCGTTCCCGGAACAGCACCCGGTTCGCCACCCCGGTCAACGGGTCGTGGTAGGCCTGGTGGCGCAGCCGTTCCCGGCTGTCGCGCAGCTGCTCCAGCAGCCGCACGTTGTCGATCAGGGTCAGCAGCTGCCGGGCGATCACCAGCAGCACCACGCCGAGCCCGACGTAGATCTCCAGCGGGTTGAGCCGCACGCCGGTCGCCGTGCCGACCACGATGAACAGGCCCGTGACCAGCATGGGCAGGTACGGCACCAGCAGGTGCAGCAGCTCGCCCGCGCGCAGCCTGGTCGCGCCGACCCGTTCCCGCGCGGTGTTGCCGGGTGCGACGGAGCTGAGGAAGAACAACGCCGGGCACACCATGAACCCGATGTCCGCGGCGGTCGGGATGGCGGTCGCGCCCTTGCTCACCAGGTACGCGAACACCCAGCCCGACGCCGACTGCGCCAGCCCTGCCAACGCGATGAACAGCACCGGGAGCTGCCGCACCGACCGGTGCGTCCACGACGACACCAGCAGCACGACGAGCATCACCAGGTAGGCCGCCGGGTGCGCCACCACGGTCGCGAAACCGGGGCCGGAAGTGGCCCACGCGCGGACCATCGACTCCAGCAGCGACACCCACGTGAGCACGAACAGCGAGCCGACGACGATCAGGCCGTCCAGCGCCACCACCAGCTTGCTGCGGTGGCCGGGCAGCTTGCCCGAGCCGCCGTGCGCCAGCACGAGGATCGCGCACAGCGTGAGCACGGGCACGAGCATGAACCCGATGGGCGCGAGCGTGGACGAGGGCAGCGACACCCCGAGGAACACCTGGCCCCAGATCCACACGGCCAGCCCGACGACCAGGCTCGCCATCGCCGCGACCATCCACAGCCGCCAGCGCCGCGCCACGCCCTGCCGCCGCCGTGCGGCCCGCCAGTACGACACCATCGCCGCGGTCGAGGCCAGCAGCTGGGTGAACTTGTCGATCGCGACCGACGCGGGCCGGTCGAACACCCCGGAAACGACGAGGCAGACGAGGACGACGACCAGGGCGCAGACGGCACCGGAGATGATGCCGAACCGCCTCAGGGTCATGGCACCCCGCTCATGCCGCCACTGGAGTCGATCAGCTGACCGAGCCACTGTAATGACCCGGTGACGCTGTGTCGATCTGGGGGTGTCTGTTGGTCACCGTGCGCGTGTCACTGGGACGGCCCGCCCTGATCACCCTCTAAGGTTTCGAACTGGTGTTCGCCGGCGATGGAGGGGACCAGCGTGCGCGTGTTCGGAGTCGACCCCGGCCTGACCCGGTGCGGGTTCGGCGTGGTCGACGGCGGTGCCGGTCGGACCGTGCGGCCGGTCGCCGTGGACGTCGTGCGCACCCCCGCGGACGCCGACCTGGCGTTGCGGCTGCTCCAGCTCTCCGACGCCGTCGAGCAGTGGCTGGACCGCTACGAGCCGCAGGTGGTGGCCATCGAGCGGGTGTTCAGCCAGCACAACGTGCGCACCGCGATGGGGACGGCGCAGGCGGGCGGCGTGGTCGCCCTGTCGGCCGCGCGGCGCGGGCTGCCGGTGGTGTTCCACACGCCGAGCGAGGTCAAGGCCGCCGTGACCGGCTCGGGTCGGGCGGACAAGGCGCAGGTCACCGCCATGGTGACCAAGCTGCTCGGCCTGAAGACCGCCCCGAAGCCCGCCGACGCCGCCGACGCGCTCGCCCTGGCCATCTGCCACCTGTGGCGCGCGCCGATGCGGTCGAGGCTGGAGGAGGCCCGGGCCAAGGCCGCCGAGATCGCCCGCACCCACCGCGCGCGGCTGGCGCAGGCCGAGGTGAAGGCGACGGCCACCCCGACGCGCGGCCGAGGTGCGCGGATGGGGGCCGGCCCGGCGGGGACGGCGAAGGGCGCGGTGTCGGCCACGAGCGCGGCTGCGGCGACAGGCGCGGCTGCGGCGACAGGCGGGGCTGCGGCGGGGGAGGGCGCGGTTCCGGCTGAGGCCGCGGTGCGGGTAAGGGCAGCGCGGGCAGGGGAGGGCGCGGGGTCGGCCGGTGAGGTGGCGGCGGCGCGGGGTGCGGTGTCGGCCACGAGTGCGGATGCGGTGACAAGCGCGGCGGCTGCGGCGCGGGGTGCGGTGTCTGCCACGAGTGCGGATGCGGTGACAAGCGCGGCGGCTGCGGCGCGGGGTGCGGTGTCTGCCACGAGTGCGGATGCGGCGCGGGGTGTGGTTGCGGCTCGGTCCGCGGTGTCGGGCGCGGCGGCGAAGGCGGCTGCGGCGGCAAGCGCAGGTGCGGCGGCGAAGGGCGCGGCTGCGGTGCGGGCGGGGAAGAACGTGCCGGCCGCTGAGGTGGAGGCAGCCGTGCAAGCCGGGCCGGAGGCGGCACCGGTGAGGGCGGGGTCGGCGCGGCCCGCGAGGGGCAAGGCCATGCCGGTTGAGGCCGGGTCGGCGGGGGCGGCCAAGATTGGGGCCCGGTCGAAGTCGGCCGGAGCTGGGAAGACCGGAGGTAGGGGTCAGTGATCTCGTCGCTGCGCGGGCAGGTGCTGTCCATCGGGCTCGACCACGTCGTCGTCGAGGTCGGCGGCGTCGGCTACGCCGTGCAGGCCACCCCGGCCACGCTCGCCACCCTGCGCCGGGGCGAGGAGACCCAACTGGCCACGGCGCTGGTCGTGCGCGAGGACTCGCTGACCCTCTTCGGCTTCGCCGACACCGAGGCGCGGGAGCTGTTCGGGCTGTTGCAGACGGTGTCCGGCATCGGGCCCCGCCTCGCCCTGGCCACGCTGGCCGTCCTCGAACCGGACAAGCTGCGCGCCGCCCTCGCCGAGGGCAACATCACCGTGCTCACCCAAGTGCCCGGCATCGGCCGCAAGGGCGCCGAGCGCCTCATCATCGAGCTGCGCGACAAGGTCGGCCAGCTCGCGCCCGCCCCGAGCGCCACCGGCGACACCGGCCAGGTCCGCGCCCAGGTCACCGAGGCCCTGCTCGGCCTCGGCTTCCCCGCCAAGCAGGCCGAGCAGGCCGTGGACGCGGTGCTGGCCGCCGACGGCGCGCTGGGCACCTCCGAGGTCCTCCGCCGGTCCCTGGCCGCCCTGGGTCGCAAGCGATGAACTACGAAGACGACACCCTCAACCCGCTGCCCGACCCGACCGAACGGGATCTCGAGACCACGCTGCGGCCGAAGGACCTGCACGAGTTCGTCGGCCAGCCCAAGGTCCGCGAACAGCTCGAACTGGTCCTGCGCGGCGCGATGCAACGCGGCGCGCCGCCCGACCACGTGCTGCTGTCCGGCCCGCCCGGCCTGGGCAAGACCAGCCTCGCCATGATCATCGCCGCCGAGCTGGGCGCGTCACTGCGCATCACCTCCGGCCCCGCCCTGGAACGCGCGGGCGACCTCGCCGCGATGCTGTCCAACCTGGTCGAGGGCGACGTGCTGTTCATCGACGAGATCCACCGGATGGCCCGGCCCGCCGAGGAGATGCTCTACCTGGCGATGGAGGACTTCCGCGTCGACGTGGTCGTCGGCAAGGGGCCCGGCGCGACCAGCATCCCCCTCGACATCGCCCCGTTCACGCTGGTCGGGGCCACCACCCGGTCCGGCGCGCTGACCGGGCCGCTGCGCGACCGGTTCGGCTTCACCGGGCACATGGAGTTCTACAGCGCCGACGAGCTGGAGCTCATCGTCCGCCGGTCGGCCCGCATCCTCGGCGTCGACCTGCGCGAGGACGGCGGCCGGGAGATCGCCGGCCGCTCCCGCGGCACGCCCCGCATCGCCAACCGCCTGCTCCGCCGGGTTCGGGACTACGCAGAGGTGCGGGCGGACGGCGCGGTGACCCTGGAGGTCGCCCGCGACGCCCTGCGCGTCTACGACGTGGACGAGCTGGGCCTGGACCGGTTGGACCGGGCGGTCCTGGGCGCGCTGGTCCGCTCGTTCGGTGGAGGCCCCGTCGGCGTCTCCACGCTGGCCGTCGCGGTGGGTGAGGAGCCGACCACGGTCGAGGAGGTCTGCGAGCCCTACCTGGTGCGCGCGGGCATGCTGGCCCGCACGCCGCGTGGTCGGGTCGCCACCGCCGCCGCCTGGTTGCACCTCGGCCTCCAGCCCCCGTCGCACGCGCCGGGGGAGGCCACCCGATCCCTGTTCGACGACGCCACCGAGTGATCGGGACAACTCACCTGGCACAATCGGCAGCGGCACCCCAGAAATTCGGACGTACCGGGCGCTGATCGCACCCGCCCGTCCGGTTGATCGGAGAATGATGGACCTGTCCTCCTTGATGTTCCCGCTGCTGCTCGTGCTGCTCGCGGTGCCGCTGTTCCTCAGCGCCCGCAAGCAGAAGCGGGCCGTCGCCGAACAGCAGGCGCTGCTGAACTCCCTGGAGCCGGGTGACCGGGTCATGACCACCTCCGGGCTGTACGCGACGGTGGCCGGCGTGAACGACGAAGACAACACGATCGACCTCGAGATCGCCGACGGCGTGGTGACCACTTGGCTCCGCCAGGCCATCCGCGAGAAGGTTGTCGTGGACACCGAGACCGACGCGGTCGTGGACGACGTCGAGGACGCCGACGCCGTCGACGAGACCGCCGACGTCGCCCGCGCACAGCAGGAGAGCAAGAAGTAACCCGCAGTAACCAGCGAACCCCTCGGCCTGGAGCCGGCAACTGTCAACGTGCCGACTCCAGGCAGTGACGCGCAGCTCACACCATCAGGGGTACGCTGCGGCCTCGCTGACCTTGTCAACTATCAGGAGACGGACGGACCGTGGCACCTCCGGCCGGGCAAATCCGCCCCGCGAAGTACCTGGGCGCATTTGTCCTCATCGTGGTCGCGCTGTACTCCCTGGTGTTCTTCACCGGGAACGGCAAGGCGACACCCAAGCTCGGCATCGACCTCCAGGGTGGCACCCGTGTCACGCTGACCGCCCGGGCTCCTGATGGGAAAACGCCCTCGGAAGAGTCGCTCAACCAGGCGCGCGCGCTCATCGAGACGCGCGTCAACGGTCTGGGCGTGGCCGGTCCCGAGGTCATCCGTGACGGCACCAACCTGGTCATCACGGTCCCCGGCTCGGACAGCGAGGGCGCCAAGCGCCTCGGCCAGACGGCGAAGCTGAACTTCCGCAAGGTCATCGGCTCGCCGGTGCCCAACGCGCCGGAGCCCGCGCCGAGCAGCACCCCGTCCACCTCGGGTTCCGCCGCGCCGTCCACGTCGGGTTCGGCCGCGCCGACCGAGACCGCGGGTTCCGCCGCGCCGACCACGACCGCCCAGGGCCGCCCGGCCCCGGCGCTCGAAGGCCAGCCGGAGACGACGACCCCGCCGGCCGAGACGACGACGCCGCCCGCCGACCCGTCCGCGCCCGCGGAGCAGCCGCCCGCCCAGTCGCAGGTCGACTGCCGCGCGGTGTTCCAGGGCCAGTACTCCGACGACCCGACCAAGGCCATCGAGGAGTCCCGCACCTGCCGGCAGGACCCGCAGCTGACGACGCTGGACGCGCAGACCGTGTCCCAGGCGCTCGGCGCGTTCACCTGCCCCACGGTCGACCCGCTCATCGGCAACGACGACCCGGCGCTGCCGCTGCTGACCTGCAACCAGGACCGCACCGAGAAGTACGTGCTCGCGCCCGTCACCCCGCCCACCGACGGCAGCGTGAAGGACGACGACTTCAGCCTGTACTCGCGGCTGACCGGTGAGGACATCGACAACGCGGTCGCCGGCACCGACCCGCAGGGCGCGGGCTTCGTGGTCGACCTCACCTTCAAGGGCGAGGGCGGCAAGAAGTGGGGCCAGTTCACCTCGGCGAACGTCTCGCAGCAGGTCGCCGTCGTGCTCGACAGCCAGGTCGTGTCCGCGCCGAACATCAACGAGCCCATCCTCGGCGGTTCGACGCAGATCAGCGGCAAGTTCAGCCAGGCGGACGCCACCAGCCTCGCCAACGTGCTCAAGTACGGCTCGCTGCCGCTGTCGTTCGAGGCCTCCGAGGCCGAGACGGTGTCCGCGACGCTGGGCCTGGCCTCGCTGGAGGCCGGTCTGATCGCCGGCGGCATCGGCCTGCTGCTGGTGTTCATCTACTGCCTGTTCTACTACCGCCTGCTGGGCGTGCTGACGATCCTGTCGCTGGCCCTGTCCGGTGTGGTCGTCTACGCCGTGCTGGTGCTGCTGGGTCGCTTGATCGGCTTCACCCTCGACCTCGCGGGCATCGCCGGTTTCATCGTGTCGATCGGTATCACCGCGGACTCGTTCGTGGTGTTCTTCGAACGGCTCAAGGACGAGATGCGCGAGGGCCGGTCGTTCCGGTCCGCGGTGCCGCGCGCCTGGGTCCGCTCCCGCCGCACGATCCTGTCCGCGGACGCGGTCAGCTTCCTGGCCTCGGCCATCCTGTACGTGATCGCCGTCGGCCAGGTGAAGGGCTTCGCGTTCACCCTCGGCATGTCGACCGTGCTCGACCTGGTCGTGGTCTTCCTGGTCACGCACCCGCTGGTCAGCATGATCTCCAAGTCGAAGCGCCTGTCGAACCCGAGGCTCGTGGGTCTGGGCGGCGCCGTCCAAGCGGCGGTCGACGACCGCGCGCTGTCGGGTGCGAAGAGCACCGCTGTGAAGGAGGTCTGACGTGGCCGAGACGAAGAAGGCAGGCGTCTTCCATCGCCTCTACGTCGGCAACGGCGCGTTCGACATCGTCGGCAAGCGCAAGCGCTGGTACGTGATCTTCGGGGTCATCCTGCTGGTCTGCGTCCTGTCGATCGTGTTGAAGGGCTTCAACCGCGGCATCGACTTCACCGGTGGCACGCGCATCCAGATGCCCGCCACCAGCTCGTCGGGCACGATCAGCGTCGAGGCGGCCAAGGAGTCGTTCGAGAAGGCCCTCGGCAAGGAGCCCGCCGCCACGCAGACCGTGGGCACGGGCGACTCGGCGACCATCCAGATCCGGTCGGAGACGCTGAACGCCGACCAGGTCGCGACGCTCAAGACCGCGCTCAACGACGACCTCAAGCCCAACGGCGGCACGCAGGCGATCAGCGACAGCGCCGTCTCGGCCTCGTGGGGCGGTGAGATCACCAGCCAGGCGTTGATCGCGCTGTTGGTGTTCTTCGTCGCCGTGATGATCTTCCTGGCGCTGTACTTCGAGCTGTCGATGGCGATCGCCGCGCTCGTCGCGGTGCTGCACGACGTGCTGATCACGGCGGGCGTGTACTCGCTGGTCGGCTTCGAGGTCTCGCCGGCCACGGTCATCGGCCTGCTCACCATTCTCGGCTTCTCGCTGTACGACACGGTGGTCGTGTTCGACAAGGTCCGGGAGAACACCCGCGGCCTGCTCGGCCTGACCCGCCGCACCTACGGCGAGGCCGCGAACCTGGCGGTCAACCAGACCCTGATGCGGTCGATCAACACCTCGTTGATCGCGCTGCTGCCGGTGCTGGGCCTGCTCGCGATCGGCGTCGGCCTGCTCGGCGTCGGCACGCTGAAGGACCTGGCGCTGGTGCAGCTCACCGGTATCGCGATCGGCGCGCTGTCCTCGATCTTCATCGCGACCCCGGTCGCGGTGGACCTGAAGATGCGCGACGCCCGTTACAAGGCGCAGGCCGCTCGGGTGCAGGCGCGCCGGGCGAACCTGGCCCGCAAGGCCGCCGCCGGTGAGGCCACCGCGGGCGAGGTCGCGGGCGGTGACGTCGTGGAGTCGACCGACGACGAGTCGTTGCAGGCCGAGTTGCGCAAGGAGAAGGCCATGGCGGCCGCGGCGGGCGTGCCCACGCGGACCGGCAAGGCAAGCGACGCGCGGCGTCGTCCGACGGGCAAGAAGCACCGTTGAAGCTCGATCGCGCCCTAGGGCTGCTGCGTGAGGTCCCGGACTTCCCCCTGCCGGGGGTCGTGTTCCGGGACCTCACGCCGGTCCTCGCCGACCCGGACGCGCTGCGCTCCGTGGTCGACGCCCTGCAGGACAAGATCCACCCCGACACCCAGGTGGTGGCCGCGATCGAGTCGCGCGGCTTCCTGCTGGGCGCGGCGCTCGGCTACGGCTGGCACTACGGCGTCGTGCCGCTGCGCAAGCCGGGCAAGCTGCCGGCCGTGGCGCACCGGGTCACCTACGACCTGGAGTACGGGACGGCCACCCTGGAGCTGCCCGCGGAGGCCATCGTGCCCGGTCAGCACGTCGTCGTGGTGGACGACGTGCTGGCGACCGGCGGGACGGCCGCGGCGGCGTGCGAGCTGGTCGAGCGGGCCGGTGGTGTGGTGACGGGTGTGTCGGTGGTGCTGGAGATCCCCGGGCTGGGCGGGCGTGAACGGCTGGTCGGTCGAGAGGTCAACGCCCTGCTGACGGTGTGACGACGTCCTGCTGACGGCGTGACCCGGTCCCGGCAGGCCCGCTGACCTGGTTTTCGACACCTCCGGCCGGTGGCCACAGGTCGGCCGTTGGGGGCGTTCAGCCTGGTGGGCGGCGATTGGTCGGGCTGATTCACAACTGCTGCTCGTCGTGTGAACCGCACCGCTCATCGGCTCGTTGCCGAGGCAGGCCCCGCAACGGAGTTATCCTCGGTTCCTAGACCCGAGGAGCGTGGTTGAGCCAGGACACCGAACCCGCCCAGACGTCGCAGCCCGTGCCCGCACGGCCGCCGTCGGCGACGAGGCGCGTGCGCGCGCGGCTGGCACGTCGGATCACCGCCCAGCGCGCCGCGCCGGTCAAGCAGGTGCTCGAACCGCTGGCCGCCGTCCACCGCGACCTGCACCCGAAGGCCGACCTGGCGCTGCTCCAGCACGCCTACGACGTCGCGGAGGAGAAGCACCGACCCCAGCGGCGCAAGTCCGGCGACCCCTACATCACCCACCCGCTGGCCGTGGCGACCATCCTGGCCGAGCTGGGCATGGACACGACCACGCTGGTCGCGGCCCTGCTGCACGACACGGTGGAGGACACCGACTACTCGCTGGACCAGCTGCGGGTCGACTTCGGCAACGAGGTCGCGCTGCTGGTCGACGGCGTCACGAAGCTGGACAAGGTCAAGCTCGGCGCGGCGGCCGAGGCCGAGACCATCCGCAAGATGGTCATCGCCATGGCCAAGGACCCCCGGGTGCTGGTCATCAAGCTCGCCGACCGCCTGCACAACATGCGCACCATGCGGTTCCTGCCGCCCGAGAAGCAGGCCCGCAAGGCGCGCGAGACGCTGGAGGTGCTGGCCCCGCTGGCGCACCGGCTCGGCATGGCGACGGTGAAGTGGGAGCTGGAGGACCTGGCGTTCGCGATCCTCCAGCCCAAGAAGTACGACGAGATCGTGCGCCTGGTGGCCAACCGCGCCCCGTCCCGCGACACCTACCTCGGCGGCGTGATCAAGGAGCTGTCCCAGCAGTTGGCCGGTGCGCAGATCACCGCCAAGGTCGAGGGCAGGCCCAAGCACTACTACTCGATCCACCAGAAGATGATCGTGCGCGGTCGGGACTTCGACGACATCCACGACCTGGTCGGCGTGCGCATCCAGGTGGACGAGGTGCGCGACTGCTACGCGGCCATGGGCGTGGTGCACGCGCTGTGGCAGCCCATGCCCGGCCGGTTCAAGGACTACATCGCGCAGCCCCGGTTCGGCGTCTACCAGTCGTTGCACACGACCGTCATCGGACCGGACGGCAAGCCGCTGGAAGTGCAGATCCGGACCTACGACATGCACCGGACCGCCGAGTACGGCATCGCGGCGCACTGGCGGTACAAGGAGACGCGCGGCACGCACAGCGGCAAGGGCGTCGAGGTCGACGAGATGGCCTGGATGCGGCAGCTGCTGGACTGGCAGCGGGAGGCCGCCGACCCCGGCGAGTTCCTGGAGTCGCTGCGGTTCGACCTGGCCGCGCGGGAGATCTTCGTCTTCACGCCGAAGGGCGACGTGGTGACGTTGCCGACCGGGTCGACGCCGGTGGACTTCGCCTACGCCGTGCACACCGAGGTGGGTCACCGGTGCATCGGGGCACGGGTGAACGGCCGGCTGGTCGCGCTGGAGCGCAAGCTCGAGAACGGCGAGGTCATCGAGATCTTCACCTCGAAGGCCGAGGGCGCGGGGCCGTCCCGCGACTGGCTGTCGTTCGCGGCGTCGCCCAGGGCCAAGGCGAAGATCAAGCAGTGGTTCGCGAAGGAGCGCAAGGAAGAGGCCATCGAGGTCGGCAAGGACGCCATCGCGAAGGAGGTCCGACGCGTCGGGCTGCCCTTGCAGCGGCTGGTCTCGGCCGATTCGATGGGCGCGCTGTCGAAGGAGCTGCACTACCCCGACGTGTCGGCGCTGTACGCGGCCGTGGGGGAGGGCCACACCTCCGCCCGGCACGTCGTGCAGCGGCTGGTGGCGCAGCTCGGCGGGGTCGAGCACGCCGAGGACGAGCTGGCAGAGCGCTCGACGCCGTCCACGGTGGCTCGGCGACGGGTCACCGGTGACGCCGGCGTCATCGTCAAGGACGCGGCCGACGTGTGGGTGAAGCTGGCGCGGTGCTGCACGCCGGTGCCGGGGGACGACATCCTGGGTTTCGTGACGCGTGGCGGCGGGGTGTCCGTGCACCGGACCGACTGCACGAACGCGGACGAGCTGCTGAAGACGCCCGAGCGGTTGCTGGACGTCGAGTGGGCCCCGTCGTCGTCCTCGGTGTTCCTGGTGGCGATCCAGGTGGAGGCGCTGGACAGGCACCGGTTGCTGTCGGACGTGACGAAGGTGCTCGCCGACGAGAAGGTCAACATCCTGTCGGCGTCGGTGACGACGTCGCGGGACCGGGTGGCGGTGTCGCGCTTCTCGTTCGAGATGGGCGATCCGAAGCACCTCGGTCACGTGTTGAAGGCGGTGCGGAGTGTTGAGGGCGTGTACGACGTGTATCGGGTGACGTCGGCGTCGTAGGGCGCAGGTAAAAGATTAAAAGAGGAAGATCAAAAGAGTCCTCGCCGGACGGGCAGATCAGCAGGATGACCCCGACTACTGCGGGATGTTCCTGTTGCGTTGTGGGTCGGGTTTCGTGTCATCCCGCCGACCTCCACAAGGGCTACCACACGCGTCAAGGGGGGCGCGGGCCATCAGTGAAGGCCGTGGGTATCGGTGAACCCGCGCCCCCCTTGACACGTGCGGTAGGGCTGCGCCAGGTCGGCGGGATGACACGAAGCCCTCCTTTTGCGATGGCTCGCAGGTTGCGATGGCTCGCAGGGACGGCGCGGCTAGCGGTTCCGTCGGGTGGTGCGGACGGATTTCACCGTGTAGGCGATCGCGCCGAGGATGAGCAGGAGCCCGATGCCCTGGAGGCCCGGTGAGTCGTCGGCCCCTCCGAGGATGACACCGGCGATGCCCAGCACGGTCATGAAGCCTGCGACGAAGAAGGTCATATATCGAGTGTCGCGCGATATCTATCGAAAATCAACAGGTCGGGTCGCGTCAGTGATACGTCATCGGGGGATGTCACGATCCGGGACGTCGGCCTGGTGGTCGACGGGGAAGACGCAGGGGCCCGCTACTCCTCTCCCGAGTAGCGGGCCCCTGGTGTTCGCGTGGCGGGTCAGGCGATGGTGACGGACTCGAACTTGACTTCCTTGTTCGGCTTGCCGCCGCCGGGGGAGGGGTCGAAGGAGCCGTCGTGGCCGGCGCGGGCGACCTCGTCGATCAGCTTGAGACCGTCTTCGTCCAGGCTGCCGAAGACCGTGTAGTCGGGCGAGAGCTGGGCGTCGCCGTAGACGATGAAGAACTGGCTGCCGTTGGTGCCCTTCTGGGTCTCCGGGTCGGCGCCGGCGTTGGCCATGGCCAGGTAGCCGCGGCCGTAGGTCAGTTCCGGCCAGGTCTCGTTGTCGAACGTGTAGCCGGGGCCGCCGGTGCCCGTGCCGGTCGGGTCGCCGCACTGGAGCATCTGCAGGCCCTCGGTGCCGATGCGGTGGCAGGTGCTGCCGTCGTAGTAGCCCTGCTTGGCCAGGTTGACGAAGCTGTTCACCGCGCACGGCGCGAGGGCGCGGTCCAGGGTCAGCTTCAGGTCGCCGATGTTGGCCTTGATGGTGGCGGTGGCGGTGCCGGTCGCGGGGGCGCTGCCCTCGGGGGCCTTCGTGCCCTCCTTGGACGCGGGCTCCTTCGACGGCCGGTACTCGCAGGTCGCCGGGTCCGCGATGGGGGTCGGGCGCGTCGGCAGCGCCTTGACCTCGGTCGGGATCTGGATCGGGGCGGCCGAGGTGGAGCTGGCCGCGGCGGTGTCGTCGCCGGTGCTGCTGAAGTCGGTCGTGGCGAGGAAGTACACACCGCCCGCGACCACGACGACGGTGACCGCCGTCGCGACCACGGCGATCACCCGGCGCCGCTTCGCGCGCTCCGCCCTGCGGACGAGCTGGCGTTCCAGCTTCCGCTTGGCCTGCTCGCGGCGCTGCACGTTGGTCGGCACCTGCAACCTCCCTGATCTCTGCGTCGACGGCGACGATCGGTCAGCAGTCTAGGGGGCACGCATGTGACTGGTGTATGCCGGATAGGCTGGCGAACGGGGTCCACCGGGATCCGTTGTCGATCCGTTGCCGTCGAGAGGTAGTCCCGTGCTCGTGATCGGGTTCCCGACCGGCGCCCTCCAGGCCAACTGCTACGTGCTGGCCGCGGGCGCGGGGGAGGCGTGCGTGGTGGTCGACCCCGGCCAGGACGCGGCCGAGCCGATCGCCGAGGCGCTGCGCGAGCACCGGCTGTCCCCGGTCGCCGTGCTGCTGACCCACGGCCACTTCGACCACGCGTTCTCCGTCGCGCCGGTCTGCGACGGCAACGACATCCCCGCGTGGATCCACCCCGACGACCGCGGGATGCTGGCCGACCCGCTCAAGGGCATCAGCGCCCAGTCGATGGCGTTCTTCGGCGGCAACCTGGAGATGCGGGAGCCGCGCGAGGTGCGCGAGCTGGCCGACGGCGTCGAGCTGGACCTGGCCGGCCTCCGGCTGACCGTCGACCACACACCGGGCCATACCGGCGGGTCGGTGATGTTCCGCGCCGGCACCGAGGAGGGCGGACGGCTCGTGCTGTCCGGCGACACCCTCTTCGCCGGCTCCATCGGACGCACCGACCTGCCGGGCGGCAACCACCGCGAGATGCTGACGTCGCTGCGCACGAAGGTGCTGACGTTGGCCGACGACACGGTGGTCCTGCCCGGCCACGGACCGACGACGACCATCGGCCGCGAGCGCGCGAGCAACCCGTTCCTGCTGGAACTGGGCTCACCGGACGCGCCGGCCGCCCCTCACCGAGGACTGTAGAACCGTGACGACGTTTGCCGCGCCCAAGGGCGTGCCCGACTACTTCCCGCCGACCTCCGCGCAGTTCCTGGCGGTGCGCGACACGCTCGTGGCGTCCGCCCGCCGCGCCGGCTACGGCTACATCGAGCTGCCGGTCTTCGAGGACACCTCGCTGTTCGCGCGCGGCGTCGGCGAGTCGACCGATGTGGTCAGCAAGGAGATGTACACCTTCACCGACCGCGGCGGGCGGTCGATCACGCTGCGGCCCGAGGGCACCGCCGGCGTGATGCGGGCCGTCATCGAACACGGCCTGGACCGCGGCCAACTCCCGGTCAAGCTGGCCTACGCCGGCCAGTTCTTCCGCGCCGAACAACCCCAGGCCGGCCGCTACCGCCAGTTCCACCAGGTCGGCATCGAGGCGATCGGCGTCGACGACCCCGCCCTGGACGCCGAGGTCATCGCCGTCGCCGACGCCGGCTTCCGCGCCCTGGGCCTGACCGGCTTCCGCCTCGAACTGACCTCACTCGGCGACTCCACGTGCCGCCCCCAGTACCGCGAGAAGCTCCAGGCCTTCCTCGCGAAGCTGCCGCTGGACGACGAGACCAGGCGACGTGCCGAGCTGAACCCCCTGCGCGTGCTGGACGACAAGCGCCCCGAGGTCCGCGAGCTCGTCGCCGACGCCCCGCTCATGGTGGACAACCTGTCGGCCGAGTCCCTCGCCCACTACGAGCAGGTCAAGGGCTACCTCAACGACCTGGGCGTGAAGTTCGTGGAGAACCCGCGGATGGTGCGCGGCCTGGACTACTACACGAAGACGACGTTCGAGTTCGTGCACGACGGCCTCGGCGCGCAGTCCGGCATCGGCGGCGGGGGCCGTTACGACGGCCTGATGGAGCAGTTGGGCGGCCAGCCGCTGTCCGGTGTCGGCTTCGGCCTCGGCGTCGACCGGGCACTGCTGGCCTGCCAGGTCGAGGGCGTGACCCCGGGCGACGAGACCCGCTGCGACGTCTACGGCGTGCCGCTCGGCGAGGCCGCGAAGTCCCGTCTGGTCGCCCTGTCCGCCCCGCTGCGCGCCGCCGGCGTCCGGTTCGACCTGTCCTACGGCGGCAAGGGCCTCAAGGGCGCGATGAAGGGCGCTGACCGCTCCGGCGCGCGCTTCGCCCTCGTCCTCGGCGAACGCGACATCGAGGCCGGCGTCGTGCAGGTGAAGGAGTTGGCGTCGGGCGACCAGCGCGAGGTGCCGCTGGCGGACGTGGTGACCTCGGTGCTGGAGGCGTTGGGCCGGTGAGCGAGCGGATTGCCCTTGACCTGCTCGACCCGAAGGCGGTGCGCAAACGCGCCCGGACGGTCGCCATCGGCGCGCTGATCGTCGCCGCCGCCTTCGGCGGGTTGCTGGGCCTGCTCGCCGGCCGCACCGCGGGCCTCGTCACCGCCGCGATCTTCGCCGTCCCCCTGCTCCTGCTGGCCTGGTCGGAAGCCCGCCGCCGAGTCTGGCTGGAAGGCCACGTCCTCTCGGTCCGCGCCTTCGGCACCCGCTCGGTCGACCTGCACACCGCCGACCAACTGGACCTGCTCGTCACCGACGTCCGCGGTACCCGCACCGTGGGCCTCTTCGTCCGCGGCGGCGGCAAGGCGATCAACCTGGCCCTGGCCATCTACGCCGGCACGGGAGGCCGCGAACAGGGCGTCCTCCCGCTCCGCAAGCTGGCCGACGTCCTGGCCGGCCGCGGCGACGCCCCGGGCCTGGTCTTCTCCGAACTGCTGGTCGCCCAACTCCGCGCCGAAGCCAGGGGCCTCGCCGCCGCCGACCGCCCCCTCTACAAACTGGGCTCCCTGGCCCCTACCGGCCGCCTCGCCCAAAAACTGAACCCCGAAGCCATCTCCCGCTTCGTCGCCACCCTCGACCAATCCTGACGCGTCCACTGGCCCTCCCTTCCCCAAAGGGAGGGCTTCGTGTCATCCCGCCGACCTGGCGCAGCCCTACCGCACGTGTCAAGGGGGGCGCGGGTTCACCGATACCCACGGCCTTCACTGATGGCCCGCGCCGCACTTGACGCGTGTGGTAGCCCTTGTGGAGGTCGGCGGGATGACACGAAACCCGACCCGCAACGCAACAGGAACATGCCGGAGTATTTGGGTCATCCTGCTGATCTGCCCGTCCGGCGAGGGCTCTTTAATCCTTCAATCTCTTACTTCTCACGCATCACTCATCCGGCAACCCCCACGTCCCCTTGGGCGGCGGCGGCGACTGCGTGGCCGTCGCATCCGTCATCGCCGGCACGCCACCGATGAACCGGACCAGCGACTCGTCGTGCTCCACCCGCCCCGGGAACGGGTCACCGGCCGTCAACCGCGTCAACGCCGCCACCGGCAACTCCACGTGCGACCCGACCAGCACGAAGTTGCCGAACCTGCGCCCCCGGAACACCGCCGGCTCCGCCAGCACGCACACGTGCGGGAACACCGCCCGAACCGTCGCCGCCTGGGCCTTGGCGAACGCCAACTTCCCCCCATCACCGATGTTCGCCGCGTACACGCCCGCGCCCCGCAACGCCCGAGAGGCCAACGACACGAACTCCACCGACGTCAGGTGCGCGGGTGTCCGCGCCCCGGCGAACACGTCCGTCACCACCAGGTCGAACGCACCCTCAGGCGCTTTCTCCAGCACCGCCCGCGCGTCCCCGTTGCGAATCCGCAACCGCCAGTTCCGGTCCAACGGCAGGACGCCCCGGACCAGGTCGATCAACGCCGCGTCGATCTCCACCACCTGCTGGCTGGACCGCGGCCGCGTCACCGCGATGTACCGGGGCAGCGTGAGCGCGCCCCCGCCCAGGTGCAGCGCCCGGATCGGCTCGCTGCCCGGCGCGACGAGGTCCGCCACGTGGCCCAGCCGCCGCAGGTACTCGAACTCCAGGTGCGTCGGGTCGTCCAGGTCGACGTGCGACTGCGGGGTGCCGTTCAGGCGCAGCATCCACGCCCTGGGCACGTCGGGATCGGGGATCAGTTCCGCGATGCCCGAGTCGACCTCCCTGCTGATGGTCTCGTCGGCTTTCCGGATCCGTCCCACCTTCTGATTATCCCCGACGGTCGCTCACGTATCCGCGACGGCCGACCCGGGCAGCACCCGCGCGCTCTCACCGCTCGGCAGCTCGCGGTCCGGCGGCTTGCGGTTCGGCAGGCGGTCGACCAACCGCCCCAACCGCTCCGCCGTGCCCTGCAACGGCCCGAGCGCGCCCGCCAGCACCTGGATCGACTCGTCGAGCTTGCCGGTGCTGCCCGCCAGCGCCGCGATCTCGGGCGAGAGCTGCGCCAACTGCCGGTGGGCCGCCTCCAACTGGTGCAACGCCTCGGGCATCTCGTTGGCCAGGAACGTGGCGAGCTGCTCCAACCGCTCCAACGTCCCGCGCAGCTCCGCGAGCTGCGGCAACTCCCGCGCCAACGGGGTCAGCCGCTCCAGCGCGTCGGCGATCCGCGGCAACGCCGCCACGCCCGACACCAACCCGGTGGCGACCCGGGCCGCCAACCCCAGCACGGTCCGCAGCATGCCGGTACGGTACCGATCCGTGCAGATCGCCGCTGACGTCCTCACCGCGCTCGTCGCGGCCATCCACCTCTACATCGTCGTGCTGGAGATGTTCCTCTGGAACACCCCGCGCGGGCGTGCGACGTTCGGCACCACGCCGGAGTTCGCCGCCGAGTCGAAGGTGCTCGCCGCCAACCAGGGCCTGTACAACGGGTTCCTCGCCGCCGGCCTGATCTTCTCCTTGATCGCCCGCGGCACGACCGGGTTCGCGTTCGCCGTGTTCTTCCTGATCTGCGTGATCATCGCGGGCCTGTACGGCGCGGCGACGGTCAGCCGTCGGATCCTGGTCGTGCAGTCCGTCCCCGCCGCGATCGCGTTGCTGCTGGTGGTGCTTGCCCGGTAGCCGGACGCCGCCACGGCCCCTTGGCCGGGTCGTACCCGGTGCGCAGGTCCCCCCGGACGTGCCGCCGCCACAAGGCCCGCGGCTCACCGGCTTCACCCTCACCAGCTTCACCCTCATCGGCCTCGATCACCCCACCGGCCTCGACCGACTCGGGCACCGGCTCCTTCCCCGCGACGAACGCCGCCACCGCCGTCGTGATCGGCACCGCCGCGACCAACCCGATGCTGCCCACCAACGTCCGCACGACCTCCTGCGCCACCTCCTGCGCGGTCAGGATCTCGCCCAGCGTCCGCCCCGACAGCGTGAACGCCAGCAGCAACGGCAGCGCCGCGCCCGCGTACGCCATGACCAGCGTGTTGACCACCGACGACAGGTGGTCGCGCCCGATCCGCGACCCCGCCGCGTACAGCTCCCGGAACCCCAGTGACGGGTTGGCCCGCCGCAGCTCCCACACGGCGCTGGTCTGCGTCACCGTCACGTCGTCCAGCACGCCCAGCGCGCCGATGATCGTGCCCGCCAGCAGCAGCCCCCGCGTGTCGATGCCGTGCCCGAGCAGCGACACCAGGTTCGCCGTCTCCTGGTCCAACCCGGTCAGCTTGCCGAACGCCGAGAACACCGCACCCAGCACGCCGATCAGCGCCAGGCTCGTCAACGTGCCCAGCACCGCCGTGGACGTGCGGGCGCTCAACCCGTGCGTCAGGTACAGCACCACGAACATGATCAGCCCCGCGCCGACCACCGCCACGGTCAGCGGGCTCTCCCCGGCCAGGATGGCCGGCAGCACGAACAGCACCAGCACCACGAAGCTCAACACCAGCGCGCCCAGCGCCGCCAACCCCTGCCAGCGCCCCAGCAGCAGCACCGCCGCCGCGAACAGCACCGCCAGCAGCAGCAACGGCACGCCGCGCTGGAAGTCGGCGAGCTGGTAGGAGGTGCTGTCGTTCGGGTCGCCGCCGCCGTAGGACAGCACGACCGCGTCACCCACGGCGAACTTCGGCGTGCCCGGCTGGTCGGGCACCGGCACCCGGACTTCCCGACCCGCCGCCGCGCCGTCGCTCATCTTCACGGTGACCAGCACGCACCCGGTGGCCCCCGGCTCGCCCTGGTCGGGACCGCACCCGCCCTGCGCCACCGCGGTCACGTCGCCACGCACCGGCACCTGTGCCAGCCCGGCCTGCGCGCCCGTGCGCTGCTCGTGCCCGAACGGGTACAGCACCAGCGCGCCGACCACGGTCGCCAGCACGAACGGCAGCAGCAGGACCAGCAGGAGCTTGCGCACAGGTCGGGAAGCGGGCTCGACGGGGCCGTGCCCATGACCGTGTCCATGGGCGGCGATGAGATCCTTTGCGCGCACGCGCACATCCTGCCCGTCCACCCCGTACGTCCGCATGTCGGACACTTCAGTGCGAATTCCGGGGTGAACCCTTCAGCCGCGTCCCCTTCGGTGCCACGCTCGCCGCGTGACCACGAACTGGACACCCATCCACGGCCGGTCCTTCGAGCCGGTCCCGTACCGACCGGCCAGGATGCCGGTCGACGAATCCCTGCGCACGGCCGCCGACCTGCGCGCCCGGATGCGGGAACGCCGCACGGTCCGCATGTTCTCGCCCGACCCGGTGCCCGAGCAGGTGGTGCTCGACGCCATCGAGGTCGCCTCCACCGCGCCCAGCGGTGCCCACCAGCAGCCGTGGACGTTCGTCCTGGTCAAGAACCCGGAGGTGCGTCGGCGCATCCGCGAGGCGGCCGAGCACGAGGAGCGCGTCTCGTACGCGGGCAGGCTGGGCGAGGAGTGGCTGGAGGCGCTGCGCCCGCTCGGCACCGACGACGTCAAGCCGCACCTCACCGACGCGCCGGAGCTGGTCGTCGTGTTCCAGCAGCGGTACTACGAGGAGCCCGACGGCGGCCGCCGCAAGCACTACTACGTGGACGAGTCGGTGGGCATCGCGGTCGGCATGCTGCTGACCGCGCTGCACCTGTCCGGGCTCGCCGCGCTGACCCACACGCCCTCGCCGATGAGGTTCCTCGGCGAGGTGCTGGGCCGCCCGCGCAACGAGAAGGCGTTCGCGGTGATCCCGATCGGCTACCCGGCCGACGACTGCGTGGTGCCCAACCTGGTCCGCAAGTCACTGGACCAGGTCGTGGTCCGGGTCTGACCGGTCCACCGGCGCCGGCGGGTCGGCGAACCGGAAGTGCGCCGCCACCGCCTCCTCGCAGGCCGCCAGGGCCTGCCGCAGCCGCTCGTCCCGCGACCCGGTGACCAGTCGCCACGGCACGCCCCGCGCCGCCAGCCCGGCCCGGAACCGCTCGGTCATCCACGCCCGCAGGTGCTCACCGTCCCGCCACCCGTCCTGCTCGAACGGCACGCCGACGTGATCGGTCAGCAGGTACAGGGCGGGGCGGTGGGCGTCCGGCGCGATGTCCGGGTGCGGCGCGCCGAGGTAGCGGTGGCCCCACACGGTCGCCGCCCACGAGTCGTTGTCGCACACCAGGACCGGGCCGTCGACCGCCGCGTCGGCCAGCTCCCGCTGCCGGCGCGCCACGTCCTGGAAGTCGCCGACCGTCCACACCAGATCCTCGATCCCGGCGTCCGGGTCGAACGCCCGCGCGGCCGCCAGCTTCAGCTCCGTGTGCTCACGCCCGTACTCGGCCACCCACGGCGCACCCAACGCCTCCGCCAGGTCGCGCGACAACGTCGTGGTGCCCGTGCTCTCCGCCCCGACCACCACCACCCGTGCGCACAATCCGACCTGCGTCGCCCGCGCCAACCGGCCCCACTGCCCGCGTGGATCGGCCCGCACCGCCGTCCCCGACACGGGGAACGCACCCCGCTCCAGGTCCACCAGGACGTGCCGCGCGCCGAGCCGCTTGGCCATCTCGTCGCCGTAGTGCTCGCTGGAGAACACCGCGTCGACCGCCGCCGACGCGGGGTCGCCGTCCAGGATGGCCCGCCGCGCCAGCACCGCCCGCGCCACGCCCATGTGCAGCTCCCACACCCGGTCGCTGCCGAAGTCCATCTCGTGGTCGTCGACGTCACCGAGCACGACGAGACCGGGCGTGCCCGCGTGCTCGGCGCGCAGCCACGCCACCCGGTCGGCGACCGGGATGGACTCCGCGCTCGACGCCAGCACGGTCACGGTCGTCCGCGCGCTGCGCGCCGAGGCCGTGCGGATCAGGTGGTGGTGACCGGCGTGCGGGGGGTAGAACTTGCCGAGCACCAACGCGTGGTCGAACTCCGTCACGCTACGACCACCCGGTCCCGCTCGTCCTCGCGCAACGACCTCGTCCAGTTGCGCAGGCCCAGCACGCACAGCGCCATGAACCCGACGTAGAGGATCGCGGTCAGCCACAGGTCCTTGTAGGCGTACAACGGGACGTAGATCACGTCGGCGGCGATCCACAGCCACCAGCACTCGACCTTCTTGCGCGTCTGGCCCCACGTGGCCAGCAGGGAGAGGACGGTGGTCACGGCGTCCGCCCACGCCACGGTCGAGTTGCTGAACGTGGTGAGCACCCACACCAGCAGCACGGTGCCCGCCACGCCGGCCGCGAGGAGCCACCACCACTGCGCGCGCGTGGTGCGACTGACCGGCAGCGCGGTGTGCTCGGCGCCGCCCCGCAGCCACGCCCACCAGCCGTACAGCGCGAGCGCCACGTAGACGACCTGGAGGCCCGAGTCCGCGTACAGCTCGCTGGTCGCGAACAGGACGAGGAAGGCGAGGTTGTTGAGGATGCCGATCGGCCAGTTCCACGCGTTCTGCCGCGCCACCAGCCACACGCAGAGCGCGCCGGTGATGAAGCCGGCCACCTCGCCCCAGCTCGTGGGGACGCCGGCGAACGTGAACGCGGGTGTGTTGAAGGGCCACACGATGATGTCGAGCACTGACACAAGCACTCCGATTGACCGTTGTTCGAACGCGTGTTCGAATGTGGACATGCGATGGGACGGGCAGAAGGACGGGGCGGACCGACAGCAGGCTCTGCCGGGATTGCCGGGGCTGGTGCGCAGCGTACGAACTCCCGACTTCGCCGACGTCGTGTTCCACGAGGTGAACGCCAAGTCCGTGCTGAACAAGGTGCCCGGTGACGGCCTGCCGTTCAACTGGACGGTCAACCCGTACCGCGGCTGCACGCACGGGTGCACGTACTGCCTGACGGGTGACACGCCCGTGCTGCTGGCCGACGGCCGCACCAAGCCCATCGCCGACCTGGCCGTGGGCGAGGAGGTGTTCGGCACGTCCGAGGGCCGGTACGTGGTCACCCGCGTGCGGGCGCACTGGGAGACGGTCAAGCCCGCCTACCGGGTCACGTTGAGCGACGGCACGCAGGTCGTGGCGGGCGGTGACCACCGGTTCCTCACCGATGAGGGCTGGAAGCACGTTACGCCAGGCCGGTGCGACGACTTCGAGGAGCGGCCGTACCTGGTCAAGGGCGCGAGGCTGGTCGGGACGGGCCGGTTCGCCGCGCCGCCCGCGCAGGGCGAGCCGTACCGCGCGGGCTACCTGTGGGGCGCGGTGCGCGGCGGCCTGCCCAGCCACCCGGACGTGCTGGCGCGCGTGCGCGAGTACGCGGGCGGGCGGGTGCCGCGGGAGAACGAGCTGGTCCAGTGGCCGACCACGCCGGACGAGGAGTGGTCGAAGGGCTTCCTGGCCGGGCTGTTCGACGCGCGGGGCAGCTCCACCGGCGGCGAGCTGGTCCTGTCCAGTTCGGACAGCGCCGTGTTCGAGGCCGCCGTGCTGGCGTTGACGCGGTTGCGCGTGTCGCACGTGGTCGAGGTGCGCGGGGTGCGGATCGTCGGCGGGCTGGCCGAGCGGCTGCGGTTCCTGCACCTGGTGTGCCCGGTGATCCCGCGCGGCACCGCGGTGGAGGGCATGGCGGTGCCCGTGACGTCCCGGCTCGCGGTGGTGTCGGTGGAGTCGCTGGGCGTGACGCGGACGCTGTACGACATCACCACCGGCACCGGCGACTTCGTGGCCAACGGCCTGGTCAGCCACAACTGCTTCGCCCGCAACACGCACACGTACCTCGACCTCGACGCCGGGCGCGACTTCGACACCCAGGTCGTGGTCAAGGTCAACGCGGTCGACGTGCTCAAGTCGCAGCTGCGGTCCAAGCGGTGGCGGCGCGAGCACGTGGCGATGGGCACGAACACCGACCCGTACCAGCGGGCCGAGGGCCGCTACCGGCTCATGCCGGGCATCATCCGGGCGCTGGCCGACTCCGGCACGCCGTTCTCGATCCTCACCAAGGGCACCGTGCTGTCGCGGGACGTCCCGCTGCTGGCGCAGGCCGCGTCGCAGGTGCCGGTGGGCATCGGCGTGTCGTTGGCGTTGCTGGACCGCGAGCTGCAATCGGGGCTGGAGCCCGGCACGCCCAGCCCGCAGGCCAGGCTGGAGCTGGTGCGCCGGGTGCGTGACGCGGGGTTGCCGTGCGGGGTGTTCGTCGCGCCGGTGCTGCCGAAGCTCACCGACTCCGAGGAGGGCCTCGACGCGCTGCTGGCCTCGATCGCGGACGCGGGCGCGACGGGCGTGACGGTCCTGCCGCTGCACCTGCGGCCGGGCGCGCGCGAGTGGTTCGCCCGGTGGCTGGTGCGGGAACGGCCGGACCTGGTCGACGACTACCGCGGGCTGTACGCGCGGGGCTCCTATGTGGACGCCCGGTACCGGCGGTGGCTGACCGAGCGCATCACCCCGTTGTTGCGGCGGCACGGCTTGGACGCGCGCGGCAAGCGCGACGCCGTCGGGGTGCCCGGCGACGACGAGGGGTTGTGGCCGGAAGGCAGCCTGCCGTCCTCGGCCCCACCGGCTCCGGTCGTCCAGGAACAGTTGACGCTCCTCTGAGTGATGGCGGTGCGGGTTGACGGGGCACCTCGGCGAGCCGGTCGGCGCCGTGTCCGGCCGGCGGCCCGGGATCGGCATGCCGCATCGGCCGCTCGGGGTTCGGCTGTCGACGGCGGGCGAGCCGGGCCGGCACGGTGGGGGCACGCGGTCCGAGGAGGAGGCGCACATGCGTGGTGCCCTGCTGGGTTTCGTGACAGCGGCGGCCGTCGTGGTGGGTGGCGTGACGGTTCCGGCGTCGGCCACGGAGATCGGCGAGTGGGTCGGGCCCTACGACGTGTTCGAGCAGTGCGAGGCCGACCGGAAGCAGGACGTCCGCAGCTCGGGCCAGGTCTGCCAACCTCGGGTGGTGGCCGGCGCGGTGCGGCAGGGTGACGAGGGCTGGTGGGACTACGAGTGCCGGCCCGACGGGTCGGGCACTTACTCGCTCTACGCCGTCTACTGCCCGTAGTGCCGGGTTTCTCCGCCTGTGCGGCCCGTCGACGGATGCCCTCCGCGGGGTGACGACTGCGGCCGTCACCGCGCCGGCCGTCACCGCGCTCCGACCGACTGCGGGAACCGCAGCACGCCGTCCGGGTCGTAGCGGCGGGCCACGGCGCGCAGTCGGCGCAGGTTGTGGCGGTAGGCGGTCTCGGCCCAGTCCTCCTGCTCGGGGTCCAGGTAGTTGATGTAGGTGCCGGAGCCGATCAGGCGCGCCAGCTCCACCTGCGCCTGGTCCACCTCCCGCGTGACGTGCTCGGGCGGCAGGGCGCCGACCGTGCCGAAGACCTCGACCGACGTGGGCGCGCCGCGGTGCGGGTAGGCGGTGTCGGTCGGGCGCAGCCGGTCGATCGCACCACCGAGCGCACCGACGATGAGCAGCGCGCTGTCCATGCCGCGCACCGTGCCCGCCACCGCCGCCGGGTCGTCCCACAGGCCGTCGGAGATGCGCGAGGAAGCCCGGAACGCGTTGCGGGGCGGGTGCCCCTGGGTCATGATCGCCGTCGCGGTCGGGTAGTCGACCTCGGCGTGCTCCAGCGGCCCGTCGACGCCGAGGCGGGCCAGTTCCGCGTGCAAGAGCGCCTCGGGGCCGATCGAGCAGCCGGTGAGGTCCACCGAGCCGTCCGGCAGCACCACGCACGTGCTGGACAGGTGGTCGGGTGCCGCGGCGCTCCACGGCTGCCACGCGCCGAGCACGTCCGCCGCCGACCCGGCCGGGAACCTGATCCGGAACACGGTCAGCACCTCCGGCGCGGGCACGGTGGCGAACTCGAACGACGTCACCACGCCGAAGTTGCCGCCACCGCCGCCGCGCAGCGCCCAGAACAGGTCCGGCGAGCGGTCCTCCGCGGCGGTGATCACCCGGCTGTCCACCGTGACCACGCGGGCCGCGCGCAGCCGGTCGCAGGTGAGGCCGAACGCGCGGTCGACCCAGCCGAGCCCACCGCCCAACGTGAACCCGGCGATGCCGACGGACGGGCAGTTGCCCAGCGGCAGGCACCGGCCGGCGGCGGCGAGCGCCGCGTAGACGTCGCCGAGGCGGGCACCCGCGCCGACCACGGCGGTGCCGTCGGGGCGCACCTCGATCCGGTTCATCGGCCCGAGGTCGATCACCAGGCCGTCGTGCGGGGTGGAGTAGGCGGCGTAGCTGTGCCCGCCGCCGCGCGCGGCCACCCGGATCCCGCGCCGCCGCGCCTCCTCCAGGCTGCGCTGCACGTCCTCCGGTCGCACGCAGCGGGCGATCGCGGCCGGCCGCTGGTGGTCGAACAGCGAGTTGAACGGCAGCCGCGCGGCCTCGTAACCGTCGTCTCCGGGCAAGAGCAGTTCACCGGCCAGGCGGGCACGCAGCCGCGCCCACCTCCCAGCGCCGCCGGCCGCGGCCGCCGCCACACCACCCGCACCGGCCACCGCGCCACCCGCGACCGCCGCCGCACCGGCCCACCGGAACACGTCCCGCCGCGAAACCGCCACACCGACCTCCTCGTCAGCGAACCCCGACCGCCCCGTTGCCCGATTCCATCCAACAAGGCGCTGAATCGGAGCAGAACCGCTGTTCGGACGTGCGGGCGGCGAACTTCGTACGGCGTACGGTATACTGTACGGCATGAGTGCTGTGCCGGGTAGTGGAGCGGGTTTCACGCCGACCGACGAAGACGTGGCGGGCGTGCTCGCGTGGTTCGAGCAGTGGGACGCCCTGGCCGTGGCCAAGGACGTCGAGGCCATGGCGGACATGGCGTTGTTCCCGGTGAACGCGGTGACCGACGGGTCGGCGCAGTCGTGGGACCGGGCGCGGTTCCTGACCGACATGGCGGCCACGCTGGGGGACGGCGACGTGCACATGGAATCGGTCCGCACGCCGGTGTTCATCAACGCCGACCTGGTGTTCGTGGTGACCGACGCGACCATCACGGCGGGCGACTTCTCGCAGGTCGTGCGGTACGGCGACCTGCTGGTGAAGGCCGACGGCAAGTGGCTGTTCCAGACGATGGTCCAGGGCGGGTGGTAGCCGGGAGGCAGGGCATGTGACGACCGCGTGACCGATCCGCGCCACTAACAATCAGTCTTGACTGTTTGTTAGTGGCGCGGAACACTCGACCGCATGTCCACCGAAACCGGGCAGCGGGAGTCCCGGCGGCAGGCCGACCGCAGCCGCGAGACCCGGCGCAAGCTCATGGAGGCCACCGTCGAGTGCCTGGTCGAGCACGGCTGGGCGGGCACGACGACGACCGTGGTCGCCGAACGCGCGGGCGTCTCCCGCGGCGCTCAGCTGCACCACTTCCGCACCCGCGGCGAGCTGGTCGCCGCCGCGGTCGAGCACCTGGGCGCGGAGAGCGTCCTGGACCTCAAAGAACGCGCACGGCAGGTCGACGAGAGCTCGCCACGAGGTCGCATCGCCGCCGTGGTCGAGCTGATCGCCGACTTCTACGCCAGCGACCTGTTCACCGCCGCCCTCGAACTGTGGGTCGCCGCGCGCACCGACCCGGACCTCAAGACCGTGGTGGTGCCGCTGGAGGTCCGCCTGGGCCGGGAGACGCACCGCCTGGCCGTCGAGCTGCTGGGCGCGGACGAGGGCAAGCCCGGCGTCCGCGAGACCGTGCAGCTCACCCTGGACCTGGTGCGCGGCCTCGCGCTGGCCAACCAGCTCACCGACGACGGCAAGCGGCGGAGCCGGATTGTCCGGCACTGGGCGAAGATGCTGGAGGACTCGCTGTGATCGACGAGATCCTGATCGACCTGCACACCGAGAGCGAGGTGCTGGACGCCCTCGTCGCCCCGCTGGACGACTGGTCGGTCCCCACCCCCGCGCCGGGCTGGACGATCGCCCACCAGATCAGCCACCTGCACTGGACCGACCGCATCTCCGTGCTCGCCGCGCGCGACGCGGAGGCGTTCGCCGAAGCGGCGAAGCGGGCCACGCAGGACATGGTGGACGAGGGCGCGCGCGAACCCGTCACCCTGGAGCAGTGGCGGGAGGGCCGCAACGAGCTGGCGGAGGCGCTGCGGGCCGTGCCGCCGGGCGTGAAGGTGCCGTGGTTCGGCCCGCCGATGAGCCCCGTGTCGATGGCCACCGCCCGGTTGATGGAGACCTGGGCGCACGGCCAGGACGTGGCCGACGCGCTCGGCGTCACCCGTGAGCCGACCAACCGGCTCAAGCACGTCGCGCACCTCGCGGTCCGCGCGTTCGGCTGGTCGTTCCTGGTCAACGGCCTGCCGGCGCCGCAGGTGCCGCTGCGGGTCGAGCTGCTCGGACCGGACGGCGACCGGTGGACCTGGGGCCCGGCCGACGCCGAGGACCGGATCACCGGTCCCGCCCTCGACTTCTGCCTGCTGGCCACCCAGCGGCGGCACCGCGACGACCTCGCCGTCACGGCCGTGGGCGAGCACGCGCGGGCGTGGCTGCCGATCGCGCAGGCGTTCGCGGGTCCGCCCGGCCCCGGTCGGGAGAAGGGCCGGCCGTGATCCGCATCGGCAACGCCTCCGGCTTCTACGGCGACCGGTTCTCCGCCGTCCGCGAGATGCTCACCGGCGGCCACCTCGACGTGCTCACCGGCGACTACCTGGCCGAGCTGACCATGCTCATCCTCGGCCGCGACCGGGTGAAGGACGCCTCCCTCGGCTACGCGCGCACGTTCCTGCGCCAACTGGAGGAGAACCTGGCCGACGCCCTGGCCCGCGGCGTGAAGATCGTCTCCAATGCGGGCGGGCTGAACCCGGCCGGGCTGGCCGAGGCGATCGACCGGCTCGGGCTCGGCGCGAAGGTCGCCCACGTGACCGGCGACGACGTGCGCGACCGGTTCCCCGAAGCCCTGACCGCCAACGCCTACCTCGGCGCGTGGGGCATCGCCGAGTGCCTGAAGGCCGGTGCGGACGTCGTGGTCACCGGCCGCGTCACCGACGCGTCGCTGGTCGTCGGCCCGGCCGCGGCGCACTTCGGCTGGGGCCGCGAGGACTTCGACGCGCTGGCGGGCGCGACGGTCGCGGGTCACGTGCTGGAGTGCGGCACGCAGGCCACCGGCGGCAACTACTCGTTCTTCACGTCGATCGACGCGACCCGGCCGGGTTTCCCGATCGCCGAGGTGGAGGCGGACGGCTCGGCGGTGATCACCAAGCACGACGGCACGGGCGGCGCGGTCACCGTCGACACCGTGACCGCGCAGTTGTTGTACGAGATCGGCGCGCCCGCCTACCTCGGCCCGGACGTGGTCAGCCACTTCGACACGATCCGGCTCGACTCGCACGAACGCGGGGTGCGCGTCTCGGGGGTGAAGGGCTCGCCGCCGCCGGACACGCTCAAGGTGTGCCTGAACGCGCTGGGCGGCTTCCGCAACTCCACCACGTTCGTCCTGACCGGGTTGGACGTCGAGGCCAAGGCGGAGCTGGTCCGGCGGCAGCTGGAGTCGGCGATCGGCGCGGGAGGACTGACCTGGACCCTGGCCCGCACCGACCACGCCGACGCCGACACCGAGGAGACGGCGAGCGCGCTGCTGCACGTTAGGGTCAAAACGCCGGACGCCAAGCGCGCCAAGGCGTTCTCACGGGCCGGCATCGAACTCGCGCTGGCGTCGTACCCGGGCTTCCACGTCACCGCGCCGCCCGGCGACGGCACGCCGTTCGGCGTCTACCGAGCCGCGTACGTGCCGCGGTCGTCGGTGCCGCACCGGGCCGTGCTGCCCGACGGGAAGGTGGTCGAGGTATGAGGGTCCCGTTGGGAACCATCGCCGGAGCGCGCTCCGGCGACAAGGGCGGTGACGCCAACCTCGGCGTGTGGGTGCGCACGGACGCGCAGTACGAGTGGCTGCGCGCCGAGCTGACCGTGGCCCGGCTGAAGGAACTGCTGCCCGAGGCGGGCGAGGTCGACCGGTACGAGCTGCCGAACCTGCGGGCGCTGAACTTCGTGCTGCACGGCCTGCTCGGCGACGGCGTCGCCTCGTCCACCCGCTTCGACCCGCAGGCCAAGGCGCTGGGGGAGTGGCTGCGCTCCCGGCACGTCGACCTGCCGGAGGCGCTGCTGTGACCCCCACGTCCGAGCTGTTCGAGACACCCGAGCGCCGCGACCTGCGCGCGGTGGTGCGCAAGTTCACCGAGCGGGAGGTCGTGCCGCACCTGGCGGACTGGGAGCGCGCCGGCGAGCTGCCCCGGTCGCTGCACCGCGCGGCGGCCGGCATCGGGTTGCTGGGGCTCGGGTTCCCGGAGGCGGTCGGTGGCGCGGGCGACCTGCTCGACACCGTGGTGGCCACCGAGGAGCTGATCCAGGCCGGCGGGTCGTCCGGGCTGGTCGCCGGGCTGCTCACGCACGGCATCGCGCTGCCGCACATCGTGGACGCCGGTGATCCCGGGCTGGTCGACCGGTTCGTGCGGCCGACGTTGGCGGGCGAGCTGATCGGCGCGCTCGCGATCACCGAACCGGGTGGCGGGTCGGACGTGGCGGCGCTGCGCACCACGGCCCGTCGTGACGGCGACTCCTACGTGGTCAACGGGACGAAGACGTTCATCACCTCCGGCGCGCGGGCGGACTTCGTGACCACGGCCGTGCGCACGGGCGGTCCCGGTCACCAGGGCGTGAGCCTGCTGGTGGTCGAGAAGGGCACGCCCGGGTTCGCGGTGGACCGCCGGCTGGACAAGATGGGCTGGCACTGCTCGGACACCGCGGAACTGTCCTTCGTGGACGCCCGCGTGCCTGCGGCCAACCTGGTGGGCCACGAGAACGCGGGGTTCGCGCTGATCATGCGGCAGTTCCAGGTGGAGCGGATCTCGTTGGCCGTGCAGGCGTACGCGACGGCCCAGCGGTGCCTGGACCTCACGCTGGCGTACGTAAGGCAGCGCGAGACGTTCGGCAAGCCGCTCATCGCGCGCCAGGTGGTCCGCCACCGGCTGGTGGAGATGGCGCAGCGCATCGACCTGGCCCGCACCTACACCCGCGAGGTGGCGGTGAGGGTCGCGGCCGGCGAGGAGGTGGTGGCGCAGGTGTGCTTCGCGAAGAACGAGGCGGTGCGGGCGTGCTCGTCCGTCGTGGACGCGGCGGTCCAGCTGCACGGCGGCGCGGGCTACCTCCGCGTCACGGAGGTCGAGCGGCACTACCGGGACGCGCGGATCCTCGGCATCGGGGGCGGCGCGACCGAGGTGATGACGGAGCTGGCGGCACGGCGATTGGGGTACACGGCATGACTGTGTTGCACACGGCGGTCGACCCCCGGTCGCCCGAGCACGCCGAGAACCGCGAGGCGATGCTGGCGCGGATCGCCGAGCTGCACGCCGAGCAGGCCAAGGCGCTGGCGGGCGGTGGGCCGAAGTACACCGAGCGGCACCACAAGCGCGGCAAGCTGCTCGCGCGGGAGCGGATCGAGCTGCTGGTGGACCAGGACAGCCCGTTCCTGGAGCTGTCGCCGCTGGCCGCGTGGGGCACCGACTACCCGGTCGGCGCGAGCGTGGTGACCGGGATCGGGGTGGTCGAGGGCGTCGAGTGCGTGATCGTGGCCAACGACCCGACCGTGCGCGGCGGCGCGAGCAACCCGTGGACGCTGCGCAAGACGTTCCGGGCCAACGACATCGCGTTGGCCAACCGGCTGCCGCTGATCGGCCTGGTCGAGTCGGGCGGCGCGGACCTGCCCAGCCAGAGCGAGATCTTCATCCCGGGCGGCCGGGCGTTCCGCGACCTCACGCGGCTGTCGGCGGCGGGCATCCCGACGATCAGCACCGTCTTCGGCAACGCCACGGCCGGCGGGGCGTACGTGCCGGGCATGTCGGACTACGTGGTGATGATCGAGGGGCGCTCGAAGGTGTTCCTCGGCGGGCCGCCGCTGGTGAGGATGGCGACTGGCGAGGAGTCCGACGACGAGTCGCTGGGCGGCGCGCGGATGCACGGCACCACCTCCGGCCTGGCCGACTTCGTGGCCGAGGACGAGGTGGACGCGATCCGGCTCACCCGGCGCGTGGTGGCGAGGCTGAACTGGCGCAAGCTCGGTCCCGCGCCGCGCGCGGTGGAGCCGCCCCGCTACGACGAGGAGGACCTGCTCGGCCTGGTGCCGACGGACCTGCGCGTGCCGTTCGACCCGCGCGAGGTGATCGCCCGGATCGTGGACGGCTCGCGGTTCGACGAGTTCAAGCCCGACTACGGGGCGAGCCTCGTGACGGGGTGGGCCGACCTGCACGGCTACCCGATCGGGGTGCTGGCCAACGCGCGCGGCGTGCTGTTCAGCGAGGAGGCGCAGAAGGCCACCCAGTTCATCCAGCTGGCCAACTCCAGCGACACGCCGCTGCTGTTCCTGCAGAACACCACCGGCTACATGGTCGGCGCGCAGTACGAGCAGGGCGGCATCATCAAGCACGGCGCGATGATGATCAACGCGGTCTCGAACAGCCGCGTGCCCCACCTGACGGTGGTGATGGGCGCGTCGTACGGCGCGGGCAACTACGGCATGTGCGGCCGGGCCTACGACCCGAGGTTCCTGTTCACCTGGCCCAACGCCAAGTCGGCCGTGATGGGCCCGAAGCAGTTGGCGGGCGTGCTGTCGATCGTGGCCCGCCAGGCGGCGGCCGCGAAGGGCCAGGACTACCCCGAGGAGCACGACGAGGCCATGCGCCGGATGGTCGAGGACCAGATCGAGCAGCAGTCCCTGGCGGCCTTCCTCTCCGGCCGCCTCTACGACGACGGCGTGATCGACCCCCGCGACACCAGGACCGTGCTGGGGCTGTGCCTGTCGGCGATCCACAGCGGACCGGTCCAGGGCACCGACCGCTACGGCACCTTCCGGATGTGAGGCGACCCGTGATCCGCAAGCTGTTGATCGCCAACCGGGGCGAGATCGCCCGCCGGGTGATCCGCACGTGCCGCGAGGTCGGCATCTCGCCGGTGGCCGTGTTCTCCGACCCCGACGAGCGCTCGCCGCACGTCCGCGAGGCCGACGCGGCGGTGCGGCTGCCCGGCGCGACCCCGGCCGAGACCTACCTGCGCGGTGACGCCCTGGTGGCCGCCGCGCTCGCCGCCGGCGCGGACGCCGTGCACCCCGGGTACGGGTTCCTGTCCGAGAACGCCTCCTTCGCCCGCGCCGTGCTCGACGCCGGGCTCACGTGGGTCGGGCCGGACCCGGCGGTCATCGAGGCGATGGGGTCGAAGGTCGCCGCCAAGAAGAGGATGGCGGCGGCGGGCGTCCCGGTGCTGCCCGAGCTCGACCCGGAGTCGGCCCGGGAGTTCCCGCTGCTGGTCAAGGCGTCCGCCGGCGGTGGCGGACGGGGCATGCGGGTGGTGCGCTCGGCGTCGGAGCTGGCCGGGCAGGTGGCCGCCGCGCGTCGGGAGGCCGAGTCCGCGTTCGGCGACGGCACGGTGTTCTGCGAGCCCCTGCTGGAGCGGGCGCGGCACGTCGAGGTGCAGGTGCTGGCGGACGCGCACGGCACGGTGTGGGCGTTGGGGGAGCGGGAGTGCTCCATCCAGCGCCGCCACCAGAAGATCATCGAGGAGACGCCGAGCCCGGCCGTGACGCCGCCGGCCCGTCAGCGGTTGTTCGACGCGGCCACCGCCGCCGCCCGGGCCATCGGGTACGTCGGCGCGGGCACGGTGGAGTTCCTGTTCACCGACGACGGCTCGTTCCACTTCCTCGAGGTCAACACCCGCCTCCAGGTCGAGCACCCGGTCACCGAGGAGGTGTTCGGCGTCGACCTCGTCGCCTGGCAGCTCGCCGTCGCCGAGGGCGCGCGCCTGCCCGCCGAGCCGCCGACCCCGAACGGCCACGCCGTCGAAGCCCGCCTGTACGCAGAGGACCCCGCGCACGACTGGCGGCCCGCGAGCGGCACCCTGCACCGGTTCGCCGTGCCGGCCGGCGTGCGCGTCGACAGCGGCGTGGAGGACGGCAGCGAGGTGGGCGTGCACTACGACCCGATGCTGGCCAAGGTGATCGCCTGGGCCCCGACCCGGCACGCCGCCGTCCGCAAGCTCGCCGCCGCCCTGGACCGCGCCGAGCTGCACGGCCTGGTGACCAACCGCGACCTGCTCGTCCGCACGCTGCGGCACCCGGAGTTCGGCGCGGGCAACACCCACACCGGCTTCCTGGACCAGCACGGCCTCACCGCCGCCGAACCGGTCGACGTCCGCCCCGCCGCGCTGGCCGCCGCGCTCGCGCTGGCCGAACGGCGGCGCACCTCGCTGCCGCCGGGCTGGCGCAACGTGCCGTCCCAGCCGCAGCGGACCGCGTTCGAGCACGGCGACGACACCGTCGAGGTCGACTACCGGCACACCCGCGCGGGCGTGGAGACGAGCCTGGACCTGACCGTCGTCGCCGCCGCACCGGACGCGGTCACGGTGGAGCGCGACGGGGTGCGCACCACGTACCCGGTCGCGGTGTACGGCGACCGGGTCGAGGTGGGCGCGGTGTCGCTCCGGCTGCGGCCCCGGTTCCCCGAGCCGCGGGCGAAGGTGGCCGAAGGCGCGACCGTCGCCCCGATGCCCGGCACGGTGGTGCGGGTCGCGGTCGAGCCGGGGCAACGGGTCGACGCGGGCGCGGAGCTGCTCGTGCTGGAAGCGATGAAGATGGAGCACCGCGTGCTGGCCACCACCGGCGGCGTGGTCGCGGACGTGCTCGTGCGGGTGGGTGCGCAGGTCGATGCGGGCGACGTGCTCGCGGTTGTGGAGGCGGGGTCATGACGATCAACTTCACCGAGGGCGACGAGCGGCGGGCGTTGCGCGAGGCCGTCGCCGCCCTCGCCGGCAAGTACGGCCACGAGTACTTCGCCGCCAAGGCCAGGGCCGGCGAGAAGACCGACGAGCTGTGGGCCGAGGCGGGCGCGCTCGGCTACCTGGGCGTGGCCGTGCCGCAGGAGTACGGCGGCGGTGGCGGCGGGATCGGCGACCTGGCCGCCGTGTGCGAGGAGCTGGCCCGTGCGGGCTGCCCGCTGCTGCTGACCGTGGTCTCGCCCGCCATCTGCGCCACCGTGATCAGCCGCTTCGGCACCGCCGAGCAGAAGCGGCGGTGGCTGCCCGGGTTCGCCGACGGCACCACCAAGATGGCGTTCGCCATCACCGAGTCCGACGCGGGCTCGAACTCCCACAAGCTCGCCACCGCCCTGCACCGCGACGGCGACGAGTGGGTGCTCAACGGCGGCAAGACGTTCATCTCCGGCGTGGACGAGGTCGAGGCGGTCATGGTGGTCGCGCGGCACGTCGACGCCACCGGCCGGCGGCTGCTCCCTTCGCTGATGATCGTGCCGACGGACGCGCCCGGCTTCACCTACCAGCACATCCCGATGGAGGTGCTGTCGCCGGAGAAGCAGTTCACCTGCTTCTTCGACGACGTGCGGCTGCCGCTGGACGCGCTGGTCGGCTCCGCGGACGCGGGCTTGGCCCAGCTCTTCGCCGGGCTCAACCCGGAGCGGATCATGGCGGCGTCCTTCGCCACCGGCATGGCCCGCCGCGCACTCGACCAGGCGAGCGAGTACGCCCGCACCAGGACCGTCTGGGACACGCCGATCGGCGCGCACCAGGGCATCGCGCACCCGTTGGCGCAGTGCGCGATCCAGGTCGAGCTGGCGAGGCTGATGACCCAGAAGGCCGCGGCTCTCTACGACGCTGGGGAGGACCGGGCTGCTGGTGAGGCGGCCAACATGGCCAAGTACGCGGCGGGGGAGGCGGTGGCGGGTGCGGTGGACCAGGCCATCCAGGTCCACGGCGGCAACGGGCTGTCGTCCGAGTACGGGCTGGGCGCCATGCTGGCCGCGTCCCGGTTGTCCCGCATCGCCCCGGTCAGCCGGGAAATGATCCTGAACTTCGTGGCGCAGCACACGCTGAAGTTGCCGCGCTCCTATTGAGTCAGGCCCATTCCCAGCGCAGGCCGACCACGCCGGGACCGAAGTCGAGCGCGACCGCGTACGCGTAGCCCCACGTGTCCACCGGGGTCTCGCGTATGTCGGTTGGTTCTCCACCGGTCAAACCGGTCGTGAATTGCTCACAACGCACGGGCCGGCACCGCGAGTCGTACCGGACCTCCAGGACGTACTCGCGCACGGGGTGCCGGAAGCGCCGCGAGTGCGTGTTGTCGAACGTCGGGTGGTGCGGGGCGACGTGGATCAGCTCGTACTCGACGGCGGTGCGCTCACCCCGCCGCAGCGGGCGGTCCAGCAGCAGTTCGGCGACCATCAGACCGTTGCGCGGGTCGGCGGAAACCCGCCCCAGTCTGCACGAGCGCAGCGTGCCGATGACCGGCAGCGGGTCGCCGGGCAGGCGGGTGTCGTAGCCGAGCAGGACCCGGTCGACGCCCGAGCGCTCGGCGCGCAGCACCTGCCGGGACCGCACCCGGCGGGTGCTGCCGTCCATCGCGAGCTCCACCTGGTCGCGCAGGCTCAGCCGGGTCAGGTCCTGGTCGGTGCTCGTGTCGACGTCGGCCAGCAGCTCCGCGATGGTCGCGTAGTCGTTCTCGCCGACCCAGCCCTCCGGACCGGACACGCGCGCGCGCGGCCTGGCCTTGCCGCGCGGGCGCGGCGGCCCCAGCAGCGAGCTCAGCCCACCCGCGCCGACGTCGAGGATCTCCTCCAGGTGGCTGACGGCGGTCAGCGAGTCCGGTCGTTCGGGCCGCCTGCGGCCGGACTGCCAGTAGCTCAGCGCGGCGATGCTGACCGCCACGCCCCGCGTCCGCAGCTTGTGCTGGATGCGTTCCAGGCTGAGCCCTTTGGCGCGGATCGCCGCGCGCAATGCGTCCGCGAAGGGGTCGGCCCCCGCGTCGATCCGTCGGGGATCGCGCGTCCGCGATTCCGGTCCGACGACTGGCGTAGGCATCTTCGCTCCGTTCTCCCAAGGACAAGGCGAGCGACGTTATCGTGCGAAATCGCCGGCGCGGTACAGCCGATCGGGTTTCGGGTCGTGAATTTACCCGAATCGGACGGCAAAATCCGGTCCGCGGTGGAATGTTTGAATTCTCATTAACAGCAGCGCTGTGAAGAACCCGGTACCGGCGATCGGCGCACCGCGCTCGGTCGTCCGGCCCCTTCCCGGTACCCGAACCGGCCCAGGGCCTGGGTCACCCGGGTGATGCGCGGCACGACGAGCGAGTTCGAGGGCTTCGACGCCGATCGCAATGCGGTGCCGGTGGGCGTTGCCCGCGCAACTCGCGCGCCCCGCTATGCCGAAGCTCACGTTGACCGTCGCGCCAATACCCGTGACACGCGTGTACCCGCTGGTCGAGGACGTCGACTCGGCTCGGCCCGACGGCATCCGCCGCCCCGGCGGGGCGCTGATCCGGACAGTTGGTCGCATAGTTACCCCGAAGAACTCCTCGGCGGTGGCCGCGGACGCGCTCGACGCTCGTTTCGACGGACCGGTGGTCCTATTTCTCCACAGCGTTGAATCGGTTCTCAATCACGTTGTCGAACGCCTTCGATCGCGCCTCTCCGCCGTAGTGCGGGCCCGGCCGCCCCGACCCCCGTGGCGGTTCACCCGAACCGATCGCCCGGTTGGGCGCCCTGCGGCCCGGCGGAGTTAGGCACACTGGCAGGCCCGCGCGTGATCCGCGCCGGGGTTGCCTTACCCCGCAGAGGAAAGCCGATGCGCCAGCTCTCACCGGGCCTCGCCGTGGCCGCCCTGACCACCACCCCGCTCCCCGCGCCCGCCCACGCCGAGGGCGCCGTGCGGCACGCGGGTTCACCCGCCGCCGTGCCGGGCAGCCACCCGATCAAGGACCCGGCCGATGCCGTCGCGCTCGACCCGCGGCAGGCCCGGCGGCTCGCCGCCGACCCGGCGGTGGCCCACGTCGAGCACCGGATCGACCAGCCCACCCTGCCGCTGGACACCACCTACGGCCGCACCACGACGGGCGCGGGCGTCGCCGCCCACGTGGCCGACGCCGGCCTCGGCGGCCCGGCCTCGGTCGCCCACGCGCCGACCGACGAAAGGGCGTCGTTCTCCGACTACGGCTCGGGCGCGGAGCTGTACGCGCCCGGTGTCGGCACCACGTCGGCCTGGCACCCGAGCGACACCGCCACCACCACGCTCAGCGGCACGTCGACGGCGACCGGGTTCGTCACCGGCGTCACCGCCCGGTTCCTCCAGTCCAACCCCACCACCACCCCGGCCCTGGTGCACACCGAGCCGACCAAGCCGGGACCGGTGCGGTGGGGCGGGCGGCTCCTGCACTTCCCGCCCACCAGGTAGCGAGCAAGTCCCTTCCCCTGCAAAGGATCCCACCATGCGCACACTGCTGTCCGGCTTGGGCGTCGCCGCCCTCGCCGCCGTCACCCTCACCGCGCCGGCGCACGCCGAAGGCGTGGTGCTGCACGCCGGCTCGACCACCGCCGTGCCCGGCAGCTACATCGTCAAGCTCGCCGACGTCGCCGCCGCCGACGCGGTCACCGCCCGGCTCGACGGCCACGTCACCCGCACCTTCCCGGCGCTGCACGCGTTCGCCGCGACCCTGACCCCGCGGCAGGCGCGCCGGCTCGCCGCCGACCCGGCGGTCGACTACGTCGAGCAGGACCAGGTCGTGCGGGCGCACACCACCCAGACCAACGCGCCGTTCGGCCTGGACCGGATCGACCAACGCGCGCTGCCCGTGGACGGCAACTACAGCTACACGTCGACCGGGGCGCGAACCCGCGCGTACGTCATCGACACCGGCATCCGGGCCACCCACACCGAGATCGCCGGCCGCACGTGCCCCGGCTACGACGCGGTCGACAACGACACCGTGCCGCAGGACGACAACGGCCACGGCACCGCCGTCGCGTCGCTCATCGCGGGCCGCGTGAACGGCGTCGCGAAGCAGGCCCTGGTGTGCGGCGTCCGGGTGCTCAACGGCTCCGGCAGCGGCACCACCGCGGGCGTGATCGCGGGCATCGACTGGGTGGCGCGCAACCACGTCAAGCCCGCCTCGGCCAACCTGAGCCTGGGCGGCGGCGCGTCGACCGCCGTGGACGACGCGGTCCGCCGGCTGATCGCCGCGGGCGTCACGGCGTCGGTCACGGCGGGCGGCAGCAACACCGACGCCGCCAACACCTCGCCCGCCCGCGTGACCGAGGCGCTCACCTCCGGCGCGGCCACCCGGACCGACACCCGCGCGTCGTTCTCCAACTACGGCTCGGTGGTCGACGTCTACGCGTACGGCACGAACATCACCGTGGCGTGGCACACGAGCGACACCGCCACCAACACGATCAGCGGCACGTCGCTGTCCACCGCGTACGTCACCGGCGTGACGCTCCGGTTCCTCCAGCTCAACCCGACCGCCACGCCGGCGCAGGTGCACGCGGCGGTCGTCACCGAGGCGACACCGCTGTCGTGGGGCCGACTGCTGTACTGGTCGCCGACCCGCTGAGCTACTGCTCGGCGAGGTGGGCCGACGGGGCGAGCACGTGGCGCATCACGAGCTCGCCCCCGTCCACCTCGCCGGTGTCGGTGAAGCCGAACGCCGCGTACAGGCCGCGGGCCACCGCGTTGCCCGGCACCACGCTCAGCACGAGCTCGGTGCGGCCCTCCGACCGCGCCACGTCGGCGATCGCGGCCAGGCCCTTGCGGCCGAGTCCGCGGCCCTGCGCCCGCCGGTCGATCATGAACCGGACGATGTGCAGCGCCTCCGGCCGGTCGCGTTCCAGGAGGGTGAACCCGACCAGCTCCTCTCCCCCGTACAGCGCAAGGGGTTGCAACTTCGGGCGGTAGATCCAGGCGTCCGCGATCGACTTGAGGTTCGTCGCGACGAACGCCCGCTGCTCCTCGTGGACCTCCAGGCCGATGACGGCCCGGTAGTTGTCCTCGGTGACGGGTTCCAAGCGCATGTCCGGACGGTAGCGCCGCCGTCACGTGAGTGCTCTCGGATTCTGGGAACTGCCAGCTCAAGGCCGTTTTTTAACGCTGTGGGTTCAACTGGCAAATCTTCACACTTCCGAGTTAACGCGTCGGATGCCTACGTTGTGACTGTCAGCGAGGGCAAGGTGGCCCAATGTCACCCCCGAGCCCTGCAACGCTCCTCGGGGTGGGTTGGGGTCACCGTGGGAAAGAACGGAATCCGCATGCGACAGTCACGACAGGTCCGGGTCCTGGCCGGCGTCGGGGTGACGGCGCTCGCCGTCACCGCGACCTCCCTGTTGGCCGCCCCGGCGCAGGCCGCCGAGGGCGAGATCCGTGCCGCCGACGCGGCCCACAAGGTCCAGAACCACTTCATCGTGAAGCTCAAGGACGGCGCGTCCGCGTCCGCCGAGGGCCTCGCGGGCCAGTACGGCGGCAAGGTCGACACCGTGTTCCGCAGCGCGCTCAACGGCTTCGCCGTGTCGCTGCCCGAGAAGGCGGCGAAGCGGCTCGCGGCCCACCCGGCCGTCGAGTACGTCGAGCAGGACCAGGTCTTCACCATCCAGGCCACGCAGACCAACCCGCCCTCGTGGGGCATCAACCGGATCGACCAGCGCGACCTGCCGCTGGACTCCGCCTACAGCTACACCTCCACCGGGTCGGGCGTGAACGTCTACGTCATCGACACCGGCGTGCGGATCTCCCACAGCACGTTCGGCGGCCGGGCCCGCAACGGCTACGACGCCGTGGAGAACGACAGCGTCGCCCAGGACGGCAACGGCCACGGCACGCACGTCGCGGGCACCATCGCGGGCAGCCAGTACGGCGTCGCCAAGGGTGCGACGGTGTACGGCGTGCGCGTGCTGAACAACTCCGGCAGCGGCACCACCGCCGACGTGGTCGAGGGCATCGACTGGGTGACCAACAACCACGTCAAGCCGGCCGTGGCGAACATGAGCCTCGGCGGCGGCGTGTCCACCACGATCGACTCGGCCGTGAGCCGCTCGATCGCGGCGGGCGTCACCTACGCCATCGCGGCGGGCAACAGCAACGCCAACGCGTCCAACTACTCCCCGGCCCGCGTGGCCGCGGCCATCACGGTCGGCGCGACCACCAACACCGACGCCCGCGCCAGCTACTCCAACTACGGCTCGGTGCTGGACATCTTCGCGCCGGGCTCGTCGATCACGTCGGCGTGGAACACCAGCGACACCGCGACCAACACCATCAGCGGCACCTCGATGGCGACCCCGCACGTCGCCGGCGCCGCGGCCCGCTACCTGCAGGGCAACCGCTCGGCGACCCCGGCCCAGGTGGCGAGCTACCTGGTCGGCCAGTCGACGCCGAGCAAGGTGACCAGCCCCGGCACCGGTTCCCCGAACCGCCTGCTGTACCTGGCGCCGTCCGCCTGATCGAGCACCACGTCCCCGCCGGGGCCGTCCTCCGCTGGAGGGCGGCCCCGGCCGTTCGGGCAACGGCTCGCGGCCATCGCCCTGACCTGCGGATTAAAGGTTTGCTCAACGTTCGTTCAGCACCGACCGCGCACACTGGTGGCGCGGCGGCCCGGGGGAGGCCCTGGTAGGTGGGCCGAGGGGGAGGGCCGCCGCCCTCACACGTAGATCGACAGCGTCAGCGCCGCCACCCAGCACACCCCGATCACCTGGAGCACGTGGTCGCGCAAGGCGATGCGCTCCGGTTCGCCCGCGCCACCGTCGTCCACGTCCACCGCGTACCGCAGGACCGCCACCACGAACGGCACGATCGACACCATCGCCCAGCCGGAGTTGTAGTCGGCGCGCTCCCGCAGCTCGAACGCCCACAACGCGTAGGCCAGGATCAGGATCGCCGCCGCGGTGGCCCACACGAACCGCAGGTAGCTGGCCGAGTAGCGGCGCAGCGACGCCCGGATCCGCGCGCCCGTCCGCTCGTACAGCACGATCTCGGCGTACCGCTTGCCCGCCACCATGAACAGCGAGCCGAACGCCGTCACCAGCAGGAACCACTGCGACAGCGGGATGCCGGCCGCGATGCCGCCCGCGATGGCCCGCAGCAGGAAACCCGACGCCACGATGCACAGGTCGATCACCGGCTGGTGCTTCCACCCCAGGCAGTAGCCCAGCTGCGCGGCGCAGTACACCGCGATCACCACGACCAGCGGCGGGCCGGAGCACAGCGCGACGCCGACGGACGCGGCGAACAGCGCCGCCGCCGTGACGTACGCCGTGCGCGCCGAGACCGCCCCGGCCGCGATCGGGCGGTGCCGCTTGGTCGGGTGGGCGCGGTCGGCGTCCACGTCGATGGCGTCGTTGACCAGGTACACCGCCGAGGCGGCCAGGCAGAACGCGACCAGCGCCAGGGCGGTGTCCAGCAGCACGGCGGGCTCGCCGAGCCGGTTCGCCGCGAACGGCGCGGCCAGCACGAGGAAGTTCTTCACCCACTGGTGCGGCCGGGCCGCGCGAACCAACCCGGCGACCGCTCCGGTGGACCGGGTGGCGGCGGTGGTCGGGCTGGTCGCGGCGGTCCCGCTCACTTCGCCGGTGCTGTTCACCGCGCCGGTGCTGTTCACCGCGCCGGCCCCGCTCACCGCGCCGGTTCCGCTCAGACCGCCCGTCCCGCTCACCGCGCCGGTTCCGCTCAGCTCACCGGTCCCGCTCACCGCGCCGCTCCGTCCAGTTCGCGGCCGACCACCCGGCCGAGCAGCGCGCCCAACACCGCGCCCGCCGCCACGTCGGTGGGGTAGTGCACCCCGAGCACCAACCGGGACAACACCATCGGCGGCACGAGCACCGGTTCCAGCCGCCGCCCGGTCAGCCGCGAGAACAGCACCGCCGCGGCGGTCGTCGACACCGCGTGCGCGGACGGGAAGCTCAACCCGCTCGGCGTCCCGGCCAGCACGCGCACCGCCTCGTCGTCCGGCCGTCGCCGCCGGACCACCCGCTTGACCGCGATGGCCACGGCGTGCGACCCGGCCACCCCGGCGGTGGCCACCAACCAGTCCCGCCGCCGGGTCCGGTCCACCGCCGCACCCGCGAGCCCCAGCGCCAACCAGCCGGCGCCGTGCTCGCCGAAGAACGACAAGCCGCGCGCCGACGCCACCACCAGCCGGTGGCCGAGCGCGCGCTGCACCTGGCTCAGAACGGTGATCTCGGCACGCACGGCGGTCCTCCCGCGGTCGGTGGTCTTCACGGCACCTGCCCGGGTCGGAGGGTGGGTCCGCAGTGACCTCGGGGCGCGTCGCGCCGCGCGGCTTCGGCGCGGGCCAGGTCGGTGCGGACGTAGTCGCGCAGCGCCGCCAGTCGTGCCTCGTCCGCGACGGCGTCACGGCGCACCCAGTCCTGCGCGACCGGCCCGGCCGAGAGCACGTGGTAGTCCGCGGCCAGCCGCGGGTCGTCGGCGATGCCGGTGAGCCTCGACCACTCGCCGTGCGAGTGGATGAACGTCGGCTTCACCCGGTCGAACGCGTAGTCGCGCACGCCGGCCATGTCCCGCGCGCCCCACAGGTCCGCCATCCTCGGCTCGGCCAGCCCGACCAGGTCGACCACGGCCGGCCGGGCGGTCAGCGCGGTGCCGCCGACGTCGGGCAGCAGCAGGGTGGCGCGCTCGACGCCGAGGATGTCCGCCAAGCCGTTGAACCCGCGCCCGAACGTCTCGGCCACCAGGCACATCGGCACCGTCGGCGCGGCGCGGAACTCCCGCGCCGCGGTGGTGAACCGGGCCACCGTCGGCAGGACCGCCACGGCCAACGCCACCGCCGGCACCGCACGCCGCCGTGCCGTCCCGCGCCCCAGCACCCGGGCCGCGGCGAACACCGCGACCAACGCGCCCAGCACCCACACCGGCGTGGCGAACCGAAGCTCGCCCATCCAGTCCGGGGCCAGCACCGCGTACCCCAGCAACGCCAACCCCAGCGGCGCGAGCAGCGCGACCAGCACCGACCCCAGCCGCGAACCCCGCGCCAGCACCAGCCCCACGCACAGCGCCACCACCAGCACGGCCAACGCGCCCGCGTACTGCACCACCTCGCCGACCCGGGTGAACTGCGCGAGGGTGGGCGGGTCCTGGCTCTTCGCCACCGCGGGCAGCGCCAACCACCGGCCGAACTCCACCCGCCGCCACGCCACGTACGCGCCGAACGGCACCAGGAACACCGCCGTGGACAACGCCACCGACCGCACCGCCGCCGCCAACCCCACCCGCCGCACCGCCGTCAGCACCAGCAGCGGGTACGCGCCCGCGTAGACCAGCCCGTCCGGCCGGGTCAACGCCGCCACCGCGACCAGGAGCCCGACCGCGACCGCGACCCGCCCGGACAGCAGCCGGTCGTCCAGCACCGCCACGGACAGCACCACCGCAAGCCAGCACGTCACCAGCGCGTACAGCGGGTTCTCCAACCCGGAGAACACCCAGATCACGAACGACGGGATCGCCGCCAGCACCGCGCCGAACGCCACCGTCACCAGCCCCGGCCGGCGGAACACCCGGCGCGCGACCGCGTGGCACGCCAGCAGCACGCCCGCGCAGCACAGCACCGCCAGCGCCTTGGGGAACAGCACGTAGTCCGGCACGCCGAACACCGCACCCCGGTCGAACAGCCCCACCAACCGGCCCAGGGCCAGCAACGCCAACCACGCGGGGTTCGAGTACGCCTCGGTCGGCTCCGCGCCCGGCTGGAGCACCGGACCCAGGCCGTCGGTGATCGTGCGCGCGTAGGCGAACGTGATCGCGGCGTCGTCCACCAGCCAGTTGCCGTACAGCGCGCCGTGCGCGGCGATCAGCGCCGTGCCGCCCGCCACCGGCCACCACCACCGCACGCGCCGCGGACGCGAGGGCGCGGCGTCCGCGGCGTGCCGCTCGGGCGCGGTCGTCGCGGTCACGCCGGCAACCGCCGGAACACCGCGCGGGGCAGGTGCCGCAGCACCGACATCACCGCGCGCAGCGGCGCGGGGGCCCACACCAGCTCCCGCCGGTCGCGCGCCGCCCTCACCACCACCTCGGCCACCTGGTCGGCGGTGCTCGACAACGGCGTCGGCGGCAGCCCGTCGGTCATCCGGGTGCGCACGAAACCGGGCCGCACCACCGTGACGGTGACGCCGTGCGGGCGCAGCGCCTCGCCCAGCCCCTGGTAGAAGGCGTCCATCCCGGCCTTGGTCGACCCGTAGACGAAGTTCGACCGCCGCACCCGCTCGCCCGCCACCGACGACAGCGCCACGATCACGCCGTGCCCCTGCTTGCGCATCCGCTCGGCGAGCCCGACGCCGACCGACACCGCGCCGGTGTAGTTGACCCCGGCCAGCTCCAGCGCCGCCTCGTGGTCCTGCCAGGCCCGCTCGGCGTCGCCCAGCACCCCGAACGCCACCAGCGCCACGTCGATCCCGCCGTCGGCGAAGACCTTGTCCAGCACCGCGGGGTGGCCGTCGACGTCACGCGCGTCGAAGTCCACCGCCGTCACCGGCACGCCCGCCGCGGTCAGCTCCACCACCGCCGCGTCACGGCGGTACGAGGGCCGGGCGGCGAGCACCACCCGCGGCTTGCGCACCGCGGTGTAGCGCCGGACCACCGCCAGTGCGATTTCGGACGTGCCGCCCAGCACGAGCACGCTCTGCGGATTGCCCACCGCGTCGATCACAGCTCCAACCTCCTGGACATGTCGGATGCGAAAACGCCGTCCGGGTCGACCGAGGCGCGCACCGCGCGCCACTGCGCGAATCGGGGGTAGCCGCGGCGGACGGCCTCGGCCGTGGTCCGCGACTCCTTGGCCAGGTAGTGCCGCCCGCCCGCGCCGAGCACCAGCTCGTCCAGCTCGTCGCACAACCGCCCGAGACCCGGCCGCACCGGCAGGTCGACGCACAACGTCCAGCCGGGCATCGGGAACGACAGCGGCGCGCGGTTGCCCGGCCCGAACCGCTTGAGCACGTTCAACGCCGACACGTGACCGGAGGCGGCGATCCGCTCGACCACCTGCCGGACCACGTCGACCGCGGCGAACGGCACCGCGAACTGGTACTGGAGGAACCCCCGCGGGCCGTAGCCCCGGTTCCACTCGCCGATCACGTCGAGCGGGTGCAGGAACCGGGTGATGTTCTGCACCTGCCCGGACCGCGTGGGCGACTTGCGGTACCACAGCTCGCTGAACGCGCGGCCGGTCACGCGGTTGAGCAGCCCGGACGGCAGCCGGTCCGGCACGGTGAACAGCCGGGGCGCGTCGAAGGCCAGCGGGTCGCGCCGCAGCTTCGCGGGCAGCTCGTCCAGGCGGGCGTGGTTGGCCCTGGTGAGCACGCCGCGGCCCAGGCGCGGCCCGGTGGCCGTGACGTCGAACCACGACACCGACTCGGCGTAGCGGTCGTCGTCGGCGGACTGCCGGGCCAGCAGGTCGTCCAGGTTGTCCACCTGCTCGGTGTCCACCACGAAGTACGAGGTCTCCACCGGGACGACGTGCAGCGTCGCGCGCAGCACCACGCCGGTCAGCCCCATGCCGCCGACCGTCGCCCAGAACAGCGCCGAGCCCTCGCCGTCGGGGGTGAGGGTGCGGACCGAGCCGTCCGCGGTGAGCAGGTCGAGCGACCGCACGTGGTCGCCGAAGCTGCCCACCACGTGGTGGCCCTTGCCGTGCACGTCGGCGGCGATCGCGCCGCCCACGGTGACCTGGCGCGTGCCCGGCAGCACCGGCGGCCACAGCCCGAACGGCAGCAGCGCGCGCATCAGGGCGTCCAGCGAGACGCCCGCCTCGACGTCGACCAGGCCCGCGTCCACGTCGACCCGGCGGATGCGGTCGAACCGGGTCATGTCGAGCACGACGCCGCCCGCGTTCTGCGCCGGATCGCCGTAGCTGCGACCGAGGCCCCGGGCTATCACACCCCGTTCGCGGGACTTCTTCACGATATTCGCGACGGCCTCGAAATCGCGGGGCGAAACGAGCCGTGCGACCGTCGGCGCGGTGCGCCCCCAACCGGACAGCCGGACTAGCATCGGCGCAGACTAACGGACACGGTTATTCCATCCGAGAGGTGTCGAAAACAGTGGTGCGAAACGGTGGCGCGACCCGTCAGGTGCTGACGTTCGCGCTGGTGGGAGCGCTCTGCGCGCTGCTGGACTACGGGTCCTACCGCGCCCTGCTCGCATTCGGTGTGTGGGTGCACGCGGCCAAGTCGGCCAGTTTCGCACTCGGCACGACGGCGGCGTTCTTCCTCAATCGACGGTTCACGTTCGGGGTCTCCGCTGGGGGTGTGCGACAGGTCGCGGGGTTCGCCTCGCTGTACCTCAGCACATTCATCGTCAACGTATTGGTCAACGCGCTCGCATTGCACCTGTTGCCACCCTTTCGGGTGGAATACGCGGTGGCGTGGCTGGTGGCCCAGGGCGTCGCGACGGCGGTGAACTTCGCCGGCCTGCGCCTCGTGGTGTTCCGCGTCGGCAAACCTGGTGGCGTCGGGCACCGGGTCGTTGGCTAGCCTTGACGACCAGTCGTCAGTTGGGCCGACCCCCAAAGCAGCAACCACCGAGGAGAGCAGTTCCCGTGATGCGCACGCACGAGGCCGGGAAGCTCCGCGCCGAGCACGCCGGGCAGTCCGTCACCCTGACCGGGTGGGTGGCCCGCAGGCGCGATCACGGCGGCGTGATCTTCATCGACTTCCGGGACGCCTCCGGCGTGGCGCAGGTCGTCTTCCGCGAGGGTGAGATGGCCGAGCGCGCGCACAAGCTGCGCTCCGAGTACGTGGTCAAGGTCGTCGGCGACGTGACCCGCCGCCCCGAGGGCAGCGAGAACCCGGACCTGCCCACCGGCGAGATCGAGGTCTACGCCAGCGAGCTCGAGGTGCTCAACGAGGCCGCGCCGCTGCCGTTCCAGCTCGACGAGCACCTGGAGGTCGGCGAGGAGGCCCGCCTGCGGCACCGCTACCTCGACCTGCGCCGCAGCGGCCCGGCCAAGGCCATGCGGCTGCGCAGCGAGGCCAACCGGATCGCCCGCGAGGTGCTGCACGCCGAGGACTTCGTGGAGGTCGAGACCCCCACGCTGACCCGCTCCACCCCCGAGGGCGCGCGCGACTTCCTGGTGCCCGCCCGCCTGCGCCCCGGCTCCTGGTACGCGCTGCCCCAGTCGCCGCAGCTGTTCAAGCAGCTGCTGATGGTCGGCGGCCTGGAGCGGTACTACCAGATCGCCCGCTGCTACCGCGACGAGGACTTCCGCGCCGACCGGCAGCCGGAGTTCACCCAGCTCGACATCGAGATGAGCTTCGTCGAGCAGGACGACGTGATCGGGCTCGGCGAGAAGATCATCTCGGCGTTGTGGAAGGAGCTGGCCGACCACGAGATCGCCCGGCCGTTCCGCCGCATCTCCTACGCCGAGGCGATGGCCAAGTACGGCACGGACAAGCCGGACCTGCGCTTCGACCTCGAGCTGACCGAGCTGACCGAGTACTTCAAGGACACCCCGTTCCGGGTGTTCCAGGCGCCGTACGTGGGCGCGGTCGTCATGCCCGGCGGCGCGTCGCAGCCCCGCCGCACGCTGGACGCGTGGCAGGAGTGGGCCAAGCAGCGCGGCGCCAAGGGCCTCGCCTACGTGCTGGTCCAGGAGGACGGCACGCTCGGCGGCCCGGTCGCCAAGAACTTGTCCGACGCCGAGCGCGACGGGCTGGCCAAGGCCGTGGGCGCGAACCCCGGCGACTGCGTCTTCTTCGGCGCGGGCGACCCCGACGGCGCGCGCGCCCTGCTCGGCGCGGCCCGCGTGGAGATCGCGCACCGGGTCGGGCTGATCGACCCCAACGCCTGGTCGTTCGTGTGGGTCGTCGACTTCCCGATGTTCGAGGCGGTCGACAAGATCGGCGACGACGTCGCGGTCGGCAGCGGCAAGTGGACCGCGCTGCACCACGCGTTCACCTCGCCGACGCCGGAGTGGATCGACCGGTTCGAGGAAGACCCCGGCAACGCGCTGGCCTACGCCTACGACATCGTCTGCAACGGCAACGAGATCGGCGGCGGGTCGATCCGTATCCACCGCGCCGACGTGCAGCAGCGGGCGTTCCAGGTCATGGGCATCACGCCCGAGGAGGCGCAGGAGAAGTTCGGCTTCCTGCTCGACGCCTTCTCCTACGGCGCGCCGCCGCACGGCGGCATCGCGTTCGGCTGGGACCGCATCGCCATGCTGCTCGGCGGGTACGACTCGATCCGCGAGGTCATCGCGTTCCCGAAGAGCGGCGGCGGCTACGACCCGCTGACCGCCGCGCCCGCGCCGATCACCGCGCAGCAGCGCAAGGAGGCGGGCGTGGACTTCAAGCCCGCTCCGGCGGGGAAGCCCGCCCAGTAGCACCCGGCTGAGCGACCCCGTGCTGCACCTGCGCGCGATCTGCCCGGCCGAGCGCACCGAGGCGGTGCTGGTCGCGCTCGCGGAGAACCCCGGCGTCACGCACGTCGTGGTGCTGCGCGGCGCGGCCGTCGACCCGGTCGGTGACGTGGTGCAGTGCGACGTCGCCCGGGAGGCCACCGACGCGGTGGTGGCCTCCCTGTGCGCGCTCGGCGTGGACCGGGACGGCGGCGTCACGCTGGAGCAGGTCGACACCGCCCTGTCCGACGCGGCCGACCGAGCCGAGGAGGCCGCGCCGGGTGACGGCGCGGACGCCGTGGTGTGGGAGGAGCTGCTGTCCCGCACCGGCGAGGAGTCCCGGCTCAACGTCACGTTCCTGTCGTTCCTGGCCATCGCGTGCCTGCTCACGGCGGTCGCGGTGGTCACGGACTCGCCGGTCACGCTGGTGGGCGCGATGGTCGTCGGCCCGGAGTTCGGGCCGCTGGCCGCGATCGCCGTCGGGCTGGTCCTGCGGCGCTGGGACCTGGTGCGCCGGGCCGTGCTCGCCCTGGCGGTGGGTTTCCCGATCGCGATGGTGATCACCGCGGTCGGCACGTGGCTCGGGTCGCGCACCGGCCTGTTCGACCCCGACCTCGCGCTGGCCGGGCACGAGCTGGACTTCGTCTTCGAGGTCGGGCCGTTCTCGTTGATCGTGGCGCTGCTGGCCGGTGCGGCGGGGATGCTGTCGATGACCTCGGCCAAGTCCGCGGCGCTCGTCGGGGTGTTCATTTCGGTCACCACCGTGCCCGCCGCGGGCTATGCCGCGGTGGCCGCCGTTCTCGGCCAGTGGGACATATGTCTCCAGTCGATTGCACAGTTGGCGGTGAACCTCGTCGGCGTCGTGATGGCGGCGGCGCTGGTCCTGGCGTTGCGCAACCGCCGCGGACAGGTCCGCGACCTGGGGCGACCGCTCGGCAGCGGTTGACCGCGGCCGGTTTTCCACAAAAGGTGGAGCCGGGCGGTCCGTGAGCACTACCGTCACGGTGCCCGGACGGGTTCTGTCAGGACGGTCGCCACCGGGAGTAGGGTCGGAGGGGATGAGCGTGGAGATCACCGCCGGCCCGCAGGACATCGACGACGCTGCCCCCTCCGAGCTGGACGACGCGGTGGCAGCGGCCGAGTCGGTGTTGAGCGGCAGGTTCGGCGCACCGGTTCGGCTGGCCGACCCCGAGGACCTCGGGGGTGCGGGCCGGTCCGTGGTCGCGCGCGTCCGGGTGGCCCACACCCCGTTCTCCCTGCCCCGCACGCTCGTGGTCAAGCGCTACCCGTCGCCGGTCGCCGACCGCGACCCGTTCGCGCACGAGGTGGTGAGCCACAAGCTGCTCACCGCGCTGCCGTCCGAGGAGCGCCTGACGCCGGAGCTGGTCGCGCAGGACAACGCCAAGCGGCTCGTCGTGCTGGAAGACCTGGGCAAAGCGCCGCGGCTGGCGGAGAAGCTGCTCGGCTCGGACGCGCGGGCCGCCGAGCGCGGGCTGCTGTCGTGGGCGCACGCGATGGGTCGGCTGCACGCGACGACCGCCGGGCGTGACGCGGACTTCGACGCGTTGATGCGCCGCCAGGGCTCGCAGTGCTGCGCCGACCCGATCGCGGTGGACGTGCACGCCGCGTTGGCCGGGCTGCCGGAGCTGCTGCTCCACGTGCTGGAGGTCGACACGCCCGACTCCGTGCGCGCGTTCGCCGAGCAGGCCGTGCGCGGGTTCGCCACGTCCCGCCGGCGTGCGTTCAGCCCGTCCACGTCGTGCCCGGACAACCACCTGGTGACCAGCCGGGGCGTGCGGTTCCTCGACTTCGAGGGCGGGTGCGTGCGCGACATCGTGTTCGACGCGGCGTGCCTGCGGGTGCCGTTCCCGTCCTGCTGGTGCGCCTACGGGCTGCCCGCCGGCATGTCGGAGGCGATGGTGGCGGCGTGGCGGGCCGAGGTGTCCTCGGTGTGGCCGGACCTGGACGACGACGCGGTGTTCCTGCCCCGGTTGCTGGAAGCCCAGCTGTTGTGGGTGTGGCTGGGCACCTGGCGCGGCCTGCCGGGCCTGGACTCGGCCCTGCCCTCCGGCCACCGACCGCTGGACTCGCCGCCCCGGGTGGTCGTCCTGACCGCCCGGTGGGTGCGCCTGCGCTCCGACGCCCTGGCCGCGGGCGCGAAGCACCTCGCCGCCCACGCCGACGAGGTGATCGCCGCGCTGGTGGCCCGCTACGGCAAACGTGCCGCCGAACTGCCGCTGTACCCGGCGTTCCGGTAGAGGGCTGGTCCTTCCCGAGGCGGGTGGTGCTCGGCGTTCGGGGGTCGGAACTGCCGCTGTACCCGGCATTCCGTTGGCGTTGGGCTGTTCGTTCTCGGCCCGTCACGTCGCTGCGCGATCGTTCCCCTGTGGCCAAGACGGTGCGCAGCCTGGTGGTCCTGGGTGACTCGACGACGGTGGGCGTGGGCGATCCCGTGCCCGGTGGGTGGCGTGGCGTCGGCCCGCTGCTCGCGGCGGCGTTGCCGCACGCGCGGTACCTCAACGTCTCGTTCACGGGGGCGCGGGCGGTGTCGGTGCGGTACGAGCAGTTGCCGAAGGCGTTGGCCGCCCGACCGGACGCGGCCGTGGTGCTGGTCGGCATGAACGACACCTTGCGGTCCGACTTCGACGCGCGGCGGTTGCACGCCGACCTCGACGCGGTCGTGGGCGCGCTGGTGGAGGCCGGCGCGGCCGTCGTCACGGTGCGGTTCCACGACCACAGCCGGGTGTTCCGGCTGCCGGGCGCGTTGCGGCGGGCGTTGCGGGCGCGGATCGCGGAGCTGAACGCGGTCATCGACGCGGTCGTGCGGCGGCACGGCGCGCAGTGCGTCGACCTGGACCGGGTGGAAGGCGCGTACGAGCTGCGGACGTGGGCGGTGGACCGGTTGCACCCGTCGGAGTCGGGGCACCGGCGGTTGGCGGCGGCGTTCGCGGCGCGGCTGGCGGAGGCGGGCTGCGAGGTGCCCGGCCGGGTGTCGTTGACCTGCACGGGCGGGCTGGAGGTGACGCCGCTGCACCACGTGGGGTGGTTGGTGGTGAAGGGCATCCCGTGGCTGTGGCGGCGCGGCCGCGACCTGGTCCCGTACGCCGCCGCGATCGTGTACCGCTCGTGGGCGGGCCACCCCGAACCCGTCCGGCACGTCGCGGCGGAGGCGGTGGTCGGCCCGACCACCGCCTCCCCGGTGCTGCGTCAGCCCAGCTTGTAGACGGTCGTGCCGCCGACCTCCGCGGCCTGGTAGTTGGCCGCGACCCACGCGCTGATCGAATCGTCGCCGCGCATCCCGCCGCTGACGAAGTAGCCGATCCGGCCTTCCGCGACGTACTGCTGGAACTCCTCCAGCGTGGGCGCGGGGTCGCCGCCGCTCCAGCCGCCGATGCCGATCACCGCCTTGCCCGACTCCAACGACAGGTTCGCCGCGCTCTGCGCGCTGACCGTCGCCGCCGCCCACGTGCCGGTGGTGGCCTTGAGCAGGTCGACCACCTCATCGGACGTCTCGCCCATCGGCCCGCCGCCCATGCCGCCGTCGCCCGCGTACGACGCCGGGCCGGACATCGGGATGGAACCGGAGTGCGGGGTGGCGGCGGTGGCCACGCCGAACGCGGCGGTGGAGAGCACCGACGTGATCAGCGCGACCGCGGCGACCCGCCGCACGCCCATCACGATGGCCGTGGCCACCAGCACGGTCAGCGCCGCCACTACCCACCGCAGCGCGGGCATCCACTCGCCGAACCGCTGAAGCAGCGCGAACCCCCAGAACCCGGCGGCCGCGACCACCGCCGCCAACGCGATCCGCACCGGCAGGTGCTTGCGGCCGCGCCACAGCTCCCGGCCGGCGATGGCGACCAGCGCCGCGACACCCGGTGCGACGGCGACGGTGTAGTAGGGGTGCGTGATGCCGCTCATGAAGCTGAACACGACCCCGTTGCCCAGCACCCACAGCCCCCACAGGACCAGCGCCGCGCGGGTGCGGTCGGTGCGGGGCAACCGCCGGGTGAACCACAGCCCCGCCGCCATCCCGATCAGCGCGGCCGGGAGCAGCCACGAGATCTCGCCGCCCATGCTCGCACCGAACAGCCGACCGATGCCGGTGTCGCCGCCGAAGCCGATGTTGGCGTTGCCACCGCCCGCGACGGCGCCGCGGCCGCCGCCGAAGATCCGGCCGAGGCCGTTGTAGCCCATGGCCAACTCCCACAGCGAGTCGTTCGACGACCCACCGATGTACGGGCGGGACTCCTTCGGCCACAGCTCGACCAGCGCGATGAACCACCCGGCGGACACGACGACCGCCACGCCCGCGCCGAGCAGGTGCAGCAGCCGCTTGGCCAACGTCGTCGGCGCGGCCAGCAGGTAGGCGGCGGTGAACGCCGGCAGCACCAGCAACGCCTGGCCCATCTTGGCCAGGAACGCGAACCCGACCGCGACGCCCGCCAGCGCGAGCCACCAGCCGGAGCCCTTCTCCAACGCCCGCACGGTGCAGTACGCCCCGGCGACCATCAGCAGCACCAGCAACGCGTCGGGCAGGTTGAACCGGAACACCAGCACGGCCACCGGCGTCACGGCGAGGGCCGCACCCGCCATCAACCCGGCCACCTCGCCGGACGTGCGCTTCACCGTGGCGTACAACAACCACACGGCCAGCACGCCCTCGACGGCCTGCGGCGCGAGCGCGGTCCAACTGGAGAACCCGAACACTCGGGCGAACAACCCGCTCACCCACAGCGCGGCGGGCGGTTTGTCGACCGTGATCACGCCTCCGGCGTCCAGCCCGCCGAACAGCCACGCGGTCCAGCTCTGCGCGCCGGCCTGGGTGGCGGCGGAGTAGTAGCCGTTGCCCCAACCGGACGCGGTGACGTCCCACAGGTACAGCACCGCCGTGCCGACCAGCAGCACGACCAGCGCGGGCCTGGTCCAGGCGCGGCCCGGCGGTGGCGCGGCCGCGGTCGGTGCGGGTGCCGTCAGGGTTGCCGTGGTCATGGAAGGGATCCCTAGGGTCGACGGTGTGGTCATGAAGTGGCCCGCGCGGTGCGGCGGGGGCGGAAGACCCAGTTGCGCAGCAACAGGAAGCGCAGCACGGTGGCCAGCAGGTTCGCCCCGACGACCGCGACCAGCTCGGCCGGGCCGCCGGGCGCGGCGAACAGGTGCAGCAGGGCCAGCGAGCCGCTGGTCAGCGCGAGGCCGAGGCCGAAGACGAGCAGGCCCTCGAACTGGTGGCGACCCGCGCCGCGCCGACCGCGCACGCCGAAGGTGAACCGGCGGTTGGCCGCGGTGTTGGCGATCGCGGTGGCCAGCAGGGCGACCAGGTTCGCGCCCTGCGCGCCCAGCCCGCCGCGCAGCGCCACGAACAGCAGCAGGTAGGCCGACGTGCTCAGCACGCCGATCGCGGCGAACCGCACGAGCTGCTTGAACAGCCCGGCGGGCACGCCCGGCGTCTGCGGTTCCAGTGGTGCGCGCCCCAGCTGGGCGCGCAGCTCGCCGATCGGGATCCGCCCGGTGACCAGGCCGCGCGCCACCCGGGCCACGCCCTTGAGGTCGGCCACGGCGGTCGAGACGATGTCGACGCGGCTGTCCGGGTCGTCCACCCAGTCGACCGGCACCTCGTGGATGCGCGCGCCCGCCCGTTCGGCGAGCACGAGCAGCTCGGTGTCGAAGAACCACCCGGTGTCCTCGACGTGCGGCAGCAGCCGCCGGGCGACGTCGGCCCGGATCGCCTTGAACCCGCACTGCGCGTCAGTGAAGCGGGTCGCGAGCGTGCCGCGCAGGATCAGGTTGTAGCAGCGGGAGATGAACTCGCGCTTCGGCCCGCGCACCACCCGCGCCCCGCGCGCCAGCCTGCTGCCGATCGCGAGGTCGGAGTGCCCCGAGATCAGTGACGCGACCAGCGGCGCGAAGGCGGCCAGGTCGGTGGACAGGTCCACGTCCATGTAGGCCAGCACGGCGGCGTCCGACGCGGTCCACACGGCCTTCAACGCCCGGCCGCGCCCCTTCTCCGCCAGGTGCACGGCCGAGACGGCGGGCAGCTCGCGGGCCAGCTCGTCGGCCGCGGCACGCGTGCCGTCGGTGCTCGCGTTGTTCGCGATGGTGATCCGGAACGGGTACGGGAACGTCCGGGTGAGGTCGGCGTGCAGCTTGCGCACGCAGGGCGCGAGGTCGCGCTCCTCGTTGTGCACGGGCACCACCACGTCGAGCACGGTGGTCGTCGTGAGCGTGGTCATGGACCCACCCTCGGCGGCTTGGCTGGGCGGCTCGTGTGTCATCGCTGTGCGCCGGCTGTGAGGTCGTAGACGTCGACGCCGTCGACCGTGGTGGCGGTGAACGTGTCCGCGACCCACTCGGCGATGCGCTGGGACGCGTCGCTGCCGGTCTCGGCGGGCATCAGCGCGCCTCCGAGGAAGTAGTGGATCCGTCCACTTCGGACCAGCTCCTGGAACCGCTCCGGCGTGGGCGCGGGATCGGTGCCGTTGAACCCGCCCACGGCCAGCACCGGCGCGCCGCTGCCCAACTGGTACCCGGCCGCGTTGTTCGACCCGACGGCGGCCGCCGCCCACGTGAAGCCCTCGCTGTCGCGCAACAGCGCCACCAGCTCGTCGCCCGGTGTGGGCGCGTTGAGCAGACCGCCCATCCCGCCGCCGGGCCGCACCGTGTTGCCGCCGACGCCCATCAGCACCGGCCCGCCGGGCCGGATCGCCAACGCGGGACCGGCGCTGGGTATCGCGCCGGAGTGCGGTGTCGCCGCGGTGGCCACGGAGTACGCGCCCGGCCCCAGCAGCGTGGCCACGACCGCGATGGGCACCACCACGGCGGCCGGCGCGGTGGCGGCCAGGAACAGGCCGACCGCACCGACCAGGCCCAGGACCAGCACGACCGCGGCCAGCGCGGTGGACCAGTCCAGCAGCAGCAAGTAGCACTGCAACGCCGTCACGGCCAACGCGCCGGACAGCGCCGCCGCGGCGGCGGGCTCCTGCCGCCGGCGCCACAGCGCGACCGCGCCGATGCCGATCACCGCGCCGATCGCCGGCGCCAGCGCCACGGTGTAGTAGGCGTGGATGATGCCGTTCATGAAGCTGAACACCGCGGCGGTGACCAGCAGCCACCCGCCCCACAACGCGAGCCCGACCCGGTCGGCGGCACGGCCGGCCCACCACCCGGCGACCAGCAGCACCAGCGCGGTGGGCAGCAGCCAGGCGATCTGACCGCCCATCTCGTCGCCGAGCAGCCTGCCCCACCCGCTGGAGTTCCACCCGCCACCGCCGACGCTGCCGATCTCCTCGCCGGTCAGCCGGCCCAGGCCGTTGTAGCCCAACGCCAACTCCAGCACGCTGTCGCCCTGCGAGCCGCCGATGTAGGGCCGCGACCCGGAAGGCGTCAGCTCCACCGCCAGCACCCACCAGCCGCCGGTGACGACCAGCGCGCCCAATGCCACGCCCAGGTGCCAGACCTTGCGCACCAGCGGTGCCGGCGCGAACGCCAGGTACACCAGCCCGAACGCGGGCAGCACCAGGAACGCCTGGAGCATCTTGGCCAGGAACGCGAAACCCACCGCCGCCCCGGCCACCGCCAGCCACCGCACCGACGCCTTCTCCGTGGCGCGGACCGCGGCGTACGCGCCCGCCACGAGCAGCAGCACCATCAGCGCGTCGGGGTTGTTGAACCGGAACATCAGCACCGCCACCGGCGTCACCGCCAGCACCGCGCCCGCGATCAGCCCGGCGGCCTCACCGGCCGTGCGCTTCACCGCGGCGTGCAGCAACCACACGCTCGCCACGCCCATCAACGCCTGCGGGACCAGGATGCTCCACGCGTTCACCCCGAACAGCCGGGCCGACAACCCCATGACCCAGGTCGCCGCGGGCGTCTTGTCGACGGTGATCGCGCCCGCCGGGTCGGTCGCGCCGAAGAACCACGCGTGCCAGCTCTGGGCGCCGGCCTGGGCGGCGGCGGAATAGTAGGCGTTGGCCCAACCGGAATCGCCCAACCGCCACAGGTACAGCACCGCCGTCCCGGCCGACAGCAGCAACAGGGGGAGTCTCGCTCGCATGGGGCCGAGCCTGTCGGCGGACCCTAGGCGGTCCTTGTGCCCCGGCTGTGAGCGGGCTGTGCGCGATCAGGCCCGCGGCAGGTGGACGGTGAACGTGGTCCGGCCCGGCCTGCTCGCCAACCGCACGGAGCCGCGGTGCGAGGCCACGACGGCGGCCACGATCGACAGGCCGAGCCCGGTGCTGCCGGCGGCGCGGGACCGGGACGTGTCGCCCCGGCTGAACCGCTCGAACACCTCGGCCTGCAAACCGGCGGGGATGCCGGGGCCGTCGTCGCTCACCGCCACCCGCGCCCCGCCCTCCACAGTGGACAGCGACGTGGTGACCGTCGTGCCGGGCGGGGTGTGCGTGCGGGCGTTGGACAGCAGGTTGGCCAGCACCTGGTGCAGCTTGTGCGCGTCACCGGTCACCTCTACCGCGTCGGGCGGCAGCTCCAGCCGCCACTCGTGCTCCGGCCCGGCGATGCGGGCGTCGCTGACCGTGTCGACCACCAGCCGCGACAGGTCCACCGGCTCACGGGCCAGCGGACGGCCCGCGTCCAGCCGGGCCAGCAGCAGCAGGTCCTCGACCAGCGACGTCATCCGCACGGCCTCGGACTCCACCCGCCGCATCGCGTGCGCGATCCGCGGCGGCACCTCCTCGGGCGTGCGCCGGGTCAGCTCCGCGTAGCCGCGGATGGCGGCCAGCGGGGTGCGCAGCTCGTGGCTCGCGTCGGCGACGAACTGGCGGACCCGCGTCTCGCTGGCGTGCCGCGCCTGCAACGCGCTGCCGACGTGCCCGAGCATCCGGTTCAGCGCCAGGCCGACCTGCCCGACCTCCGTGCGGGGGTCGGCGTACTCGTCGGGCACCCGTTCGGCCAGCGCCACCTCGCCCTCGTGCAGCGGCAGCTCGGCCACCCGGCTCGCGGTCGCGGCGACCCGTTCCAGCGGGCGCAGGGTGCGGCGCACGATCAGCGCGCCCGCCAGGCTCACCGCCACCAACCCGGCCAGGGCGACCCCGGCCAGCACCCACCCCATCCGCCACACGGTGCTGTTCACGTCGGCCAACGGCATCCCGACGGTCACCACGTCGCCGTCGAGGGTGGCGACCGAGAGGACCCGGTGGTCGCCGAGCCCGTCCAACGGCAGCGTGCGCGCACGCCCGTCGGACGGCACGGTCCCCAGCTGCGAGGTCACGCCGGTGGACAGCCCTTCCCGGTCACCGGAGCCGGGCGGCTGCCGCTGGCTGTCGAACTCGCCGTCGCCGAGCCGGATCAGCGCGATCGTCCCCGGCGGGAAACCGGGGTTGTCCAGCGGACCCGGCCGCCGCACCCCCGGCGGCGGAGGGAACGGCAGCCGCTCGTGGTCGCGGTCGATCTTGAACGCGGCCTCGCGCAGCTTGTCGTCCAGCTGGGCCACCAGCGAGTCGCGCAACGCGAACCCCGTGGCCACGCCGATGATCGCGCACACGACCGCGAGCAGCACGACCTGGGCCGCCACCAGCTTGGTGCGCAGCGGCCAGCCCCCGGTCCGCGACGCGCGTTCAGGACGAGGGCTTGAGGACATAGCCCGCGCCCCGCATCGTGTGGATCATCGGGGCCCGGCCCGCGTCGATCTTCTTGCGCAGGTAGGAGATGTACAGCTCGACGATGTTGGCCTGCCCGCCGAAGTCGTAGCTCCACACCCGGTCCAGGATCTGCGCCTTCGACAGCACCCGCCTGGGGTTGCGCATGAGGAACCGCAGCAGCTCGAACTCGGTCGCGGTGAGGTCGATCGCCGTGCCGCCGCGCCGCACCTCGCGCGTCTCCTCGTCCAGCACCAGGTCGCCGACCACCAGCTCGGTGCCCGCGCCCGCCTCGGTGACGCCGGTGCGGCGCAGCAGGCCGCGCAGCCGCAGCACGACCTCCTCCAGGCTGAACGGCTTGGTCACGTAGTCGTCCCCGCCCGCGGTCAGCCCGGCGATCCGGTCCTCCACCGCGTCCTTGGCGGTGAGGAACAGCACCGGCAGCGCGGGCAGGTCCGCGCGCATCCGGCGCAGCACCTCCAGCCCGTCGAAGTCGGGCAGCATCACGTCCAGCACCACCACGTCGGGCCGGAACTCGCGCGCGGCGCGCACGGCGGACGTGCCGTCCAAGGCGGTGCGCACCTCCCAGCGCTCCATCCGCAACGCCATGGACATCAGCTCGGCCAACGTGGACTCGTCGTCCACCACGAGGACGCGCACCGGACTGCCGTCCGGGCGGCGGAGCTCAGGGGAGGTCCCCGAAGCGGACACTGGGCGCATGCTCCCATCCTGGACCCGGCACTTGAGCCGGACCTGTGCCGATCCTGTGTGCCGGCTGTGAACCCGCACGGCCCGCCGCGGCGCACGCACAGCCACCGCCCAACGGCCGCACAGCCGGCTCACAGGCTCGCCCGAGACCGTGGGTCGCATGACTTCCGAAACCGAGCAGCACCCGACGTGGGGTGAAGAGCCGCCGCCGCAGGTCGCCGCCGCGGGACCAGGCTGGAACGCCCGCAGGTCCCTCGCCGCGATCGCGATCGCCGCGGGCATCGCCGTGGTCGGGGGCGGTGTCATCTACGCCGCGAGCAACTCCGACGCGGCGCGGGGCATGGGCGGTCCGGGCGGCTACGGGCGCGGGCCCGGCGGGCTGATGATCATGGGCGGGCCGTTCGGCGACACCCAGCACGGCGAGTTCCAGAACGGCGAGGTCACCGCCATCAGCGACGCCTCCATCACGGTGCGGAGCCGCGACGGGTACAGCGGTACCTACAAGATCGACGACGACACGCAGGTCAACGGGGGCCAGGGGGACCTCGACGACATCTCCCAGGGCGACGTCGTGACCGTGATCGCCGACTCCACCGACGGCGAGGCCACCGTGGACAGCATCATGAAGGGCAACGTGCAGCGCGGCGGACCGCCGCAGAAGCAGGGTGACGGCCAGCCGCCGAACAGGCCCGTTCCGGACGACGACCAGCAGGGGACCCCGCCGACCCGGTAGAACTACCGCATGACCCGACTGGCGCTCTCGGCACTGCTGGCGACCCTGGCCCTGCTCGGGGCGGCGTCCCCGGCGTCCGCGCACACCGACCTGCGCTCCAGCGACCCGGCCAACGGCGCGTCGCCGGCGCAACGACCCACGCGGCTCACCCTCACGTTCACCGAGCCGGTGCCCGCCGAGAGCGCCACGGTCACGGTGACCGCCCCCGACGGCAGCACGTGGCCGACGGGCCAGGTCACCGCCGACGGGGCGACGCTGACCGTGCCGCTGCTGGACAGCGCTTCCCCCGCCGGGCTGCACACGGTGTCGTGGAAGGTCGAGTCGCTGGACGGCGACTTCGTCGACGGCACGTTCGCCTTCACGGTGCCCGCCCCGCCGCCGGCTCCGCAGCCGCCTGCCGCCACGACCCCCGCCGCCCCGCCCGCCGTGACGTCGGCGGACGCGGCCCCGACCTCGTCGTCCACCGGCGGCTCGGTCGCCACGATCACCGCCGTGTCCACCGGCACGTCCACCCCCGCGGCCGCGTCCGGCTCGGACGACGACGGCGGCGGCGTGCCGCTGTGGGTGTGGATCCTCGTCGTGGCGGTGCTGGCGGTGGTCGGCATCGCGGTCGGCGTCGGGCTGAACCGGCGGGCCAAGAACACCGCGGCGGGAAATCCGGGCGAGTAGTCAACGGTCAATGGCTACGGTCGCCGCATGATCCGATCAGCTCCGCACCGCCGCGCCCTGCTCGCGGCCGGTGGCGCGGCCGTGCTCGCCGCCGCCGGGTTCCGCACGGCGGCCCACGCCGCACCGGACGACCGGGCCGGCGGGCGGCGGTTCACCCTCACCGTCCTGGGCACCACGGACCTGCACGGCAACGTGTTCAACTGGGACTACTACGCCGACCGCGAGTTCGACGACGCCGCGCACAACGACGTCGGCCTGGCGAAGCTGTCCACGCTGGTCAAGGCCGTGCGGCGGGAACGCGGCGCGCACCGCACCCTGCTGATCGACGCGGGCGACACCATCCAGGGCACGCCACTGGCCTACTACTACGCCAAGGTCGAGCCCATCGGCCGCCGCCGCGTGCACCCGATGGCCGCCGCGATGAACGAGCTCGGCTACGACGCCGCCGCGCTGGGCAACCACGAGTTCAACTACGGCATCCCGCTGCTGCGGGCGTTCGAGCGGCAGTTGGACTTCCCGCTGCTGGCCGCGAACGCGATCGACACCGCCACCGGCACGCCCGCGTTCCGCCCGTACGTGGTCAAGACCGTGTGGCGGACCGGCGCGGCGCCGCTGCGGGTCGGCATCCTCGGCCTGACCAACCCCGGCATCGCGATCTGGGACAAGGCGCACGTCGACGGGAAGATGACCTTCCCCGGCGTGCTGGAGCAGGCGCGCGAGTGGGTGCCGAAGGTGCGCGCGGCCGGGGCCGACCTGGTGGTCGTGGCCGCGCACTCCGGCGCGGAGCTGTCGTCGTCGCTGGGCGATTTGCTGCCGTTCCCCGAGAACTGCTCCGCGCTGGTCGCCGAGGAGGTGCCCGGCATCGACGCGATCCTGGTCGGCCACGCCCACACCGAGATCGCCCAGCGGTTCGTCACCAACAAGGCCACCGGCCGGCCGGTGCTGCTGACCGAGCCGCTGTTCTGGGGCAAGCGGCTGAGCCTGATGGAGTTCGACCTGGTGTGGTCGCCGGGGCGGGGCTGGCGGGTCGAGGCGTCCCGCGCGCAGGTGCTCAACACCAACACCGTGCCGGAGGACCCGGCCGTCGTGCGCCGGCTGCGTGACGACCACGCCGCGGTGGTGGCCTACGTCAACTCCCGGATCGGCACGTCGAAGGCGGCGATGTCGGCCGCGACCGCGCGGTACGAGGACACCGCCGCGCTCGACTTCGTCAACCTCGTGCAGGGCGAGGCGGTGAAGGCGTCGCTGACCGAGGAGCTGCCGGTGCTCTCGCTCGCCTCGCCGTTCAACAAAGCGGCGGGCATCCCGGCGGGCGAGGTGTCGGTGCGCGACGTGGCCGGGCTCTACATCTACGACAACACGCTGCTGGCCGTGCGGCTGACCGGTGCGCAGCTCAAGGACTACCTGGAGCGGTCCGCGGGGTACTTCAAGGCCGTGACGACCCCCGGACCGCACCAGCCGGACGCGCTGACCAACGCGAACGGCACGCCCGACTACCTGTACGACGTGGCGGCGGGCCTGGACGCGCCGTTGACCTACGACATCGACCTGGCGCGACCGGTCGGGCAGCGGATCACCGGGCTGGCCTACGGCGGCGTGGCGGTGACGGCCGAGCAGGCGTTCGCGGTGGCGGTGAACAACTACCGGCAGTCCGGCGGCGGCAACTTCCCGCACATCGCCACCGCGCCCGTGCTGCACAACCGGCAGTCGGAGATCCGGCAGCTGATCATCGACTGGGTGCGCGAGCGCGGTGAGGTCGACCCGGCGGCGTTGCACCGCGTCGACTGGCGGCTGGTCGTCGACGGCGTGCCGGTGGTGGTCGGATGAACCTGCCCGACATCATCGGCCCGGGGCTGGACGTGCTGTTCTGCGGCATCAACCCCGGTCTGCTGTCGGCGGCCAAGGGGCAGCACTTCGCCCGGCCGGGCAACCGGTTCTGGCCCGCGCTGCACCGGTCCGGCTTCACGCCGCGCCTGCTGACGCCCGCCGAGCAGGAGGAGCTGCTGGAGCACGGGCTGGGCATCACGAACCTGGTGGCCCGCCCGACGGCGCGGGCCGACGAGCTCACGGCGGAGGAGCTGCGGGCGGGCGGCGCGCGGCTGACGGCGTTGGCGCGGCGGTACCGGCCGAAGGTGGTGGCGGTCGTGGGCGTGACGGCGTACCGGGCGGCGTTCGGGCGCAAGGCGGCGGCCATCGGCCCGCAGGAGGAGACGATCGCCTCGTCGCGGCTGTGGGTGCTGCCCAACCCCAGCGGGCTCAACGCGCACTACCAACTGCCCGCCCTGGCCGAGGTCTTCGGCCGGTTGCGCTCAGAGGTTGCGCAGGCCCACTAGCACCCGTTCCAGCAGGGTGAAGTCGGGGCCGGCGGGTGCGGCGGCGTTGTCGTGCACGGCGACCACGCCCATCGCGATCAGGTCGCCGAGCAGCACCCGCGCCACGCCCAGCGGCACCGAGAGCAGCGCGGACACCTCGGCCACCGACCTGGGGTAGGTGGCGCACAGCTCCACGATCGACCGCTGCTCCGAGGTGCTCTCCCGCAGCGCGATCGCGATGCCGTCCTCCTCCAGCGAGACCAGCGTCTCCAGCCTGAGGTCGTAGCCGGAGGACGTGCGGCCACCCGTCCACGCATAGGGCCGCACCAGCGGACCGGAGAACTCCTGCACCACCGGTTCCGGCTCGGGTTCGCGGTCCCGGACCGCCGGCATGGGCGGCGGGTCGAAGTGCAGGCCGCGGTCGAACGGCGCGGTGTCCTCCAGCGGCTCCTCCTCCAGGCTGCGCCGCAGCGCCGCCGAGCCGAACCGCGCTCCGGTCGCACCGACCTCGCCCCGTGACGACCTCCGCCGCCGGGGTGGCCGGGGCTGTTCCGTAGGCTGTTCGTCGAGGGTGCGCCGCAACGCGGGCGAACCGAACCGCGCGCCGGTCGTGCCGACGTCCCCGCGCAGGGACCGGCGGCGTCTGCGCTCGCCGCCGGTCGGCTCCGGGTCAGAGCTGCCTGTGCTCACATTCCGGGAACCGTAGACCGAACCGGGCCCGGCGGATGTCGGCCGTGTTTCGAGTGCGTGCAATCCTCGTTAACCGCGCCACCCGCGCCCCGTCGCGGGTGCGGTGGAGGATGATGGGACGATGCGCATCCGCGAGGTCGAGATCTCCGACGACATGATCAGGTTGGGCCAGTTCCTCAAGCTGGCGGGCTTGGCCGACAACGGCGCTCACGCCCGTGACCTGGTCGAATCGGAGGAGGTCACGGTCAACGGCCGCCTGGAGACCCGCCGCGGTGCGCAACTGCGCGACGGCGACGTGATCGCCGTGGGCAACGAGAAGGCCCGCCTGGTTACCGGTCGTTAGCATCCCGCCGGTCGTCCGCAGTCCTGCGTTGTGCATGGGCCGGTGATCGGCCGGATCGGCAGGGCGACGCGACCACGGCGATCGCACGGCTCAACCGCGTCACGTGGGCGGTGGGGTGCCTTGGCGCCGGTAGGCCCATTCCTCGTGCCAGCAGTGGGGGTAGACGCCGTGGCGGAAGTAGGTCCGCGGGTCGGTGATCGGGGACGCGGAGCGGTCGTGGTAGAGCAGCCAGTAGGGCAGGACGGTGGCGACGACCCAGTTCACCAGGACCAGGGGCAGGTAGAGGGGGCCGAAGAGGCGCGCTTGGAGGACGTGCACGGCTTCGTGGTCGTCCACGCCCATCGCGGTCCCGGCCTGCACCGGGCCGACGGTGGTGGCGAAGCCCTTGATCACGCCGTCACGCAGACCGATCGTGCCGCGGTGCCGGCTGAACGCCACGTCCACCCGGTTGCCCCGCGCCAGCGCGTACGCCAGGAACGCCGCGCCGGCCACCGTGTTCGGCAGGCTCCACGTGGCGTCCACCACAGCCAGCGCGACCCCGCGCCCGCCGCGCGGGTACAGCCGGGTCCGCCACGCCCACACCCCGTGGAACGCGCCCAGCAGTCCGCCGATCACGCACCCGACGACCACCCGGACATTGTGACCGGCGAAGTGGCGATGGTCACGCCAAGCCGGCCGACCACCGGTAAATGACGAACCACGGTCACCCGAAGTGCCCGCGCGGTTGCGCCGAATAGCTGCTTCCACCCTGTGAATGGGGGACCGCGGACCGCCCCGATGCGGTCTCGGCGTCGGGTCCGAGGCGCTTTTCGGGCATTTTCCCGCCCAGCTTCGACCGCGGTCGAAAACTCGCTGTAACGCAAGCCGTCCCAGATTCGATGGACGTGTCCACGTGCGTGCGCGAGCGCCCACCGGGCACAGTGGACCGTCGCGTCCCGCGAGCTGGACAGGGCTTTCACGTCACCGTTGTCGGTGACCCGAAGTCACCTGCCGACCCGTCTGGGTGTGCGCCGACTGTCATACCGAGGAATGGCCATCCGGACGCCCTTCACTGTCCGTGTAACGCGCGCCGCCGGCCCGACGAATGACGGTTTGGCTGGGCGAGAAATCACCGGCCGGCCATTTGCCTCACACCACGCGGGTCCGTCGGGGATGCCCTGCGCACGAGCACGTCCGCCAGCCGGTCCTACCCGGGGGAGTACCACGATGAGCGAGCAGGTCCAGCCCACGCGACGCAGACCCGTCGCGGGGGTCGGCGCCACCCATCGCACCACCAACCCCACCGTCGGGAGCTGGGAACCGGCCTACCGGTACGGCGTGATCGCCGCCGACGTCCTGTGCGCGGTGCTGGTCGTCGTGCTGGCGGGCTTCTTCCTGTCGTCGCGGCACGACTCGTTCGGCCCGCTGTCCCTGCTGGGGCTGGAAGCGGTCACCGTCGCGGTGGTCGTCGGATCGCTGTTCCTCAACCGCGTGTGGAACCCCGCGGTGCTGGGCCAGGGCGCGGAGGAGTTCCGCCGCCTGGGCCGCGGCTTGTTCGGCTCCGTCGTCGCGCTCGGCCTGGGCGCGCTGGCGGCCGGGCTGCCCGGCGCCCGCCTGTGGGTGTTCCTCGTCGGCCCGGCCATCGCGCTGGTCGCCTTCCCGGTCCGCTACCTGCTGCGCCGCCCGCTGCACCGCGCCCGCGGCGAGGGCCGCTGCCTGCTGCCGGTGCTCGCCGCGGGCAACCTCGACACCGTCGCCGACCTGATCGGCCGCACCCGCCGCGCGCCGCACCTGGGCTGGCGCGTGGACGCCGTGTGCACGGTGGACGGCCGCGCCGAGATCGGCCTCGAGCTGGACGGCGTGCCGGTCGTCGGCCGGTTCGGCGAGCTGGGCGAGCAGGTCCGCCGCGGCGGCTACCGGATCGTCGCGGTCACCGCCGACGCCTACTGGACGCCGCGGCGGTTGCAGCAGTTGGCCTGGGACCTGGAGGGCACCGGCACCGAGATGGTCGTCGCGCCTGCCCTGATGGACTTCGCCGGACCCCGCCTGCACGTCACCGGCGTGCTGGGGATGCCGCTGCTGCGGGTGAGCGAGCCGTCGTTCACGGGTTTCCGCCGCGTGGTCAAGACCGCGGTGGACAAGGTCGGCTCGGCCTTGCTGGTGGCGCTGCTCAGCCCCGTGCTGCTGGCCGTCGCGGTGGCGATCATGGTCGACACCAGGGGCCCGGTGCTCTACCGGCAGCGCCGCGTCGGCAAGGGCGGCGTGCCGTTCACCATCCTCAAGTTCCGCACCATGGTCACCAACGCCGACGCGCTGCGCGCCCAGCTGCACGCGGTGAACGAGGGCGCGGGCGTGCTGTTCAAGGTGCGCCGCGACCCCCGCGTCACCGCCGTCGGCCGGTTCCTGCGGCGCTACTCGCTGGACGAGCTGCCGCAGCTGTTCAACGTCCTGGCGGGCTCCATGTCGCTGGTCGGCCCGCGGCCGCCGCTGCCGGAGGAGAGCGCGAAGTACGGGCCGGACATGCGCCGCCGGCTGCTGGTCAAGCCCGGCCTGACCGGGTTGTGGCAGGTCTCCGGGCGCAGCGACCTGTCGTGGGAGGAGTCCGTGCGGCTCGACCTGCGCTACGTCGAGGAGTGGTCGCTCGCCCTGGACGTGTTGATCTTGTGGAAGACCATCCGCGCCGTCTTCGGCGGCCAAGGGGCCTACTGATGACCCACCGACGCACGTCGCCCGGCGGAGGCGATGAGAGGGAGAACGAGATGGACCAGCCGATCGGCATCGCCGTCGTCGGCGCGGGCTACTGGGGGCCGAACCTGGTGCGCAACGCCCAGGCCACCCCCGGCCTGACCCTGCGCTACCTGTGCGACCTGGACGTGGAACGGGCCCGGCGCGTGCTGGGCGACTACTCCACCGTCCGGGTGTCCGGTTCGCTGGACGACGTGCTGGCCGACCCGGCGGTCGACGCGGTCGCCATCGCGACCCCGGCCGCCACGCACCTGCCGGTGGCGCTGGCCGCGCTGCGGGCGGGCAAGCACGTGCTGGTGGAGAAGCCCCTCGCGGCGAACTACACCGACGGCCTCGAACTCGTCCGCGAGGCCGAGAGCCGGGGCCTCACGCTGATGCTCGACCACACCTTCGTCTACACGCCGACCGTGCAGCACCTGCGCCACCTCGTGCGCAGCGGCGAGATCGGCACCGTGCAGTACCTCGACTCGGTGCGGGTCAACCTCGGCCTGGTGCAGCCGGACGTGGACGTGTTCTGGGACCTCGCGCCGCACGACCTGTCGATCTTCGACGCGATCCTGCCCGACGGCGTGCGCGTGGCGCGGGTCGCCGCGCACGGCTCGGACCCGATCGGCGCGGGCCGCGCCTGCGTCGGCCACCTGACGCTGGAGCTGTCCGACGGCGTGCTGGCCCACGTGCACGTCAACTGGCTGTCGCCGACCAAGATCCGCACGATGATCGTCGGCGGCTCCCGCCGCACGGTCGTGTGGGACGACGTCAACGCCGTGCAGCGGCTGTCCGTGCATGACCGGGGCGCCGACCGCATCGAGGACGACGAGGACCGCCGCCAGGCGATCATCTCCTACCGGCGCGGCGACACCGTGGCGCCCGCGCTGCCGGAGAAGGAGGCGCTGCGCGGCGTGATGGCCGAGTTCGCCGCCTCGATCACCGAGACGCGCGCGCCGCTCACCGACGGCTGGTCGGGCCTGCGCGTGCTGGCCATCCTCGAAGCCGCCTCCGCCAGCCTCGCCGCCGACGGCGAGTTCGTCACCGTCGCGCGGGTCGACCAGCCGGCCGCGCTCCAGCTCGCCACCGCGTGACCCAGCAGAAGGAAGGACCAAGCACCATGTCGGACGCCGCCCAGCCGATCACCGGCCAGCGCGCCCTCGTCACCGGAGGAGCGGGCACCATCGGCTCCGCGGTGGTGGACCGGTTGCTCGCCGCCGGCGCCGCCGAGGTGGTCGTGCTGGACAACTTCGTCCGCGGCCGCCGGGAGAACCTGGCCGACGCCGCCGCGCTCGCGGGCGACCGGCTCACCGTGGTCGAGGGCGACATCAACGACCGGGCCCTGCTGGCACGCCTCAGCACGGGCACCGACCTGGTGTTCCACCTCGCCGCGATCCGCATCACGCAGTGCGCCGAGGAACCCCGGCTCGCGCTGGAGTGCCTGGTCGACGGCACGTTCACGGTCGTCGAGGCCGCCGCCGCGGCGGGCGTGAAGAAGGTCGTGGCCTCGTCGTCGGCGTCGGTCTACGGGCTGGCCGAGGAGTTCCCGACCACCGAGCGGCACCACCCGTACAACAACGACACGTTCTACGGCGCGGCCAAGGCGTTCAACGAGGGCATGCTGCGCAGCTTCCACGCCATGTACGGGCTGGACTACGTGGCGCTGCGCTACTTCAACGTCTACGGGCCGCGGATGGACGCGCACGGCAAGTACACCGAGGTGCTGATCCGCTGGATGGAGCGCATCGCCGACGGCAAGCCGCCGCTGATCTTCGGCGACGGCGCGCAGACCATGGACTTCGTGCACGTGCACGACATCGCCCGCGCGAACGTCCTCGCGGCGCAGGCCCCGGTCACCGACGCGGTCTACAACATCGCCAGCGCGCGCGAGACCAGCCTCAAGGAGCTGGCGCACGCGCTGCTCGAGGCGATGGACTCCGACCTGCCGCTGGAGCACGGCCCGGAACGCGCGGTCAACGGCGTCACCCGCCGGCTCGCCGACATCTCCGCCGCCGCCCGCGACCTCGGCTGGAAGCCGGACATCGAGCTGGTCGACGGACTGCGCGGCCTGGTGGCGTGGTGGCGTTCGGCGATGGCCGAGGTGTCGCGATGATCCCGGTGATGAAGCCGTGGCTGGGCGCGGAGGAGGCCGAGGCCGCGTCCGCCGCCGTGCTGTCCGGCTGGGTCGCGCAGGGCCCGAAGGTCGCCGCGTTCGAGGACGCCTTCGGCCGCCGCGTCGCCGCGCTGCACGCCGTGGCCACGTCGTCGTGCACGACCGCGCTGCACGTCGCCCTGCACCTGCTCGACGTGGGTCCGGGTGACGAGGTCGTGGTGCCGTCGCTGTCGTTCATCGCCACCGCCAACGCGGTGCGCTACTGCGGCGCCACGCCGGTGTTCGCCGACGTGGAGCCGGAGACCGGCAACCTGTCCGCGGCGACCGTCGAGGCGGTGCTCACCGAGCGCACCCGCGCGGTGATCCTGGTGCACCAGGCCGGTGTGCCCGCCGACGTCGACGCGATCCGCGCCCTGACCGGCCCGCGCGGCGTCACGGTGGTGGAGGACGCCGCCTGCGCCGCCGGGTCGACCTACCGGGGTGTGCCGGTCGGCGCGGACGCCGAGCTGTCGGCGTGGTCGTTCCACCCGCGCAAGCTGATCACCACCGGTGAGGGCGGGATGCTCACCACGAACCGGGCCGACTGGGCGACCAGGGCCAGGCGGTTGCGCGAGCACGGGATGAGCGTGAGCGCCGCCGAGCGGCACAGCGGCGGCGGCGCGGTCGTGGAGAGCTACCTGGAGACCGCGTTCAACTACCGGATGACCGACATCCAGGCCGCCGTCGGCCTGGTGCAGTTGTCCAAACTGGACGCCATCGTGCGGCGGCGGCGGGAGCTGGCGGCGCGCTACCACGAGCTGCTCGCCGACGTGCCGGGGCTGCGCGCGGTGCGCGACCCGGAGCACGGCACGACGAACTACCAGTCGTTCTGGGTCATGCTGCCCGACGAGGTCGCGGTGTCGCGCAACGACGTCCTGGCCCGGCTCGCGGAGCGGGGGGTGTCGGCGCGGCGCGGGATCATGGCCGCGCACCTGGAACCGGCCTACGCCGGGCACCCGCGCGTCGACCTCCCGGTGACGGAGGCGATCACCGCGAGGTCGTTGATCCTCCCGCTCTACCACGACCTCACGGCCGAGCAGCAGGACACCGTGGTGGAGGAGCTGAAGTCGGCGCTGCGCCTGCCGCTGCCGTCGCACTGACGACCGCGGTTCGACACAGCCTGCGTTCGGCGGTACGGATCCTTCCGTTGTGGTGTAACGCGAAGCCGGCTTCCAACGACGATCGGAGCAACAGGGCTCCGCTGGTCGATGCAGTGCGCACGCGATCACCACCCGTCACGACAGCTTGTGTTCGAAAGGTGAACCCATGACCGCCGACCGGAAGCGGGCCAGACCCGTTCTCGCGGTGACCCTGCTGCGCCTGGCGGTGGTGCTCGCCCTCGTGGCGTCCACCATCGCGGTGGTCGGTCTGCTGCGCGCGCCCGAGGCGGCGGCCGCGCCGTGCGACGCGCCGGTGGTCAACAAGGTGGCGTGCGAGAACACCAAGGCGGGCACGCCCGACTGGCAGGTGCCCTACCGCGACGACGGCATCCTCGGGTTCACCACCGACATCAGCGTCAACCCGGGCGGCCGGGTCGACTTCAAGATGCTCACCAGCGCGTCGTCCTACTACATCGACATCTACCGGCTCGGCTACTACGGCGGCGTCGGGGCGCGGTTCCAGGAGCGGATCACCCGCAACTCGTCGCAGAACCAGCCGCCGTGCCTGCGCGGCGAGGACGGCAGCGCGTTGATCGACTGCGGCAACTGGGCGGTGTCGCTGAGCTGGAACGTGCCGCCGACCGCGGTCTCCGGCCTGTACTACGCGCGCACGCACCGCAACGACACCGGCGCGGAGAACGAGATCGTCTTCGTCGTCCGCGACGACAGCAGCACCTCGAAGATCCTGTTCCAGACCTCCGACTCGACCTGGGTGGCCTACAACCGCTACGGCGGCAACAGCCTCTACTTCGGCGACGGCCCCGGCCAGGGCGGGCAGGCGTACAAGGTCAGCTACAACCGCCCCTACACCGGCGGCGACGGCGACGACAACTTCATCTTCAACGCCGAGTACCCGATGCTGCGCTTCCTGGAAGCCAACGGGTACGACGTGAGCTACACCACCGACGCCGACTCGGCCCGCCGCGGCCACCTGATCCGCAACCACCAGGTGTTCATGGCCGTGGGGCACGACGAGTACTGGTCGAACGAGCAGCGCGCCAACGTCGAGGCGGCCCGGGAGGCGGGCGTGCACCTGGCGTTCCTCACCGGCAACGAGATCTTCTGGAAGACCCGGTGGGAGAAGAGCATCGACTCCTCCAGGACCGACTGGCGCACCGTCGCCTGCTACAAGGAGACCAAGGGCACCCAGAACGACGGCCTGAGCGACTGGACCGGCACCTGGCGCGACCCGCGCTACCCCGAGCAGGACGGCGGTCGGCCGGAGAACGCGCTGCTGGGCAACATCTTCACGGTCAACGGCCGCCGCGAGGACTCCCTCCAGGTCCCGGCCGCCTACGGCAAGATGCGGCTGTGGCGGCACACGTCGTTGCAGGGCATGGCCGCCGGCACCACGTACACGTTCCAGCCCGGCACGCTCGGCTACGAGTGGAACTCGGTGGAGGACAACGGCTTCCAACCTCCGGGCGTCGCCCAGTTGTCCCGCACCACGGTGAACATGCCCGAGGGCCCGTACGTGCTGCAGAACCACGGCGACCTCTACACCCCCGACACCAAGACCCACGCCATCACCTACTACAAGCACCCGAGCGGGTCGCTGGTGTTCGGCGCGGGCACGGTCCAGTGGGCGTGGGGCGTGGACGACGAGCACGCCTTCCTCACCAACACGCCGACCTCCGACGTGCGGATGAAGCAGGCCACGGTCAACTTCCTGGCCGACATGGGCGTGCAGGCGACCACGTTGCAGCCCGGCCTGGTGCAGGCCACCAAGAGCACCGACACCCAGGCGCCCACGGCCGCGTTCACCTCCGTGCCGCCGATCTCGACCGTGGGCGCGCCCTACACGTTCTCCGGCACGGTGACCGACGTCGGCGGCCAGGTCGGCGGCGTCGAGGTGTCCACCGACGGCGGCACGCGCTGGCACCCGGCGGTGTGGCAGGCCGGGCAGACGGCGTGGAGCTACACCTACACCCCGGGCAAGTCCGGCCCGGCGAGCCTGCGGGTGCGCGCGGTGGACGACTCGGCGAACCTGTCCACCCCCGTGGTGGCGACGCCCGGCGTGAACCCGCGCACCTGCCCGTGCGGCCTGTGGACCAACGCCGACACCCCCGACGTGCCCGACAGCGGTGACGCCTCGCCGCTGGAGCTGGGCGTGAAGTGGCGCGCCAACAGCGACGGCTACGTGCGCGGGGTCCGGTTCTACAAGGGCCCGGGCAACACCGGCACGCACACCGGCACCCTGTGGGACCACAACGGCAACCAACTGGCCACCGGCACCTTCACCAACGAGACCGCGAGCGGTTGGCAGACGCTGACCTTCGCGATGCCGGTGCAGGTCACCGCGGGCGTCACCTACGTCGTGTCCTACTTCGCGCCCAACGGCCACTACTCCTACGACCTGGAGTACTTCCTCCAGCAGCCCCGCTACCTCGAACCGCTCACCGGCCTGAAGAACGGCGAGGACGGACCCAACGGCCTGTTCCGGTTCGGCGGCCCCGGCTTCCCGACCCAGTCGCACTGGGGCAGCAACTACTGGGTGGACGTGGTGTGGGCGCCGGACCCCGGCCCCGACCAGCGCGCGCCGTTGCAGGTGTCCACCACGCCGGTCCACGGCGAGGGCACGGTCGCGCTCACCCCGGTGATCTCCGCGACCTACGACGAGGCGGTCGCGCCCGGGTCCGCGCAGTTCACCGTGACCGGGCCGAACGGCGCGGTATCCGGGTCGACCGCGCTGTCCAACGAGAACAGGACGGTGACCTTCACGCCGAGCCAGGCGCTGACCCCGAACACCGGGTACGCGGTGGCGTTGCGCGTGTCGGACGCGGCGGGCAACCAGACGCCGCAGTCGACGTGGTCGTTCACCACCGGCGCGACCAGGCCCGCCACCTGCCCGTGCACGATCTGGGACGACTTCGCCCGGCCCGCCGTGTACGCGGCGGGGGACACCACGCCGATCGAGGTCGGCACCAAGGTCCGCTTCAACGGCAAGGGCGAGGTGCTGGGCGTCCGGTTCTTCAAGGGCTCGGGCAACACCGGCACGCACACCGGCTCGCTGTGGTCGTCCACCGGTCTGCTCCTGGCCACGGGCACGTTCACCAACGAGACCGCGAGCGGTTGGCAGAAGCTGACGTTCGCCTCGCCGGTCGTCGTGCAGGCGAACACCACCTACGTCGTGTCCTACTACGCGCCGAACGGCCGCTACTCGGTCAGCGCCGGCTACTTCACCGGGCAGGGCGCGAGCTACGCGGGCCTGCGCGCGCTGGCCGACGGCGTCGACGGACCCAACGGCGTGTACCGCTACGGCAGCGGCGGCGGGTTCACCACCGCGTCGTACAACGGGACCAACTACTGGGTCGACGTCATCTACCGCAACGGCCTCAACGGCGACTCCACGGCGCCGACGCTGACCAACCGCACCCCGGCCCCGGACGCGACCGACGTGCCGTCCACCACCCCGGTGACGGTGACGTTCAGCGAGCCGGTCGACCCGGCCAGCGCGCAGATCTGGCTGACCGACCGGCGCGGCGCGCAGCTCGCCGGCTCGGTGTCGCTGTCGGGCGACCAGCGGACCGTCACCTGGACGCCGTCGGGCAAGCTCATGCCGCTGACCCGGTACACGGCCAACGTGCTGATCGCCGACGTCAACGGCAACCCGATGCCCAACCCGGTGACGTGGTCGTTCACCACCGGCCTCGCGGTGATCTGCCCGTGCACGCTGTTCAGCGGGGCGACCGTGCCCACGGTCACCTCGTCGGACGACGGCGGCGCCTACGAGCTGGGCGTCCGGTTCACCCCCACCGCGGGTGGGCGGATCACCGGCGTGAAGTTCTACAAGGGCTCGGGCAACACCGGCACGCACACCGGCACGTTGTGGTCGCCCAGCGGTCAGCGGATGGCCACGGGCACGTTCACCGGCGAGACCGCGAGCGGCTGGCAGACGCTGACCTTCGCCTCACCGGTGCTGGTGGCGGCGGGCCAGACCTACACCGCCTCCTACACCACGACCAGCGGCCACTACGCCGTGGACGCCGGGTACTTCGACAACTACGCGGTGTCCAGCGGTCCGCTCAGCGCGCCGTCGGGCCTGGACGGCGGCAACGGCGTCTACCGCGCCGGCTCGGGCTACCCGACGAACTCCTACGCGGGCGGCAACTACTGGGTCGACGTGGTCTTCCTGCCCAACGACGACACCGTGCCGCCGGTCGTCAACGGGCGCACGCCGCTGGACGGTGCCGGCGAGGTGTCCCGCACGTCGCCGCTGACCGTGGCGTTCGACGAGCCGGTCGACCTCAGCACGGCCCAGTTCGCGCTGGCCGACTCCGGTGGCGCGAAGATCGCGGGCACGCTGTCGCTGTCGGCCAACCAGCAGCAGGTGACCTGGACGCCGGCCGCACCGCTGGGTGGTGGCATGACCTACACCGCGAGCCTGCGCATCGCCGACGTCTACGGCAACCTGATGACCGCGCCCACCACCTGGTCGTTCACCACGACCACCGAGGGCGACTGCCCGTGCTCGCTGTTCAGCGCGGCGACCGTGCCCACCGTGGCGGCGGCCGACGACACCGGCTCCTACGAGCTGGGCGTGCGGTTCGTGCCGTCGGTGAGCGGGTCGGTCACCGGGGTGAAGTTCTACAAGGGCTCGGGCAACACCGGCACGCACACCGGCACGTTGTGGGACGCGGAGGGCAACCCGCTGGCCACCGGCACGTTCACCAACGAGACCGCCACCGGCTGGCAGACGCTCACGTTCGCCTCGCCGGTGACCGTCACCGCCGGGACGAGCTACGTGGCCTCCTACACCGCGCCGAACGGTCGGTACTCCGTCGACACCGGGTACTTCATGGGCAACGCCGTGACCAGCCCACCGCTGAGCGCGCCGGCCACCGCCGAGGGCAGCCGCAACGGCGTCTTCCGCTCCGGTCCCGGGTTCCCGGACTCGTCCTACGCGGGCAGCAACTACTGGGTCGACGTCGTGTTCACCACCGGATGAGCGCGGCCCGGCCACTGCTGCTGGTGGGTGGCGGCGGGTTGGCCCGCGAAGTCCTCGCGGCCGTCCGCCTCCTGCCGCACCTGTGGCGTCCCGTGGGCGCGCTGGACGACGACTCGGCACGGCACGGTGCGGACCTCGACGGCCTGCCCGTGCTGGGCGGGACGGAGTTGGCGGGCTCGACGGACGCGGCGGTCGTGGTGTGCGTGGCCAACGCGCACCGGCCGCTGGGCAGGCTGAACCTGGTCGCCCGGCTGGGGTTGACGCCGGACCGGTGGGCGACCGTGGTGCACCCGGCGGCCTCGGTGGCCGTCGGCGCGGAGGTGGGGCCGGGCACGGTCCTGCTGGCCGGTGCGGTGGTGACCGCGCCGTTGCGCTTGGGGGCGCACGTCGTGGCGATGCCGCACGTGCTGATCACGCACGACGACGAGGTCGGCGACGGCGTCACGTTCGCCGGCCGGGCGTCGCTGGGCGGGTCGGTGCGGGTGGGTGAGGGCGCGTACCTCGGGCAGGGCAGCTCGGTCCGGGAGGGCGTGTCGATCGGGGCGGGTGCGGTGGTGGGCATGGGTTCGGTCGTGCTCGCCGACGTCCCCGCGGGTGAGGTCTGGGCGGGCAACCCCGCCCGGAGACTGCGAGAGGGGAGCGGTTCGTGATCGACATCCCGCTGGTGGACCTTCGTGCCCAGCACGAGCAGGTGGCCGACGAGGTGGCCGACGGCTGGGCGGAGGTGCTCAAGAACACCGCGTTCGTCGGCGGTCGCCAGGTCGGCGAGTTCGAGGCGGAGTTCGCCGCCTACCAGGAGGTGCCGCACTGCGTCGCGGTCGGCAACGGCACGGATGCCATCGAGCTGGCGCTGCGCGCGTTGGACGTCGGTCCGGGCGACGAGTGCGTGCTGCCGGCCAACACGTTCATCGCCACGGCCGGCGCGGTGGCGCGGACCGGCGCGACGCCCGTGCTGGTCGACTGCGTGGCCGAGACCGGGTTGATCGACGTGTCCCTGGTCGCGGAGGCCGTGACGCCGCGGACCAAGGCGTTGCTGCCGGTGCACCTGTACGGGCAGGCCGCGCCGGTGGAGGAGCTGCGGTCGTTCGGTGTGCCGATCGTGGAGGACGCGGCGCAGGCGCAGGGCGCGCGGCGGCACGGCGTGCCGGTCGGCGGGCTCGGCGACCTCGCGGCGACCAGCTTCTACCCGGGCAAGAACCTCGGCGCGTACGGCGACGGCGGCGCGGTGCTGACCACGTCCGCGGAGCTGGCCTCCGCCGTGCGGTTGCTGCGCGAGCACGGGTCGCCGCGCAAGTACGAGCACTCCGTGGTCGGCTTCAACAGCCGGTTGGACACGCTTCAGGCCGTGGTGCTGTCGGCGAAGCTGCGGCGGCTGGAGGGGTGGAACGAGCTGCGCCGCGCGGCGGCCGACCGCTACTCGGCGCTGCTGGCCGACGTGCCGGGCGTGACGCTGCCGGTGGTGCTGGAGGGCAACCTGCCCGTGTGGCACTTGTACGTCGTGCGCGTGCCGGCACGTGACCGCGTGCTGGCGTCGTTGCACGAGGCCGGGATCGGCGCGGGCATCCACTACCCGACGCCGGTGCACCTGACGGGCGCGTACGCGCACCTCGGCCACGCACCCGGTGACTTCCCGGTCGCCGAGGCGGTGGCGGGGGAGATCGTGTCGCTGCCGCTGTTCCCGGAGATCACGGTGGCGCAGCAGGAGCGGGTCGTGGCGGCCCTGGCGGAGGCCGTGCGATGAGCGACGTCTTCGTCCACCCCAAAGGTTTGTGCGAGAGCACCGACGTGGGCCCCGGGACGCGCGTGTGGGCGTTCGCGCACGTGCTGCCGGGCGCGCGGGTCGGCCGGGACTGCAACATCTGCGACGGTGCCTTCGTGGAGAGCCGCGCGGTGCTGGGCGACCGGGTGACGGTGAAGAACGGCACGCTGGTGTTCGACGGCGTGGTGTGCGAGGACGAGGTGTTCCTGGGCCCGAACGTGCTGTTCACCAACGACCTGCGGCCGCGGGCGGCGATCAAGCGCACGGGTGACGCCCTGCTGTCCACCGTCGTGCGCCGTGGGGCGACCCTGGGTGCGGGCACCGTGGTGGTGTGCGGCGTGGAGATCGGTGAACACGCCTTCGCCGCCGCCGGCTCCGTGATCACCAAGGACGTCCCGGCCCACGCGTTCATCGCGGGCAACCCGGCCACCCACAAGGGCTGGGTCTGCACGTGCGGCCAACGCCTGGACGCGGGCCTGGTCTGCCCCGACTGCCACACCCGCTACACCGAAACCGACAAGGGCCTGACCCCAACCCCCTAACCCGCGTGTCCTACGTTCAGAACGCGTGTGTCGTACCTTCAGAACGCGTGTGTCCTACGTTCAGAACGCGTGTGTCCTACGTTCAGGACCCCCGAATTCAACGCTCAGAACGTGCGACCTGCGCGTTCACGCCCCTGGGAGCCCGATCCGTGGACCGGTGGACGGCGGAGGCCGAGCAGGCACTGCGGACGGCCGGGTGGCACCCCGGTCGACAGGTCGACACCACGCTGTGGCAGGTCTGGTTCGAACCCGACGGCCTGCCCATGCACTGGGCCGCCCAACGGTTCCTCGGCGAGTTCGGCGGCCTGGTGTTCGACATCAGCGGACCGGGGATCACCCGGGCCAAGGAGCCGTTCGAGCTCGACCCGATGCTGTGCGACGGGGAGGACGACCGGTTCGTGGAGTGGGGCGCGGACATCGGCCGGTCGCTGTTCCCGATCGGCGAACTCGACCACGGCCGGTTCTCGCTGGGCATCGACGAGGACGGCTTCCTCTACCTGGTGTCCGACTTCCTGAGAAAGTTCGGCGCGGGCGAGAGCGGGATGGAGGACCTGCTCCTCGGCGTCATGGGCGAGGAGATCGACGGCTGACCCGCGCCCTCACGCCTCCTGCGCCACGGCCTCCGCCGCCGTACGTCGACGCTCCTCCTTGGCCACCCGCAGCAACGCCCCCGTCACACCGATCATGGTGAACACCAGGCCGGTCGCCACGCCGAAGCCCAGCAGGTCGAACGTCACCGACGCGATCCCGCCCGCCACCACGCCCGCCACCAGCGCGCTCGCCAGGCTGCGCAGCTGCTCGTCCTTGCTGATCATCCGCACCCGGATCGCCGCGAACGCCGCCGCCAGGAACATCCCGATCAACGCGAACAGCCCCAGGTAGCCGTTCTCGATCAACGTCAGCAGGAACTGGTTGTCCAGGATCGTGTACTTCGTCGGCAGGTACGTGCCGAACCCCCGCCCCAGCAACGGGTTCAGGTCGATCTGGTGCCACGCCGCCTCGTAGTCCGCCGTGCGCGCCTTCACGCTGGGGTCGTCCTCGATGTTGGAGAACATGCCCCGCAACGTCCCGAACAGCCCCGGCACCACCAGGCTCGCCCCGAGGAACGACCCGCCGCCCACCACCGCCGTCGTGATCTTCCGCCGCCGCGGCAACGTGAAGATCATGATCAACGCACCCACCGCCATCCCCAGCAGCGCGGTCCGCGACAACGACGTCAGCGCGCCCAGCCCCACCAACGCCAGGCACAACGCCCAGCGCACGTGCGGCGTGCCGTCGTCACGCGCCTTGAACAGGTAGTGCACGCCCAGCGGCACGGCCATCGCGCACACCAGGCCGAACTCGATCGGGTGGTTGGTGGTGCCGGTCGGCCGCCGGAAGATCGACCGCGCCTCCATCGCCGAGTACCCGTTGTCCTGCACCCGCAGCCCGGGCAGCGACACGTACGACGCCAGGTCGACGCCCAGCCCGAACTGCACCAGCCCCACGAACGCGATCACCGCCGCGCACGCCAGCAGCAGCTTGAGGACCCGGTCGAGCCGGTCCTTGGTGCGCACGGCGTCGCACACGAACACCGCGACCGCGATCATCGACGTGATCCGGATGATGCTGCTGTCGGCCACGGTCAGCTCGTCGGTCGGCAGCCACCGCCGGGTCGCCACGCCGTAGGTCGCCAGGTGCGACGCCAGGTACAGCGCCACGGCCGTGCGCACGACGTTGCGCCCCTTGCCCATGCCGACGTCGTCCACCATCTGCCCGGACACCCACAGCACGCCCAGCAGCAACGCCACCACCAGCGCGGGCGGCAGGGTCATCGGCACGAACGACAGCACCAGCCGGGCCGGGATGATCAGCAGCGCCAGCAGGAACACGCTCACGAGCGTGGCGCCGTCCGTCCGCCGCCGCGCGGGCCGCTCCGGCAGGAACCGCTCGGTCACGGTCAGGGTTGGTCGTCGTTGGTCGGCCACGCGGGCGCTCCGGGCCGGCCGGCCGCGCGCGGACCCGGCGCGGCGATCTTCACGGTCTGCTCGCTGGCGGTCGGCTGGGGGCGGCGGACCGGCGGGCCGGGGGGACGGCGCGGCCCACCGTTGTGCGACGGCGGGGGAGCACCGACCGGCGCGGCACCGACGGCCGGGGCAGCACCGACCGGCGGGGTGGCCGCCGGGGCAGCGGCGGCGGGCTCCGGCTCGTCGTCCTTGCCCTCACGCGCCTCACGCCGGCGCCGCAGGTGGTTCAGGACGCTGTCACCGCCGAACGTGGCGGCCGTCGTCAACAGCATCAGCAGCACGAACGCCGCGCCCGCGTACCGGACCTTGCCGCCGATCTGCGCCTCGGCCGCGGTCGGGTTCACGATCACCTGCGAGGTGATGAACGTCGACTCCGGCGCCTTCAGCGCGGTCTGCTGCTTGTCCAGCTCCTTGGCCGCGAACTCCATCACGGTGGTGACCAACCGCTCGGCCGACTCCGGCGTGCTGCCGTCGGCGGTCACGAACAGGAACGGCCCGCTCATGCCGCCGCCCGCCGCGGTGAAGTTCTCCTTCGAGTCCTTGTCCAGGCCCAGCGACTCCTTGCGGGTCTTCGGGTCGGCCAGGATCTGCGCCAGGATCTGCGCGGTGGTCGTCAGGCTGCCGTCGAACGCCAGCAGCGGGTTGACCCGGACCGCGTCCTCCGGCGACAGCTTCTCGGAGAACGTGCCACCGGCCGACGGCGACGTGAGCACCATGACCCCGGAGGACTGGTACCGCGTCGGGATGGACAGGAACACCCCGGCGGCCACGGCGACAGCCGTGATCGCCGCCGGCAGGGCGATGTACCACCGCCTGCGCAGCGTTCGCACGGCGCCCCAGAAATCCATCCGCTCCCCGATCCACGTTTACCCTGCGTGTGTGCGCGCACGGTGTTGTTACTCTGAAATCGGCCGACTCGCGCCTAGTCGTTACAGGTGGTGATGGACTTGGGCTACCGGCGGGTCGTGTTCGCCGTCGCAGCCATCGTACTGGTCGTCGGGGCCGCGGTGGTGTACGTGACGTCGGTCGTGCGCGACACCTCACCCGTTGCGGTGAGCGCGGTCGACGGCGACCTGATGTTCGTGTCGCTCGCCGACGGCCGCGACCGGGTCGAGCAGGTCCGGCTGGCCGACCCGGCGGCCCGCGGCGCGACGCCGATGACGTGCCGGCGGGTGTACCGGGCCGGTGGGACGACGGTGTGCCTGAAGCTGGCCGGACCGGGGCCGACGTACGCGGCCGAGGTGTCGCGGGACGGCGCGGTGGTGCGGACCGTGCCGCTGCCGGGTGTGCCGAGCCGGGCGAAGGTGTCGGCGTCGGGGCAGGTGGTCACGTGGACGTCGTTCGTGACCGGTGACTCCTACGCGGTGCCCGGTGGGTTCTCCACCCGGACCGGCTTCCTGGACCTGCGCACGGGTGCGGCGGTCGAGTCGCTGGAGGGGTTCGCCGCGGTGATCGAGGGGCAGCCGCACACCGCGCAGGACGTGAACTACTGGGGCCTGACCGTGGCCGCCGACGACCGCACGTTCTACGCGACGCTGGCCTCCGGCGGCTACACCTGGCTGGTGAAGGGCGACCTGGTGGACCGTCGTCTGGAGTCGCTGCGCCGTGACGCCGAGTGCCCGTCGCTGTCGCTGGACGGCACGAAGGTCGCGTACAAGAAGCGCATCGGCCGGCTGGGGCCGTGGGAGTTGGCCGTGCTGGACCTGGCGACCGGTGAGGAGCGCAGGCTGCCGGGCACCGCCGGGGTGGACGACCAGGCGACCTGGCTGGACGACGAGCGGATCGCGTTCGCCGCCGTGCCGAAGGACGCCAAGCTCGCGTCGATCCACGTCGTGCCCGCCGACGGCTCGGCCGCCGCCGTGCTGACGATCCCCGACGCCACCTCGCCGTCCCCGCTCTGACCTCGCGGCTAACGCCCTCCGCGGCAGTCCGATTTCCTTCTGGTCAAAGGAAATCCTGCTGCATCGGAGGCGGAAGTTGTTATTCCTTCCCGCAAACGAATACCTGACCGCAAGAATAGTATTACGCGGCAACGGTTGCCCGCCGTGTTCCGCCGGTCGGCCCACGCGCCGATGACGAACGCCCCAGCCCCCGTCCCGGCGCCGGAGTCGGCGCCCGAGTCGGCCACCCCGCCGCTGCCACCGGTCCGGCTGCCCTCGCTCACCGGCCTCCGCTTCCTCGCCGCGTTCGTCGTCTTCGGCTTCCACCTGCACGCCGGCGGCCTGTTCACCGGAACGGGCGCGGAAGGCGTCCTGGCGGCGGTGTTCGGGCAGGGCGCGACCGGGGTGGGGTTCTTCTTCCTCCTGTCCGGGTTCGTGCTCACCTGGTCGGCTCGCGAGGGTGTCCCCACGAGCGTCGGCCTGCGGCGCCGGGCGGCCAGGGTGCTGCCCAACCACGTGGTGGTCTGGGTGGTCGTGTTCGCGGGCCTGGCCTGGACGGGCGGTGCGTCGCCGCTCGCGGGCGTGCTCGGCCTGGTCCTGCTCCAGGCGTGGATCCCGGTGCAGGAGATCTACTTCGGCGTCAACACGCCGGCGTGGTCGTTGTCGTGCGAGGCGGCGTTCTACACCGCCTTCGCGTGGTTGCTGGCGCGGGTGGACCGGGTGCCGCACCGACGGCTCTGGGCGTTGGCGGTGGGCCTCGTGGCCGCCGTTGTCGCGGTCCCCGCACTGGCCCTGCCGCTCCCGGACGGCCTGGAGTACTGGTTCGTCTACGTCTTCCCGGTGACCCGGGCGCTGGAGTTCGCGCTGGGCATGGTGCTCGCGCGGATCGTGCGGGCGGGCCGGTGGATCCGGTTGTCCCTGTGGCAGGCGGGTGCGCTGGCCGTGGTCGGCTACGTCGCCTCCGGCCACCTGCCGGGCACGTTCGGCTACGTGGCGGGCACGGTGGTCCCGCTCGCGCTGCTCATCCCGGCCACCGCCGCGGCCGACATCACCGGCTCGCGGTCACCGTGGCGCGGCCGCACGGCGGTCTTCCTCGGCGAGGTGTCCTTCGCGTTCTACCTGGTGCACCAGGTGGTGATGCGGGCGGCGGAGGCGTTCGGGCCGCGCGAGGTCGGCCTCGCCGGCGCGATCGGGATCTCGGTCGCGCTCCTGGGCGTCTCGCTGGCCCTGGCCTGGCTGCTGCACCGGCTCGTCGAACGGCCGGCGCAGCGGCGGCTGCTCAGGCCGAGAGCTCCCGCCTGAGCACCTTCTCCAGCTCGTGCCCGGCCGCGTCCCACGACCGGCCGGACACGCTGGCCGAGGCGGCCCGCGCCACCGCGCCGAAGTCCGGCGTGGTGACCACATCGGACAGTGCGCGGGCCAGGTCGTGCGGTGTCGCGGGTGCGTAGCGGACGTGGTCGTTGTCCAGCACCACGCGGTTGTGCACGGCGTCGTTGACGACCGGCAGGCAGCCCGCGGCCAGCATCTCGTGCGGCACCAGCGACACGTTCGTCATCGACAGCGTGAGGCCCGCGTAGCACCGGTTGTAGATGTCGTTGAGCCGGTCGGGCGTGACCAGGCCGTGGTCGACGTGCCGGGGCCCCAGCGACCCGATCTTCTCGCCGTAGGTGTGGATCACCACGTCGGGGTGCCGCTCGGCGAAGAGCTCCAGCGCCAGCAGCCCGATCTCGATCGCCCGCCGCGGCGCGAGCCGGCGCGCGTAGAACACCACGCCGTCCCGCGGCACGCCCTCGCGCAGGTGGTAGCGGTCGACGTCGCAGCCGAAGTCGAACGAGTCGGCCGCCATGCCCGTCTCGGCACGCAGCTTCTCGGCCAGGAACCGGCCCGCGGTGAAGCCGTGGAACCCCATCCGGTAGGTGTTCTCCGCCAGCGCCGACAGCCCGCCGACCGGGAAGAACCACGGCTCGTAGTCCTGCACCAGGTAGAACCGCCTGCCCGCGCACGGGTCGTTGAACGCCGGGTAGGCCGTCATCCACGCGGTGGCGAACACGGCGTGCGCGTCGGCCATCCCGTCCAGCACGTCGTGCACCGACCCGCGGAACCCCGGGAACGCCGACCTGATCACCGGCTCGTGGTCGGCCGCGCGGCTGCCGTACACGTCGTACAGGTACAGCCGGCACGTGTGGCCCAGCGACTGGAGGTGCTCGATCAGCCGGAACATCGTGGTGTGCCCGCCGGAGCCGGGTGACGGCGGCGTGCTGACCCAGTTGACCGTCAACCGCCCGTCCTGCGGCAGCGGCGGCACGACCACCGGCCGCGGCGCGCCGAGGTCGGCCGCGCGCACGTCCTCCAACCGCACCGGGAACACCTCGGCGTCCGCGCCGAACCGCCGCGCCGCGCGGCCGAGCGCACGGGCGCCGACCTGGCGCACACCCTGGTCGCGCACGATGCGCGTGACCTGGTGCGCCCGACGCCGCAACTGCTGGACGACCCTCACGCGCCACTCCTCCGCAACAGGCCCAGCACCTCGTGGCGCAGGGGGAACACCACGGCCGCGTAGGCCAGCGACGCCAGCGCGCCACCGATCAGCAACCGCCACAACGGGCCGTCGACGACCCACTGCACGCCCGCCGCCACCACGACCATCACCACGCCGCCCAGCACCGGCCGGGCGACCGCCGCGCCGAGAGCGCGCGCCCGCAGCCCGTAGGGCCGGAACGCGATCAAATACGCGGGCACGATCACCACCAGCACGACCACGCTCTGCGCCAGCGCCACGCCCCGGATGCCGTCCAGGTGCGCGCCCAGCGCGAGCAGCGGCACCAGCGCCGCCAGCCACACCAGGTGGATCACCAGGATCGCGCGGGACCGCCCGGCGCTGGCCAGGTAGTCGTACCCCAGCTCCAACGCCACCCGCAGCGCGCCCAGCAGCACCAGCGCCGCCAATGCCTGCGCGGCGGGGGCCCACCGCTCGCCGTAGATCGTGCGCACGAGCGGGTCGGCCAGCGCCGCCAGCAGCACGCACGCGGGCACGGTCACCAGCGCCAGCAGCCGCAACGCGCGCGCGAACGTGCGCGAGAACAGCTCCGGGTCATCCCTGACCTGCGAGAACGCGGCGAGCGACACGCTGCGCACCGGCTGCGAGAACGCACCGACCGGCCAGTTCGCCAGGTTGAACGCGAGCAGGTAGAAGCCCAGCGGCACCGTGCCGAGGACGCCGCCGACGATGATGTAGTCGACGTTGAGCACCCCGAACACCAGCAGGCTCGCGCCCGCCAGCGGCAGCCCGAACGCCAGCAGCCCGCGCGCCTGCACCGCGTCGAACCCCGGCCGGTAGCGCCGAGGCGTGTAGGCGAACATCACCGCGGCGGCGACCAGGTTGGTGGCGATCCGCGACCACGCCAGGCTCCACGCGCCGAAGCCCAGCAGCGCCAGCACCACCACCACGGCCGTGCCGACGACGAACGCCGACGTGTCGGCGACGAACTTGTGGTCCTGGCGGAACTCGCGTTGCAGCAGCGCGCCGGGCACCGCCGACGCTCCCGCGACCACCAGCGACAACGACATGAGCTGGATCACGCCCGTCGCCTGCGGTGTGCCCATCGCCCCGGCGAACCACGGCGCGCCGACCACGCACACCAGCGCCAGCAGCGCGCCGGACGTGATCGACAACGTGGTCACGGTGGGCGCGAGCTCCTCGACGGGACGCTCGGTGCGCACCAGCGCGACGCTCACGCCCATCTCGCTGACGCTCATCACGATGTTGAGCACCACCAGCGCGACCGCGAACACGCCGAACTGCTCGGGCGCGATCAACCTCGCCAGCAGCACCCCGACACCGACCTGGCCGAACCGCTGCACCAGGCTGTTGACCGCGCTCCACCGGATCGCCGAGGAGACCTTGCGCCGCAGCTCCGGCCGCTCGGCCCGGGGCGGCTCCACGTCGGCGGTCACTGGCCGCGCCACTTCCAGACCTGCTTGCCCACGACGCCCGCCCCGCGCTTGGCCAGGTGGCTGCCCACGAACAGCTGCGTGCGGCTGCACACCTTCGGCCCCAGCGCCCGCCGCCGCCGCAACGCCCGGTACTCGGCCAGTCGCTCGGTGTCGGGGAACACCCGCCGGGCGAACGCCACCAGCTCGTCCACCGGGATCTCGTCGAGCTTGTCCCGGTCGTAGGCGCGCACGGCCCGCCACAGGGCGTCCTTGGCGATCGACCGGTTGGCCAGCGACCGCAGCCGGGGCGGCAGGTGGGGGTGCTCGGCGAAGAACCGCTCGAACACCGCCTGCCGCTGCTCCAGGTCGGCGAACAGCGACGAGAACCGCGTGCGCATCATGCTCTGCTGGTGCACCCGGTAGTACGCGGCGGGCTTGCCGCGCACGTACCCGATGTCGGACACCGCGGCGATGCGCATCCACATCTCCAGGTCGCCCGCGTGCGGCAGGTCCGGCCGGTAGCCGCCGACCTCCTGCTGCACCGACGTGCGCACGACGGCCTCGGGGGAGGACAGCACGTTCTGCCCGGTGCGGCAGCGCGCCTCGATCCAGTCGACGCCCGACCACACCGTGCGGCCGGCGGGCGGCGTCAGCACGGACGGCAGGTCGTTGTGATCGCTGTAATAAACAACACGTCCGTAGACCATGCCGACGTTCGGGTGCGCCTCGAACACCTCGGCGGCACGGGCCAGGGCGCCCGGCGCCAACAGGTCGTCCGCCGAAAGCAGCACCGTGTAGTCCGCCTTGGCCCACTCCAGCAGGCCCTCGTTGTAGGTCGCGATGTGACCCCGGTTGACCTCGTGCCGGCGGCCCTCGACCCGCGGGTCCTGCGTCAACTCGGCCATGACCTCGGGCGTCTCGTCGCTCGACGTGTCGTCGATGATCAGCACCCGCACGTCCACGCCGGGTTGGTCGAGCACGCTCTTCACGCAAGCACGCAGGAACCGCGCGTAGTTGTAGCAGGGGATGACGACGTCGACCGTTGGCCGTGCCGGAGGCTCTGTCACGCCCTACTCATCGTGCCCGACCGCGGATCGTTAACGGCGGGCCCCCGATCCCGATGTAGAGGGACATACGGGAAGGGGTTCCATGGACCACGTCGTGCTGACGCGTTTCAACCTGCCGTCCGTGGGCGCGGAGAGCGTCGTGCGGGCGCGGGAGGGGTGGTTGACCGAACGCGTCGCGCTGTTCGAGCGGTACTGCCTGCCCTCGGTGGCGGCGCAGACGTCCTCGAACTTCCGGTGGCTCATCTACTTCGACCCGGAGAGCCCGCGGTGGCTCAAGGACCGCGTCGAGGCGCACGGCGACGCGTACACGCCAGTGTTCCGCACCCAGGTCGGCCGCGACGAGCTGGTCGAGGACATCTCGGCGCTCTTCCCGGTCAAGGGCGACGTGCTGATCACCACCAACCTCGACAACGACGACGGCCTGGCCGCGGACTTCGTGGCCCGGTTGCAGGCCGAACGGCCCACCGGCCGCCGCACCGCCCTGTACCTGGCCAACGGGCTGGTCAAGAGCCCGACCGGGCTGTTCGCCCACCACGACCGCGACAACGCGTTCGCCTCCATGCGGGAGAGCTGGGACGCGCCGGTGACGTGCTGGGCCGACTGGCACAACCGCCTGCACCGGCACGCCGAGGTGGTGTCGCTGGGCGGACCGCCCGGGTGGTTGCAGGTCGTGCACGGCGGGAACGTGAGCAACCGCACCCGCGGCCGGCTGGTCTCGCCCGCCCCGTACCGGGCGCTGTTCGGCCCGGCGCTGGACGACGTGCCCGAGCCCGCCGGCGGCGTGCTGGCCCGGGACCGGTTCGTCGGCCACCCGCTGCGCACGGCCCGTGACGGCGCGCGGTACGTGGCCAAGACCGCGGCGCAGCGGCTGCTCGGCCCGGGCGGCTTCGAGAAGGCGAAGCAGGTGCTGGCCGCGCGCGGGCGGGTCCGGTCGCCGCGGTGAACAGGACCGCCGCGCTGGCGGCGCTGGCCTTCGCCGTGACCGCGTGCACGGCCGAGGCGCACCGGCCGGCCGACCCGCCACCGGTCCTCGCCGGCCCGTCCGTCGACTACTACGAGAAGTGGGCCAACGGGCCGAACCCGACCGGCGACCCGAACGTCTTCCCGATCAACGTCTGGATGCAGGACCCCTCGGGCATCGAGAACGGCGAGAAGCTCGGCCGCGCGTACCCGAAGATCGGCATCGACGCCGGCATCGGGCTGTGGGAGGACGAGTGGTGGTACCTGCGCCAGGAAGGGCTTCACGAGACCGACTGGCGCGTGTACGTCGACGGCACGCGCGTGGACGCCGTGCTGGCCGACACCGCGCACGCCCGCAACTACATCGGCTACCTGATCGCCGACGAACCGGACATGACCAAGGTCTACGGCGACGTGTTCCACCCCGACATGCAGCCGTCGGCGATCGTGAAGGCCGCCGACGCGGTGCGCGCCAAGGACCCGACCCGGCCGACGTACCTCAACTTCAGCCCGTGGATGGGCACGCCGACCGGCGAGGTCGGCTACGGCCACATCGAGGAGTCCTACGAAGAGGACATGCGCACGTACTGCTCGGCCGCGGACATCGCGTCGGCCGACTACTACGGCTGGACGCACCCGGACCGCAACCACACCGTCGGCGCGTACAGCTACGGGCAGGTCATCGACACCATGCGCAAGTGGTGCGGGCCGGACAAGCCGCTGTACGGGTTCGTGGAGACCGGCCACCCGCACGACCGCGGCGAGATCATCGACCCCGACCAGCTCGAGTCCGCGGTCTGGAACACGATCCTGCACGGCGCGACGGGCATCAACTACTTCGCGCACAGCTTCTACACCGACGGCACCGGCGAGTACTCCAGCGTGCTGACCCGGCCGGAGATCACCGCCCGCGTCGCCGCGGTCAACGCGCGGCTGAAGTCGCTCGCGCCGGTGCTCAACGCACCCAACCTGCCGGGCGTCAGGGCGTCGAGCGACAGCGGCATCCCGGTGTCGGCGCTGCACAAGCGGGTCGGCGACGAGCGATGGGTGTTGGCGCAGACCGACGGCACCAAGGACCACCCGCGCAGCCTCGCCGGCCGCGTCACGCTCACCGTGCCGGTGTCGTCGGGCACGGCCACCGTCGTGGGTGAGGACCGGGCCGTGCCGATCGTCGACGGTCGGATCGTGGACGACTTCGGCCCGTACCAAGTCCACGTGTACCGATTCTGACCTGCTAACGGCGCAGCGCTCCCCGCCGATTGGGGCACTGCGGGATTCGAACCCCTGGAGGCCGACAGTGCTGCTCAGAAAGATCCGCAAGGCGCCGGCCGCGTGTGGCGCGATCGCGATGGGAGCAGCGCTGCTGCTCGTGCCGTCCGGGACGGCGGTCGCGCAGGGCCCGGTGCGCGTGCTCGGGTACGTCGCCAACAACGGCGGCGGGGTGTCGGTGCTCGACACCGCCACCAACGCCGTGACCACGACCCTCGTCGACTCCACCGGCGACTCGCCGTACGGCGTCGGCGTGGCGTTCGACGGCACGCGCGGTTACGTGACCAACGTGCGTGACGACACGTTGACGGTCATCGACACGCCGACCAACACCGTGGACGCGGCGGTGCCGGTCGGCGACGGGCCCGCCGGCGTGGTGGTGTCGCCGTCCGGCGGCCACGTGTACGTGTCCAACTACGCGGCGGGCACGGTGTCGGTGGTGGACGCGGCGACGTTGACGACCACCGAGACGATCCCGGTCGGCGCGAACGCGGACGGCATCGCGATCACGCCCGACGGCAAGCGGCTCTACGTCGCCCATGACGTGGTCGGCCCGGGCACGGTGTCCGTGGTGGACACCACGACGAACGCGGAGATCGCCGACATCCCGACCGGCAACACCCCGACCGCGGTGGCCGTCACGCCGGACGGCGCGAAGCTGGTCGTGGTCAACAAGTTCTCCAACAACGTGGCCGTGGTCGACACCGCGACCAACACCGTGACGGGCACGGTCCCGGTGAGCTTCATCCCGCACGGCGTCGCCGTCTCGCCCGACGGCGGGCGCGCGTACGTGACCAACAGCGAGGGCCACAGCCTGTCCGTGGTGGACCTCGTCGCGTTGGCCCCGGTGGCCCAGGTACCGGTGGGCAGCAGGCCGATCGCGGTGGCGCTGACGCCGGACGGCGCGAAGGCGTACGTGACGAACTTCACCAGCGGCACGGTGTCCATTGTGGACACGGTCACGCTCGCCGTCACCGGCACGGTGCCCGTGGGCGCGAACCCGGTGGGCATCGCCATCCACGCCGTGCCACCGGCGCCGACCAAGCTCACCGCCGGTTACGCGCAACTGCAACCGCGCCTGCTCGGCTTCACCGTCCGGGGTCTGGACGCCACGCTCACCGAGTCCCACACCGGCAACCCGGTGGCGAACAAGCAGATCACGTTCCGCACGGTCAAGGGGCACCCGCTCTGCACCGCCACCACCAATGCCAACGGCAAGGCGCAGTGTGACGCCAACGTGCCCCTCCTGGTGGGCGTCGCGACCCTCCTCCAGGGCTACACGGCCGGCTACGCGGGCGACCTGACCCACGGCCGTGCCGCGGCCCACGGTCCGATCGGCCTGCTCTGAACCGGGTGTAGCGAGCCGGACCGAAGGGCATTCCCCCAGGAGGACGCGACCCACCTCCTGGGGGAGTGACATGCGCTCGAACTTCGACGACGTGGAACTGGCCGAGGACGCGGACCCCGGCAGCTTCCCGACCGAGCGGTCCCGTCGCCGGGCCATCGGCTTCGACCGCTGGTCGGGCCGCCACCCCGTGCTGGTCACGGTGCTGACCGGCGTGGGACTGGGCCTGCTGGTGTGGCTCGCCCTGCGGCACGCCCCCGGCGGTGAGGGGTTCGTCGTCCGCCTGGTCTGCTACCTCGCGTTCGTGGTCGGCTCGATGGTGGTCATCGCGCGGCTGGCGTTGAGGGCGCGGAAGAGGTACCACGAGCGTTGAGCCACCACGCGACCACGACGGCGACGAGCAGTGAACCGACGGCCGCGCACACCGCCGTGCCGAACGCGGCGAACTGCAAGAGCAGGCCGAACGCCACGGACGACACCAGCCGGGCCAGCGCCTGCCCCGTCTGCACCACGGCCAGACCGGACGCCCGCAACGACTCCGGCACCAGGGTGCTCACCCGGGCGGACAGGACACCGTCCGTCGCCGCGTAGAACAGGCCGTGCAGCAGCAGCGCCGCTCCCACCCCGAAGTACCCGGTGCCGGGGGCGAACAGCAGGAGATACACGGCCAGCAGCAGCACGTGCCCGCCGAGGAACACCGGCCACCGGCCGACCCGGTCCGCGAGCCGACCCACGGGCGCGGCGGCGACCAGGAACACCAGCGCGGTCCCGAGCGGCAACAACGGCAACAGGTGCAGCGGCGCGTCCGTCGCCTTCTGCACCAGGATGAACACGAACGCGTCCGACAACGTCGCCAGCCCCAGCACCGCGGCGCCGATCGCCAGCCGCCGGTATGCGGGCTCCCGCAGCAGCGCCGGCCCCGCGCGCAACGACAGGCGCGGCCCGGTCGACGCCGGTCGGGGGTTCTCCCGCACGAACGCCACCAGCACGATCAGCCCCACGGCGGCGAAGCACGCGCTCACCGCGAACACCGGGCCGGCCACCGTGCCGATCCAGTACATCAGCCCGAACGTCACCAACGGCCCGAGCAGCGCGCCGACCGTGTCCATGCCGCGGTGCAGCCCGAACGCCGCGCCCAACCGGTCCGGCGGCGTGGCCAGCGAGATCAACGCGTCCCGCGGCGCGGTGCGCAGCCCCTTGCCCGCCCGGTCCGCCGCCATGGCCGCACCGATGCCGAACGCCGACGCGCCCACGAGCGGGAAGATGAGCTTCGTCACCGCCGACAGCCCGTAACCGACCGCGGCGACCGCCTTGTGCCGGTGCGTGCGGTCGGAGACGTGGCCGCCGACGAGCCGCAGCACCGCCGTCGCGCCCGTGTACAGCCCGTCCAGCACGCCGAACTGCGCGTAGCCCATGTTGAGCGTGAACAGCAGGTAGACCGGCATGAACGCGGTGACCATCTCGGCCGAGACGTCGGTCAGCAGGCTCACCGCGCCCAGCGCCACCACGGTGCCGGGGACCTTGCCCTCGACCCGCTCGCGAGGCCGGACGGACGCAACGTACATGCACCCGATATCGGTCACGTGCGGTGACCGTTACCGCCATCCGGGCCTGTCGTAACGGGGACCGCCCGGAACCCGATGACGCGGGTATGCCGGACATCCCGCAGCCCCGCGTCCGCGTGGGCGCCGTCGACGTGTGGTCCGTCCCCGAGTCCGGTGTCGCCGACCACGTCGCGCGGGCCTGGCGGCGGGCCGAGGGCGGCGCGATCGTCACGGCCAACGTGGACATCGTGCGCGCCGCGACCCGCGAGCCGGACCTGGCCGCGCTGATCGCCGAGTCCGAGCTGGTCGTCGCGGACGGGATGCCGGTGGTGTGGGCGGGCAGGCTCGCGGGCGTCCCGGTGCCCGAACGCGTCACCGGCTCGTCGCTGGTGTTCACCCTGGCCGAGGCCGCCGCGCGCGAAGGGCGGTCGGTCTACCTGCTCGGCGGTGAGCCGGGCGTGCCGGAGAAGGCCGCGGACGTGCTGCGCGCCCGCTACCCCGGGCTGCGCGTCGCGGGCACGGCCTCGCCGCCGTTCGGGTTCGACGCCTCCGCCGAGGCCACCGCCGCCACCGTGGCCGACGTCGTGGCGGCCGAGCCGGACCTGGTCCTGGTCGGCCTGGGCTTCCCCAAGCAGGAACGCCTCATCCGCCTGCTGCGCGCCGAGCTGCCGCGGGCGTGGTTCCTCGGTTGCGGCGCGGGCATCCCGATGGCCGCCGGTGAGTTCCGGCGCGCGTCGGGCGTGGTGCAGAAGATGGGCGCGGAGTGGCTGCACCGCCTCGCGCTCGAACCCCGCCGCCTGGCCAAGCGCTACCTGCGCGACGACCTGCCGTTCGCATTCCGCCTCCTCGGGGGCGCGCTGCGCACCCGGTTCCGCCGCCCTGCCGCCGACGGCGTCGGCACCCGGACCGGGGAGTAGCCGTGCCGCTTGCCGTCGTCGTCGTGACCTACCACAGCGCCGATGTGGTCGAGGACTGCCTCACCTCGGTCGCCGTCGCGCTGGAGTCCATCCCGGACAGTCGGGTCATCGTGGTGGACAACGCCTCCGGTGACGACACCCTGGAGATCGTGGCCCGCGTCGCGCCGGACGCGCAGGTCGTCGCCCGACCGTCCAACGACGGGTTCGCGGCGGGCGTCAACGCCGGGTTCGCCGCCGCGCCGGACTGCGACGTGCTGGTGCTCAACCCGGACGTGCGGCTGCACCGCGACGCCGTCGCGTTCCTGCGCGCCGCGCTGGCGCTGCCCGGCACCGGGATCGCGGTGCCGCGCCTGGCCGGCGTGGACGGCGCGCCGCAGCTGTCGTTGCGCCGTGCGCCGAACCCGTTGCGCGCGTTGGGTGAAGCGGTCCTGGGTGGCACGCGGGCTGGACGGTCGGAGGCGCTCGGGGAGCTGGTCGTCGACCCCCTCCGGTACGAGACGGCGGGCACGGCGGACTGGGCGACCGGCGCGGCGTGGCTGATCTCGCGCGAGGCGCGCGAGGCGACCGGCGTGCTGGAGGAGCGGTACTTCCTGTACTCGGAGGAGACCGAGTACATGCTGCGCGCGGGCAAGCGCGGTTACGTCGTCCGTTACGAGCCGCGGGCGCGCGCCGTGCACATCGGCGGCGAGCAGTCGACGTCGCCGGTGCTGTGGTCGATGGCCACCACGAACCGCGTCCGGATGGTCCGCGAGCGCCACGGCCGGGCGGCCGCGTTCGCGATGTGGTGCGTCGTGCTGCTCAACGAGCTGCTGCGCGTGCCGCGGGGCGCGAAGCACCGCCAGGCCGTCGGCGACCTGCTGCGCTGGCGGCGGTGGCCGCTACGCCCCGGAGCGGGCCCCGAGCCGGGCTGGGTGTGCTTCTCCGCGCAGGACTGGTGGTACCACAACCGGGCGCACTCGGACTTCCAGCTGATGCGGTCGATGGCCGGGCAGCGCAGGGTGCTGGTGGTCAACAGCATCGGCATGCGGATGCCCACCCGCGGCAACAGCACCCACGTGTCCCGCCGCATCCTGCGCAAGCTGCGCAGCGTGGCCAAGTTCGTGCGGCGGCCGATGCCGGACTTCTACGTGATGTCGCCGTTGCCGCTGCCGTTCTACGGCTCGCCGTTCCTGCGCAAGGTCAACGCCGTGCTGGTCCGCGCACAGGTCCGCCTGGTCGCGCTCGCGCTGGGCCTGCGCACGCCGGTGATCATGGTCACCATCCCCACCGCGTGGGACGTGGTCGCCCCGATGCGCCGCCACCGCCTGGTCTTCAACCGCTCGGACCGGCACTCCGACTTCCCCGAGGCCGACCGCGCGTCGATCGAGGCGCTGGAGAACGAGCTGCTGGCCAACGCCGACCACGTCGTCTACGTCAGCCACGCGCTGATGGACGAGGAGCTGCCGCGCACCGGCTCCCGCGCCCACTTCCTCGACCACGGCGTGGACGTCGACCACTTCACCGCGCGGCCGCAGCACGAGTGGCCGGACGACGTGCGCGCGATCCCGGGCCCGCGCATCGGCTTCTTCGGGGCCCTGGACGACTTCGTGGTCGACTTCGACCTGCTGGAACGCGTCGCCGCCGAGCTGCCGCACGCGTCGCTGGTGCTCATCGGCGACGCCACGCACCCGATGGAGCGCTTCGACAAGTACCCGAACGTGCACTGGCTGGGCTTCCGGCCGTACAGCCTGATCCCGGCCTACGGCTCGGCGTTCGACGTGGCGATCATGCCGTGGCAGGACAACGACTGGATCAAGCGGTCCAACCCGATCAAGCTGAAGGAGTACCTGGCGCTGGGCCTCCCGGTCGTCAGCACCGACTTCGCCGAGCTGGCGGCCTACACCGACCGCGTCCGCGCCGCCCGCACGCACGCCGACTTCGTCGACGCCCTGCGCACCACCCTGGCCGCCGGCCCGCTCCTGCCCGCCCACCGCCTGCGCGCCTCCGTCGAACCGCACTCCTGGCACGCCCGCGCCCTGACCCTGCTCACCCTGACCCAGAACGCGAGTGTCCTACGTTCAGAACGCGAGAGTCCTACCTCCAGAACCCCCGAGTTCAACGCTCAGAACACGCGCGACGGCTCCTGAGGCGTCCTCGACTTCGCGACCGCGGTCGAGGTTGCGCGGCTGTGGGGTGCACCGCGAACCTGCCCGTCCTGGCCAAGCGGGGTGGCCCGCACATCTAGTGTGGGTGTCGTGCAGCCACTGCCCCCGAACGCCCCGTCGCGGATCGGCGACTACACGCTGCTCGCCGCACTCGGCCGCGGCGCGATGGGGTCGGTCTACCTGGCGCGGTCACGCGGCGGGCGGCCGATCGCGGTCAAGGTCGCGCGCGCCGAGCTGGCCGACAACCCGCAGTTCCGCGAGCGCTTCCGCCGCGAGGTCGAGATGGCCCGCGCGGTCGGCGGCTTTTGGACCGCCACCGTCGTGGACGCCGACCCCGACGCCGACCGGCCGTGGATGGCCACCGAGTACATCCCCGGCCCGAGCCTCCAGCAGGCCGTCCAGGACCACGGCCCGCTGCCCGAACGCGCCGTGCGCCGCCTCGCCGGCGGCCTGGCCGAGGCGCTGGTCGCGATCCACGGCGCGGGCCTGGTGCACCGCGACCTCAAGCCGTCCAACGTGCTGCTGGCCGACGACGGCCCCCGCGTGATCGACTTCGGCATCGCCCGCGCGCTGGAGCACTCCGCGCTCACCGAAGCGGGCATCGTGTTCGGCACCCCCGGTTACCTGTCGCCCGAACAGGTCGTCGGCCACCAGATCACCACCCAGAGCGACGTGTTCGCGCTCGGCTCGGTGCTGGTCTACGCCGCCACGGGCGGTGGGCCGTTCGGCGAGGGCGCGACGTCCGCGCTGGTCTACCGCGTGGTCCACCAGGAGCCGGACCTGACCCGCGTGCCGCCGGGCCTGGTGCCGCTGATCGTGCCGTGCCTGGTGCGCGAACCGGCGAACCGGCCGACGCCCGCCCGGCTGCTGGAGGCGATCGGCCCGCCGTCCGCCGAGCCGTCCTGGCTGCCCGAACGGGTGCGCACCATGGTCGAGCAACGGCACACCGAGCTGGGCAACCTGCCCGCCAAGCCGCCGACGCGGGTGCTGGTGGACGACCCGCCGCCCAAACCGCCGACCCTCGTCGCACCCACACCCGCACCCGTGCCGACCCGCACGCCGTCACCCAAGGCCGCGCCCGTCCGCATCGAGCCCGAGCGCAAGGAGGTCCGGCCCACCGGCGTCCGGTTCAAGACCTCCCGCATGGTGGGCCTGAGCTGGGCCGGGGCGAACGTGCTGGCCGCCGTCGTCACGGCCTCCATCGCCGACCCGGCCGCCGGCGCGCCCGGCGCGGTGCGGCTGGCCGCGTTCCTCGCGTTCCTGGCGTTCGCGGTGGCCGGTGTCCGCCTGCTGGTCGGCGCCGCCCGCTCGCCGCTCACCCTCGACGTGGGCCCCGACGGCATCACGCTGTCCAACGGAACGGAGTCCCGCCGCCTCCCGTGGTACGCCATCGCCCGCGTCAAGGTCGAGGCGCACCACGCCCGCCCGTGGCTCATGGTCTGGCTGGTCCCGGCAGCCAGGACGCCGGCCACCCTGGGACGTGGCAGCTTCACCCAGCACAAGGGCGGCCTGCGCGTCTACCCGATCTCGCACGAGCGCTACCGCAAGCGCCGCGACCGCGACGTGGTCGAACTGCGCTCGGCCCTGGCCTGGTACGGCTCCGCCGCTTACGACCCCCGATAGAGGTGCCGGCCGTGGACGAGCCCGAGCAGCCTTCTCCGACCGGGCTCGCGTTCCCGCTGGTCGCGTTGACCACGGTGTTCGCCGTGCTGCGGCCGTACTTCGCCTGGCGGCCCCTGCGGGTGCTGATGGGGGAGTCGCTCTCCCGGTTCCGCGGTGAACGAGCTGTTCGCCGAGTACCAGCGGATCTGGGACCGGCAGAGCGCCAGGTGGGCGGAGTTGCGCCGGGTCAGCGACCGCTGAACACCGCCCGGCCCGGGCCGTCGGCCAGGAACGACCGCACCGCGCCACGCAGGTCCTCGCTGTCGAACAGCTCGGCCGCGATCGCGGTGACGTGTTCGTTCGCCTCGGCCACCCCGCCGCTCTCGTAGTGCGCCAGCACCCGCTTGGTCGCCGCGTGCGCCAACGTGGGCCCGGTCGCCAGCGCCACGGTGAACTCCAGCGCGGCGTCGTCGAAGCCCTCGTCCGGCAGCACCCGGTTGACCACGCCCCAGCGCTCCAGCGTGGCCGCGTCGTAGCGCTCGCCGGTCATCACGAATTCCTTGGCCCGCCCCACGCCCGCCCGCGCGGCCAGCCGCTGCGTGCCGCCCATGGTCGGGGTCAGCCCGACGACCTTCTCCACCAACCCGAACGACGCCCGCTCGCAGGCCAGCACGATGTCGCACGCCACCGCCACCTCGAACGCCCACGTCAGGCACAGCCCGTGCGCGGCGAACACGGTCGGGAACGGCAGCGCGGCCACCCGGTCGGGCAGCTCCAGCATCCGGTCGAACAGGGCCTTGGCCTGCGCGGACGTCTTCTGCTCGGCGAACAGCCGCACGTCGACGCCGCCGCTGACGACCTTGCCCTCGAAGCGGATGAGCAGCGCCCGCGCGGGTCGTCGCTCCAGGTCCTCGACCGCCGCCTCCAGCAGGTCCTGCAACTCGGCGGTGTAGAGGTTCAGCGGGGGAGCGTCGACGGTGAGCACGGCCAGTCCCACGGCGTCCCGCTCCAGCCGGACCTGTTGCGCTGCCACGGACCTGGACTTTACACGCGTCCGGAATGCCGAAAACCAGGTGGCCAAATGGCCCAGTGGGGCGAAAATCGGCCTATGAGTTCCTGGACCGTTCAGCCCGAACCGGTTGACAGCCCGACCGCGGTGGCCGTGATCCGCACCTACCTGGCCGACATCATCGCCCGCTACTACGGCCGCCCGGCCACGCCCGCCGAGGTCGACCAGGCGATCGCCGACGACCCGACCGACGACCTGGCCCGGTTCTTCGTCGGCCGGCGCGACGGTCGGGTGCTGGGGTGCGTCGGCTTCCGCATGGTTGACCGCGAAACGGCGGAGATGAAGCGGATGTTCGTCGATCCGGCGGCCCGGGGCACCGGCGGGGGCGCGGCTCTGCTCGCGGCGGTCGAGGAGGGGGCCGTCTCATTTGGAGCCGCGGCCATTCGCCTCGACACCCGTACTGACCTGGTCGAAGCGCGGGCGCTGTACGCGCGGCACGGCTACCGTGAGGTGCCCGCGTTCAACGACGACCGCTATGCGGAGCACTGGTTCGAAAAGCGGCTATAGGGGCCATTGGGTTCCCATATCACTGTTGTGATGTGTCTCACTTGACACTGAATAAACGCCCCAGTTGAGTATGTGGCGAAAGTCGGCCGCGGAATGAAATGGGGATCAGTCCAGTGGCTTTCGCCGTTGAGTTGACATTTCGTGATGCGCGCCAGGTGCGGAGATCCATTCATCTCGCACACCGGGAATATTGGCGTCCCTTAGCCGAGCAGGGTGTGCTCGTCGGAACCGGCCCGTGGGCCGACGGTTCCGGCGTGCTTCTCATCGTGCAGGTGCCGGACGACGCCGCGGCCCGGGACCTGGTGCGCGGTGACCCGTACGTGCGATCGCAGTCGATCGCGGAGGTGCGCATACGCCAGTGGCACGTGCTGCTGGGTGTGCCGGAAGGTGAGCGCGTGCCGGGCATGGTCCGGCCGCGTGACGGGCAGAGCGCCGAGGCGCGCTCGCGCGAGCCGTTGACGCCGCACGAGCACCGGATCGCGCTGATGATGTTGGAGGGCATGACGAACCGGCAGATCGCCGAGCACTTCTCGGTGTCGACCCGGGCCGTCGAGCTCCACATCACCCGCATCTACCGCAAGCTCGACATCGGCAGGCGGGCCCAGCTCGCCGCGGCGATGCCGTGGGGCCAGCGCTCGTACCTCTAGTCGCACGTACCGGTCGGACGCAGTGACGCGAGGATCGGCGGGCCAGCCCGTCGGTCCTCGCTGCGTCCCGGCCCAACCCTCAGCCCAGCGGGTCCGCCCAGCGCGGCCACCGCCTCGCCGTCGCCGCGCTCCAGTGCCACCAGCGTGATCGAGTTCTCCGCCGACCGCACGCCGCAGTCGGCCAGGTGCCGCTCGGCCGCGTCCCGGTCGCCCCGCGCCACGGCCAGGCACCCCGGCACCAGGACGATCTCCCCGGCGACCGGCAGCATCTCCTGGACGGGTCGCGGACCTCCAACGCCCGGTCCGCGGCGGCCTCGCCGTGCCGCAGCCAGTCGGGCCGCAGCCCGGCGCGGCGGCTGTGTTCGGCCGGCTGCATGAATGGGGCGGGGCGTGACGTCGTCCAGGGCGCGCAGCGCGCGCAGGTGCAGCCGTTGCCACTCGGGGCCGGTGGGCGCGGCCCTGGCCTGTTCGGGCGCGACGGCGCCGACCTCGGCCAGCAGCCGTTCGGTGGCGGGCACGCCGAGCACGGCGGCGGCCTCGGCGACGCGCCTGCCCGTGACGGACGGCCCGGCCAGCCGTTCGGCCATCGGGCAGGCGAGTTCGGGCACCAACGGCCTCAGCACGCCCGTCACGGGACTCAGTGACACCCGACCGAGGTAGTCGCCCGCGGTGCGCAACGCGTCGAGCACCGCGCCGTGCGGGAACGGCTCGCGCAGCGGCCAGCCTGCTCTTGCCGACGCCCGCCTCACCGGCCACCGGCGCCACGGACGGCTGCGAGGCCACCGCCGAGCAGCGCTCGAGCGGACCCCGGTATTGGAACCCGAATCCTTCCGTCGGAGCAGCCCCCTTGCCTAGCTGTAACGATATGGGGCTGTTCGGGTGGTAATCGCGGCGAACGAGCACTTCGAGTGCCGTGGAAAGGTTACCGACCGTGCGGTATGTCACATGATTAGGCGATCCGGGTGGCTTCTGTCAATACTCCTTACCCGTCGGTAACGTGAGCAGTGGGAGTCCCGTTGGTGCGCAACTTCGTCGTCGGATCGACCGTGCTCGCCGTGCTGCTCGCCGGCTGCGGCGCGCCGGACGAGGACCCGGTCAAGACCGGTCCCGGCGTCACCGACGACACCATCTCGCTGGGCGTGCTCACCGACATGACGGGACCGTTCTCGGCCACGTCGCTCATCCGGATCAAGGGCTACGAGCTGTTCCTGGGCGAGCTGAACGAGCGCGGCGGCATCTGCGGGCGCAAGGTCGAGCTGAAGCAGGCCGACCACGGCTACGACGTGAACCGCGCGTTGACCGCGTACTTCGACCTGGAGCCGCAGGTGCTCGGGTTCATGGACGTCACCGGCGCGCCGATGACCGAGGCCATCGAGCCGGACCTGATGCAGACCCGCGCCCTCGCCGCGCCCGCGTCCTGGTCGGCGAGCCTGCTCGGCAACCCGCACATGATGGTCGTCGGCACCACCTACGACCTCGACGTGATCAACGGGCTGGACCACGTGAAGCGGTCCGGCGCGATCCGCGAGGGTGACACGATCGGGCACGTTTACGTCGACAGCGACTACGGCCGCAACGCGGTGGAGGGCAGCACGTTCGCCGCCCAGCAGTGGGGCATGGAGCTGGTCGCGAAGGCCGTGCCGGAGACCGCGGACGTGGCCGCGCAGGTCGGCGAGCTGCGTGCGGCCGGGGCGAAGGCGGTGTTCCTGAGCACGTCGCCGCAGCAGACCGCGACCGCCGTCGCCACCGCCGAGCGGCTGGGCTGGGACGTGCCGTTCCTGGTCAACGCGGCCGGCTACGACCCGTTGATCCTCGACTCGCCCGCGGCGGCGGCCGTGGTGAAGCGGGTGCGGGTGGTGTCGCCGATCGCGCCGTTCGCGACCGACCTGCCGGGGCCGCGCGCGGTGGCGGAGGCGTTCACGCGCGAGTTCCCCGACTTGGAGCCGACCGGGTCGGTGGACCACGGGTACGTGATCGGGGTGGCGTTCGCGGCGGTGCTGCGCAAGGCGTGCGGGGAGCGCGACCTGACCCGTGACGGCGTGTTGCGGGCGTTCCAGGACACCAACGAGGTGGACACCGGCAGCCTCACCGGGACGCTCCGGTTCTCGCTGGTGGGGCGACCGTCGGCGACGCAGTCCTACATCTCGCGGCCCGACCCGGCGACACCCGGTGGGCTGGCCGTGATCGCCAACCTGTTCGAGTCGGACCTGGTCAAGCTCAAGGGCACCCGGGCGAAGTAGCCCCGCCGGGTAGTTTCCGCCGGTCCGCGCGGGGAATCCGAGGCGCATGATCGAGGTGCGCTGGGCGGTGCCCACGTCGGTGGAGCGGGTGTTCGCGGTGCTGGCCGACGGCTGGTCGTACGCGGGCTGGGTGGTGGGCGCGGCGCACATCCGCGAGGTCGACGCGGGCTGGCCGGGCACCGGCACGCGGATCCACCACAGCGTCGGCGCGTGGCCGTTGGCCGTGAAGGACGTGACCAAGGTGCTGGACGTCGACCCACCCCGGATGCTCGAACTGGAAGCCCGCATGTGGCCGCTGGGAGCCGCCCGCATCCGCTTCACCCTCGCCCCGACCTCGGACGGCTGCGAGATCACCATGGCCGAGGAGGCCGTCAAGGGCCCGCTCTCCCTCCTCCCGACCGCCGCCCAAGCCCTCTTCCTCACCCCCCGCAACCGCGAATCCCTGCGCCGCCTGGCCGACCAAGCCACCCGCCGCGGCAACCCCTGACCCGAGAGTCCTACCTCCAGCACCCGAGAGTCCTACGTTCAGGACCCCCGAATTCAACGCTCACGTCAGGCCACCGCGTCCTGAGCGTTCAACTCGGGTGTTCTGAACGTAGGACTCTCGCGTTCCGAACGTAGGACTCTCGGGGTAGAGGGAGTGGTGGAGGGTGCGGAGGAGGAGGTGGTAGGCGTCGCCGGCCAGGGCGTTGCGGGCCAGGGCGGCACGGGCGGCGTTGGCGCCGGCGGCACCGTGGACACCGCCGCCCGGGTGGGCCGACGCGGAGGTCAGGTAGAGGCGGTCGATCGGGGTGTCGGCCCGGCCCAGGCCCGGGACCGGGCGGAACACCAGCTGCTGGTGGATGCCGGCCGTGCCCGAGTTGATCGAACCCGCCACCAGGCTGCGGTTGCGGGCCTCCAGGTCGTCCGGGCCCTGGATCACGCGGGCGCGGATCAGGTCGCGGAAGCCGGGCGCGTGCTGCTCGACCAACTGCTCGACCCGGTCGGCACGGCGGCGCAGCCGGTCCGCCGACCACCGCTCACCCCGCGGCACGTGCGTGTACGCCCACGCCGTCTCCGTGCCCGCCGGTGACCGCGTCGGGTCCGTCGTCGTCATCTGCCCCATGATCACGAACGGCGTCCGCGGCACCCGGCCGCACGCGATCTCCGTGCTGGACATGGCCAACCCGTTGAAGTCCCCTCCCAAGTGGACGGTCCCCGCACCGCGCACCGCCGGGGCCGTCCACGGCACGGGCCCGTCCAACGCCCAGTCCACCTTGATCGTCGCGTCGTCCCACTCGAACGCCGCCAGGTCGGCCACCAACCGCGACGGCAGGTGCTCCGCACCCACCAACCCGAGGTACAGCGCCGGCGCGGGCACGTCCGCCAGCACCGCCTTCCGCGCCCGCACGTACCCGCCCTCCGCGTCACGCACCCCGAGCGCACGCCCACCGGCCACCACCACCCGGTCGACCGGCCGACCGCACTGCACCACGCCACCCAGCCGCCGCACCATGGCCCCGGTCAACGCACCGGCCCCACCTTCCGGAACCGGGTAGCCGACGTCCTGCGCGAGCATCGACAGCAACCACCCGAACGCCGCACCACCGGCCTGGTCCGGCCCGAGGTCGGTGTGCATCGCGTTGCCCGCCAACAACAACGGCGCGCCCTCGCCCGCGAACCGCTCGTCCCCGAACGCCCGCACGGACTGCACGAACGACCGCGCGAGCCGCAGCGCCCCACCCGCGCCCAACGCGCCCAGCAGCCCGACACCGGCCCGCACCGGCGGGAACGGCCGCATCAACGCCTCGACCAACTGCGACCGGACCCGCGTCCACTGCGCGAACTCCGCCCGCCACGCGTCACCGTCACCCGCGCCGAACTCCTCCACCGACGCCGCCGTCCGGTCCACGTCCCGCGACAGCACCACGGCCCGGTCGTCGGGCAGCACGTGCGCCAGCACCTCCGGCGCGCGCCGCCACCGCAACCCGTGCCGCTCCAGCCCCAGCCCGGAGATCACCGGCGACGCCGCGCCCAGCGGGTAGAACGCGCTGAACAGGTCGTGCCGGAACCCCGGTTCGGTCAGCTCGGCCGTGCGCACCGCGCCGCCGGGCTCGTCGGCGGCCTCCAGCACGAGCACGTCCCACCCGGCGTCGGCCAGCAGGTTCGCCGCCACCAGCCCGTTCGGGCCCGACCCGATGACCACCGCGTCCACGACATCGCTCAACGCACGTCTCCCTGGCTCTGATACGCCGGCCGGCCGAAGCCCAACCGCCGCCACCGTCCCACGTGGCACGGCGCGAGCGGCCCCCACGTACCGCGCCCCTCGGCGATCGCCGCCACGAACTCCGCCAACGCCTCCCGCGGCGGGTGCCGCGGTTCCCAACCCAACGCCCTCATCCGCGTGCAGTCCATGAGTGCCGCCTGATCCGCCAACCGCAACCAGCCGGGGTGCAGGGGCTGCACGCCCAGCCGCCACGTCGGCCAGGCCACCGCGCGCAGCACCGCGAACGGCACGGGCAGCAGGAACCCGCCGAACACCGAGGCCAGCTCACGCGTGCTCAACGGGGGATCGGCGGCCACGTTGAACGCGCCCTCCGCGCGGTGCGCGAGCACCACCCGGATCGCCCGCGCCACGTCCTCGGCGTGCACCACCTGGGCGCGCAACCCCCGCCACAACGGCATGGGCAGCCACCGCCGCCCCACCATCCCGACGGGCAGCAGGGGGCTCAGCACCCACCGGGCGATCTCGCCGCCCGCGTCCGGCTGCACCACCGCGCACGGCCGCACCACCGCGATGCCGGGCCGGCCGCTCAGCATCCGCTCCAGCTCGGCCTTCTGCTTGCTGTAGGCGCTACCGGGCACCCCGCCGCACGGCCACTCCTCGTCCACCGGCACGGAGGAGGGCGTGTACGCCCCCACCGACGACGCCACCACGACGTGCGGCACCCCGGCACGTCGCGCCGCACGCAGCACGTGCGCGCTGCCGGTGATGTTGGTCCGCCGCATGTCGGGCTCACCCCGCGCGGGCTGGATGGCCCACGCCAGGTGCACCACGGCGTCCGCGCCGGTGAACGCCCTGGTCAAGACGACCTCGGCGGCCGGCGCGCCGAGGTCGCAGCTCACCCAGTCAGGTGACCCGGCCGGGATGCGCCGCGCGATGCCGACCACCGAGTCGCCCGCGTCGGCGAGCACCCGGCGCAGGGCCGTCCCCACGTTGCCGCTGGCACCCGTGACGACGACCCTCATGGCCGCCGGGTACCCCTACTTGCCGCCGCCAAGCCCCGCGCGCCGCAACGCCTCGGCCATCGCGCCGTTCGCGGGCGGCCGCTCCGGCTGACGCGGCCTGCCGCCGCCACCGCCGCGCTGACCACGCGGTCCGCCACCGCCCTGGCCGCCACGCGGCTGCTCGCGCGGCGGCTTGCGGCCCGGCTCGTCCTCCAACCGCAGCGTCAGCCCGATGCGCTTGCGCGGGATGTCGACCTCCAGCACCTTCACCCGCACCACGTCACCGGACTTCACCACGTCCCGCGGGTCCTTGACGTAGGTGTTGGACAGCGCCGAGATGTGCACCAGGCCGTCCTGGTGCACGCCGATGTCCACGAACGCGCCGAACGCGGCCACGTTGGTCACCACGCCCTCCAGCACCATGCCCGGCTTGAGGTCGGCGATCTTCTCCACCCCGTCGGCGAACGTGGCGGTCTTGAACGCGGGCCGCGGGTCGCGTCCCGGCTTCTCCAGCTCGCGCAGGATGTCGGTCACGGTCGGCAGGCCGAACTTCTCGTCCACGAACTCCTGCGGCCGCAGCGACTTGAGCACGGCCGTGTTGCCGATCAGCTGCTCGCCGCCCGCGCGCTCCTGCATCCGCCGCACCACCGGGTACGCCTCGGGGTGCACGGCGGAGGCGTCCAGCGGGTCGTCACCGTTGGGGATGCGCAGGAAGCCCGCGCACTGCTCGAACGCCTTCGGGCCCAGCCGCGCCACGTCCTTCAACGCCCGCCGGGAGCGGAACGGCCCGTTGGTGTCGCGGTGCAGCACGATGTTCTCGGCCAAGCCCGCGGTGATGCCGGAGACGCGGGTCAGCAGCGGCACGGACGCCGTGTTCAGGTCCACGCCGACGGCGTTCACGCAGTCCTCGACCACCGCGTCCAACGACCGCGACAGCTTCGCCTCGGACAGGTCGTGCTGGTACTGGCCGACGCCGATCGACTTCGGGTCGATCTTCACCAGCTCGGCCAGCGGGTCCTGCAACCGGCGGGCGATGGACACCGCGCCGCGCAGCGACACGTCCAGCCCGGGCAGCTCGGCCGACGCGAACGCCGACGCCGAGTACACCGACGCGCCCGCCTCGGACACCACGGCCTTGGTGAGCTTCAGCTCGGGGTGCCGCTTGAGCAGGTCGACGGCGAGCTTGTCGGTCTCGCGCGAGGCGGTGCCGTTGCCGATGGCGATCAGCTCGACGGAGTGCTTCTTCGCCAGCGCGGCCAGCTTGGCGATCGACTCGTCCCACCGGTTCGCGGGCACGTGCGGGTAGATCACGTCGGTGTCGACGACCTTGCCGGTCGCGTCGACCACGGCCACCTTCACGCCGGTGCGGAAACCGGGGTCCAGTCCCATCGTGGCCCGGGTGCCCGCGGGCGCGGCCAGCAGCAGGTCGCGCAGGTTCGACGCGAACACCTTCACGGCCTCGTCCTCGGCGAACGCCCGCAGCCGCGACCGCAGGTCGATGCCCAGGTGCACGAGGATCCGGGTGCGCCAGGCCCAGCGGACCGTGTCGCCGAGCCAGCGGTCGGCGGGCCGGCCCTGGTCGTCCACACCGAACCGGGAGGCGATGCGCGCCTCGTAGCCCGTGGGCTCGTCCTCGTCGGCGGGGTCGAACTGGAGGTCGAGCACCTCTTCCTTCTCGCCGCGCAGCAGCGCCAGGATGCGGTGCGAGGGCAGCTTCGTGAACGGCTCGGAGAAGTCGAAGTAGTCGGCGAACTTCGCCCCGTCCTCCTCCTTGCCCTCCCGCACCTTGGACGCCAGCCGCCCCTGCGCCCACATGCGCTCGCGCAGCTCGCCGATGAGGTCGCCGTCCTCGCCGAACCGCTCGACCAGGATCGCCCGCGCGCCCTGCAACGCGGCGGCGACGTCCGGGACCTCCTCGGTCACGAACGCCTTCGCCACCTCCTGCGGGTCCTGCGTCGGGTCGCCCAGCAAGCCGTCGGCGAGCGGTTCGAGGCCCTGCTCGCGCGCGATCTGGGCCTTGGTCCGGCGCTTCGGCTTGAACGGCAGGTAGAGGTCTTCCAGCCGGGCCTTGGAGTCGGCGGCCAGGATCGAGGCCTCCAGCGCCTCGTCCAGCTTGCCCTGCGACCGGATGGACTCGAGCACAGCCGCCCGGCGTTCCTCCAGCTCGCGCAGGTAGCCCAGCCGTTCCTCCAGCGTGCGGAGCTGGGCGTCGTCGAGCGCGCCGGTCGCTTCCTTGCGGTAGCGGGCGATGAAGGGAACGGTGGAACCACCGTCGAGCAGGTCGACGGCGGCGCTGACCTGCCCGGCCCGCACCCCGAGCTCGTCGGCGATCCTCTGGTGAATGGCTGTGGTCACAGCGAGCCATTGTGCCCTGCCCGCCGGGGCGCGTTCGGGCACCCCGACCCGGCCGGCTGGGCCGACCGGGTCAACGCCGGTCCGCCCGCCGGCGCCGCCGTCACGGGAGGAGCTTGGTGAGGACCGCGACGTCCGACTCGTCCTCGGGCAGGTACATCGCCTTGACCACCATGCCGCGCTGCACCTGCGGGATCGACATCGGCGGCAGCTTCTTCTCCTGCGTCACGTCGAACGTGGTGCCGTCCGGGCGGGTCACGCGCAGGCTCAGCCGCAACGCGGTCCGGCCGTCGGGGGTCTGCCCGGTCGGGACCATGTCCAGCACGACGGCGCTGGTCTCGACGCCCTCCTCGGTGATGCGCAGCTGGTGCGGCGTCAGGATGCCCTTGGCCACGTGCACGCGGTCGAGGGCGGCTTGGAGCTCGTGCGGCGGCGCGTCGGTGGCGAGCACCGCGCGGCCGTCGGACAGGTAGCGGACCGGCAGGATCGCGCCCGGCTGCACGAGGGACAGCTCGGTGATGTCGACGACCTGCCGCGCGGTGGCCGGGAACGTGCGGCCGTCCGCGGTGTCGACCTGGAACCGGATGTCGAGCTGGGGCTGGTCGTTGACGGTCAGGCCGGTCCGCGCCACGCCCACGACCGTGCCCATGCCGATCGGCGCGTCGCGGAACTCCTTGGGCACGCCGCCGGTCAGGGCCGCGAAACCGCCGGCGAACAGCCTGCTCGTCGAGAACAGGGTGGGCACGGCGAACACGAGGACGAAGGGGCCGACCAGCCAGCCGTTCAGCCAGGCGGACACGTCGTCGCCCGAGAGGCCGCCCGCGACCCACGCCGCGGTGAGGCCCAGCCCGACGGTGAGACCGAGCCAGGGGAGTGCCTTCATGGTGTGTCGTCCTTCCAGTGATCAGCGGTGGGAACCGAAGAAGTCGGCGAGGCCGATGCCGAGGGGCACCACCTGCCCGTCACCGCGGGCGGCGGCGAGCAGCTCGCCCGCGGCGAGCGCCGTGACGCCGTCCGGGCCGACGAGGGCGCGGTCCACCCGTGAGTCGACCGCCAACGTGGCGGTGACCTGCCCGGTGGCCAGGGAGACCAGGCTGAGCGCGAGACCCTGGTCGTTCACCGAGCGCTGGTGCTCGACCAGCACGTGCCCGGTGGCGGCGGCGACCGCGGTGACGCCGTCGACCACCAGCCGCGCGCCCTGGAACGCGGTCGCGCCCACCGGGACCTCGCGGCCGTCGGCGGTGACGCGGACCAGCACGCTGCCCGGCGTGCCGTCCGGCGCCTGCCGCAGCGCGACCCGTTCGACGCCGGAGTTCAGCAGGGCCTCGACGCCGGTCGCGCTGGTCGGCGCGCCGGGTCCGCGCTGCACCGACAGCCGGCCGGACCAGGCGGCGGCCGTCGCCGCGTCGACCGGCGTGGCCGCCACCTCGTCCAGCCCGATCGCCACCACCCCTCCGGTGGCGGTCATGGCCATCACCCGGTGGCCGTCCGGGTCGTAGGCGTAGGCCGTCCGCACCGCCGCGAACGCGTCGCCGAGCCCCTCGACCCCCGCGCCCTCGGCGATCACCGACCCGTCCGCCAGCGCGACGACGACCAGCCCGGAGTCGGTGGCCAGGTAGGCGTACCGCCGACCGGCGGCCAGCACCGACGCCTCCCAGATCAACCGGTCGGACAGCTGCGTGTCCCACAGCACCTCGCCGGTGGCCGGGTCGGTGGCCGCGAGCCGCACCTGGAACAGGTCCTGCGTCATCATCTGGAACATGCCGCGCACGCCGTGCCGCGCGTAGGGCGCGAGCACCACGTCCCGCCCGTCGACCTCGGCGAACGCGAACCCGGGCTGCATCTCCACGTCCGGCTCCGGCGAGATCGCGTAGGAGCCGCCGAAGAACAGCAGCGCGAACAACACGAGCGGCGCCAGCAGCAGTGGGAGCACGCGTCGGCGGGGTGGCGGCGGGGTCTCGTAGGGCATCACCGGCGGGTACTGCGGCGGTGTCTGGTACATGGGTTCCCCCCGTTCGGTCGTGACGGGGGAGAGCTTCGGCCGCCCGGCTCGCCTACCGGTCCCAGGAACGCCGGTTCGCGAGTCCGCCACCAGCGGTGATCGGGTTCCACTACGCTCGGACGGGTGACCACCGCCCGAGCCGCGACGCTGCCGCGCGGCGCGCTGGTCGCGCGGGCGTGGGCCGGGCTGGGCGACGCGGTCGCGCCGCTGAGCAACCCGGCGGGCCGCCCGCTGACCCGCACGGTGAAGCTGATCCTCGACCCGCTGGTGCTGCGGCCGGTGCTGCACCCCGAGTTCGCCGCGGGCGCGATCGCCGTCGAGCACGCCGACGCGCTGGTGTCCCGGATCGCCGACGCGGGCCCCGTGCTGGCCGCGACGGCGAGTTGGTTCGCGGTGCTGAAGAGGGAGCGCCGCCGCCGCTGGATCACCGACGGCAACCCGCAGGACCTCTACTTCCAGCGCTGCTTCGAGCTGGCCACGGCGCACGGCGAACCCGGCCCGGACGCCGCGGACGTCGCCGCCGACGTGCTGGCAGAGGTCCACGGCCGGGAAGGGCCGACCGTCGCCGCGCTGCGCGACCACGTGACCGACCCGGCCAACGCCACCGAGCTGACCGAGCTGCTGGCGTCCGCGTGGGCCGCCCGCGCGCCCGAGCCCGTCCCGCACACCCCGCCGGCGACCTCCGCGTTCCTGGCCACCTGCGCCGTCGCACCGGACCGCGCGTTGTTCGACGCGCTGGTCGCGGGCCGCGCCGGCACCGCGGGCGCGGCCGGCCTCGACCGGCCCGGTGTGGCGCTGGCGCACGGGCTGACCTCGCGTGACGTGCCGGTGCGCCCCGAGCTGGGCCGGGACGCGTCGAAGGCGAACCTGCCGCGGCCGTTCGACCGGTCGATCGTCCAACGGCTGTTCGCGCCGCTGACCAACGCGTTCCAGCGGGCGGGCCTGGCGGACGTGCCGACGTTGGTGCGGCGCGAGATCGCCCGGTCGGCGGGCCCGTGGCAGCTCGCCGCCGAGGAGAGCCGGCTGGTCGTGGTCCTGGGCCGGGACGCGTCGGCCGACCTGGTCGGCCCGCCGGCGGGCGAGCCGGGCTCCGCCGCGGCCAGGTTGCGGTCGCGGTGGGAGCGGGAGGCGTACGTGCACCGCGTGCTGCGGGTGCCGTCGGCCGCGCCGCCGGAGGTCCGCGCCGACGTGCGCGGGGTGCGGGAGGCGTACCTGCGGCGGCTGTGGGTGCGGCTGCACGGCCGCGAGCTGCGCCACGACCCCGTGACGCCCGACCAGGTGTGGGACGTGCTCGACGGCGTGCTGCGGTCGGTGATCCTGGACCAGCGCGACCGGCTGCGGTCGGCGCTGGAACGGGAGGCCGTGGCATGAGGGTCACCCGCGCGGCCGATGTCGTGGTCGGCGACTGGCCCACCTCACCCGAGGTGGTGGCACTGCTGGAGTGCTCCGGCGCGCTGCTGGCGTGGGACGTCCTGGCCGACGACCCCGTGCCCGCCGCCCGCGTGCACGACCCGGGGCGCGCGGCCGAGTGGCTGTGGGAAATCTACGGCGACGCGGCGGACGCGATCCTCGGTGACGCCGAGGAGGTGGCGGCGACCGACCCCGGCGATCGGCACGTCCGCGACGCGTGCCGCCGGGCCGCGCAGCTGAACTGGGCCGGGGCGTGGTGGCCCGCGTCGGTCACGGCCGGTGTGCCCGCGCTGGACCCCGCCGTGCTGCACGCGGAGCTGGCGGTGGCGCTGTCCACTGTGGAGCACCTGCTGGACGATCCCGACGCGGTGGAACGGGCGTTGGCGTCGGTGGTGGAGCCGGACGCGTCCGAGCCCGCGTTGACGGCGTTGGCCGAACGGGTCGTCGCCCTGGCCGAGGACTACGGGGTGGTCCTGCGGCCGGCCGAGGTGCCGGTCAGGTCCGGCTACGCCTTGGCCGCCGGTGGTTCCGCCCTGGCCGGTACCACCGCCCTGTCCGGCTCGTCCACTGTGGACTGGGCCTTGGTGCCGCACGGCGCGGTGGACGCCGCCGCGCCCGCCACGTGGGCCGTCGTGCGGCGGCAGGGGCGCACGGTGCTGGAGGTCTCCGTCGTGCCCGGACCGACGCCGACCGCGCGGTTGGCCGCCCGGTTCGGCGAGGTCGACGTGACGCTGGACGGCGTCGACGAGGCGGGCCGGATCACCGGCTCCACGCCGGTGTCGGCGGCGGTGCTGCTGCTGCCGCCGGACCGCCGCGTGCTGACCGTCCACGCGCCGGGCTTCGCCGAACCCGCCGCACCGGACCCGGATGCCGCGGCCCGCCGTGACGCGATCATCGCCTACGCCCGCGCCCGGACCTCTTCGCCGACCGCGACCCTCACCGAGCGGACGGCGCGGTGAGCGACTGGATGGGGTCGAACGACGAGGGCGTGCGGCTCGCCGCCGCCGGTGACCTGGTCGGCGCGCGTGCCGCGCTCGAATCGGCCGTGGCGGCCGCGCCACCGCACGACCGCCCGCGGGTCCTGGTGAACCTGGCGCACGTCGTGGACCTGTCCGGCGATCCGCAGCAGGCAGCCGACCTGCGGACCCGGGCGTGGCAGGACGTCGAGGCGGCCCTGGTCGACGCCGACCCGCCGCGCCAGGTGGTGCTGCGCGACACCCGCGTCGCCCTGCTGATGACGGCCGGTCGCCTCGCCGAAGCGGAGGCCGACGCGACCGACCTGGTCGACCTGGCCGCGCGGCACGCCCCGGAGTACCTGGAGAACCTCTACACCAACCTGGCGCTGCTCGCCGAAGCGGCGGGCGACGACGAGCGCGCCGAGACCTACCGGGTGCTGGCCGACAACCCGGGTCGACAACCCCTCGGCCCGCGGTGGCGTCGGTTCGTGGAGCTGAACGCGGAGGGCGCGGTGCTCCTGGCCTCCGGTGACCGCGCCGCCGCCAGGTCCGCCTTCGAAGCCGCGCACCGCGAGGTCGTGGACCTCGCCGGACCCGACGACGTCGAGGCCGTGGTGTGCCTGGCCGGTGTCACCGGCAACCTCGCCGGGGTGGCCGACGACCCCCGTGACGCCGAGCGGTGGAGCACCGAAGCGGTCGAAGCCGCCCGGACCGCGTTGGCCGCCGTCGGTGACGCCTACGGCTCCGCCACGGTCCTCGTGAACGCCCTGGTGTCCCGTGCCGCGTCGCGGCACGCGCAGACGCGGCTGCCCGAGGCGTTGGCCGACCTGACCGAGGCCGTCGACCTCGTCACCGGGGCCGACGGCGGCGAGTGGTTCGAGGCCACCATCCGCACCGCCCGCGCCCGCGTGCTGACCACCGGCGGCTGGTTCGCCGAAGCGGCCGACGAGGCGCGGGCCGCGGTGGACCTCGCCCACGCCGTCGCACCGGAGCTGGCCGCGTCCGTGCACCTCACGTTGGCCGAGATCACCAGTGCGACCGGTGACCTCGCCGGGGCCGCCGACCACCTGGACCTGGCCCGCGAGTTCAGCGCCGCCACCGGTGACGTGCCCGGCCAGGCGACCGCCCTGCTCAGCTCCGCGCGCCTGGCGTACCTCGCCTCGGACCCCGACCGCGCCGACGCCCTGTACGGCGAGGCGGAAGCCCTGGTGGCCGACGACCCGCGCCGACTGGCGGCGTGCCTGCACGGCCGGGCGGCCGTCGCCGTCCTGCGCGGTCGGCCGGCCGAGGCGCTGGCGTTGGCCGACCGGGCGCTGCCGCTGCTGGACGCGCCGCTGGAGGCGCTGGCGCTGCACCAGGTCCGCGGCTCGGCGTTCGAGGCGGCGCAGGACTTCGCGGCGGCGGAGTCCTGCTACGCCGAGGCGACGCGGGTGTGCGAGGCGGCCGGGCTGTGGCACGTCGCCCTGGGCATGGCGTGGTGGCGCGCGGACGCCCTGGTGCGCCGGGCCGCGACCGCCACCGGGGACGAACGCCGGCGGCTCGGCCACCGCGCGCTGGACCTCGCGCTGCCCGCCGCACTGGCGTCGGAGGCCGTGCGGCACCGGTTCCCGCACGGCCCGCTGCGCGAACGCTGGGTCGCCCTGGCGAGCGCACCCGCCATCCGCTCGGCGTTGCTGGCCATCAGGGCCGTGCAGGACGTGACCCTGGCCGCCGAGTACGTCGACCACCTCGCGGGCGCGGTGTCCCTGCACGCCGAGGGCGTCGCCCACCTCGACCGCACCGAGCTGGTGGGCCTGCCGGAGCCGCCGCCCGCCGAGGACCACCTGCCCTACGCCGCCGCCGGCCTGGCCACCGGTGCCGACCCCGCGTTCCCGGTGACGGGTTTCGAACCGCCGCCCAGGGTCAGGGCCGACCCCGCCGTGCCGAACGCCCTGGACGCCTGGATCGACGTCGCCGAGCGGCGCTACGGCTTCCCGGTCCGCTCCGGACGGGCGGTGGCGTCGTGGTGACCGTGCAGCTCAAGCTGGTCGACGCGGGCGACCTGTACGTGTCGTGGCGGTGGGAGCACGAACCGGGCGAACCTCGCGTGATCGCCGTGCCGCGCGACCTCGTGGCGGCCACGCTGGACGAGTGGGCCGAAGCGGTGCCGTCGCCGTTGCCGGGGGAGACCGCCGACCGGGCCCTGCGCCGCGCGCTCACCCGCGGCCCGCTCGTGGACCCCGAGCGCGAGCGCGACCTGGCCACCAGATTGGCCCGGGCCCTGATCCCGCACCGGCTGGCCGTCGAGCTGAACTCGTTCCTCGCCCAGGGGGTCCGGCCGCACCTGCGCGTGCAACCCTCGCCCTCCACCGCCCTGGTGCCGTGGGAGGCGCTGCGGATCGACGAAGGCCGACGGGCGGTGCACGACACCACCGTCTCCGTGCTGCCGCCCGCCACCGTGGCCAACGCCCCGACCCGCCGCGTCACCCCGTTCGATCCACAAGGGACGGTCGTCGCCGTGCTCGACCCCGTGGTGCCGGGGTTTGCCGACGACTCGGCCCTGGGCTCCGTCCTGGGGCCCGCGCCGGAACTGGCCGGGCTGGGCCGCGTGCGCCGCGACGACCTCGACCGCGACCACCTCGAACGGGCGCTCGCCACCGCCGCGCGCCTGCTGTACGTCGGCCACGTGACCACGGGCGGCCACGGGCTGGGCGCCTGCCTGCACCTGTCCTGCACCGCCGCCACCACGGGTCGGGCCGCCCCGCTCGGCGCGCACCGCCCCCTGACCGCCGCCGACCTCGTGCTGGGCCACCGCCCCGGCCCCGTGCGCCCGTGGCGCCTGCCGCCCCGCGTGGCCCTGGTGGCCTGCGAGAGCGGCGGCGACTTCCGGTTCGCCGAACCGTCCGGCCTGGTCACGGCCATGGTGCACGGCGGGGCGGAGCACGTCGCCGCGACGAGGTGGACGCTGCCGACCGACGAAGGGCTGCGCCGACTGGTCCCCGGCTTCCCGCCGACCCCCGTGCTCGCGCCGGCCGTGCTCGCCCTGGACGCCGCCCACCGCGCGCCCGACCCGGTGACCGCCCTCAACGACTGGCAACGCGCCGCCGCCACCCGGTGGGAGGACACCGGCGACCTCACCTGCTCGCCGCTGGTGTGGGCCGCGTTCACCACCACCTGGGCACCGCCGCCGCGGCGGACCTGGGACCGGTAGGGGAGCCGGCCGCGCCTAACGTCCTGCGTCAAAAAGGGGTGAGGACGTGTTCGGGTCGAAGGACGAGGCGCTGCACACGCGGTTGCGGGAGCTGGAGGGCCGCGTCGAGCGGCTGACCAACCTCCTGGGCGCGCTGGCAGATGACGGGGAGCGGTACGCGCGGCTGCACGAGCTGGCGGAGCGGACCGACGGCGCGCTGCGGTCGTTGGAAGGTCGGGCGGCGCGGGCGGGCATCGGCCTGCCGCGCTTCCAGGCCGCGCTGGACACCGTCTACCAGGCCGAAACGTACGGCTACGTGGCCGTGTACTTCGTCGGCGGCCGGACCGCGCGGGTGCGGCTGCTCGTCGGGCCCCAGAGCCCGCCCACCACCAGCGTGGGCTACGCCGATTCGGGCAGCGACATCAACTCCTACATCGGCGGCGTCGTGCGGCCCGGCGAGTTCTGGCTGGTCGCGACCCACCGGCCGGGGATGCGAGCCGGTTTCGAGTGCGTCTTCACGCCGCTGTTCTGAAGCGGGGATCCCGCCCGCGGCGCGTCCGACATCGCGAGCCGCGGCACGTGCCGACCTACTTTGCGCGGCTGTGGCGTCCGGAACCTGCGCTCAAGGAGGGCGTTTGAGCGCCTGAACGAGTGGAGCGGGCCGGCTCGGAGAGTTAAGGAGCGGGCGATCACCGGTCACGAACCGGTGGGAGAACCGCGACAACTGATGAAACCGCTCGGCGACCGGGACGTGGCGGCGCGACACCGTGTCTCATGGGAAGGATCGGTTTCGCCGCTGAGAGGGGAACGTCCTGGTGAACGTCCGAGCGCACGACCGCGAGGCCGCGCCGAGCTGCCCGTTCCGGCACGACGTGGCCTTGGAGCCCGACCCGTTCCTGACCCGGATGCGGCGGGAGGACCCGATCGCCAAGGTCCGCCTGCCCCACGGCGAGGGCGAGGCGTGGCTGGTGACGCGCTACGACGACGTCCGGGTGGTCACGTCGGACCGGCGGTTCAGCCGGGCGGCGCTGATCGGGCGCGACTTCCCCCGGATCACCCCCGCACCCATCGCGCAGCGCGAGGCGATCAACCTGATGGACCCGCCCGAGCTCAACCGGGTCCGCCGGCTGGTCGCCAAGGCGTTCACCACACCCCAGGTCGAGGCGCTGCGACCGTGGACGCGGCGGACCGTGCACACCCTGCTCGACGCCATGGTCGAGCACGGCCCGCCTGCGGACCTGGTCGAGCACCTGGCGGACCGGCTGCCCCTGATGACGATCTGCGAGCTGCTGGACATCCCGGCGGACGACCGACCGCGCGTGCGGCGGTGGGCGACGGCCATGATGTCCATGAGCGCCGCCGACCGGTCCGCCGCGGCCGAGGCCAAGGCCGCGATGCGCGCCTACTTCGACCGGCTCACCGCCGCGCGCCGGCGGCACCCCGGCGACGACCTGGTCAGCGCCCTGGCCACCGCCCGCGTCGGTGACGACGTGCTCGCCGACGCGGAGCTGTCGGTGCTGGCGATGCTCCTGGCGGTCACCGGCCACGACACCACGACCTACGAGATCGCCGACATCACCTACACGCTGCTCACGCACCCCGAGCACCTGCACCGGCTGCGGGTCGAGCCGGAGGCGTTGCCGAGGGCCGTCGAGGAGCTGCTGCGGTTCATCCCGTTCCGCCAGGGCGTCGGCATCCCGCGCGTCGCGCTGGAGGACGTCGAGCTGGGCGGCGTCACGATCAAGGCCAGCGACGCGGTGCACGTGTCGTACCTGACCGGCAACCGCGACGAGCTGGCCTACGAGCGGCCCGACGAGCTGGACTTCGACCGCGCCGAGCCCGCGCCGCACCTGACGTTCGGCCACGGCGGCCACCACTGCCTGGGCTCCCACCTGGCCCGGATGACGCTCCAGGAAGCCATCGGCGGGCTGCTGGCCCGGTTCCCGACCCTGCGGTTGGCCGTGCCGGCGGCGCGGGTGCGGTGGAACACCGTCTCGATCTGGCGGTACCCACTGGCCCTGCCGGTCGCGTGGTGAGGGCGGTCGTGGCCACGCTCTGCCGTCCCGCCATCGCGGTCCCCGAGCACGTCATCACCCGCGAGCAGACCCTGGAACTGGCCCGGGAGCGCCACCGCGACCACCCGCAGCTCGACCTGGCGTTGCGGCTCATCGGCAACACCGGCGTCCAGACCAGGCACATCGTCCAGCCGATCGAGGACACCCTCAGGCACCCCGGCTTCGCCCAGCGCAACGCCCTCTACGAGAAGGAGGCCAAGTCACGGGTGCCGGACGTGGTGCGGCGGGCGTTGGGCCACGCCGACCTGACCGCCGCCGACATCGACCTGATCGTGTACGTCTCGTGCACCGGGTTCATGATGCCGTCGATGACGGCCTGGCTGATCAACACGATGGGGTTCCGGTCGTCGACCCGGCAGCTCCCGATCGCCCAGCTGGGCTGTGCCGGGGGAGGCGCGGCGATCAACCGCGCGCACGACTTCTGCACCGCCTACCCGCGGTCCAACGTGCTGGTCGTGGCGTGCGAGTTCTGCTCGCTGCTCTACCAGCCGACCGACCTGGGCGTCGGCAACCTGCTGTCCAACGGGCTGTTCGGCGACGCGCTGGCGGCGGCCGTGATGCGCGGTGAGGGCGGTGAGGGCGTGCGGGTCGAGCGCAACAGCTCCCGCCTGGTGCCCGACACGGAGAACTGGATCGCCTACGACGTGCGCGACACCGGCTTCCACTTCCTGCTGGACAAGCGCGTGCCCGGCACGATGTCCGTGCTCGCGCCCGCCCTGCGGGACGTGGCCGAGCCGCACGGCTGGGACATCGCGGGCCTGGACTTCTACATCGTGCACGCGGGCGGCCCCCGGATCCTCGACGACCTCGGCAAGTACCTGCGGCTGCCACCGCAGACGTTCCGCTACAGCCGGACGACGCTCGCCGAGCGCGGCAACGTGGCCAGCGTGGTCATCTTCGACGCCCTGGAGCGGCTGTTCGCCGACGGCGGGGCCGGGCACGGCGCGCGAGGTGTCATCGCCGGGTTCGGCCCCGGCATCACCGCGGAGATCGCGCTCGGCACGTGGACCGCGCCGGCGTCCCGCCCGGCCGCCGTGACGTGACCCGGTGTGGGACGCTGCCGCCATGCGTTGCGGGATCGTGCTGCCGTTCTTCGACGCGCCGGACGTGGCGTCGTGCGCGGCGCTGGCCGAGGAGTGCGGCTGGGACGGCGTCTTCCTGGCCGAGGCGGTGTGGGGCGTCGACGCCTGGGTGGCGCTGACGGCGGCGGCGATGCGCACGTCGTCGCTGCGGCTGGGCACGATGCTCACGCCGCTGCCCCGGTTCAAGCCGTGGGACGTGGCGTCCAGGGCGGCGACGCTGGACCGGTTGTCCGGCGGGCGCGTGCAGCTGTCGGTGGGGCTGGGCGCGCTGCACCCGGGCTGGACGGCGTTCGAGCGCGGGACGAGCCGGGCCGAGCGGGCGTTGCTGCTGGACGAGGGCCTGGCCGTGTACGACGGGCTGATGCGCGGACAGCCGTTCGCGTTCCGCGGGCAGCGCTACGACGTGCGGGAGACCGACTTCTTCCCACCGCCGCCGCCCGTGCAGCGGCCGAGGGTGCCGGTGTGGGTGGTGGGCGCGTTCGACCGGCCCGTGTCGATGCGGCGTGCGGTGGCGTGGGACGGGCTGCTGCCCAACCTGGTCGACGGCGGCGAGGCGCGGGGCCCGGCGAACCCGGCGGAGCTGGCGGCGGTGGTGGCGCAAGCGCGGGAGCTGCGCACGTCGCTCGGGCTGCCGTGGGACGGGTTCGACGTGGTCGCCGAGGGCGTCGCGACCGACGTGGGTGAGTGGGCCGACGCGGGCGCGACCTGGTGGGTCGAGTCGGACTGGGAGACCACGGTCGACGCCGTGCGCGACCGGATCACGGCCGGGCCGCCGTCGTTCTAGAGCGCGGCCAGGACCTGGTCGGCCAGTTCGCCGGGTGTGTGCCGGTCGCCTCGCAGGACGAGCGTGTCCGGCGGCAGGGCGTCCCGTGCGGCGACGCCGCGGTCGACGTTGCCCAGGCGGAACCCGCGGATCCGGTCGTCCGCCTCCTGGTTGTACTGGTCCATGACCTGCTCGTTGATGCGGCGGCGCAGCTCCTCGGCCGGCACGTCCAGGAAGACGTGCAGCAGCGGGACGTCCGCGGCGGCGAGGAGCGTGAACACCTCCTCCTGGTAGGCCGGGTGGACCAGGGTCATGGGCGTGATCAGGTGCCGCCGGTACTCGCGGTGCAGGGCGACGGCGAACTCGGCGGTCAGCTTGCGCCACGGCGGCATGTCCTGGAAGTCGCCGCTCTCCGGCAGGGGAGCCCACTGGCGCAGCAGGAAGCCGACGTACTCCGGGTCGAACGCCAGGGCGTCCGGCAGGCGGCGGTGCAGCTCCTGCGCCAACGTCGTCTTGCCCGCGCCGAACGCGCCGTTGATCCACACGATCATGGTCACCACATTAGGTGACTTCGTTCGTTCGCCCCGGTGCGCCGGTCCTCGCTCCGCCCGGGACCGCTCGGGCCGGGCGGCGCGGATCGAGGGGTCCGGTCCCGACGGCCACCGGTCCCGGACATACTGACCGGTATGACCACACTCGACCACTGGGGCGGGACGAGCCGGCACGTCGACCTCGACGGGGCGTCGGTGCACTACGTCGACTTCGGCGGCGAAGGCCCGCCGATGGTGCTCGTGCACGGCCTGGGCGGCTCGCACCTCAACTGGTGCCTGCTCGCGCCCCACCTGGTCGGCCGGTACCGCGTGCTGGCCGTCGACCTGGCCGGGTTCGGCCTCACCCACCCCGAGGGGCGTGCCACGACGGTGCCCGCCAACGCGCGGCTGCTCGACCGGTTCCTGGCCGAGGTGGTCGGCGAGCCGGTGGTGCTCGTGGGCAACTCGATGGGCGGGATGATCTCGATCCTGCACGCCGCCCGCCGACCCGCGTCGGTGACGGCGCTGGCGCTGCTCGACCCGGCCGTGCCGATGCCGTTCGGCGTCCGCCCGGACCCGCAGGTCGTGGCCGCGTTCGCGATGTACGCCGTGCCGGGGCTCGGCCAGTGGTTCCTGGCGAAGTCGCGGGCCGGGGTGTCGACGCGGCGGCAGGTCAAGCGGGTGCTGAACCTGGTGTGCGCGAACCCGAAGTCGGTGCCGGAGGAGATGGTCCTGGCGTCGATGTCGTTGCTGGAGCAGCGGGCCGAGATCCCGGGGCTGGACGAGGCGTTCCTGGCGGCGGCGCGATCGGTGGTGTGGACGGGGGCGACGGCGCGCCGTTACTACACGGCGATGAGCCGGGTGCGCGTGCCGGTGTACCTGATGGCGGGCGAGAAGGACCGGCTGGTGCCCGTGGCGTCGGCGCGCGCGGCGGCCCGGCGCAACCCGTCGTGGCGCTTCGAGGTGCTGGACGGCGTCGGCCACGTGCCGCAGCTGGAGGTGCCGGAGCTGGTGGCCTCGCGGCTCGGGGACTGGCTGGCGACGGTGGGCTGAGGTGGACCAGGTCCGCGCGGTCGTGGAGCTGGTCGGCGACGGCGCGCTCGGCGTCTACCTCCACGGCTCGGCCGCGCTCGACGGCCTCAAGCCCGCCAGTGACCTGGACTTCCTCGTGGTCACGCGGCGGGGATTGGGCACTGCGCGACGACGGGCGCTGCTGGACGGCCTGCTGGCGATCTCCGGTCCGCGCCCGGTCGAGCTGACGGTGGTGGCCCAGCCGGAGGTCCGGCCGTGGCGCTACCCGCCGATCGCCGACTTCCAGTACGGCGAGTGGCTGCGCGAGGGCTTCGAGGCGGGCGCGGTCCCGGTGCCCGCGCCGATGCCCGATCTGGCCCTGCTGATCACGATGGCGTTGGCCGCGGACCACCCGCTGTCCGGCCCGCCGCCGGCGGAACTGCTGGACCCCGTCCCGCACGCCGACGTGGTGCGGGCGAGCGTGGCCGGGGTGCCGGACCTGCTGGACGACGTGGACCACGACACCCGCAACGTCGTGCTGACGCTGGCCCGCGTCTGGACCACGGTCGTGACGGGCGGGATCAGGTCGAAGGCCGCGGCCGCTGATTGGGCCCTGCCCCGCCTGCCACCGGAGCACCGCCCGGTGCTCGCGCACGCCAGGCGGCTGTACCTCGAGTGCCGCTACGACCAGGAGAGCTGGCCCGATGACCTGCGGGCGCGCGTGCCCGAGCACGTGCGGCACGTCGTCGCCTCGATCAGCGCCTCGATCAACGCGGAGGTCGGCCGCCTCAACGGTTGAGGAACTTGCTCCACGCGGAGCGGGGGAACGACAGCACCGGGCCGGTGGGGTTCTTGGAGTCGCGGACGTCGATCGCGTCGGGCACGAACCGCACCTCGACACAGGCCGGGTTCTCGGCGCTGCGGCTCGACTTGAACCAGCCGGTGCGGTCGTTCCGGTTCACTCCAACTCCTTGCCGATCTGCTCGATCAGACCGAGTGATTCGACCCGGTCGAGCGCGAAATCCATCGCCTGGCTGTGCGCCAGACTGTACTCGCGGATCCGCATGGGCTGGTCGATCAGGTCGGTGGTCGAGACGGTCTCCTGCCACACCAGGTCGGGCAGCCTGCTGCTGGCGAAACCGAGGATGTAGAAGGTCGACCCGCCGATGGCGTTGTGGTAGTCGGCGCTGAACGGCACGATCCGCACGTCGAGCGTGTCCGGCTGCTGGTGGATCTTGCAGGCCAGGTGCTTGAGCTGCGCCGCCATCACCTCCCGGCCGCCGACCATCTGCCGCAGCCCCGACTCCGTGATCACCGTGGTGAGCCGGATCGGGTCGTCTCCCCCGAGTCGTTGTTGGCGCTTCATCCGCACTTCGACCCGGCGGTTGGCCTCGGCCAGCCGGATGCTCGGCGCGCCACCGTTCATGATGGCCATGGCGTAGTCCTGGGTCTGGAGCAGGCTGGTGATCATGCCCGCGCTGTAGGCCCGGATGCTCTCCGCCCCGGCCTCGAAACCGAAGTACCGCAGCACTTCCGCGTTGAACATGGCCGAGTAGGGGTGCCACCACGCGCGCTTGGCCGCCGCTTCGCGGAGCGCTTGCAGTTCCTGCAGTTCCTCCTGGTCGAAGTCGAGCACGGCGGCGAGTTCGGCCAGCTTGCGGGCGTTGATCTTCACGCGGCCGGTCTCGACGCCCGACACGAACGACTGGCCGGTGTGGATGGCCTTCGCCGTCGACGCCGCCGTGAGGTCCATGAGCTCGCGCCGCTCGCGCAGCCGCAGGCCGAGTTCCCAGGCCGCGACCGTAGGGGATGCCGATGCCATGCCGCTCCTCGCCCGATCGAGTGAAGCCATTTGCTGATATCACCAACACCGGACACCATGGTAGCAGCGGATGTTGACCGGTCGTGGGAGGACTTGATGGGTCGGGCTCAGGTGCACCTGTGGGCGCAGGTGCCGGGTGACGTGTGGATCAACTACGATGTGGAGCCGGGAGGGGGTGCGGTGGTGTTCAAGATCGGTCAGGACGTGGAGCTGTACATCGAGCCGAAGGCCCTGGCCAAGATAGGCGAGGTGGCGGCGGAAGCGGCGGAGTTGGCCGGCGCGGTGGCGGCCGACCGCCTCCACTCGCGGTAGCGCTCTCCGCTCGCCGCAGCGCTGCCCGAAAGGCGCTGACCCGGTCGGTCGGCCAGTCAGGCATCACCTGGCATTCGGTCAGGTGGTCGTGCTTGGCGAACTGGTTGCCGTAGTCGCGCGTCACGGCCGCGATGATCACCTCGTCCTCCGTGTCCCCGGCGACCCGGCGAACGGCCATGATCTCCGCGAGGTCCGCCCGAGCCCGTACCTCACCGGCGGTGCGGTCCGACCGGCCGTTCCAGGGCTTCGGGTGCATGCGGTGAGCCGGACGGGGTCGCGGACCATCGACGGCACCGCGCAAGGATCGAGACTCGCCGGTACTGGCGCAATCAACCGCCACGAAACATCATGGTCACCTGGGGTTCGCTCGACGCGGAGCGGGGGAGGGGCCATGTCAGCACTGCCGCACGTCCCACCGGACCACCCGGACCTGGAGCCCGCCGTGACGCCGGGTTCCGCGCCGGGCCTGCTGTGGTACCTCACCGAACCGACCCGAACCGCTGTCGGCATCGGCCAGTTCGCGGCGACCCGTTCCCTGCTGCGTGCCGCCCCGAGCGGTGACGGCCACACCGTCCTCGTGCTGCCGGGCCTCGGCGGGACCGACGCGACGACCGTGCCGCTGCGCAGGTTCCTGACCGGCTTGGGTTACGACGTCCGCGGTTGGGGCCTCGGGCTGAACATCGGCCCGTCGGTCGGAGTGGTGCGCGGGATGCGCGACCTGCTGCGGGAACTGGCCGTGGGCGGCAAGGTGAGCATGGTTGGCTGGTCCCTGGGCGGCATCTTCGCCCGCGAACTGGCCCGCGAGCACCCCGGCATGGTCCGCCAGGTGATCACCCTGGGCAGCCCGTACGCCATGACGGACCTGCGCCAGACCAGGGTCAACCCGGTCTACCAACTGCTGGCCAGGTTCTACGTCCCGGGTGCCACCCTGCCACCGCCGGAACACACCCGCCCACCGTTCCCGGTCCCGTCGACCTCGGTCTACTCGAAGTCGGACGGCATCGTCGCCTGGCAGACCTGCATCTCACCCCCGAGCGCCCGCCAGCAGAACGTCGCGGTCAACTCGACCCACCTGGGCTACGGCTACAACGCCACCGTCCTCTGGCTGATCGCCGACCGCCTCTCCCAACGCCCAACCCGCTGGCAACCGTTCACCCCACCACCAGGAATGTCCCGCATGTTCCCCATCACCTGACCGACTCCGATCCCCGGCCCACCCGCACCACCGGCCATGCTCGCTCGTTCCTCATCTCCCGAGCCACCGCACGCCTGACCTGCCGCCTGACCGGCTCTCCCGCGCCCCGGCTTGGACCCCTGGCGCCGATGCGAGGCCGCCCGCTTCGAGGCACCTTTCAGCGCATTGCTGGATCATGGCCCCCGCCCACACCGCCGCCCCACTCGAGCGACCGGCCATGCCCGCATGCTCCTGTCTCCTGACCCACCGCCTGACCCACCACTGACGCATCTCGCCCACCCCCAGGCCCGGCCCGCACCGCTGGCCACCCGCGCCTCGGCGCTGAGCCCCGGCACCGGTCCGAGGATCCGCACCGAGGCAGCTTCAGCACAGCGCCGGATCGAGGCCCGAACCTCGGCCCGCGCCGCCGCCCACCCCCTCACCACCCGATCACGGCCGCGCGCCTGCACCCGAAGCGCCTCACGCTGCGCCACACGACATTCCTCGGTCTACGACATTCCTCAGTGGACCAGACATTGCTCGATTCAGGTGACACAGCCGATTTGTCAACCACCTGACCACAGTGGTTCAGCACGTGGGCGCTCTTGTTCGTGCACCGGCGAAGTGGCTACGGTTCCGCCGCCCACGGCAGCCGCCGCACCGTCCCACCCCCGCGATGCCACCCACCCCGGAAGGACTTCGCCATGAGCGTGTCCGCGCGACCGCGCCCGCGTGCCCTCGACTCGCCGGCTCCCAAGGTCGTCGCCGCCCGCCACCCGTGGCGGTGGGTGGGGATCGGCGTCGTGTTGGTCCTGCTGGCCCAGTTCGTCCACGGCCTGGTGACCAACCCGGGCTGGGACTGGGCCACGTTCGCCCGCTTCATCACCGCCAAATCCATCCTGGACGCCGTCGTGGTCACCCTGGAGCTCACGCTCTACGGCACCGTGATCGGCTTCGCCCTCGGCATCCTGCTGGCCCTGATGCGGTTGTCCCGCAGCCGTTTCCTGGAAGCGGTGAGCTGGACCTACGTCTGGGCGTTCCGCTCGATCCCCCTGATCGTGCAACTGCTGTTCTGGTTCAACATCTCCTACCTCTACGAGGAGCTGAACTTCGGCATCCCGTTCGGCCCCACGTTCTTCGGCTTCCCGACCAAGGACCTGATCAGCCCGATGGGTGCGGCCGTGTTGGGGCTCGCGTTGCACCAAGCGGCGTACGCGGCGGAGATCGTGCGGTCCGGTGTGATCTCGGTCGACCACGGCCAGCTCGAAGCCGCCGCCGCGCTGGGCATCCCCCGGTCGCGCCAACTGCGCCGGATCGTGCTGCCGCAGGCCATGCGCTCGATCCTGCCGAACGCCACCAACGAGGTGATCAGCCTCTTCAAGGGCACGTCCGTGGTGTCCGTGGTGGCCATCGGCGAGCTGTTCTACCAGGTCCAGGTGATCTACGGCCGCAACGCGCGGGTGGTCGCGCTGCTCATGGTCGCCACCGCCTGGTACATCGCGCTGACCACCCTGCTGTCGATCGCGCAGCACTACGTCGAGAAGCACTACGCCAAGGGCGCGACCAGGAACGAGGACGGGTGGAAATGGGCGAGGTGATGGTGGACGTCCGCGGCGTCCACAAGAGTTTCGGCGACAACGAGGTGCTGCGCGGGGTCGACCTCCAGGTCGGCGCGGGCGAGGTGGTGGTCGTGCTCGGGCCGTCCGGCTCGGGCAAGTCGACGTTGCTGCGCACGATCAACCACCTGGAGAAGGCCGACCGCGGCCTGGTCGGCATCGACGGCGACCTGATCGGCTACCGCCGCCGCGGCGACAAGCTGTACGAGCTGCGGGAACGCGAAGTGCTCCGGCAACGCGCGCACGTCGGCTTCGTGTTCCAGAACTTCAACCTGTTCCCGCACTTGACGGTGCTGGAGAACATCGTGGAAGCCCCGATCTCCACGCGCCGCACCTCACCGGCCGACGCCCGCGCGCAGGCCCGTCGGCTCCTGGACCGGGTCGGCCTGGCCGACAAGGAGTCCGCCTACCCGCGCCACCTGTCCGGCGGGCAGCAGCAACGCGTCGCGATCGCCCGCGCCCTGGCGCTGGAGCCGAAGGTGCTGCTGTTCGACGAGCCGACCTCGGCGCTGGACCCGGAGCTGGTCGGCGAGGTGCTGGACGTGATCCGGGACCTCGCCCGCAGCGGCACCACGATGATCATCGTCACGCACGAGATCGGGTTCGCCCGGGACGTGGCCGACACCGTGGTCTTCATGGACGGCGGCGTCGTGGTCGAGCAAGGACCGCCCGCCCAGGTGCTGGACGACCCGCAACACCCGCGCACCCGCGCGTTCCTGTCCAAAGTGCTCTGAAGACCCGAGGAGATCCGTTGTCCCTGTTGAAGATCGCCGCCGCGATCACCACCGCGGCCACCGCCGCGCTCGCGCTGGTCGCGTGCGCGGACGCCGATGGGACGACCGAGGACCAGGTGGTCGCGGGCGGCCGGACCGTGAACCTCGGCCCGGACCAGAACCGCGTCACGGCCGAGAAGGTGGACGCCATCGCCGCCAAGGTGCCGGAGGAGATCCGCCGGAGCGGCAAGCTCGTCGTCGGCGGGTCCGCGGGCACCGCGCCGCCGCTGCGCTTCTACGCCACCGACGACAAGACCGCGATCGGCGTGGAGACCGACATCGCCGTGCTCATCGCGGGCGTGCTGGGGCTGGAGGCCCAGCTGGAGAACACGTCGTGGGAGAACCTGTTCATCGGCTTGGACAGCGGCGCGTACCCGCTGGGCCTGTCCAACATCACCGTCACCGAGGAGCGCAAGGAGAAGTACGACTTCGCCACCTACCGGCTGGACACCCTGGCCTTCGAGGCGAAGAAGGGCGGCTCGTGGCGCGTGACCAAGCCGGAGGACGTGGCCGGCAAGGTGATCGCGGTCCTGTCCGGCACGAACCAGGAGAAGATCCTGGTCGACTGGAGCAAGGCCAACGAGGCACGCGGCCTGGCCCCCACCGACATCAAGAACTTCCAGAACTCGTCGGACTACTACCTGGCGCTGGAGTCCGGCCGCATCGACGCCTACCTGGGACCCAACCCCACCTGCGCCTACCACGCCACGACCTCAGGCAAGACGGAGGTGATCGGCACGTTCTCCGGCGGCGGCGCGATCGTGGGCAAGATCGCCGCGACCACCAAGAAGGGCAGCGGCCTGGTGGAGCCGGTCGCCGAGGCCATCGACCACCTGATCGCCAACGGCAAGTACGCCGAGGTGCTCGACCGGTGGGGCCTGGGCGGCGAGGCCGTCGAGAAGAGCGAGATCAACCCGCCCGGCCTGCCCAAGACGGGCTGAATCCCGCACGGTGGACGACCTTGAGGGCCGCCGACGACGTTGCCATGCTCGGTGCGTGAACCAACCACTCGTCGTCGGCGTCCTGGTCGGCAACCCCCGTCCCGGATCGCGCACGTTGAACGCCGCACTGGCCCTGCGGGAAGCGGTGCGCCACGCCGTCACCGCACAAGGCGTGGAGGTCGCGCCGGACGGCCCGGTCGTGGACGCCGCGGAGCTCGCGCCCGCCGTGTTCGCGCCGGGTTCGACGGCCGTCCGGGAGGCGTTGGACGGCCTCTCGGCGGCCGATGTGCTGGTGGTCGCGTCACCGACGTACAAGGCGACGTACACGGGCCTGCTCAAGGCGATCCTCGACCAGGCACCGGGCAACTGGCTGCGCGGCAAGACCGCCGTGCCGCTGCTCGTGGCCGCCGCCGACAAGCACGCGCTGGCCGTGGAGGTGCACCTCAAGCCGTTGCTCGCCGAGCTGGGGGCCGCCGTGCCGGGCCGAGGGGTGTTCGTCAACGAGGCGTTGCTGGCCGGTGGCGGCCAGACCTGGCTGGCCGGCGCGCTGGGCGAGCAGCTCGCCGAGGCGGGCTGGTTCGCCGCACCGTAGCCCCCGGTGGCTCAGGCCACCGACTCGTCCGCGCCACCGGCCGCCGCGGCGAGGAAGCGCAGGATGTCCCGCGCGACCTCGTCGCTCTGCCGGAAGTTCGGCGCGTTGGTGTTCGGCCGGGCGAAAGCCGCGTACGCCTTGCGGGTCGTGTAGGGCCCGACGGCGAAGCGGCGCGCGTGCGGCCTGCCCGTGCCGTCGACGACCCGGCTGTCGGCCGGGTCGACCAGCACCAGGCCGTCGACGTCGGTGACGTCACCGGCCGCCGCCATCGACCTCAGCAACGGGTCGGCGGTGTGCGGCAGGCTGTGCACGGGCAGGCGGGCCTCGATCAGCCCCGTCGCCCGCACCACGTGCGACGGCACGCTGGGGCTGCCGGCCAGGAACACCCCGCCCTGCGCCCGGACCCACGTGTCCGCGCCCAGGAACCGCACCACGCCCGCGCGGGACAGCGCCAGCAGCTCCTCCAACCGGTCCGGCGGCGGCCCGCTCGCGATCGAGCTGAAGAAGCCGTGCCACCACCCGTCATCGCCCCGCAGCCGCCCGGACGCGGACAGCTCCGCGAACTGCCCGTACACGCCCAGCAGGGCGAGGAACGCGCCCAGGTCCGCGCTGAACCCCGCATCCGAGCGCCGGGCCACGTCCGCGGTGACGTGGCCGCGCAGGAACTCCTGGAAGTCCTCCGGCGAGGGGAACGTCAGGCCGTCGATGGGGCGGTCCAGCCGCTCGAAGTCGATCCGGTCGGCCTGCGCGGGCACCGCGGCGCGCTCCAACGCCCTCATGTCGTCGCTGTACCAGTCCAGCTCGGTGAACCGCGCCGAGAACGCCTCCCACGACCCGCGCACCCGCTCGGGGTGCCCGGTGAACAGCTCGCGGTAGTGCCCGTGCGCGATCTCCTTGGCCATCAACGGCCACGCGTCCCGGCGGAAGTCGACCTCACCCGGCCGGTCCAGCAGCCGTGAGGCGACGAAGAACCGCGGTGGCTCCGGTGGCGCGCCGCGCAACCGGTAGCCGGTCTTGGAGTGGTACGGCGTGCCCCGGCGGGAACCGACGTGCAGGCGGGGTTCACGGCCGGAGGGCACGTAGCGCAAGGTGCCGTCCTCCCGCACGAACCGCCCGCCGCGCCCCTCGCCCAGCAGCACGGCGAGGTCGACGAACGCGAGCCCCATGCCCCGCACCACCACGTCCGCGCCCGCCGGCACCACCGACAGGTCGGTGTCGGCCGTGTAGTCCGGCGGCAGGTACGTCAAGCCGTGCGCGGCGGCGTAGTCGACGAGTTCCCGGTGCTCGGGCGCGAGCACGGTGTCCAGGTGACCCAGCACGAGCACGACCACGTCGGCCACCAGCGGCTCGGCGCGGTCGGCCAGCCACACCCGCTGCCGCACCTGCGCCGACCCGGTGATCCGCACGACCTTCGTCGGGTGCGCCGTGACCGAGCTGCCGGGCGGCAACGACGAGACCGCGCGGTCGTGGAACCACTTCAGGTACGCGCTCTGCACCCGCCTGCTCGGGAACGACGTGGGTTCCATCGCCGCCAGCTCGGCCCGCACGCCCGGCTCCAGCTCCACCCCGGCCAGGCACGACGCGGCCCACTGCGCCAGCGACGGGCCGGGCCGGATCGGACCCTCGCACGTCACCGAGGCGTCGGTGAACATGGTGACGTCCTCGGCCATGGAGTTCATCCGCAGCAACGGCGACTGCTCGTGCCGCCACACCCGCCCCGCGCCCGGCGCGAACGGGTCCACCAGGTGCACCTCCAACGGCCCGTCGAACAGCTCCGGGGCGTTCGCGCCGAGGCGTTCCAGGATGCCCGAGGCCCTGGGCCCCGCGCCCACCAGGACGATGACGCTCATCGCGCGCCACGCCCGTAGTAGCGCTCGACGTAGTGCTGGGCGACGCCGAGCACGCTGGTGACCACGACGTACCAGAGGGTGGCGACCAGCAGGAGCGGGATGATCAGGTAGTTGCGGTTGTAGATCAGCTGGACCGAGTACAGCAGGTCCTGCACGGCCAGCACGCTGACGATCGACGTGCCCTTCAACGTGCCGATGAGCAGGTTGCCCGCCGCCGGCACGATCGAGCGCATCGCCTGCGGCAGCACGATCCGCCACAGCACCCGCCCGCGCCCCAGCCCCAGCGCCGCCGCCGCTTCGCTCTGCCCGGAGTCCACCGACAGGATGCCGCCGCGCACGATCTCGGCCGCGTAGGCGGCCTCGTGCAGCACCAGGCCGATGATGATCGACGTCATCGGGCCGATCACCGGGGTGGCCCCCGACAGCGCCGGGTACAGCGCGCCGAAGTTGAACCAGAACAGCAGCTGCACCAGCAGCGGCACCGAGCGGAACAGCCAGACGTAACCCCAGCCCACGGCCGCGAGCACCGGGTTGCCGGACAGCCGCATGACGGCGAGCACCCCGCCGATCACGAAACCGAGCACCACGGTCAACGCGGTCAACCACAACGTCAGCCACAGCCCGCGCAGCACGGCGTCGGTGGCGAAGTACCGGGCCACCACGTGCCACTGGAACTGCTCGTTGGTCGCCGCGGACCACACCACGACGCCGAGCGCGACGAGCACGAGCGCGGCGCTGGTCCAGCGCCAGGGACGGCGGAGGGGCACGATCTCGACGGCTTCGGGGGACCGCGGCGGCGAGAGGGTGGACGCGCTCATCGGCTGCTCCAGGGCAGGAGGGATCACGGGAACGGGCCGCGTCCCTCAACGCCGCACGGTGATCGTATGCGCGCGCCGACGAGGCCCGTCAAGGCATTCCGTCATTTGGACGGGGATCGAACCGACGTTGACGAAGGCCCGCGTCGCTGTTGCACTGGAGCCGTGGAAAGCACGCGGCTGGTCACCCGCGACCACATCGACTTCGGTCGGGTGTGGTCGGCCTCCTGTCGAGGCTGACGCCCCCGCGTTCCCGCGTTCCCTTGCTTCGCGTCGACCCCGCGCGTCTCCCTCAACGTCGTGTGCGCGTCGACGTCTTCTTCCCTACCTGACGGAAGGTACTGACGTGCCTGTTGAGTTCCTGGGGATCGGCGGCACCAACGACGGTTCCGAGACGCACCCGCGCAGCGGCTTGGCGTTCGACAAGGACTACACCCTGCGGCTGGCCCGCGCGCACGAGGACCACGGCTGGGACCGGGTGCTGTTCGCCTACGGCTCCGGCTCGCCCGAGCCCGCGCAAGCCGCCGCCTACGTGGCCACGAAGCTGGACAAGCTCCAGATCCTGTTGGCGCACCGGCCGAACGTGTCCTACCCGACGTTCGCCGCGAAGACGTTCGCCACGCTGGACCAGATCAGCGACGGCCGGCTGACGGTGCACTTCATCACCGGCGGCACGGACCACGAGCAGCAGCGCGAGGGCGACTACCTGACCAAGGACGAGCGCTACTCGCGCACCGAGGAGTACATCCGGATCGTCAAGAAGGCGTGGACGTCGCGGGAGCCGTTCGACCACGAGGGCGAGCACTACAAGTTCGCCGACTTCGTCAGCGACGTGTTCCCCGTGCAGCAGCCCCGTCCACGCGTGTCGTTCGGCGGCTCGTCGCCCGCCGCGTACAAGGCCGGCGGCGCGGAGGCGGACATCTTCTGCCTGTGGGGCGAGCCGCTGGCGGACACGGCCGCGCAGATCGAGTCGGTCAAGCAGGCCGCCCGGGACGCGGGCCGCACGGACACCCCGCGCATCCAGGTGGCCTTCCGCCCGATCCTCGGTGCGACGGAGGAGCTGGCCTGGGAGAAGGCGTACCGGACCGTCGACGCGATCAAAGCGCGCACCGGGGGAGTGAAGGGGGTGAACCCGTTCACCCGCAGGCACAAGTTGACGGAACCGGAGAACACCGGCTCGCAGCGGTTGCTGGAGATCGCCGAGCGCGATGAGCGGTTCGACCGCGCCCTGTGGACGCCGACCGCCGCCGCGACCGGTGGCGCGGGCAACTCCAACGCGCTCGTCGGCACGCCGGAGACCGTGGCGCAGGCGTTGCTCGACTACTACGACCTGGGCGTGGACATCCTGTCCGCGCGCGGCTACGACATGGTCAACGACACGATCGACTTCGGCCGACACGTGATCCCGATCGTGCGCGAGGAGGTCGCCAAGCGGGACCGGGAACGCGCGGCGGCCGTCCCCGCTGCCCGTGAGATCGCGGTGGACGGATGACCGCGTGACCACCTCGGGAACCCTCGTCGCCCGCCGGGTCCTGTGGGAGGACCCGGTCACGGCGCCGTTGAAGGAGGAGCTGACCGCCGAGTACGTCTCCCGCTACGGCGACCGCGCCCGCGCGGAGCTGACGCGGTACGACCCGGACGTCTTCACCCCGCCGCACGGCACGCTCGTCCTGCTGTTCGAGGACGGCGAGGCCGTGGCGGGCGGCGCGTTCATGCGGCACGACGAGCGCACCGCGGAGCTGAAGCGGATCTGGACGCACTCCCGGCACCGCCGCCGCGGCCTGGCCAGGCGGGTGCTGGCCGAGCTGGAGCGCGACGCGGTCGAGCTCGGCTACTCGCGGCTGTACCTGACCACCGGCCCCCGGCAGCCGGAGGCGCGGGCGCTGTACCTGGCCACGGGGTACGCGCCGCTGTTCGACCTGACCGCCGACCCGCTCACCATCGACCACCTGCCGTTCGAGAAGGACCTGGGGTAGACCCATGCGCGCACGTTGCCTCTTGCTGCTGACCGCCGTGCTCACGCTCGTCGTGTCCGGGTGCGCGGCGCCGGCGGACGCCCTCGACCCACCCGCCTCAGGGGTGCGGCCGTCGGCGGACGTGCTGTCGGGGCTGTCGCGGGACGACACGATCGCCGCCCTGCTGCCGCCCGCCGTGCGCGAGGCGGGCGTGGTGAAGTTCGGGTCGTCCGTGGGCGGGCAGCCGCCGTCGTCGTACTACGCGGAGGACAACAAGACGGTGCTGGGCCTGGACGCCGACGTGTCCGAGGCGGTGGCGCGGACGTTGGGGCTGCGCATCGAGCGGGAGGTGGCGAGCTTCGAGACCATCCTGCCGTCGTTGGCGAGCGGGAAGTACGACATCGGCACGGGCAACTTCGGCGTGACCGAGGCGCGGAAGAAGACGATCGACTTCGTCACCTACATCAACGACGGCCAGGGGTTCGCGGTCCGCGCCGACGAGGACCGGGTGACGCGGGTCGAGAGCCTGGTGTCGCTGTGCGGGTTGAAGGTCGGCACGGGCGCGGGCACGACCTTCGAGGCGACGTTGGAGCGGGAGAAGCACGTCTGCGGCACGGCGGGCAAGCCGGACTACGAGGTGCTGAGCTTCTCCGAGAACGCGGCCATCTTCCTCGGGTTGCAGCAGCGCCACATCGACGTCGTGATGAGCACGATCAACGGCCTGCGTTACGCCGCGGCGAACCAGCCGAACCTGAAGTTCCTCGGCGAGTTCAAGCGACTGGACGTCGGGTTCGCGCTGCCCAAGGGCTCGGCGCTCGCGCCGGCGCTCCAGGCGGCGGTGAACAAGCTCATCGAGGACGGCGCGTACGAGAAGATCCTCGACAAGTGGGGCACCAAGGACTCGGCGATCCCGGAGTCGTTGATCAGCCCGCCGGAGCACGCCTGAGGCGTGCGCGGGGTGGACCGGGGCGCTTCGACCGCCCCGGTCCGCCCTGCGGCCTCCCGAAGCCTCTTGCCCGCCTCCCGAGCACGCGGACGGCAATGATCACCTGATCCACCCCTTGCGTTGGCTGCGGCTTCACCCCAGGGTTCAGCGCGGCCCGTTGGCTCCGACGGGCAACCCTGACGGAGGTGGAGCATGTTCCCCGCACGCAAGATCGCCGCGTCCCTGGCCGCGGCGGCGACGTTCTCGGTGTTCCTCACCACGCCCGCGCACGCCGCCACCGACGCCGAGCTGGCGTTCCACTGGGCGCCGGTGCACTACCAGGACACCGACTCGTCCGACTACGACGCCGACTTCTTGTCCACTGTGGACTTCGATGGTGACTGGAACACCCTGGACAACTGGGAGGCGCAGGACGATTCGGTGGCCCGCCTGACCGGTGCGGCGTACTACTCGGTGGTGGAGACCTCGACGCACTGGTTCCTGGTCTACAGCTTCTACCACCCGCGTGACTGGGAGGACTTCGCCGACCCGTTCGGGCAGTTCACCCACGAGAACGACATGGAGGGCCTGCTGGCGACCGTGCGCAAGGACGGTTCCGCGTTCGGGCGGTTGGAGGCCGTGATCACGGTGGCGCACAGCGACTTCTACTCGTACGTGCCGGCCGGGAGCACGTTCACGTCGGGCCGGGAGAGCGTGGACGGCACGTTGCGGCTGGACGGCACGCGGCCGACCACGCGCCAGGAGGCCAAGGGGCACGGGCTGTACGCGTGGAACGGCGCGGAGTTCCCGGGCGGTGACGGCGTGGTGTACGTGCCGAGCGCCACGGGTGAGGTGCCGTCGGGCGGCAACGACCGTTCCGTGGGCTACCGACTGGTGGACACCTTCGCCGCCGGCGGGTTGTGGGCGCAGCGCGACAGCTCGGCGACGTTCGCGAGCTGGGGCACGTTCCGCGGTGACAACGGCAAGGACAACGCCGCCAACAGCGCGTGGGGCTGGGACGACGGCAACGACGGCAACGACGTCCCGCGCGGCCTGCTCGCCACCGACCCGGCCTACGTCGTCTCCGTCTACTTCGCCAACCGCGGCTCGTTCAGCCTGACCTACACCCGCAACCCCTACCTCTGACCCGCGAGAGTCCTACCTTCACCCCGCGCGTGTCCTACGTTCGGAACGCGCGTGTCCTACGTTCAGAACACCCGAATTCAACGCTCAGGACGGCAGGCCGTGTTCTGAGCGTTCAACTCGGGGGTCGCGAACGTAGGACACACGCGTTCTGAACGTAGGACACACGCGTTCTGAACGTAGGACTCGCGGGGTGGATTAGGCTTTGGCGATGACGCTGAGGCTCGACACCGCAGGCCCGGTCGCCACGTTGACCATCGACCGGCCGGCCAAGCGCAACGCCATGAGCTACGAGATGTGGTCGGCGCTGCCCGGGCTGCTGGCCCAGGTCCAGGACGACGACGAGGTGCGTGTGCTGGTCGTGCGCGGCGGCGAGCACTTCTCGGCCGGTGCGGACATCAGCGAGTTCTCCACCCTGCGCAAGGGCGCGGCCGGCGCGGCCAGGTACAGCGAGGCGGTCCACAACGGCGAACGCGCCATCGCCACCCTCGGCAAGCCCACCATCGCCGCCGTCACCGGCTTCTGCATCGGCGGCGGCTGCGAGGTCGCCCTGGCCTGCGACCTGCGGGTCGCCGCCGCCGACGCCCGGTTCGGCATCACGCCCGCCAAGCTCGGCATCGTCTACAACTTCACGTCCACGAAGCAGTTGGTCGACGCGGTCGGCTCGGCGTGGGCCAAGCAGATCCTGTTCAGCGGTGAGATCATCGACGCCGCCACGGCCCTGCGCATCGGCCTGGTCAACGAGATCCACCCGGCCGACGCGCTCGACGCCCGGGTCGAGCACCTGGCGGGCACGATCGCGGCACGCGCGCAGGTCAGCGTCCGGGGCGCGAAGCACATCGTCAACCGCATCACCGACGGCCAGTACGACGAGGACGACGCCGTGCGCGCGCTGTACGACGAAGCGGTGCACAGCCCTGAGTACGCCGAAGGCGTCGCGGCCTTCCTGGAGAAGCGCACGCCGAGGTTCTGAACCGGTGGCACGCGGGTACCTCGACCCCATGACCGAACACCCGCTCGAAGGCGACCCGAACGACCCGGACCAGCACATCAACCCCGACCCGCCGCACTCGCCGGGCACGCCCGAGCCGCCCGACCTCGACGTGGACCCGGAGCAGTTCCTCGACGAGGACGAGCGGCGCGGGAAGGAGGACGAGCCCCCGTCCTAGACCCGGAGGACCCGCAGGGCCCGGGGCGCGTCAGTCGTACTTGTTCGTGTCACCGGGCCACTCGCCGGTGAGCTTGTCGTAGCCGGCCGCGCCACCCCGGTCGATCGCGGCCTTCACCAGGCCGAAGATCGCACCCTGGATGGACGCGGCCAGGAGCACCTCGCCCCAGCCCCGGTCCTTCTGGGTCGGGGTCGGCGCCTCCTTCGTGCCGGTGATGACCTTCCACACCTGGCCGAACACCGCGCTGGCGGCCAGACCGCCGAGCACGCCGAACAGCATGCCCAGCGGCCGGTACAGGAGCTTGTTGACGTTCACCGGCCCCTCCGCAGGAGCTTCCACAGCACCAGCACGACCGCCGCGACACCGGCCGCGACCGCCGCCGGGTGCCTGCGGGCCTGCTGCACGCCCTGCTCGACGCGCTGCTGCACGGGCGGCGGCAGCGACTCGACCGCCTGCGCGGCCTTCGTGCCGACCTGCTCGGCGACCACGCCCGCCTTCTGGCTCACCTGCTCGGCCACCTCACCGGCCTTCGAGCCGACCTGGCCCGCGACCTCGCCGGCCTTCTGGCTGACCTGCTCGGCCACCTCGCCCGCCTTCTGCCCGACCTGGCTCGCCACGGCACCGGCCTTCTCGCCGATCACGGCGGCCTTCTCGCCGATCGCCGCACCGGCCGCGTTCGCCGCCGCGCCCGCCTTGCCGGCCTGCTCGCCCGCCTTGTCGGCGACCTCGCCTGCCTTGGCGGTGGTCTTGCCCGCGGCGGCCGCCACCGCCGCGTTGGCCCGCGTAGCGGTCTCCTTCACCTGTTTCACTCCTTCGTGCGCCTTGTCCTTCACCCGTCCGGACACGTCGGTCTTGTGCACCAGCGCTTCCACGGTGTCCCCGAGCTCCCGCCGGGTCTGCTCGACATCGGCGCGCAGCTCGTCCGGGTCCGTGGGGACGTCCTTGCCGCTCATCGGTGTGCCCTCTCGCTCACGGTGGCGATGTCCTGCTTGACACCCGCTATGGCTTCCTCCGGCACCGGCGGGGTGCCGCGCTCCAACTGCTTGCGGCCGATCAGCGCGAGCACGCCCGCGACGACGAGCACGGCCGCCGCGACGACGAACGCCGCGAGCCACGCCGGCATGACGGTGGCCAGCAGCAGCACCAGGCCCGCGAGCACCGCCATCACGCCGAACCAGGCCAGCACGCCCGCGCCGCCGAGCAGCCCGGCCCCCGTGCCGACGCGCTTGCCCTTCGTGCGCATCTCGGCCACGGCCAGCCGGATCTCGTCCCGGGCCAGCCTGCTCACCTGCTCGGACAGCCGGTGCACCAGCTCGGCGGTGGACGGTTCCCGCTCGGGGGTGCGATCCGTGACGCGGCCCGTGACCCGATCGGTGACGCGGTCAGCCGCACGGGTGTCGGCGACGTGACTCATGGCCGTCTCCTCTCTCCACTCGCCCTCCGACTACCCGAAAACGCGCGGGTGTACGCACGGTATTCGGGGGAAACCCGTCGCCCATGGCGCACGCACCGGAGGCCCCGACCCAACTGCCCAAGCGCTCGTGGTGGGGCGTGCTCAAGCGGACGGTCAAGGAGTTCAACGACGACAACCTGACCGACTGGGCGGCAGCCCTCACCTACTACGCGGTGCTCTCGCTGTTCCCCGGCCTGCTGCTGCTGACCGCGCTGCTGGGGCTGCTCGGCCCGGACGCCACCAAGTCCATTGTGGACAGCCTGGACGCGCTGGGTCCGGGCGAGGCGAAGGACACGATCGCGGGCGCGCTGGAGAACCTGCAGAAGTCGCAGGCCAGCGGCCTGCTGGCGATCGTGGGCCTGGTGACGGCGCTGTGGTCGGCCTCGGGGTACGTGGGCGCGTTCATGCGCGCGTCGAACTCGATCTACGACGTCGAGGAGGGCAGGCCGTTCTGGAAGGTCATCCCGCTGCGGCTGGGCCTGACCATCGGCGTGGTGGTGCTGCTGGCGCTCACCGCGCTGGGCGTGACGCTGACCGGCGGCGTGGCCGAGTGGCTGGGCGAGGTGCTGGGGCTGGGCTCGACCTTCGTCACGGTCTGGGACATCGCGAAGTGGCCCGTGCTGTTCCTGCTCGCGAGCCTCGCGATCGGCCTGCTGTTCTGGGCCTCGCCGAACGTGCGGCAGCCCAGCTTCCTGTGGATCACGCCGGGCGGCCTGCTGACCGTGGTGGTCTGGGTGGCCGCGTCGCTGGGCTTCGCGTTCTACGTGTCGAACTTCGGGTCGTACAACAAGACCTACGGCTCACTGGCGGGCGTGATCGTGTTCCTGGTGTGGCTGTGGATCTCGAACCTGGCCCTGCTGCTCGGGGCCGAGCTGGACGCGGAGCTGGAGCGGGGCAGGCGGATGGAACAAGGGCAGCCCGAGGAGCGGGACCCGGTGGCCCCGCCCCGCGACACGACTGCGATGGACTGACGCTGCGATGGACTGATGCCGCGCCGGCCTGGCCGCCCGGTCAGGCCTGCTGCTGCTGCTGCTCCGCCACCTGCTTGCGCACGTCGTCCATGTCGACCTTGCGGGCCTGGTCGATGAGGTCCTCCAGCGCCGCCTCCGGCAGCGCGCCCGGCTGCGCGTAGAGCACCACGCCGTCGCGCACGATCATCAGGGTCGGGATCGACCTGATCTGGAACGCGGCGGCGAGCTGCTGCTGCGCCTCGGTGTCGACCTTGCCGAACACGATGTCGGTGTGCTTCTCGGCGGACTTCTCGTAGGTCGGGGCGAACTGGCGGCAAGGGCCGCACCAGTCCGCCCAGAAGTCGACCAGGACCATCTCGGAGCCGCCGACAACCTCGTCGAAGTTCTCCGCGGTCAGCTCCACGGTGGCCATAGGTCCTCCTCGCTGTGGACATGGGGTCGCCCCCTTGTACCCGGACCAACGACGTCCACACGCCCACAATTCCCTTCAACGAATTGTGGACACCTTCAACAAGGAGTTGTAGTTTCGCCTCACTCGAACGCAGGAGGTGTGCCGTGCGCGGGACCGCAGCCCTCGCCCTGTCCCTGTTCGCGCTGGTGGCGTGCGGTGCGCCGGTCGAGGACCCACCGGCCGGGCCCGCCGACGACCTGCCGTCGACCTCGGCGATCGTGGAGGCGGTCACCGAGGACGAGGCGCTGGCCGCGACCCTGCCGGCCGCCATCGCCCAGGCGGGTCGGCTGCGCGTCGGCTCGAACATCCAGAACCCGCCGAACAACTTCTACGCCGCCGACGGCAGGACCCCGGTCGGTTCGGAGGTCGACCTGGTCAAGGCACTGGGCGCGAAGCTCGGGCTGACCGTCGAGCACCAGGACATGGCGTTCGGCTCGCTCATCACCAGCCTTCAGGCCGGCCGGATCGACGTGACCATGGCCGCGATGAACGACACGCCGGAGCGGCGGCAGGCGATCGACTTCGTCGACTACTTCACCTCCGGCATCACGATCACGGTCCAGAAGGGCAACCCGGCGGGCATCAAGAGCCCGGACGACCTGTGCGGCAAGTCCGTCGCGGTCAACCTCGGCTCCAGCCAGGAGACCTACGCCAAGCAGTTCCAGTGCCTGTCCGGCGACCCGATCGCGGTCACCGCCACCGACAGCGACACGCAGAACCAGAACCAGCTGCGCACCGGCCGGGTCGCCGCCATCCTCAACGACCTGCCGACCGCCGTCTACGTGGCCAAGACCGCGGGTGACGGCGAGTTCTTCGAGGTCGTCGACCTGGCCCCGATCAACGGCGGTCCGTACGGCATCGGCGTCGACAAGAACACCCCGGAGCTGACCACGGCGTTGCGGAAGGCACTTCAAGCGCTCATCGACGACGGCACCTACGGCAAGATCCTCGAAGCCTGGGACGTCGAGCAGGGCGCGGTCACGAAGGCGACCGTCAATGGCGAGTGAGGACCGCGGGTCGCCGGACGCCCACGACGACTTGGTGGTCGTGCCCCTGCGGCACCGGGGGCGGTGGGTCGGCGGCGCGGTCATCCTGGCGGTGGTCGGTGCGCTGGGCTGGTCGCTGGCCGGGGCGAAGATCGACTACGCGGCCGTGCCCGGGTTCTTCACCCACGACGTCATGCTGCGCGGCCTGGTCAACACGGTCGTGCTGGCGCTGGCCGCCCAGGCGGGCGCCATCGTGCTCGGCGTCGTGATCGCACTGCTGCGCCGCTCGGCCAACCCGGTCGCGCGCTGGTTCGCCGCCGGGTACGTGTGGCTGTTCCGCGGCCTGCCCGTGCTGCTCCAGATCCTGCTGTGGTTCAACCTCGCGCTGGTCTTCGAGAACATCTCCGTGTTCGGGCTGGTCGAGGAGAAGACCAACGTCCTGGTGACCGCGTTCGTCGCGGCGCTGCTCGGGCTGGGGCTCAACGAGAGCGCGTACATGGCCGAGATCGTGCGGGCCGGGCTGAACAGCGTCGACCACGGCCAGGTCGAGGCGGCCAAGGCCATCGGCATGACGCCCGCGACCACGCTGCGCCGCGTGGTGCTGCCGCAGGCCATGCGGGTGATCATCCCGCCGACCGGCAACAACTTCATCAACATGCTCAAGGGCACGTCCATGGCTTCGGTCATCGGGTTCCTGGAGCTGGTCCACGCGGCCAACAACATCGCCTCGCGCAACCTCCAGATCATGGAGACGCTGCTGGCCGCCGCCGCGTGGTACATGGTCGTGGTCAGCGTGGCGAGCGTCGGGCAGCACTTCCTGGAGCGCCACTACGGCAAGGGGGTGGCCCGGTGAGCCTCGTGCGGGCGGTGGGCGTGCGCAAGTCGTTCGGTGACGTCGAGGTGTTGCGGGGCGTCGACCTGTCGGTGGAAGCGGGCCAGGTGGTGTGCCTGCTCGGGCCGTCCGGCGCGGGCAAGTCGACGTTCCTGCGGTGCGTGAACCACCTGGAGACGATCGACGCGGGCCGCATCTGGGTCGACGGGCAGCCGGTCGGGTTCACCGCGCGCCGGCGGGAAGCTGTTCGAGCTGCGCGAACGGGAGGTGGCGCGGCAGCGGCGGGGCATCGGCATGGTCTTCCAGCGGTTCAACCTGTTCCCGCACCGCACGGCCCTGGAGAACGTCGCCGAAGGGCCCGTGCACGTGCTGCGGACCCCTCGGCGGGTCGCGTCGGAGCAGGCGCGGGCGTTGCTGGACCGGGTGGGGCTCGCGGACAAGGCCGACGCCTACCCGCACCAGCTCTCCGGCGGCCAGCAGCAGCGGGTCGCGATCGCGCGGGCGCTGGCCATGCGGCCGAAGCTCATGCTGTTCGACGAGCCCACCTCGGCGCTGGACCCGGAGCTGGTCGGCGAGGTGCTGGACGTGATGGTGGACCTGGCCCGAGACGGCATGACCATGATCGTGGTCACGCACGAGATCGGGTTCGCCCGGCAGGTGGCCGACTCGGTGGTGTTCCTCGTGGACGGTGCGGTGGTCGAGGCCGGGCCGCCGGCACAGGTGCTGGACAATCCGCGACAGCAACGCACGCAGCAGTTCCTCGCGAAGGTGCTCTAGGTGGTCATGCGCATCCCGTCGTCCTACCTCGTCCAGTTCCACGAGCCGGAGGGGTACCTGGACTTCGCCCGCTTCGGGCCGCCGTCGTTCGCCGTGGTGGACACCACCGCCCGGCTGGTCGAGGCGTCGGCGGCGGCCGGGCCGTCCACGGTGGACGACCTCATGCGGCAGGAGCTGCGGGCGAAGGCGGCGGTGGCGCGGCTGTGCCGCGGGGACACCGACCACGTGACGCTGCTGCCGAACACGAGCACCGGGCTGTTCCAGGCGGCGCTCGGGGTCAGCGGCGAGGTGCTGGTGTCGTCGGGTGAGTTCCCGGCGAACACCTACCCGTGGGCGCGGTCGCCGTCGGTGGACGTGTCGTGGCTGCCGCCGGGGCCCGTGACGGCGGACGTGGTGCGCGAGGCGTTGACACCGGAGACGGTGGCGCTCTCGGTGAGCGCGGTGGACTTCCGCACCGGGTACCGCGCGGACCTGGCGGCGTTGCGCGAGGTGGTGGGCGACCGGCTGCTGGTCGTGGACGGGATCCAGGGCTTCGGCGTCGTGGACGAGCCGTGGGAGGTGGCCGACGTGCTGGTCGTCGGCGGCCAGAAGTGGGTGCGGGCGGGGTGGTCGACCGGCTTCATGACGTTGTCCGACCGGGCGTTGAGCAGGCTGGACCCGGTGCTGTCGGGGTGGACGGGAGCGGAGGACGCCGGGCTGTTCGACAACGGCATTCACCCGGTCGGGGAAGGGGCGGCGGGGTGGTCGATCACGAACCTGAGCCCGGTCGCGTCCGAGGCGTTGGCGGCGGGGTTGGAGTTGGTCGAGCTGGCGGGGGTCGAGGCGATCTTCGATCGGGTTGTTGAACGATCCGACGAGTTGGCGGAGGTGATCCGGGCGGTCGGGGGTGAGGTCGTGTCGGCCGTGGACCGGCGGGCGGGGATCCTCGCGTTCACGCTGCCCGGCCACCCGCCGTCGGTGGTGGGGGCGGCGTTGGCGGACGCCGGGGTGACGGCGACCGTGCGGCCGGAGCACGTGCGGTTGTCGCCGCACGCGTCGACCACGGGGGAGACGGTTGCCCGGTTCGCGGCGGCGTTGAAGGAGATGCGCGGGCCGGCTGCGGTCGTGGTGCCGTCGGGTTCGGCCGGGTCTGTTGGGTCCGTGGGGTCTGCGGGGTCTGCGGGATCTGCGGGGTTCGAGCGGGCGGGGGCGGTCACGGCGGAGGTGCTCAACGCCCTCGTTCCCACGGTGAACAGCCTGGCGGCGGCGTTGGGGCCGGGTACCGAGGTGGTGCTGCACGACCTCGGCGCGTTGCCGAACTCGATCATCGCGATCGCCGGGGACCTCACCGGGCGCAAGGTCGGTGGGCCGATGACGGATCTGCTGCTCGGGCTCGTCCGGCGGGGGACCACGCAGGATCTCGCCGGGTACGAGACGTATGCGCCGGACGGGCGGGTGATCCACTCGTCGACGGTGTTCCTGCGGGATGAGCGGGGGGTGGCGGTCGGGTGCTTGTGCGTGAACCGGGAGCCCGGACTGGACCGTGGTCCGGAGCCGGCTGCGGTGGTGAGGGCGGCCGGGGCTCCGGTGGAGGTGTTCCCCGGTGATGTGGACACGCTCCAGCGGGTGTTGGTGGAGCGTGCCGTGGCGGCGGTCGGGGTGCCGGTGGAGTTGATGAAGAAGTCGCACAAGTCGCAGGTGGTGAAGGTGCTGGACGAGGCTGGGCTGTTCCTCATCCGCGACTCCGTCGACTACCTGGCGGGCGTGCTCGGCGTGACCCGCTACACGATCTACAACTACCTGAACGAAATCCGCGCCTGACCCCAGCTCCCGCGCGTGTCCTACGTTCGGAACGCGTGAGTCCTACGTTCGGAACGCGAGAGTCCTACGTTCGGAACGCGTGTGTCCTACGTTCAGAACGCGAGAGTCCTACGTTCGGGACCCCCGAGTTGAACGCTCAGGTGCGGTGGGGGAGTCCGGGGTGCGAGTCCGGGGGCGGTTGGCTGTGCTTGCTTCCGGCTCGATTTGACATGGGGCCCTTACGGGCACTCCAGGCAGGCCAAAGCCGGCAGGCCCGGCGGGGAAAAGCGTCCCGCCAGGCCTGCCGGCTTCGACCAGCCTAAAGCACCCGAACCCATGTCAAATCGGGCCTCGGTGGGTGGGCTGCGGGTCCGTTGGGGGTGGGGTGAGGATGGCGAGGTGGGGTGGGGGGAGTGGTTCAGTGCCCTGGTGGATGGTGTTGTAGGCGGTGGTGCGGGCGGTGTTGGCTTCTTGGTCGGTCAGGGTTCTGGTCGGGTGGCGGAGGTGGAGGCGGAGGAGGACGTTCTTCTGGGTTGGGGTTGCGCCCAGGCGGGCGGCGGCGGTTGGGGGCAGGGCGGTGATCGGGGTTTCGTTGAGGATGGTGACTTCTTCGACCAGGTCGCCGATGGCGGTGCGGACCAGGTCGCCCAGGGTTTCGCTGTCGGCGTGGTGGTCGACGGCGACGGAGATGTCACGGGTGATCGAGGGGTGCTTGGAGACCGGGCGGTAGGGGGTCAGGTCCAGCATCTGGGTGCGCACGCGGGGGTCGTCGGAGGTCAGCAGGCGGATGTCCGGGATGCCCTTGCGCAGCATCAGCAGGCGGTCCAGGCCCAGCCCCAGGGCCAGGCCGTGGACTTTGGGCGGTAGCCACGCGCGGCGCAGGACGTGGGTGGCGGCGAGGCCGCACTCGGCGACCTCCAGCCAGTGGCCGTCCACCAGGACGTCCACTTGGCGGCCCTCGGTGGTGTAGGGGTGGGTGGCCGGTGTGGTGCGGTAGGGCAGGCCCGGGAGGGCGGTGGTCAGGACGGTCTCGATCAGTTCGTCCAGGTCGGCGCGGTGGTGGGAGATCCGCCACAGGTCCAGTTGGTGCGGGGTGCCCGAGTGGACCCGGTCCACCGCGTCACGGCGGTAGACCATGCCCACGCACGCCAGCAGGACGTCGTCCCAGTCGTGCTGGGTGCCCAGCAGGCGCAACGCCGGCGGCACCATGGCGGTCGTGTGGCTGCGCAACATGCGGTTCTCGCTGGTGTAGCGCGTGTAGCGGGCGTCACGGGTGACGGCGTCGGGTGGGTAGCCCAACGCGGTGTAGTTGTCGTCGACGGACACCTCCGGGTGGTCGCGCAGCACGCGCAGTTCACCCGGCAGGGCGGCGAGGATGTCGTCTACCAGCAGTTGCATGGCGTGCGGCCCGTAGGCGGGGTCGCTGAGGTCGCGAGGCATGGTGGTCCCTTCGAACGGTGGCTCGGGCCGGGTGAGAACCCCCTGGCCGGTCCCGCCACCGGGACCGCGTGAGCTAGCGCACGTCCCCAGCGGCCGGGTCTCCCGGCCGGGGGTGGCTAAATCGGCGCGTCACGTTTTCCACGATAGCCCGCGCGTGCCGCATGATGCACGCATGTTGTCGAGCAAGGGCGAGGACTTCCGCGCGTTCTGGACCGAGCGCCACCTGTGCACGCTGACCACGATCCGCCCGGACGGCACGCCGCACGTGGTGCCGGTCGGCGTCACGCTGGACGTGGAGACGGCCACCGCCAGGGTGATCACGTCGCGCCGGTCCCACAAGGTCCGCCAGATCCTCGCGGCCGGCTCCGCGCCCGTGGCCGTGTGCCAAGTGGACGGACGCCGCTGGTCGACGCTGGAGGGGCGGGCCGTGGTCCGGCAGGAGCCGGAGGTGGTGCGCGACGCGGAACGCCGTTACGCCGACCGCTACCGCACGCCCCGGCCCAACCCGGAGCGCGTGGTGATCGAGATCGCCGTCACGCGCGTGCTGGGGACGGTGTGAGCGTCACCGTCATCGGCATCGGCGCGGACGGCTGGGACGGCCTGCCGACCGCGTCGCGGCGCGAGATCGAGTCGTGCGAGGTGCTGATGGGCAGCTCCCGGCAGCTCGACCTGGTGCCCGGCGAGTTCGAGCGGGTGCCGTGGCCCTCGCCGCTGGTGCCCGCGCTGCCCGGGTTGCTGGCCCGGTACGAGGGCAGGCGGGTCGGGGTGCTGGCCAGCGGCGACCCGATGTTCCACGGCATCGGCACGACGTTGGTGCGGCTGTTGGGCGAGGTGCGGGTGTTGCCGCACCCGTCGTCGGTGTCGTTGGCGTGTGCGCGGTTGGGGTGGGCGCTGGACGACGTGGACGTGGTCAGTTTGGTCGGCAAGCCCGCCGCGCTCGTCGTGCCGCACCTGCACCCGGGACGGCGCGTGCTCGTGCTCGGTGGTGATCCGCGCGAGGTCGCCGCGTTGGCCCCGGACGCCCGGTTGACGGTGCTGGAGCAGTTGGGCGGGCCGCGGGAGCGGGTGCACCACTCGCTCGACGACGCCGACCCGCTGCACGTGCTCGCGATCGAGTGCGGTGCCGACGGCGAGTCGTTGACACCGGGGCGGCCGGACGAGGTGTTCGAGCACGACGGGCAGTTGACCAAGCGCGAGGTGCGCGCGGTGACGGTGGCGCTGCTCGCGCCGCGCCCCGGCGAGCTGCTGTGGGACGTCGGCGCGGGTGCGGGCAGCATCGCGGTCGAGTGGTGCCGGACCCACCCGAGCTGCCGGGCCATCGCGGTGGAGAAGCACCCGGAGCGCGCTGCGCGGATCAAGCGCAACGCGACCAGGTTGGGCGTGCCGGGGATCGAGGTCGTCGTCGGCTCGTCGCCGGAGGTGTTGGACCTGGCGGCCCCCGACGCGGTGTTCATCGGGGGCGGCCTGACCGCCGCCGGTGTGGTCGAGCGCTGCTGGGACGCGCTGAGGCCCGGCGGGCGGCTGGTGGCCAACGCCGTGACGCTGGAGTCGGAGGCCGTGCTGACGCGGTGGCGCGGCCGGTTGGGCGGCGACCTGAGCCGGATCGAGGTGAGCCGGGCCGGCGCGGTCGGCGGGTTCACCGCCTGGCGGCCGCAGATGCCCGTGACCACGTGGGTAGTGACCAAGGAGAACGCGTGACCGTCCACTTCATCGGCGCCGGGCCCGGCGCGGCCGACCTGCTGACCCTGCGGGCGGCGCGGCTCATCGCCGAGTCGCCGGTCTGCCTGTACGCGGGCGCGCTGGTGCCGGTCGAGGTGCTGGAGCACTGCCCGCCGGGCGTCCGGCTGGTGGACACGGCGAACCTCGACCTGGACCGGATCACGGCCGAGCTGGCCGCCGCGCACGCCGCCGGCCAGGACGTGGCCCGCCTGCACTCCGGTGACCCGTCGGTGTTCAGCGCGATGGCCGAGCAGATGCGCCGCTTGGACGCGCTGGGCATCGACTACGACGTGACGCCCGGTGTGCCGGCCTTCGCCGCGGCGGCGGCGGCGCTGAACCGCGAGCTGACCGTGCCGGGCGTCGGCCAGACCGTGGTGCTGACCCGCACGTCGGCCCGCGCCACGCCCATGCCGCCGGGGGAGGACCTGGTGTCGCTGGGGCGGTCCGGCGCCACGCTCGTGCTGCACCTGGCCGTGCAGCGGGTCGAGGAGGTGGTGGCCGACCTGCTGCCCAACTACGGCCCGGACTGCCCGGTCGCCGTGGTGGCCCGGGCCAGCCGGGAGGACGAGCTGGTGTTGCGCGGCACCTTGGCCGACATCGCCGACCAGGTGCGCGAGGCGGGGGTGAAGCGGACCGCCGTCATCGTGGTGGGGAAGGTCCTGACCGCCGAGGGCTTCCCGGACAGCCACCTCTACTCCACCGCGCGGTGCCGCTCGTGACGGTGTCAGGCCCGCCCGACGACCGTGCCCGCGCGGTCGATCACGACCACGTCCACGGTGACCGGCGCGCCGCGCAGCACGTCGTCCGCCGTGGCCTTGGCCTTCGCCGCCACCAGGTCGCCCAGCGGCACGCCCGCCGCCTGGCACACCTGCAACGCGCCGAGCGCCGTGTTGGCCCCCGTGATCGCCCCGGCCAGCGCCGGGTCGTCCACGAGGGAGGCCACGAAGCCCAGGTCGACCTGCGAGCGGCCCGAGTGCAGGTCCAGGTGGCCGTGGGCGAGCTTGGACAGCTTGCCGATGCCACCCGCGATGGTCAGCCGCGGCACGGGGTGGCGGCGCAGGTACTTCAGCACCGCGCCGGCGAAGTCGCCCATGTCCAGCAACGCGTCCTCGGGCAGCCCGTGCAGCGCCGCGGCGACCTTCTCCGACGTGCTGCCGGTGCAGCCGGCCACGTGCTCGTAGCCCTGCGCCCGCGCCACGTCGATGCCGCGCCGGATGCTGTCGATCCACGCCGAGCACGAGTACGGCACGACGATCCCCGTCGTGCCCAGGATCGACAGCCCGCCCAGGATCCCCAACCGGGGGTTCCACGTCTTGCGCGCCAGCTCCTCGCCGTGCTCGACCGAGATCGACACGACCACGTCGCCGGTGCCGCCGTGCTCGGCCGCCACCCGCGCGACGTGCTCGCGCATCATCCGCCGCGGCACGGGGTTGATCGCGGGCTCGCCCACCGGCAGCGGCAGCCCCGGCTTGGTCACCGTGCCCACGCCGGGCCCCGCCTCGAACACCACGCCGCTGCCGGGCGCGCCGTGCCGGACCTCGGCACCGACCAGCGCGAGGTGCGTGACGTCCGGGTCGTCGCCCGCGTCCTTCACGATCGCGGCGAAGGCGCTGCCCCCGCCCAGGGACTCCCGGGCCAGCGCGAACGTCGGCGTCTGGCCCTTCGGCAGCACGATCCCGACCGGGTCGGGGAACGCGCCGGTGAGCAACGCCGTGTACGCCGCCGTGGTCGCGGCGGTGGCGCAGGCGCCGGTGGTCCAGCCGAAGCGCAGGTTCGTGCTCACGACGACAGGATGCAACAGCCGTGAAGACCGTGCTGGTGCTGGGTGGCACCGGGGAGGCCCGTGAGCTGGCCGCCGCGCTCGTCGACCTGCGGGTGATCTCGTCGCTGGCCGGTCGGGTGGCCGACCCGAAGCTGCCCGTCGGCGAGGTGCGCGTGGGCGGCTTCGGCGGTGTGGACGGGCTGATCGCCTACCTGCGGGCCGAACGCGTCGACGCCGTCGTGGACGCCACGCACCCGTTCGCCGACCGCATCACCGCCAACGCCCTCGCCGCCACGACCGCGACCGGCACGCCGTTCCTCGTGCTGCGCCGCCCCGGCTGGCCGCCCGAGGACGGGTGGCGTTACGTCGACAGCGTCGCCGAAGCCGCCGCGCTCGTCGCGGGCCGCCGGGCCTTCATCACCACCGGACGGCAGGAGCTGGGCGCGTTCACCGGCGGCGTGGCGCGCACGGTCGACCCGCCCGACCCGCCGAACCCGCGGCTGCACGTCGTGCTCGACCGCGGACCGTACACAGTGGACGGTGAGGTGCGGCTGATGCGCGAGCACCGGGTGGAGGTCCTGGTCACCAAGGACAGCGGTGGTCCGATGACGGCGGCCAAGCTGACCGCCGCCCGTCACCTCGGCATCCCGGTCGTCGTCGTGCGCCGCCCGCCGCCACCGCCCGCGCCGCTGGTGGAGACGGTCGCCGAGGCCGTCGAGTGGCTCACCCGGGGTAGCGGCGCGGGGTGAACACCGTGCCGCGCGAGCTGACCCGGGTCTGCGACGACCCGATCAGCAGCAGGCAGCGCATGTCCACGGTGGACGGGTCGAGGTCCGCCAGCCGCACCACGCGCACGGCCTCCTCCGGCCCGCCGACGTCCCGCCCGACGACCACCGGCGTGTCCGGGGAGCGGTGCCGCAGCAGCAGGTCGCGCGCCTTCTCCACCTGCCACGTGCGGCTGCGCGAGGCCGGGTTGTAGATCGCCAGCACGAGGTCGGCCCGCGCCGCGGCCTCCAGCCGCTCCTCGATCACCTCCCACGGCTTGAGCCGGTCCGACAGCGACACCACGCAGTAGTCGTGCCCCAGCGGCGCGCCGGCCCGGCTCGCCACCGCGTGCGCCGCGGTCAACCCCGGCAGCACGGTCACCGGCACGTCCGCGAACTGCTCCTCGGTCGCCACCTCCAGCACCGCGCTGGCCATCGCGAACACGCCGGGGTCGCCCGACGACACCACCGCGACCCGCCGTCCCCGCTTGGCCAGGTCCAGCGCGAACGCGGCCCGTTCCGCCTCGACCTTGTTGTCCGACGCGTGCCGCCGCTGCCGCGGGTCCACCGGCACCCGGTTCAGGTAGGTCACGTAGCCGACCAGGTCGTCGGCCTCCGCCAGCGCCCGCCGGGCCTGCGGCGTCAACCACTCCGGCCCGGCCGGCCCGAGCCCGACCACCACGACCTCGCCCTGGCCCGTCGTCCGCTGAGCGGGCTTGCTCGGCAGCAACGCCAACGAGAAGTACGGCACGCCGTCGGCGTCCACTTCGGACAGCGGTGCGGTGCGCTGCGCGCCGGTCGTGGCCCGCTCCACGTACCACGCCTCGTCCAACCGACCAGCCCGCGCCAACGCCTCCCGCACCCGCGGGAAGGTCCGCCCGAGCTTCATGATCGCCACGGGGTCGCCGCCGGCGAGGTGCTCGACCAGCGCGTCGGCCGGCAGCGTGCCCGGCAGCACGGTCAGCACCTCGTCGCGCTCCACCAGCGGCCGCCCGATCACCGCCGCGCCCGCGCTCACCGACGTCACGCCAGGCACGACCTCGGCCTCGTACCGGTGCGCCAACCGCTTGTGCAGGTGCATGTAGGAGCCGTAGAAGAACGGGTCGCCCGCCGCCAGCACCACCACCGTGCGCCCGGCGTCGAGGTGCGCGGCCAGCCGTGCCGCGCACTCCTCGTAGAACGCGTCGATCTCGCCCTGGTAGTCGTCGGAGTCCTCGGTCGTGACGGGGTAGACGAGCTGCTCCTCGATCTGGCCGTCCCGCAGGTAGGGCGCGGCGATCCGGCGCGCCACGCTGCGCCCGTGCCGCGCGCTGTGGAAGACGACCACGTCCGCCTCGCCGATCAGCCGCGCCGCCTTGACGGTCACCAGCTCCGGGTCGCCCGGACCGACCCCGACCCCGTACAGCTTGCCCGTCATTCTTCCTCGCTCGCGATCGCGTTGAGCGCCGCCGCGGTCATGGCGCTGCCACCCCGCCGACCGCGCACGACCAGGTACTCCAACCCCAGGTCCTGGTCCGCCAGCGCGTCCTTCGACTCCGCCGCGCCGATGAACCCGACCGGCACGCCCAGCACGGCGGCGGGCCGGGGTGCGCCCGCCGCGATCATCTCCAGCAGGTGGAACAACGCGGTGGGCGCGTTGCCGATGGCGACCACGGCGCCCTCCAGCCGGTCGCGCCACAGCTCCAACGCCGCCGCGCTGCGCGTGGTGCCCAGCTCGGCTGCCAACCCCGGCACGCGCGGGTCGCCCAACGTGCACACGACCTCGTTGTCCGCGGGCAGCCGACGCCGCGTCACGCCCGCCGCGACCATCTGCGCGTCGCACAGGATCGGCGCGCCGGCCAGCAGGGCCGCCCGCGCGTCGCGCACCACGTGCGGCGAGAAGTCGACGTCGGAGACCAGGTCGACCATCCCGCAGGCGTGGATCATCCGCACCACCACCCGCGCCACGTCCGACGGGAACCGCGCCAGGTCTGCCTCGGCGCGGATGGTGGCGAAGGAACGGCGGTAGATCTCCGCGCCGTCCTTGACGTAGCTGGTCACCTGATCTCCTCGTAGGCGTCGCCGGTCGCGACGAACTCCACCACGTCGCCGGCCGGCCGCCCGCACCGGCGGGCGCAACCGGACCAGTGCACCCGACCCGGCGCGGTCCGGGTGTCGACCCAGCGGGCCGCGTCGGCGCGCACGTCGGCCAACGACTTCGCGCACCCCGGACGCCCGGTGCACGCGCTCACGCCGTGCCACGGCGAGTCCGGTGACGTGAACAAGCCGCTGGTGTCGCTCCCGGCCGGCAGCACGACGCTGCGCCACGGCGTCAGCCGCACCGGCACACCGGCCAGCAGCCGCGCGTCCCAGCGCCCCAGCGGCACGCCCGCCACGACGACCGAGCCGTGCGCGCCGGGTGCGACGGGCGTCACAGCCGGCTCGAGCTTCACGGGACCGGGCACACCGAGCGCGGCCGTGATCTTCCGCACACCGCCGTCCACTTCGGACAGCCGCCACGCCTCGCCGCGGACCTCGCCGAACACCCGCGCCGCGGTCACCACGGCCGCCACCGGGTCGGCCACGCGCAGCCCTGAATCGTGGCCTGCCAGGAACAACGCGTCACCGACCAGCCCGATGTCACCCGACAGGCCGCTCACCGCGCCACCCACCGTGACCAGGAACCGACCGGGCAGGGACGCGAGCTCCGGCACACCGCACAACGCCGCGTCGATCGCGTCGACCAGCGCCTGGTTGTCCTCCAACGGCGCGGCGACGATGTTGCGGATCCGCTCGTGGGTCATCGAGGGCAGCAGGCCGGCGTCGCGCAGCCGGGCACCCAGCTCGTGCTCCGCGCCCGGCGCCAAGCCCCTGATCTGCAGGTTCGCCCGCGAGGTCAGCTCGAGGACGCCGTCGCCCAGCTCGGTCGCGGCGGCCCGCAGCACGTCGACCTGCGCCGCGCTCAACGTCCCGCCGGGCACCCGCACGCGCGCCAACCCGCCGTCGGCGGCCTGGTGGACGTCGACGGCTCCGGGGCAGGCGTCCGGGTGAGTTCGCTGCGCGGGCATGGACTGGATGCTAACTGCCGTTAGGGTGACCTCCGAACGGCGAAGCAGCAGGAGGAAGCCGGTGTGAATCCGGCGCGGTCCCGCCACTGTGACCGGGGAGCCCCCCGGGAGTCAGGAACTCCGCTCGCCGTCCCCTACGACCGGGGCGAGGACCCCCGAGGGATGGAGCCCGCACGTGATCCTGCTGTTGTCGACCTCCGACACGGACCTGCTGTCCGCCCGCGCGAGCGGCGCGGACTACCGCCTGGCCAACCCGGCCCGCACCGCCGTGGACGACCTGCCGGCGCTGGTGGAGGGCGTCGACCTGGTGGTCGTGCGCATCCTCGGCGGTCGCCGGATGTGGGAGGAAGGGCTGGACTGGCTGCTCGCCCGCGGCCTGCCGGTCGTCGTGCTGGGCGGTGAGCAGAACCCCGACGCGCCGCTGATGGAGCTGTCGACCGTGCCCGGCGGCGTCTGCGCGGAGGCGCACGCCTACCTGGCGCACGGCGGCGCGGCCAACCTCGCCGAGCTGCACCGCTTCCTGTCCGACACGGTGCTGCTCACCGGCCACGGCTTCGCGCCGCCCGCGCCCACGCCGACCTGGGGCCTGCTGGAGCGGCAGGACGCGGTCGAGGGGCCGACCATCGCGGTGCTCTACTACCGCGCCCACCACGTGGCCGGGAACACGGCGTTCGTGCACGCGCTGTGCGACGCGATCGTGGCCAAGGGCGGCCGTCCGCTGCCGATCTACTGCGCCTCCTTGCGCACGGCGGACCCGGAGCTGCTGGCCGAACTGGGCAAAGCGGACGCCCTGGTGGTCACCGTGCTCGCGGCGGGCGGCACCAAGCCGGCCGCCGTGTCCGCCGGTGGCGACGACGACGCGTGGGACGTGGGCGCGCTGGCCGCCCTCGACGTGCCGATCCTCCAGGCGTTGTGCCTGACCAGCAGCCGTGCCGACTGGGACGGCAACGACGACGGGCTGTCCCCTTTGGACACCGCCACGCAGGTCGCGATCCCGGAGTTCGACGGCAGGATCATCACGGTGCCGTTCTCGTTCAAGGAGGTCGACGAGGACGGCCTCACCGTCTACGTCGCCGACGAAGAACGCGCGGCGCGGGTCGCGGGCATCGCCGTGCGCCACGGCCGGCTGCGCCACATCCCGCCGGCCGAACGGCGCATCGCGGTGATGCTGTCGGCGTACCCGACCAAGCACTCCCGCATCGGCAACGCGGTCGGCCTGGACACCCCGGCCAGCGTGGTGCGGCTGTTGGCCGCGATGCGCGAACGCGGCTACGACATCGGCGACGAGCTGCCGGGCGTGGCCGCCCTCGACGGCGACGCGCTGATCCACGCCCTCATCGCCGCCGGCGGGCAGGACGCCGACTGGCTCACCGACGAGCAGCTCCAGGGCAACCCCGTGCGGCTGCCCGCGGCCCGGTACCGCAAGTGGTACGCCACCCTGCCCGAGGACACCCGGCGGGAGATGGAGCGGCACTGGGGCGAGGCGCCCGGCGAGCTGTTCGTGGACCGGTCCGCCGACCCCGACGGCGAGATCGTGCTGGCCGCCCTGCGCTCGGGCAACGTCGTGGTGATGGTCCAGCCGCCGCGCGGCTTCGGCGAGAACCCGATCGCCATCTACCACGACCCCGACCTGCCGCCGAGCCACCACTACCTGGCCGCCTACCGCTGGCTGGAGGACGAGTTCGGCGCGGACGCCGTGGTGCACGTGGGCAAGCACGGCAACCTGGAGTGGCTGCCGGGCAAGACCGTCGGCCTGTCGGCGGGTTGCGGCCCGGACGCGGCCCTGGGCGACCTGCCGCTGATCTACCCGTTCCTGGTCAACGACCCGGGCGAGGGCACCCAGGCCAAGCGCCGGGCGCACGCCACCCTGGTCGACCACCTCGTGCCGCCGATGGCCAGGGCCGACAGCTACGGCGACATCGCCCGGCTGGAGCAGCTGCTCGACGAGCACGGCAACATCGCCGCGATGGACCCGGCAAAGCTGCCGGCGATCCGGGCCCAAATCTGGACGCTCATCCAGGCCGCCAAGCTCGACCACGACCTCGGCCTGGACGACCGGCCGCACGACGCCGAGTTCGACGAGCTGATCCTGCACGTCGACGGCTGGCTGTGCGAGGTCAAGGACGTCCAGATCCGCGACGGCCTGCACGTGCTCGGCGTGGCGCCGACCGGCGAGACCCGGGTCAACCTGGTGCTGTCGATCCTGCAGGCCAAGCAGATGTGGGCCGGGCAGGTCGCCGCGCTGCCGGGCCTGCGCGAGGCGCTGGGCCTGACCGAGTCCGGGGACGACCGCGCCGCCACCGACCGGGTCGAGGAACGGGCCCGCGCGCTGGTCCAAGCGATGGAAGACGCCAATTGGGACGTCAACGCGGCCCGGACGCTCACCGACGACGAGGACGTGGCGCGGATCCTGGAGTTCGCCGCGCTGGAAGTCGTGCCGCGGCTGGCCCGCACCACGGACGAGCTGACCAACGTGCTGCACGCCCTCGACGGCGGGTACGTGCCGGCCGGTCCCAGCGGCTCGCCGCTGCGCGGCCTGGTGAACGTGCTGCCGACGGGCCGCAACTTCTACTCGGTGGACCCCAAGGCGGTGCCGTCCCGGCTGGCCTGGGAGACCGGGCAGGCCGTGGCCGACTCGCTGCTGGAGCGCTACCGCACGGAGACGGGGGAGTGGCCGCCGTCGGTCGGCCTCTCGGTCTGGGGCACGAGCGCCATGCGCACGGCGGGTGACGACATCGCCGAGGTGCTCGCGCTGCTGGGCGTCCGGCCCGAATGGGATGACCAGTCCCGTCGCGTCACCGGTCTCCAGGTGATCCCGCTCGCCGAGTTGAACCGGCCGCGAATCGACGTCACGGTCCGCATCAGCGGCTTCTTCCGCGACGCATTCCCGCACGTGGTGGCACTGATCGATGACGCGGTGCGACTGGTGGCGAACCTCGACGAGTCGGCCGCGGACAACTACGTCCGCGCGCACGCCCAAGCCGATCTGGCGCAGCACAACGACCCGCGCCGCGCGACAATGCGCATCTTCGGCAGCAAACCGGGCGCGTACGGCGCCGGCCTGCTGCCGTTGATCGACAGCCGGAACTGGCGCGACGACGCCGATCTCGCCGAGGTGTACGCGGTGTGGGGCGGCTACGCCTACGGCCGCGAACTCGACGGCGTGCCGGCGCGCCCGGCGATGGAGAACGCGTACAAGCGCATCGCGGTCGCGGCGAAGAACATCGACACCCGTGAACACGACATCGCCGATTCCGACGACTACTTCCAATATCACGGCGGAATGGTCGCGACCGTGCGGGCGCTGACCGGAAAAGCGCCCGCCGCTTATGTCGGCGACAGCACGCGGCCCGATGCCGTGCGGACCCGGACACTGCACGAGGAAACGAATCGGATCTTCCGCGCGCGGGTGGTCAACCCGAGGTGGTTGGCCGCGATGCGCAAGCACGGTTACAAGGGTGCGTTCGAACTCGCCGCGACCGTCGACTACCTGTTCGGCTACGACGCCACGACCGGCGTGGTCGCCGACTGGATGTACGAGCAGCTCGCGGCGAGCTACGTGCTGGACCCGGTGAACCGGGAGTTCCTGGAGCGGTCCAACCCGTGGGCGCTGCACGGCATCTCCGAACGGCTCCTGGAAGCCGCCAGCCGGGGTATGTGGGAGCACCCGGAGGCCGCCACGCTGGAGGCGCTGCAAAAGGCGTACCTGGAAACCGAGGGCGACCTGGAGGACGGGCGTTGACCCCGCACGCCCGCGCGCGGGCGATCTATAACGTCCCGGAAACACCCCGATAATGAGGGGTACCCCTATATAAGGACACCGTCGCGGGTGTGACGAAACGCCCGCGCGGACCACTGGTCCTGAATGGACGTCCCGCCCCGTCCCGCGGGCCGTCCGGAGGTGACTCGGCCGGCCGGCGCGCACCACCCGGCCGGCCGACTCGCGCTACCCGTCCGGACCACTCGGCGGGTCACCCGTCGCGACTCGCGGTGGGGTGGTGGCGGACAAGTGCACACTTCCGGTGCAGACTGGTGGCGGGTGAGTGGGTTCGCGACTCGTGAATCTTTTCCGGGCCGTTCGGCGCGGGGATGAACCGAGCGTGTCCGACCGGTCTACGAACAGTGCCTGAACGGACCACGCGGGACACCGCTAGCAGAATCGGTCCAGCAAGGCAAATGTCGCAACGTCGGTAACAGCGCGGACACGGGAGCTTGACACAACTCCGTGGCGCGAACCACACTCCCCCAAAACCTGGGAGCGCTCCCAGAACGTTCACCGCCGATCAACTGAGGAGTTCTCGTGCGCTACCGTCGAGCGGGCTTGGCCAAAGTCCTGGCCTGCACCGCAGTGCTTGCCGCTGTCGCCACGGCCTGTGGCTCGGGAGGGTCCGGCACGTCGTCCGATGGCAAGGTCGAGCTGACCATCGCGACCTTCAACGAGTTCGGCTACGAGGAGCTCCTCAAGGAGTACGAAGCCGCCAACCCGAACGTCAAGGTCACGCAGCGCAAGACCGGCCAGGCCGCGCCGCACCACCAGAACCTGTTCACCAAGCTGGGCGCCGGCTCCGGTCTCGCCGACGTCGAAGCCGTCGAAGAGGGCTTCCTGAGCCAGGTCATGGCGAAGTCGGGCCAGTTCGAGAACCTCAAGGAGATCGGCCCGAGCGACGTCCGCGAGGACCGCTGGCTGCAGTGGAAGGTCGACGCGGTCACCACCAAGGACGACAAGCTCATCGGCTACGGCACCGACATCGGCCCGCTGGCCATGTGCTACCGCAAGGACATGCTGGAGGCCGCCGGCCTGCCGTCCGACCCCGAGGGCGTCAAGGCCCTGTTCGCCACCTGGGACTCGTACTTCCAGGCCGGTGACACCTACGTGCAGAAGACCGGCAAGCCGTGGTTCGACTCGGCCGCCCAGATCTTCAACCCGATGCACAACCAGGCCGAGACCGGCTACTTCGACCGCGACGACAAGCTCGTGATCGAGACCAACACCGACAAGAAGACCTGGGACCTGGTCACCGGCGCGGTCGCGCGCGGCCAGTCGGCCAAGCTCTCCGCGTGGAGCCCGGAGTGGCAGAAGGGCTTCAAGGAGTCGGCCTTCGCCACCAAGACCTGCCCGTCCTGGATGCTGGGTGTCATCGAGGGCAACGCCGGCCCCGAGCACAAGGGCAAGTGGGCCGTCACCGCGGCGTTCCCCGGCGGCGGCGGCAACTGGGGCGGCTCGTACCTGACCGTCCCGAAGCAGGGCAAGAACAAGGCCGAGGCCGCCAAGCTGGCCGCGTGGCTGACCGCGCCCGAGCAGCAGATCAAGGCGTTCAAGGCCAAGGGCACGTTCCCGAGCCAGACCCAGGCGCTGATCTCCCCCGAGCTGCTGAACCAGACCAGCGAGTACTTCGGTGGCGAGAAGGTCGGCCTGCTGTTCTCCGAGCAGGCGAACAAGGTCGCGGCGGCCCAGTACAAGGGCCCGAAGGACGGCGAGATCCAGGACAACGTGGTGTCGCCGGCGCTGACCTCGGTCGAGCAGGGCACCTCCGCTGAGGACGCCTGGAAGCAGGTCATCGAGGGAGCCAAGAAGGCTGCCAAGTAATGACGACCGAGCTTTCGGTCGCGCGCGGGCGGGGCGCCGAGCCCCGCCCGCCGCGGCGCGACGACAACGATGACATCGGTTCGGGCAAGCTGAGCTGGCGCTACCGGCTCACGAACCTGGACGTTAAGGTCTCGCCGTACCTGTACATCGCCCCGTTCTTCATCCTGTTCGCGGTGGTGGGCCTGTTCCCGCTGCTCTACACCGCCTACATCTCGCTGTTCGAGTGGGAGCTCGGCGCCGACGAGCAGCCGTTCATCGGCATCGACAACTACACCACGCTGTTGGCCGACTCGCAGTTCTGGAACGCGATGGTCAACACGTTCAGCATCTTCGCGATCTCGACCATCCCGCAGGTCATCATCGCCGTGCTGCTGGCCGCGCTGCTCAACACCGCCCTGCGCGGGCGGACCGGCTGGCGGATGGGCGTGCTGCTGCCCTACGTGGCCAGCCTCGTCGCCCTGACCATCATCTTCGGCGACCTGTTCGGCGTGCAGTACGGCACCATCAACAACATCATCGAGTTCTTCGGCTTCGACCGGATCGACTGGCAGGCCGACCGCTGGTGGAGCCACGTCGCCATCGCCACCATGGTCAACTGGCGTTGGACGGGCTACAACGCCCTCATCGTGCTGGCCGCCATGCAGGCGATTCCCCGTGACGTGTACGAGGCCGCGTGGGTCGACGGTGCGAGCAAGGCGCGCCAGTTCATCAGCATCACGCTGCCGATGCTGCGCCCCACCCTGATCTTCGTGGTCGTCACCTCGACCATCGGCGGTCTGCAGATCTTCACCGAGCCGTTGCTGTTCTCGCCCTCGGCGGGCGCCAACGGCGGCGCGACCAACCAGTACCAGACGGTCGTGCTCTACATGTACCAGGCAGGCTTCCAGAGCCAGGACCTCGGCTACGCCTCGGCGATGGCCTGGGTCCTGTTCATCGTCATCATCGCGATCGCGGGGATCAACTTCCTGCTCACCCGCAGGCTCGCGTCCAGTGGGGAGGCGTGATGGCCACCATCACCGATCGCCCGGCGCCGACCGCGGGCGGGACCACACCCGCCAAGCGCCGGCGCTCGAAGTCGGTGTCGCTGTCCGAGCGGCGCCCGGGCTTCACCGTCTACGGGATCCTGATCGCGTTCATCCTCGGGTCGGCGTTCCCGTTCTACTGGTCGTTCCTCGTGGCCAGCCACGACGACGCCACCTTCACCGCCGAGGCGCCCCTGCTGCCCGGCGGCCAGTTCTTCGTCAACGCGGGGCGCGTGTTCGACACGATCCCGTTCTGGAAGGCGCTGGGCAACAGCGTCATCGTCTCCGGCACGGTCACCGTCTCGGTGGTCGTGCTGTCGACGTTGGCCGGGTTCGCGTTCGCCAAGCTGCGGTTCAAGGGCCGCGGTCCGCTGATGGTGTTCGTGGTCGCCACGCTCGCCGTGCCCACCCAGCTCGGCATCATCCCGCTGTACATGGTGATGGCGGAGTACGGCTGGTCCGGCACCCTCGGCGCGGTCATCGTGCCCAACCTGGTGACCGCGTTCGGCGTGTTCTGGATGCGCCAGTACATCGCCGACGCCGTGCCCGACGAGCTGATCGAGGCGGCCCGCATGGACGGGTGCAGCATGATCCGCACGTTCTGGCACGTGTGCCTGCCCGCGGTGCGCCCGGCCGCCGCCATGCTGGGCATCTTCACGTTCATGATGTCGTGGAACGACTTCCTCTGGCCGCTGATCGTGCTCAACGCGGACAACCCGACGATGCAGGTCGCCCTGGAGAAGTTGCAGAGCGGCTACTACGTCGACAAAACGCTCGTGCTCGCCGGGACCACCATGGCCACGGTCCCGATTCTGATCGTCTTCCTCGTACTCGGTCGGCAGATCGTCGCCGGGATCATGCAGGGTGCTGTGAAGGGGTAGCTGTGGAGTCGATTTCCTTTCCCGAGGGATTCGTGTGGGGCGCCGCGACCGCGGCGTTCCAGATCGAAGGCGCGACCACCGCGGACGGTCGCACCGCGTCCATCTGGGACACGTTCTGCCAGATCCCCGGCGCGGTGGTGGGCGGTGACACGGGTGATCCCGCGGCCGACCACTACCACCGCGTCGACGAAGACGTCCAGCTGATGGTCGACCTCGGGTTGCACGCCTACCGGTTCTCCACCGCGTGGCCCCGCATCCGGCCCGACGCCGGTCCGGTGAACCAGCCCGGCCTGGACTTCTACTCCCGGCTGGTCGACAAGCTGCTCGAGAACAACATCACCCCGTGGCTGACGCTCTACCACTGGGACCTCCCGCAGACCCTCGAGGACGAGGGCGGTTGGGCCAACCGCGACACCGCGTACCGCTTCGCGGAGTACGCCGAGTCGGTCGTCGGCGCGCTGGGCGACCGGGTGGAGAACTGGACCACGCTCAACGAGCCGTGGTGCTCCTCGCTGCTCAGCTACGCCGCCGGCGTGCACGCGCCCGGTCGCCAGGAGCCCGAGGCCGCCGTCGCGGCCGTGCACCACCTGCTGCTGGCGCACGGGCTGGCCACCTCCGTGATCCGGGACCAGGCGCCCAGCGCCAAGATCGGCATCACGCTGAACATGTACCCGATCATCCCGGCCAACCCGGAGGACCGGGGCGACCTCGACGCCGCGCGCCGGCTCGACGGCCTGCAGAACCGGATCTTCCTGGACCCGCTGTTCAAGGGCGAGTACCCGGCGGACATCGTGGAGGACCTGGAGCCCTACGGGTTCTCCAAGCACATCCGCGAGAACGACCTGGAGATCATCTCCGCGCCGCTGGACCAGCTGGGCGTGAACTACTACGCCGAGCACTTCGTCAGCAACACCCCCGAGCCCGAGGCCCCGGTCGTGGACAACGGCCGTCGCCCGACCGGCTCGCCGTGGGTCGGCGCGGAGCACGTCTCGTTCCCCAGCCGCGGCCTGCCCCGCACGGACATGGACTGGGAGGTGCAGCCGGACGGCCTCTACAAGGTGCTCATGCGGGTGCACCAGGACTACCCCAGCATCCCGCTGTACGTCACCGAGAACGGTGCCGCGTACGTCGACTCCATCAACGACGATGGATCGATCCACGACACCGAGCGCCTCGGTTACATCGAGTCGCACCTCCGGGCGGCGCATGCGGCCATCGAGGCGGGTGTCGACCTGCGCGGTTACTTCGCGTGGTCGCTCATGGACAACTTCGAATGGGCCGAGGGTTACGCCAAGCGGTTCGGGATCGTGCATGTCGACTACGAGACCCAGGTGCGGACGCCTAAGATGAGCGCCATGTGGTACTCGCAGGTTGCCCGTGGCAACGCTCTCGCGGCGACGGTCGCTCCGTGACGGATGCCGTTGACCCACCCAAGGCGCGACGACCCAACACCCGGCTGGAGGAGGTCGCTCGCGCCGCCGGGGTGTCCAAGTCGACCGTCTCCCGGGTGATCAACGGCGAGCCGTACGTCAGTTCGAGGGCGCGCGAGGCGGTGCACCAGGCCATCGGGAAGCTCGGGTACAGCCCGAACCAGGCGGCCCGCACGCTCGCGGGCAGCCGGGCCAACTGCATCGCCCTGGTCGTGTCCGAGCAGGGCGCCAGGGTGCTGGCCGACCCGTTCTTCGCCGGCGTGCTCCGCGGTGTGCACGCCGAGCTCGCGGGCAAGCGGGTCCAGCTCGTCCTCATGATGAGCAAGGAGGGCGACGAGCAGGACCTGGTCAACTACCTCTGCGGCGGCCACGTGGACGGCGTGCTGGTGATCAGCCTGCACGGCCAGGACCCGCTGCCCCGGACGTTGGCCGACGCGGGCCTGCCGACGGTGGTCGGGGGCAGGCCCCTCGGTGCCGGTGGAGTGCCCTATGTGGACTCGGACAACTTCAACGGCGCCATGGAGGCGGCCCGCTACCTGGTCTCGCGGGGCCGCAAGCGGATCGCCACCATCGCCGGTCCGCGGGACATGGCGGTCGGTATGGACCGTTTGTCCGGTTGGAAGCGCGGGCTGAGCCAGGCCCGGCTCGACACCGATCTCGTCGCGTACGGCGACTTCACCCCGGAGAGCGGCGCGGCCGCCATGGCCGACCTGCTCAAACGGGCCCCGGACCTGGACGCGGTCTTCGTCGGCGCGGACATCATGGCGCTGGGCGCGTTGCAGACCCTGCACGCGCACGGCAAGAAGGTGCCCGACGACGTGGCCGTGGTCGGGTTCGACGACCTGATGATCGCCTCCACCGCGGTGCCGCCGCTGACCACGATCCGCCAGGACGTGGAGCAGCTGGGGCGCACGATGACGTGGAGGCTCATGGCGGAGCTGGCGGGCGAGGAGAACCTGCCGCCGTTCCTGCTCCTGCCGACGGCGATGGTCACCCGTTCGAGCGCCTGAGTCGATCTCGAAGGACTGCCGCGACCCGGGCCGCACGGTCCGGGTCGCGGCGTTTTCGAATCGATTCGACGCCTGGTTCGACCGGTTCGACACGCCGACGGTGATCACGCAGCGCACTTCACTCGGATGGCGTAACTCGGCCCCTTGCCGCTGACCGATCAAGCTGGCTACCGTCCAATCCTGCACGTTCTGGGAGCGCTCCCAGAACGTCTGCCGGACTGGTAACGGCCCGGACCCCACGACCCCCTGACTCGACGAGCCAGGGGGGAGGCGGATCCCTCTCGCCCACCGCCTCCTCCCACCCCGCCCGCGCAAAGGAGCGCAGCCCGATGGCCCGACGCACCCCGCTCACGGCGGCCACCGCCCCGCCGGGCCACGGGGGAGCCGCGCGCCTCGGGTCGGCACCGAACCGGCTCCCGCGTCCACCGGCCCACCGGCCACTCCGCCTCTCGCCGCACCGCGCTCTGACCCACCCGGCCGCATCGGACCACCCACCCGCGGCCTCAGCCGCCAGCGGAACGGAACTTGTCCCCGCGCCACCGGAAACCGCACCGCGCGCCACCGCCACTGCGCCAACCGGGTTTTCGTCGGGTGCCGTGATCGGGCGAGCCTGGTCTGCGCCCTCTGTGGCTGCCACTGGGCCGGTCGGGTTCTCGTCGCGCGCTACCCGGCCGACCGGGTTCTGGTCGCGCGCCACCGGGCCGACCGAGTCCTTTCCGCGCGCCACCGCACCGGTCGGGCTCTCGTCGTGTGCCGTCCTCGCCCTGCCCACCGGCCCGGTCCGCGGGGCCGACAGCCACCCGCACGTCACCTCCCCCACGGGCTCGGCCGTGGGTGGCGGGTCCGGGTGGGTCCAGTCACGAGTCTGGGGAGTGGAGCCATGAAACGGCTTCTCGCACTGACCACCGCGGCCCTGGCCGCACTCGGCGTCGTCCTGGTCACCGCCGTGGCCGGTCCCGCCTCACCCACCGCCACGGCCGCCGCCGTGCCCGCGCAGCCGCACAACTGGCGCAACGTCGAGATCGCGGGCGGCGGGTTCGTGCCCGGCATCGTGTTCAGCCCGGCCGAGAAGGACCTGATCTACGCGCGCACCGACATCGGCGGCGCGTACCGGTGGGACCAGGCGGCCGGCCGCTGGATCCCGCTGCTCGACTGGGTCGGCTGGGACAAGTGGGGCTACAACGGCGTGGCGAGCATTGCGCCGGACCCGAAGAACGCCGACAAGGTCTACGCCGCCGTCGGCATGTACACCAACAGCTGGGACCCCAACAACGGCGCGATCCTGCGCTCCTCCGACCGCGGCAAGACCTGGCAGCGCACCGAGCTGCCGTTCAAGGTCGGCGGCAACATGCCCGGCCGCGGCATGGGTGAGCGGTTGTCCGTCGATCCCAACGACGGCCGGGTGCTGTACTTCGGCGCGCCCAGCGGCAAGGGCCTGTGGCGCAGCACGGACAGCGGCGTCACGTGGACCCAGGTGGCGAGCTTCCCCAACCCCGGCAACTACGTCGCCGACCCCAACGACGCCAACGGCTACGGCAACGACATCCAGGGCGTGGTCTGGGTGACCTACGACCCGCGCTCCTCCACCGCGGGCAGCCCCACCAAGACCATCTACGTCGGCGTGGCCGACAAGGAGAACACCGTCTACCGCAGCACGGACGCGGGCGCGACCTGGTCACGGCTCGCCGGCCAGCCCACCGGCTACATCGCCCACCAGGGCGAGCTGGACACCAAGGGCGGCTTCCTCTACCTGGCCACCAGCGACACCGGCGGCCCGTACGACGGCGGCAAGGGCGACGTGTGGAAGTACGACACCGCCACCGGCGCGTGGACGCGGATCAGCCCCGTCCCGTCGACCAGCGCGGACGCCTACTTCGGCTACAGCGGCCTGACCATCGACCGGCAGAACCCCAACACGCTGATGGTCGCCACCCAGATCTCCTGGTGGCCCGACATCATCCTGTTCCGCAGCACGGACGGCGGCGCGACGTGGACGCGGGCCTGGGACTTCACCAGCTACCCCGAACGCAGCTTCCGCTACAAGATGGACATCAGCTCCTCGCCGTGGCTGAGCTGGGGCGCGAACCCGCAGCCGCCGGAGACCACGCCCAAGCTGGGCTGGATGGTCGAGTCGCTGGAGATCGACCCGTTCGACTCCAACCGGATGCTGTACGGCACGGGCGCGACCGTCTACGGCACCACGGACCTGCTGAAGTGGGACGCCGGCGGCCAGATCACGATCAAGCCGACCGCCGCGGGGCTGGAGGAGACCGCGGTGCTCGACCTGATCAGCCCGCCCACGGGCGCGCCGCTGCTCAGCGGCCTCGGTGACATCGGCGGGTTCCGGCACACCGACCTGGCCAAGGTGCCGTCGATGATGTTCCTCCAGCCCAACTTCACCACGACCACGAGCCTGGACTTCGCCGAGAAGAACCCGTCGGTGGTGGTCCGCTCCGGCAACGTGGACGGTTCGCCGCGCGTGGCGTTCTCCACCGACGGCGGCGCGAACTGGTTCGCCGGCAGCGAGCCCGGCGGCGTCACCGGCGGTGGCACGGTCGCCGCGGCGGCGGACGGCAGCCGGTTCGTGTGGAGCCCGGCCGGCGCGGCGGTGCACTACTCGGTGGGCTTCGGCAACTCGTGGTCGCCGTCGGCCGGCATCCCGGCGGGCGCGGTGGTCGAGTCCGACCGGGTGAACCCGAGCAAGTTCTACGGCCTGGCCAACGACACCGTCTACGTCAGCACGGACGGCGGCGCGACGTTCACCGCCGCCGCCACCGCCGACGTGGCCAAGCTGCACGCCGTGCCCGGGCACGAGGGCCACCTGTGGCTGGTCGGCGAGGGCGGTTTGTTCCGCTCGACCGACGCGGGCAAGACCGTCACCGCGTTGTCCGGTGTCACGTCGGGAGTCAACATCGGCTTCGGCAAGGGCGCGCTGGAGAAGCCCTACCCCGCGCTGTACGCGGTGCTGACCATCGACGGCAAGACCGGCGTCTACCGGTCCGACGACGAGGCGGCCCACTGGGTCCGCATCAACGACGACGCCCACCAGTACGGGAACATGGGCGAGGCCATCACCGGCGACCCGCGGGTCTACGGCCGCGTCTACCTGGGCACCAACGGCCGGGGCATCCTCGTCGCGGAGCCCAGCGGGGGCACCAGCAACACCGGCACGCACCCCACGGACACGTCGCCGACCAGCACGACGACCACCACCACAACAACCACCACGACCACCACTGGGACGACCACGACCACGATCACCGACCAGCCGCCACCCGGCTGCGCGGTGCGGTACCAGGTCGCCAGCCAGTGGGGAGGTGGCTTCACCGCGTCGGTGAAGATCACCAACCGGGGTGCCACCGCCCTCACGGGCTGGAGCCTCGGCTGGTCGTTCGCGAACGGCCAGAAGATCATCAACAGTTGGAACGGCAAGGCGTCGCAGAACGGCGCCGCCGTGACGGTGACCAACGAGGGCTGGAACGGGACCATCGCAGCGGGCGGCTCGGTGGACTTCGGATTCCAGGCGAGCTGGCAGGGCAGCAACGTCGCACCCACCGGCTTCACGCTGAACGGTAGGTCCTGTTCCTCGGGCTGAGTACCGGGGACGTTCTAGCGCAGCCCTCGTTTGGCCTGGCGGCGCAGCTGCATTATCCGGGCTGCGCCGACCAGGGCCACCAGGATCGCGCCCGCGATCGCCGCGAACAGCAGCGCCACGCCCAGCGGCAGCGTGCCCGACGCGCCGAGGAAGTGGATCGTGGCGTCGGTCAGGTTCTGCAGGATGAACACCAGCAACACGATCAGCACCACGATCGAGGCCAGCACCGCGACCCACGTGCCGCTGATCCTGGTCGGCTTCAACTTGGCCCGGGGTGCGGCCTTGCGCTCCGGCGCGCCGACCACCGACGGCTCGACCGCGCCCGGCCCGTGCACACCCGGGTCGTCCCCACGTGGACCGACCGCGGGTGGTCCGTCCGGGATCGGGCTCGTCGGCAGCGCTTCGGTCCGGTCGTCGTCACGCGGCATGGTCACGCCGTGATTATCGGCTCGCCCGCGCCCGCCCGCCAATCAACGGCACGGTCGGCGGTACTCCAGCGCGCCGACGTACTGCTGCCACTCCTCGCGGGTGATGTGGGTCGTGACGCCGGCGCACATCTCGCGCACCGCCGTGGCGAAGTCGAACTCCCAGGACCGCGTGGTGCCGTTCGACTTCGACGTCACCACGCTGGTCGCGGTGTCGCCGAAGCCCACCGCGTAGACGCCCTGGGTGAGCCCGTTGATCCGGCCGCGCTCCACCGGCCGCCGCGGGTCCGACACGTCCCACAAGGCCACCTTGTCCTGCGCCCCGACGGTGGCCAGCGCGTCGCCGAGCCGGTGGAAGCCCAGCGCCTGGATCGCGCCCCGGTGAGCCTTGCCCGACCACAGCTCGGCGGGCTTGGACCGGTCCGTCACGTCGTAGAGCCGGACCTCGCCCTTGCCGGTGCCCAGCGCCAGCGTGCGGTGGTCGTGCGACAGGGCCGCCGCGGTGAGGTCGCCCGCGATGTCCAGCTCCACGACCAGGTTTGGTCGCTTCGGGTCGGTCACGTCCCACAGCCGCGCCGCGCCCATGACGTCGAAGGTCACCACGACCTGGCCGTCCGGGCTGTGCACGACGCCGGCGACCGGCCGCGGGTGGTCGCCGGTCAGGTGCGCGCCCTCGACCGGGTGGGCCGGGTCGGACCAGTCCCACACCGTGATCGCGAACGTGTTCGACACGGTGACCAGGGTGCGGGCGCGGGCCGGGTCGAGCGCGATCCGCTCCACCGGGAAGTCGAAGGTGTGCGTGACCTCCGGGGTCAGGTCGGTGACGTCCCAGACCTTCGCCAGCTCGTCGGTCAACGTCGTGCTGAATGCCTGGCCCGCGTCGTTGACGGCGATCGAGGTCACCGTCTCGTCGGCGGGTCCGATCGGGTGCGAGGGCGCCCTCTCGTGCGGCTGCCGCGGTTCGAGGTCCGGGCTGAGCGCCTGGGCGGAGGCGAAGGCCGCGCGGGCGGCGACGTTGAGCTCGCTCGCCGCCCGCGCGCTGAGCACGCCGTTGCGCGTCTCGTCGTTCGGGCTGAGGTCGTGCGCGGCGATGGCGAGCTGGTCGGCCAGCTGCGGGTCGCTGCTGCGCAGGCTTTGCGACTGGTTGGCCACGTACCAGGCGGCCGACGACTTCCAGCCCGCCGCGGCCTCCTTCTGCGCGGTGATCGCGAGGACCACGGCCGTGCCGGCGAACACGAGCAGCACGGCCAGCAGCGCCACGAGCTGGCGCAGCCTGCGGGTGCGCCGGTGGGCGAGCAGCCGTTCCCGGTCGCGTGCCTGGAGGCTCTCGGCGAGGAAGTCGCGCTCCTGGGCGCTCGTGCGCACGCCGTCGCGCTGGGTCCACTCGACCGCGGTGTCCAGCCGCGAACCCCGGTACAGGGCGTCCGGGTCGCGGCCCAGGGACTCCCAGGTGGCGGCGGCCTCGGTGAGCCGGCGCATCGTGCGCAGGCCGTCGCGGTCCTCGGCGAGCCAGCCGCGCAGCCGCGGCCACGAGCGGATCAGCGCCTCGTGCGCGATCTCCACGCTGTCGCGGTCGAGGGTGAGCAGCCGGGCGTGCGCGAGCCGGTCCAGCACCACGTCGACGTCCACGTCGTGGTCGAGCTCGACGCGCGGCAGCCGCCGCTTGGTGTCCTCGGTGCCGTCGCCCAGTGCGGTGAGCCGCAGGAACACCTGCCGCGCCAACGCGCGCTGGTGCCGTTCCAGCGACGTGTAGGTGCGTTCGGCGGTCTGCGCGATGGCGTGCTGGATGCCGCCCGCGGCCTCGTAGCCGGCCAGCGTCAACGTGGTGCCGCGCCGCCGCCGCCAGGTCTCCAGCAACGCGTGCGACATCAGCGGCAGCACGCCGGGCTGGCCGGTGGCGTCCGCGATGAGGCGTGACACCAGGGCCGTCTCGACCGTGCACGACGCCTTCACGGCGGGCTGCATGATCACCTGGCGCAGTTCCTCCGGGCCCATCGGCCCGAGCAGCAACTGGCCGTCGGTCAGCGCCTCCACCAGCGCCGGGTGCTGCGCGCAGTGCCCGTAGAAGTCGGCCCGCACGCCGATGACGACCTTGCAGCGGGACGTCAGCAGGGCGTCGATGTAGCCGGCGCGCCGGTCGGCGTCCGGCCACAGCGTGAAGACCTCTTCGAACTGGTCCACGATCAGCAGGTCGACGTCCAGGTCGGGGTCGGCGGTCTCGCTGGGCGAGGTGACCACGACCCGGCCGGTCATCCGCGGCACCAGGCCGGCGCGCAGCAGCGAGGACTTGCCCGCGCCCGACGCGCCGAACACCGCGACGAACCGGCGGTGCGCGATGCGCTGCTCCAGGTCGTCCAGCAGGTGGTCGCGGCCGAAGAACCACTCGGCGTCCTCGGTGCCGTAGGCGGCCAGGCCCGCGTACGGCGGGTGGCCCTCGTCGGCGGCCGGCCCGGAGCCGGGCAGCACCTCCGCGGCGACCTGCCGCCAGCGGTCCTCCCACTCGGCCACGTCGCCCTCGCAGGCGCGCACGTAGGCCAGCGTCACCGCGAGCGTGGGCAGCTTGCGGCCGCCCGCCGCGTCGGACAGCGTGGTCGCCGAGTAGTGGGCCCGCGCGCCGAGCTGCCGGTAGCTGTGCCCGCCCGCCTTGTCCCGCAGCGCCCTGAGGTCGGCGGCGAACCTGAGCAACGGGCTGTCGCCGACGTCCAACGGGCGCTCTCCACGCGGCAACCGGTCCACCCCCTGGCGTCTCACGACGATTGTCCGCACCGACAAACGTGCCGTCCAGGCTGTCAGACGAGCGCCCCCGGCGTGGCCTCTTCGGGTGACTGCATTCGGGTGAAGCGGGTCGGGGCGTTCCGCCGGCACGTGCCCGCTCGCGGTGGCTCCGACGACCGGGGGAGTGGTGCCTTTGCGCTGGTCAGGGGTTCGACGTGGGTCTCACTGGCGTGGCCTGCGGTTCGCTCGCGTGAGCGTCCGGCTACTCTGGGTGGGATGCCGCGTTTGATCGCCTTGAACGGTCCGCCCGGGTGCGGGAAGTCGACCATCGCCCGCCGTTACGCCGAGGACCACCCGCCCGCGCTGGCGCTGGACGTGGACCGGGTGCGCGACCTGATCGCCGGCGACCTCGGCGAGGCGGGCCGGCTGGCGCGTGACATCGCCATCGCCGCCGCCCGCGTGCACCTGACGTCCGGCCACGACGTGATCGTGCCCCAGTTCCTGGGCCGCCCGGAGTTCCTGGACCGCCTGTCCGCCCTGGCCGCCGAGCTGGACGTGCCGTACTACGAGGTCGTCCTGCTCGACTCCGAGGACAACGCGATCCGCCGCTTCACCGAGCGCGGCACCGTCCAGGCGACCCCGGCCGAGCTGTCGGCGATGTACGACAACCTGCAACGGATCATCACCGCCCGCTCACCCCACGTGATCCCCTCCGTGGAAGGTGACCCAGCCCACACCTACCAGGCGCTCCTGGCCGTCCTGAACGGTCAACTCGGGGTGCCTGAGCGTTCGACACGCGCGACCTGAACGTAGGACTCGCGCGAGAGTCCTACGTTCAGGACGCGTGTGTCCTACGTTCGGAACACCCGAGTTGAACGTTCAGGACAGCACGGACGTCACGTAGGGGTCGGGGTCGGCCAGGATCGCGCGGACGGCGGTGGTCGCCGCGCCACGCATCGCGGCCTCCGCGCCCAACGACGACGCCACCACCCGAACGGGTGACCACTCGGCGCTGACCACCCGACGGTCCAGCTCCGCGTGCAACGGCTCCTGCAACCACGGCTCCAGCCGGGCGTACGTGCCGCCCAGCACCACGGTCGGCAGGTCCAGCAGGTTCACCGCGCCCGACAGCGCCACGCCCAACCACCGCGCCGCCGAACGCACCGCCGTCGTGGCCGCGCGATCACCGGCCGCCAGCCGGGCCAGCAGCTCGTCCACCCCCGTCACGCCCGCCGCGCGCACGATCTCGTCCTGCCCGGCCAGCCGCTCCAGGCACCCCCGCGACCCGCACGCGCACGCTGGCCCGCGCGGGTCGACCGACAGGTGCCCGATCTCGCCGCCGAACCCGGACACGCCCTCGAACAGCGCACCGCCCACCACGATGCCCGCGCCGATGCCGATCTCACCCGAGATGTGCAGGAAGTCCGCCGCCACGTCCCCGTGCCACAGCTCGGCCAACGCGGCCAAGTTCGCCTCGTTGCCCACCAGCACCGGCACGTCCAGCGCCAGCCGGCGGGTCAGCTCGCCCCGGATGTCCACCTCGCGCCAGCCCAGGTTCGGCGCGAGCCGCAGCGACCCGCCCGCCACCTCCACCAGACCGGGCACGGCCACGCCCACCCCGCCGATCGGCACGTCGTGCTTCGCCGCCGTGCGCACCGCCGCCGCCACCTTGGCCAGCACCCGGGCGGGGCTGGAGGCACGATTGTCGCCGGGGCGCAGCCACCGCGCCCGCACCCGTCCGGTGAGGTCGACCAGGCACGTGGCCAGGTAGTCGACCCCGATCTCCACGCCGAGCCCGTGCGGGCCGGTGGGGGACAGGTGCAACGCCGTGCCGCGCCGCCCGGGGCCGGTCCTGGCCTCCGCCTCGCCCTCGGCGACGAGCCCCGCGCCGATCATCCGGTCGACGAGGCTCGACACGGTCGCCTTGGTGAGGCCGGTGCGGGCGGCCACGGCCGCGCGCGACGAGCCGGGTGCCTCGGCGATGGCGTCGAGCACCAGTGCGGAGTTGTGCCGTCGCACGGTGTGCTGGCTCGCGGGCTGCGGTCTGGACACCACTGGATCGTAGCGGCTGAGTGCGATAAGTTCAGGCATCAAACTTATTGGAGGTGTCCTCGTGGACAAGTTCAGCTTCGGTCTGTGGACGGTCGGCTGGCCGGGTCGCGACCCGTTCGGCGACGCGACCCGCCCCCCGCTGGACGTGCCGCTCGCGGTGCGCAAGCTCGCGGAACTCGGCGCGTGGGGCGTCACGTTCCACGACGACGACCTGGTGCCGTTCGGCGCGGACGCCGCGGAGGCGTCCAAGCGGGTCTCCGCGTTCCGCGCGGCGTTGGACGAGACCGGCCTGGTCGTGCCCATGGTGACCACCAACCTGTTCACCCACCCGGTGTTCAAGGACGGCGGCTTCACCAGCAACGACCGCTCGGTGCGCCGGTTCGCGCTGCGCAAGGTGCTGCGCAACCTGGAGCTCGCGGCCGAGCTCGGCGCGCAGACCATCGTCATGTGGGGTGGCCGGGAGGGCTCCGAGGTCGACGCGGGCAAGCCCGTCGCCTCCGCCCTGGACCGCTACCGCGAGGCCGTGGACACGGTCGCGCAGTACTCGGTCGACCAGGGCTACGGCTTCCGCTTCGCGCTGGAGCCCAAGCCCAACGAGCCCCGCGGCGACATCCTGCTGCCGACGATCGGGCACGCCCTGGCGTTCATCTCGACGCTGGAGCACCACGAGCTGTTCGGCGTGAACCCCGAGGTCGGCCACGAGCAGATGGCGGGCCTCAACTTCGTGCACGGCATCGGCCAGGCGCTGTGGCAGGGCAAGCTGTTCCACATCGACCTCAACGGCCAGAAGGGCCCGCGCTACGACCAGGACTTCGTGTTCGGCCAGGGCGACCTGCTGTCCGCGTTCTTCCTGGTCGACCTGCTGGAGAACGGCGGCTACGACGGCCCCCGGCACTTCGACTACAAGCCGCTGCGCACCGAGGACTTCGACGGCGTGTGGGAGAGCGCCGCGGCCAACATGCGCACCTACAAGCTGCTGCGCGAGCGGGCGGCGGCGTTCCGCGCCGACCCCGAGGTGCAGGAGGCGCTGAAGTACAGCGGCGTGTACGAGCTGGGCGAGTCGACCCTGAACGAGGGCGAGTCGATCGCGGACTTCCTCAAGGCCGACGAGGACTTCGCCGCGTCGACCGCCGCCGAGCGCGGCTTCGGGTTCGTGCGCCTGGCGCAGCTGGCGACCGAGCACCTGCTGGGCGCGCGCTGATGGCGCTCGTCGCGGGCGTCGACTCGTCCACCCAGTCCTGCAAGGTTGTGGTCCGCGACGCGGACACCGGCGCCCTTGTGCGACAAGGGCGGGCGACGCACCCGGCGGGCACCGAGGTGCACCCCTCCGCCTGGTGGGACGCCCTCCAGACGGCCATCGCGGACGCGGGCGGCCTGGACGACGTGGCCGCCGTGTCGGTGGCCGCGCAGCAGCACGGCATGGTGACGCTCGACGAGTCCGGTGAGGTCGTGCGGCCGGCGCTGCTGTGGAACGACACCCGTTCCGCGGCGGCGGCGGTCGAGCTCACCACCGAGCTGGGCGGTCCGGACAAGTGGGCGGACGCGGTCGGCAGCGTGCTGGTCGCCTCGCTCACCGTGACCAAGCTGCGGTGGCTCGCGACCAACGAGCCGGAGTCCGCCGCCCGCACGGCGGCGGTCTGCCTGCCGCACGACTGGCTGACGTGGAAGCTGTCCGGCGCCACGTCGCTGGACGCGCTGACCACCGACCGCAGCGACGCCAGCGGCACGGGCTACTGGTCCCCGTCCACGGAGGACTACCGGCCGGACCTGCTCGAGCTGGCGCTGGGCAAGGTCGTCGCCGTGCCGCGCGTGGTCGGCCCGGCGGAGCTGGTCGGCGGCCGGTTCGGCGCGGGCGCGGGCGACAACGCGGCGGCGGCCCTGGGCGTGCAGGCCCAGCCGGGTGACGTGGTGGTGTCCATCGGCACGTCCGGCACGGCGTTCGCGCGCCGGACGAGCCCGGTCACCGACGGCACCGGCATCGTCAACGGGTTCGCCGACGCCGAGGGCGGCCACCTGCCGCTCGTGGCCACCCTGAACGCGTCACGGGTGCTCACGGCGACGTCGTCGGTGCTCGGGGTCGACCTGGCGGACCTGTCCGACCTGGCCCTGAGCGCGCCCGCGGGCGCCGACGGGCTGGTGCTCGTGCCGTACCTGGAGGGGGAGCGGACGCCGAACAAGCCCGACTCCACCGGCGCGCTGCACGGCATGCGGCTGGACACCATGACCCCGGCGCACCTGGCGCGCGCCGCGGTCGAGGGCCTGCTGTGCAGCCTGGCGGACGCGATCGACGCGTTGCGGGCGCTGGGCATGCCGGTCACGCGGGTGCTGCTGATCGGCGGCGGGGCCCGCATGCCCGCCGTCCAGCGGCTCGCGCCCGCGGTGTTCGGCTGCCCGGTCGTGGTGCCGTCGCCGAGCGAGTACGTGGCCGACGGCGCGGCCAGGCAGGCGGCGTGGGCGGTCGGCGGGGCGGACACCCCGCCGCTGTGGTCGGAACTGGCGTCGACCTCGGTCGAGGCCGACCCGACCCCGTGGGTCCGGGAGCGCTACGCCGCCGCCCGCGACCTGACCGTCAACCGGTAGGGACGTACCCGTCGGGAAGGGGCCTCCGCTTCCGGGGCCCCTTCCCCGCTGGTCAGGGGGCGTCCCCGAGCACTTCCTCGACCACCCGCCGCGCGTCCTCGTCGCCGCTCGCGAGCGTGATCAGGGCCTTCCACAACGCCCATCCCCGCGCCCGCGCCCACGTCGCGTCGTCCAACCCGACCGCCTCGCGGAACGCCCGCCTGCTCTCACCCGAGAACATCGTCCACGCGATCACCAGGTCGCAGGCCGGGTCGCCGACGCCGGACGTGCCGAAGTCGATCACCGCGACCAGCTTCCCGCCATCGACCAGCAGGTTCCCGCTCGCGATGTCGCCGTGGAACCACACCGGCGGCCCGGACCACTCCGGCGCGCCCAGCGCGTCCTCCCACACCGCCGCCGCCCGCGCCGTGTCGACCTGCCCCTCCACCACGGCCAGCGCCCGCCGCGTCCCGTCGTCGTAGTGGCCCGGCGACGCGCCCCGGTAGAAGCTGTGCGCACCCGCCTCCGGCCCGTCCGACGCGTCGACGCGGTGCAGCGCGCGGATGAAGTCGGCGATCGAGACCGCGAACCCGGCCAGGTCGTCCACCCGGTCCGGTGACGCCGTGCGCCCGTCCAACCAGCGCCGGACCGACCACCGGAACGGGTAGCCCTCACCGGGCTCGCCCAGGGCCAGCGGCACCGGCACGGGCACCGGCAGCGACGGCGCGAGCACGGGCAGCCACCGGTGCTCCTTCTCCACGGCGGGCGCGTAGCCCTCGGCGGTCGGCAGGCGCACCGTCATGTCGTCGCCCAGCCGGTACGTGCGGTTGTCCCACCCGTCGACCTCGACGGGTCTGACCGGCAGCCCGGCCCACCGCGGGAACTGGCGCGCGACCAGGCGGCGCACGAGCCCGGCGTCGATGCCGGCGCGTCCGTCGGGGATGTCGACCATGCCCCGAGCCTGGCCACCCGGCGGCCGGGTCGGCAACGCATTTTCCGGCCCACCGGGGGTAGCCGACCAGGTGGCCGACCGGAAGCGGAGGTGCCCGCCATGAAGGCCGTGGTGCTCAACTGCACGCTGAAGAAGTCGCCCGACCGGTCCAACACGCAACTGCTGGCCGACGTCGTGGTCAAGGCGCTGGAGGGACGCGGCGTCGAGGTGCGGGCGTTCCGGGTGGTGGACCACGACGTGCCGCCGGGGGTCGTCACCGACCTGGGCGAGGGCGACGAGTGGCCGATGCTGCACGACGAGCTGCTCGCCGCCGAGATCCTGGTCATCGCCACGCCGACCTGGGTGGGCCACCCGTCGTCGGTCGCGCAGCGCGTGATCGAGCGGATGGACGCGATGATCTCCGAGCAGGACGCCGACGGTCGACCGGTCGCCTACAACCGGGTGGCGGGCGTCGTGGTGACCGGCAACGAGGACGGCGCGCACCACGTGATCAGCGAGGTGTCCGGCGCGCTGGTCGACATCGGCTACACCATCCCCGGCCAGTCGTGGACCTACTGGAACATGGGGCCGGGCCCCGGCCCGGACTACCCGGACACCGTCCACGGCCACGAGTGGTCCCGCAGCACGGGCGAAGCGATGGCGGCCAACCTGCACGCCGTGGCGCGGGCGCTGGCCAGGTCGCCGATCCCGGCGCCGCCGTCGAGCGGCTGAGCCGGTCGTCGCGTCAGGCTTTGGACAGGGCGAACGCGCTCAGGAAGCCGGCCACCGTCACCAGGCCGACCAGCAGGTGGGCGTCGTCGAACGCCTCCGGGATCATGGTGTCGGCCACCATCGACAGGATCGCGCCGCCCGCGAACGCCGTGATGCCGGCCAGCCACTGCGGCGGGGCGTCGGCCAGCAGGCCGTAGCCCGCCATCGCCGCCAGGCCGCTCACCACGGCGATCGAGATCCACAGGCTGAACACGTACCGCCGCGACCGGCCTGCCCGCCGCATGCCCGCCGCCGACGACAACCCCTCCGGCACGTTGCTGATGAACACCGCCGCCACGGTCACCACGCTCACCCCGCCACCGCTGAGCAGGCTCGCCCCGATGACCACCGACTCGGGGATGCCGTCCAGCAGCGCGCCCACCGCGATCGCCGTGCCCGACCCGGCCTGCTCCGACTCCGACGGCTGCAACCCGCCCGACCGCTTGCGGTGGCGCGCGCCCCGCTTGGCCAGCGCCACGTTCGCCGCCGTGTAGACCACCGCGCCGAGCGCGGCACCGCACGCCGTGGGCAGCAGCCCGCCCAGCTCGTGCGCCTCGTCGATCAAATCGAACGACACCGCCGACATCAGCACGCCGCTGCCGAACCCCATCACGGCGGCCACCACGCCCCGCGGCACCCGCGCCAGATAGCCCACGAGCGCACCCAGCAGCAGCGCCGACCCGGCCAGCAACCCCCACCCCGCCGCCTCGAACACGCCGACCTCCCCGTGTCGCACCCGGCCCGCGCGGGTACCCGTCCGCCATGAGGATCGTCGTCACCGGCGCCACCGGCAATCTGGGCACCGCCCTGGTGCGCCGTCTCGCCGACGAACCGGACATGACCGTGCACGGCATCTCCCGCCGGGGCCCGCGCGTCGAACCGCCCTACGACACCATCACGTGGACGCCGGTCGACATCAGCCGCGACGGCGCGGAGGAACCGCTCGCGGAGGCGTTCCGCGACGCCGACGCCGTCGTGCACCTCGCCTGGCGCATCCAACCCGGCCACGACGAGCGCCTCCTGTACCGCACGAACGTCGCCGGCAGCGACCGCGTGTTCACCGCCGCCGCGAAGGCGGGCGTGCCGCACCTGGTGCACATGTCGTCGGTCGGCGCGTACTCGCCCGCCTCGAAGAACGGCACCGTGGACGAGACCTGGCCGACCGACGGCCTCTCGGACTCCTACTACAGCCGGCACAAGGCAGCCGTGGAGCACCTGCTCGACCAGGTCGAGCGCGAGCACCCGCACCTGGCCGTCACCCGCGTGCGCCCCGGCCTGATCCTGCAACCGGACGCCGCCGCCGAGATCAAGCGGTACTTCCTCGGCCGGCTCGTCCCGCACGCCCTGTTCCGGGTCCGGCTGCCCGTCCTGCCCCTGCCGCGCACGATGGTGCTCCAGTTCGTGCACGCCGACGACGTGGCCGACGCCGTCGCCAAGATCCTCGCCACCCGCGCGGAGGGCGCGTACAACCTGGTCTCGGAGCCGGTCGTGACGCCGCAGGTGCTCGCGGAGGTCATGCGCACCCGGCACGTGCCGATCCCGCCGGCCGCCCTGCGCACCGCCGCGCGGATCACCTGGCGGCTGCGCCTGCAACCCACCTCGCACGGCTGGGTCGACCTGGCCCTCACCGTGCCGCTGCTGGACGCGACCAAGGCGTTCGCCCGGCTGGGCTGGACGCCCCGGCACAACGCGCGCGACACCCTCCGGCAGCTCCTCGACGGCCTGGCCCGCAAGGAGGGCCTGCCGCCGAGCCCGCCGCTGAGGCCCTGAAGGTCAGGAACCCGCGAACAGGTTCGTCCACCCCATCACCTGCGCCACCACGAACGCCACCGTCAACGCGGTGATGAGCAGCACGGCCACCAGCGTGATGATCGGGCCGCGTCGGGACGGCATCGGCTGCGGGTGCGACAGGCCGGAGGTCTGGCCGGAGTCGGGCGGCGTCTCGCCGGGCGCGACCCCGCCACCGGGTTCCAGACCGGGCGTGCGGGCCGGGTCCGGGTCGGGCGGTGTGGCAGTCATACCGGGTGGACTACCCCGTGTGGACGGCGCTACCCACAGCCGTGTGAAGCGGCAGCCGTACGGGTAGTCACCACGCATGAGCGGTGTCCAAGACGAGTTGCTGCGCACGTTGACCAAGGTGGCCAAGGCCCTGCGCGGGCACGAGATCCCGTTCGCGTTGGCGGGCGGGTGTGCGGTGTACGCCAGAGGCGGACCGGCGACGGAACACGACGTGGACATCCTGGTGCGCGAACAAGACGCCAGCGAGGCGGTGAGCGCGCTCGTCGCGGCCGGCATGCGTGCCGCGACGCCACCGGAGGACTGGCTGCTGAAGGTCTACGACGGCGATTCGCTGGTGGACCTGCTGTTCCGGCCCAACGAGGTCCCGGTGACCGACGAGACGCTCTCGCGCGCGGAGGAGCTGCAGGTGGGCTCCGTCGTGCTCCCCGTCATGCCCGCCACCGAGGTGCTGATCGGCAAGCTGCTCGTCCTCGACGGGCACCGCTGCGACTTCAGCGAGCTGCTGCCGTTCGCCCGCGCGCTGCGCGAGCAGATCGACTGGGAGCGCGTCCGCGAGGCGACCAAGCACTCGCCGTACGCCGAGGCGTTCCTCGTGCTGGTCGAACGCCTCGACCTCCTGCCCACCCCGCTGACCAGGAGCGCCCGATGACCGCAGAGCAATACCTCGCCGCCCGGCTGCGCCAGGCGTTGGCCGAGGACCCGCGCACCACCGAGCTGGGCGTGCGGGTCACCGTGCGGGGCGACCACGTGCTGCTGTCCGGTGACGTGGCCAGCCCCGAGCGCCGCGCCGAGCTGGAAGCCGTGATCCACGACGTGGCCCCGGAGTTGACCGTGCTCGACGACGTGAAGGTGGTGCCGTCCGAAGCCCCGGTCGGCCGAGAGGAGCTTCGATGATCCGCATCGCCGCGGTGGGTGACGTGCACCTGGGCGAAGACGCGCGCGGCCGGCTGCGGCCCGCGCTGGAGGAGCTCGGTGACTGCGCCGACGTGCTGCTGCTGGCGGGCGACCTGACCCGGCACGGCACGGTGTCCGAGGCGCGGGTGGTGGCCGACGAGTTCGGCGGGCTGCCCGTGCCCGTGGTCGCGGTGCTGGGCAACCACGACCACCACGACGACAAGCCGCACGAGGTGTCGGCGGTGCTGCGCGACGCGGGCATCACCGTGCTGGAGGGCGACACCACCACCATCGACGTGAACGGCCACACGTTGGGCGTCGCCGGGGTGAAGGGCTTCGGCGGCGGGTTCGCGGGCAAGTGCGGCAGCGCGTTCGGCGAGCCGGAGATGAAGGCGTTCATCCGGCACACCACCGAGATCGCCGACTCGCTGCGGGCCGCGCTCGGCCGCCTCGACACCGACGTCAAGGTCGCGTTGACGCACTACGCGCCGGTGCCGGACACGTTGCGCGGCGAGCCGCCGGAGATCTACCCGTTCCTCGGCTCGTACCTGCTGGGTGAGGCGATCGACGCGAACAACACCCACCTGGCCGTGCACGGGCACGCGCACTTCGGCAACGAGCACGGCATGACGCCCGGCGGTGTGCGGGTGCGCAACGTCGCACAACCGGTCATCCGATCGGCATACACCGTCTACTGCGTGGAACCCGCCGTAGTGGAGGTGTAGCCGCATGGACGCCGAACCCAGGAGCGAAGGCCCGTCGGTGGTGTGGTCGGGACCGCCCGACGCGCCGGCCGTGGTCGTGCTCGACCCGGCCGGCGTGGGCCGGCACGGCGACCTGCCCGGCACGTGGCGACCGTTGACGGAGTACCTGCAGGTCATGTGGTGCCGGCTGCCCGCCGCCGACGAGCCGTGGCACGAGGTGGACGAGGTGCTGTCGGAGTTCGCCGACCGGTCGGTGCCGGTGCACCTGGTGGCGGGCGCGGCGGCCGGCGCGGGCGTCGGCGAGCTGATCCGGCGGCACCAGGACGTGATCACCTCGGCCCAGACCTTCGCCGCCCCCGTGCCGCTCGGGCACCCGGAGGTGGTGCTGGAGGTGCTGCGCGAGCTGTTGGCCCAGGACGTGGACCCGCGGGCCGGTGAGGCGGGCGAGCAGGCGGCGAACGGCGGCCCCGAGGCGGGATCGCTGCTCGGTGACGCGGCTTCGGCGCTGCGCGGGTCGGTGGGCCGGCTCTTCGACCGGCTGAAGGACGGCTGACGCGCCGGCATGACGGGAAAGGCCCGCGGTTCGCCGCGGGCCTTTCGCCTGCGCCGGGCCAGAGCCGCAGGAACCGCCGGGGAACCCGCGCGAGGGCATGGAAGCACACCTGCGCCGCCACCGATGGGCAGTTGCGCCGGTCGGCGATGGCACCCGGGGCCACCGACGGCCCCTGCGCCGCCGGATCACCCGCAAGCCCCGGCTCGGCGCGAGCGCGGCCAGGCCAAGCACGGTCTGGGCATGCGCGGCTCGGGCGTGCGCGGCTCGGGCGTGCGCGGCTCGGGCGTGTGCGGGCCGGGCGTGTGCCGCCTGGGCGTGCGCCGCCTGGGCGTGCGCCGCCTGGACGTGCGCCGCCTGGACGTGCGCCGCCTGGACGTGCGCCGCCTGGACGTGGGGGCCGCCCCCCCCC
>NZ_JAJUWT010000011.1 GCF_021390395.1 Saccharothrix sp. S26
GCCTGACCGGACCGCAGCCTGACCGGACCGCAGCCTGACCGGACCGCAGCCTGACCGGACCGCAGCCTGACCGGACCGCAGCCTGACCGGACCGCAGCCTGACCGGACCGCAGCCTGACCGGACCGCCCCGCAGTAGGCCGCCGCACCATCAGGCCGCCGCACCGAGCCGGAGGCTGAGTCACACCGGGCGGGAACCGGATCGGGCCGCCAGCCTCGCCCGCCGGAGCCGCCGCCCTGCCCGCCGCCCTGCCGCCGCCCCGCCCGCCACCTTGGCCGCCGCCCGGGGGTCTACGGCGCGATGGACCCCCAGGCCCACATGGCCTCCAGGACGTCGTGCAGCGCGTGCCCTCGTGGCGTGAGGGAGTAGCGGACGTGGCTGGGCCAGCCCGGTTCGCGGACGCGCGCCACGACGCCGCTGGCGGCGAGTTGTGCGAGCCGGTCGCTGAGCACCTTGTCGGACAACGTCGGCAGGGCGGTGGCCAGGTCGCCGAACGTCCGCTCGCCCGCGAACAGCTCCCGCACGACCAGCGTCGTCCACCGCCCGCGCAACGCCCCCAGCGCCACCTCCACCGGGCAGGTCGGGACCGGGTGGTCGACTTCGCCGTGTGGGTCACCCGACCAGGTGCTGGGTGAGGGCGGGGTTGGGGCAACCGCGGTGGCGGAGGCAACCGCGGTGGCAGGGGCGGCTGCGGGGGCCGGGGCGGTGGCGGGGGCCGGGGCGGTGGCGGGGGCGGTACTCACCGTTTGATTGGTCACGGAGCGTCCTCCTAGCGTCCCCCGCATGATCGCGCGTAACCCGGAAGAGTTGCCCCCGCTGTTCGCTGCCGCCTTCAACGAGGGCGATCCCGGCGACTTCTACGAGCCCGGCGCTCAGCCCGCCGTGCTCGGCGAGCACCTCAAGCTCACCCAGAAGTTGAGCGTTGTCACCCGAAAGGTGATCACGAGGGGTGATTTGGCCCTGCTGATCGTCGACTGGCGCATCGGCGACGTCACCGGCACGGCGACCGACGTCGCGCGCCGCGGCCACGACGGCGGTTGGCGGTACGCGATCGACAACCCCTTCGGGATCGCCGACAACCCGCCCGCCGAACCCCCGTCACACCTCCCGTAGGTACTCCAACTGCGCCCGCACGGACCACTCCGCCGCCGGCCACAACGCCCGGTCCACGTCGGCATACACGACCTCGACCACCTCACGCGCCGTCGGCGACCCGCCCAACGCCGCCACCGCCGCCCGGACCTGCGCCAACCGCTGCTCCCGGTGCACCAGGTACCCACCGGCGGCAGCCACCACGTCCGGCAGCTCCGGCCCATGCCCCGGCAACCCGATCGTGCCCACCGGAAGCGTGGTCAACAGCCGCAACGACTCCAGGTAGTCACCGAGTCTTCCATCCGGATGGGCCACCACCGTCGTCCCCCGCCCCAGCACCGTGTCCCCCGTCAGCACGGCGTCGTCCAACAGGAAGCACACCGAGTCGGCCGTGTGCCCGGGCGTCGGCAGCACCCGGATCGACAACCCGGCCGCCGAGATCACGTCCCCCTCCGCCAACCCCTGCCCGCCCAACCGGAACGCCGGGTCCACCGACCGCACGGGCGCATCCACCTGTCGCCCGAACGAACGTGCCCCTTCCGAATGATCGGGGTGACCGTGCGTCAGCAGCACGACCTCCACCGGGGCCTGCTCCGCGATCCGCCCCAAGTGCGCCGGATCCGCCGGCCCCGGATCCACCACCACGCACGACGCCGACCCGGGGGCACGCAGCACCCACGTGTTCGTCCCGTCCAACGTCATCACCCCGGGGTTCTCCGCCAACAGCACCGAAGCCGTCGGCGTCACCTCCCGCAACACGCCGTAAGCCGTCACGGCAGCACCACCCGCAGCACGTCACCGTCGCGCACCAGCTTCGGGATCACCTTCGACACCGTCCGCCCCGCCGACAACACCGCCGACACCGTCCCCAGCTCGTCCAACTCGGCCAACGTCACCCAGGTCGGCGGCATCAACGCCCGCTGCCCGGACTTCCACTCCGCCAACGCGTCCGCCGGCCGTTGCCACGCCGCGTCGGAAGCCTCCGTGGTCGCCCCGTCGGCACGCTGCCCCGACGGCAGCACGGCGACGAAGAAGTACGTGTCGTACCGCCGCGGCTCCTCCACGGGCGTCAACCAGTTCGCCCAAGGCCGCAGCAGGTCGGCCCGCAACACCAACCCCTCCGCGGCCAGGAACTGCGCCAACGACAGCTCCCGCGCCACCAGCGCCGCCCGCGCGCCGGCGAACCCCCTGGTGTCGGCCACCACCGACGACGCGGACGGCCCGGCCAGCAGCACGCCGGACTCCTCGAAGGTCTCCCGCACGGCCGCGCACACCAACGCCGTGGCCAGCTCCACCGTGCACCCGAACCGCTCGGCCCACCACGAGGGAGGCGGGCCGCTCCACGCCACCGACGTGTCCGCGTCACGCCGGTCGACCCCTCCGCCGGGGAACACGGTCATCCCGCCCGCGAACGCCATCCCGGCCACGCGCCGCAGCAGGAACGCCTCCAGCCCGGCCTCCCCGTCCCGCACCAGCACGACGGTCGCCGCGTCACGGGGCGTCACCGGCGGGCCGGTGAGGTCCGCGGGTGCCATCGAGGCGGGCAACACGAGTTCATCGGGGAGTTCGCGCACGACCCGAGCCTACGAGGATCATCCGCGTGTGGACACCACGCGCAAAGGCTGCCTCGTCAACGTCCTGCTGTTCGTCGTGGGCGCGATCGTCGGCACGGGTCTGACGGCGACGGCCGCCGTCCTCCTCTTCCTCCCCAGCACCACGGTGACCAGCACGAACGAGGGTTCGCCGAACGTCTACGTCAAGGAGCGTTCGAGCCTGGTCGGCGGCACGGACCACGAGGTCTGGCTCGGTCGGACGCCGGACTACGGCCACGTCGTCACCATCCCGCAGGGCTGGGGGACCACGCCCGAGGTCGACCGCCGGCCGGGGGGCGTGGAGCTGCGGTTCGACCACGGTGGCCGGATCTTCGTCCCTGAATCGAGTTACGTCGGCGGCCGATGAAAGGCAGGATGGGCCGAGTGGACGAACAGTTGCGCGTAGGACTCGTCGGTGCCGGCCCGTGGGCGACCATGGTGCACGCACCGGGGATCGCCGATCACCCGGGCACCCGCCTGACCACGATCTGGGCCCGCCGCGAGGAGGCCGCCGCCGAGCTGGCCCGGGCTCACGGCGCGACGACCGCGAAGACCCCGGACGACCTGTTGGCCGAGGTGGACGCGGTCGCGTTCGCGGTGCCGCCGCAGGTGCAGGCGGAGATCGCGATCAAGGCGGCCGAGCGGGGCAAGCACGTGATCCTGGAGAAGCCGATCGCGGCGACCCTCCAGGACGCCGAACGCCTCGCCGACGCGGTGGCGTCCAACGGTGTCGCGTCCCTGGTGGTCCTCACCAAGCGCTACACGCCGGAGACGCGCGAACAACTGGCGCAGTTGGAGCAACAGGGCGGCTGGGTGGGTGGCAGCGCGCGCTGGCTGACCGGAGCGCTTCTCGGTGGCCCGTTCTCGAACTCGCCGTGGCGGCACGAGCGGGGCCCGTTGGACGACATCGGCCCGCACGCGTTCGACCTGCTCGACGCCACGCTGGGCACGATCACCGACGTGATCGCGGCGAACGAGTCGGAGCACGGCGTGTGGCAGGTCGTGTTCCGGCACGAGGGCGGCGCGACGAGCGTGGCCACGATGACCATGAAGTTGCCGCTCAACCCGAGCATCGCCGAGGTGATCGTGTACGGCGAGCACGGCCACCGCGTGCTGGCCGACCGCGGCACGACCGCGCAGCAGGCGTTCACGAACCTGCTGGACGACTTCGTGGCCATGGTGGACAGCGGCACCACCGAGCACCCGCTGGACGTCCGCCGCGGCCTGCACTTGCAGCGGGTGATCGACCTGGCGCGGCGGAAGGCGGGTGCGTGAGGTACCGGATCGACCCGGAGACGCTGCGCGAGGTGCCCGACGACCCCGAGGGGTTAACGGCTTGGTTGGCGCGGCAGCGCCCGACGACGCACGCGGAGTGGACGGCGGTCGGGCAGGCCGCGCGCCTGCTGGACCGCTTGGACGAGGCCGAGCGCGCGTTCCGGCGGGCGGACGACACCCCGGCGACCCGGCTCCGGTTGGCGCAGGTGCGGCAGTGGCAGGGCCGGTTCGCCGAGGCGGACGAGGCTTGCGCCGAGCTGCTCGACCACCCGGTCTTCGGTCACTTCGCCCATCAGCACGCGGGCAAGTCCCGGTACGAGCAGGGTGACTGGCGTGCCGCCGAACGGCACTTCCGGATCGCTCTGGACCTCCGGGAAGACCCGGAGCTGCGGTCGTCGAGCGAGCTGGCGCTGGATGCGGCAAACGCTTGCGCGACTGCCGCAGAGGTCGCCGTGGAGCTGCACCGCCTGATCCCGCCGGTGCACCGCCAGGGTGCGCGCTACCTCCACGGTGAACGTCCGCCGCACACGCCGGTCCTGGCCGACTTGGCGAGCGTCCTCGCGCACGGCCCGATGCCGTTGCGGGCGGTCCGGGACGTGCACCGCTACCACCCGCGCCTCGAAGCCGCGCTCGCCGACACGGACTGGCTGGTGGTCGCGGACGGCCAGGTCACGGCCACCGAGCGGTGCCGGGCGTTCCTGGTCGTGGTCAACGAGGCCCACACCAGGGCGGCGGCCGACCTGTGGCCGGTCGTGCCGGACATCACCGTCCCGCGGGTCGACCACCCGATGAGCGTCGCCCGGACCGGCGAGACCCCGCAGGCTCGCCTGTTCGACCAGCTCCGGGCCTTGCGCCAGCACCGGGGCGACGCGCACGCCGCCGCGTGGGCCGAAGCGGGCCTCGAAGTGCGGGAGCTGCCCGAGGACGACCCGGTGCGCCGCCGGATCGAGGTCGCCACGGACCGCGCGGCAGCTCGGCCCTACCGTGCCCTGACCAGGGACGGCAGGGCCGAGCTGCTGAGCGCGCTGAGACGGCTCTAGCCGGGGTACTTGCCGTTGGTCGGCTTGGGCACCCCGTTGACGAACTCGGGTCCGCCACCGGGCCACGACTGCTGCTCCCGCTGCGCCAGCTCCTCGTGCAACTGCTGCAACAACGCCCGTTCCCGGTCGCTGAGCTTGGCGTCGACGGTCGGCGGCAGGTGCACGGCGGCGGGCGGCTGGCCCTCCGCCAGTGCGGCCTGCAACGCCGCCAGGTCGTCGGGGCCGAGCTCGGTGGTGACCTCGGCCCGTGACAACGGGTGGTCGTCGGGGAACGCGAACACCGGCGCGGGCGGGCGCTCCTCGACCACGGGCACCTCGGCGGGCGCTTCCTGGACGACGGGAGCCTCCTCGACCCGCACCTCCGGCACGGGTTCGTCCACCCGGAAGTCCTCGGCCCGGAAGTCCTCGCCGCCGAAATTCTCGCCGCCGAAATCGTCGGCGCGGAAGTCCTCGCGGGCTTCCTCGACGGGGACGTCCTCGACCGGCTCGCGCACCGGCAACCGCTTCACCGGCTTGGGCGGGAACGGCTGCGCGCCCTCGTAGGACTCGGCGCGCGCCCGACGTGACGTGGAGCCGTTCTGGGGTTCGACAGGCACCGGTTCCGGCTCGACCACCGGTGCCTGGTCCCGCGGTTCACCGTCGAACCACGCGCCCGAGTCCGGTGGCGGCTGCGGGCTCGTGGATCCCGACGAGAAGAACACCTCGCGCGCGGTCGTGACGGCCGCCGCGTGGTACTCGTTCAGCGGTGTGCCCACGGTCAGCACCTCGACGGCCGCGCGGATGCCCGCCTTGCGCAGCACGGTGTCCACCCGGTACGCGGTGGCGGGCGCGAAACCCGCCGGGCCGATGTCCACCAGGACGACGCGCTGCGGCAGCGGTCCGGGCGTCGCACCGGCCGGGCTGGACCGCCACGTGGCGCGCACTCCGCGCACGTCCGGCAGCGCCGACACGGTCTTGCCCAGCACGTCACCGAGGCCGTCGGCCGGGTCGGACTCCACGCTGAACCGGTGCTTGACGGCCGGCACGCGCTCCACCGCGAACAGCTTGTCGGCCAACGACCGGTCGGAGCGGACCTCGGCCAGCAGCGAGCCGATCTCCTGGCGCTCCTCGGAGGACACCGGGATGCGCCCGGCCAGCAGGCAGCCGACGACCAGCTCCAGGGCTCTGTCCAGCTCGGCGACCGCGAGCAGCTCCCGCGCCTGGGTCAGCGCGTCGTCGTCGACGCGTCCGGCCAGCGCCAACAGGAGGTCGTGTAAACGGACGGGGAGTCCCACTCCGTCGTTCGTCACGCCTGTTCTCCTTCCGGCTCGCGCGGGAGCGTCGAGCTCTATACGGGCACCAGGTGCCCGTCGGCCTCGGCGCCGGTGCACACCAGCTCCGATGCCGCCAACGCCGCCCTGTGGTAGGGCGGCAGGTCCAGTCCGGCGGGCAGGACCTCCACGCAGGGGTCGTGCTCGCCGAGCGCCCGCAGCACCCGCTGGAGCTCACCGGTCAACCGGGCTTCGCCGGTCGTGGCGGTGACCAGGATCAGCCTCCTGGGTTCGCCCCCGCCCAACCGCCACGAGGACCGGACTTCGCCGACCCCGGGGCGTCCGCGCAGGGTCGCTCCGAGCACCACGGTCGCGGAATCACTCATCGACACCCGATCGGGTGATTCCGGGGAGAAGGTGTAGCCGGATTCGGGCAGTTCGTCCAGCCCTTTGACCGAACTGATCGTGGACCGGTCGGCCCCGTGCGGCACGAGGGCGTCGGCCAGCAGTCGCTGCTCGTGGTCGGTGAGCCCGATCCGGTCGTGCAGCAACGTGCGCGGGAGGGCCCGTGCGAGCACGGCGACGGCGTCCGTGGCGGCCCAGTCGCGGAACCTCCACAGCAGCTCGTCCGGCAACCGCCCGGCCAGCCTCAGCAACAGCTCGTGGCAGGTGTCGGACATCTCACTCCCCGATCTCGACGATCAGATCCACCTCGACCGGCGCGCCCAGCGGCAGCTCGGCGACGCCGACCGCGGCCCGCGCGTGCTGCCCGGCCTCGCCGAACACCTCGCCGAGCAGGTCCGACGCGCCGTTGACCACGGCGGGCTGGCCGGTGAAGCCGTCGGCGGAGGCGACGTAGCCGGTCAGCTTGACCACGCGCACCACGGAGTCGAGGCCGACCAGCGCGTCGATGGCGGCCAACGCGTTCAGCGCGCACGTGCGGGCGTGGGCCTTGCCTTCCTCGGGGCTGACGTCACCGCCGACCTTGCCGGTGGCCGCGAGCGAGCCCTCGATGAACGGCAACTGCCCGGACGTGAAGACCAACTGCCCGCTGCGCACGGCCGGCACGTAGGCCGCGACCGGGGCCGCGACCCCGGGCAGCGCGATGCCCAGCTCGGCCAGCCGCGCCGTCGGGGTCATGCCTTGGGCCGCTTCAGGTAGGCGACGTGCTGCTCACCGCTCGGGTTCGGCAGCACGGTGACCAGCTCCCAGCCGTCCGCACCCCACTGGTCCAGGATCGCCTTGGTGGCGTGGATCAACAGCGGGACGGTCGCGTACTCCCACTTCTGCATGGGCCGCAGCCTAGCGGGACGGGGAATGGGGGCACCCGGTCGAGTACCCCCATTCGTGTCAGGCGGTGCTCAGACCTGAGACCGCTTCACATCGGCCAGGAACGCGGAGAACGCCCGCGCCCCGAACACCAGCGTCCCGCCATCCCGGTTCTTGGTGTCCCGAACCCCGGTGACCCGCGCGCCCACCGCCAACTCGACGCACTGGGCGGAAGAACCGCTGCGGCTGCTCTTCCGCCAAGTCTGGTTGATCATCAGTCTCCTAGCGCGTCCCGTACCGCTCTGATGAGGCTCACCGAGTCCTCCTCCGTGAGCGCCAGGTGCGCGGCGTCGTCCCAGACCGCCGACAACACCTCGGCCTCCTCATCTTCCACGGGAACCATCCCGGTCAGGGCCTCCACATAGGCGGCTCGCGGCTCGTCCGACTCGGCGAAGTCCAGCAGGAACACGGCCCCGGCCTGCGCGCCATAGGCCCCGACCGAGTAGGGCAGCACCTGGATCGTCACGTTCGGCCGACCCGCCATCGCGACGAGGTGGCCCAACTGCTCGCGCATGACCTCCGCGCCGCCGACCGAGCGGTGCAACGCGGCTTCGTCGATCAACGCGTGGTACTCGATCGGGTTCTCCCTGGTCAGCGCTCCCTGCCGGTCCGAGCGCTCGGCCGCGGCCTGGGAGTCCCAGCTGTCGCCGATGATCTGCCGGTGGGTGGCCCGCGCGACCGCCTCGGCGTAGCCGGCCGTCTGGAGCAAGCCGGGGATCAGCGCCGAGTCGAGGGTGCGCTCGCGGACCGCCTCCAGCTCGTCCATCCGGAGGCGCTTGTAGTTGGCGGGCAGGTCACGGGCGTGCTCGATCACGGACGGGTCGACGTCGGCGACCTCCCAGAGCTGGAGCGCCCGCGTCTTCTCCTCCGGGGTCGCGCCGATGACGTCTAGGACCATCGACAACGCGGGCCAGCGCGCCAATGCCTCGCCGGACAGCATCCGGGTGATCGTCGGGCGGGACACGCGCGACTGCTTGACCACCTCGTCCACCTTGAGGCCGGACCTGTCGAGGATCGGGCGGATGTGACGTCCCAGGCGGCGCTTGCCCCGCGTCGAGCCGATAGCCATTGGATCACCTTAACCACTCTGCGTGACGACTCATTGATCGAACTTCACTCGTTCGATTTCGGTGATTTGAACCGCTCGAACGGTAGCATTCAGTCATGGAAGATGCAGAGGTGGTCGCGGAGGCACCAAGGTTGTTCGCGATCGTCCAGGAGGACGCCGAGGACGGGTGGGTCGCGGCGTGGGGCATGGACTTCGGGGACGGCACGGCGGAGGTCACCGGGCCCGAGGGCGGACCGGGGCTGCGGATCTCGACCACGAGCGCGGAGCGGGCGCTCTGGTACTTCGCGATCGACAAGACGGCGCGGGCGCGCCTGGTGTGGGTGGACGGGGAGGAGGTGGTGCGGGAACGCCAAAGCGTGACGTGACGGGGCGATCACGCGGCGCTAGCGTTGATCACGTGGAAACGTGGCGGATCGTCGCCACCAGCGCGTTCCTGCTGGGCGGGCTGGTGATGATCCTCGTCGGCATGGCCCAGGCACGGGATCGCAAGGGTGCCCGCCGGTCCGACGTGATGCGGGCGTTGCTGGTCGGGGCGGTGATCGTCGCGGTCGTCGCGGTGCTGATCGCGTACGTGCTGCCGTCGGTCCTGGCCTGGGGCGTCGTCGCGGCGACCGCCATCGCGGTGGTGTTCGTCACCATGTGGGACTGACCGTGACGGGCTTCGTGGCCAGCGGTTCTCAGGGCGGCGCGCATAGGCTGATCTGGTGAACGGCTGGACCGACGAACTCGCCCGTGCGCGGCTGCACGTGGTGACGGGCAAGGGCGGGACCGGCAAGACCACGGTCGCCGCCGCGCTCGCGCTGGCGCTGGCCACCGGTGGACGGCGCGTGCTGCTGGTGGAGGTGGAGAACCGGCAGGGCATCGCGCAGCTGTTCGACCGCCCGCCGCTGCCGTACTCCGAGGAGCGGATCGCGTCCGCCCCCGGCGGGGGCGAGGTACGTGCGCTCGCCGTGGACCCCGAGGCGGCGCTGCTCGAGTACCTCGACATGTTCTACAACCTCGGCTTCGCCGGCCGGACGTTGAAGAAGATGGGCGCGATCGAGTTCGCCACCACGCTGGCACCGGGTCTGCGGGACGTGCTGCTCACCGGCAAGGTCAAGGAGTGCGTGCGCCGCGCGGGCAAGACCGGGCGGCACGAGTACGACGCCGTCGTGCTCGACGCGCCGCCGACCGGTCGGGTGGTCCGGTTCCTGGACGTCACCAGGGCCATGGCCGACCTGGCCAAGGTCGGGCCGATCAAGGGCCAGAGCGAGGGTGTGGTGAAGCTGCTGCACTCGGGCGACACGGCGGTGCACCTGGTGGCGTTGCTGGAGGAGATGCCGGTGCGCGAGACGTTGGACGCGGTGGCCGAGCTGGACGCCGCCGACCTGCGGCCGGGCGCGGTGTTCGTGAACCGGGTCAGCCCGCCGCGGCTGCCCGCGCGGTCGGTCGCGTCGGCCTCCGAGGGGCGGGTCGACGCCGGTCGGGTGCGGGCCGGGCTGGAGGTGGCGGGCCTCGACGTGGACGCCGACGTGCTGGACGGGTTGCTGGAGCAGACCGTGGAGCACGCGTTGCGCGTGCGCATGGAGGAGCGGGCGAAGGACAAGCTGGCCGAGTCCGACCTGCCGACGCTGGAGCTGCCCGAGCTGACCGACGGGGTGGACGTGGCCGCGCTCTACGAGCTGGCCGAGGTGCTGGTCGGGCGGGGTGTGCGGTGAACCGGCTGGACGTGGACGCGTTGCTGGACAACCCGGAGACCCGGGTGCTGGTGTGCTGCGGCTCGGGTGGCGTCGGCAAGACGACCACGGCGGCGGCGCTGGCGGTGCGCGCGGCCGAACGCGGCAGGCGGACCGTCGTGCTGACCATCGACCCGGCGCGTCGGCTGGCGCAGTCGCTGGGCCTCGGGGAGCTGGACAACCAGCCTCGTCGCGTCCACGCGCTGGACCTCGACCAGGGCGAGCTGCACGCGATGATGCTGGACATGCGTCGCACGTTCGACGACATGGTGTGGCAGCACGCCGGTCGGGAGCGGGCCGAGCAGATCCTGGCGAACCCGTTCTACCAGACGATCTCCACGTCGTTCTCCGGCACGCAGGAGTACATGGCGATGGAGAAGCTGGGCCAGTTGGTCGAGCGCGACGAGTGGGACCTGGTCGTGGTGGACACGCCGCCGAGCCGGTCGGCGCTGGACTTCCTGGACGCGCCGCAGCGGCTGTCGACGGTGCTGGACGGCAAGCTGATCAGGATGCTGTCCGCGCCCGCCCGGGCGGGCGGGCGCGGCATCCGCAAGATCGTGGGCGCGGGCTTCGGACTGTTCACCAAGGCCGTGTCCACCATCGTCGGCGGTCAACTCCTGCAGGACGCGTCGACGTTCGTGCAGGCGTTCGACAGCATGTTCGGCGGCTTCCGGCAACGCGCCCAGGCCACCTATGAGCTGCTGCGATCACCCGGAACCGGATTTCTGGTGGTCGCGGCGGCCGAACCGGACGCGTTGCGCGAGGCCAGCTACTTCGTGGAGCGGTTGAGCGCGGAACGGATGCCGTTGACCGGTCTGGTGGCGAACCGGACGCACCCGGTGCTGGCCCCCTTGCCGGCACCCGGTGCGTTGGCGGCGGCGGACCGGCTGGAGCGCACTGGGGACGCCCCGCTGGCTGCCGCGGTGTTGCGGGTGCACGCGGATCGCGTGGCCGTCGCCGATCGGGAGAAGCGACTGCTCGCGCGGTTCACCCGTGCGCACCCCGGTGTTCCGCTGATCGGGGTGCCCGCGCTCCCCACCGACGTGCACGACCTGGACGGCCTGCACGAGATCGGTCGGCGGTTGGCGGGCGAGTAGGGAGCCCGGTCGGCTAGCCGACCTTGGACTCTTCGTGGTGCTCCTGACGTGCCGTGTCGAGGAGCTCGTGCCATGAGGTGACGTCCGGGCGACGCCGCAGCAGCGCCCGCCGTTCACGCTCCGTCATGCCGCCCCAGACACCGAACTCGATCCGGTTGTCGAGGGCCTCGGCAAGGCACTCGGTGCGCACCGGGCAACCCAGGCACACCACCTTGGCCTTGCGCTGCTCCGCACCGCGGACGAAGAGCTGGTCCGGCTCCTCATCACGGCACGAGGCCTTGATCCGCCAATCCCCCTGCTGCATATCTCCCCCACCTCATTCACACAGTGTCCAGACTTCCTAAATCCGCCACACCCCTGCCGCGGATGCCGTAGGCTCACCATCGAGTGGTCATGCCGTGGGCTGCTGTCTTGGACAGTGACGGACTGTAGAGCCTTCTGGTTCCACCTCCAACCCTGGGTTGCCCACCTGTTACCTGTCTTGAGTACGAGTACTCATCCTGAGTAATCAACTGTGCGCGATCTCGATCACCTCTTCAGGTGCCGCGTACGCTGACCTGCATGCGAGCCAGGAACGGCGTGCTGAAACTGCTCGGACTGTGTCTGCTGGCCGGAGTGCTGCTGGCGGGCATGTTGTTCCCCGTCGTGGGCTCGCTGGGCATGGTGTCGAACAGAGCCAGCGACACGGTCGACAGCATCTCCGCCGACCTGGTCACGACCGACCCGCCGTTGATCTCCACGATCACCGACAAGGACGGCGCGCCGATCGCGTACCTGTACGACCAGTACCGCGTGCTCGTGCCGCCGGAGAAGATCTCCCCGACCATGAAGGCCGCGCTGGTCTCGATCGAGGACCGCCGGTTCTACGAGCACCAGGGCGTGGACTGGCGCGGCACGATCCGGGCCGGGCTGACCAACCAGTTCAGCGGCTCGGTCACGCAGGGCGCTTCCACGCTCACGCAGCAGTACGTGAAGAACTACCTCGTGCACGTCGTGGCGCGCAACAACCAGGTGGAGCAGCAGAAGGCGCAGGAGCAGACGGTCGCGCGCAAGGCGCGCGAATGGCGCATCTCGCTCCAACTGGAAAGTCAGCTGAGCAAGGAGGAAATCCTCGCTCGCTACCTGAACGTGGTGCCTTTTGGGTCGACGATCTACGGCATCGCGGCGGCGTCGCAGGCTTACTTCAACACCACTGCCGACCAGTTGACCGTGGCGCAGGCGGCGATGCTCGCGGGCATGGTCAACAGCCCGTCCGCGCTGAACCCGGAGGTGTTCCCGGAGAAGGCGTTGGAGCGTCGCAACCAGGTGATCGAGAAGATGGTCGAGAACGACAAGTTGTCGCGTGAGGCCGCCGAAGCCGCGAAAGCCGAACCGCTCGGGTTGGCGACCCCGGTACGGACGCCGCCGAACGGGTGCATCGGGGCCGGGCCGGAGCACGGGTTCTTCTGCTCGTACGCGCTGAACTACTTGGAGCGCAACGGTTTCAGCCTGGAACAGCTCAAGACCGGCGGTTACACCGTTCGGACCACTTTGGACCGCGCGATCACCGCGCACGCGAAGCAGGCGGCGGAGGCGCAGGTCGCGAAGTCGACCGACGGGATCGCGAACACGATGGCGGTCGTGCGGCCCGGCAAGGAGCGGCACGAAGTCGTGGCGCTGGTGGCGAACCGTGATTACGGGCTGAAGGCCGACCAGTTCCAGACCCAGTTCGACCTGCCGTCCGGGGTGGAGAACAAGTTCGGGGCCGGGTCGGTCTACAAGGTGTTCACCGCGGCGGCGGCGCTGGAGAAGGGAATGGGGATCGAGAGCACGATCGCCACGCCGAACTCCTACGTGTCACGGGTGTTCAAGGGCGGTGGGGACAAGTGCCCGCCGACCGGTGAGCCGAACACCCGGTGGTACTGCCTGGGCAACGAGAACTCGCGGTACCCGGCGCAGATGTCGTTGCAGACGGCGTTGCAGACCTCGCCGAACACCGGTTTCGTGATCCTGGAAGAGCAGTTGGGCATGGACCCGGTGGTGGACATGGCGTCCCGGCTGGGGATGCGCGAGACGATGGCGACGAACATCGCGGGCGTGCGGCCGGACCCGAAGGCGAAGAACAAGGAGCTGCGGATCTCGCAGACCGAGTTCTACAAGTCCAACGGCGGCAACGCTTCCTTCACCCTCAGCCCCGCGCCGGTGAGCACGTTGGAGCTGGCGAACGTGGCGGCGACGATCATGAGCGGCGGCGTGTGGTGCCCGCCGTCCCCGATCGCGGAGGTCCTGGACCGCACCGGCCGGCCCGTGGCGGTCAACGAGGCCCCGTGCGAGCAGGCCGTGGCCGAGCCGTTGGCCAACGGCCTGGCGGTCGGGATGTCCAAGGACGACCAGGGCGGCGGCACCGCGGCGCGTGCGGCGCAGCAGTTCAAGTGGACGCGGCCGATCATCGGCAAGACGGGCACGACGGAGGACTTCAAGTCGGCGGCGTTCATCGGCGCGACGCCCGACTTCGCGGGCGCGGTCCAAACCTTCAACGACGGCGTCGAACCGCGCGGCATCTGCGTCAACTCGGGCCCTCCCCGCCTGTGCGGCCGGGGTGACATCTACGGCGGCACGGTGCCCGCGCGCACCTGGTTCGACACGATGACGAGGGTCCACGAAGGACTGCCGGTGCGCGGCCTGCCGGCCGTCGAGGAGCGCTACCTCAAGGGCGGCAGCGAGATCCGGATCCCCGACGTGGTCGGCCGCAACGTCAACGACGCCACCAGGATCCTCGAACAGGCGGGCTACAAGGTCTCCGCCCAGAACCGCAGCTCTGAGCAGCCGAAGGGCCAAGTGGTCGGCCAAACGCCCCGCGGCAGCGCCCTGAAGGGCACCGTGGTCACCCTTTTGGTCTCCACGGGCTACGTCCCCCCACCCCAACCGTCCGACCCACCACAGTCCAACGAACCCCCACCCCCAGGCCAAGGCGACCCGAACCGCCCGGAACCGGGCCACCCCACGGGCCCACCGCAAATCACCATCCCCACCGACCCACCCCGCCGCTGACGCCAGGCGCTGTCGACACCGATCCCGGCCCCACTCGGGGCCGGGACTCGGCCTGACCTCACCTGGGCCTGCCCTGGCCCATGCCTGCCCTCGCGCGCCCGGGCCCTGCGCACGCCCACCCCTTCGCGTACCTAACCCCTCGCCGGCCCGGCCCTTCGCTGACCTGACCCCTCGCCGACCTGACCCACCTGACCCACGTGGCCGGGGATTCCACGTCCGCACCCCGTCCGCGCCGGGCCGCGTGGTTCCCCAGCGCGGCTCTCGTCGGTGGCGCGGGCCCGTGTCCGGTGGCGGCCTGGTCCACGTCCCTGGGCGACGGGCCGGTCGGTCCTTGCCCCTGGCGGCGCTGGCCGGCCGTCTCCCTGGACCGCTCGATCCCGAGGGCTTGAGGCGGCTGGTGGGGCCGTGGTCCGGGGGTCGGGTGGTGGTCGAGGCGCTCCGCTTGGTTTTCAACCGAGGTACGAGAACGGTGTTTCCGTACATTTTCGGGAGATGATCACCCGATCGTGTTCGGTGGTCCGTGCCCGGCCCTCGGTGCGGTGGCCTGCGTGACCGACTCTAGATCAACTTGGCCTTGACCGCAGCGGCGACTCGGCCGCCTTCCGCGCGGCCCGCTACCTGGGCGTTCACTGCCTTCATGACCTGGCCCATCTGACGTTGGCCGGGCTGTTCGCCGAGTTGTTCCGCGACCTGGGCGATCGCGGCGTCGACGAGGGTGGCCAGTTCGTCGTCGGACAGCTGGGCGGGCAGGTAGGACTCCAGGACCTTGGACTCGGCCTGCTCCAGTTCGGCCTGCTCGGTCCGGCCGGCGCCCGCGAAGGCCTCGGCGGCCTCCTTGCGCTTCTTCACCTCACGGGTGATGACCTTGAGCACCTCGTCGTCGCTGAGCTCGCGAGCGCTCTTGCCGGAGACCTCTTCGGTGGTCAGGGCGGCCAGCGTCATCCGCAGCGCGCCCGCCCGGACCGTCTCCCGGTTCTTGATCGCCGCCGTCAGGTCCGCCTGCAACCGCGCCTTCAACTCCGCCATGGGCCGGAACGGTACCGGGAAGCCCGGCGCACCCCGAATCGGTCAACCCCCTACCCTCGACGACGTGAACACGCTCGGTCGAACGCTGCTCGCCACGACCGCCCTGGGCACCGCCACGCTCGCCTACGCGGCGGGCATCGAGCGGAGGCGGTGGACGTTGCGCGAGGCGACGCTGCCGGTGCTCGCGCCCGGGTCGTCGCCGCTGCGGGTGCTGCACCTGTCGGACCTGCACATGATGCCCGGCCAGAAGTCGAAGCAGCGGTGGGTCGCGGCGCTGGACGAGCTGGAGCCGGACCTGGTGGTGAACACCGGGGACAACCTGGCGCACAAGCAGGCCGTGCCGGCGGTCGTGCGCGCGCTCGGTCCGCTGCTGAACCGTCCCGGCGTGTTCGTGTTCGGCAGCAACGACTACTACGCGCCGCGCCCGAAGAACCCGGCCCGCTACCTGCTGCCGTCGGCGAAGACCAAGCGCATCCACGGCATCCCGCTGCCGTGGCGCGACCTGCGGGCGGCGATGATCGAGCACGGGTGGCTGGACCTGACGCACGTCCGCCGCCGGTTCGAGGTGAACGGCCTGGAGATCTTCGCGGCGGGCCTGGACGACCCGCACCTCAAGCGCGACCGGTTCGAGGAGATCAGCGGGCCGCTGCCCGACGTGCCGCTGCGCCTGGGCGTGACGCACTCCCCTGAGCCGCGGGTGCTGGACCCGTTCGCCGCCGAGGGGTACGACCTGGTGCTGGCGGGTCACACGCACGGCGGCCAGCTGCGCATCCCCGGCTACGGCGCGATCGTGACGAACTGCGAACTGGACCGCTCGCGGGCGCGGGGCGTGTCCCGCTGGGGCGCGCACATGTGGCTGAACGTGTCGGCCGGCCTGGGCACGTCGCCCTACGCGCCGGTGCGCTTCGCGTGCCCGCCGGAGGCGAGCCTGCTGACCTTGGTGCCGCGGCCCGTCGACGCAGGTCAGGACGCGTCCGGCGCGGAAAGGGATACCCGGTTCGGAGTGGGTGGGAACGTCAGGTAGAGTTCTCCTCGTTCGAGAGCAGTACCGGGGTGTGGCGCAGTTTGGTAGCGCGCTTCGTTCGGGACGAAGAGGTCGCAGGTTCAAATCCTGTCACCCCGACCAGATCAGGCCCGGTCCACCGCGAGGTGGGCCGGGCCTTTTTCGTGCGCCGAGTGGGCGTGAGGTGTGATTCGAGGTACTTGCCGGGCGCGTCACGGACGGCGGGTCCGTGACGGCAGCTCGTGCGTGATCGGGGTTCCCGGTGGTCACACGCCGCGCAGGGGCGGGTAGGCGCGGTCCGGGTCCGGTGGTCGGTTCTGCTCGTTGAGGGCCCTGGCTTCCTGGAGCTGGTCCTCCAGGGTGACGATGCGGCACGCGGCGTCGAGGCCGGTGCCCTGGTCGACCAGTTCCCTGACCCGGGCGGCCAACCGGAGTTGGTGCCGGGAGTAGCGGCGGTGGCCGCCTGACGAGCGCTGCGGCTCGATCAGCTTCGCCTCGTCCAGGCTGCGCAGGAATCCCGGTGTGGTGCCGAGCATCTCCGCGGCTCTGCCCATCGTGTAGGCGGGGTAGTGGTCGTCGTCCAACTTGTCCGCCGCGGGTCGCGGCTCGTTCGTCTCTGGGGTCATCGCACCTCCGCGCCACGAGGGGCCCCGGTGCCACTCGGCACCGGGGCCCCAGGGTTATGGGTTTCCCACCAACCGGCCGTGAGGCCGGCTTACTGTGTCCGCGTCATCCGCACGAGCTGCGGAGACCGCGAGGATCGCATTTGCGTAACCGGAGACCACCTTCCAATCGTTCTGGACTGCGGTACCCGCCCGGCCCGACTTCAGCCTGAGGCAGGCGATCCGATGGTGTGCAACCCGTCCCTTCTCCTCTGATTACCGACTTGCCTTGCACCGGCCACCGTGCTGGAACCCCTTCCACTGATCGGCTCCAGCGCGCCTGACCGTCTTGCCACTCCACTCGCACGGGCTGTCGGCCCCGGGTTCGCGTACTGCTGTCTGACACAAATCGGTTGCGTCCCCGGTACTGCTCGTGCCTCTGCCCGTGTGCATCACGGGTAGTTCGTCATCTCCCGTGCCGATCGGACGTTCTCTCTCGTACAACGACCACACTACCCATGACGGCGTGCGAATGTCTACTCCAGCGATCATAGATTTTCTCGGGCGCCTGCCTCCGACTACCTCACCTGCACGGACGTGAGTCGCGCCTTCCAGATTTCCTCGCTGGGCCATTGGCGGGCCCAGGAGGAGGACACCTCGGAGTACTCGCGGTGGGCGGGGGTCGGGGCTTGGATCTCGATCAGGTCGTCCACGGTGAAGCCGGAGGCGCGCAGCAGGCGCAGCATGTCGCCGTGCGGGAGGGTGAACTCGGCCGAGGCGCCGTGGTCGACGCGGCGCAGGCCGAACTGCGGGCGTTGCAGGGACGTGGAGGCCGTGGCGCCGTCGCGGGCGCACAGGGCGAACAGCGGCGAGCGGTTGAGGAAGACCAGGTGGCCGCCCGGGCGCAGCAGGCGGGCGGCTTCGGGGATCCAGCGGTGGGGGTCGCACCAGAGGGACGCACCGTACTCGCTGATCGCCAGGTCGAAGGAGTCGTCCTCGCGGGGGACCTGTTCGGCGTCGCCGTGCAGCAGGGGGAAGTGGAGGCCGAACTCGGCCTGCATCTCGCGGGCGGTGTCGAGTTGGCGGGTTGAGATGTCGATGCCGACGGGACGTGCGCCGAGGCGGGCCAGCCAGGCGGACACGTAGGCGGTGCCGCAGCCGAGTTCGATGACGTCCATGCCGGACACGTCGGGCGGCAGGACGGCGATCTCGGACTCGGGGGTCGCCCACAGGCCCCAGCGCGGCTCGGTCCGGGCCCAGTGCTCGCGGGCGAGCGGTCCGTGGGCGGCGGCGGCGCTGTCTTCCCAGTGACGGCGGTTGAGCTCCGTGTGGTCGATCATCCGCCCATTGGACCGGCGCGGGAGCGGGCGGGCGACCGGATTACGGCGTGGCCGGGAGGTCCGCCGGGGGTCTCCCGGCCACGGCCGGGGTCACTTCACGTGCGGTCGCAGCTCCGCGAGGCGGCGGAGCAGTTCGCCGACCTCGTTCCAGTCGAGCTTCGCGGACTCGCCGGGCGGGGTGTGGATGCAGACGTTGCCCTCCTCGGTGAGGGACACCTCCAGCGTCCGCCGACGACCCAGGGCGTCGACGCACCCGACGCGACCGCCCTGCCGAACCGTGTTCTCGATCATCGGTCAGACCTCCCCTGCGCTGTGCCACCACCGTGTAACCCGTGATTCGTTCGGACCAACGTGAGCGTTACGAACTACTCCTCGCTGTTGCCTAATTGCCGAACGGCCCACCAGTACGAGTTTCCGTCACGTTCTGTTAACCTGATCGAGTGAAGGTTGACGATTCAGGTGACGTTGCGTAACGAAGAGCCGGGGTGCGGACGACGACGAGTCAACGCGTCCGCTCCGGCGGGCCGCACCGCCAGCAGGGAGATGCCCCATGACCACCAACACCGCCGCCAAGACGTGGATCCCCGTCGTCGCCTGGACCCAGCTCACGCTCGGAACCGCCGGTCTGGTCGCCTTCCTGGCCTCGCCCGCCGCCGCCGTCGTCGTCACCGCGGTCGCCGCGCTGATCGGCCTGGCCCGCCACGCGCTGCTGCGGGCGTCACGCGACCTGGACCGGATCCTGGCCGAGGAGCTCGACCGCTGACCCACCCGCCCGGGCTCACGCTCCGTCGCACCCCACCCACGAGCACGCCTCACGCACCGTGAACGCGCGGCCCCCCACCACCCACCCGAACGGTGATCGGCACCATCGAACGCCATGCGAGACCTCAGCGTCCTGCGGCGCACCTACGGCACGCGCGACCTGGCGACGTCACCCGTGTTCGCCGGCGGGTTCATCAACTTCGGCTACTGGGCCGGCATCCCGCTGGACGGCGAGCTGACCGTCGCGCAGCGCGTCGCGTCCGAGGAGGCGCTGTACGACCTGGTCGTGGCCGCGCTCGACGTCGGACCGGGCGACCGGGTGCTCGAAGTCGGCTCCGGGCACGGCCTGGGTGCGCGGCGGGTGCTGCGCCGCGGACCCGGGGAAGTGCGGGGCGTCGACCTCGTGCCCGAGCAGGTCGCGCGGGCGCGGCGGGCCAACGACGACCCGCGCGTGGCGTTCGTCCAGGGCGCGTGCGACGACCTGCCGTTCCCCGACGGCTCGTTCGGCGCCCTGCTGTCGGTGGAGGCGGCCCAGCACTTCGAGGACGTCGCGGGGTTCGCCCGCGAGAGCGCCCGGGTGCTCGCGCCGGGTGGCCGGCTGGCCGTCGCCACGTTCTTCACCAGGACCGACGACGCGGCCGAACGGCTGGCCGGGCTGCTCAGGACGTTCGCCTCCGGCCTGGACCGCGCCCACCGGGTCGACGACGTGGCGCGCGACCTGCGCGCCGCCGGTTTCGCCCACGTCACGGCCGACAGCATCGGCGAGCACGTGTGGCGCGGCCTGGACCGGTGGCTCGCCCGGGGGCCACGCCCGGACCGCTGGGACCGCAACTGGTTGACCGCCTTCGAGCGAGGTCTGGTCGACTACTACCTGGTCACCGCGCGGAAGCCGGCAGGATCGCCGGTGTGACGACGCACCCGACCGCCGAAGTGCCCGACCCGCTGTTCGCCGACGCCGAGGCCGAAGCCCGCTGGCGGGCCCGCTTCACGGCCCCGCGCGTGAGCCTGCCCGGGTGGGCCGACGACGCGCCCGACCGCAGCCTGTACCTGTCGAACTCCAGCGGCGTGTGGGAGATCTACGCCTGGGACCGCGCGAGCGACACCCACCGCAAGGTCACCGACCGCCCGAACGGCACGTCCCACGGCACGCTCAGCCCGGACGGTGACACGATCTGGTGGTTCGCCGACACCGACGGCGACGAGTTCGGCACGTGGGTCAGCGAGCCGTTCCACCCCGGCGGTGAGCCGAAGCCCGCCGTGGAGGGCGTGCGGGCGGGTTACCCGGCCGGGTTGGAGGTCGGGCACGAGGTCGTGGCGATCGGCACGTCCACCGACGACGGCACCACCGTGTACGTCTCGCGCGGCGGAGCGCCCGCCGAGGTGATCTACGCGCACGAGAACGACGGCGGTGTGTCGGCGTTGTCGAAGGACGAGACGCTGGTGGTGCTGTCGCACTCCGAGCACGGCGACAACCGGCACGCGGCGCTGCGCGTCGTCACCCCGTCGGGCGAGAAGGTGGCGGAGAAGTGGGACGGGCCGGGCAAGGGCCTGGACGCGATCGCGTTCAGCCCGGTGCGCGGCGACAACCGGCTGCTGGTCGGCCACGAGCGGCGCGGCAAGGACGAGCTGCTGATCTGGGACGTCGCGGCGGACACCGAGACCGAGGTCGTGATCGACCTGCCCGGCGAGATCAGCGCCGACTGGTACCCGGACGCGAAGTCGCTGCTGGTCGTGCACACGTTCCAGGCGCGCAACACGCTGCACCGCTACGACCTCGAGACCGGGGCGCTGCACGCGCTGGACACCCCGCACGGGTCGGTCGGCAACGCGGGCGTGCGGCCGGACGGCGCGGTGGAGTACTCGTGGTCGTCGGCGGCGCAGCCGGGCGTGGTGCGGGTGCTGGGCGCCGACGGCGACGAGCGGGTGCTGCTGGAGCCGCCCGGCCACAAGGCGCCGCCGTCGGTGGACCTGACCGACGTGTTCGTGGGCGAGGTGCACGCCCTGGTGGCACGGCCGGCCGGCGCGCCCGACGGCCCGCTGCCGACGGTGTTCCACCTGCACGGCGGGCCGCACTCGGCCGACGAGGACCGGTTCTCCGCGTACCGGGCGGTGTGGCTGGACGCCGGGTTCGCGGTGGTGCACGTGAACTACCGCGGGTCGACCGGGTACGGGTCGAAGTGGCGTGACGCGATCGAGGGCAGGCCGGGGCTGACCGAGCTGGAGGACGTGGCGGCGGTGCACGACTGGGCCGTCTCGTCCGGGTTCGCCGACCCGGCGAAGTGCGTGGTCAACGGCGCGTCGTGGGGCGGGTACCTGTCGCTGCTGGCGCTGGGCACGCAGCCGGAGCGGTGGGCGGCCGGTGTCGCGGGCGTGCCGGTGGCGGACTACCTGGCCGCCTACGAGGACGAGATGGAGCCGCTGCGGGCGTTCGACCGGGCGTTGTTCGGCGGGTCGCCGGAGGAGCTGCCCGACCGGTACCGCGAGTGCTCGCCGCTGACGTACGTGGACGCGGTGCGCGCGCCGGTGCTGGTGCTGGCGGGCGAGAACGACCCGCGCTGCCCGATCCGGCAGATCGACAACTACCTGGACCGGCTGGCGGCGCGGGGTGCGAGGTACGAGGTGTACCGGTACGACGCCGGGCACGGCTCGCTGGTGGTCGCGGAGACGATCCGGCAGACCGCCGCGGAGGTCGCGTTCGTGCAGCGCGTGCTCTGAGCGCCGGGAACGCCACGCAGGGGTCCCCGCCCGGGGGATCCCCTGTTTTTCACCTTACCGACGAGGTCCGACATTTCCGGGGGCCGCCGGTTCGCCGGCGGCCCCCGCGGGTCGGGTCAGGCCTGCTGGGCCTGCCACATCCAGTGCGCCTGCTCGAGGTTCTTCGTGATCTCGATCAGCAGGTCCTGGGTGACGAGGTCGGACTTGTCGGTCTCGTCGATGCGGGCGCGCAGCCGGCCGATCAGCTCGGCCAGCGCGGTGACGACCGCGGTGACGACCTCGTCCTCCTTCAGCCAGCCGCTCGGGAAGTCCGGCACGCCCGAGCCCGCGGCCACGGTCTTGGCCTTGCCGTCGGGCGAGATGCCGAGCGCGGCGGCCCGTTCGGCCACCTCGTCGGTGTAGGTGCGGGCGGTCGTGACCAGCTCGTCGAGCTGGAGGTGGACGCTGCGGAAGTTCTTGCCGACCACGTTCCAGTGCGCCTGCTTGGCGACCAGGGACAGGTCGACCAGGTCCACCAGCGTGGCCTGGAGCACCGCCCCGACCGACGCCTTGTCGGCGTCGGACAGCGGGCTGGTGATCGGAGACTTCTGAGACTTGCTCATGGGTCTGACGCCTCCTTACACGGTGGTCTCGAGGGCCACCTCGATGTTGCCTCGCGTGGCGTTGGAGTACGGGCAGATCTGGTGCGCGGCGGCGGCCAGCCGGTCGGCCACGTCCTGCTCGACGCCCGGGATGTGCGCCGCGAGCCGCACGGCGAGCTGGAAGCCGCCGCTGCCGTTGGCGCCGAGGTCGACCTCGGCGGTGACCGACGTCTCGCCGATCTGGACCTTGGCCTGCCGCGCGGCGACCTTGAGCGCGCTGTGGAAGCACGCCGCGTAGCCGGCCGCGAACAGCTGCTCGGGGTTGGTCTTGTCGCCGCCGGGACCACCCAGCTCCTTGGGCGTGGCGAGCTGCTCGTCGATCACGCCGTCGGAGGAGCGGACCTCGCCGTTGCGGCCGTCCCCGACTGCGACGGCTTCCGCGGTGTAGAGCACCTGCATCGTCAACGCTCTCCTTCGAGCTGGTGGATGGGCCCGTCGTTCAGCCCAACACCCGGCCGAAGCCGAACCACACCCGGTGGTGTGGCAGCTCACGCCCCACCAACACTTACCCGCTCAGCGGGCCCTCGACACGGCGAACTCGGCCACCTGTCGCCCGATCGTGCGGAGTTGGTCGGCCACGGACGGCACCGTGCAGCCGCCTTCGAGGTCGAACTCGACCTCGCCGGAGTTGACCGCCGCGCCCAGCGGGGTGGGCCAGCCGCGCAGGGCGTGCACGATCGAGCGCAACGCGGTCAGCGTGGTCACCGACGCCTGCCAGCCGCGGGCGGTGGCCACGCAGCCGACCGCGCGGCCGTCGAGGTAGGGGCGCTCGTCGCCGCGCAGGTCCTCGACGTAGTCCAGGGCGTTCTTGACCAGGCCGGACACGGTGCCGTGGTAGCCGGGCGAGACGAGCACCACGCCGTCCGCGCCGCGCAGCGCCTCGACCAGCCGCAGGGCGTTGTCGGTCCGGTCGGGGATGGCCGGGTCGTAGAACGGGAGCACCAGGTCGGGCCCGGAGACCTCGACCACCTTCGCGCCCGCGTCCGCGGCCCCCTCCAACGCGATCCTCATCGCGCGCTCGGACTGCGAGTTGGGGCGGAGGGATCCGCCGATGCCCACCACGGTGACCGTCATGGCTGTCGATCCTGCCACCTCCACCTAGATCGAGGTCCAGTCGCTCGTGCCGACCCCTACCGGTCAGTAATGTGGGTCTCATGTCGAAGCTCGCCGAGTCGATCCCTCCCGGTGTCCTGGCCGGGGCCCTGCGCTTCGTGTTCGGCCTGCCCGCGCCCCTGCGCAGGCTGATCGCCGGACCTCCCATCACGGTGGACGGCCAGCGGTTGCACCCGGAAGCCCAGCTGCTGCTGAGGTTGCAGCAGCTCAGCGGCGAGGACTGGCGGACGACGACGCCCGCGGCCAACCGCCTGGCGCTGACCCGCAGCAGCGCGCTGGTCGGCGGTCCGGTGATCGGTGGGGTGGCGGTGCGGTCTCTGTCGGCCGACGGCGTCGGCGCGCGGTTCTACGAGCCGCACGGGCTGGCCGCCGGCTCGCCGCTGCTGGTCTTCTACCACGGCGGCGGGTGGGTCAGCGGTGACCTGGACAGCCACGACAACCTGTGCCGGTTCCTGGCCGTGGAGGGCGGGGTGCGGGTGCTGTCGGCGGACTACCGGCTCGCGCCCGAGCACCCGTTCCCGGCGGCGGCGGACGACGCGCGGACCGCGTTCGAGTACGCGGTGGCGCACGCCGAGGAGCTGCGGATCGACCCGCGGCGGATCGCGTTGGGCGGCGACAGCGCGGGCGGCAACCTGGCGGCCGTCACCGCGTTGCACGCGGGCGAGGTCAAGCCGGTGTTCCTGCTGCTGTTCTACCCGGCGGTGGACGCGTCGGTGCGGCGGCGGTCGCGGGAGCTGTTCGGCCGGGGGTTCTTCCTCACCGACGAGAAGATGGACTGGTTCCTGGACCACTACGCGCCCTCGCGCGACACGCACACCGACCCGCGGCTGTCGGTGCTGCTGGCGGAGGACCTGAGCGGGCTGCCGCCGACGTACCTGGCGACGGCCGGGTTCGACCCGTTGCGCGACGAGGGCGAGGCGTTCGCGGAGAAGCTGGCGCGGCAGGGCGTGCCGGTGGTGCTGCGGCGGTACGAGGGGCTGTTCCACGGGTACGCGAACATCCTGGGCGTGGGCGGGGTGTTCCGGGAGGCCGTGGCGGAGGCGGTCGGGTCGCTGCGCACCGGGTTGGCGCTGGCGAACACGCGGCAGGACATCCCCGAGACCGCGTGAGCCGACCCCGGTGGCGCCGGGGAGGGGTGGGGCGGGGCCGCCCGGCTGAGTCCGGGCGGCCCCGCGGGTGTGCACTTTCAGGGGTGCACAGGTCACTCGCCGGAGGCGGCCTCCCCACCTCAGCACTCTTTCTTGAACCAGTCAAGAAAGGACGGGGTTAAACCGGTTGCCCGCAAGGGTGAAGATGAGCGGGTGAACGTCTCCCCCTACCTGGCCGTCCTCCGCACGCCGCGCGTGCCCGGCTTCATGCTGTTGATGCTGGTGGCGCGGGTGCCCGCGACGGCCGCGGGCATGACGGTCACGCTGCACGTCCTGCTCGGCCTGGAACGCGGCTACGGGGCCGCGGGCCTGGTCGGGGCGGTCAGCACGGTCGGCATCGCGCTCGGCTCGCCGCTGATGGGGCACCTGGTGGACCGGCGCGGCCTGCGGGCCATGGTGGTCCTGTCGATGGTCACCGAGGGGATCTTCTGGTTCGTCGCCCCGCTGCTGAGCTACGAGGTGCTGCTGGTCACGTGCTTCGTCACCGGCATCACGGTGATGCCGGTCATGTCGCTGGGCCGCCAGATCCTGACCGCGCTCGTGCCCGACGACCGCAGGCGCACCGCGCTGGCGATGGACTCGATGGCCGTCGAGGTCGCCTTCATGGCCGGGCCCGCGCTGGGCGTCGCGCTCGCCACGCAGGCGTCCAGCCGCACGGCGATGTGGGCGATCGGCGCGTCGATGGTGGTGATCGGCGCGATCCTGTACGCGGTGAACCCGCCGGTGCGGCACGAGGGCGAGACCGGCGCGCGGGTGCCGCGGCGGGAGTGGCTGGACGGGCGGCTGCTCGGCGTGCTGATCAGCGCGGGCGGCGCGACGTTCGTGCTGTCGGGCATCGAGGTGTCGGTGGTGGCGTCGATGCGCGGGCTCGGGGTGACCGAGTGGACCGGCGCGGTGGTCGCGGTGATGTGCGTGGCGTCGTTGGCGGGCGGTTTCCTCTACGGCGGGCTGACGCACGTGCCGCCGCTGTGGGCGCTGATGGGCGGCATGGGGTTGCTGGCCGTGCCGATCGGGCTGTTCGGCGGGTCGCCGTGGTGGCTCGCCCTGGCGCTGGTGCCCACGAACTTCCTGTGCGCGCCGACGATCACCGCGACCGGCGAGCTGATCACCCAGCACGCGCCGGCGTCCGCGCGGGGCGTGGCGATGGGGTTGCAGGGGTCGGCGTTCACGCTGGGCGTGGCGCTGGGCCAGCCGGTCACCGGGTTCGTGATCGACCACTCGTCACCGGCGTGGGGCTTCGTCACGGCGGGCGTGGGCGGGGCGGTGATCGCGCTCGGCACGGTGGCGCTCGGCAAACGCGTGTCGCCGGTCCCGTTGGGCTGATCGGGTCGAACATCACCCGTTCGGACGCGTCTCCAGCACGCTGCGCGCACCTCTTCTCCAGCATGGAATCCGAGTTCTGGTTCGACTCCTGGGAGCAGGGCGGCACGAAGACCAGCTTCCACCTGCGGGACGTGCACGAACACGCCCGGATGCTGGCCCGGCTCGGCCTCGTGGCCGGCGCGCGGGTCCTGGTGCCGCTGTGCGGCAAGACGACCGACCTGCGGTTCTTCGCCGAGTCGGCGGCGGAGGTCGTCGGCGTCGAGCTGGTGCCCAGGGCCGTGGCCGAGTTCTTCGCCGAGAACGGCCTGGACCCGGTGCTGGAGGAGCCGGACGTGTTCCGCTGCGGCAACCTCGTCATCCGCCGCCAGGACATCTTCAAGCTGGGTCCGGCCGAGATCGGCCCGGTCGACCTGGTGTACGACCGGGCCTCGCTGATCGCGTTCCCGGACGACATGCGGCAGCGCTACGCCGAGACGATCACCCGCCTCGTGCGGCCGGGCACCCGGTACTTCATCAACACCCTGGAGTACCACCCGAGGCTGCCGTCACCGCCGTTCTCCGTCGGCCCGCGGGAGGTCGTCGAGCTCTTCGGGCACGCGTTCGAGGTCGAGCACGTGGCCGCCGAGCCGAGGCCGGAGCACCGGATGGTCGAGAAGTTCGGCCTGACCGGCCTGGTGGAGCACGGCTTCCTGCTCCGCGCGCGCTAACCCTGCTGCCGCCCCAGCTCCTGCAAGGCGCGGTAGAGGCGTTCGATGCCGGGACGGGCGGCGGCGTAGTGGCGGACGGCGTCCGGGTCGGGCGCGATCGTCTTCACCGGCTTCACCAGGTCGGCGGCGACGGTCAGGGACGGCAGCTCGCCGAGGGCGCGCCACGCGACCAGCGCCGCGCCCACGCCCGAGCCCTCGCTGTCGTCGGCCAGCTCCAGCTCCAACCCGAGCGCGGAGGCCAGCACGGTCGCCCACAGGTCGCTGCGGAACGCGCCGCCGGTCACCCGGACCGCGTGCACGTCCGCCACCGACCGCACCGCGTCCAGCACCAGCGCCAACTGCTGCGCGACGCCCTCCACCACGGCGCGGGTGACCACCGCGCGGCCGTGCTCGCGGCGCAGGCCGATCACCGCCGAGGTCGCGTCCGCGTCCCACCACGGCGCGCGCTCGCCCAGCAGATAGGGCAGCGCGGTCACGCCCGACGCGCCCACGGGCACGGCGGCCGCCTCCTCCAGCAGGTCGCGCACGTCGACGCCGAACGCCTCGGCGGCCCACTGCGCGGCCACGCCGCCGTTGCTGACCGCACCGCCGAGCACCCACAGCCCCTCGGCGATGGCGTAGCAGAACACGCGCCCCCGCTCGTCGACCGCCGGGGACGACCGGACCACGCGCAGCGCGCCGCTCGTACCCAGCGACACCGCCGCCACGCCCGGCACGACCGCGCCCACGCCGAGGTTCGCCATCGGGCCGTCGCCGCCGCCCAGCACCACCGGCAGGCCGGCGGGCAGACCCGGGACGTCCAACGTCAGCGGCAGCGAGTCCACCGGCGCGCGCAGCGACGGCAACCGCTCGGCGCGCACCCCCGCGAACGCCAACGCGTCCGGGTGCCAGTCCAGCGCCACGAGGTCCATCAGCCCGGTCGCCGACGCCGACGAGTGCTCGGTCACCAGCTCGCCGGTCAGCTTGAACGCGACGAAGTCCTTCAGGCCGCACCACCGCGCGGCGGAGAACCCCTGGTCGTGGAACCACGCCAGCTTCACCAGCGGCGACATGGTGTGGATCGGGGTGCCGGTCGCGCGGTGCAGCGCGATGCCGTCGGCCGTGCCGCGCAACCGCGCCGTCTGCTCCTGGGCGCGGTTGTCCGCCCACGACAACGACGGCGTGACGGGCGTGCCGTCCGCGTCCAGCCCCACCAGGGTGTGCATCGCACCGGTCAACGACAGCGCCCGCACCGCGAGCCCCTGCGCCGCCACCTCGCGCAACGCCCGCAGCGCCGCGCCCCACACCTCGACCGGGTCGTGCGTCGCCTCACCGGAGGGCGTGGTGCGCATCGGGTAGCCGTGCTCCGCCGATGCGACCACGCCCGCGTTCCGGTCCACCGCGATGACCTTGGTCGACGTCGTCCCCAGGTCGATCGCGAGCACTACGTCCGCCATGGGAGTGAACCTACAGGCGGGCGGCCAGCTCCTCGGCGATCTCGTACGTGTTCAGCGCCGCACCCTTGCGCAGGTTGTCCCCGCACACGAAGAAGTCCAGCGTGTTCGGGAAGTCCAACGCCTGCCGCACCCGGCCGACGTAGGTCGGGTCGCCGCCCACCACGTCCGCGGGCGTCGGGAACCGCTTGGCCGCCGGGTCGTCCACCAGCACGAGCGACGGCTGCGCCCCGAGGATCTTGTGCGCCTGCTCGACGGTCACCTCGCGGGCGAACGTCGCGTGCACCGCCAGCGAGTGCGTCGTCACCACGGGCACGCGCACGCAGGTCGCCGACACCTTCAGCTCCGGGATGCCCAGGATCTTGCGGGACTCGTTGCGGACCTTCAGCTCCTCGCTGGTCCACCCCTCGTCCTTGAGCGACCCGGCCCACGGCACCACGTTGAACGCCAGCGGCGCGGGGAACGGCGAGTCCGACACCGGCAGCCCGGCGGCCTCCAGCGTCTCGCGGACGTCGCCCGCGCGGACGCCGACCTCCTTGCCCGCCAGCGCCGCGATCTCCGCGTACAGGCGGTCGATCGCCGCCTGCCCGCCGCCCGACGCCGCCTGGTAGGACGCGACGACCAGCTCGCGCAGCTCGAACTCGCGGTGCAGGGCGCCCAGCGCGGCCATCATCGACAGCGTCGTGCAGTTCGGGTTCGCGATGATCCCCTTCGGGCGCGCGCCGATCTGGTCGGCGTTCACCTCGGGCACCACCAGCGGCACCTCGGGGTCCATCCGGAACGCGCCCGAGTTGTCCACCGCGACCGCGCCCTTCGACGCGGCGATCGGGGCCCACTGCGCCGACACCTCGTCCGGCACGTCGAACATCGCGATGTCGACGCCCTCGAACGCCTCCGGCGACAGCGCGACGACGGTCAGCTCCTCACCGCGCACGGTGATCTTCTTGCCCGCCGAGCGCGGTGACGCGATCAGCCGGACCTCACCCCACGGCACGGACTCCCGGCCGTTGATGATGTCGATCATGACGGTGCCGACGGCACCGGTGGCCCCCACCAGGGCCAGCACAGGACCCGTGCTCATCGTCCACTCCCCGCGTACACCACGGCCTCTTCGTCGCCGCCGAGCTCGAACGCGTCGTGCAGCGCGCGCACGGCGTCGTCGAGCTGCGTGTCGCGGCAGATGACCGAGATCCGGATCTCCGAGGTGGAGATGATCTCGATGTTGACGCCGGCCGCGGCCAGCGCCTCGCAGAACTGCGCGGTCACGCCGGGGTGCGAGCGCATGCCCGCGCCGACCAGCGACACCTTGCCCACGTGCTCGTCGTAGAGCACCTGGTCGAAGCCGATCTCCTCGCGCGCCTTCTCCAGCGCGGCGACCGCGCGCGGCCCGTCGTCCTTCGGCAGGGTGAACGTCACGTCGGTGCGGCCCGACACGGCCTGCGAGACGTTCTGCACGACCATGTCGATGTCGAGCTCCGCCTCGGCCACGACGCGGAAGATGCGCGCCGCCATGCCCGGCAGGTCGGGCACCGCGGTCACGGTCACCTTGGCCTCGGACCGGTCATGCGCGACGCCGGTGATCATCGCCTGTTCCACGGGAAGGTCCTCCACTGACCCGGACACGATGGTCCCGGGCTTGTTGCTGAACGAAGATCGGACGTGCACCGGGACGCCATAGCGGCGGGCGTACTCGACGCAGCGCAGCATGAGCACCTTGGCCCCGCTCGCCGCCATCTCGAGCATCTCCTCGTAGGTGATGGTCTCCAGCCGCTTGGCGTTCGGCACGATGCGCGGGTCGGCGGTGAACACGCCGTCGACATCGGTGTAGATCTCGCAGACGTCGGCCTTCAGCGCGGCCGCCAGCGCCACCGCGGTGGTGTCGGTGCCGCCGCGGCCCAGCGTGGTGATCTCCTTGCTGTCCTGGCTCACGCCCTGGAAGCCCGCGACGATCGCGATGGCCCCCTCGGACAGCGCGTCCTGGATGCGGCTGGGCGTCACGTCGATGATGCGCGCCTTGCCGTGCACGGACGTGGTGATCACGCCGGCCTGCGAGCCGGTGTAGGACCGCGCCTCGGCGCCCAGCGAGCTGATCGCCATCGCCAGCAACGACATGGAGATGCGCTCACCGGACGTGAGCAGCATGTCCATCTCGCGGGCGGGCGGCACCGGGGACACCTGGCGGGCGAGGTCGAGCAGCTCGTCGGTCGTGTCGCCCATCGCGGAGACGGCGACGACGACCTCGTTGCCCGCTTTGCGGGTCGCGACGATGCGCTCGGCCACCCGTTTGATCCGCTCGGCGCTCCCGACCGAGGAACCGCCGTACTTCTGGACGACGAGCGCCACAGACCCACTCCCTCCAGGTGCTTCAAGCCCAGCTCACCGGGGAGACTACCTGGCCCAAGGAGTGGACAGCGGTCGCCGTGACGCCCACTACTCTCGACCCCGTGTCGACCCTGGAGGCCGTTCGCGTGGACCCCGAGGACGCGCCCGGCGCGCGTGAGCGGCTGGCGGACCTGGCCAGACACCGGGTCGCCGTCGTGCTCGCGCCCGGCCTGCTCTACCTGGCCGTCCGCGAGCTCGGGCTGCTCGTGCTCCAGCTGATGGCGGCGCGCTGGGACAAGGACGTCACGCGGGCGCTCACCTCGTGGGACGGCCAGTGGTTCCTGGGCATCGCCGAGGGCGGCTACGCCGACGTGCCCCGGTGGCTCGTGGACGCGTTCGGGCGGCGCACGGCGGAGACGCCGCTGGCGTTCTTCCCCGGCTACCCGACGCTGGTGCGGTGGGCCGACGGGCTGCCCGGTGTGCCGACGGTCGGCGCCGCGTTCGCGGTGAGCCTGGTCAGCGGGGTGCTGTGCGCCTACGGGCTGGCCCGGCTCGGGTCGCGGGTGTTCGGCGGGTCGCGCCGGGCGGGGCTGGTGCTGGTGGTGCTGTTCGCGGCCTCGCCGATGGCCGTGGTGCTGTCGATGACCTACTCCGAGGCGACGTTCTGCGCGCTGGCCGCGTGGTCGCTGGTCGGCGTGGTCGAGCGGCGCTGGGTACTGGCCGGCCTGTGCTGCGCGGCGGCAGGCCTGGTGCGGCCGACGGCGGCGGCGCTGGTGCTGGCGGTGTGCGCGGCGGCCGCGGTGGCGATCTGGCAGCGGCGCGACGGCCGGCGGCCGTGGGTCGGCGGGCTGGTCGCGCCGCTGGGGCTGCTCGGCTACCTGGCCTACGTCGCGCTGCGCACCGGCCGGTGGGACGGCTGGTTCGCGGTGCAGCGGCACGGCTGGGACTCGCGGTTCGACGGCGGGGCGGCGACCTGGAAGTTCGCGCTGCTCATCCTCGGCGAGCCGAGGTCGGTGCTGGAGCTGGCCACGGTGTGGCTGCTGGTGGTGGCGCTGGCGCTGGTCGTGGTGAGCCTGCGGCGCGGGCTGGAGTGGCCGTTGATCGTCTACGCGGTCGGCGTGCTCGCCATGGACCTCGGGTCGAACGGGCTGATGAACTCCAAGGCGCGGCTGCTGCTGCCCGCGTTCACGCTGCTCGTGCCGGTGGCGCTGGCCCTGGCGCGGCGACGGACCGGCACGGTGGTCGGGGTGCTGGTGGGCGTCTCGCTGTTCAGCGCGTGGTTCGGCGCGTACGCGATCACGGCTTGGCAGTACGCGATCTGATGCCAGGATGTGGTTGATGGACGGCAACGACCCGATCATGCGGCGCTGGAGCCCGCGGGCGTTCGACGGCACGGCCGAGGTGTCGCCCGACACCGTGCGCGTGCTGCTCGAAGCGGCCCGGTGGGCGGCCTCGCACGGCAACACGCAACCCGCACGGTTCCTCGTCGGCTACCGCGGCGACGACACGTTCGAGCGCATCTTCGCCGCCCTGCGGCCGGGCAACCAGACGTGGGCGGGGCGCGCGTCGGTGCTGCTGGTGGGCGCGGCGGCGGAGGCCGACGAACGGGGACCGGTGCCGAACACCGAGTTCGGGCTCGGGCTCGCGGTGCAGAACCTGGTGCTGCGGGCCGTGGAGCTGGGACTGGTCACGCACCAGATGGGCGGGTTCTCGCCGGAGGCGGTCCGGGGGGCGTTCGGGCTGCCCGACCACGTGCGGCCGGTCGTGGTGATCGCGGTCGGCGTGCTCGGCGACGACGCGGAGCTGCCCGAGGACCTGCGGGCCCGGGAACGGCGACCGCGGACGCGCAAACCGCTCAGCGAGACCGTTTTCGCAGGTCGCTGGGGTCAACCGGCGTTCACGGACGAGCCCGGGACCGGGTGAGCGCGCGAACCTGGTCCCCGCCGCAGGGGGGAGGACGGCGGGGACCAGGCAGAACAGGGCTAGCGCGCCACGACGCGGGCCAGCAGACCTGCCACGACGAGCCAGAACACCGCCGCGAGGCCGTAGTTGAGGATCACGTCGAGGTTGGCGTTGCCGGTCTGGAACAGCCCGGGGAAGAACAGCGCCAGCGGCTCGGCGAGCTGCTGGATGAAGCGGAAGAACGCGTTGGCCGTGTTGACCCCGATGAGCAGCATGAGGATGTAGAGGACCTCGATGCCCGCGAACACGGCACCGACACCGCGGATCACTCGGGCAGCGGTGTAGTTGCCGCTGCGCGTTGAGGTTCGCCATCTGGACATGTCAAGAAGGTGCCCCCCACACGATCGAGTGAAACTCGACTGGGTGAAGTTCCACCATCTGGGCGGGCGGTTCCACCTCGGCGCGGAATGCGGTTAACCTGTCCGGCGTGGCACGTGCCCTCCTGCTTCGCCGCCGTGACGGGGTCTGATCAGACCGGCCCCCCGTCGCGGGATCGAGCGTTGCCGCCGGTCGTCTCCCAACACCGGCACCGCAGGAGCTGTTGAACCATGAGCCCCACTCACGACGCGTACGTCTCCGGGACGAGCCGCATCCGGCCCCCGGCCCGCCCCGTACCCGGCCAGCCCGCGTGGAACCCGCAGCGCGGCACGTCCATGCCCGTGCACCGCTACCGGCCGTTCCACGACCAGGTGGAGACGATCGACCTGCCCGACCGCACCTGGCCGGCCAAGCGGATCACCAAGGCGCCGCTGTGGTGCGCGGTCGACCTGCGCGACGGCAACCAGGCCCTGATCGACCCCATGTCGCCCGCGCGCAAGCGCAAGATGTTCGACCTGCTGGTGCGGATGGGCTACAAGGAGATCGAGGTCGGCTTCCCGGCCGCCTCGCAGACCGACTTCGACTTCGTCCGCGAGATCATCGAGGACGGCGCGATCCCGCCCGACGTCACCATCCAGGTGCTGACCCAGTGCCGCCCCGAGCTGATCACCCGCACGTTCGAGGCGCTGCGCGGCGCGGCCAAGGCGATCGTGCACTTCTACAACTCGACGTCCATCCTGCAACGCCGGGTCGTGTTCAAGTCCGACCGCGAGGGCATCAAGAAGATCGCCACCGACGCCGCCGCGTTCGCGCTGGAGCAGGAGAAGCTCTACCCGGAGACCGAGTTCCGCTACGAGTACTCCCCCGAGTCCTACACCGGCACCGAGCTGTCGTACGCGCTGGAGGTCTGCGACGCGGTGTCGGAGATCATCCGGCCCACGCCCGACAAGCCGCTGATCATCAACCTGCCGGCGACGGTGGAGATGGCCACGCCGAACGTCTACGCCGACTCGATCGAGTGGATGTCGCGCAACCTGGCCCGCCGCGAGTCGATCATCCTGTCGCTGCACCCGCACAACGACCGGGGCACCGGCGTGGCCGCGGCCGAGCTGGGCTACCTGGCGGGCGCCGACCGCATCGAGGGCTGCCTGTTCGGCAACGGCGAGCGCACCGGCAACGTGTGCCTGGTGACGCTGGGCATGAACATGTTCAGCCAGGGCGTCGACCCGCAGATCGACTTCTCCGACATCGACGAGATCCGCCGCACGGTCGAGTACTGCAACCAGCTGCCCGTGCCCGAACGGCACCCCTACGGCGGTGACCTGGTGTTCACCGCGTTCTCCGGCTCCCACCAGGACGCGATCAAGAAGGGCTTCGAGGCCCTGGAGGACGCCGCCAAGGCCGCCGGTCAGCACGTGGACGAGTTCCAGTGGGACGTGCCGTACCTGCCGATCGACCCCAAGGACGTCGGCCGCAACTACGAGGCCGTGATCCGGGTGAACTCGCAGTCCGGCAAGGGCGGCGTGGCGTACCTGATGAAGACCGAGCACCACCTGGACCTGCCGCGCCGGTTGCAGGTGGAGTTCTCCAAGGTCATCCAGGAGGTCACCGACACCCGCGGCGGCGAGATCGGGCCCAAGGACATGTGGGACTCGTTCTCCGAGGAGTACCTGGACGGCACCGTGCCGCTGAAGCTGCTGCGGCAGAAGGTGTCCGGCGACGGCAGCGGCCACGAGACGATCAAGGCCGTGGTCGTGGTGGACGGCGAGACGCAGGAAATCACCGGCACCGGCAACGGGCCGATCGCCGCGTTCGTCGACGCCCTGGCCACCGTCGGCTACGACGTGCGGGTGCTGGACTACTTCGAGCACGCCATGTCGTCCGGTGACGACGCCCGCGCGGCCGCCTACCTGGAGTGCGCCGTGTCCGACCGCGTGCTGTGGGGCGTGGGCATCGACAGCTCCACGGTCGCCGCCTCGCTGCGCGCCCTGGTCTCCGCGATCAACCGCGCGAACCGGTAGTCGGGAGGTCGCCTCGCCGGCACCGGGCGCCGGCGAGGCGACACCTCACCTCAGCGCGACCTCACCGCAGCCCGGCGAAGAACTCGCGGACGTCCGCGACCAGCAGCTCCGGCTCCTCCATGGCCAGGAAGTGGCCACCGCGGCCGAGCTCGGTCCAGCGGACGACGTGGTGGTCGCGCTCGGCCCACGGGCGGATCGACTTGTCGTGCGCCGAGACCAGCACACCGGTCGGCACGGTGCCGCGGCCGGTGTCGCCCCAGCCCTTGGCGCTGATCTCCTCGTAGTAGATCTGCGCCGCCGACGCGGCCGTGCCCGTGAACCAGTACAGCGACACGTCGGTGAGGATGCGGTCGCGGTCCACGCTGTCCTCGGGCAGGCCGTCCTCCGGGACGGTGAGCTCCTTGAACTTCTCCACGATCCAGGCGAGCTGGCCGACCGGCGAGTCGTGCAGCCCGTAGGCGACGGTCTGCGGCCGCTTGGCGTTGCACTGGAGGTAGCCGTCGTTGAAGTCCTGCATCGCGGCCCACCGGCGCCGCTCGACCTCGCTGAGGCCGTCGAACTCGCCGTCCTCACCGACCGGGAACGCGAGCAGGGCGTTGAGGTGGATGCCCACCACCCGGTCGGGGGCCTGCTTGCCCAGCTCCGGGCCGACCCACGCGCCCGCGTCGTAGCCCTGCACGCCGTACCGCTCGTACCCCAGCGCGGCCATCAGCCCGACCAGCACGCCGGCCATCCGGGCCGCGCCCATGCCCGGCCCGGCCAGCGGCGTGGAGAAGCCGAAACCCGGCAGGGACGGCACGACCAGGTGGAACGCGCGGGACGGGTCGCCGCCGTGCGCGCGGGGGTCCGACAGCGGGCCGATGACGTCGAGGAAGTCGGTGAACCCGCCCGGCCAGCCGTGCAGCAGCACGAGCGGCAGGGCGTCGGGCTCGGGCGAGCGCACGTGCAGGAAGTGCACGTCCTGGCCGTCGACGGTGGTCCGGAACTGCGGGTGGGTGTTGATCTCCGCCTCGTGCGCGCGCCAGTCGTAGGTCGTGCGCCAGTGCTCGGCCAGGTCCTTCAGGTAGTCCACCGGCACACCCCGGCTCCAGCCGACGCCGGGCAGCTCGGCGGGCCAGCGGGTGGCGGCCAGGCGGGCGCGGAGGTCGTCGAGGTGCTCCTGGGGCACGTCGACGCGGAACGGGCGGATGTCGTGCTCTGTCATGGCGGCGACGCTAGGGAGCCGTTGGGACAGCTCCGGTCCTAACGATCGGGCAGGCTGGCGGCATGGTGGACACCTCCGCGCGGCTGCTCCGGCTGCTGTCGCTGTTGCAGGCCCGGCGCGAGTGGTCGGGCGCGGAGCTCGCCGACCGGCTGGACGTCACCACGCGCACGGTCCGCCGTGACGTCGAGCGGCTGCGCGACCTGGGCTACCCGGTGCACGCGACCCGCGGCACGGCCGGCTATCGGCTGGGCGCGGGCGCCGCGCTGCCGCCGTTGCTGCTGGACGACGACGAGGCGGTGGCCGTGGCGGTGGGGCTGCGCACGGCGTCGGGCGGTTCGGTGGCCGGCATCGAGGAGACCGCGTCACGCGCGTTGGCCAAGCTGGAGCAGGTGCTCCCGGCACGGCTGCGGCAGCGGGTCGGCACGCTGCGCTCGGCGACCGTGCGCGTCGGGGCGGGCGGGCCGCGCGTGGACCCGGACGTGCTGGTGGCGATCGCCGACGCCTGCCGCCGGCACGAGTCGCTGCGGTTCGACTACACCAGCCCCGCGGGCGGCGCGAGCACCCGGTCCGCGCAGCCGCACCGCCTGGTCAGCTTCACCCGGCACTGGTACCTGGTCGCCTGGGACACCGACCGCGCCGACTGGCGCACCTTCCGCGTCGACCGGCTGGCGCTGCGCACCCCGAACGGCCCGCGCTTCACGCCCCGCGAACCGCCCGGCGGCGACGCGGCGGCCTACCTGGAGCGCCGGCTGTCGGCGCACGCCTGGCCGGTGCGGGCGACCGTGACGCTGCACGAGCCGGCCGACGTCGCGGCCGACCGGCTGTGGCCGGGCATGGGTGTGGTCGAACCGGTGGACGACCGCACGTGCCTGCTGCACGTGGGCGCGCCCACCGCCCGCGACCTGGCGTGGATGATCACCTCGGTGGACGTGGACTTCACCCTGGTCGACGGCCCGCCCGCCCTGGTCGAGGCGCTGCGCGCCCACGCCGACCGCTGCGTGCGCGCGATCACGGCGAAGGTGACGGGTCGCTGAGGACCTCGACCGGTCGGCGGTGATCGGCGACCCGGCGACGTTGCCCGGTCATGACCGCGTTCGTGGTGCTGTTCGTCGCCGCCGTCGTGCCGTTGGCGCCGACCGAGGCCGTGTTGATCACCACGGCGTGCCGGGCCGCCTCCGGCGAGGTGTCGGTGACCGCCGTGGCGGCCGCCGGGTGCGCGCCGTCCGACCTGGTCGGCCGCGCCGCTGAGCGCCGGGTCGTGGACGACGCGGCTCAGGCCGCCGCGGTGGCCTGAGCGACCCGGTTGCGGACCGCGGCGCGGGCCCGGTCGTAGGCGTGCGGGTCGTCGTGCAGCACGGACTGGGCGTTGGCCATCTCCAGGAACGCGATCAGCTCGAACGCCACCTGCTCGGGGTCGGCGACCTCCGGGATCGCCGCGACGGTCTCGCGGACGTAGGTGTTCCACTCGCGGGCGTACCCGGCGATCGCGTCGCGCACCCGGCCCGGCCGGGCGTCGAACTCGGCCTGCACGGCGTAGAAGAAGCACCCGCCGGGGAAGGTGCGGTTCTGCGAGTAGGCCAGCCACCCGTCCATCAGCCGCGTCAACCGGCCCAGCCCCGGCGGCTCGACCAGCGCGGGGTCGACGACCTGGCGCACGAAGATCGCCGCGGCCGCGCGCACGGTCGCCAGTTGCAGCTCCTCCTTGGACCCGAAGTGCGCGAACACCCCGCTCTTGCTGACCTCCAGCTCGCCCGCCAGCCGCCCGATCGACAGGCCCTCCAGCCCTTCCACCGAGGCGATCTCGGCGGCGCGCCGCAGGATCTGCCGGCGTGTCTGCTCGCCGCGCTCCACCCGTCCGTCGACCTTCACGCCGTCCACGCTAGCCCCCTTGACCGCCCGCAAACTAATTGTACGATCGTTCGTACAACTTGAGGGGTGGAACCAATGGATCTCCTGGACCTGAACCGGTCGGCGCTCGACCTCAACCTGAAGCTCATGGCCGACCTCGACGAGGCGCACCTGGACATGGCCACGCCGTGCGCCGGCTGGACCGTCTACGAGCTGCTGCGCCACCAGGTCGAGTCGACGCTGGCGTTCACCGCGGCGGTCCGCCGCGCGGACGTCGACGAGCCCGCGAGCGACGACCTGACCATCGCCTACCGGGTCGCGACCGACGCGGCCACCGAAGCGTTCCGCGCGGACGGCGTGCTGGAGCGCGAGACCGAGTTCCCCGGCTACGGCCGCCGCCCGGGCCACCACGTCGTGGCCGCGCACTTCGTGGACAACCTCGTGCACGCCTGGGACCTGTGCCGCGCGCTCGGCATCGACAGCACCCTCGACACCGAACTGGCCACCGCCGCCTACCGGATGGCGCGCCACTACCCGACCACGCCGGACGTGCGCGGTCCGGGCGCGGCGTTCGCGATGCCGGTCGACGTGCCGGCGGACGCACCGATCACCGACCGCCTCGTGGGCCTGCTCGGCCGGTCACCGAACTGGCCCGCGTGAGGCGCCGGGTCGGGGGTGCCCGGCGAGGGGTGGGCACCCCCGACCCACTACCCCGCTAGCACGCCCGGGATGGCTCCACGGCGCGACGACCCCGAGGGTGGGCCGCGCCTAGCGTTCGGACCGTGACACGCTTCGGACTCCACCCGCGACCCGGCGTCCCGCGCGCCCTGATCGCGACAGGCGTCCAGGCCGTGGCGTACCTGATCGTCCGGGCCCTCTACCGGCCCCGCTCGGGCCGCACGTCGCCCGCCGCCACCACGGCGCCCTCGCCGTCCACGAACCGCACCTGGACCGGCCGGCCGTCGACGGTCCGGTAGACGACCGTGGACGTGGTGTCCGGCAGGTGCTCGTCACCCCACTGCTGCAACGCGCACAGCACCACGTTGAACTGCCTGCCCGCCTCGGTGAGGCAGTAGCCCTCGCGGGGTCGCTGCCCCGGCTCCCGGTAGGCCCGCCGGGTCATCAGCCCGCTGTCGACCAGCTTCGCGAGCCGCGCGGTGAGCACGTCGGAGGCGATGCCGAGGCGTGCGCGGAAGTCGGAGAAGCGGGTGGTGCCGGCCAGGGCCTCGCGCAGCACGAAGAACGTCCAGCGCTCGCCGACGAGGTCCACCGCCTTGATCAGCGAGCAGGTCGCCTCGTCGGGTGCCGTCACCCGGTCAGTATGGCTCGGTTGTGCATTCCAATCCAGCAGGGCTAGGTTGGCGAAGCCAACTCACCCCTGGAGAGACATCGATGAAGATCGCCAACTCGGTCGCCCTGGTCACCGGGTCCAACCGCGGCCTCGGCCGGCACTTCGCGCGCCAGTTGCTGGAGCGGGGCGCGGCGAAGGTCTACGCGACCGCGCGCGACGCCGGCTCGATCGACCTGCCGGGTGTCGAGGCGCTGCCCCTGGACATCACCGACGCCGACTCCGTGGCCGCCGCGGCCTCCGCCGCCCACGACGTGACCCTGCTGGTCAACAACGCGGGCATCATCACCGGCGCGAACCTGGTCACCGGCGACCCGGCCGCGATCCGGCTGGAGCTGGACACGCACTTCTACGGCACGCTGGCGGTCATCCGCGCGTTCGCGCCGGTCCTCGCGGCCAACGGCGGCGGCGCGATCCTGAACGTGCTGTCCTCGATGTCGTGGGTGTCCTACGACCGCGCCACCGCCTACAGCGCGGCCAAGGCGGCGCAGTGGAGCCTCACCAACGGCGTCCGGGTGGAGCTCGCGGGCCAGGGCACGCTGGTCACCGGCCTGCTGCTGGGCCCGACCGACACCGACATGACCGCGGGCATGGACGTGCCGAAGAACGACCCTGCCGACGTCGTGCGCACCGCGTTGGACGGCGTCGAGGCCGACCTCGTGGAGGTGCTGGCCGACGAGGGCGTCGCGCGCCTCAAGGCCGCCCTGTCCGCCGACCCCCGCGCCCTCTACCCGCAGGTGGTCTGAGGACGGGGTCCGGGGGACGCCGGTGGCGTCCCCCGGACCGCGGCACTACGGGTTGAGCACCTCGGACACCGAGGCCGGGCCGACCAGCGGCATGTCCGGCGAGACGCCGTCCTCCTCCACCAGCACGGCCTCCACCTCGTGCGGCCGGATCCGGCCCGCCCGGATGTCCTCCGCCCAGTGGCACGCGACCTTGTGCCCCGGCAGCACCTCGCGCAGCTCGGGCCGCTCGGTGTCGCAGCGGGTCGCCTGCTTCCACGGGCAGCGGGTGTGGAAGCGGCAGCCCTTCGGCGGGTTCGCGGGCGACGGCAGGTCGCCGGTGAGCAGGATCCGCTCCCGGCGGTCCTCCACCTCCGGGTCCGGCACGGGGATCGCGGACAGCAACGCCCTGGTGTACGGGTGCAGCGGCTCGGCGTAGAGGTCGTCCGAGGTCGCCTCCTCCACCAGGCCGCCCAGGTACATCACGCCGACCCGGTCGGAGATGTGCCGCACCACGGCGAGGTCGTGCGCGATCACCAGGTAGGTCAGCCCGAACTCGTCCTGCAGGTCCTCCAGCAGGTTGACCACCTGCGCCTGCACCGACACGTCCAGCGCCGACACCGGCTCGTCGGCGATGATCAGGTCCGGCTCGACCGCCAGCGCCCGGGCGATGCCGATGCGCTGCCGCTGCCCGCCCGAGAACTCGTGCGGGTACTTGCGCAGCGACGTGGACGGCAGCCCGACCGCCGACAGCAGCTCGCGCAGGCGCTTGCCCGTCGCCTCGCGGCCCTTGTCCAGCCCGTGCGCCCGCAGGCCCTCGACCAGCAGCGACTCCACCGACTGGCGCGGGTCAAGCGACGACATGGGGTCCTGGAACACCATCTGCATCCGGCGGCGCATCCGGCGCAGTTCCTCGCCCTTGAGCCCCACCAGGTCCGTGCCGTCGAACAGCACCCGGCCGTCGGTCGGCTCGACCAGCCGCAGCATGCCGCGGCCCAACGTCGACTTGCCGCAGCCGGACTCGCCGACCAGGCCGTAGGTCTCGCCGCGGTTGATCCGCAGGTCGACCCCGTCCACGGCGTACACGTGGCCGACCGTGCGGTCGACCAGCAGGCCGCGCTTGATCGGGAAGTGGATCTTCAGGCCCTCGACCGACACCAGCGCGTCGCCCACGGGGGCGGCGGTGGCTGCCGGTTCGACAGCGGCGGTCATGCGGGCACCTCCTGGGCGGCGGGCGTTCCCGGCAGCACCGGGTTGTGGCAGCGCAGCGACCGCACGTCACCGGCCTCCAGCTCGGGCGTGACCTCGCGGCACACCGGCAGCGCGTTGGGGCAGCGAGGGGCGAACGCGCACCCGTGGTCCCACGGGATGTTGTCGGCGACCGAGCCCTTGATGGGCACCAGCTTCTCGCCACGCGCACCGTCGAGCCGGGGGATCGACGCCAGCAGGCCGTGGGTGTACGGGTGGCGCGGGTCGGCGAACAGCGGGTACCGCGCCGCCTTCTCCACCACCCGGCCGCCGTAGAGCACGTTGACCTCGTCGCACAGCCCCGCCACGACGCCCAGGTCGTGCGTGATCATGATCAGCGCCGTGCCGGTGTCCCGCACCAGCTCCTTGAGCAGGGCGAGGATCTGCGCCTGGATCGTCACGTCCAGCGCCGTGGTCGGCTCGTCGGCGATGAGCAGCCGCGGCCGGCACGCCAGCGCGATCGCGATCAGCGCGCGCTGCCGCATGCCGCCCGAGAGCTGGTGCGGGTACTCGCTCAGCCTGCGCTGCGGGTCGGGGATGCCGACCCGGCCCAGCAGGTCGGCCGCCTCCACCATCGCCGCCTTGCGGGACATGCCGCGGTGCCGTTCCAGCACCTCGGTGACCTGCAAACCGATCGGGATGACCGGGTTGAGCGACGACAGCGGGTCCTGGAACACCATGCCCAGGTCGCGGCCGCGCCGGTCGCGCATGTCCTTGTCGCTCAGGGTGAGCAGGTCGGTGCCCTCGAACCGGACCTGGCCGCTGACCTTGTTGCCGCGCGAGGGCAGCAGCCCCATGATCGCCAGCGACGTCACGGACTTGCCGCACCCCGACTCGCCCACCAGGCCCACCGTCTGCCCGGGGTCGACGTCGAAGGAGACGCCGTCCACGGCGGTGAAGGGTTCGGTGCCCCTGCGCTGGAAGACCACCCGCAGATCACGCACTTCGAGCAACGCCATCGCGGTTCACCTCCGGTTCTTCGGGTCGAGCGCCTCGCGCAGCGACTCGCCGAGCAGGGTGAAGCCCAGCGCGACGATGATGATGGCGACGGCCGGGTAGAACGCGAGCTCCGGCTTGACGTCGATGTAGCGCTGCGAGTTGCCCAGCATCAGGCCCCACTCGGCCCGGGACGGGTCCGGGTCGCCGAGGCCGAGGAACGACAGCGACGCGGCCTCGATGATCGCGGTCGCCAGGGTCAGCGTCGCCTGCACGATGACCGGGCCGAGCGAGTTCGGCAGCATGTGCCGGAACACGACGGTCCGCCGCCGCACGCCCAGCGCCGTCGCGGCGAGCACGTGGTCGCTGTGCCGTTGCGCGAGCATCGCGCCGCGCAGCAGCCGGGCGAAGATCGGCACGGTGGTCACCGCGACCGCGATGATCACCGTGGTCTGGCTGCCCCGGCTGGCCAGCGCCGCGATCGAGATCGCCAGCAGCAGGCTCGGGATCGACAGCATGATGTCGGTGAACCGCATCAGCCAGCTGTCGACCCACCCGCCGAACGCGCCCGCCAGCCCGCCGATGATCATGCCCAGGACCAGGCCGATCAACGTCGCGCCGACGCCGACGACCAGCGACTGCTGCGCGCCGACCAGCAGCCGGCTGAAGAAGTCGCGGCCCAGCTCGTCGCCGCCCAGCAGGAACCCCGGCTGCGCGCCGGGGATGAAGTCCGGCCGCAGCTCGGCCAGCAGCTCCGGGTACCGCTGGTAGGGGTCCTTCGGCGCGATGAACGGCGCCACGATCGCCAGCACCAGGAACAGCAGCACCAGGAACGCGCCCAGCAGCGCGACCGGGCTGCGCAGCATCCGCTTCACCGCGTCGGCCGCGAGGCTCGTGCCCGCCGACTCGGCCAGCGCGTCGACCCGCGCCCGCTTGCGCTTGAGGAGACTGGTCATGATGCCCGCACCCTCGGGTCGATGATCGCGTAGGAGATGTCGACCAGCAGGTTCACGAGGACGTAGACCACGGCCGCGAGCAGCAGCAACGCCTGCAGTCGCGGGTAGTCCCGGCGCTCGATCCCCTGGGCCAGCAGCGAACCGAGCCCGCCCCACACGAACACCCGCTCGGTGAGCACGGCGCCGCCGAGCAGCAGGCCGGTCTGCAGGCCGATGGTCGTGGACACCGGCAGCATCGCGTTGCGCAGCACGTGCCGGCGCCGGATCAGCTGCGCCTGCAGGCCCTTGGCGTTCGCGGTGCGGACGAAGTCCTCGTTGAGCACGTCGAGCACCGAGGCGCGGGTGATCCGCACGATCACCGCGAGCGGGATCGTGCCCAGCGCGACCGCCGGCAGCACCAGGTGCCACAGCGCGTCGGCCGCGGCGTCCCACTCCTGGGTCAGCAGGCCGTCCAGCACGGCGAAGTTCGTCACGTGCGTCGGGTCGATCGTGACGTCCTGCCTGCCCGAGGGCGGGAACAGCGCCAGGTCCTGCGCGAACAGCTGCTTGAGCAGGATGCCCAGGAAGAACACCGGCACGGCCACGCCGACCAGCGTGCCGATGACGGTGGAGTTGTCCAGGAACCGGCCCCGGTGGCTGGCCGCGAGGTAGCCGAGCGGGATGCCCAGCACCACCGCGAACAGCAGCGCGGCCAGCGACAGCTCGATCGTGGCGGGCAGCGCGCGGCCGATCTCGGCCACCACCGGCTCGCCGCTGATCAGGGAGCTGCCGAAGTCGCCGCTGAGGATGCGGCCCAGGAACTTGAAGTACTGGATGTAGATCGGCTGGTCGAGGCCGAGGACCTTGTTGAGCGCCTCGATCTTCTCCGGGGTCGCCTTGTCGCCGAGCAGCGCGCCCGAGGGGCCGCCCGGCAGCGACCGCAGCCAGACGAAGACCAGCAGCGACAGGATGAGCAGTGTGGGGATCGCCTGCAGCAGGCGTCGGACTATGAATCGCAGCATGATGGAAACCCTCCGGACAGCACGGGTGGTGGCGTCCGGGTCACGGACGCCACCACCCGCCTACCGTTCGGTTCAGCCCTTGCTCACCGTGTCGAAGCGCTCATCGGTCAGCGGGCTCGGGACCAGGCCCGAGATCTTGCTGCTGACCACGATCGCCGGCGGCGAGTGGGACACCGGGATCGCGGGCAGGTACTTGCTCATGATGTCGCGGTTGACCTGCTTGTAGGCGTCCGCGTGCTTGGTCTGGTCGACCACCGCGTCGGCCGCGGCGATCGCGTCGAACATCGCCTGGTCGGCGAAGCCGAACTCCTTCTTCTCCCGGCCGAAGAACGTGCCGACGAAGTTGCCGGCGTCGTTGTAGTCACCGGTCCAGCCGAGCAGGTGCAGGTCGTGCTTGCCGAGCTTCTGCACGTCGTCCTTGTAGCCGCCGTTCCACGGACGGGACACGATCTGGGCGTTGATGCCCGCGGCCTTCAGGTCGTCCGCGATCACCGCGGCGATCTCGGACGGGTTCGGCATGTACGGCCGGCTGACCTCGGTGGGCACGTAGAAGTTCAGCGTCAGGTTCGACACGCCCGCCTGCGTCAGCAGCTCCTTGGCCTTGGCCACGTCGTGCGGGTACTGCTGCGCGTCCTCGGCGTAGCCCGCCACCGTCTTGGGCATGAACTGCGTCGCCACCTCGGCGCCCAGCGGCAGCTTGGTCTTCACCAGCTGGTCGCGGTTGACCGCGTAGGCGATGGCCTGGCGCACCCGCAGGTCCTTCAGCGCCGGGTTGTTGGCGCCGTTGATGCCCAGGTAGAGGATGTTGAACGCGGGCCGCGGCGTGACGTTGAAGCCGTCGGACTTCAGCGAGTTGTAGTCGGCCGGGCTCGGGAAGTCGTAGCCGTCGATCGTGCCGGCCTTGAGCTCCTGCTTGCGCGCGTTCTCGTCCGGGATGATCTTGAAGATCAGCTTGTCGAGCTTGGCCTTCTCACCCCAGTAGTCCTCGTTGCGGACCAGCGTGATGGTCTTGTTGGCCTTGTCGAACTTCTCCAGCTTGAACGCGCCGGTACCGGTCGGGTGCTCGGTGGCGTAAGCCGGGTAGGTGAACGAGTCGCCGGACTGGGCGACGTTGTCCGCGTCGTACTTCTTCAGCGCGTCCGGGCTGGAGATGGACAGCGCGGTCAAACCGAAGGCGGCCGGGAAGGCGCCCTTGTACTTGTTGAGGTTCAGCACGGCGGTGTGCTCGTCCTTGGCCTCGCAGGACTTGTACACCGGCTCACCGGCCGCGTCGCCCTCGTTCTTGGCGAAGCCCTCGAACACGTCGCCGTAGTAGATCATCTGGCTCTGGGCGGCGGCGCCCTTCATGTTGAACCAGCGGTCGAAGTTGAAGCACACGGCCTCGGCGTTGAACGGGGTGCCGTCGTGGAACTTGACGTTCTTGCGCAGGTCGAACGTCCACGACTTGCCGTCTTCGCTCGGCGTCCACTTCTCCGCGAGCCCCGGCGCGAGGTCGGCGGTGCCCCGCTTGTAGGTGATCAGCGTGTCGAACATCTGGCGGATCGGGCGGAAGCTCTCGCCGTCGTCGTTGAAGATCGGGTCGAAGTTCTTGGGCTCACCCGCCGCGCCGAAGACCATCGTGCCGCCGACCTTGCCGGACCCCGAGTCGTCCGTGCGCTCGGATTGGGCACAGGCCGACAGTGCCAGTGCCGCGACGCCGGTCAGGCCGATCGCGGCCAACCATCGGCGCCGGGCCGTTCGAAATTGAAGCATTTGACACACCCCTAGGGAAATCCGGGATCTCACGGTGTGGTCACGGACCCTAACCGGTCCCCACAACCCTTCCGCGCAGTCCCAGGTCACGATCCGGCCACGTGAATCAGCATTAACACACGTGCGGCGCAGGCCCGCTGACCCAACGTGACCACGGACGATCGGGCAAACGCCCTCCTACGCTGTACAACGGACAACAGGAACCCGCACGCGTGCGGAGGGGAGGTCGCCGGTGAGCCCTGTCGTCGAGTTCCGCGTCCTCGGCCCGTTGCAGGTGCTGGTCGACGGCGAGCAGGTCGTGGTGCGGGCGGGGCGGCAGCGCTCGCTGCTGGTGTCGCTGCTCATGCGGGCCGGGGCCGGGGTCTCGGTGGACGAGCTGGCCGAGCACATCTGGGGTGCGGAGCCCCCCGCGCGGGCCCGCGGCACGTTGCAGACCTACGTGATGCGGCTGCGGCAGGTGCTCGGCCCGGCCGTGCCGATCCGGACCGTGCCCGACGGGTACCTGATCGACGTCGACGAGCGCACGATCGACGTGATGCGGTTCGAGCAGCTGGTCGAGGAGGGCGAGCGGGAGCGGGCCGCGGGCAGGCTGGAGTCGGCGTCGGCGATCTTCACCGCGGCGCTGGCGCTGTGGCGGGGCCCGGCGATGGTGGACGTGCCGTCCGAGGTCCTGCACCGCGACGAAGTCCCCCGCCTGGGTGAACGGCGGTTGCACGTGGAGGAGCGCCGGGTCGAGGTCGACCTGGAGCTGGGCCGCCACGCCGAGCTGATCCCCGAGCTGTCCCGGCTGACCAGCGAGCACCCGCTGCGGGAGCGGCTGTGGGCGCAGCTGATGGTCGCGCTGTACCGGTCCGGGCGGCAGGCCGACGCGCTGGGCGCGTACCGGCGGGTCAGCGGGCTGCTGGCCGAGCAGCTCGGCATCGACCCCGGCGACGAGCTGCGGCGCGTGCACCAGCAGGTGCTCGGCGGGTCGCCGTCGCCGGCCCCGGGGCAGGGCGCGGCCGCGTCCCGGCGCGACCGGGTCGTGCCCTCGCAGCTGCCCGCCGACATCGGCGATTTCGTGGGCCGTGAGCAGGCCGTTCAGCTGATCGAGGCGCTGCTGCGGACCGCGCAGGGCGTGCCGGTGGTGACGCTGGCCGGGCCGCCCGGCGTGGGCAAGACGGCGCTGGCCGTGCACGCGGCGCACAAGATGCGGCACTTCTTCCCCGACGGCCAGTTGTACGTGAACCTGCGCGGCTACGCCCAGGGCCCGCCGCTGAGCGCGGTGGACGTGCTGCCCCGGTTCCTGCGGGCGCAGGGCGTGCCGCCCGAGTCGGTGCCGCTGGACCAGGACGAGCAGGAGGCGATGTTCCGGTCGCGGCTGACCGACCAGCAGGTGCTGCTGGTGCTGGACAACGCGGCCAACGCCGAGCAGATCCGGCCGCTGCTGCCCGGCTCGCCGGGGTGCGCCGTGCTCGTGACCAGCCGTGACACGTTGCGCGGGCTGGCGGTCAGCCACGCCGCGTCCAACGTGCGGCTCGACGTGCTCGACCGGTCCGAGACGCGGGCGCTGCTGGCCGGGATGCTGGGCGAGGACGTGGTGGCCGCGCAGTCCGAGGCGGCCGACGAGCTGGCCGAGCTGTGCGCGCACCTGCCGCTGGCGCTGCGGATCGCGGCGGCCAACCTGCTGTCCCGGCCGGAGATCACCATCGCGTCGTACGTGGAGGAGCTGCGTGCGGGCAACCGGCTGGCGGCGCTGGCCGTGGAGGGCGACGAGCGGGCCGCCGTGCACGCGGCGTTCGACCTGTCCTACACCGCGCTCAAGCCGGAGCTCGCGTCGCTGTTCCGGCTGCTCTCGCTCGCGCCGGGCGACATCACGCCGGACGTGGCGGCCGCGTTGGGCGGGCTGACCACGCAGGACGCGCGGCGGCGGCTGGACCGGCTGGCCACGGCCAACCTCGTGGACAACCACGCGCCCGGCCGCTACCAGTTCCACGACCTGCTGCGCGACTACGCGACCGAGCGGCGCGAGATCGAGGACGACCCGGCGGAGAGCGCCCAGGCGTCGCGGCGGCTGCTGGACTGGTCGATCCGGTCGGTGGACAACGCCACGGACGCGTTCAAGTCCACGTTGCTGCGGCTGCCGCGCAACGACGTCGTGGCCGGCGTCACACCGCGGCTGTTCTCCACCTCGGCGGAGGCCCTGGCCTGGCTGGACGCCGAGCGCGGCAACCTGGTGGGGCTCGTCGTGCACGCCGCCGACCGCCGGCCCGACCGGGACGTCTGGCAGTTGGCCGACGCGTTGCGGCGCTACTTCTACACGATCGGGCTACCCGCCGAGTGGCTGGCGACGGCCAAGGCGGGGCTCGCGGTCGCGCAGGGCTCCCAGGACGCGGTCGGCGAGGTGGCGATGCTGTCGTCGCTGGGCACGCTGTACTGGGCGATCGGGCAGCACCGGGTGGCCGTCGACTACTTCCGCCGGGCCATCCCCATCCAGCAGCGCACCGGCGCCGCGCCCGCCGTCGAGGCGGCCGTGCTGTCCAACCTCGGCACCGTCTACATCGAGGTGGGCGACCTGGAGCAGGCCGCGGAACACCTGGAGCGCGCGCTCGTGATCACGCGGGCCATCGGGGCGTTGCAGCAGGAGGGCATCGCCCAGCTCAACCTCGGCGGCGTCTACATGCAGCTCGGGCAGCTCGACCGGGCCGTGTCGTCGTTCGAGGGCGCGCTGGACGTCGGCAACCGGCTCGGCGCGTGGATGACGCAGGCGGACAGCCACCGGGCGCTGGCCGAGGCGCACCTGTTCCTCGGCCGGCCGCAGCGGGCCGCCGAGCTGTACGAGAGGTGTGGCGAGCTGTACGAACGGGCCGGCGCACGCCGGTTCGCGCACTTCTCGCACGAGGGCTTGGCGTTGACCTACGTGATGCGGGGCCGGTGGGCCGACGCGGCGCACGAGGCGGGGTGGGCGGCCGGCATCGCGGAGGAGCTGGGCAACCTCAAGGGGCTGTGCGACGCGAAGAACGCCCTCGGTGAGGCGTTGTGCGGGTTGGGCAGGCTGGAGGAGGCGGTCGAGCGCACGACGGAGGCGCTGCGGATCGCCGAGGAGACCGGCTACCCGCTGGGCATCTGCGCGGCCCGGCGCGGCCTCGCGCTGACCCACCGCGCCGCGGGCAGGCTGGACGAGGCCCGTTACTCGGCGACCCAGGCCCTGGACAGCGCCGTGCGCTACCGGCTGCGCATCGCCGAGGTGGACGTGCTGGCCGTGCTCGGGCGGGTCAGGCTGGACCAGGGCGACGTGGCGCAGGCGCACGACCTGGCGCTGCGGTGCTTGGAGCTGAGCGCCGCCACGGGGCAGCGGTGCGTGCACGCGCGGGCCACCCACCTGGCCGGTGACGTGCTCGCGGTCAAGGGCGACCTGGCGGGCGCGCGGCAGAGCTGGCGGTCGGCGCTGGAGTGGTTCACCGCCATCGGCTCGCCCGAGGCGGACGTGGTGCGGGCGTCGCTCGACGCGTGACGGTCGGGCGCGGCGCGCTGCACCGGCGCCCGGGTCGCGTGCTGCCCGCGTCACCTGGACGTGTGACGGCGTGGCTCAGTCCGGCGTCACGATCCGGTCGGCGCGGGCCTTCGTGCCGTCCACGGCGAACCAGCCGCGCTCGAACGCCTGCCAGCGCCGCAGGTGCGCCCGGCTCGCCTCACCGTCCCGTTCGACCGCACGGCGAAGCCGCTCCTCCGGATCGGGCACCTCGACCCAGATCGCCTCGTCCAGGCGCGGCGCGATCGAGCGGCGGGCCGCGGAGACGCCCTCGACGACCAGGACGTCCGGCACCGGCACCTCCACCCACTCGCCCGGGCGCGGCACGCCGCCCGTCCAGTCCATGCGCCGGTAGCGGGCCGGGCGGCCGTGCCGGAGCGGGTCGAGGACGTCGGCGACCAGGCGCGGCCACCACGACACGGGGTCGGTCCAGGTGGCGAAGTGGTCGGTCGGCACCACGGTCGCGCCCCACTCGCGGGCCAGGCGTGCGGCGAACGTCGACTTGCCCGAGCCGGACGGCCCGTCGACCGCGACGAGCCTCACATGCTGCGCCGGCCGGACAGAGCCCGGCCGAGGGTGAGCTCGTCGGCGAACTCCAGGTCACCGCCCATGGGCAGGCCCGACGCGAGCCTGGTGACGGTCAGGCCCGGGAAGTCCCGCAGCATCCGCACCAGGTACGTCGCCGTCGCCTCGCCCTCCGTGTTCGGGTCGGTGGCGATGATGATCTCCGACACCTCGGTGCCGATCCGGGTGAGCAGCTGCCTGATCCGCAGCTGGTCCGGCCCGACGCCCGACAACGGGTCGAGCGCGCCGCCCAGGACGTGGTAGCGACCCTTGAACTCACGGGTCCGCTCGACCGCGAGCACGTCCTTCGGCTCCTCCACCACGCAGATCAGGGTCAGGTCGCGGCGCGGGTCGCGACAGATGCGGCAGGTCGCCTCGGCCGAGACGTTGCCGCACACGTCGCAGAACACCACGCCGTCCTTGACCTTCTGCAACGCGTCCTGGAGCCGGCCGATGTCGGCCGGGTCCGCGGCGAGCAGGTGGAAGGCGATGCGCTGCGCGCTCTTGGGACCGACGCCCGGCAGCCTGCCGAGCTCGTCGATCAAGTCCTGGACGGGCCCCTCGTACATCAGCCGAACAGCTTCCCGAGACCGCCCAGGTCGTCCATCCCGCCCATGCCGCTGGCCAGCGGGCCCATCTTCTGGGCCGCCAGCTCCTGCGCCGCGCGGTTGGCGTCGCGCACGGCCGCCACGACCAGGTCGGACAGCGTCTCGACGTCGTCGGGGTCGACCGCCTTCGGGTCGATGTTCAGGCTCTTGAGCTCGCCGCCGCCGGACACGACGGCGGTGACCAGACCGCCGCCGGCGGTGCCGGTCACCTCGGCCTCGGCCAGCTCCTGCTGGGCTTCAGCGAGCTGCTGCTGCATCTTCTGAGCCTGCTGGAGGATTTGCTGCATGTTGGGCCCACCGGGTTGCACCGCGGGTTCCTCTCTTCGGGGTCTGCCGCCGTAATCCAGCGTAGTCGCGTCGATCAGCCCTTCAACGGCCGAGCGCCCAGCTCGTCGGCGAGGAGCTTGAGCACGACGGCCTCCGGGTCGAGCCGCTGGTCGTCGGCGTCACCGGGCAGGGCGGCCTCGGCCAGCATCTCCTCCTCGTCCACCGGCTCCGGCGGGAGGGGTTCGTCGGGCTCCGGCGGCTCCGGGGGCGGCGGGATGTCGTCGGCCGGGGGCCGGCCGGTCGGCGCGGACCTGGTCGGCTCGGGCCGCCGGCCCTGGCCGGGCTGCTGCGCCTGGCTCGGCCGGGTCGGCGCGGGACGCTGCGGCTTCTGCGGCGCGGACCGGGCCGGTGCCGCGCTCGCGTCGCCGTGCACGCACCGCACCTGCCACGTGCCGCCGAGGACCTGCGCGAACGCGGCGGCGATGGCGTCGGCGTTGCGCGGCTCGGCGAGCCGGCGGGCCAGCGGGGCGGAGGTGTGCGCGAGGGTGACCGTGGTGCCGTCGACGTCGGCGACCGTGGCGTTGGTGAGCATCGCCTCGGTGCTGCGGCTCGTGCCGCGGACCACGGTCAGCAACTCCGACCACCGCCGCCGGACCTCGACCGCGTCGACCCCGCCGGCGGACGGCGCGGACGCGGCCGGGGTGGCCGGTGCGGCGGCTGGGGCGGGCGGTGCCGGGGCGGGCACGCCGGTGGGCGGTGTGGCGGCCGGCCACTCACCCGGCGGCTGCGCGCCCTGGGGCCCGACCGCTTGACCGCGCTGGTCCGCGCCCGAGTGCGGCGCGGCGTGCGGCGGTCCGGCTTGAGGTGCGGAGGCGGGCGTGGCTTCGCCGGCGCTCGGGGTGCCGCCGGCCGAGCGCATCGCCGCCGACCTCAGCACCGGGGGCGGCGGCAGTCCGGGCGGGCCGGCGCTCGGCGCGGCTTGCGGTGCGGGCGCGGCGGGCTGGTCGACCGGCGGCGCGGCCGGTGCGGCGGCCTGGGGTGCCGGGGGCTGCGGCGCGGGGTCGGCGGCGCGTTGCGAGGGGCGCTGGAAGCGGGTCTCGGGAGCGGGGCCCGCCGCGCCGCCGGCCGGTGGGCCGTGGCGTTCGAGCTGCTCCACGCGCTGCAACAGGCCCGACTCGACGTCGCCGACCGACGGCAGCAGCATCCGCGCGGTCACGAGCTCGAGCAGCAGGCGCGGGGCGGTCGAGCCGCGCATCTCGGTCAAGCCCTGGTGCAGGATCTCCGCCCAACGGGTGACGGTCGCGGGTCGGGTCGCGTCACGTTGGGCGATCATCTTGGCCAGCTCGTCGTCCGGCGCGGACACCAGGCCGCGCTCCGCCGCGTCCGGCACGGCGTGCAGCAGCACGAGGTCGCGCAGCCGGTCGAGCAGGTCGGAGGCGAAGCGGCGCGGGTCGTGCCCGGCCTCGACCAGGCGGTCGATGGTGCCGAACACCGCCGAGCCGTCGCCCTGCGCGAGGCCGTCCACCACGTCGTCGATCAACGCCACGTCCGTCACGCCGAGCAGCGCGATCGCCCGCTCGTAGCGCACGCCCTCGGGGCCCGCGCCGGACAGCAGCTGGTCCATCACCGACTGCGTGTCGCGCGCCGACCCACCGCCCGCGCGGATGACCAGCGGGAACACCGACGGCTCGACCGTGACGCCCTCGGCGGCGCAGTTGCGCTCCAGCAGCGCCCGCATCGAGCTCGGCGGGATCAGCCGGAACGGGTAGTGGTGCGTGCGCGAGCGGATGGTGGGCAGCACCTTGTCCGGCTCGGTGGTGGCGAAGATGAAGATCAGGTGCTCGGGCGGCTCCTCCACGATCTTCAGCAGGGCGTTGAAGCCCTGCGTGGTGACCATGTGCGCCTCGTCGATGATGAACACCCGGTACCGCGACTCGGCCGGCGCGTAGAACGCCTTGTCCCGCAGGTCGCGCGCGTCGTCCACGCCGCCGTGGCTGGCCGCGTCCAGCTCCACCACGTCCACGCTGCCCGGCCCGTTGGGCGCGAGGCCCACGCACGAGTTGCACTCGCCGCACGGGTCGGGCGTGGGGCCCTGCACGCAGTTCAGCGAGCGCGCCATGATCCGGGCGCTGGACGTCTTGCCGCAGCCGCGCGGCCCGGAGAACAGGTACGCGTGGTTGACGCGACCGGCCGCCAGGGCGGTGCGCAGCGGTTCGGTGACGTGCTCCTGACCGACGACCTCGCCGAAGGTCGCCGGACGGTACTTGCGGTAGAGGGCGAGCGCCACGTCGGCGACCTTACCGGGAGGGTCCGACAAAGAAAGGGGACCCCGTGCACCCACCAGAGCCCGCTTATCCTTGCTGCCTTCCGGCCCTGGGGAGGTTCGCGAGATGTGTGCCGCACGAGGTCCGCTGTCAGTGTAGCCGGTCGCCCCACCGGCCCGGTCCGCACCCGCGCGGAGGTCAGCCGAGCGCCGCCGTGAACAGCGGCACGGCGTGCTCCAGCGCGTAGGACATGCCGAGCGACGAACCGCTGGAGAAGGCGTTGACCAGGTTCTTGTCGTCCAGGACCAGCGCCCCGCGCGGCACCAGCGGGTTGGCCTTGAGGGCGGTGGCGTCGCCGCCGATCGGGAACAGCACGCTCAGGTCGGCGGCCAGCAGGTCCAGCCGCTCGGCGGAGATGTCGACGTAGAACGTGCCCGAGGCCAGGTCCTCGACGTCCTCGCGCAGCGTGAAGCCGATGGCCTTCATGAAGTCGGCGCGGGGGTCGCCGGAGACGTACGCGCCGAACTTGCCGTCGAAGTACGCGCCGACGACGGTCGTCCGGCCCTCGAACCGGCGGTTGGCGGCGAACTCGGCGTCCAGGTCGGCGATGATCTTCTCGCCCTCGGCGACCTTGCCCAGCGCCTTCGCGACCAGTTCGACCTGCTGCCGCCACGACGTGCCGTAGGGGATGACGTCCTTGGGCGCGGCGATCGTGGGCGCGATCTTGGTGAGCTTCTCGTGCTTGGCCTGGTCGTTGTCCGACCGGGTGTTGAGGATGAGGTCGGGCTGGAGCGCGGCGACGGCCTCGTAGTCGACCTCGGTGGTGCCGAGCAGCGTCGGCGCCTGCTGGTAGAGCCCCTCGGCCCACGGCCCGACGCCCTTGCCGCCGAACCCCAGCCAGTCGCTCGCGCCCACCGGCCGCACACCCAGGGCCAGCGCGGTCTCCGCGTCCGACCAGCCCAGCGCGACCACCCGCGTGGGCGGCTTCTCGATCGTCACGGGACCGAACCGCGTGTCGACCGTCACCCCGGCCGCGGCCGGTTCGGGCTCTCCCCCGCCACCTCCGCAGGCGGCCAGGAGCAGGGCGGACAGCAACACCACGAGACCACGCTTCATTAGGCAAGGCTAACCGAACCCATTGGCGACCGATGGGGCCGACCACCCGTTTTGGGAGCGGCACGACCCCTCCGTTAGACTCCGCCACGGAGGATTCGCATAGCGGCCTAGTGCGCACGACTGGAAATCGTGTTGGGTTAACCCCCTCACGGGTTCAAATCCCGTATCCTCCGCAGACCAGAGCCCCGGTCACCACCAGGTGACCGGGGCTCTGTCGTGACCGGATGCAACGTCCCGGCGGCCCGGAAGCGTTTATCCCAGTGACCGACTGATCACTGGGAGGACACGCATGAGGATCGTCACGACGGCCGCCGCGGTCGCCGCCGCCGCCACCGGGCTGCTCGCCGGTGGTGTCGCCACGGCCGCGGCCGAGGTCGCCGCGAGCGGGCCGCCGCAGTACAGCGCCACGGCGTGGCACGACGTCAACGTCCGGCACTGCCCCTCGACGTCGTGCACGCAGGCGCCGGGGAGCCCGGTCCTGGCCGGGTGGACGGTCGGCGTGTACTGCTGGGTGCACGGCGAGTCGGTCACGGACTTCGGCTACACCAACGACGTCTGGCTCAACATCGGCCGGCAGGACGGCGGCACGCAGTGGTCCAGCGCCATCTACTTCAAGGGCGACGAGTACGCCAACCTGCCGAAGGACGCGCAGTGCGCTGACGCGCCCCAGCCGCCTTCCACCACCCCGAGGCCGACCACCACGCCGGCCCCCACCACCACGACGCGGCCGGTCCCCACGACCACCGTGAGCCCGACCTCCACCACCAAGCCGTCTACCACGACGAAGCCGTCGGCACCCACCACGACGGTCACCAGCAAGCCGTCCCTGCCGTCCACCACCGTGACGACGACGAGGCCCGAGCCCGCCGGCGGCTGAGCCGTGCACGCGCAGGCCCCCTCCGACACCGGGGTCCGAGGGGGCCTGCGCGCTGCTCCGGGCTACGACCGGGGCAGGCACTCCGCGATGTCCTCCAGCAGGAACAGCACCCGGTCGACGTTGGCGTTGCCGGTGCTCGGGCGCAGCTTCACCACCTGCGGGTCGTGGTCGCTGGCCTGGTCGGCGAACTCGGCGTTGATGTGCACCACGTCGTAGCGGTACCGCGTGATGTTGGCGCTGATCAGGATGTGGTCGAGGGTCTGGGAGTTGCCCTCGAACACGTAGCTGTACCGCTCGGCGGCGGGCAGGGTGTCGATCAGGGCCACCACGTCGCCGTTGCCGGTCAGGGTCCGGACCGCGGGCGAGAACTGGTAGTCGTTGATGTCACCGGCGAGGACCACGTTGGCCCCCTTGTCCACGGCCTTGACCTGGTCCACGAACCCGCGCAGCAACGCGGCCTGCTGGGCGCGCTGGACCTCGGAGCTGCGCACCGGCTCCTGGTAGCGGCCGTGCATGGCCTGGTCGCCGCCCTTGGAGTTGAAGTGGTTCGCGACCACGAACACCGTGCGGCCGCGGAACTTGAACTCGCCGGCCAGCGGCTTGCGGCTGCTGGTCCACGCCGGGTCGGCGGGCGCGATGCGGCCCGGCGACACCGACAGCGCGGCGCGGCCGTGCTGCTTCACCACCGACACCGGCGTGGTGGCGTCGCCGCCCGCGCGGTCCACGAAGGACACCCGGGCCGGGTTGAACAGGAACGCCACCCGGATGTTGCCGCCCGGCTCGCCGCCGTCGGCCTTGTTCACCGGGTCGACCTGCCGCCACTGGTAGCGCGGGCCACCCGCGGCCGCGATGGCGTCGGTGAACTTGGTGAACGTCGCGTCCGCGGCCACCGTGCCGTCGTCGGTCGCGCCGTTGTTGTCCTGGATCTCCTCCAGCACCACGACGTCCGGGCTCTTGAGGTTGTCCACCACGGCCGCGGCGAGGCGGTCGAACTTGGCCTGGTCGTTGGTGGCGGCCAGGTTCTCCACGTTGTAGGTGGCCACGGACAGCTCGTACTCGCGCTGCGCCTCGGTGACCTCGGGCGCGGTGCCGCCGGACACGTGCTCGCCGACCGTCTTCGTGGCCAGCGTGTAGCCGCCGAAGTTGGTGTACTCGACGTTGCCGACCGTGGCGCCGCGCCACACGTCGCCGACGTTGCTCGCCTGCGGCGTCGCCGCGCCCGGCTTGACCTTGATCCGGCCGCTGTTGGGCTGGTCGTAGCCGAGGTAGATCGTGCCGCCGCGGGCGGTCGGGTTCTGGTCCGGGAGGGTGGTGATCCACGTCTCGCCGAAGCTGTTGGTGGGCCCGACCACGCGGGCGTCGTCGACCTGGACGTACATGCCCTCGCGGGACTCGTAGTAGTCCTGGCCGTAGGTCGCCGGGTCGAGCGGGAGCGACTCGACGCTGCCGCCGCCCGCGGTGGGCAGGTAGCCGGCGGGCGGGGTCAGCTTCTCCGGGGCGGGCAGGGCGTTGCCCTTGGACTTGACGGTGACCGTCGCGCCGGTGATCTCGGTGAGCGTCTGGTTGGAGTTGGACGCCGCGTCACCGCCCGGCCGGTACTCGGCGACCGTGCCGGAGACCAGCACCTCGTCACCGGGCTCGACGGTCGGGACCAGGCCCGCGGTGTAGACGAACACGCCCTCGCTGGTGCGCGGGTCGGCGTCCGGGGCGGTGTCCTGGATCCAGAAGCCGCGGTCGCCGACGGCGCGGGTCGCGGTGACGACGCCGGGCACGCCGCTGACCTTCTGGCCCAGCAGCGGCGAGATCCGGGTCGTGCCCTGGACGTCGCGGATGCGCTTGTCGCCGGGCTGGGGCTCCGGGTCGGGATCGGGGTCGCCGGGGCCCTGGCCCTTGGAGTTGACGGGGGTCGGCGCGCCCACGGTGAAGTCGGCGGCGTTGTCGTCGGTGTCGGTCAACGCCGTGCGGGATGCCGAAGTGGTGTTGCTCAGGTTGGCCGTCGGCGTCGTCTCGCGCACGACGGTCGCCGTGCCGTAGCCGACCAGGTCGCGCACGCGGGTGTCGGCGGCGCAGTCGGCGGCGGTCTTGCAGGTCAGCGGCGTGGTCGCGGCGACCAGGGCGATCGTGCCGCCCGTGCCGCTCATCGCGATCGTGCCGGTGACGTCCGGCGCGGGGAGTTCCACCGTGCCGCCCGCGCCCTTGGCCTGCGCGACCAGGAACCGACCGCCGGCGGCGATGGAGCCGGTCAGCGGGGTGACCTGCCACTGGCTGGAGGCGCTCGCGCTCGCCGGGAGGTACTGCACGCTCCAGCCGTCGACGGCGACCGGCGCGGAGCCCGCGTTGCCGAGCTCGACGAAGTCCTGGGTCAGCGTGGCACCGGAGTTGCCGCCGCCGCCGTAGACCTCGGCGACGAGGGCGTCCGGGCTCGGTGCCGCGTGGATCGGCGTGGCGAGGGCGAACGTCACGGCCGAGGCGGCGGTGACCGCCAGCCCGACGCGGAGCGGGGTAGGTCTCAACGGATCCTCCGTAGTTGGCGGCTGCGCGCATCCTCCCCGGATCGAGTGAACGGCGGAAGACGCCACCACTAACGGTTGACCTTTACCCATCTCGAACGTGTGTTCGAACGTAGGGTAGGGTCATGGCCGTGCCCACCCGGTGGCCCTCCCAGCGCCGGCACGGGGCGCGACACGCATGACAGGGGCGCCGACCCGGACCTGACGAGGCCCGGATCGGCGCCCGTGCGCGTGTCGTGCGCCCCGGAGTTCCGGCAGCCGGAGGCGGGGCTCTGAGCAGCGGTGGTGGGTGAAAAACGGAGGCTTTCGCCTCACACGCTTTCGAGGTCTGCGACCATCCGTCCGCCACCATTCCCCGGGGTTCGCACCCGCGGGCAAGAGCCTATTGGCAGGTGGTCCACGGAGCTGAATGCACAGATGGACGTACAAGAACTGAGACGACCCGCCATTACTGCTGTCCGCCATGGACGGCGAGTCCGCCGGACCCGGTCACCTCACCCGCGACCCGCCGTTCACTACCTCGTCTGGGCGTACGAGGTGACCGCAGGATTCCCGCACGTGGCCACCGAGACGCGACCCGGACCTTGGAGGACCCACGCGCCGTAGTGGTAGTCCCCGTTGGGACACAGGTTCACCGCACGGAACTCGGTGCCGGGTGCGTCCCCTGAGCAGCGCCACGTCCATGTCGCCCCTTGCCAACTGGGGGTTCCCTCACAGGCTGCCATCGCGGACACCTCGTCGGCCACCACCGACGCCGAAGCAGTTCCGGCGCCCAGCAGCGCCGCAGCCGCGACAAGTGGAAGCACGGTCAACGAAGCTAAACGAGTCATCACTTTTCCCCATTCCATCGCCCGCACCGTGCAGGCACTCGGTAGTCACCTTCCACTATGTGCACGCGAATTCGACAAATCCGAACGATCTCTACCCGATCGGCCCAGTCGATTCCGACAATTTGTGACGTACCGTAGAATCGCGCCCCGGCAACTGCGACACTGCGGTAACTCGCGCAGGAAGAGGTTTACCTTCGACCTGCACGGGCTACCGATAGACATCGGTAACCGCGCCCTCCGACGTTCACCATGCCGCCGAGTATTGCGCCACGGCACGGGCTGTCCGAACGGCGGCAGAAACGCGACAACGCCCGGTGCGCAATCGCGATTGCCCTCGGTCTGCGCCATGGCGAGGCACTGGACTGCGGGGCTGACGTCGATCAGGGGGCCCGAACGCTCCTGGTGCCCCGTAGTCGGCTGCACCCCCGGTGAAGCACGAAAGCGCCGGGCCATGCGGCCGGAAGTTCGGTAGGCCCTGCCCGAACCGCGTGCCATTGAGGACGGAGACGGCGGGTACGAAGTCGTGAAGCGGCATGCGGCCGAGCGGGTCCGGCGGACCGCTCTACCCGCGTACGGACTGCACCGAGTGGAAGCGACTGCTGGAACGCCAAGGTGCCGAACCGCAGGCTGCACGACGCCCGACGTAGCCCAGCGGGTCAGTGGGGCCCTCTGGAAGCCGTCCCCAACGGACGGGCCGACATGGCGAAGGGCCGGGCACCTCGTGAGGTGCCCGGCCCTTCGACCTGCGGTGGCGGTGGGATTTGAACCCACGGAGGCTTTCACCTCACACGCTTTCGAGGCGTGCTCCTTCGGCCGCTCGGACACGCCACCGCCGAGAACAATACAAGACCGGGGCGTGCTCACCCAACCGGGGGTCTCGTGGGGCGTCCGCGCTGGTCAGAGGGCCACGGCATCAGAGGTCGGCGAAGAACGACTCCATCAGCGCCGCGCACCGCTCCGCCAGGACGCCGCCGACGACTTCCGGGCGGTGGTTGAGGCGGCGGTCGCGGACGACGTCCCACAGGGAGCCGGCCGCACCGGTGCGCGGTTCCCAACAGCCGAAGACCACGCGGTCCACGCGGGCCAGCACCAGCGCGCCCGCGCACATCGTGCACGGCTCCACGGTCACCGCAAGGGTGCAGCCGGTCAGCCGCCAACCATCGCCGTGGACCGCCGCGGCGGCGCGCAGGGCCAGGATTTCGGCGTGCGCGGTCGGGTCGCCGAGGGCTTCGCGGGCGTTGCAGGCGCGTGCCAGTTCGGCGCCGTCCGGGCCGTAGACGACCGCGCCGATCGGGATGTCGCCGGTCTCGGGCGCGCGTGCGGCGGCCTCCAGGGCGGCTTCGACCATCGCCTCTTCGGCAGCCTGGCTGATCACGCGGCCACCTCCGTCCCGACGGCCGGCCGCAGGTTTGAGGAGAAGGGGCCCGACGAAACACACGCGCTCACGCACCGGAACACCGCTTCGCCCGCCACCGACACCCCCGCCGCCAGAGCCGGCCGCAGGCCCGTGGCGGAAAGGGCAGAACCGAACGGAACCGGCACGCTCGAACCTCCCGCCAGTACGCCACACGCCAACGACGAAACACCCGCCCTCGCGCGTCGGAACACCGCTTCACCCGCCACGGACATCCCCGCCGCCAGGGCTGGCGTCAGGCTCGAGCCGGAAGAACCGGGCGCGCTCAAACGTCGGGACAGCACGTCGCGCGCCACGGGCACCGCCATCGCGGAGGCCGGACGCCGGTTAGAGGTGAAAAGGCCCGACCAAGCCCATGCGCCCACACATCGGGGCACCGCTTCGCGAGCTACTAACACCCTCGCCGCCAGAGCCGGCCGCAGGCTCGTGGCGAAAAGGGCAGAGCCGGAAGATCCGGGCGCGCTCGAACGTCGGGACAGCACGTGAAGCCCCGCAAGCACCCCCGACGCGAAGGCCGGACGCCGGTTAGGGGTGAAGAGGCGCGACCAAGCCGACGCGCTCGCGCATCGGGGCACCGGCTCGCCCGCCGCGGGCACCCCCGTCGCGGAGGCCGGCGTGAGGGTGGTGGAGAAGAGGTCAGAGCCGGAAGAACTCGGCGCGCTCGAACGTCGGGACAGCACGTGAAGCCCCGCGAACACCCCCGACGCGAAGGCCGGACGCCGGTTGGGGGTGGAGAGGCGCGACGAAGGCCGCGTGCTCACGCATCGGGGCACTGTTTCGCCCGCGACGGGCACCTCGGTCCGACGCGATCCGGTGCTCGTCGAGTGCGGTCGCGACCGACGGGGGCTCGGCCAGCCGGTCACGGCGCTCACGCCTGGATGCTGTCCAGCAGCTTGGTGAACTCGTCGCCGAACCCGCAGCGCTGCGCGATCATCTGCAGCTGCTCGTCCGGGTACAGGTCGACCTCGTCCACGATCACCTGCATCTCGTGCTGCGGCATGCCGAGGTCGGCCAGGACGGCCAGGTCGCCCTCCGGCCACAGCTCGTCGTCCTCCTCGTCCGGCGGGTCGACCCGCAGCAGGTCGAGGACGTCGGCCGCGATGTCGTAGTCCAGCGCCGCCGCCGCGTCGGAGAGCAGGAGGGACACCCCGCCGGGCACCGGGCGCAGGACGATGAAGAACTCGTCGTCCACCGCCAGCAGCCCGAAGACGGCACCCGTCGAGCGCAGTTGACGCAGCTCCGTGATCGCCGCGTCGAGCTCGGACAACGCCGAGCTGTCCATCTTGCTGCACCGCCATCGGCCGTCCTCACGAACCACCGCGACAGCGAAGCCGTTGACCGGCTCCTGGTGTGCCATGTGCACACCGTAGGGCCACGCCGGCGCACCCGGTAGCACGGGGGCCTCGGCCGCGGGCACGGGGGGCTCGGCGATGCCACTATCGAGGGATGAGCACAACTCTGCCGAACGCACGGACGACCGCCCCCGAACCCCGGTTCACCGGGCTGGTCGAGGCCGCCCGAGCCCTCCAGCCCAGGACAGTGGCGTTGCGACGGCAGGTGCACCGGCACCCCGAGCAGGGCTTGGACCTGCCCGCGACCCAGGCCGCGATCCAGCACGCGCTGACCGGCCTCCCCCTCGAGGTGACCACCGGCACGTCCAGCAGCTCCGTCACCGCGGTGCTGCGCGGCGCCAAGCCCGGCCCGACCGTCCTGCTGCGCGGTGACATGGACGCGCTGCCCCTGCAAGAGGAGACGGGCCTGCCCTACGCCTCCGAGATCGACGGCTCCATGCACGCCTGCGGCCACGACACGCACGTCGCCATGCTCGCCTCCGCCGCACGCCTGCTCTCGTCACGCCGGGACGCCCTGGCCGGCCAGGTCGTGTTCATGTTCCAGCCCGGCGAGGAGGGCCAGCACGGCGCACGGCACATGCTCGACGAGGGCGTGCTCGACGCGGCGGGCCCGCCGGTGGAGAAGGCCTTCGCCCTGCACATCACCTCCACCCTCCAGTCCGGTGTCGTCGTCTGCCGCTCCGGGCCCACGATGGCCTCGGCGGACACCTTCCACATCACGGTCAAGGGTCGCGGCGGGCACGGCGGCATGCCGCACGACGCGATCGACCCCGTGCCGCCCGCCGCCGCCATGGTCGGCGCGCTCCAGACGATGGTCGCCAGGCGGGTCAGCGTGCACCAGCCGGCCGTGGTCACCATCGGCCGCATCGCCGCGGGCACGACGACCAACATCATCCCGGAGACGGCGCTGGTCGAGGGCACCATCCGGGCGCTCTCGGAGGACACCAGGGCCCTGGTGCACCGCGAGCTCCAGCAGGTCGTCACGCACGTGGCCGCCGCGCACGGCTGCACGGCCGAGGTGCGGATCATCCCCGGCTACCCCGTCACGGTGAACGACGACGCGGTCGGCCCGCACGTCGTCGACATCACCACGGCGGCCCTCGGCGCGCGCTGGGCGTCCTACATGGACGACCCGCTGATGGGCGCGGAGGACTTCTCCTACGTGCTGCAACGGGTGCCGGGCGCGATGGCGTTCCTGGGCGCCTGCCCGCGCGGGGTCGAGCTGGACCGGGCGGAGCCGAACCACTCGAACCGGGTGCTCTTCGATGAAGCCGCCATGGAGCACGGGGTCGTCGTCTACACGGCGTTCGCGTTGGACGCCCTGCGGTAGGCCGAAGTCGGGTGACGGGCGGGGTCGGGGTTGTGGTGTTCATGGCCTCGACCCTGCCCCCGCCGGCGGGGGCTGACCACGGGCGTTCGTGGATCTGTGGACAACTCCGGACCTGTGGACAACTAGGGGGTAAGGGCTCGCGCCGGCAGGATGAGCGCCGTGCGAAGCGTCTGCGTGGTCGGGCTCGGGTTGATCGGTGGTTCGGTGTTGCGCGCGGCGGCCGCCGCGGGGCGCGTGACCTGGGGCGCGACCGCTTCGACAGCCGACGCGGAGGCCGCCGCGCAGGACGGCTGCGACGTGCTCGACGTGGCCGGAGCGCTCGACCGCGCCCGTGAGCACGACGCGCTCGTCGTGGTCGCGGTCCCGCTGCCGGCTGTGGAAGAAGTGCTCCGCGCGCTCCCCGAAGGCATCCGGCTCACCGACGTCGTCAGCGTCAAGGGCCCCGTCGCCGACCTGGTCCGCCGCGTCGCGCCGCACGCCCGGTACGTCGGCGGCCACCCCATGGCGGGCACCTCCAACTCCGGCTGGGCCGCGGGCCGCGCCGACCTCTTCCACGACGCGCCCTGGGTCGTCACCGCCGAGGACGACGCCGACCCGGACGTGCTCACCGACGTGATCGAACTGGCCCTCGCCGCGAAAGCCCACGTCGTGCCCACCGCCGCCGCCGAGCACGACGCCGCGGTGGCCCGCATCTCGCACCTGCCGCACCTGCTCGCCGCCGTGCTGGCCAGCGTCGGCGCGGACGGCGGACCGCTGGCGCTCTCCCTGGCGGCGGGCTCGTTCGGCGACGGCACGCGCGTGGCCGGCAGCCGCCCCGAACTGGTCCGCGCGATGTGCGAGGGCAACCGCGGCGCGCTGCTCGACGCGGTGGACGACGCGTTGGGCAGGCTCGGCGCGGCCCGCGGCTCGCTCGCCTCGACCGGCGGCCTGGCCAAGACCATCGAGGCCGGTCACGCCGCACGCCGGGCGCTCGTGGACAAGCCGACGCTCACCGACCTGACCATCGACCTCACCGCCCCCGACGCCCTGCGGACCCTGCGCGACCTGGGCGCGCGCGGAGGCCGCATCGTTGCGCTGAACGGCTCAACCGCGCTCGCACTCACCCCATAGGGTGCACCGGTGGAGCGTCGCAGGCTCATCGCCCTGGTCGGGGGACTCGCGCTCCTCGGCGGCGCGGTGGTGGTGCTGCGCCACGAGTCCGCTCCCCCGCGCCCGGAGACGTTCGAACGGTTCCTGGCCGACACGGTCGAGTACGTCCCCGACGCCCAACGCCCGTCCGCGCCCACCGACCTGGCGCTGACCGCGCTGGACCGCACCAGCCTGCGCGCCACCTGGACGGCCGCCGACGGCATCGGCCACGGCGGCTTCGAGGTGCGCTGGAACGGCCGCACCCGCCTGGTCCGCGCCACCGAGACCGAGCTGACCGACCTGGACGCCAACGCCGACGTCCACGTCGAGGTGCGCGCGCTGGACGCGATGGGCAACCGCTCCGCCCCGGCCACCGCCGACGCCGTGCCGCGGCTGGCGCACGACGACACGTGGCAGGACGGCCTGGTGCAGCCCGTCGACGTGTTCGACACCCCCGAGTCGCTCGCCCCGCACCGGTGGCGCGTCCTCGACCAGGGCGGCACCGACTGCCTGGGCCTGCGCCCCCTCAACGGCAAGCGGCTGGAGATCACCTGCGACTCCGTCGACCTGCAGTCCAACGTGCCGGTGCGGTTCGCCCCGGACGGCACCCTCGCCCGCGTCCTGCTCACCACGGACGGCCCGCTCGGCCGGCCGGACCAGGGCGAGCGGCTGATCGCCCTGCTGCCCGACCCGGCGCACGACCTCGGCCCGCTGTCCCGGCCGTACCCGCCGGGCGCGGTCGTCCTGCGCGTCACGCCGTTCGGCTCGCAGCTCTTCGTGGGCGAGGCGCCGCCGACCGAGCCGGCCGGCACCTACGCCCCGCCGACGCCGGGCGTGCGGCACCGCTGGGAGCTGCGGGTGTCACCCGGTCGGGTGGTGGCGTTGCGCGACGGGGTGGAGGTGGCGACCGCGCCGGTCGACCTGCCGTGGACGTCCGCCCGCGCCCGCCTGGCGTTCCGGCAGGCCCGGGGCACGCTGGTGGACGCGTTCGGCGTCGGCGGCGTGCCGGACACACCGGTGCCGACCTCCGTGGTGCCGCTCGGCCCGGGCACCGCCGAGGGCGGCGGGACGTCGTTGGGCAACATCGCCGACTCCCGGTTGGAGGGCGCGTCGTCGGTGCGCGTGGTCGCGTCGGTGGTCTCCAACGGCACCGGGCCGATCACCGTGGAGCTGGGCACGCGGTCCGCGCCGGCGGTGTTCATGCCACCGGACCGCGGCCTCGACCCGAACCGCCCCGCGGTGGTGCGCGCCGACTTCCCGCTGCCGGCCGGGGAGCCGAACCCCGAGGTCAGGCTGCGCTCCGACGGTGGCGTCACCGCCCACCAGGCCCACGCGGTCGTCACCGACGGACCCGACGCCCACCACCCGCTGCCCCGGCTCACCGACCGCCCGCTGCCCGCCCCGGTGGTGCCGCCGCCGTCGGTCTCCGTGGTGCACGAGACCGCGGACGACTCCGAGCCGCGGTTCCCCGACCGGGGCAGGGTGCGGCTGTCGGTCGAGCTCGCCGACTCGCCGGCGCGCGAGGTCGCCGCCGTCAAGGGCCTGGAGGTCGACCTCGACGGCGAGCGGATCGCCGTGCTGCCGACCCACGGCTCCGCGGGCGGTCGGCACGAGTTCCTGATCGACGTCGCCGGGCTGGCCGGCGGGCGGCACGAGCTGGACGTGCGCGTGCTCCCGATGGAGCAGTCGCTGGGCGTGCGGTCGTACGAGCAGGCGTTCGAGATCCGACCCCTGTAGCCCGCCGCGGGCCGTTCTTGGTCTCGGGTCGGCAACAACCGGGTGACCGCGCTCACCCCGCCACCTAGCTTGACTCAATGGAACGTCGCCGGGTCGCCCTCATCGCCGCTGGTGTGGTGCTGTTCGCCGGGGTGGTCGCGGTGTTGCGCACGACCGGTGCCGGCGGGCCCGTCGCCGCGACGAGCACGTCCGCGCCGCCGCCCACGTCGCTGGCGCCGTACGCCGCCGAGGGCGTGCTGGTGCCGACCGCCGGCCCCCTGCCGACGCAGCCGCGCGAGCTGGAGGTGTCGTCCGGACCGCGGCGGTTGCAGGTGCGGTGGACCGGTGACTCGGCCGGCTACGAGGTGCGGTGGGGCGAGCCCGGCAGGCTCGACCGGTCGCGGTTGGTCACCGAACGGGTGACGCAGCTGGACGGGCTCGAGGACGAGCGGATGTACGAGGTCGCGGTGTACGCCGTGGACGCGTTCGGGCAGCGGTCCGAGCCGGGACGGGCCACCGGCACACCGCACGCGTTCCCCACCGGCGACTACGCCTTCGCGGACCGGTTCGACCAACCCGACGCGCCCGACCCGACCAGGTGGCGGCTGGCGTCGCGGGGCAACTGCGCGCGGGCCACCCCCGGGCAGGGCGACGACGGGCGGCGGTTGGTGCTGAGCAGCAACTGCGCGGCGGCTCCGGCGACGTTGCGCTCGCGCACGCCGTTCGTGCTGCGCGACGCCGAGGAGCTGGGCCGGTTCGTGGTGGAGACCGACGCGCCCGGCGGCGACGGCGAGCTGGTGCTCGACCTCGTGCCGGGGCCGGTGTCGCTGGTCAGCGGGGACGCGTTGCCGCCGGACGCGGTGCGGTTGCGGGTGGCGACGAGCGCCGGGACGACGTCCGTGCAGGTGGCCGTGCCCGCCGGGACGCCGACGACGGCGGTGCGCGAGGTGCCCGCGTTGGAGACCGGGCTCAGCCACCGGTGGGAGCTGGCGCTGCGGCGCGACGGCGTCCGGGTGCTGCTCGACGGTGACGTGGTCGCGACCAGCCCGGCGGTGCCGGCGTGGCGCGAGGCGACGGCGCTGGTGTCCGTGGCCGGGCCGACGGGCCAGCGCGCGGCGGTCAGCCTGATCGCGTTCGACGCGGCGGCCGCGTCACCGCCGCCGTGGGTGCCGGGGCCCGAGGTGGACGTGGCGGTGGCCGTGCGAGCACCGGCGGGTGGGGCGCTGACGGCGATGCCGGGCGTGACGGGCGGGCAGTTGCGGATGGCGTTGCTGCACAGCGACGCGTCGCCGGAAGCACCGGCGTTCAGCGTGTCGGTGGCCGGGGTGGTGGTGCCGCTGCGGCCCGCGCTGGCCGGTGCGCCGTGGCGGGCCGGGGTGGCCTACCCGGTGGTGGCCGACCTGCCGGCGGAGGCGTTGCGGGTCGGCGCGTCGGGCGAGCTCGCGGTCACGCTGGTGACCGGGCTGCGGGTGCAGGCGACGCACGTGGACCTGGAGCTGAGCGGGTCGTCCCCGGGCACGCCGCCGAGCACCGAGAAGGCACCGCTGATCGGGCACGAGCCCGAGCTGGCGCGGGTCAACGGCACGGTGCTCGACGCGAGCGGCGAGACCGTGCCCGAGGGCGCGGCCGTGCAGCGCGGCCGGATGGTGTTCGACCTGGAGCTGGCGGGCCGGCCCGGGGTGGCGCTGGCCGGGCTGGCCGGGTTCAGCCTGCGGGTCGACGACGAGCGGGTGGCCGTCGTGCCGACCGCGGCGGGCGGGCCCGGTGTCGCCGGGCGGTACCGGTTCGCGCTCGACACCAGCGACCTCTCGCTCGGGCCGCACATGATCGAGGTCCGGCTGTTCGCCACGTCCGGTGAGACCCGTCCCACCTCGGCTTACATCCCGTTCTTCGTCGGCCGGTGAGAGGATGGGGCGCATGTCGCGCCCCCTGATCCTCGACGCCGCCCGCACCCCGTTCGGCCGCTACCGCGGCGGGCTGTCCGGTGTGCGCGTGGACGACCTGGCCGCGCTGCCGATCGTGGAGCTGCTGCGGCGGCACCCCTCGCTCGACCCGGGGCAGATCGACGACGTGCTGCTGGGCAACACCAACGGCGCGGGCGAGGAGAACCGCAACATCGGGCGGATGGCCGCGCTGCTGGCCGGGCTGCCGACGTCCGTGCCGGGGGTGGCGATCAACCGGCTGTGCGCCTCGGGCGGCGAGGCGATCGTGCAGGCGGCGCGGGCGTTGGCGCTCGGGGACGCGTCGCTGCTCGTCGCCGGTGGTGTGGAGGGGATGACGCGCGCGCCGTTCGTCGTGCCGCGGCCCGACAAGCCGTTCGCCGACCGGTTGGAGCCGGTGTCGACGGCGCTCGGGTGGCGGCTGGTGAACCCGCGGATGAAGGCCGAGTGGACCGTGCCGCTGGGGCGTGCGGCGGAGGACGTCGCGGTGGGGCTGGGGATCACGCGGGAGCAGATGGACCTGTTCGCGCTGCGGTCGCACCGGCGGGCGTCGGCGGCGTGGGACGCCGGGGTGCACGACGGGTTCGCGTTCCCCGTGCAGCTGCGCGACGCCGCTCCCGTGCGGCGGGACGAGTCCGTGCGGCCGGAGACGTCGACGGACAAGTTGGGCAAGCTGAAGTCGGCGTTCTCGGAGGACGGACCGGTGACGGCGGGCAACTCGTCACCGCTGAACGACGGCGCGGCGGCCGTGCTGATGGGGTCCGAGGAGATGGCGTCGTCGTTGGGGATCACGCCGCTGGGCGAGTTCCTCGGCTCGGCCGTGACGGCGGAGGACCCGCAGCGGTTCACGCTGGCCCCGGTGTCGGCGATCCGGAAGCTGCTGGCACGGCTGAAGGTCGAGTCGGCGCAGGTGGACCTGTGGGAGATCAACGAGGCGTTCGCGGCGATGGCCCTGTCGGTGCTCCACCACCTGCCCGAGGTCGACCGGGAGAAGGTCAACGTGCACGGTGGCGCGATCGCCTACGGCCACCCGCTGGGCGCCTCGTTCCCGCGCGTGGTCGTGGACCTGTGCCGCCACCTGCGTGCGCGCGGCGGTGGCCTGGGCGTGGCGGCGGCGTGCGTCGGCGTGGGCCAGGGCATGGCCATCGCGGTCCGGGTGTGAAGGTCGCCTGATCGAGCGACGGCGTCGATGCCGCCTGATGACCGGTTGCCGCAGCCGGGGACGACGTTGTCCGGGACGACGTTGTCCGGGGCGGCTCAGATCCGGTAGGCGATGCGGGGGTAGTCGACGACCAGGCCCGTCCGGTCGACGGTGATGTCCTGTTCGAACTCGCCGTGGGTGAAGGAGACGACCGAGCGGTCCTCGCCGACCGAGACCGTGCGGTAGCGCTGGCGGACCAGTTGGACCGACAGGTCGGGCAGGGTCACGTAGACGACCGGGATCTCGTGGTCGCCCTCCTCCTGCTGGAGGTTGAGCCGGCGGATCGGGATGGCGTTGAACAGGACCGCGAACTGCACGTCCACGTCCACCGCGCCGTCGAAGTCCGCCCGCTCGGCGCCCTGGCCGTAGTCGACCAGCCAGATGCCCTCCGACGAGCGGCTGACCGAGATCTGCCGCTCCTCCGACACCGTGGCCGTCCGCAGCAGCAGCCGGGTCACCGCGCCGGTCTCACCGACCGACACCTCGAACGACCCGCTGAACTGCTCGGACGGACCGGCGGTCACCAACCTGCCCGAGGCGCGGAGCTTGCGCTCCGAGAGCAGGAACCGCACCTGCTCCAGCCTGGGCACGTCGTAGCCCTGCCAGGTCACCATCTGCGCGGCCGCGGCGCGGGTCTCCCCGGACGGGGTGGCCCGCTCAGCCGTGTTGAACGAGTTCACTCTCCACCCGGAAGGAAGTCCTTGGCCTTCTCGGCCACCGCTTCGACCTGCGCTTCGTGGCCGAACCTGCCCGCGACGAACTCGGCGGCCCGGTCGATGCCCGCATCGACCTGCTCGTGGTGCTGCTCGAGCAGCTCGGACGCCTTGTTCTTGATCTCGTCGAAGTTCATCGTGCTCCTTCGCACTCCTGACGCAGGCTACCCGAATCGACCTCGCGTCCCCAGCGGCCAAACGGTACCTCCGGCGTCCGCGCACCGCCCCCTCCACACCGCAACGGCCCCCCGGGGGAGTCCCGGAGGGCCGTTCGGGTGGATCCGCTCAGGTCAGGCGGCGCGCTTGCGGCGCAGGAACAGCAGCGCCCCGGCGCCCGCGCCCAGCAGGCCGACGCCGATCAGCAGCGGCACGAAGATCGACGCGCCGGTGTTGGCCAGGTCGTCGTCACCGCCGGCGCCGGCCGCGACCGTGGTGGTGGTGGTCGTCGGCGCGGTGGTCGTGGTGGTGGTCGGCGAGGTGGTGGTGGTCGCCTCGGTCGTCGTGGTCACGACGGTGCCCTCGGTCCACTTGGCCTTCGCCGCCGCCTTGACCGGGAAGACCTCGGACTTGGCGATGACCAGCGACTGGGTCTTGTCGTTGCGGTCGCTGGACACGAACAGCCGGCCGCTGCGCAGCTTGGCGCTCGCCGTCACGGTGAACTCGACCTCGCCGGGCTCGACGCCCGAGTCGACCTTCACCCAGACCTCGGCGACGTTCGTGGCGGACGCGGCGGCGGCGCGGGCGTCCGGGTCGACGACGGGCAGCGGCTTGCCGTCCGCGTCCACGATGGTGACGCCCGCGGGCAGCTCGGCGGTGAGGATGGCCTCGGTGGCCGTGGTGGAGACCACGAACGGGCCGATCTTCCCGCCCGCCTTGCCGGTCAGCTCACCCGGCTCGATGGACAGGGTGGGCTTGGGCTCGGCGAGGTCCTGGGCCTTGGTGGTGAGGTACTCGTAGACCTTGTAGACGAGGTCGTCGACGGTGCCGTCGTAGACGTCCTCTTCTTCCTCGGTCGAGTTCTCCTCGCGCAGGTCCACGCCGTCGCTGAAGTGCCACACGGCGGCCTGCGTGGCGGCGATCAGGATGCTGCGCTTGTTCTTCGGGTTCAGGCCGTACAGCTCGTACGCGTCCTCCACGGACAGCGCCGGGTAGCTGTTCTGCAGCACCCAGTTGACCTTGGCGGCGTTCTGCTTGAACTTGGTGTCCGGGTTCGGGTGCTCGCCCCACGGCACCTCGACCAGCGGCTTGCCGTCCTCCAGCGGGGTCGGCAGCTCGACGCAGTACGCCTTGGCGGTCTGCGACTCGTCACCGGCCTGGAGGCGCAGCCCGATGAGGCTCGCGTTGAACCCCTGGATGCCTTCCTTCTTCTTGTCGTTGTCCAGGACCTGGCCGTCACGCTCCAGGTAGATGCCCATGCCCGGCTCGTTCGCGCCGTCGTAGGGCTCGACCTTCGGCTTGTCGGCGGCGGCCGCGGGCAGCGCCGACATGAGGACGAGGCCGGCGCCGAGGATCGCAGCGCCGAGGCGCTTCACAGTCGACCGGGAAGCCATGTGTCTCCTTGAGGCTCGCGAGGGTAGCCCGTTGGTGTGGTTCAAGGCGGCGGTCCGTGTCGCACGGGGAGCTACTTGGCAGAGTGCTCCACACCGAGACGACAGGAATCAGCCGAACATTAGCCGATCGTGTTCATCCGATCGAGGAAGGGCAATACCGCGAGTAGCACTGCCTGCCAGCAGCGAAGACACCCGCAATCCCTCCACAATGGATGATCGAATCATATTCGACGGTCTGTCGGGCCCGAATCCGGGGCTCCTGTTTCGACAGTCCACGAACGGGTGCGCGACCCCGCGGTGACGACGTCCGCGCAGCTCAGACGGTCCACAGTGGAATGCACGTATTCCGCGTCGACCCGGTTTCGACGCCACACCGTTGCCGAACGGTGACCTACGCCACCAGCGCGGACGGCGTGACCGGGCGGATGTCGCCGACCCGCAGCGACGTGCCCGGCAGGCACAGGTCGCGAGCGGTCGGCGGCTGGCCGGTGAGCATCCACTTGACCAGCGCCGCGAGCTGGAACGAGATCAGCGGCGGCACGGCGTCGCCCAGGTGCCGGTAGGCGTTGCCGATCACCGACACGTCGAACCGGAACCGCCGCGGGAAGCCCTGGAGCAGCGCCATCTCCCGCACCGTGCACAGCCGGTGCTGCTCGGGGTGCGCGTAACGGCCGTTGCCGACGTGCCCGCACTCCCGCTTGATCGTGCGCGCCGGCTCGTCCCACCACATCCGGCCGTACACGTCCGGGTGGGAACCCCACTTGCCCTCTTCGATGATCTTGCGCTGGGCCGGGTTCAGCAGCAGCTCCGCGGGCGAGCCCACCAGGTCGCCCCACGACCCGCCGTCGGCCGGGATCGCGCGCATCCGGTCCAGCGACCGGTCCCGGCGGAACGACGGCGACACGTGCATCGCGTCCTCCGGGTGCGCCTGACCCGCCTCCACCGGCGGCAGCTTGCCGATCGCCCGCCGCACCGTCACCGCGCCGGGCCGCACCTCCCAGCCCTGCCACAGGTCCTCCAGCGTGCGCAGCGGCACGCCCGAGTCCACCGCCACCACCATCGCGCGCTCGCGCAGCTGCGGCAGCCCGAAGCGGGAGAGCATGTGCGTGCTCGCGTCCACTTCGTACCCGATCTCCAGCAGCTGCTCGACCAACCCGTCCAGGTGGTGGCGCTGCTTGCCCTTCACCAGCTCGCGCGCGTTCTCCAGCACCAGCACGCGCGGGCGGAACTCGGCCACGTACGCGGCCACCCGGCCGACCAGCGAGTTGCGCGGGTCGTCACGCAGGTGGTTGGCCGGCGCGATCCGGGTGAAGCCCGAGCACGGCGGGCACGCCACCAGCACGTCCAGCTCGCCGCGCCGCAGGTTCCACACCTGCCGCAGCACGGCCGGGTCGAGCCGGCCCAGGTCGACCTGCAACGGGTCGACGCCGATGTTGTCGCGGTAGATCCCGTTGCAGCGCAACGACCCCAGCCGCGACGACGGCTTGCCGATCTGCGCGTCGGCCGCGCCCACGATGGTGAAGTCGCGGTGCGCCTGGAAGCCGAGGCTCATGCCACCGGCGCCGGAGAACAGGTCGACGACTTTGAAGGTGGGTCCGCGCACCGCGTGATCGTACGGTGAGCGCCCGGGCGAGTGATCCCGCCGGTACCGATGGCCGAGATCGCGTACGTTGCGCGCCATGGAGCTCCCACCTGCGTGGCAACGGCCGGACCCGTTGCGTGGACTGGAGGACATGCCCTGGTCGGTGCTCGCCCACGGGGCGGGCGTGGACGACCTGATGCGCCGGGTCGTGCACGGCGAGCGCGTGACGCGCGAGGTGGCCTGCGAGGCCCTCGCCGCCAGGCTGCTGGTCGACGACACGGTGTCCGAGGCGAGCGTGTGGGCCGTGCCCTTCCTGGTGGAGATGGGCGCGAGCTACCGGGTGCCCGCGGACAGCCGCGATCGGGTGATCTTCCTGCTGGCCGCGATGGCCCTGGCGAGCGCCGGTTTCACCGACGACGGCAAGCGCACCCGGCGCCGGTGGAACGTCCTGGGCCGCGAGCTGCCCCGCCGTCCCCCGGACTGGATCACGCAGACGCGCCACGAGGTGGCCAAGGGCGCGCCGAAGGTGTTCGAGGCGCTGGCGGGCGCGGAGGTGGCGTGCTCCATGGCGCTGGCCATCGCGGTGCCCGAGGTCGTGCCGCGGCACGTGGTGGCCGTCGCCGAGGACCTGGCCTCCGCCGACCGCTCGCCGCGGCTGCTCGCGCTGGCCGCGCGGGTCGCGCTGCACCTGGTGTGCGGGACGCCGGTGACGCCGGCGCTGCTGCGCGCCACCGCGCAGTGCAACCCGGACCTGCTGCGCGCCTACCGGGACAAGGCCTACCCGCCCAACCAGCCGCCGGCGGTGACGTTGCAGCTGATGGGCTACCGGTACGCCTTCCTCGCCGCGTACGAGGGAACGGTCTCCGGGGACTCGAGTTCCTTCAACGGCGAGGAAGGCGTGACGATCACGCCGTGACGGCGGTCGGCTCCGCCACCACGACCTTGGCGGCGGCCGCGCCGTCGGCGACCGGCACCGCGGGCTCCAGGGGGCCGAGCGCGGTGCCCCACTCCTGGTCGGCCAGGGCGAACGCGGCCACCGTCAACGCCACCACCGGGCGGCCGAGCGGGAGCTGGTCGGCGTAGAAGTCCAGCTCCAGCCGCGCGCCCAGCGGTGACGGGCGCAGCCGCAGCACGCCGTGCGGCGTCTCGTCGGGGTGCGCGAACCGGCACGACCACTCGGTGAACACGATCGAGCGCTCCACGACCTCGGTCGGGTGTACCGCGCGCACGTTCGCGCCGACCGAGCCGTGCCGGTAGTCGTCCGCGGCGGAGACCAGCAGCTCCTCGAACTCGATGGACGACACGCCGAGGTCGTGCCCGGCGACCAGGGCGACCTGCACCAGCGCCAGCGGCAGCTGCGGCAGGGCGTCCTCGAAGCACACCATCGCGCCGCCGTAGCGGGTGTTGATCTCGGTCGGCAGGAACCCGTCGGCGGTGGCGATGCCGTCGAGGGTGAACGTGCCGCGGTAGTCCACGGTCTCGCGCAGCCGCTCCCCGACCCGGCGGGCCAGGTTGCGCATCTCCTCGCGGATCCACGCGGGCGGGTCGTAGTAGGACGCGCAGCCCGCGTACAGGAACCGGGCCTGGCCCGCGCGGCGCGGCACGACCATCTCGATCGGCCGCAGCACGGCGGTGCCGTCCGGGAACACGATCCCGTGCACGCTCACCGGGATGCCCTCCAGGAACGGCATCACCCGGACGAAGTCGCACTTGGCCGCGAGCACGTCGAACGCGTCCTGCGCCTCCTGCCGGTCCCGGACGCGGCGCACGAAGTTCGCGCCGCCGTTGATCGCCGGGCCGTCACCGGACCAGACCACGCCCGCGCCGCGGTCCAGGCTCTCGGTCGCGGCCCACAGGCCCTCGAAGTCCAGGCCGAGCACGACGGCGGGCGCGCGGGGCGCGGACAGCTCGTCCCACAGGGCGTCGATCGTCGTCTTGTTCTCCAGCTCCACCCACTCGGGGCGGCGGGCGTTGAGCACCGGGCGGCCGGCGAACTCCGGCGTGTGCACGTACGGGGTGCTGATCACCAGCGCCTCGCACCGCGGGTCGAAGTCCTCCAGCACCTCGCGGACCTTGCGGTTGGGCGAGGTGAGCAGCTTGGTGAGCCGGTTCTGCTCGACCGCGACGAAGCCGCCCGCGATGCCCAGCGGCACCCAGCGGGCCACGTCCGAGTCGTGCAGCGGCGCGTGGTCGTCCGTCGACAGCACGAGCGTATGGCGAGCGCCCAGCTGGTGCAGCTCACCGGCGCGACTACTCAACCGAGTGCCGCCCGCGAGCACGACCAACCGGTCGCCGAACAGGGTGCCGAGGCGCGCTTGAAGCGCGGAAAGGACGTCATCCATCGCCGAGAACTCGCTTTATGAGAAGCAGACGAGACAGCCGGCGAGCGCCGGGTGCCACGCACTGTAGAGGCAGGCGATGGGATCGGCCTAGCACGGTCCGGCAACGACCGGATGAAACTTGCCGATGGGATCAGGGGCGACTGCGCGAGATCATCGAGCGGCGTCGCGAAGAACCTGGTCAACCCGGTTCAGGAAGGCCCTCGGCCCCTGTGCCTTGGGGAACGGGAGCAGCAGGCCCAGCAGCGTGTCGTCCACCGACGGTGGTGCGGCGGCCACGATGGCGGCGGCGGTCTCCAGGAACCTCTGCCGCTTCGCCTCGTGCACGGCGTGCTCGGCGAGAACGCCCTCGATGCTCGTGTGCATGGCTGGATGCGGGTAACTCACTTGGGTTGTATCGGCCCCACCGGTCCCAACCTTTAGGGTGAATTTGCACCGAGTTCAGGTACGTGATCGACGCGTCCGACGTGCTGGGATGTCGCCATGCGCGTGGTGGTCACCGGGTCAACCGGGTACGTCGGACGGGTGGTGTCGGCGGAGTTGGCCGCGGCCGGCCACACCCCCATCCCCTTTTCGGGTGATGTCCGGGTCGGGTCGTTCGAAGAACGGGTCGACGGGCCGGTCGATGCTGTCGTGCACCTGGCGGGTCTGGCGCGGGTGCGGGAGTCGTTCGCCGACCCGGTGCGGTACTACGACGTGAACGTCGGCGGCACGGTGAACCTGCTGCGCTCACCACCGCCACGGTTCGTGCTGGCCTCCACGGCGGGCGTGTACGGGTCCGCCGGGGTCGCGACGATCGACGAGGACTGCCCGCGCTCGCCGGTCAACCCTTACGCGGCTTCCAAGGCCGCTGCCGAGGACGTGCTGGCGTGGGCGGCGGGTGCCGGGCGGGTGAGCGGGGTGTCGCTGCGGTTGTTCAACGTGGCGGGCGGCGGGGACGCCGACGACACGCGCGTGATCACCAGGGCTTGCGGGGCCGCGTCCGGGCGGCTGCCGGCGATGGAGGTGTTCGGGGACGGGTCGGCGGTGCGGGACTTCGTGCACGTGCGGGACGTCGCGCGGGCGTTCGTGACGGCGGTGGAGTGGGGCGGGACGGGCCACGTGGCGCTGAACGTGGGCGCGACGCCCGCGAGCGTGGCCGATGTGCTCGCTTCCGTGGGCCGGGTGGCGGGTCGGGAGGTGCCGGTCGTGCGGCGGGACGCGCACCCCGGTGAGGCTCGGGAACTGCGCGCGGACACGTCTCGGTTGCGGGCGTTGGGTTGGGAGCCGGGTTGTTCGGACCTCGAAACCCTGGTCGGCGACCAGTGGGCGACCGAGGGGAGGCGAATCAGAGATCAAAAGATCACAGATTGAAAGCGTCCTCGCCGGACGGGCAGGTCATCCCGCTGACCTGCCCGTCCGGCGAGGACGCTTTGATCTTTCAAGTCTTTTCCCCACCATTCCGGTCACGACGTCGAGGCAATGGCACGCGGTCGAGGTCGGCGGCGATCACGATCTCGCCGTCGAACACCTCGGCCGCCTCGTCGTGGAACATCCGGGGATCGGTGTAGCGCTGCGAGAAATGGGTCAGCACGAGCTTGCGCACCCCGCACTCGGCCGCGACCTCGGCCGCCTGGCGAGCGGTCAAGTGGCCGTATTCCACGGCCAGGGCCTCGTCGCCGTGCAGGAAGGTCGACTCGATGACCAGCATGTCCGCGCCGTCGGCGAGTTCGAACACGCCATCGCACAGCCGGGTGTCCATGACGAAGGCGAACCGCTGGCCCCGGCGGGGCACGCTGACCTCGTCCAGCAACGGTGGCCGGAGGTCGCGGATCGCCTGGCCCCGGATGCCGTGGGCGGCCAGCAGGTCGGGGATCATCGTGCGGCCGTCCGGTTCGACCAGGCGGTAGCCGTAGGCGGGCAGGGTGTGGTCGAGGCGGCGGGCCTCCAGGCGGCCGAACGGGCCCTCGGCGAGCACGCCCGGCTCCGTGATCGGGTGGGCGCGGACGTCGGCCACGTCGTGGAACGAGCTCGCGTGCCGGAGCCGGTCGAAGTACTCCGCGCCCTCGGCCGGGAAGTGGGCGTGCACGGTGTGCGGCACGCGGTCGAGGGACAGGCGTTGCACGACGCCCGGCACGCCGAGGCAGTGGTCGCCGTGGAAGTGGGTGATGAACAGCCTGGTGACGTCGGTGGCGGCCACGCCGGCGCGCACCATCTGGCGCTGCGTGCCGTCGCCCGGGTCGAACAGGAAGCCCTCGGCGTCCCAGCGCAGCAGGTAGCCGTTGTGGTTGCGGGCGCGGGTCGGCACCTGGCTCGCGGTGCCGAGCACGACCAGCTCTCGTGGTGACACGTGGCAGAGTCTGCGGCATGGAGAGCTTGCAGGCGGTGTCGTCGTGGCCCGTGGACACCGCGGCGACGGCCGTGGTCGACGCGCGGGGCGAAGTGCTGGGCACGCACGGGCCGGTCGACCACCGGTTCCCGCTGGCGTCGGTGACCAAGCTGCTGACGTCGTACGCGGTGCTGGTGGCGGTGGAGGAGGGCGCGGTCGAGTGGGACCAGCCGGCCGGGCCCGAGGGGTCCACGGTGCGGCACCTGATCGCGCACACGTCCGGGTTGGCGTTCGACTCGGCCGACGTCCAGGCCGCGCCCGGGACCAAGCGGATCTACTCCAACACGGGCTTCCAGGTGCTCGCCGACTTCGTGGAGGCGGCGACGGAGATCCCGTTCGCGCGGTACCTGGCGGAGGCGGTGTTCGAGCCGCTGGGCATGACGTCGTCGGAGTTGACGGGTTCGGCGGGCGCGGGCGGCGTGTCCACGGTCTCCGACCTGGTGCGGTTCGCGGCGGAGGTGCAGTCCCCGAAGCTCGTGTCGGCCGATCTCGTGGCGGAGGCGACGACGGTGGCGTTCCCGGGGCTGCGCGGCGTGCTGCCGGGCTTCGGGTTGCAGAAGGAGAACGACTGGGGCCTCGGGTTCGAGATCCGGGCGGCGAAGTCGCCGCACTGGACCGGCTCGGCCAGCTCGCCCCGCACGGTCGGGCACTTCGGGCAGAGCGGCACGTTCCTGTGGGTGGACCCGGACGCCGAGGTGGCGTGCGTGGCCCTGACCGACCGGCAGTTCGGCGAGTGGGCCGCGACGGCGTGGCCCGCGTTCACCGACGGCGTGCTGGCGGAGTTGGGCCGCACCCGCTGACCGAGCGCAAATAGCCGACCGAACCGCGCAATTTCTCGACAACCTCTTGTGATGCAGCGCACAGCCCGCCTAGGGTCACGTCGCCCTGCCGGCACGAGAGAAACGAGACCCCGATGCCGCGGATGTCCGCCAGGTTCGGCTTGGTCGTGGCGGTGGTGGCGGCCGGGCTCGCGACGCCCGCCGCCCAGGCCGCGCCCGCACCCGTCGTCACCCGGGCCGCGCTGGACCCCGCGCTCGTCGCCGGCCGCGGCGCGGACGTGGCGTTCGTCGAGCAGGAAGCCGAGAACGCCACCACTACCGGCACGGTCATCGGCCCCGACCGCACGGCCTACGCGCTGCCGTCCGAGGCGTCCGGCCGCACGGCGGTCCGGCTCGCGCCCGGCGAGCACGTCGAGTTCACGCTCCCGGCGGCGGCGAACGCGATCACCGTCCGCTACAGCATCCCGGACGCCCCGACCGGCGGCGGCATCACCGCGCCCCTGGACGTGACGGTGAACGGCAAGCACCGCAAGACGATGACGCTCACCTCGCAGTACGCCTGGCTCTACAACCAGTACCCCTTCACCAACGACCCGAACGCCGACCTGCTGCACCCGGACTGGTGGATCACCGAGTGCGCGTGCGTGCCGGCGCAGACCACGCCCGCGCCCGTGATCGCGAAGCCGTTCCGCCCCAGCCACTTCTACGACGAGCAGCGGCTGAAGCTCGGCAAGACCTTCCGCGCCGGCGACCGCGTCCGCCTCACCGCCCCCGCCGGCACGAACGCCGAGTGGACCGTGATCGACCTGCTGGACTCCGAGCTGGTGCCCCCGCCGCACGTCACCCCGCGCGCGGCCAACGTGCTGCTGTTCGGCGCGGACCCGACCGGCCGGCGCGACTCGGCCGACGCCGTCGACCGCGCCATCGCGTTCGCCAGGCGGCACCGGCTCCCGGTGTACCTGCCGCCGGGCACCTTCCAGGTCAACCGGCACATCGTCGTGGACGACGTGACCATCGAAGGCGCGGGCAACTGGCACACCGTGGTCAAGGGCCGTCAAGTCACGCTGCCGACCCCCGCACCGGACGGCTCCGTCCACACCGGGGTCGGCTTCTACGGCAAGCCCGCGGCCGAGGGCGGCAGCCGCGACGTCCACCTGCGCGGGTTCGCCATCGAGGGCGACGTCCGCGACCGCGTGGACACCGACCAGGTCAACGGCATCGGCGGTGCGCTGAGCGACTCCACCGTCCACGGCCTGCACATCCGCCACACCAAGGTCGGGTTGTGGTTGGACGGTCCGATGTCGAACGTGTCGATCACCGGCAACACGATCGTCGACCAGGTCGCCGACGCGCTCAACTTCCACACCGGCGTCACCGACTCCCTGGTGCGCCACAACTTCATCCGCAACACCGGTGACGACGGCCTCGCCATGTGGTCCGAGCACCAGCAGAACGCGCGCAACCGGTTCGAGCGCAACACCGTGCAGTCGCCCGTGCTGGCCAACGGGATCGCGCTCTACGGCGGCACGGACAACACCGTGGTCGGCAACCTGGTCGCCGATCCCGTGCGCGAGGGCAGCGGCATCCAGCTCGGGACGCGGTTCGGCGCGCAACCGTTCACCGGGCAGGTGCTGGTCACCGACAACACCACCGTCCGGGCGGGCACGTTCGAGCTGAACTGGCGGATCGGGCTGGGCGCGATCTGGTTCTACGCCCTGGAGGCCGACATCGACGCGGACGTGCGGGTGGTCGGCAACCACTTCCTGGACAACACCTACAACGCGATCATGCTGGTCAGCGAGTGGTCGGTGAAGGACCTGCACTCGATCACCAACGTGCGCTTCGAGGACATCCGGGTCGACGGCACGGGCACGTCGGTGGTGAGCGCGCGTGCGGCCGGCTCGGCGACGTTCGAGAACGTGGACGCCCGCAACGTCGGCGCGGTGCCGGTGAACAACTGCGGCGCGTTCGGCTTCCCGGCCACCGGCTCGGAGTTCTCGCTGACCGACGCCGGCGGCAACGACGGCTGGCTGGCGCCGTGGCTGCTGCCGAACACCATCACCTGCGACGACCGCCCACCGGCCGTGCCACCGCCACCGCCGTCACGGTGGTGATCAGGGCGTGACGACGGCGTGGCCCCGCACCCGGCCGCGCCGCACGTCCTCGATCGCGGCGGCCGCCTGGTCCAGGGGGTACGTGCGGTCCAGCACCGGCGCGACCGCCCCCGCCTCGATGAGCTCCCGGAGCAGCACCAGGTCGTCGAGGCGGTCCTCGTGCACGAGCGGTCGAGCCTTGATGCCCAGGAACGGCGCGGCGAGCACCGCCCGCAACCACCGGTCGACGCCCATGAACCACCGGCCGCCCGTGCCGCCGACGAGCGCGACCGTGCCGCCCGGCTTCAGCAGGCGCTTGAGCGTGCGCAGGGAGGGGTTGCCGAACAGGTCGACCACCACGTCGAACCCGCTCGCGGTCACCGGCCCGGCGGCGTGGTCGAGCACGTGGTCCGCGCCGAGGTCCGCGACCATCCCCGCCTTCGCCGCGCCGCACACGGCGGTCACCTCGGCCCCGTAGTGCTTGGCCAACTGCACGGCGTACGTGCCGACGCACCCGGAAGCGCCCAGCACCAGAACCTTCTGCCCCACGCGGACCCGTCCCGCGTCCCGGACCGCCTGCAACGCGGTGAACCCGGCGATCGGCACGGCCGCTGCCTGCTCCGGCGTGAGGTTGGCGGGCTTGACCGTCACCTGGCCCTCGGGCACGGCGACGTACTCGCAGAACGCGCCGGAACACCACCCGAAGACCTCGTCGCCCACCTCGACGGAGGTCACACCGGCACCGATCGCCTCGACCGTGCCGGCCAGCTCCAGGCCGGGCACCTTGTTGCGCGGCCGGCGCAACCCGACCACCGGCCGTGCCGCGTAGGGCAGGCCGCGCAGGATGTGCCAGTCGGAACCGGAGACCGCCGCGGCGCGAACACGCACGAGCACCTCGCCGTCCTTCACCGAGGGCCGGTCGACGTCGTCGAGCCGCAGCACTTCTTCGGGGACGCCGTACGCGTCCTGGGTCATCGCTCTCATGAGTCGTCCTCCGGGTACTGGAACACGTCGCCGAGCGGCACTTGGAACACGCGGGCGATCTGGAAGGCCATCTCCAGCGAGGGCGAGTAGCGGCCCTGCTCGATGGCGATGACGGTCTGGCGCGTGACGTCGAGTCGGCGGGCCAGCTCGGCCTGCGTCATCTCGCCGTGCGCGAAGCGGAGCGCGCGGATCGAGTTGGTGATCCTGGTCGGCTTGCCCACTCAGAACCCCCGCCGGTACGCGACCAACTTGACCGCGGCCCCGAACACCGACCACACCACGAACACGGCGTAGATGGCGTTGGCGATCCAGAAGTGCGGCGCCTCGGCGAGCGCGAGCACGAGCGGCAGCACCATGCCGACCCCGAGCACGACGCTCGCGACGTGCTCGCCGAACCGGTTGATCTCCCGGTCCCGGGCGTCGGCCTTGTGGCTCTCGCTGGGCTTCGCGATCTCCACCGCGATACGCCCGACGATGGCCAGGCCGATGGAGATGCCGATCGCCCACAGCAGGGGCGCCACGTACTCCGCCTCGACCACCGGTCCGTCACCGGCACGGCCGAGTACGACCACGACGTACCCCACGTAGGTCAGCGCGCTGACCACCAGGTACACCCACGTGCCCTTCTCCTCGTACGACATCGCCCGCCCTCCGATGTAAAGCAAACTTGACATCGCCAGTGTCGGCTCTACTTGACCTGATGTCAAGCATCTTTGACATCAGGTCTCGGCCGAAGAGCCCGCGTCGGACGTTTGGCCGGGAAGGAGTGGACCGGCGGCCCGCCGTGACGCCGACGCCGCCACATCGCCTGGATGCGCACGAACTCAGGCGAGTTGGAATAACGCGAAAACCTTGGGACAGTTTCTCCACAGTAGAACCGCAATATTGCGGATTCCGCCCGACCATCACCCCAATTCGCAAAGCCGAACGGAGGACGCACGCCGTGATCCGCTGCCGTGATGTGCAATGCCGTTAACATGAGAACGTGGCGCGCGAATACGACACGCAACTCCTCGAGTCCGTCGCCGTCCGCCGCACCCGACTTCGGGAATCGATGCTCTGGGGGTGGGACCGGCGCATGCGGACGTGTTCCGACAACCTGAAGACGCTGGGGATCAGCGTGGTGCTGGCGGCGGTCGCGTGCGCGGGGTGTGTCGGGTGGTCGTACCTCCAGGAAGTCCTCGACGAGCGCCCCGCGTCGAGCACCCCCGCCGTGCGCCGATGACGACCGCCACGCCGGCCGGCCGGCTCACCCGGGTCACGCTGATCGGCCCCACCCGGCGGATCGACGTCGTGCTGCCGTCGGACGAGCCGCTCGGCGCCCTGCTCCCGGAGATGGTCGCCATGGTCGGCCACCGGCACGGCGGCGATCCTCGCGGCTTCCAGCTCGGCCTCGTCGACGGCACCGTGCTGCCGCCCGCCACCAGCCTCCGCGACGCGGGGGTCCCCGACGGCGCGGTGCTGCGCGTCGACCCGTTCACCGCGGCGCCGCCGGCGGCCGTCGTGTACGACATCCCCGACGAGCTCTCCGACGACCTGGACCGGCGTCCCGGGCGGTGGCACGACGCCGCGCGCGTGCGGACCGCGACCGGTGCGTGCGTCGTGGCGTCGGCGTTCGCGGCACACGTCACCGCGGCGCAGGTCCCCGTCTGGGTCCTGACCGCGGCCGCGGTGGTGCTGCTCGCCGCCGGTCTGGGCGCCGCCGCGGCCGGGCGGCGCCCGGCGGGTGTCGCGCTGTTGCTCGGCGGCACGGCCTCTCTGGCGACGACCGTGCCCGCGTGGACGTCGTCCTGGCCTCATCGCTGGGCGCTGTGGGCGCTCGGCGCCGCCTGCGCCGTGGCGCTGCTCGGTGTCGCGACCGGCCACCGGCGGGCGGGTCTGCTCGGCGCGGGTGTGTCGCTGGCCCTGCTCGGCTGGTGGGTCGCCCTCGCCGCGGCGGGCCTGCCGGCACACCGGTCCGCCGCGTTGACGGCCGTCGTGACGGTCGGCCTCCTCGGGGTGCTGCCCAGGGTGGCGATGGTGTCGTCCGGTCTCACGAAGCTCGACGACCGGTTGAACACCGACGACTCCGTCCCCCGGCCGTCCGCCGAGGCCGCCGTGGACGCGGCGCACCGCGGCCTGGCCACGGCCTGCGTGGCGGCCGTGTTGTCCGGCACGGCCGCGGGGCTGGTGCTCGCCACCTCCGACGGGTGGTCGGTCGCGCTCGCCGTGCTGCTGGCGGTGGTCCTGTTCCTGCGGCTGCGCGCGTTCCCGTTGACCGCCGAGGTGGTGTCGATGGTGACCGCTGCCCTGGTCGTGGTGGGCGCGCTGCTGGCGCGACTGGTCCGCGACCAGCCGCGGCTGTGGTGGGTGGCCGCCGTCGCGGCGCTGGTGGTGGTGCTGCTCGGGCTGCTGGTGCTGGGTCACCGGCCGCAGTCGCACGTGCGGGCACGCGCCCGGCAGTGGGCCGACCGGCTGGAGGGCCTCGCGGTGCTGGGCTCGGTGCCGGTGGCGGTGGGCGTCTTCGGCGTGTACTCGCGACTTCTCGACACCTTCTGACGCGGGGGAACGGTATGACCGCGCAAGCGATGCCCCACCCGCCCCGAACCGGCGCGCCACCGCTGGTCCGGCGGGTGCCGCACGGCGACTCGGCGGTCCGGCGCGCCCTGCGCACGGTCGGCCGCGCGATCACCGACGGGCGCGCCACGAGAGAGCTCGCCGACCTCGCGCGCCGGGCCGCGATGCCACTGCCCACCAGCCGCAGGGTGGCGGTCGTGTCCGTGCACGGCGGCGCCGGGCGCACCGCCACCGCGGCGCTGCTCGCGTCCATCTACGCGGCCCGGCGTCGGCAACCGGTCCTGGCCGCCGACGCCGAGCCGTTCGGCGGCGCGCTGTCGTGGCGCCTCGGCCTCACCGCGCCACCGCCGCTCGCGTCGATCGCACCCGCGCTGCTCACCGCGCGCAGCGGCACGCTGGAGGACATCGCACACCTGTTGCCGAGGCTGCCTAACGGGTTGTGGGTCCTGCCCGGTGGTGCTCCCGGCACACCGCGCCTGTGCCGCGAGGTGACCACCGCGCTGTCCCGGCTGTTCGCGGTGATCGTCACCGACTGCCCGGGCGGCTTGAGCTCACCCAACACCACCGAGGTGCTGGCCGACGCGCACAGCGTCGTCATCGCTTGCGCCGCCACGCCCGACGCCGTGCGGTCCACTTACGACGCGGTCGCCCGCATCGCGGCCACCCGGGGTCCCACGGGGATGGGCCGCGCGGTGGTCGCGTTGAACGTCGTCAACCCGGCCGGGCTGGCCGCGCTGCGCGCCGACACGACCAAGAACGCGTTCGCCGGACTCGGCGTACCCGTGGTCACCGTGCCGCACGACCGGCACCTCGCGGCCGGCGTGCCGCTCGTGCCGTCCAAGGTCGGGGAAGCCGCGCTGGTGGAGGCGACGCGCCTCGCCGGCGAGGCGCTGGTCCGCGCGGCGCCGATGTGACGGGGCACCGATGACGACGAGAGCCGTACACCGCCCGGCCCGGGTGGTCCGCCCGGTCACCGCGCCGGTCACCCGTTACGTCAAGCCACCGCCCGCGTTGCCCGACGCCAAGAGCGGATCGGGCGTGCAAGCGCTCATTCCGATGGCCGGGGCCAGCGTGGCGATGAGCATGATGATGTTCATGCGCGGTTCGGGTTTCGCCGCGCTCGGGGCGGTCGTCATGGTCGTCTCGCTGGGCGCCGCCGGTGTCTTCTACTTCACCCAGCGGGGCCAGGGCGCGCGCAAGCGGCGGGGCGAGCGGGAGGGCTACCTCGACGAGCTGGAGCGGTTGCGGGACGAGCTCCGGCGGGACGAGGACGAGCTGCGGGCACGCGCCACCGTGCTCGACCCGCCGGCGAGCCACCTGGTGAGCGTGGTCGCCGACCCGGCCCGGCTGTGGGAGCGCCGCCGGCCGGACGTGGACTTCCTGCGGGTGCGGCTCGGCGTCGGCGCGCTGCCCGTGCGACCCGTGGTGATCCGTGAGCACGACACCTTCCGCACGCCCGACCCGTTCATGCTCCAGCAGGCCGAAGCGGTGATCCGGCGGTTCGCGCTGACGTCCGGGATGCCGCTGCGGGTGGACCTGGACCGGGCGGGCGACGTCAGCGTGATCGGCGATCGCCGGGAGGACGTGGTGGCCGTCGCCCGGGCGGTGTTCGCCCAGGCCGCGGCGTTCCACGCGCCCGAGGACCTGACGATCGCGGTCGTCACGACGGCCGAACGGGCTGCCGAGTGGGCCTGGGCGCGCTGGTTGCCGCACGCGCTGCACCGGGTGGGCATCGGCCCGTCCGGTCCCGTGCCACTGGTCGTGACCTCGCCCGCCACGCTCGTCGCGCTGCTCGCCGACGACATCGCCGAGCGCGTGCAGCGGGCGGCCCGACCGCACAGGTCGAACGACACCACCGAAGTCGCACGGCTCGGCCCGAGGCTCCTCGTCCTCGACGACGCGCACGGCGCGATCGCCGGGGTGATCCCCGTCCCCGACCGGACCACCAGCCTGGCCGCGCTCGGCATCACCGTCGTGCACCTGCTGGCCGACCGGCTGCACGAGCCGGAGGAGGTCTCCCGGCGGATCACCGTCGACGGCGGCGCCGTCGTCCTGGAAGACCTCACCGCCGACCCGCCGGTCCGCGTGCGCGGTGACGTCGACGACGCCTCGCTGCCGTTCGTGACCGGGCTGGCGCGCGTGCTGGCGCCGCTGCGGCTGTCCGCCGACTCCTACGACGACGGCACCGGCAGCCCGCCCGCCGACTTCACCGACCTGCTCGGGTTGTCCGACCCGTCCCGGATCGAGGTCGACGACCTCTGGAAGCCGCGGTCCGGACGCGACTTCCTGCGCGTTCCCCTGGGTGTGGGCGAGACCGGCAAGCCTGTCGTGCTGGACCTCAAGGAAGCCGCCCAGCACGGCATGGGCCCGCACGGCCTGTGCGTCGGCGCCACCGGGTCGGGCAAGAGCGAACTCCTGCGCACCCTCGTGCTGGCCCTCGCCGCGACACACGCACCGGAGCAGTTGGCCATGGTGCTGGTCGACTACAAGGGTGGCGCCACCTTCGCCCCGTTCACCGCCCTGCCGCATGTCGCGGGCCTCATCACGAACCTGTCGGCGGACGCGACGATGGTGGAGCGGGCCTACCAGAGCATCGAGGGCGAGGTGGACCGCCGCCAGCAGCTGCTGTCCGACGCGGACAAGTCGAGCGACATCAGGGCGTACCACGAGTGGCGGGCCAAGCGCGGCGACCGGGACGAGTGGCCGCCACTGCCGCACCTGCTCGTGCTGATCGACGAGTTCGGCGAACTGCTCACCGCGAAGCCCGAGTTCGTCGACCTGTTCCTGCGCATCGGCCGGGTCGGGCGGTCGATCGGGGTGCACCTGCTGTTGTCCAGCCAGCGCGTGGAGCAGGGCAAGCTGCGTGGTTTGGACACCTACCTGTCCTACCGGATCGGGTTGCGCACGCTCAGCGAGATGGAGTCGCGGACGGTGCTGGACAACCCGGACGCGTTCCACCTGCCTTCGCTGCCGGGCACCGGCTACCTCAAGGTCGACGTCACGCACTACGAGAAGTTCAAGTCGGCGTACGTCTCCGGCCCGCTCGTCGACGGCGAGGCCGAGGCAGCGCCGGTCACCGGCCCGCTGGTCAGACCGGCCCTGGAGTGGGGGCGGGTCGAGACGGCGGCGCCGGCCGCGGCACCCGCGCCGACCCGGGCCGGCGGCGGCCCGACCCTGATGTCGACCGTGGTCGGTCGACTCGCCGGCGCGGCCGACCGGGTACCGGCGATCTGGCTGCCGCCGCTGCCGGCGGCCGTCGCCCTCGACCGGGCCGCGGGCGGGTACGACGTCACGCCGGACGGGGTCCGGCTGCGGGCCGCCGCGGGGGACGCGCGCGTGCCGGTCGGCGTGCTCGACGATCCCGCGCGCCAGTGGCAGGGGCCTTGGCTGCTCGACCTGTCCTCCGGCGGCGGCCACCTGCTCCTCGTCGGCGGTCCGGGGTCCGGCAAGAGCACCGCCCTGCGCACGATCACCCTGGGCCTGGCCGCCTCGCGGACACCCACCGACGTGGGCGTCTACGGCATCGACCTGCTCGGCAACGGCCTGCGGCCGCTGGAGAACCTGCCGCACGTCGGCGGCGTGGCGGGCCGCGACAACCGCGAGCGCGTGCGCCGCACCGTCGACGAGGTGCACGCCATGCTCAGTGAACGCGAGCGCCTGTTCGCGCTGTACCAGTGGGACACCGTGGCCGACCTGCGTGCCGCCCCCGACGTCCCCGACCGGCCGACGTGCATCGAGGTCGTGCTGCTGATCGACGGGTACGGCCAGCTCTCCGCCGAGTTCGAAGAGCTGGAGACCAAGGTCCACGACCTGCTCACCCGCAGCGGCCGGTACGGCATCCACGTGGTGGCCACCGCGCGGCGGTGGAACGAGGTCCGCAACGCGCAGCAGCACGCGTTCGCCAACCGCGTCGAACTGCGGATGGCCGACCCGAGCGAGTCGAACATCGACGCCAAAGCGGCCAAGCAGATTCCGCCGAACAACCCGGGCCGGGCGATCACCTCGACCAAGCTGCACGGCCAGTTCGCGCTGCCACGCCTGGACTCCGTGCCCGACCCCACCGGTTCGGGCCTGGCCGCCGCGGCGGCCACTATCCGCTCGGCCTGGGTCGGGCCCGTGCCGCCGGAGGTGCGCGTGCTGCCCCCGGTGCTCCGCGCGGACCTGCTCGCCGGTGCCGCGCCGGAGGCCGGGAGCGTCGCGTTCGGCGTGTTCGAGGAGGACTTCACCCCGGCCGTCCTGGACCTGTTCGGCCGCGACCAGCACCTCTTGGTGTTGGGGGACTCCGGCGCGGGCAAGACGAACCTGCTGCGGTTGGTCGCCGCCGACCTGGCGGGCCGTTTCGCCGAGGACCGGATCGTGTTCGCCGTGTACGACCCGCGCGGCGGTCTGCGCGACGCCGTGCCCGAGGAGCTGAACGGCGGCTACGCGACCAACGCGATCGAGGCGCAGAAGCTGACCGCCGCCGTGTGCGAGGAGCTGACCGAACGCGTCGAGAACCGGCGTTCCGGCCCTCGGGTCGTGCTGCTGGTGGACGACTACGACGTCCTCTCCGCGTCCGGCACCCAACCCCTGGGCGGCTTCGTGCCGTTCGTGGCGTCGGGCCGGGACATCGGGCTGCACGTGGTGATGGCACGACGCGTCGCCGGTGCGTCGCGAGGGCTGTTCGAGCCGTTCACGATGAACGTGCGCGAGTCGGGCTGCCTGAGCCTGGTGATGTCCGGCGACCGCAGCGAGGGGCTGCTGTTCACCGGGGTGCGCCCCACGTCCCTGCCGGTGGGCAGGGCGCAGCACGTGCGGCCGGGCGACCCGGTCCGCATCGTCCAGACCGCTTACCTCGACCAGGGCGGAGGCGAGCCGTGACGTTCGACATCGTGGCGCTGTGCCGGGACAACCCGGATCCGGGGGCCGTGATCGCGGCCATGACGGCGGCCGGCCCCGAACTCCGCGTCGACACCGTCGAGGGGGCGCGGCTCATCCAGCTGTACCACCCGGGCGGCCGCCTCCTGTTCACCACCGAGTCAGCGCGCCTCGTGCAGACCCGCGGCGAGGTCCGGCGGCTGCTCGGCGTGGAGGGCGACGACGTGCCCCACCCGGCGTGGTGGGTGGAGTGCAGGTCCCCTGGCGGCGACCCGGAAGCGGAAGCAGCGGCCCGCCGGTTCACCGCGGCGCTCGTGTCCCTCGTCGGAGGTGTGTCGTGGTCGAGCCGGTGACGTGGCACCCTGCGGCGGATCGGCTGACGCCCGAGGCGCTGGTCGTGGAACAGGACCGCCGGGTGGTCGGGCTGTCGGGGTGGCTGGCGGACGCGGCGGTGACCGCGGTGGGCAGCGGACGGCTGTTGCAGGTGCTGACGCCGTCGTACAGCCGCATCACCTACCCGTTGGAAGTCATGTTCGGCGCGGGCCGCAGCCAGTGGGTGGTCCGCGACGGCACGGGGTTCCGCGACGGCTTCACCGGCGTGCCGATGCACTGGAACGGCAACCGATTCGCGCCCACCGAGGGCGCGCTGCCCGAGATCACCCTGCCGCCCGCCGGCAGCGGGGGCATCGAGGTGCTCGCGGTCGCGTCCCACCCGGCGGCGGCCACCCTGGAGCTCGGCACCGTGGCCGACCACGTGTTCCGGGCGTTGACCGGCGACCAGCCGACGGGGTGGGGCGTGTCCGAACCCGCGACCCACCCGTGGTCCCGCCGCGAGGTCACCGCTCACTGCCGCGAGCGCAGCCCCCGGCCCACGCGCGTCGTCGTGGTCGGTGACGACGCGGTGGGCGTGCTCGAAGTGGAACGCGTCGACACCGGCGTGCTGGAACGCGTGAAGGTCTCGGGCCCGGCGAGCGGTCGGGTCGGCCAGGACGCGGTCGAGGCCATGGTGGACGCGCTGGCCCCGACCGCCAGAACGGTGGTCGTCTCCGTGCACCCGACGCGGGTGGCGGGTGCCCGGCCGTCGACCCCGACCCCGCCCGCCCTGCCGTACGGCATCCTGATCGGCGCGGAAGCCGTGACGGACCCCGAGCTGGCTCGATCGGCGCCTGCCCCATCCGCCCGACTGGCCGGCCGCCCGGACCGCCCGTCGTGCTGGGTCCGCCTGAGCGGCGGGCCTCGAGCCCCGTACGAAACCCTGACCGCCGTGCTCCGGCACTTCGGCCTGCCGGAGCAGCCGACGGGGTGACGCTCAGGCCGGTTGCTCGGCCGCGCGCGTCTCGGCGACCACGCGCAGCTGCGCCGCCTTGCGCCGAACGGGCTGGGGCGCGGCCTGGTCGTGCTCCAACGCCGCGAAGTAGGGGATCTCGCGGATCGCTGCCACGTCCAGGACGATGCCCAGCAGCTGCACCGCAGTGCGGTCATCGACCCTGGGCACCGCGTCCTTGAGGAGCGCGACCAGCCGATCCCGGTCCTGCTCGGCGGCGGTGTCCCGGACGGCGGTGCGCAACCAGTGCAGCGCCGCGGTCGTCAGCTCGCCGACCGCCCGTGAAACCCAGAACTGCTCGACCGCCTCGGCGGTGAGAGCCGGTCCGTCGACGTCCCTGAGCCGATCGGCGTGCTCCTGACCGAGCCAGTCCCGGATCGCCGGGACGGTGACGTCCGCGAGCGACGGCATGTCGGCGGCGAACTTCCGGTCCACGACGAACCACTGCTCGTGGAACGCCTCGGGCAGCACGGGTTCCGGGTCGTCCCGGTGCTCGGCCAGGAAGTCCAGCGAGTGCTCCAACGCCGAGAGGGCGACCGTGCGGTTCGCGGCATCGGGGGGCAACGCCTTCACGCCCCGGTTGAGCTCGCCGAAGTCGGATGCGGACCATGGCCGGGGCAACGCCCTCAGCGGCTCCGGCACCAGGTGGGTGGTCACAGGAAATCAACTCCGTACGGTGCGAGGAACTCCTTGGCGGCCGTGAGGTTCGGCATGTGCTTCTCGAACCAGGGGCCTGCCTGACCGCGACCGGGCGGCAAGCCGTGCACACTGCTCGTCGAGGCCTCCGTTACCGCGTTGCGCAACTTGTCCAGCTGGGCAGGGGTGAGCACGCGCTCCCCGATTGTCACGGTCACGTCGTTCTCGATCAACTCGTCGATGGCGGACCGGCCCTTCGCCCTGCTGAACAGGCCGGTCCACCCCTCGTCGGTGTAGATCCTGATCCCGATCTCACGGCCCGGCGCCGCATCACGCCAGCCGATCATCCGCCTGAACTGGTCCGGATCTTCGGCGAGCTTGCTCGCGAAGGTCTGCGCGCCGTACTTGACCTCGTCGAGATGCACCACCCCGTCGGCGGTCTGGTAGACGAGGTCCGCCTGGGGGACGTCACCCGTCCTGACCACGGTGCCGTTGCCGAGGTCGATCCGCTCGTCGATCACCGCGCTGAGCGCGATCCTGCTCTCGGGCGCGAGCCGGCCGCTGTCGAGCAGGTCCCGCGCCGCCCACAGCTCGGCCGCGGCGCCACGCGCGTGAGTCGCGTCGCCACCCATCTGCTCGTAGAAGTCCTTGACGATGTCGTCGATCCGGCGGGGTGAACCCGCCAGCCGACCCGACTCGTCGAGGCGAGCCAGGTCGTTGGCTGCGTTCTCGGGCAACCCCTCCGGCAGGTCGGTCCGGTCGAGCCACCGTTGGGCGTCGCCGTCGACACCGAGCCGGTTCGCGAGGTCCACCACACGGTCCCGGTGGGCGGGAGGCAGGTCGGGCCGGCTGGTGGCGTCGGCGCTCGGGGTTCCGCCGGGGGGAACCTGGTGGCCGTCGGTGGACGGCCGGTCACCGTGCGGCGTGAAGGAGTCGCCCACGCTGCCCGGCGGGTGACCGCCTGGCGGATTCGCGTCCATGTGCACGACGTTCGGCTGGTGCGGACCACCGGGCATCTCGACGTCGAAGCGGTGGCCCGGTGGGACGTCGCCGGCGATGGCGAGCATCGGGCCGAGCGGAGGGATGGTGATGTTGAGCCGCTCCGCCAGGCGGAGGCCCAGTTCGCCGACCGTCGGCATCTTGTTCAGGAACTCGCCCGCCCGGATGAGACCCGCACCGATCTTGGCGCCCGCCGCACCCACCTGGAGGCTGTGCAGACCGGCGCCCGCGCCGCGCAAGCCCGAGCCGGCGCCCTTCGTGCCGACCACGGCGGACACGATGTTGAACGTGGCGGTGCCCGCCGCCCGGGCGTTGTCCTCGCCCCACTGGTCGTAGGCGATGATCGTCTTGCCCGCGTTCAGCAGCAGGTTGCCCATGGCCCCGCGTTCGAAGCCGGGCATGCCGATGGTCTGGTCGAACAGGATGCCGACCGGGTTGGAGTAGGTGGCCACGGCGATCACGAACGTGCCCAGGCCCTTCCACGCCGCACCGGCCGCGCCCCAGGACCACTCGCCGGTCGTCGGGTCGCGGCCGATGAGCGCGCCGAGGTCGGTGACGAACGTCTTGACCCCGTCCCACATGCCGCCGAAGAAGGCGCCGACGTCGCCCCAGAACCCCCGGTCGTGCTTCTCGGGCGAGCCCCACGGCACGTCCTTGGCCCCGTTGAGCTGCTCGGCGGTGTAGCCGTACTCGCCGGTCTCGACCTTGCCGTCGCCGTTCTCCGCGCGGTACTGCACCCCGCCCGCGTACAGCGAGTTGATCGCGTTGGCGCACTTGCGCTGCGCTTCGAAGAACGCGGCGACCTGGACGCCGACCGAGTCGCGCAGCTTGTTGTGCTGGGCGACCTTGCCCTTGTCCTCGCGCCAGTCCTCGTCGTCCTTCGTGGACGCGACGAACGCCTCCGCCTGCGTGCGGAGCGTCCGCAGGGCGTTCTGGATCTCCCGGACCTCGGCGGCGTACCGGGTCAGGGCGGTGCCGACGGCCCGCACGTCCTCGCCAACCGACGCGGTCATCGCCTGGACCGGCGCGGTCGCCGCGAGCAGCTGCCCGACCTCGGGCGCCCGGTAGACACCCGAGAGGCCCTGCCAGGTGCTGTTGACCTGACGGCCGGTGGCGGTGAAGTCCGCGGCGAACTTGCCGACCGCCGCGGCGTGGGCGGTGAGCTGGTCCATGTCGCCCTGGATCTGCGGGATCTCACCCGGGTTGATCATCGCGGTCGCGCACCGCCTCCCGGCAACGCGGCCCGCGGGTCGGGCGCGGCGGACGCGGCAGCCTGGGCGTTCGCCGCCATCTCCAGGTCGCCCTGCACGTAGTGGTTGGTGGCCTGGGCGGCGGCGTTCATGCAGGCGGACGTGCGGGTGAACACGAACCGGACGTCCGCCTGCTTGGCCTGCAAGAACCCCTGCACGGCCTGGGCCACGATCCCCGACCCCGACTGGGCGACCGCACCGCGCAGGGCGGCGTCGAGGCTTGCGACCTGCGCGTCGAACTGCGAAGCCACGGCGTGCGTCTGCCCGAGTACACCGCGTACGCCGTTGGGCGAGATGTCCCACTTCGTCATCGTCGAACCCCCCTGGTCAGTCGGATGCGCACCGGGTCAACCGATCCCCTGCACCGCCGACCGAGCCCGGGCCAGCGTCGTGCCCGCCGTCTCGTCGTTGCGGGACATCGTGGTCTTGACCAGGTCGAGGATCTGCCGGACCTCGCCCGCGGCCCGGTTCCACCGGTCCTCCACAGCGCGGTAGTCCTCGGACACCCCGTCGGCCTGGAAGTCCGCCATGGCGGCGGCGACGTCGGCGCTGCGCTGGGCGATCGCGGTCTCCAACCGGGCCACGATCCCGGCCAGGTCGCTCTGGACCTGCTGGGACACACCGACGTCGAAGCTCCTGCGGTCGTTCACCTGGAATCCCCCCTTCGTCAGCGGTTGCCGGAGAACCGGGCGGCGTCGAAGTTCGCGGACGACTGGGCGGACGCCGCGTTGTCCGCCATCTCGGCGTCACCCTGGCCGAACGCGCTGTCCATCCCGCTCTGGCCACCGAGGATCGCGGCCAGAGCGCCGTTGAGGTCGGCGGTGATCGCGTCCGCGTTGGCCTTGAAGGCGTCGAACTTCTGCCGACCGATGCCGTTGAAATTGCCCTGCAACGGCTCCGCGGCCACCAGGAGCTGGCGGACGAGACCGCCCAGGTCCTCGGTCGCCCCCCGGGTTTGGCGTGTCAGGTTGCCGAGGGTCTGCGCCCCCATGTCGAACTTCATGACGTCCTCCGAATAGCAACGCGAAACATGATCGAGTGTTCGGCGTCTTCCCCCAGTATCGATGGTACAGAGCGAAGTCGACTCGGTCACAAGGTTCCCCAGAGCCACCCGATTGGGTTAGATCAGCACATCAGACCAGGTCAGGCGCCATGCACAGAACGGGACAACAATCCGCAAAACTGCGGCCACTAACGTTGCCCACTGAATAGGAACCACGGTGGATCAGTACACGTGAGAGCGAATCCCGCCATTCTTCGCCTACACCTGCAACTCCCACGCCGCAACCAAGACCCTCACCCGTGGCCGTCCCCTGCAACAGGCGACACCGCCCGACGCGGCAGTGTGACCGTCAGCACGTCACTCGGAAGACCTCCGGCACACGATCCCCCGAATGCGTCAGGGCCCCTGTGGAAACTTCTCCACAGGGGCCCTGAGCGGTGCGCGCTCGGCAGGATTCGAACCTGCAACCTTCTGATCCGTAGTCAGATGCTCTATCCGTTGAGCTACGAGCGCATCGTTCTTCAGTTGTCACCCGGCCGGAGCTGGGTGTTGCGGAGGCTCCGGGATTTGAACCCGGGATGGGCGATAAACCCAAACCGCATTAGCAGTGCGGCGCCATAGACCAGACTAGGCGAAGCCTCCCGGAGCCCCTCGGCTACGACGCATAGATTACACATGCCCCCGGTGGGATAGCAAAACGCCCCCCTCTTTACCGCGTCTGCGCTGGTCAGGGGCGGTGGAGGGGGGCGTTGCGGCGGGCTCAGGCGGGGTCGGGGTGAGGTAGGTCTCGGGACAGGTCGAGGAATGGGCGCAGGGAGGCCGGGTTGCGCAGGGCGTCCAGGCTGACCGCGCGCTCGGGCGGGGTGCCCGCCAGGATCTTCTTCACCGGCACCTCGCACTTCTTGCCGTTGAGCGTCCTGGGGATCTCGGCCACGGCGACGAACCGGTTCGGCACGTGGCGCGGCGAGAGGTTGGTCCGCAGTTCCGTCCTCAGCCTCGGTTCCAGCTCGGCCAGGGTGGTGCCCGGCTCCAGGACCAGGAAGCACAGCAGTTCGCCGTCGGTGCGGCCGGCGCCCGACGTGTCGATGACCAACGAGTCCTCGACGCCGGGCAGGCCCTCGACGACGCGGTAGAACTCGCTGGTGCCCATGCGGACGCCGCCGCGGTTGAGGGTGGAGTCGCTGCGGCCGTAGATGACGGCCGAGCCGCGGGGGGTGATCCGGATCCAGTCGCCGTGCCGCCAGACGCCGTCGAAGGTGGAGAAGTACGCGTCACGCAGCTTCGCGCCGTCCTCGTCGCCCCAGAAGAACACCGGCATCGACGGCATCGGCTCGGTGATCACCAGCTCGCCGACCTCGTCGACGACCGGCTCACCGGACTCCGAGTAGGACGCCACGGCCGCGCCCAGCGCCCGGCACGAGAGCTCGCCCAGCCAGACCGGCAGGTCGGGCGCGGCCGCCACGAACGCCGTGCACAGGTCGGTGCCGCCGGAGACCGACGCGATCTGCACGTCCGGGCTCACGGCCGACGCGATCCAGCGGAAGCCCTCGGGCGTCAGGGGCGCGCCGGTGGAGCCGACCACGCGCAGGCCCGTCAGGTCGAAGCGCTCGGCCGGGTGGAGGCCCTCCTTCAGGCACGACTGGATGTACGGCGCGGACGTGCCGAAGTACGTCACGCGGTGCTGCTCGGCCAGGTGCCACAGCACGGTCAGGTCGGGGTGCGCGGGACTGCCGTCGAACAGCACGATCGTGGACCCGACCAGCAGGCCGGACACGAGGAAGTTCCACATCATCCAGCCGGTGGTGGTGAACCAGAAGAACCGGTCGCCCGGACCGAGGTCGCTGTGCAGCGCCAGCATCTTCAGGTGCTCGAGCACGATCCCGCCGTGCCCCTGCACGATGCCCTTGGGCAGCCCGGTCGTGCCCGACGAGTACAGCACCCACAGCGGGTGGTCGAACGGCACGGGCTCGAAGGCCATCGGCGCGTCCGCGTGCTCGGACAGCAGGGAGTCCCAGGTCACCGCGTTCGGCAGCGGGGTGCCGCCGACGTAGTCGATCATCACGGTGGCGCGCAGCGACCCGATCTGAGACCTCAGCTGCTCCACCGTCGGCCGCACGTCGAACGCCCGCCCGTTGTACCGGTACCCGTCGACGGCCACGAGCACGGTCGGCGAGATCTGCGCGAAGCGGTCCGCGATCGCCCGCGCGCCGAAGTCCGGCGAGCACGACGACCAGGTCGCGCCCAGCGACGCGGCCGCCAGGAACGCGATCAGCGCCTCCGGCGAGTTCGGCACCAGCGCCACCACCCGGTCACCCCGCCGCACGCCCAGCGACTCGAACCCGGCGCGCACGGCGGCCACCCGGCGGCGCAGCTCGCCGTACGTCAGCTGCGACGACAGCCCGTCCTCGCGGTGGAACACGACCGCCAAGTCGTCGTCCGGGCCCCTGAGGGCGTGCTCCGCGTAGTTCAGCGTGGCGCCGGGGAACCAGGACGCGCCGGGCATCACGCGGGCCTCCAGCACGCGCGTGGGCCCGCTGTGGAACACCACCTCGAAGAACTCCGCGATCGCGCCCCAGAACCCCTCCAGGTCGGAGGTGGACCACTGCCACAGCGACTCGTAGTCGGGCAGGTCCAGTCCCTTGGTCGAGGCGAGCCAGGAGCGGAACGCGGTCATCCGGCTGTCCTGGACCCGGTCGGGGTCAGGGCGCCACAGGACTTCCGCCTCGCCGGCGGCGTCGCCGGCACGCATCTCGGTCATACCTGCAGTTCCTAGCCGATCCGACGGCCCGCAACCACAGCGGGCATCCACACATCGGATCAGTTCCGGCCGGCGCTCGCCACCAGTCCCTCGACCGCGGAGATCAGCCTCGGCGCGTCCGTTGGCGCGACGACCAGCCACCCGTCGTCGCGGCGCACGAGGTAGCGGCCCTCGGCGGTGTCCAGCCACGACACGACGGCGCCGGTCGGGTGCAGGTAGCCCGCGCGGTTGCGGGCGATCACGCCGACCTGGCCACCGCCGCTGCGCGTGGTGACCGCGCGCATCAGGGTGTTCGCCTCGGGTTCGCGCAGGCCGACGGACCGCAGCACGTCGAGGAAGCCCTCGCTGCCGTCGTCCTGCCCGGCCTTGCCCGCGGCCAGGTAGTCGTCCCAGCGCACGTTCACCGACCGGCCGCTGCCGGGCGGCGCGGGCGGCAGGGTGTTGACCGTGGTGGCGGCCAGCGCGGTCGGCCGGAACCCGGCGACCTGCACCTGGTTGCCGAGCCTGCCCGCGAACGCGCCGTGCCAGGCGGCCGTGGCCAACCCGCGCGCCTGAGCGCCGCGCACGGTGAAGAACACCTCCAGGCCGACCTCGAACTCGGCCAGGCCGCGCAGCAGCCCGTACAGCTCCTCGTCCGGCCGCTGCACGGTGCCGAGGCCGCGGGCGGCCAGGTCGCGGGACGCGGTCTCGACCAGCGCGTCCCGCTCCTGCCGGGTGTGCCCGAAGTGCCGGGTGCCGAGCGGTACCGGGTGGGCGTCGCGGTGGACCGACTGCCAGAGCAGGAAGAACTCCACTTCGCTGAGCCGGAAGACGCGTTCGGTCACAGGCCGATCACCGGGGGTGCGGCCTTGCGGTCGACGCCGAAGACGTTGTCGTCGTCCTCGAGGTAGCCGGGGCGGTTGCGGTCCTTCTCGCCACCCGCGCCGACACCGGCGACGGGAGGCGGCGCGGCCATCGGCGCGGCGCCGATCATGCCGGACTGCGGCGTCACCGACTTGGGCGCCTGGAACTGGCTGGTGACGCTGCCGGGGTTGGCGCCGCCGCGGTCGCCGCCGAGCGCGCCCGTGGAACCACCGGGACCGGCCAGCGGGCCGCCGCCACCGCCACCGGACGCGCCGACGGGCGTGGGCATGACCCCGCGACCGGCGAAACCGCCGCGACCGCCGGCGAAGCCACCGCGGCCGAACTGCGCGGACGTGCCGCCGGGGCGCTGGGTGGGCGTGCCGCCGGGGGTGTTCACCACGGCCGGGTTGCCGCCACCGGCACCACCGCCGGCGCCGCCGCCGTCGGGCACGGGCGGGGTCGGCGTGACGACCACGGGCGGCGGAGGGGGCGGTGCGACCGGGTTGGTCGGCGGGCTGAACGACGGCACGGTCCGGTCGACCTCGTAGGAGTTCAGCTGGAACATCGCCATGACCTCGGCGGCCTGGCGGTGCGTGGCGTCCGCGGTGACGACCGAGTCGAGCGCGGGCGCGCCGACGTTCTCGATGCCGGTGAACGCGCCGGGCGTGCGCGTGCCGCTGGTGAGCAGGCCGTCGCGCGGCGCGGGGCCGGACGTGTGGTAGCCCGCGTCCTCGGCGAGCCGGTCGCGGACCAGCGGGGAACGCGTCGGGGCGACCGGGGTGGGGGCGACGGTCACCGGCCCGTCCGCGACCGGCGTGACGACCGGCGGGGTGGGCGCGGGCGGCGGCATCATCTCGCGGGCCGTCTGGACGTGCTCGATCTCGGTGGCGATGCACTTGGCCACGTTGTCGGCGTGCTCGCTGGTGTTCAGCGCCCACTTCTCCACCGACTCGAGGGCCTCGCGGGCGCGTTCGGCCGACTCACCGGTCCACGCCAGGCTGGACCGGCTGATCGCCTTGGCCAGGTACTCCTGCACCTCGCCGAGCGCTTTGCTCACCGCCGCCCAGTCGGCCTGGGCGCTGCTCGCGGCCTTGAGGTCGACCCCGGTGTTGATCATCTCCCACAGCTGCTGGTGGCTGTAGGTCATCCAGTCGACCTTCTGGCCGAGGTCGGTGGGCTTGCCGTTGCCCTGACCACCGCCGTTGCCCTGATCACCGCCGTAGCCCTGACCACCGTTGCCGTAGCCCTGGCCACCGCCGTGACCGCGGTTGCCGTCGTGCCTGTTGTCGCCCATCAGCCCTTGGCCTCCCCCGCGGACCCGAAGGCGTCCGCGGCTTCGTCATCGGCCCGTTCCAGGTTCCGCGCCGCGTCGCGGATGGTCTGCTCGACCTCGAAGAGCACCTGCATGAAGTCGCCGATCACGTTGACCGCCGACTCCTCGTTGCCCACCGCCACCTCGCGCAGCCGCCTGCTGATCGCGTCGCTGACCCAGTTGTTGCCGAACTTGAGCTCGACGTCGAGGTTGTTGACCGCCCGGCTGTGCACGGAGTCGACCAGGCCGCGGGCCTGCGAGATGAGCTTGAGCAGGTCGTCGACGCCCTGCTTGTCCAGGTCGAGCTGGACGGACTCCTTGTCCACCGCGCCCAGCGCGGTGGTGGCCTTGTCCAGGTCGGTCTGCGCGGCCGTCGCGAAGCTCTCCACGACGGGCTTGGCCGTCCCGGGCTCGGCCGCGCCGGGTGCGGGCAGGGTGACGGTCGCGCCGGCGTCGGCGGGCGGTGGGGCGACCGGTGGCGCGGTCACGGGTGGTGGCACCACCGGCGCGTCCGCCGCGACGGCGGGCTGCGCCGTCGACGGCGTGAAGCCGGGCGGGACCTGCACCGTCGGCGCTCCCGCGAGTGGGACCGTGTTCCCGTCGCTCATCACTACCCCCTGCACTGCGCTTCGCCGCGGGCTCACCGCGCGTTAGCCGACGACGAGAAGAAACCAGGCGTTCCGGACGCCCTCCTTAGATGTACCGGGAAGCCCGTTCGGTTCCAAGCCGCCGACCAGAGGCTTAGCGAAGATGTGAGTCGAACCAGTTCAAGGCCCGCTGCCAGGCCTCCGCGCTGGCCTCGGGCGTGGTGTCGAACCGGTGGCTGGTGTGGGCGAACCGGACCACGTCGGTCGCCACGGGCGCGGCGGCCGCCGCGTCGCGCAACTTCTCCACGTCGCTGAACGGGATCTCGGCGTCGTCGTCGCCGTACAGGCCCAGCCACGGGCAGGTCAGCTCCTCCGCGACCTCCACCAGCGACGGCAGCCCTTCGGCCAGCGGTTCCAGGATCCCACCGCCGCCGACGGTCACCGCGGCACCGATGGTTCGGCTTCCCGCAACCACCATCGCGACCGATCCGCCCAGGTCGAAGCCCATGACGCCCATGCGGTCCTGGCTCACGCCCCGCTGGCCCAACCAGACGAACGCGACGTCGGTGTCGGCCAGCACGGCATCGCCGGACAGCCCGCTCACCATGGCGGGCGCCTCGTCGCCGGACACCTCGTCGTAGAGGTGCGGCGCGACCGCCAGCCACCCCTCGGCCGCGAGCGAGCCGACCAACCCGCGCACGGTGTCGGTCACGCCGCGCGCCTCGTGCAGCACGACCAGGCCGCCGCGGACGGCGTTCTCCGGCTCGGCGACGGTCAGCCGCAGCTCGCGGCCGTCGGTGAGGGAGAGCGTCTCGGTGCGGGTAGCAGTCATGGCCCAACCCTTCCACGTGGGGGTGAACGGCAGTCAACGTGAGCATCCGTACGGCAGGTATGCCCCATCCGGGTCTATCACCGGATAACGTCCGGCCCAGAACCCCGAAGGGAGCCCTTGGATGACCGTGCGAACCCGCGCCGACCTGGTCGCGCTGCCCGGATACGTGCCCGGTAGGACGATCCCCGGCGCGATCAAGCTGGCCAGCAACGAGGTGTCGGCCGGACCGCTGCCCAGCGTGGTGCGGGCGATCGCGGACGCGGCCACCGCCGTGAACCGCTACCCCGACAACGCCGCCACCGACCTCGTGGCGCGACTGGCGGACAAGCTCGACGTGGCCGCCGACCAGGTGGCCGTCGGCTGCGGCTCGGTGACGTTGTGCCAGCAGCTCGTGCAGGCGACCTGCACCGAGGCCGACGAGGTGGTGTTCGCGTGGCGCTCGTTCGAGGCGTACCCGATCATCTCCGCGGTCGTCGGCGCGCGGCAGACCAGGGTGCCGCTGACCGCGGGCCACGGCCTGGACCTGGACGCGATGGCCGACGCGATCACGCCGGCCACCCGGCTGGTGTTCGTGTGCAACCCGAACAACCCGACCGGGACGGCGTTGCGCGCGGCGGACATCGAGCGGTTCATCGAGCGCGTGCCGTCGGACGTGCTGGTGGTGATCGACGAGGCGTACAAGGAGTTCGTGGACGACGCGGACGTGCCCGACGGCGTGGAGCTGGCCAAGGCGCAGTGGGCCGCGGGCCGGGACAACGTGGCCGTGCTGCGCACGTTCTCCAAGGCCTACGGGCTGGCCGGGCTGCGCGTCGGGTACGCGGTGGCGTCGCCCGCGGTGGCCGAGACGCTGCGCAAGGTCTACGTGCCGTTCAGCGTGAACGCCCTGGCGCAGGTCGCGGCGGTGGCGTCGCTGGACGCCGAGGCCGAGCTGATGGCGCGCTGCCGGGCGATCGTGGCCGAGCGGGCCAGGGTGCGCGGCGAGCTGCTGGCCGCCGGGTTCGAGGTGCCCGAGTCGCAGGCGAACTTCGTCTGGCTGCCGCTGGGCGAGCGGACCGCCGCGTTCAACGAGCACTGCCTGGCGCACAAGGTGGTCGTGCGGGCGTTCGCGGGCGACGGCGCGCGCGTCACGATCGGCGAGCCCGAGGAGAACGACGCCTTCCTGGCCGCGGCCAAGTCCTTCGAGGGCTGAGCCCTCAGCGGGTGAGCAGCTGGACGATGGCCACGACTCCCACCACGACGATCACCGCGCGCAGCGCGGCCGGTGGGAGTCGGCGGCCGACCTTCGCGCCGAGCTGGCCGCCGATGACCGAGCCGACCGCCAGCAGCACCACGGCCAACCACGCCACGTCGGCGATGAAGATGAACAACACGCCCGCGACCAGGTTCACGAACGCGGTCAGCACGTTCTTCAGGGCGTTCATCCGCTGGATGTGCTCGCTCATCAGCACGCCCATCAGGCCCATGACCAGCACGCCCTGCGCCGCGCCGAAGTAGCCGCCGTAGATGCCCGCGAGGAACACGCCGATCCACAGCGCCACGCCGCCGTGCTCGTGGCGTTCCCGTTCGGCGAGCTTGCGGTTGAGCCACGGCTGGGCGATCACCAGCACCAGCGCGATGGCGATCAGCACCGGCACGATCGCGGAGAACGCGTCCTCCGGCAGCACGACGAGCAGGATCGCGCCGACCACGCCGCCCAGCACCGAGGCGGGCAGCAGCCGCTTCACCCGGCCCGCCTGCCCGGTCAGCTCGCGCCGGTAGCCCCACGCGCCGCTGAGCGAGCCGGGCACCAGGCCGAGGCTGTTCGACACGTTGGCCACCACCGGCGGGTAGCCGACGGCCAGCAGCACCGGGAACGTCACCAGGGTGCCGGACCCGACCACGGTGTTGATCCCACCGGCGAACACACCGGCCAGGACGACGACGATCGCCTCCAGCGTCGTCACGGCCACTCTCCCCTGGTCTCGCGGTTTGGTCAGCGACGCTAACACCGCGACCGGCCGGTCGCGGTGTGGCACTTGCGACACCGCGACCCGCCGGCCCTAGGGTCGGGGGTGATCAGCCGACCTTGCGCAACGTGTACCCGTCCGACAGCCCGGTGCCGGTGACGAGCGTGCCCAGGTCGCCGTCGACCACGTAGCTGCCGCGCGGCGAGCGCGCGATCGTGGTGGGTTCGTCGTCGCCCCACGGTGCGACGCGGTGGGTGGTTCGGGCGGTGCGCCAGCCGTCGGTGGAGCGCAGCACGCTGACGGCCGCCTCGCCCGGCGCGCCGAGGGAGTTGGTGACCGCGGCGAGCGAGCCGTCCGGGCGCAGGTCCATGCCGTCGCCGCCGACCAGCGGCCGGTCCAGGGCCACCTCGGAGACCCGACCCGACTCGGTGATCTTGAACAACGCGCCCGTGTCGTAGCGGACGGCGAGCGCGAAACCGCCGGGGTGCCAGACGATCCCGTTCAGGCCGATGGTGTCGCTCGCGAACCGCGGGTCGCGGGCCAGCACGGTGGCGCGGCCGTCGCGGTCGACCCGGTAGAGCGCGTCGGCGGCCGGGTCGGTGACGTAGGCGTTGCCCTCGCGGTCGACGGCGACGTCGTTGGCGCTGTGCCGGCCGGGGCCGATGGCGAGGTCGACCACGTGCACCGGACGCCCGGTGGCGAGGTCGAAGACGCCGAGGCCGGACGCCTTGTAGGTGGTGTCCGGTGTGGACCGGCGGCCCACCCCCATGTCGCCGTACGCGACGTAGATGCGGCCGCGGGCCACGTGGACGCCGAAGGTGGACACCATCCGGGGGTCGCTGACCAGGGTCCGGGTGGTGCCGTCGCGGACGACCTCCACGGTGCCGCGGCGCAGCGAGGTGAGCAGGAAGCCGTGCCGCAGCGGGTCCCAGGCGATGCCCTCGGGGTGCAGTTCGGCGGATCGGCCGGTGATCACGTCCGGCGCGGGCGCGGCGGCGGCGGGCGTGGCGGTGAGGATCACCAGCGCGAAGACCATCAGGAAACGCATGACGCTCCGTCCACTTGTTGAAGTACGAGGACGAAGTTAGATCAGAGCTCTGATATCCGTCAACGCACTTTACGATCGGGGGCATGGGCATGCCGTTCGAGGAGCGCCTGGGCGGCGACATCAAGCGGGTCGAGCACGAGCTGATGCTGGTGAAGCAGCAGGCCGTGCGACCGGCGGGGCTGACCGTGGCGCAGTACGCGGCGCTGCTGGTGCTCAACGACCACCCCGGCGTGTCGGCCGCCGAGCTGGCCCGCCGCTGCCGCGTCACGCCGCAGACGATGACCACGATCCTGCGCAACCTGGAGGCGGCCGACCTGATCGCCCGCGTGCCGCACGAGGTGCACCGCAACGTGCTGGAGACGCGCCTGACCGACGCCGGGCGCGCGGCGTTCGAGGTGGCCGACGCGCGGGCGTCCGCCGTCGAACGGCGGCTCGCCGACGAGTTCAGCGCGGACGAGCGGGAGACCCTGCGCGCCCTGCTGGCCCGCTGCTCGAAGGTCCTGACCGACCGGGGGTGACGGCCCCGCGCCGGGAGGTCGTGCTCGACCACCCGGCGGGGGCAGTGGCGGGGGTCAGCCCAGGTTGTTGGTGTCGAACGTGTTGCAGCGCGCCGGGTCGCCGGTCTGGTAGCCGGTCGAGTACCACTTCTGGCGCTGCGCCGACGTGCCGTGGGTGAACTTGGTCGTGTCGACGTGACCGCCGCCCAGCTCGCCCTGGATGAAGTCGTCGCCGATGCGGGACGCCGCGTCCAGCGCCGCGTTCACGTCGTCCTGCGTCACGCCGGTGATCAGCGGCTGGCCGGACGCGGTCGGCACGGTCTCCGCGTGGTTGGCCCAGGCGCCCGCGTAGCAGTCGGCCTGCAGCTCCAACCGCACCGAGCCCGACGTGGGCCCGGACTCGTGGCCCACCCGGTCGGACGTGCCGAGCAGGTTCTGCACGTGGTGGCCGTACTCGTGGGCCAGGATGTAAGCCTCGACGAACGGCCCGCCGGTCGCGCCGAACTTCTGCTGCATCTCCCGGAAGAAGCCCAGGTCGATGTAGACCTGCGAGTCGGCCGGGCAGTAGAACGGCCCCACCGCGGACGACGCGCTGCCGCAGCGGGTCGACACGCTGCCGGAGAAGAAGTTCGTCTGCGCGGGCTGGTAGGTCTTGCCCGAGCGGGCGAACTGGTCGGTCCAGTAGCCCTGGATCGAGTTGATGAACGCCACCGCGCGGCAGTCCGACTCGCGGTTGGCGTCCGCGCCGGTCCGGCACTTCTCCTTGATGGCCTCGGACCCGACCTGCTGGCCCTGGCCGACGTCGTTGAACCCGGAGCCGGTCGGCAACTGCCCGCCGCCGCCGAGCTGCGAGAGCACGAAGTACAGGATCAGACCGACGATCCCGAGCCCTCCGCCGCCGAGGGCGACCCGTCCGCCGACACCGCGCTGGTCGCTGACCTGTGACGTGTCGAGCTCGGCGTTCTCGTTGAACTGCACCGTGCGTCCTCCCAGCCTGAGCACCGAACCCGGACATAGCAAGCCCCGGGTGCGGGGCCCGACGTCGGGGCACCGCACCCGGGTTTTCCCATGTGGAAGTGACGAAAACCTGCGTGACGGGGTCGGCGTGGACCGCGGTCGGCGCCGACGGTGGAGACGGCGCCCTGATACCTACCGGGTCAACATCGTCAAGCGCGGCGATGGCACCGGTGGCGCCTTGCGCTCGAAACCCCGTCGGAACCGCTCACGTTCGCGATCGGGCCGGTCTGGAGACCGCTCCGCCCGCGGGGTCGCGGTTCGCACGCGGGTCGTCACCGCGAGGACTTACCTGCACCGCACCACCTACCCCTTCCGGGCGTGCCGCCGGCGGGTCAGCTCGGGTTCCGCCGGTGGCAGGTCCTGCGTCGAGCATGCGCCTGTTCAGCGCGATGCACAACCCGGACGGAAGCCCCTGAACTGGTGAAATGAGATTCATCCGGCTCGGTGGGGCGGTGGTGGCGGTCCGTGCGCGCGGTGAGCGGACCCATGGGCAGCCCGCTCACCGCGCGTGACGTCACGGGGTCGTGGTGATGCGGCCGAGCGCCGGCGGGGCCGTGTTCGGGTTCGCCGCCAGGTAGGCCGCGAACGCGTCCAGGTCGATGCCGCCGCCGGTGATCGCGGTGCCGCCGGTGAACGCGCTGAAGCCGTCACCGCCGCCCTGCAGGAAGCTGTTGATCGTGACGCGGTAGCTCGCGTTCGGGTCCAACGGCGTCCCGTTCAGCACGATGTTCGACACCTTCGAGCCGATCGGCGCGGACGCCGACCACGAGTAGGTCAGGCCGGCCGACGGCTGGAGGATGATCTGCCGCTGCGCGCCGTTCACGACCTGCCACTGCTGCTCCAGCGCCGCCTTGAGCTGCGTGCCGGTCAACGTGACCGTCTGCAGGATGTTGCCGAACGGCTGCACGGTGAACGCCTCGCCGTAGGTCACCACGCCGTTGCCCTCGCCCGCGGGCGACGACGCGTAGGTGAGGTCGGCGCGCACGCCGCCCGGGTTCATCAGCGCGAGCACCGCGCCGTTGCCCGTGGTGGCGGCCAGTTGCCCGTCGGCGATCAGGTTGCCCAGCGCGGACTCGCCCGCCGCGTTCTGCGCCCGCAGGACGTCCTGCGCGATGGTGCCGATCGGGCGGTTCGCGATCGGGCCCGACTTGGACTTGGCCAGGTCGATGATGTCCTGGACGTCGTCGTCCGGGTCGACGGTCTTGGTCACCACGTGGTTGCGGGCGACCGTGGCCGAGCGGATGACCTCGCGGGTCCGCTTGTCGATCTTCAGGTCGACCACGGACAGCTCGCGGCCGAACGCCAGGCCCTCGATGAACGGGCGCGGGTTGCCCGCCGGGTCGATGACCGTGCAGTTGTAGTGCTGGTGGCTGTGGCCGGAGAACACCGCGTCGATCTTCGGGCTGACCTGCTCGGCGATCTTGCGGCCGGGGCCGCCCGCGACCGTGCGGCAGTCGTCGGGGCCGCCGCCGGAGGTGTTGTCGCCCTGGTGGACCAGCAGCACGATCGACTTCACGCCGAGCCAGTTGAGCAGGTCGGCGTACCGGTTGGCGGCGGCGATCTCGTCGCCGAACTCCAGCTCCTTGATGCCGTTGGGGTCGACCAGGATCGGCACGTCCTTCAGCGGCATGCCGATGAACCCGATCGGCACGCCGTCGCGGAACTCCACCCAGAACGGCGGCAGCGCCGGCCGGTCGTTGGCGGCGAGGGTGACGTTCGCGCCGAGGATCGGGAAGCGCGCGCCCTCGTAGCTCTCGCGGAACTGGCAGCCGTCGGCCGGGTGGCAGCCGCCGCGCTGCATCCGCAGCAGCTCGCGGTAGCCCTCGTCGAACTCGTGGTTGCCGGCCGCGGTGGCGTCCATGCCGACCTTGTTGAGGACCTCGACCGTCGGCTCGTCGTGGAACAGCGCCGACACGATCGGGGACGCGCCGATCAGGTCGCCCTGGCCGACGACCACCGAGTTGCGCACCTCGGCCTGGAGGTTGCGGATGTGGGTGGCGTTGTAGGCGGCGCCGCCCGCCTCGACCTGCGTGCCGTCCGACAGCGTGACGCGGCCCGAGGAGCCCGTGGGCGGCTCGATGTTGCCGTGCAGGTCGTTGATGCCGATCAGGCGGACGTCGACGGTGCGGGCCGGTCGGTCGTCCTTGTCGGCCGTCGCCGGGTTCGGCACGAACGTGACCGCCAGCGCGGCCGCCGCCGTGACCGCGAGCGCGGCGGAGCGCTGCGCGGTGCGTCTGAACGAGGTCATGGGGTGGGTCCTCCCTGCGGCGCCCCGGTAGGAGGGCGCGGTACGGCGCAGGAGTTTGCCTGGCGGAGCTGACCGGCACCAGACATCGCGGTGGATCGTCCGTTAACGGATATCCGCGGCCTAATCTGGTGACGTGACTGAGCAGGAGCCGCGGTGGCTCGACGACGGGGAGATGCGGGCCTGGCGCAACTACGTGGTCGGGGCGTCGATGCTCGCCGACCGGCTGCACCGGGAGCTGCAGGACGGGCACGGCGTGTCGCTGGCCGACTACGAGGTGCTCGTGCGCCTTTCGGAGCAGCCGGGCAGGCGGATGCGGATGTCGCAGCTGGCCGACGAGGTGGCGTCGTCCAAGAGCCGCGTGTCGCACCAGGTGGCGCGGATGGAGCGGGAAGGGCTGCTGCGCCGCGAGGAGTGCCGGGAGGACGGCCGGGGCGTGTTCGCCGAGCTGACCGACCGGGGCATGGCGCTGCTGGAGACGTCCGCGCCGACCCACGTCGAGGGCGTGCGCGAGCACATGGTCGACCTGCTGTCCCGGGAGGAGCAGGAGGTCGTGGCCAAGGTGTTCGAGCGGATCATCACGCACCTGCGCGACGTGGACGCCAGGTGACGCGACCGCGCCCCCTTGGGCCCGGTGGCGGGCGCAAGGGGGCGCGGGCGAAGCGGTAGCGGTGGGATTTGAACCCACGGAGGGGATCAACCCTCGCACGTTTTCAAGACGTGTCCCTTAGGCCGCTCGGGCACGCTACCCCTGTCGGAAGCCTAGCCGACGGCGCGCCGTCCGCGGGGCCGGCCGGGTCGCGAACGGCCGCGCGGCGGGGCCCCGGGTCGGCAACCACCGCTTGGCACGCCGGGCCGCGAACGGCCGCGCGGGGCCCCGGAAGCCGGGACCCCGCGCGTCCTGCCGGCCGTGGCCGGCGGGTGGTCGATCAGCCGAAGATGCCGAACACGTCGATGACGAGGTGCGTGTTGCCCGCGTTGTTGTAGTACTCGTGCGCGGGGTAGACCGTGCCGTTGTCGTTGACGCTGCCGAGGCGGACCGTCGCCATGTTCGGCGCGGTCTGGCCGGGGGCCAGGTTCAGCGCCGAGGTGTTGGGACGGCTCTGGCCGGCCGGGTACGGCGTGACGTAGGTGTTCGCGGTGGGCTCGGTGCCGGTCAGGTTCAGCAGCAGGCTGTCACCGGGGAACAGGCCCTGGTCCACGAAGTACAGCGTGAGCGCCTGGCCCGCCGGGATGGGGCCCGACGCACCCGGCTCGCGGGTGTCGTACGCGCGACCGGGGTTGACCGGGTAGAAGTCCGCGCCACCGTTCTCGGTGGGCAGGTAGTACCCGGTGATGTCCACGATCAGGTTCACGAAACCCGCGTTGTTGTACAGGTTGACCTTGCGGTCGGAGCCGAGCGCGACGGTCACGCCGTTGGGCGTGGCCGCGCCGGGCACGACGTTGAGGCTGGACGCGGTCGGCCGGGTCGAACCGGACGGCCACGCGGTCACGTAGGTGCTCGCGGTCGCGTCGACACCGGTGACGTTCAGCGACACCGCGGTCGCGCCGGACGGCACGCCGTAGGAGCTGAAGTCGATGGCGCGCGACTCGCCGCCGTAGAACGCACCGCCGGTGTTGCGGGAGTCGTACACGCGGGTCGGGCCGGTCGCGAAGTAGCGGCCGGGGGTGGTGAAGCCCGCGCCCGGGTTGTCGTAGACGTAGTAGCCCGCGACGTCCGCGATCAGGTGCGTGCTGCCCGCGTTGTTGTACAGGTTGACCGTCTGGTCGAGCGACACCCAGGTGGTGACCGAGTTGGCGCGGGTGTCACCGGGCACCAGGTTCAGCGTGGACACGCCGGGACGGTCGACCGCGCCGCCCTCCCACACCGTCACGTAGGTGTACGCGGTCGGCGACGTGCCCGTCACGTTCAGCACGACCGCCAGCGTGTACGCCGGGAGGTCGGTCAGCTGGACCTCGATCTGGCCGCCCGCGCCGACCGGCGCGGTGCTGCCGTTGGTGCCCAGGCCGCTGCGGGTGTCCAGGACGCGTCTCGGCGCGACCGGGATGAAACGCGTGCCCAGGTACTCCTCGGCCTCCGCTCCCTGGCCGGCGGTCTGCGCGCCCTTGGTGCCGTACGGCCGGACGGGGCGGTTGGCCTTGTCCAGCGACACGTCGGAGCGGGCCACCAGGCCCGCGTTGTCGGTGGCCGCGGGCTCGGCGATGGCCGGAGCCGCGACCGTCGCCAGGGCCGCGGTCGTGGCGACCAGCAGCGCTGCGGAACGACGCATTGATCCTCTTTCCTGACAGCAAAAAGGGTGACTTGAAGGCGTCGGTCTAACCAGCCAGTCCGTGACAGGAACACGCGGACGTAGGCAGCGCGCAGCGCGACCCCCCTGTGGGACGAGCCCCCGACTCGACCGAACGAGCCGGACACTACCCGAGGGGTACGACAACCGGAAAGCGAAATGTCGTCGGGTTCTCAGTTCTCGGGCTTGGCCGAGATGTGCACGAATTCGTTGTAGGTGAACACCTTCCCCGCCGCGCGGGGGAACGGGAACGACATGCGCTCCCGCTCGACCAGCCCGAGCTGCGAGGCCACGTCGGCGAGGCCGTCGAGGTCGGTGAACGCCACGTGCGTCGGGTCCGACGCGTAACCCCGCTCCTGCGGGCAGATGAGCACCAGCAGGCCGCCGGGCGCGAGGAACTCGACGTAGCCGCGCAGGATCTCCACGGCCTCGGGCCGCGGCATGTGCTCGACCAGGTGCGCCGCCAGCATGCCGCCGAAGCGGCCGGGCTTGGCGTACTCGGTGTCGAAGAACTCGTCGGTGGTGAACGCCGTCAGGCCCATGTCCCGGCAGGTCTGCACCGAGTGCGGGTTGTGGTCGACGCCGACGCCGTGCGGTTCCAGGTGCTTGAGGTTGCGACCGATGCCGCAGCCCACGTCGAGCACCTCGCGGTCGCCGAAGATGCGGCGCACGTTCCACCGGTACGGGGCCTGGACGTTCAGGACGCGCTTCCAGGGCAGGTTCTGCAGGCGCGCGAGCCGATCGGTGTAGTCCTGACCGTCAGTCTTGTCCACGTTCGTACCGTAGCCCACGGTGAGACCCGCGCCACCACCACCGTGGGATTACCGCCGACACCGCCGGTCACCGCGCGTACCCGGTCCGTCGCCTGTCCCGCGGCGGGACGGGCGACGGGCCGCGATCACCAGGTGCCGGCCCGACGCGCGTTCGTCGGGTCCGGACCGGGCAGGAGGCTGAACGAGCGCTCGGCCTGGCAGTTGTGGCAGGTGCCCGCGAAGAGGCCGTCGCTGCCGGGTGGCGCGACCCCCAGCCGAACACGCGCACCCGGTACGGACCGGAGGGCACGTCCTCGAAGCGGGCCCGGCCCTGCGCGTCGACAGTAGAGCTCGGGCGGCCGGGCGCGTTGCCGATTCCGCCGGTTCACCAGCCGCCGACGCGACGCGTCCTGGTCGCGTCCGGACCGGGCACCAGGGCGACCCAGCTCTCGAACTGGCAGTTCCGGCAGGTGCCCGCGTACATGACCCAGGACTGGCCGCCGGGGTAGTCCCACGCACCGCGCAGGCGCAGCCGGTACGGGCCGGAGGGCACGTTCTCGAAGCTCACGCGGCCCTGCGCGTCGGTGCGGCCGTTGGCCACGACCTGACCGGTCACCGCGTCCCTCAGGTCCATCGCCAGGCCGGGGAGCACCTCGTCGGCGTCCATGGTCCGGTCCTGGTCGCGGTCGTGGAAGAGCAGGAGGCGCAGCGTCGCGGGCGGGCCGGGCACCTTGGCCAGGGCCGAGGCCACCGGACGGCCGTCGATGACGTCCTCGCGGGGTCCGAAGTCGCAGCCGTACGCGACGGCGCCGTGCTCGGCCGCCTCGTCGGAGACGCTGCCGCTGATGGCGACCACGACGGACGTGCCGGCGGGCACCGTCACGCCGGAGGCGTTCCACCCCAGCTCGCCCAGGGCGACGTCACGCAGCTCGGGCCCCTCGCCACCGCTGCGGTCGCAGCCCGCCTTGATGCCGGTCAGGTCGGTCGTGCCGCGGTTGGTCAACGTCACCGCGATCTCGGCCCGGTCGCCGACCCGGTAGGCGTCCCGCGTGAACCGCATGGTCGCGGACAGCACGTCGGTCAGCGGGCGTTCGCCCCGCAGCACCAGGTTCGCGGCCGAACCACTGCCGTCCACCACCACCCGGGACCAGGACGGCTCGACGACCCAGCCGTCCGGCTCGTCGGTGAGGTAGAGCGAGTAGACCTGGACGGTCAGGTCCGCGAACCGGAACCGGCCCTCGGCGTCGGTCGTCGCGTGCAGGTCCACCCGACCCGGCCCGCCGAGCGTGTAGGCGTTCACGTGGACGCCCGCGAGCGCTTCGCCCGCGTCCGGCGTGCCGTCGCCGTCACGGTCGCCGTAGACGAGACCGGCCAGCACGTCCCGGCCCGAGTCGGGGTCGCGCACGGGGATCGGCAGGCGGAAGGAGGCGACCCAGGCGTCGCCCTGCCGCAGGTAGAAGGTCGCCACCGGGGCGGCCCCGCTCCACTGCTGGACCTCGCCGTGCACGGTGAGCACGCGCTCCTGCCCGGCGGCCACCGTGGCACCGGGCCCGGGGTAGGAGGCCAGGTCGCCCCACTCGTGCGCCTGGACGCCGAAGGACGACCCGGAAGACGAGTGCGCGTCCGCCATCACGTTCGCGGCGGCCGCGTCACCGGTGTTGGTGATCGTCACCTCGACCGGGATCAGCGCGCCGACCAGGAACGGACCCGCGCCCACGGTGGCCGAGATCGCCAGTCGCGCCCCGGCGGCCGCGGCCGCGTCGGCGGGCTCCTGGGCACGAGCCGCGGCGGACGAGGCCGCGGTGACGGCAAGCGCCGCGACGAAGGCGAGGAGTCTTCGCGCGACAGCGCGCTTCGAGGTGGTCAAGGCAGGCCCCCCTTGAGGATCGGATCAGGTGGGGGCAACGTAGCCGACCCGGCTCACGTTCCGATCACATCGTCCACAGTGGACCAGCGGTGGACGTGGGAAGGGCCGGCCTCCCCGTGGGGAGACCGGCCCGCGTTACCCGTGCCGACGTGTTCTACGCCACGTCGGCGTGCGAGTGGTGCGCCTCCACGTGCAGCGAACGCGCCGCCGCCGCACGCGCCGCCGCGCGCTGCGACCGTGCCGGCACGCCGTTCACGCTCTCGGTGCTGATCGCGTACGACGCCGTCACCCACGCCAGCGCGTCGGCGTTGCGGTCCAGCGCGACGCGGTCCACGTTGCCCAGGTTGTCACCGGAGCCGTGGTAGTTCGGGTCGTACGCGACGCCCGCCGTGCCGCCCCACTTCGCGACCTGCGCCTCGGTCTTGAGCACCTCGGCACCGGTGAACAGGCCGCCGGCCGGGATGCCCTGGGCGATGAACTCGCCGTAGTCCGAGCGGCCGGTGAAGTCGGTGCCCTCGGTCTGCACGCCCTTCTCGACCGTCAGGTACTCGACGAACGCCTGCTCGATCTGGCCCGAGCCGTACGGGCCCGCGCCCGCGCCGACGCCGTCGGAGTCGTCGCCGTCGTAGACGAAGTAGCCCGCGTTGGGCGAGCCGATCATGTCGAAGTTCAGGTACAGCGCGATGTCGAGCTGCTGCTCGAACGTCAGCGACTGCACGTACTTCGTCGACCCGACCAGGCCGAGCTCCTCCGCGCCCCACCAGCCGAACCGCACCGCGTTGTTGACCTTGGGCGACCCGCCGAGCTTCAGCGCGGTCTCCAGCAGGCCTGCCGAGCCGGTGCCGTTGTCGTTGATGCCCGCGCCGTTCTCGACGCTGTCGAGGTGCGCGCCCGCCATCACGACGTTGTCGGTGCGGCCGGTCTTGGTCTGCGCGATCACGTTGCGCGAGACGCGGTCCTCCTCGTGGTAGCGCAGGTCCACGGTGACGGGCTGGCCGCCGAGCTGGGCCAGCGCGTTGCCGTCGGCCTGGGTGACGCCACCGGTGGGCACGACGCCCGGCGCACCGAGCGTGACGCCCGCCAGGGAGCCCTCGCGGTTGTTCGAGATGATCACCGCGATCGCGCCGGCGGCGGCCGCGTTGCGGTGCTTCACGTCGAACGTGCACGCGCCGCGGCGGATCAGCGCCACGCTGCCGGTGAAGTCCTGCCCGGCGAAGTCGGAGGCCTCGCAGCCGGGGGTCGCGTCCTCGGGCACGACGCGCAGCGGGCCGGTGACACCGCCGACCGGCGTCTGCGGGGAGAACTCCAGCGGGATGTTCTCGTAGGTGGTCGTGCCGACCTTGGCGATGGCCGCGTCGGTGATCTGCACCGGGTAGGTGAACTCCGGCGTGGAGACGTCGAAGCCCGCGCCGCGCAGCTTGCCCGCCACGTACTCGACGCTGGCGTCGTAGCCGGGCGTGCCCGCCGCGCGGTTGCCGCCGTTGCGGTCGGCGATGCGCTGGAGGGCGATCAGGTGGCGGTTCACCCCGTCCGCGGTGACGTTCTTGGTGAGGTTCTTGGCCAGCTTCGGACCGTCGAGCGTCGAAGCCGACGCCACGTTGACGGCCGGGACGGCGACCAGTGCGAGGGACGCTGACGCCGCGAGGATCGCCACGCGTCGGATCCCGGTTCTACCTGACATGATCGAGTTCCCCTTCACTCGGATGCCGAACCCTCACAAGTCACGGGGGCGAACGCAATCCGTCACTCGGCGGGTTCTCGCCCTGTGAGCAGGGGCAAGCACGGTGTGACACCGCTCACTTTAAGGTTCCAGGCGGGTCGCCGCAGCGTCTCGGGCGTCACCAGCAACCGGATCTGCTCGGCTGGCTCACCCCTCCTGACCTGCCGGAACGTGCCGTCCGGCCGGTAGCCGAGCTTGCGGCTCACCGCGTGCGAGGCCGGGTTGTCGACGAACGCGCTCGACCGCGCCGCCACCGCGCCGAGGTGGTCGAACGCGAAGAGCACCACGGCGGCCCGCATTTCCGTGCCGATCCCACCGCCTTGGTGGCGCAGCCCGATCCACGACCCGGTGGTGACCTCGTCGAGGACGGGGAACTCGTCCGCGCCGAGCGACTGCACGCCGACCACGCGGCCGTCCAGGCGCACCAGGAAGTTCACCGTCCACCGCCGGGGCGACACCGCGGACCGGACCTGCCAGTAGTGCTGGAGCGTGTTGATGCCCAGCCGCTCGCGGGGCGCGTCGGTCCACTCCACGCCGAACGGCATCCGGTCGGGCGGGTGGATGCCGTCCAACGCCAGGTCCGCGAGCTCGGCCAAGCCCTCGTCGTCGTCGGGGCGCAACTCCAGGCGCGGGGTGCGCAGCACCAGTTCGCGCAACGGCCAGTGGTCCATGCCCGTCGATGGTGGCGACCGCGCGCCCGGCCGGCGACCGGATTACCGTCGAGCGCATGCGCGCGATCACCATTCGTGAACCCGGCGGACCGGACGTGCTGGCGTGGACGGAGGTTCGGGATCCCGAACCGGGCCCCGGAGAGGTGCTGCTGGACGTCGCCGCGACCGCCGTGAACCGGGCGGACCTGCTGCAACGCCAAGGCCACTACCCGCCGCCGAAGGGCACGTCGGAGTCACCCGGGCTGGAGTGCTCGGGCACGGTCGCCGCGCTCGGTGACGGCGTCACGGGCTGGCAGGTCGGCGACGAGGTGTGCGCCCTGCTCGCCGGCGGCGGCTACGCGGAACGGGTCGTCGTCCCCGCCGCCCAACTGCTGCCGCTGCCCGAGGGCGTCGACCTGGTGACGGCCGCGTCGCTGCCCGAGGTCGCGTGCACGGTCTGGTCGAACGTGGTGATGGTCGCCGGTCTGCGGGCCGGCGAGACGTTCCTGGTTCACGGTGGCGCGGGCGGCATCGGCACGCACGCCATCCAGGTCGCCAAGGCGCTGGGTGCGCGCGTCGCCGTCACCGCAGGCTCGGCCGAGCGGCTGCGTCGGTGCGCCGACCTCGGCGCGGACGTGCTCGTCGACTACCGCGAGCAGGACTTCGTGGCCGAGGTCGGGCAGGCGGACGTCGTGCTGGACAACATGGGCGCGTCCTACCTGGACCGCAACGTCGACGTGCTCGCGCCGGACGGGCGGCTGGTCGTCATCGGCCTTCAGGGCGGGGTGAAGGGTGAGCTGAACATCGGCAAGCTGCTGTCCAAGCGCGCCAGCGTCACCGGGACGGGCCTGCGGTTCCGACCGGTGGACGGGCCGAACGGCAAGGGCCGGATCGTCGCCGAGGTGCGGGAGCGCTTGTGGCCGTTGATCGCGGCGGGTCAGGTCAAGCCCATCGTGCACGAGGTGTTGCCCATCGAACGCGCGTCCGAGGCTCATCGTGCACTTGAGGGCGGTGACGTTTTCGGCAAGCTCGTGCTGAAGGTGTGAAACGCTGAAAACGCCAGGTCGGCGCAATGACACGAAGCCCTCCTGCTGAAAAAGAAGGGCATCGCGCCGGACGAGACCGGACCCCCGGGCCCGCCGGCGACCCCCGCGCCGTTCGCCGGCACCCAACCGCAGCATTCCGGACGCAGTTGGGGTCATCCTGCTGATCTGCCCGTCCGGCGAGGACGCTTTTAATCTCTAAATCATCGAATCTTTCAGATACTCCGTCATCAATCCAACGCCATCGCCGAAGCCAAAAAAGTCCGAGGCGTCGTGCGGAAACGCAAAGCGAACTCCTCGGCCCACCGCACCAGCACGGTCTGCTCCCCGGGCCGTTCCGCGTCGTCCACCAGCACCGCCGCGCCCGGCGCGAGCACCCCGCGCAGCACGGGCAGCGCCGGGTACCGCGCGTCGCCCAGCAACGGCCCGTCGACCAACAGCAAGTCGACCAACCCGTACCGCTCGACGTACGCCGACACCTCGTCGTGCACGAGTTGCGGGTGGTACCACTGCGCGTTGCCCAAAGCCGCCGGGTGCGGGGTCAACGGCGCGTGCACCACCCTCGCCACGTGCCCGAGACCTTCCCGCCGCAGTTGGCTCGCCACGAACGCGGCCGTGCGCTCGTCGTGCTCGACCGACAGCAGGTGCCCGAACCCGCGCCGGGCCAGCAGCCGGGCCAGCACCACCGACGAAGCCCCGCACCCGCACTCGAGCAGCACGGTCCGCGAGCCGAGCAGCACCTCGTCGATCACGGCCGCCAGCGCGGCGGGGCGCAGCTCGTGCGCGGTGGTGGGCAGGTACTCCGACATCAGGGGTGCGAGGCGGTGCAGGGCGGCGAGGTCGGCGAGCTCCCGTGACAGCAGGTCGTCCACCCAGCCCCCCGGTCTCACGCCAGCTCGGCGACCGCCCGCACGAGCTCGTCCACTTCCGCCGCGTTCGTGTAGTGCGCCAGGCCGACGCGGATCGCCCCGCCGACCTCGCCCACGCCCAGCACCGAGAACACGCCGTGCTGCCCCGAGTCGGCGAACGCGCACACGCCGCGCTCGGAGAGGTGCTCGACGCCGTCGGTCGCCTTCACGCCGGCCACCGTGAACGCCAGTGCCGGCACCCGGCGCATGGCGTCGCCGATCACCATGACGTGACGGAGCGATCGCAGTTCGTTGATGAGATTAGCCAGAAGTCCCGCCTGGTACGCCTTCACCGAACCCAACGAGGTGAGCACGCGCTCGCGGCGCGGGCCCACGGCGGCGTCGTCCAGACCGGCCAGGTACTCGACCGATGCCACCAGGCCGGCCAGCAGCGGGTAGGCGTGGGGGCCGAGTTCCAGGCGTTCGGGACCCCGCGCGCCGGGCTCGACGGCCACCGACGGCAGCAGGTCGAGCATCGACGGGTCGCGGAACACCAGGGCGCCGACCGGCGGCCCGCCCCAGTTGTTCGCCGACACGGCCACCACGTCGGCGTCCATCGACGTGATGTCGAGCGGCACGAACGGCGCGGCGGAGGAGGCGTCCACCACGACCAGCGCGTCCGTGCGACGCGCGACCTCGGCGATCTTGCGCAGGTCCGGGCGGGTGCCGACGGAGCCGGACGCGGCCGTCACCGCGACCAGCTTGCACTTGGGCGTGACCAGCTCGTCGTACTGCCAGGCGGGCAGCTCGCACGTCTCGATGTCGACCTCGGCCCACCGCACCACGCTGCCGGTGCGCTGCGCGGCCCGCTGCCACGGCGCGATGTTGCCGGGGTGGTCCAGCCGCGACACCACGACCTCGTCGCCGAGGAACCAGCCCTCCGACAGCGCGTCGGCCAGCCGTTGCAGCAGCACCGCGGAGCTCGGGCCGAGCACGACGCCCGCCGGGTCGGCGCCGACGAGGTCGGCCACCGCCCGCCTGGCCGCGTCGACGATGGCCTCGGCGCGTTGCGAAGCGGGGAATATGCCACCCGGCCCGGAGACGGGTGCGCGCAGCGCGGTGGAGACGGCCGTGGCCACCTGTTCGGGTACTTGCATCCCCGCAGGAGCGTCCAGATGAACCCAGCCGTCGCCGAGCGCGGGGAACAGCCCACGGACCCGGGCGACGTCGAACGCCATGCCGCACACCGTACGGAGGACGTCGGCAGGAGCGACAGCAGGGGCGGCGGGTTTGCCACCCGATCCGTGACCCGGTTCGGCGTGCGACACCCGATCGGGCCAGGATGGGACGCATGAGCGAGGCACACCGAGGTGATCAGGTGGAGAACGAGCGGCACGTGGTCGTGGTCGGCCCGGACGGCTCCCCGGTGGGGGCGGCGCGGCTGCCGTCCGGCGAGGAGGCGGGCGGCCAGGACGTGACCGACCTGGTCGAGCAGCCGGCGAAGGTCATGCGCATCGGCACGATGATCAAGCAGCTGTTGGAGGAGGTGCGCGCGGCACCGTTGGACGAGGCCAGCCGCAACCGGCTCAAGGAGATCCACAAGCGGTCCATCGACGAGCTGGAGGACGGCCTGGCGCCGGAGCTGCGCGAGGAGCTGGAGCGGCTTTCCCTGCCGTTCACCGAGGAGGGCACCCCGTCCGACGCGGAGCTGCGGATCGCCCAGGCACAGCTGGTCGGCTGGCTGGAGGGGCTGTTCCACGGCATCCAGACGGCCCTGTTCGCCCAGCAGATGGCGGCACGCGTGCAGTTGGAGCAGATGCGCGGCCGCGCCCTGCCCGCCGGGTCCGGGCACGCCGACGGCGAGGGCGGTCCGCACATCCGGGGCACGGGTCAGTACTTGTAGCGTTCCCGTACTTGTAACGTTCCGGTGCGGTGGTGAGGTCGCGGGCTGGACAAGGGGCGCCGCGTTGCCCGACTGTGTTCACCGCCACACCGCGAGAGGAGCGCCAGGTGCTCGACAAAGTCCGGCACAGCCCGTTCGTCGACGAGGTCCGCAAGCGCGTGCGCGGCAAGATCTTCCGGGTCATCGACGACGTGGTGCGCCCCTACCACCACGAGCAGGTCGAGCGGATCGCGCGACTGCAGCGCGAGGTGGAGGAGCTGCGCAGGCAGGCCGACCGGGCGGTCGACGCCACGATCCAGTACGAGGTCCGGGCCCGCCGCGACCTGGTGTTCGCGGGTGAGCAGGAGGCGGCCAGGCAGAGCGCCGCGTTCATCCGCGAGCACCTGCCGACCGCGCCGCACTTCGGCCACCCCCACGCGACGCTGGAGCACGCGCTGGGCCTGGTCGAGGCCGAGGGCATGGCGCTGGAGTTCGGCGTCTACACCGGCGGCACGCTCAAGCTGATCGCCACCGCGTTCGCCGGCCGTGACGTGTACGGGTTCGACTCGTTCGAGGGCCTGCCCGAGGACTGGCGCAACGGCTTCCCGGCCGGCCTGTTCGGCATGGACGGGCTGCCGGACGTCGACGGCGCGGAGCTGGTCGTGGGCTGGTTCGACGACACGCTGCCCGGCTTCCTCGACGCCCACCCCGGCCCGGTGTCGTTCCTGCACGTCGACTGCGACCTGTACTCGTCCACCAAGACCGTGCTGGACCTCGTGGGCCCGCGGCTGGTGCCGGGCAGCGTGATCGTCTTCGACGAGTACTTCAACTACCCCGGCTGGCAGGACCACGAGCACAAGGCGTGGACGGAGTACGTCGCCCGCACGGGGATCGAGTTCGACTACCGCGGGTACACGTACGACCACGAGCAGGTGATCATGAAGGTGACCGGCGTGCCGGAGGCCCCGCGGCAGAGGTGACCGCACCGTGACAGCCCGGCGACGAGGGCGCCACCCCGTCGCCGGTAGTCTCACCCCTCGTGCAACCCACGAGTACGGTCGAGCGACCACCCGCTCCCCTCGCACCCAACTCGCGCACGTTCGCGCGCGCGTACGGCGACGTGCGCGACGCCTGGCGACTGCGGGAGCTGTGGGGTCACCTCGGGTGGCAGGACATCAAGCAGCGGTACCGCCGGTCGGTCATCGGACCGCTGTGGATCACGATCTCCATGGGCACCACGGCGCTCGCGCTCGGCCTGCTCTACTCGCAGCTGTTCAAGCAGGAGCTGGGCACGTTCCTGCCGTACGTGACGGCCGGGTTCATCATCTGGAACTTCATCCTCGGCGTGGTCACCGAGGGCACCGAGGTCTTCATCTCCAACGAGGGCCTGATCAAGCACCTGCCCGCGCCCATCACGGTGCACGTGCTGCGCATGGTGTGGCGCCAGACGCTGTTTCTGGCCCACAACATGGTCGTGTACGTGGTCGTGGTCGCGATCTACTTCCCGTCGCTGGTCGGCGAGTACAAGATGGCGGGCGACGACACCGTGCAGCCCGGCCTGTCCTGGGGCGTGCTCATGGCGATCCCGGCGCTGGTGCTGGTGGTCGTGAACGCGGTGTGGGTGGCGCTGCTGTTCGGCATCATCAGCACCCGCTTCCGCGACATCCCGCCGGTGATCAACAGCTTCATCAACCTGGTGTTCTTCATGACGCCGATCGTGTGGCACGTGGGCGTGCTCAACAAGGTCACCGGGGGCACCGGGGGCGGTGGCGACTGGCGCATCCTGATCGCCGAGCTGAACCCGGTCTACCACTACGTGGAGATCTTCCGCGCGCCCCTGCTGGGCCACACGCAGGACTGGCACCACTGGGCGGTGGTCGGCGGGCTGACCGTCGTCGGGTGGACACTGGCGCTGATCGCGATGCGGAACTACCGTGCCCGCGTCTCCTACTGGGTCTGAGTGAGGCCGCAACACATCATGGTCAGCATCGACGTCTGGAACGCCTCGGTCGACTTCCCGATCTTCGACGCCAAGTCGAGGTCGCTGAAGAAGCTCGCGCTGGGCAAGGTCGGCGGCAAGATCGGCGCGGAGGGACGCGTCCCGATCATCGAGGCCCTGCACGACATCAACATCTCGCTCAAGCACGGTGACCGGGTCGGCCTCGTCGGCCACAACGGCGCCGGCAAGTCCACGCTGCTGCGGCTGCTCGCGGGCATCTACGAGCCCACGCGGGGCAGCTCGCGCATCGTCGGCAAGGTCGCGCCGGTGTTCGACCTCGGCGTCGGCATGGACCCGGAGATCTCCGGGTACGAGAACATCATGATCCGCGGGTTGTTCCTCGGCATGAGCCGCAAGGAGATGGAGAAGCGGGTCGACGACATCGCCGAGTTCACCGAGCTGGGCGACTACCTGTCGATGCCGCTGCGCACCTACTCCACCGGCATGCGCGTGCGCCTGGCGCTCGGCGTGGTGACCTCGATCGACCCCGAGATCCTGCTGCTGGACGAGGGCATCGGCGCGGTCGACGCGGCGTTCCTGGCCAAGGCGCGCGACCGGCTCAACGACCTCGTCAAGCGGTCGGGCATGCTGGTGTTCGCCTCCCACTCCGACGACTTCCTGGTCGAGCTGTGCAACACGGCCATCTGGATGGACGAGGGGCACGTCAAGATGCACGGCTCGCTGCGCGAGGTGGTCACGGCCTACAAGGGCCGCGACCCCTACGAGCACCTGAGCGAGGAGACGCTGGAGCGGATCGGTCAGCCGACGGTGCTGAGCGGGAACGGTGGCGAGTAGGTGACCGTCGTGGGCGCACTGCCGCAGGGCTCCGTGGTCGGTGTCGTGGTGACGCGGCACCGGCGCGAGCTGCTGGCCGACTCGTTGAAGGTGCTGGCCTCGCAGACCCGGCCGCTCGACCACCTGGTCGTCGTGGACAACGGGCCCGACCAGCCGGTGGACGACCTGGTCGCGCAGTGCCCGATCCCGACCACGTACCTCGCCTCGCACCGCAACCTCGGCGGCGCGGGCGGGTTCGCGCTCGGCATGTTGCACGCGTTGTCACTGGGTGCCGACTGGCTGTGGTTGGCCGACGACGACGGCCGGCCCGCCGACGAGACCGTGCTCGCCGTGCTGCTGGAGGAGGCGCAGCGGCGCAACCTGGCCGCGGTCTCGCCGGTGGTGGCGAACATCGAGCGGCCGGACAAGCTGGCGTTCCCGCTGCGGCGCGGGCTGACGTGGAAGCGGAACGCGGCCGAGCTGGGCACGGACTTCCTGCCGGGCATCGCGTCGCTGTTCAACGGCGCGCTGTTCAAGGCGTCCACGGTGGACGTCATCGGCGTGCCGGACTACCGGCTGTTCTTCCGCGGCGACGAGGTGGAGATCCACCGGCGGCTGGTGCGCACCGGCCTGCCGTTCGGCACGTCGCTGAAGGTCGCCTACCTGCACCCGGACGGGTCGGACGAGTTCAAGCCGATGCTCGGCGGCCGGTTCCACGCGCAGGACCCGGAGAACGCGGTCAAGCGCTACTACACCTACCGCAACCGCGGGTACCTGCTGTCCCAGCCGGGCATGCGCAAGCTGGGCCTGCTGGAGGCGTTCCGGTTCGGGCTGTACTTCATCGGCGTGCGACGCGACCCGAAGGCGTTCCTGGAGTGGCTGAAGCTCGTGCGCCTGGGCCAACGGGAACGCTTCTTCCGCAAGTGAGCGGCCGCCGTTCAGCTTGACGCGGAATCGCTGACGGCGAACCCGTCTTGCCTGGTCACGCGCCTGGCTGGTGGGCTGTGCGCCATGACTTCTGAAGCGCGTAAGACGACCCTGGTGCTACACCTGGCCGCCAACCCTAACCCGATCTCCATCCGGGTCTCCCAGGAGACCGCCGACGACCTCGGCCCACGCCTGATCCAGGTCGTGCGCAACGGCCACACGCAAGCCATCGCGACCGCCGACGGCAAGGACTTCGTGGTCAACTTCAGCCACGTCGTGGCCGCGCACTTCGCCTGAGCGCGCGGCCGGCGCGGTCAAGGCCGAGCCCCGCCTTGACGAGCAAAATTTTGTGGCACAAAATAGCCGAGGTGCGCCTCAGGTTCAGCCAGTCCGCCCGCAAGCACCGCATCGGACGAGCGCACGCGCTGCATGTGATCAACAACTACCCTCCGACCGCCCTCCCCGTCGATGACAACGAAGATCCGAAGCTCTTCTGGACAGGGGAGGACGACCGAGGCGTGGGACTCGAGATCGTGGGAGTCGAACTCGAGGCCGATGATGTGCTCCTCATCATCCACGTGATGCCCACCCACTACCGAGATCGCTAACGCCGACCACGCACCGCACCGGAGGTGATCATCATGGTTCGCGAGTACAAGTTCGATGCTGATCAGGTGGAGGACGTCGACCTGGACGAGGAAGTCGTGCTCGACAGCAAGGGGCGTCGCATCACCGAAGCACGTGCCGAGGAGATGGCGCAGGAGGCCCTTGCCCGGGTCGGCCGCCCCTCGCTGTCGTCAGGCGGCAGCACGTCGCCTGAACTCAAGGCACGCGTACCCGCTCAGCTGAAGGAACGGGTCGAGCAGTTGGCGAAGGATCGTCAGACCACCACGTCCACGGTGATCCGCGAGGCATTGGAGGAGTACCTCGCTCATCACTGACCGTGGTGGACGGATCGACCAGTGCAACGCTGCCACCGGCTCGGATGCCTGAGGGTGAGGGGTCGAACCGCCGCCTGAAGGTCAGCGGTTCTCGAATGCCTTGCGCCACTGCTCGGCCGACGTGAGGTCGGGCAGGGCGGCGCGGTACTGGGCGCGCAGCTTCGGCCACTCCTTGCCCAGCCGGCGGTAGTTGCGCACGGCTCGGGCCATCAGGGTGCGGAACTGCTCGGGGTCGCGCTTGTAGAACGCGACGCCCGTGCCGTCGGCCGTGGACACGGTGGCGCTGTCCAGGTTGCCGAGCAGGAACCAGCGGGCGTTGAGGGCGGGCACGTTGAGCTGCGGGCGCTCGCCCGCGGCCGGCTGGGGCGGGCGCAGGTTGTGCAGCACGGACTTCGCCGCGCGCACCGCGATCGTCGCCTTGCCCTTCGCCGGCTGCAACAACGCCTCGGCGCGCACCAGGTCGAACGTGGGCGGCGGGAACTCGCGGGCCGACTCCAGCCGCCGGGCGTCGCTGTACTCCTCGCGCATCGCCCGCACCATCGGCAACGCCGTGCGCAGCGAGTCGAACAGGCCCGCCGGGCCGTCCAGGAAGTCCTCGATCGCCTTCTGCTGCAACGCCACGGTCGAGTACTCCATGGACAGCAGGTGCCGCAGCGACAGCTTCAACCCGTGCTTGACGATGCCCGTCCGCACGTCGTACGGGCTGTGCAGCGCGGCCAGCACCAGCCGGTTGCGGGTGTGGAAGTACGCCTGCCAGTCGGTCGAGTCGTTCTTGTCCGTCCACGGCATGTGCCACACCGCCGACCCCGGCAGCGACACGGTCGGGAACCCGTGCTCCAGCGCCCGCAACGAGTACTCGGCGTCGTCCCACTTGATGAACAGCGGCAGCGGGTAGCCGGTCCGCTCCACCACCTCGCGCGGGAACAGGCACATCCACCAGCCGTTGTAGGTGGCGTCCACGCGGGGGTGCAGCTCGGGCGTCTCGCGCAACGACGACTCGGCGAAGTCGTGGTCGGTCACCGCGCCCGGCGCGGCCCGCCAGAAGCACGTGCCCAGGTCGACGATCTCGGCCGTGCTGTGGATGCGGGTCCTGGCCTGGAGGTTCAGCATGTGGCTGCCGACGATGACCGGCGACGCCGCCGCCCGCGCGAACGCGTTGGACCGCAGCACGGCCTCCGGCTCCAGCCGGATGTCGTCGTCCATCAGCATGACCTGCTCGGCGTCGGTGTGCTCGATCGCCTCGAACATGCCCCGGGTGAACCCGCCTGAGCCGCCCAGGTTGTCCTGCTCGATGACCTCCAGCCGGTCGCCCAGCCCGGCCGCGGCCTCGGCGAAGCCCGGCACCGACCGCACCTTCACCGCGCCCTGGTCGGCCACGAAGACGTTGCTCACGACGTCGAGCACGGCCGGGTCGCTGCCCAGCGCCCGCAGCGCCTCCACCGCGTCGTGCGGGCGCATGGTGGTGATGCTGACCGCGACCTTCTTCGCGGGCAGCGGCGACCGCACGGCCCACTCGGCGTCGCGGATCTCCAGCGGCGACTCGTGCGTGAACGCGTCGAACCAGATCAGCCCGCCGTCCTCGAACGGCCGCAGCGACACCGGGAACTCCAGCGGCGTCCAGTCCGCCGCGTCCCGGACGAACGACCCCTCCAGGTGCACGACGTCGCCGCTGGGCTTGGAGCGGTACACGTCGACCCGGCCGGAGCCGCGCACGCTCATCCGCAGCACGACCTCGTCGACGACCGTCCACCGCTTCCAGTAGCTGGCCGGGAACGCGTTGAAGTAGGTCGCGAACGACACCTTGGCGTGCTCGGGCACGGTCAGGGCGCGACGGGAGTCCACCTGGCAGTGCACGTTCTGCGGCTCGTCCAGGTACATCGGCCGCACGTCGAGCGGGTCGTCGTCCCGGGGCAGGATGATCCGGTGCACTGCGTCCACTGAAGGTCCCTCGGTGTGTTGCGCGTGGGGAAGGCGGGAAAGAGAAGCGGGGCGACCGCTCAGGGCCGCCCCGCCGGGTCGATCAGAGGTCGTACAACCGCCGCCAGTTCTCGCGGCTGGTGAGCTCGCCCATCGCGTCGCGGTAGGCGCGCTGCATCTCCGGGGCCCGCTGGTAGAGCTCCTTGAGCAGCTTCGTGCCCCGCTTGCCGAGCCGGATCGCGAGCTCGCGGTCGCGCCGCCGGACCCGCACGCCCTCCTGGGACGCGTCGGTGACCACGGCGGTGTTGAACAGCGACACGTGCCACCAGGCGGCGTCGCCCGCGGCCACCGCGCCGACGTCGTGCGCGCTGCGGCCGAGGAGCTGGTTGACCATGCGCTTGGCCAGCACCGGCGCGAACAGCTTCGGCGCGGGCGGCGCGCTGATCAGCGGCAGGTCACCGGAGGAGATGCCGGGCACCTCCGAGGCCGGGTGCTTGACCGTCTCGGGGAACTCGGCGCGCAGCTTGCGGATCTCCGCCGCCGCCTCGACACCACCGTCACGCAGCACCTCGGGACCCCTGAGGAAGTCCTCGATGGCCTTGAGCTGGGTCGCCGCCAGGCCGTACTGCATGGCGACCAGGTACGTGGCGAGCTGGCCCGCCATGGAGCGGCAGATCCGCTTCGGGTCGAACTGGCTGTGCAGCGCCGAGGTGATCAGCGCGTTGCGCAGGTTGAAGTACCGGTGCCAGTCGTCCCAGTCCTTCCAGTGGAAGTCGGCGTGCCACACGCCCGCGCCGGGCAGCGTGACCGTGGCGAACCCGCGGGCCCGCGCGCGGTAGCCGTACTCGATGTCGTCCCACTGGAAGAACAGCGGCAGCGGGTAGCCGATCGCCTTGACGATCTCCGACGGGATCAGGCACGACCACCAGCCGTTGTAGCCCGCGTCGACCCGGCGGTCCTGCACGTTGCGCTTGCCGGTCTCCTCGTCGTACCCGGTGAGGTCGGCGTCGTGCAGCGCGCCCTCCACGACCTGGCCGGGGGCCAGCGTGTCGAGGTTGGCGTACTCCGCGCCCACGTGCAGGTGGTTGGGGTGCAGCAGGTACAGCATCTGGCCGCCGACGATGACCGGCTGCGCGGTGCGGTTGGCGAACGCGGTCGTGCGGACCACGATCTCCGGTTCGCACAGCACGTCGTCGTCCATGAAGAGCACGTTGGCGTGCTCGGCGTGGTCGACCTCCATGACCTCGTACAGGCCGCGGGTGAAGCCGCCGGCGCCGCCGAGGTTGGGCTGGCGGATGTAGCGCAGCTTGTCGCCCAGCGCGGCGGCGACCTCGGCGAACCGGGGCCGCGACTCGACCGGGTCGCTGCCCTGATCCACCACGTACACCGCGTCGACCAGGCTCAGCGGCTCGGCGTCGGAGGCCAGGGCCGCCATGGTGTTGAGGCAGTCCTCGACCCGGTTGAACGTGCAGATCACGATCGCGGTCGGCCGCACCCGCTTGGGCGGCGCGACCGTCCAGCGGGGGTTCTCGACCACCAGTTCGTGCTCGCCGGTGACGACGTCGAACCACAGCGCGCCGCCGTCGGTGAACTTGTCGATCTTGGCCGTCATGCTGACGACCTGGCCCTTCGCCCCCGAGACCTGCTCGGCGACGATGGTCCGCGACTCGCCCTCCGCGTCGGAGGCGACGATCGAGACGGTGCCCGAACCGGTGAGGGTCAGGCTCAGCTCCACCTCCGCGCTCACGCACCACCGCTGCCAGTAGGTGGCGGGGAAGCGGCCGAAGTAGGTGTTCATCGACACCGCGGCGTGCGGGTGCACGACCAGGCGGTGCCGCTCGCGGTCGGCGATGCCCTGCGAGATCTCGGCGTAGAGGTCCTCCGAGACGATCTGCGACGGGCCCGCGAACAGGCCGCGCTGCGCCAGCAGTTTCTCCGGAGCCTCGTGCTCGACGAGGGTGGAGTTGCCCGACATAACCGAATCAGTCCTCCAGCGAACCGTCCAGCGCCCGACCGGAGGCCAGGTGCGGGGCGATCTTGTTGTCGAACACGCTCAGCGCGGAACCGATCGCCATGTGCATGTCCAGGTACTTGTAGGTGCCCAGTCGGCCACCGAAGATGACGTTACGCTCGGCCGCCTCGGCGCGCGCGAGTTCGCGGTAGCGCTCCAGCTTGGCGCGGTCCTCGGCGGTGTTGATCGGGTAGTACGGCTCGTCGTCCTTCTCCGCCGACCGGGAGAACTCCCGCACGATGACGGTCTTGTCCGACGGGTACTCGCGCTCGGGGTGGAAGTGCCGGAACTCGTGGATGCGGGTGAACGGGAACTCCGCGTCGTTGTAGTTCATCACCGGCGTGCCCTGGAAGTCGCCCACCGGCAGGACCTCCTGCTCGAAGTCCAGCGTGCGCCAGCCCAGCCAGCCCTCGCTGTAGTCGAAGTAGCGGTCCAGCGGCCCGGTGTAGACCACGGGGGTGCCGGCCGGGATCTCGTCGCGGACGTCGAAGAAGTCGGTGTTGAGCCGCACCTCGATGTTCGGGTGGTCGGCCATCCGCTCCAGCCACGCGGTGTACCCGTCGACGGGCAGGCCCTCGTAGGTGTCGTTGAAGTAGCGGTTGTCGAAGGTGTAGCGCACCGGCAGGCGGCTGATGACCGCCGCGGGCAGCTCCTTCGGGTCGGTCTGCCACTGCTTGGCGGTGTAGTCGCGCACGAACGCCTCGTACAGCGGGCGGCCGATGAGCGAGATCGCCTTTTCCTCCAGGTTCTTCGCGTCCTTGGAGTCGAACTCGGCGGCCTGCTCGGCGACCCAGGCGCGGGCCTCCTCCGGGCTCAGGTAGCGGCCGAGGAACTGCGAGATCAGGCCCAGGCCCATCGGGAACTGGTAGGCCTGGCCGGCGTGCATCGCGAACACGCGGTGCTGGTAACCGGTGAACTCGGTGAACTGGTTGACGTAGTCCCACACCCGCTTGTTGGAGGTGTGGAACAGGTGCGCGCCGTACCGGTGCACCTCGATACCCGTCTCGGGCTCGGGCTCGGAATAGGCGTTGCCACCGATGTGCGCGCGGCGCTCCAGCACGAGCACGCGCTTGTCGAGCTGGGACGCGGTGCGTTCGGCCACCGTCAGGCCGAAGAACCCGGAACCGACGACGATCAGGTCAAATCCAGCGAAGCTCACAGCAGTCGAGGGTACGGCAGTGACCCGACGCCACCGCCCACACCCCATGGGGTGAAAGCGACACCCGGACGGGTCGATACGCTCATCGACCGGCCCCCGCGGCGGCCGGTTCGACCACGCTCTCCTGACCTTCGATTTCGTAAATCACCGAATCGGAGTTGCGGAACACCTCGGTGAATCCCGCCGTGCGGTCGAGGCCGACGAAGCCGGGCGCGATCCGGTTGTCCTTGCGCACGTACCCCCGGCCGACGATCACGTAGCGGACCTTCAGCTCGGTCAGGTCCTCGCGCACCTCGGGGTCGCTGTCGAGCTTGTTGAGGTTCTTGGTCAGGTAGTTGCTCGGCGTGCCCACGGGGGTGCCGTAGAACGTCCACTCGACCGGCTCGACCTTGGCCATCGCGTACAGCCAGCCGCTGCCGTCGAACACGTCGTTCATCACCCGCTCGCCGGGCCGGACGTGGTCGGCCAGCCACCGGTAGGCCTCCAGCTCACCGTCGCTGACCGTCGGCCCGTTCTGGTAGTTGCCGGCCAGCCGGGCGCTGTTGCGGCCGATGTACGCGCCGCTGATCAAGCCGATGAGCAGGAAGAACACCACGCTGATGGCGACCGGGGCCCACGGCGTGCGGCCGAGGGCGGGCACCTTGTCCCGGTACCGGTCGACCACCCACGTGCCGAACGCGACCACGGCCACGCCGAACCCGATGGCGCCCGGCAGCGGCAGCATCACCGCGAGCCGCCAGTGGTCGTTGTAGAAGTAGCCGGTGAGCCGCTGGATGATCGCGCCCTCCAGCGACACGGTCACCGCGTAGAGCGCGCCGAACGCGAGCCACACGCCGACCATCCACGTCATGAGCCGCCGCCGGGCCATGATCACCACGCCGAACAGCGCGGGCAGGCCGATCCACCACTGCGGGAAGTCGACCACGCCGGAGAACGTGAGCATCTGCCCGAACGCGCCGGCGGGCGTGGCCTCCGACGGCCACACCATGGCGGCCACGCCGTCGGCCGAGCCCATCGACGGCAGGATCAGCGGCACGGCGACCAGCACGGCCAGCACGCCCATCGTGACCAGGGTCGGCCACGCGCGCTTCCAGTCGATCGGCACGAGCCGGAACACGCAGGCCACGAAGATGACGCCGAGCAGGCCGGCGAGGATGAACGCCAGGCTGGGCTGCAGGCCGACCAGCGCCGCCGTGGACACCGCGACGGCGACCGGCCCGGTGATGCCGCGCGGCCGGATCAGGTAGGTGACCAGGGCGAGCACGGCGGGCAGCAGGGCGATGCCCGCGACGTAGGGCCACAGCGGGCCGCGCCACAGCGAGTCGTAGGGGAACGGCGAGAACCACGTCGACACGGCGGCGGCCGGCGCGACCATCCGGGCGGGCAGCTTCCAGGCCAGGCCCATCGCGGCGATGCCGACCGGCCACACCAGCACGGTGCTCAGCGCGCCGGAGTTGAGCAGTTGCGGCAGCGTGATGCCGAACTGGTCGAGCAGCAGCGCCAGCAACTGGTGGTAGGTGGCCGGGTAGAAGTAGTTCGCGTTCTCGGGCTGGTTGCCGATCGCGCCCGCGGTCGACACCAGGGACGTGTGGTGCTCGGCGAGCCAGCGCACCAGGTTGCCGTGGTGGGGGGCGTCCCAGTCCTGGGCCAGCCGGTTGAGGCTGCTGATGCCGCGCAGGAACGTGACCGCGCCCACCGCGAGGCCGATCGCCACGCCCGCGCCGACCACCAGGTGGCCCCGGCGCGACACGCGCGGCTCGTCGTCGTCCACCCGCGCGGGCCACCGGCGCTGGATCAGCGCGGTCACGGCGAACAGCACGGCCGACGCCACCAGCGTCCACGCGCCGAACGTGACCAGGGTCCAGGAGAAGCCGAGCTCGCCCAGCAGCAGGCCGCCGATCGCGACCAGGCCGTAGGTGAGCGCGGGCGCCGCGGCGGCCAGCGTCCACCCGCGCAACCGGATGGCCGCGCCGAACACCAGGCCAGGCACCCACAGCAGCAACAGCACGAGCAGTGCGGCACTCATCGCGTCAGCAACCCGATCACTTGGCGTAGGAGCGGGTCCCCGTCCCGCTGCGACCGCAGACTACTCGCGCGGGCCTCACCAGCGGCGGTGGGCCACTTGCACGCCCAGCCAGGCGGCGTGCCGGGCGGCCACGCCGAGCCCGCTGACGCCGATGCGCTTGGCCAGCTCCTGCTTCGACCGGCGCAGCAGCTTCGTGTGCGGCCCCATGAGCGCGCCGCGGCTGTACTGGCCGGGGTGCACGCGGTAGCCGACCAGCTCCTCGGGCAGCACGTCGCCGTCCGCGCGCGCCATCACCCGCAGCCACAGGTCGTAGTCCTCCAGCCGCACCAGCCGCGGGTCGAAGCCGCCGACCTGCGCCGCCAGCTCCTTGCGGACCACGATCGTGGAGGTGATGAGGCAGTTGTAGAGCAGCATGGTGCGCGCGACCTCGGGCCCGATGGCCGAGTGCATCTCGCCCACGACCTGCCCGGACGGGTCGATCTGCCGGGCCCACGCGCCGACCAGGCCCAGGCCGGGCCGCTGTTCGAGCACGGCGACCTGGTGGGCCAGGCGCTGCGGCATGCACAGGTCGTCGGCGTCGAGGAACGCCACCAGGTCGTGCTTGGCGGCGTCCAGCCCGATGTTGCGGCCGACGGCGGGCCCGCTGCGCGGCTCGGGCGTGAGGTGCACCTGGACCCGGTCGTCGGGCAGGGTGCGCGCGGCGGCCCGGTTCCGCTCGCACTCGCCGTCGAGGACGAGCACGACCTCCCAGTCCTGGTGGGTCTGCTCGGCGACCGAGCGCAGCGTCTCGGCGAGGAAGTCCGCCCGGGGCGCGCACGGGATCACCACGGAGACCGGCGATGGCATGGGGTTCTCCTGCTGCGGGGTGGGATCGGCCAACGCCGTACAGTAAGGCCCGCTTCGGCACCCCGGAGAATCTGGCACCCGCAAGAAGAGGACACCCGTGACGGCGGCGAACAGATCACGGCTCGACGGTCTGCGCGCCTTGGCCGCCACGGCGGTGCGCCAGTCGGCCGTCACCATCGACCAACTCGTGTTCAGCGCGATCACCTTCGCCGTGCAGTTGATCGCCGCGCCGGTGTCGACCGACGCCGAGTACGGCGTGTTCTCGCTGGTCGCGATCGTGCAGATCGGTCAGTGGTACCTGGGCCGGGCGCTCGCGGCGGAGCCGCTGCTGGTGTCGAAGGCGGTCTCCGACGGCGACGCGCGCGGTGTGCGCGGCGCGGCGGCGACGTCGTTGCTGCTCGGCGTCGCGATCGGGGTGGTGTGCCTGCTCGTCGGCCTGCTGATGGACGGCCCGGCCCGGACGTTGCTGCTGATCCAGGCGCTGGCCTCGCCGTTCACGGCGGTGCTCGACCACGGCCGGTACGTCTCCTACGCGCGGCAACGGCCGTTGCGGGCGCTCGCGCTGGACGGCTCGTGGCTGGCGCTGTTCCTGGGCGCGGTGGGCGTGGCCGTGCTCGTCGGTGAACTGGACGCATCGTCCACTTACTTGCTGTGGGCGTTGAGCGCGGTGCCCGTTGCGGCGGCCTGCGCGTGGCTGACCGGCGGGCCGTTCGCCCTCGGCGCGGTGCGCGGCTGGCTGCGCGACCGGCGGTCGCTGCTGCCCGGGTTCCTCATCGACGCCGTCTACCTCACCGCGGGCACCTGGGCCACGTTCGGCGTGACCGCGTGGGTGGTCGGCCTGGACGGGCTCGGCCTGCTGCGCAAGGCGCTGGTCCCGGTGACCGCGCTCACCGTGCTGTTCATCGGCATCAGCAACGCGTTGCTCGCCCACCTGGCGGGCCGGTCCGCGCGCGAGGTCGTGCGCGCCCCGATGCTCGTCTCCGGGCTCGCCGCGGTGGTCAGCCTGGTCTTCGCGGCCCTGGCCCTGATCGCGCCCGCCGACCCGCTCACCGCCGCGCTCGGCACGCCGTGGGAGGGCCTGCGGCCGGTCGTGCTGTTGCTCCTGGTGTACGCGTTCCTGCTGGCCACGGCCCAGACGGCGCTGGTGGCGGCCAAGGCGAGCGGCCGCGCCTGGCTGGGGCCGCGGGTGCGCACCGTCCAGTTCGTCACCGAGATCGCGCTGGTGGCCGGCCTCGGCCTCCTGCTGGGCGTCGCGGGCGTCGCGCTGGGCATGGCGCTGGCGTGGCTGACCGCGGCCGCGCTGGCCTGGGGCGGCCTGCTCGGACATCGGGAAAGGGCCTAGATTCGTGGCCGTGCACCTGGTCGACATGCCGGTCTACTACCCGCCCCACAAGGGCGGTGTGGAGGCGTACGCGCACGAACTGCACCGCCGGATGCTGGAAGCCGACCCCGACCTGCGGATCACCGTGTTCACCTCGGCGGTGGGCGCGCCGGCGGGCGTGGAGCGGCTGGGCGACCGGTGGACGGTCGTGCGCTGGTCGGGCCGGGAGGTGATCTCGCACTACCCCGTGCCCAACCCCGGTTTCACCAGGAAGCTGCGCGAGCTGTGCGGGCCGGACACCGTCCTGATGACCCACACCCGCTTCTACTGGCCGCACCTGTGGGCGTCGCTGTTCGCCAAGCGGGCGGGGCTGCGCAGGCTGCACGTCGAGCACGGGTCGAGCCCGGTGCAGAGCGGCGGCTGGTTCGTCCGGTTCGTCGCCGCCACCGTCGACCTGCTCACCAGCCAGCCCGTGCTGCGCTGGGCCGACGGCGTGGTGGCCGTGTCGCAGTCGGCCGCGCGGTTCGTCCGCGACCTGGCCAAGCGCGACGCCAAGGTGCTCTACCGGGGCATCGAGGTGCCCGAGGGCGTGGTCTCCCGGCCGGACGACGCCGACGGGCCCGTGGCCTGCTACGTGGGCAGGCTCATCAACGGCAAGGGCGTGGCCGACCTGCTCATCGCCACCGCCACCCTGCACCGGCGCGGCGTGCCGCTGAAGCTGCGGCTGTGCGGCGACGGACCGGCCGCGGCCGACCTGCGCGACCAGGTGGCGCGCCTGGGCCTGACCGACCACGTGGTGTTCCTGGGCGAGGTCGACCACGACACGGCGCTGCGCGAGATGTCCTCGGCCACCCTGTTCGTCAACCCGAGCTGGACCGAGGGCCTGCCGACGACCGTGCTGGAGGCGGCCGCCCTCGGCTGCACGGTCGTGGCCACCGACGTCGGCGGCACCGCCGAGATCCTGGACCACGGCGTCACCGGCTGGCTGGTGCCCGCCCGCGACCCCGGCGCGCTCGCCGCCGCCCTGGAGGCGGCCGTGACCGACCCGGACCGCGAGGCGCGGGCGGCCAAGCTGGGCGAGATCACCCGCGAGCGCTTCTCGTGGGACCGCACCATCGCCGAGTTCGCCTCAATGCTGGTCGGCGACGGCCGGACGGGGACCGCGCGCTAGCCTGTTCTGCGAAACCCCATCCGACTCACTCGCCAGGGAGGCCGCCGTGGCGGACCAGTCTGACGTATGGCTGGTCGTGCCCGTCTACAACGAAGCACAGGTGATCGCGGACGTGGTGCGCAACGCGCTGCAGACGTTCCCGAACATCGTGTGCGTCGACGACGGTAGCCGGGACGGCTCAGCGGACGCGATCCGCGGCACGGGCGCTCACCTGGTGCAGCACCCGGTCAACCTCGGCCAGGGCGCGGCGATCCAGACGGGCGTCGAGTACGCCCGCGAGCAGCCGGGGGCCGAGTACTTCGTGACGTTCGACGCCGACGGCCAGCACCAGGTCGCGGACGTGGTGCGGATGCTGGAGCGGCTGCGCTCCGAGCCGTTCGACATCATCGTCGGCACCCGGTTCAAGGGCGACGACTCGCACATCCCGCTGATCAAGCGCGTGGTGCTCAAGACCGTGGTGGCGGTCAGCCCCAAGCTGCGCAAGCTGAAGCTCTCGGACGCGCACAACGGGCTGCGGGTGTTCAACAAGAAGGTGGCGGACGAGCTCCGCATCACGCTGAACGGCATGGGCCACGCGTCGCAGATCGTCGACATGATCTCGCAGCGCGGGTGGCGCGTCACCGAGGAGCAGGTCGAGATCCTCTACACGGAGTACTCGATGTCCAAGGGGCAGTCGCTCATCAACGGCGTGAACATCCTGTTCGACTCGGCTCTCAAGACGGGGTCCAGGCGCTGACATGCTGATCCAGTTCCTGCTCATCGCCGCGGTCGTCGTGCTGCTGGTGTTCTTCCTCAAGAACCACGGCACGACCAAGACGGCGGCCGGCGTCAAGATCGGCTTCCTGCTGTTCCTGGTGCTGGCGGTGGTCGCCGTCATCAGGCCGGTCGAGGTGTCGAAGCTCGCCGAGCTCGTCGGCGTCGGCCGGGGCACCGACCTGCTGCTCTACGCCCTGGTCGTGGCGTTCGGCTTCCAGACCATCAACACCTACCTGCGGTTCAAGGAGCTGGAGCTGCGCTACGCGCGCCTGGCCCGCGCCATCGCGCTGCGCAACGCGGAGGCTCCCGCGCGCGCCGACGCCGAGGCCATCGAGCACGTCGAGGCCGTCCAGCGCACCGAAGATCCCGCGCACACCTCCTGACCAGCACCGACGTCGAACGGGCCGGCCAACTCCCCGCGGGGTGACCGGCCCGTTCGTCGTCCGGTCAGCCTTCCAGCGAGCGGAAGTAGTCCACGGTCAGCCGCACGCCGGTGGCGATGTCGACCTCGGGCTTCCAGCCCAGCTCGGCCCGCGCGAGCGACGGGTCGATCGCCGACGCCCGCAGGTCGCCCAGCCGGGCCGGGGCGAACTCGGGGTCGTCGGCCACGCCGGCCGCCTGCGCCACCAGGGTGTGCAGCTCGCGGTCGGACACCTGGTGCGCGGTGCCGATGTTGTAGCGCCGGCCGCCGCCCGCCTCGCCCGAGGCGGCGACGAACGCAGACACGACGTCCTCCACGAACACGTAGTCGCGGGTGTTGCCACCGTCGCCGAACACCTTCGTCGGGCGGCCCGCGAGCAGCGCGGACGCGAAGATGGCCACCACGCCCGCCTCACCGTGCGGGTCCTGCCGCGGCCCGTACACGTTGGCCAGCGCCAGGTGCGTGCACTCCAGGCCGTACAGCTGGCGGTAGGTGTTCAGGTACACCTCGCCGGACACCTTCGACGCCGCGTAGGGCGACTTCGGGTTGATCGGCGTGGTCTCCGCCACCGGCAGCACCTCCGGCGTGCCGTAGATCGAGCCGCCGGAGGAGGCGAACAGCACCTTGCGCACGCCCGCGCGGCGGGCGGCCTCGGCCAGGTTCACCGTGCCCAGCACGTTCTTGGTGGCGTCGAGCAGCGGGTCGGCCACGGACACGCGCACGTCGATCTGCGCGGCCAGGTGGTACACGACCTCCGGCCCGAACGAGGTCACCACGTCGGTCAGCTCCGGCGAGGTGATGTCCACCCGCGAGAACGAGTAGCGGTCGGCGTGGGCCGGGTCGGCGGGCGCGGTCCGCTTGCCGCGGCTCAGGTCGTCGACGACGTGCACCTCGTGCCCGTCCCTCAGGAGCCTGTCGACCAGGGTCGAACCGATGAAGCCGGCACCGCCGGTCACGAGTGCGCGCACGGGTGTTTCTCCAGAATGGGTCGGGGAGTCGTCACGGGCAGCCTAGAACCACCGCTCGAGCACCAGCGCGACCCCGTCCTCGGAGTTGGCCGCGGTCACCTCGTCCGCCGCGTCCAGGGCGTCCTGGTGGGCGTTGGCCATCGCCACGCCGTGACCCGCCCAGGTGAGCATCGGCACGTCGTTGGGCATGTCCCCGAACGCCAGCACGCCGCTCGCGGGCACGCCGAGCAGGTCGGCGACGGCGGCCAGGCCGGACGCCTTGGTCACACCGGGCGCGGCGAACTCCAGCAGCCCCTCGTTGGTCGACCAGGTCATCGCCACCGAGTCGCCGACCAGCGGCCCGGCGGCCCTCGCCATCTCGTCCGACGTCATGTTCGGGTGCCTGACCAGCAGTTTGACCGCCGGCTTGCCGAGCAGCTGGGCCCGCTGGTGCCCCGGCAGCGGCTGCGCGCCCTCGTCCCACGGGTGCAGGTAGTGCTCGTCGGAGATGAACTCGGACTCGCTGGAGCCGCGGACGGACTCGCCGACGCGTTCGGAGGCCATCGCGCAGCCGGGCAGCGCCTCGTCCAGCACGGTGGCCAGGGTCGTCAACTGCTCGGGGGTGAGCAGCTCGGCCGACACGACGCGGTCCGCGCCGATGTCGTAGATCACCGCGCCGTTGGAGCACACGGCGTAGCCGGACAGGCCCGCCGCGGCCGCCACGTCGGGCACCCAGCGGGGCGGGCGGCCGGTGGCCAGCACGAACGGGACGTCGGCCGCCAGCACGCGGCCGACCATGCCCGCGGTGCGCGGGCTGACCCGCCCGAGGGGCGTGAGCAGGGTGCCGTCGACGTCGGATGCCACAAGGGAAGGTCTCTGCACCCTCACATGGTGCCTCTCGGATACCGTCGCCGGGTGCGCACAGGGATTGTGATCCTGCCCGAACACCGCTGGTGGATGGCCGAACACAGGTGGAAGGCGGCCGAGGAGTACGGCTTCCACCACGCCTGGACCTATGACCACATGGGCTGGCGCTCGCTGGTCGACGGGCCGTGGTTCGGGGCCGTCCCGACGCTGGCCGCGGCGGCTTCGGCGACCAGCACGATCAGGCTCGGCACGTTCGTCGCCTCGCCGAACTTCCGCCACCCGGTGCCGTTCGCGCGCGAGCTGCTGGCCCTCGACGACCTCTCCGACGGCCGCTTCACGCTCGGCGTCGGCGCGGGCGGTGTGGGATACGACACGCAGGTGATGGGCGGCCCGCCGCCGGGCAGCAGGCAGGGCCGGTTCGAGGAGTTCGTGGCCGCGCTCGACCTGCTGCTCACGCAGGAGCGGACCACGTTCAGCGGCGAGCACTACGAGATCCGTGACGCCCGCAGCGCGCCGGGGTGCGTGCAGCGGCCCCGGCTGCCGTTCGTGGTCGCGGCGAACGGGCCGAAGGCCATGGGGGTCGCGGCGAGGTACGGCACGGGCTGGGTCACCACCGGCCCCGACACCGACGACGACGAGACGTGGTGGGCGGGCGTGGCCGCGATGGCCGAGCGGTTCCGCGAGGTGCTGGCCGGGATCGACCGGGCCAAGGGGACCGTCGACTTCCACCTCAACGCCGACTCGTGCCCGGTGTACTCGCTGACCAGCGTGGAGCGCTTCCGCGAGGTCGCGGGCCGGGCGCGTGAGCTGGGCTTCACCGACCTGGTCGTGCACTGGCCCCGGGAGAGCGGCGTCTACGCGGGCAGCGAGGCCGTGCTGGAACGCGTCGCGGCCGACGTCCTGCCCGAGTTGGTCGGCGGCTAGCGTTCCCCGCTGTGCGAAGAGTCGTGGTGATCGGTGGCGGGATCGTGGGCCTGGCGACCGCGCGGGCGTTGGCCAGGCGCGGTCACGACGTGGTGGTGCTGGAGAAGGAGCCGAGGTGGGCCGCCCACCAGACCGGCCACAACAGCAACGTCGTCCACGCGGGCCTGTACTACAAGCCGGGCTCGCTGAAGGCCCGCATGTCCGTCGCGGGCAACGCCTCGATCGTCGCCTACGCCCGTGAGCACGGCGTCCCGGTCGACGTGTGCGGCAAGCTCGTGGTCGCCACCTCCCCCGACGAGGTCCCGCGCCTCGACGCGCTGGCCGCCCGTGCCGAGGCCAACGGCGTCCCGGCCCGCCGCATCGGCGTCGACGAGGCCCGCGAGCACGAGCCGGAGGTGGCCGCCGTGGCCGCGCTCCGCGTCGAGAGCACCGGCGTCATCGACTTCCCGGCCGTCTGCGCCGCCCTCGTCCGCGAGCTGAACGGCCACGACCTGCGCCTGCACACCCCCGCCCTGGCCATCCGCCGCGCCCTGTCCGGCGGCGGCGTCGAGGTGGCCACCACCCGCGGCGTCATCCGCGCGGACGCCCTGGTCAACTGCGCCGGCCTGCACAGCGACCGCGTGGCCCGCCTGGCGGGCATCACCCCGTCCGCCACGATCGTCCCGTTCCGCGGCGAGTACTACGAACTGCGCCACGACCGCCGCCACCTGGTCCGCGGCCTCATCTACCCCGTCCCGGACCCGGCGCTGCCGTTCCTGGGCGTCCACCTGACCCGGATGCTGGACGGCAGCGTCCACGCGGGCCCGAACGCCGTCCTCGCCCTGCGCCGCGAGGGCTACCGCTGGCGCGACATCTCCCCCACCGACCTCGCCGACGTGGCCCGCTTCCCCGGCACCTGGCACCTGGCCCGCCGCTTCGCCCGCACGGGCGCCGCGGAAGTCCTCCGCTCCCTCTCCCGCAAGCGCTTCGCCACCAGCCTGTCCCGCCTCGTCCCGGCCATCCGCGAGGACGACCTGGTCCGCGCCCAAGCAGGCGTCCGCGCCCAAGCCATGCTCCCCGACGGCTCCCTGGTCGACGACTTCCTGATCGACACGGCCCCCCGCCAGGTCCACGTCCTCAACGCCCCCTCCCCCGCCGCCACCTCCGCCCTGGAAATCGCCGAACACGTAGCCACCAAAACCGAACAAAGCTGGACCTGAAACCCACCCCCACTGCCAACCCACCCCCACTGCCACTGGCCCGCTTTTCCCAAAGGAGGGCTTCGTGTCATCCCGCCGACCTGGCTCCGCCCTACCGCACGTGTCAAGGAGGGCGCGCGTGCAGCTTTGCCCGCGGCTTTCACTAATGGCTCCGCAGTAGTCGGGGTCATCCTGCTGATCTGCCCGTCCGGCGAGGACGCTTTTCGCTTTTTAGCTTTTGAGGCTTTCACTTCCACCCCAAGCCACTGCTCAAGCCCGACCCGATTTGACATGGGGCCCTTACGAGCACTCCAGGCAGGCCAAAGCACCCGAACCCATGTCAAATCGGGCCTCTGCGGTGGGGCTCCGGGTCCGTTGTGGGTGGTTGGATTGGTTAAGCGATCGGCTTGAGGACGTCGAGGCCGAGGAAGGGGCGCAGGGCTTGCGGGACGACGACCGAACCGTCGGCCTGCTGGTGGTTCTCGAGGATGGCGACGATCCAGCGGGTGGTTGCCAAGGTGCCGTTGAGGGTGGCCGCGATCTGGGGCTTGCCGTTCTCGTCGCGGTACCGGACGTTCAGGCGGCGGGCTTGGAAGGTGGTGCAGTTGGAGGTCGAGGTCAGCTCTCGGTAGGCGTTCTGCGTCGGGATCCAGGCTTCGCAGTCGAACTTGCGGGCGGCTGACGTGCCGAGGTCGCCGGCGGCCGTGTCGATGACCCGGTAGGGGACCTCGATCTTGGCCAGCATCTCCTCTTCCCACGCCAGCAGCTTGGCGTGTTCGGCCTCGGCGTCCTCCGGCTTGACGTAGGAGAACATCTCGACCTTGTTGAACTGGTGCACGCGGATGATGCCGCGCGTGTCCTTGCCGTACGAGCCGGCCTCACGGCGGTAGCACGACGACCAGCCCGCGTACCGCTTCGGCCCGTCCAGGATCTCGTCGGCGTGGTAACCCGCCAGCGGGACTTCCGACGTGCCGACCAGGTACAGGTCGTCGGCCTCCAGCCGGTAGACCTCGCCGGCGTGCGCACCGAGGAACCCGGTGCCGGCCATGATCTCGGGGCGCACCAGGGTCGGCGTGATCATGAGCTTGAACCCGGCGGCGGTGGCCTGGGCGACGGCCATGTTCAGCAGCGCCAGCTCGAGCTGCGCGCCCACGCCGGTGAGGAAGTAGAAGCGCGAGCCGGACACCTTCGCGCCGCGTTCCATGTCGATCGCGCCGAGCCGCAGGCCCAGGTCGAGGTGGTCGACCGGCTCGAAGTCGAACTCGGGCTTCTCACCGACGTGCTTGAGCACGACGTAGTCGTCCTCACCGCCCTCGGGCGCGTCGGGGTGCACGAGGTTCGGCACGGCGCGGTGCAGTTCGGCCAGCTCGGCCTCGGCGGCGGACTGCTCGGCCTCGGCGGCCTTGACCTCGGCGGCCAGCTCCTTGCCCTTGGCCAGCAGCGCGTCGCGCTCCTCGCCCTTGGCGCGGCCGACCTGCTTGCCGAACGTCTTCTGCTCGCCGCGCAGCGCGTCGGCGCGGGCGATGGCGGCCCGGCGGCGCTCGTCGGCGGACAGCAGCGCGTCGACCACGGTCTCGTCCTCGCCACGCGCGCGTTGCGACGCGCGGACGGCTTCCGGGTTCTCGCGCAGTGCCTTGAGGTCAATCACACAGGGAAGGGTAGTACCCGCCGCGAACCGGTTTGCACGACGTCGAGCCGGAGGTGTCGGACCCCTGGGGCAGGATGCGCCCGTGGTTGAACGAGCAGACGACGTGACCGACCTCCCCGCCGACGTGGTGGCGGAGGTCGAGGAGTACGCGCGCAGCGTGGTGCACGCGGGGTTCAGCGGGGTGGAGGACGCGGTCGAGCGGGTGGTTGATCACTTCGCCGACGAGGAGCGCCCGGTCACGGAGGCGGTCGCGCGGGTGGTGGTGGGGCGGGTGTGGCGGGAGCGTGCCGCCGAGCAGGACGGGTGGCCGGAGCGCACGGACGTCGACCGGCTCTTCGCCGCCTTCCACGCGCTCGACCGGGGTGGGATCACGGCTCGGGCCGACTTCACGTGCTGCCAGACGTGCGGGCACGCGGAGATCGGTGACGAAGCGCGCGAGGGGGCACGCGGGTACGTGTTCTTCCACCAGCAGGACACCGAGCGGGCCGTGGTCGACGGGCAGGTGTGGCTCGCGTACGGCTCCTTCGGTGAGGCGGCCGACGAGGCCGTGGGGCGCGAGGTGGTCGCGGCGCTGAGCGCGGGCGGGTTGCCGGTCGAGTGGAACGGCTCGGCGAGCACCCGGATCAAGGTCGGGCCGATCGCCTGGCAGAAGCGGCTGCCGGTGGGCTGACCGGCGGCCGCCCTCGAACAGCGCGGAGGGGGCGGGCCCGACCGGCGGGCACGCCCCCTCCACCGCACTCCGAGGGAGCTACGAGATCGCGACGGCGACCACGAGGCCGAGCGCGACGTGCGCCGACGCCACCACGACGCTGGCCGGCGCGAAGCGGTCGGACTCGATCAGCGAGCCGATGTCGAGCCTGGTCACCCACTCCAGCAGCCGGACCGCGAGCACCTGCACGACGATGCCGACGAAGCCGAAGATCAGCGCCGACAGCAGGCCCTCGGCCAGCTTGCCCGCCGAGCTGTAGATCGCCACGACCACGATCAGCGCCATGCTCACCAGGCCCGCCGAGGTGACGATGACGGCGTTCGGGGCGCCGCCGCGGACCAGCGCGCTCAGCTTGCCCGGCGTGGTCCAGTCGATGGCGTAGAAGCCGACGACCATCAGGATCAGACCGACGATCGCGTACAGCGCGATCGCACCGACGCCGGTGCCGATGGCGGACCCGAAGCCGGGGTCCAACGCGAGTGGGGGAATCACAGACCCTCCATGGTGTGCAGGTTGATCGGTTGTGCCGCCGGTGAAGGAGCCGGTGACGTGTTCGGTGCGCCGGTGGGGAGTGGCGAAGGGCTCATTCGACGATCCTGTGCGGCACGAAGGCCGCACCGTCGTCGGTGACCAGGCCGACCGTCTCCCGGATGCCGAGACCCGCCGAGGCGTCGCCGACGACCCACGCGCCGAGCGCCGGCCGGTAGCCGTCGAACTCGGGCAGCGGGTCGAACAGCTGGTAGACGAACCCCTCCTTGCCGTAGACCCCGCCGGTCTGGGTCTCGTAGCCGGGGGCGACGATCTGGATGTTCTGCCCCTCCCGGCCCAGCCGCGGCTTGCGCACGTACTCGGTGAGCAGGCCGGGGTCGTCCAGGAACGCGGGCAGCAGGTTCGGGTGGCCGGGGTACATCTCCCACAGCACGGCCAGCAGCGCCTTGTTGGACAGCAGCATCTTCCACAGCGGCTCGACCCACAGGGTGCCGGGCAGGCTCTCCACCGCGTAGCGGCCGAACTGCTCGTCGACCACCCACTCCCACGGGTAGAGCTTCACGACCGTGCCCATCGGGGCGTCCTCGAGGTCGACGAACCGCCGCAGCAGCGAGTCCCAGCCGATCTCCTCGATCGCCAGGCCGACGGTGTCCATGCCCGCCTCGGCCGCGGTCTCCTGCAGGTAGGCCACGGTGACGTGGTCCTCACCGGAGGGGTCCGCGCCCGACCACGTGAAGTGCAGCTCGTTGGACGGCAGCCGGCCGCCGATCTCGGCCCAGCGCTCGACCAGCTTCTCGTGGATGGAGTTCCACTGGTCGTCTTCGGGGAAGACGTCGGTCTTCCAGTTCCACTGGACGACCGACGCCTCCAGCAGGGACGTGGGCGTGTCGGCGTTGTACTCGAGCAGCTTGGCCGGGCCGCGGCCGTCGTAGCGCAGGTCGAACCGCCCGTAGACGTGCGGGTCGCGGCGCTTCCACGACTCGGCGATCGCGGGCCACAGCCACTCGTTGATGCCGAAGTCCCGGTAGCGCTCGGTGAGCACCACGTTGTCGACGGCCTCCAGGCACATGTTGTGCAGCAGCTCGACGTCGGCTTCGAGCGACAGCACGTCGCTCATGTCGAACACGTAGTGCGCCGACTCGTCCCAGTACGGGCGCGGGCTGCCGTCCGCGGCCCTGGCCGGCGCGCCGAACACCAGTCCCTGCTCGGACACGGTGCGCTGCCAGTCGGGCCGGGGCGTGGAGGTCTCGCGACGCACTCAGCTGCCCCCGCTCTTGCTGCCGCCGGACACGCCGAACCCGCCGCGCTGCACGACCGTGCCCGACTTGGTGCTGATGTTCGCACCCTTGGGCATGGTGTAGGTGCCGCCGCTGATCTTCTGGCCGACCGGGGTGCTCGGCGCGCCGTAGTTGTAGCGGTAGGAGCTGCCGCCGATGTAGATGAACCCACCGCTGACGTACCCGCCGTGCGTGCGGGCGTAGCTCTCGTCGCAGTACTGGTCCTCGACCACCACGTCGTCCTTGACGCACTGGGCGACCACGTCGTCGGGGCTGGACGCGGCGTACCAGATGGCGACCACGCCGGCCACGCCGACGGCCACGCCACCGCCGATGAGCAGCCGTTTGCGCAGCTTCTTGCGCCGCGCCTCCTCGGCCTCGACGGCGAGCTGCTGCTCGCGCTGCTGCTCGATCGCCGCGGCACGGGCCCGCTGCTCGGCCAGCGTCGGCGGCCGGGGCTTGGTCTGGCCAGGCTCCTGCTGCCGGATCTGGCCGCGCCCACCGCGGGGCGGGCCGTCCGACGGGCCCCGGGCGTCCGGGGGCGTCGGCGGCACGTACGGCGGCGGCGTGGCGCCACCGCCCCGCGGGCCGGGCGCACCCGGTCCGCTCGGTCCGCCCGGCCCACCCTGACCGGGCGCCGCGTTACCGGTGTTGTCGTTCTCAGTCATCAGCCACTCCCGGCGGGGACGCTACAGAGATCGGCCGCCGAATGGGTGACGAGTGTCCCAAAAGCAACACTCTCCACCCGCCCGAACGGTTCCTCGGCCTACACAGGCATCATGGAGTAGATGTCCGCGACCTTGCGCTGGTTTCGTCGGGGTGACCACTTGGTCCTGCTCGGCGCGTTCGCCGGCGCGCTCGTCCTGCTGGCCCTGAGCACGCTCACCGGCTGGCCGGTGGGCGCGGGCGGTGCCGGCAGCACGCCCTCGACCACGGTGAACCCCGTCATGGCAGCTCAGGCGGGTGACTGCCTGAACTGGACCAAGAAGGACCTCTCCGACGTGGAGAAGGTCGACTGCGCCGCGCAGCACCTGTTCGAGGTGACCGGTGTGGCGGACATCTCCGCTGCTCATGGCCCCGGTGCCCCGTTCCCCGACGACGCCGCGTGGCAGCAGATCAGCCAGGAGCGGTGCGCGACGATGTCGCTGGACTACCTGGGCGGCAAGTTCGACCCGTTCGGCAAGTACACGGTCGGCCCGCTCAACCCGGGCGAGCGGCTGTGGGCGGACGGCCAGCGGACGTTGCGCTGCGGGCTGCAGGTGGCCGGTCCGGCGGGCGGCCTGCTGCCGGCCTACGGCTCGGCCCGCACCCAGGACCAGTCCGACGTCTACGACCCGGGCGTGTGCCTCGGCATCACCGGGACCGGCTCCGTGGGCGACCCGGTGGAGTGCGCGAAGCCGCACACGTTCGAGATGACCGGCGTGGTGGCGATGCCGCCCGGCGAGTACCCGTCGCCCGAGCAGCAGGACCAGCTCCTGGCGGGCGAGTGCACCCGGATCACCGCCGAGTACAGCGGCGGCGCGGACCTCAAGGCCCGCGGTCTGATCGTCGCCTGGGACACCAGGGCCCCGGAGAGCTGGGCCGCCGGTTCCCGGCTGGTGAACTGCAAGGTCGGGGCGCAGCCGGTGAACAACGTCCTGGCGCCGTGGGAGGGCAGCGTGCGCAACCCGAACGCGCCGCCGCTGACCACGTCCAACCCGCCGCAGACGACCGCCGTGCAGCAGGAGGAGGCGACCGGCGCGCCGCTGCACTCCCAGTCGAACTCCAGCTCCGCCGCGCCGCCCTCGTCGTCGGACGCCAAACCGCCGAAGTCGGACGAGACGACGACGACCACCACGACGACGACCACGACGAGGTGACGCCATGCCGGTGGAGATGACCCGTCAGCGGTTCGAGGAGCTGGTCGCCGAGGCGCTCGACCTCATCCCACCGGAGTTCGCGGCGGCGATGAACAACGTCGTCGTGCTGGTCGAGGACCGCAACGCCGAGGTGCCGAGCCTGCTCGGCCTCTACCACGGCATCGCGCTGACCAGCCGGACCACGGACTACGGCGGTGTGCTGCCCGACCGGATCTCGATCTACCGCGAGGCGATCCTCGACATCTGCCGCACCGAGGACGACGTGGTGGAGGAGGTGGTCGTGACCGTGGTGCACGAGATCGCGCACCACTTCGGCATCGACGACGCCAAGCTGCACGAGCTGGGCTGGGGCTGACCCCGCGGAGGGGTGCTCAGCCGTCGACCACGTCCACGCCGGTCCACGACGTGCAGCGCCACCCGCTCCCGTCCCGCTCCAGCACGACGCGGCCGGTGTTGGGCAGCAGGCCCGTCTCGGCCAGCGCCGGGCTGACGTCGCGGGCCAGCGCGAGCGCGCCCATGCGCAGCGACGCGCCGTGGCTGACCAGCACCACCGTGCCCTCGGCGTGCTTGGCGGCGATCTTGTCGACCGCGGCCAGGTAGCGGTCGAGCACCTGGCGGCCGCTCTCGCCGCCGGGCAGCGGCACGTCGAGGTCGCCCTCCGCCCACCGCTTGACCGTGGCGATGAAGATCTCGAACGCCTCGCGGTCGTGCCGCCCTTCGAGGTCGCCGCAGAAGATCTCCTGCACGCCGTCGACGACTTCGACCTCCAGGCCGTGCGCCGCCGCCACGGGCGCCGCCGTCTGCTGAGCGCGCACCGCCGTGCTGGCGTAGACGGCCACCACGGGCTCGTCGGCCAGTTGCCCGGCCAGCGCGGCGGCCTGCGCCACGCCCGCGTCGGTCAGCGGCGGACCGGGTGGCAGCGAGTCCAGCGCCATCTTCACGTTCGACGCCGTCTCGCCGTGTCTGACCAGGATCAACCTCACGCGCCGTGCCCCCTCCGGACCGTTTCGACCCACTCGGCCGCCGCCACGAACTCCTCGTTGCCCGCGACCGCACCGCCCGGCTCGGCCTTCGGGTACGAGCCGAGGAACCGGGTCTGCGGGCAGTGCCGGTGCAGCGCGGCCAGCGCGTCACCCACCCTGGGCTCGGCCACGTGGCCGTCCAGGTCGATGTAGAACCGGTACTCGCCGAGCCTGCCCTTGGTGGGCCGCGACTCGATGCGGGTCAGGTTGATGCCGCGCAGCGCGAGCTCGGTCAGCAGCTCCGACAGCGCGCCGATCCGGTCGGCCGCCGTGCAGACCACGGACGTGCGGTCGTGGCCGGTCGGCTCGGGCAGCTCGCCGGGCGGGCGCACCAGCAGGAACCGGGTCTTGGCGTCGCGGACGTCGGCCACGTCGGTGGCCAGCACCTCCAGCGGGTAGTGCCGCACGGCCACCGGCGCGCTCACCGCCGCGTCGAACTCGCCGTTGAGCACGGCGCGCGCCGCGGCGGCGGTGGAGGTCGTGGCGACCACGTCCGCCGCCGGCAGGTGCTCGGCGAGCCAGTGCCGCACCTGGGCCAGCGCGTGGGGGTGGCTGGCGACCGTGCGCACGGGTCCGCCACCGGGCCGCACGAGCACGCTGAACCGCACCGGCAGCACCGCCTCGGCGACCGCGACCAGCGGCTCCCCCTCGGTCAGCGCGTCCATCGTCGCGGGCACCGCACCCTCGACGGAGTTCTCCACCGGCACGCACGCCGACTGCGTTTCCCCCCGCCGGGTGGCGGCGAGCGCGGCGGGCACCGTGTCGAACGGGACCAGCTCCTGCTGCGGAGAGGCGAAGCCGCGTGCGGCCTGCTCGGTGAACGTTCCCTGCGGTCCGAAATAGGCGAGCACGGCCGCAACGATACGAGGACCACGTCCGGTGACCGTGTTGAGGCGAGGATCACCCGCCCGGCGGGTGCCCGCCCCCGTTCCGCACCAACGGGTTCTCCTGGAATGCTGGGAGATGTGTCCGCCGCCGATACGGAGGGTGAGATCAACGCTCCGGTAGCAGTTCCCCGTCTGGTGTTGTGCGCCGTCGACGAACCGCTGGCCCGCGCCTGGCTCGCGGTGGCCGACGGCCGGACCGGCGTCGAGGTGCACCGGGGCTCGGTGCTCGACATCGTCGCCGAGGCCGTGGTGAGCCCCGCGAACTCCTCCGGCTGGATGCGCGGGGGGATCGACGCGGTCTACGCGCGCGCGTTCCCGCTGGTGGAGGGCAACGTGCGCAGTGCCGTGCTCGGGTTGCACGGCGGCGAGCTGCCCGTGGGCGAGGCGCTGGTGGTGCCGACCGGCGAACCCGAGCCGGAGTGGCTGATCAGCGCGCCGACCATGCGGCAGCCCGGTGAGCTGCTGCCCCAGGACACCGTGCACCCGTACCTGGCCGCGCGCGCCGTGCTGCGGTTGTGGTCGGGCGGCAGGCTCGACGACGGCCGCCCGCTGCGCGAGGTGGTGCGCACGATCGCCATGCCCGGCCTCGGCACGGGTGTCGGCGGCGTCGCGCCCGCCACGTGCGCCCGGCAGGTCGCGGCGGCGTGGGACGAGGTGTTCAGCCCGCTGCCCAGCAGGTGACGGTTGTGCACAACCTGTGGACAGCCTGGCTGGGGCCTGTGGACAACTAGCGCGGGGCGACCCAACGCTCCAGGTCCAGCTCGTCGGTGATGGGGATGCCGTAGCCGCCCACGCTGGGGATCTCCGGCTTGAGCCGGCGGGCCTCGCGCACCGCGTCGGGGCGCAGGGCCGCGAGCCGGAAGCCGCGCCGCTGGTAGAACCGCAGGGCGTCGAGGTTGTCGTTGGTCGTGGTGAGCCGGACCCGGGAGCAGCCGAGCTGGCGGGCCCGGTGCACGGCGGCGTCGACCAGCGAGCTGCCGACACCCCTGCCTCTTCGCAACGCGTCGATGGTGACGATCTCCAAGTGGCCGTCGACGGCGGCGTAGGTGAGCAGCCCCACCACGGTGTCCTGCTGTTCGACCAGGAACCCGGGCAGGCTCGCGGGGAAGAACACCTGGCCGTGGGCGACGGCGGTGTGCGCGCCCCACAGCTCCAGCACCAGCCTGCCGACGACGATCCGGTCGGCTTCCTCGATCGCGCGTACGAGCATTCCTGCACTGTCTTGGCGGGCGGGCGCGGTGGGTACCGGCATTCGACCTATGGTTGGTTCGTGCCGGTGCGAGTGTTGCTCGTAGACGACCACGAGGTGGTGCGCAGGGGGCTGCGCGAGTTGCTGGAGGACGAGGACGGCATCGCGGTGGTCGCCGAGGCGGGCGGGGTGGACGAGGCCCTGGTCCGGGCCGCGGCGACCCGGCCGGACGTGGCCGTGGTGGACGTGCGGCTGCCCGACGGCGGCGGGGTCGAGCTGTGCCGTCGGCTGCGCGCGGCGGCGGACGGCCCGAGGTGCCTGGTGCTGACCGCGTTCGACGACGAGGAGGCGCTGGTCGGCGCGATCATGGCGGGCGCGTCGGGCTACCTGCTCAAGCAGGTGCGCGGGCAGGACCTGGTGACGGCGGTGCGGGAGGTGGCGGCCGGCCGGTCGTTGCTGGACCCGCAGACCACGGCCCGCGTGCTGGACCGGATGCGCCGCCCGCCCGAGGTGGACGTGCTGGACGCGTTGACCGAGCAGGAGCGGCGAGTGCTGGACCTGATCGGGGAGGGCCTGACGAACCGGCAGATCGCCGAACGGCTGTTCCTGGCGGAGAAGACGGTGAAGAACTACGTCACCGCGGTGCTGTCGAAGCTGGGCATGGAACGCCGCACCCAAGCCGCCGCCTGGGTGGCCCGCCGCTCACGCTAGGGTCCGTGTCCGGACCTGGCTGCCCCATGGTGGCGTCTGGCATGAACGCCACCAACGGCGCGCCCGATCTCCCTTTCCCGGTGATCGGCGCCGGTTCATCATACCTGGCGGCACCTGCCGTCTCGGAGCGTCGCCGGGTGTGATGACGGCTGTGCAGAAGTGACCCAAGGTCCGGGAACAGACTCCGAGGAGGAGGGCTCGAGCATGGCGGACCGATTGAGGTTCATCAGGGCTTCAGGGTTCGCCGCAGTCGGAGACAGTTACCCCGACAAGGACATGGCGAGGAGTTGGTCGGTTTGGCACCTGACGCATTCCGCGAACCTGTCTGATATCCGCGGTTCTGGCGCACTCGTCGCGGGAGCGAAACCCCGTGTGAGCATCGCGTTGCGCAGTGTCAATTCCCGTCGACCTTACATTCGAGTTCAGCCTGATCGCGCCTATCCGGTCGGCAAGGTGGTCTACCCCTGAAGACCCGCACCGTCGGAGTAGACGGGCCGCCGAGTTCCTCGTACTGGACCGGATGCCACTCGAACTGGTGTCACACGTCGTGACCAAAACCATCGAGACAATGACCCATGTGCGCTCGATCCTGCCGTATACTGACGCGAGGAGCTACCTCGTCGAGCCGGGCTTCTACTACTATGAGGGTGGCCGTGATCATAGAACAGAAGGGCGATCTGCTGGCCGCCGACGTAGACGCGCTGGTAAACACCGTGAACTGCGTAGGCGTCATGGGCAAGGGACTGGCCCTGCAGTTCAAGAATAGGTACCCCGAGAACTTCGAGGCGTACGCGCGCGCGTGCAAGCGCGGAGAGGTCGATCTCGGCCGGATGTTCGTGGTAGAACTCCACTCACTGGCCGGCCCTCGGTACATCATCAACTTTCCCACAAAAGGGCACTGGAAATCGAATTCGCGCCTGGAGGACATCGAACGCGGACTCGAAGACCTGGTAGAAGTGCTCGGCAACCTGGACATCAAGTCGATAGCCATCCCCCCGCTGGGTTCCGGGAATGGCGGCCTCGATTGGGCACAGGTCGAACCGATCATACGTTCGACCCTGCGGGACCTGTCGGACGTCGACGTGCACCTCTATCCACCCAGTACCGAGCCAAGGAACCTTGCACCGAAGCCTCTTCGGATGACCTGAAGCAGGGCGGCACTGATCCAGCTCATCGAGCGCTACGCCGGAGCACGGCAGTCCGTCGAACCTTGGGAATCATTTACCGGCGCGTCACACCTCGAGATCCAGAGGTTGATGTGCTTCGCCCAAGTGCTTGTTCCCCAGTTGAACCTGAAGTTCGAGCAGGGCCGGTACGGCCCTTATAGCGAGCGGACCCGCCATTTGATCCAGGAAATGGAGGGAACTTTTTTTCGCGGGTTCGGCGACGGTACGTCCGCAGTCCTCGACCTCACTCCTGTCGAACCGACCGACCTAGGCGCTCGCACGGCTGCGCGCTACGTCGTCGAGTCGTCTCCGGCCACTGACGTAGTCGGGCAGATCGTCGGGCCTGTGATGTGCGACTGATGCGGCAACCGCTTGGGTGTTCGTCCAGGAGTGGACTCCGCGCAAACGCAGGTTGTTCACCCGCGAGCATGTCGAGAGCGCTTGGAGCAAGCTGCGATCCGTCGGACTGGTCGAGAGGGCCTCGGTGTAGTCGCAATTCGCTTTTGCTCGCGCAAGGCACATCAACGGCTGCCGCTCACGCTAGGGGCACGTGCCAGCTGATCGTGGTGCCGGTGCGCGGCGAGGACGTGAGCTCGCAGCCGCCGCCCGCGGCCAGGGCGCGTTCCTCCAGGTGCCGCAGGCCGCGCTTGGCCACGCCGCGGGGGATGCCGCAGCCGTCGTCGACGACCTCCAGGTCGAGCCGGTCGGGCGTGCGGCGCAACGCGATGCCGACGTGCCGGGCCCCCGAGTGCCGCACCACGTTGGACAGCGCCTCGCGCAGCGCCGCCCGCGCGTGGTCGGCCAGGTCCGGCGGCACGTCGGTCATGTCGCCCTCGACGCGCACCTCCGGCTCGAACCCGAGCAGCTCGCCCGCCGTCCGCGCTTCGGCCAGCACCGACCCCTTGAGGTCGACGTCGCCGGGTTTGCCGGGGTCGGCGCTGCGCAGGGCGCGGACGGTCGCGCGGACCTCGGCCATGGTCTGGTCGAGCTGGTCCACGCACTCGGCCAACCGGCGCGCCTCCCGCCCTTCGAGCTTGAGCCGCCGGTCGAGCAGCTCCAGCTGCACGCCGGTCGCGTACAGCCGCTGGATGATCACGTCGTGCAGGTCGCGGGCGATGCGCTCGCGCTCCTGGTAGACAGCCACCCGCTGGCGGGCGGTCGACCCCTCGGCCAGCACGACCGCGAGCCCGGCCTGGGCGGCGAACGCGGCCAGCACCTCGACGGTGTCCGGGCTGAACGGCGGCTCGCCCTTGCGCCGGTACACCGCCAGCGCGCCGATCCTGCGCTCCTTGGTGCCGAACGGCGCGACCGCGAACGGCCCGTACCCGCGCAGCGCCTTGGGCACGAACGGCGCGGTGCGCGGGTCGGTGGTGAAGTCGTCGGCGACCACGGGCACGCCGGTCCGCGCCGCCCGCGCGGCCGACGAGCGGCTCGACAGCACCACGCCCACCGGGTCGTCGTCCCCCGAGGACGCCTCGACGGTCAGCGTGCCGTCGTCGGCGGTGACCATGGCCAGCCCGAGGTCCGCGCCGGCGAGCTCGACGGCGCTGCGCACCACGAGCGGCAGCACGGCGTCGGGGTCGTCGCCCGCCAGGGCGGCCGAGGTGATCTCGGTCGACGCGGCGAGCACGCGGGCGGGGTCCACGGTGGTCAACGGTAGGCCCTGGCCCGCAGCCGCCCGTCGGTGACGTCCAGCACCAGGTCGGCCCGTTCCGCTTCACCCGGTCGGTGGGTGATGTGGATGACGGTCTTGTCCCGCAGCACGTCGTCCAGGCGTGCCAGCAGCGCGGCGGCGGTCGGCTCGTCCAGGTGCGCGGTCGGCTCGTCGAGGAGCACGAGGTCGGCGTCGTGGAGCAGCGCGCGGGCCAGCGCCACCCGCTGCGCCTCGCCACCCGACAGCAGCGTGGGTCCGATCACGGTGTCGAGGTCGAGCCGGACGCCGGCCACGTCGAGCGCCCACCGCAGCCGCGCGTCGTCCGCCCGGGGGTCGCCCAGCCGGAGGTTCTCGCGGACCGTGGTGGTGACCAGCATCGGCTCCTGCGGGCACCAGGCCACGCGGTCGGGCCGCCACACCAGCCCCCGCTCGGGTTCGAGGAACCCCAGCAGCAGCGCGAACAGGCTCGACTTGCCCGCGCCCGACGGGCCGACCACGGCGACCTTCGCCCCGGCGGGCAGGTCCACCGACACCCGTTCCAGCACGGGTTCGGCGCTGCCGGGCCACCGGGCCGTGACACCTTCCAGCCCGACCGCGCCGCCGACCGACCCCCGTTCCACCTTCCCGGCCGACGCGACCGGCGGCTGCTCGACGATCCGGCCGTACGCCTCGCGCAACGCCGCGCGGTGCTGGGCGGCGGCGGGCAGGGCGCTCAACGCCTCGGCCAACGCCAGCGGCACCAGCCCCAGGACCGGCAGGAGCAGCGGGTCGACGCCACCGGCCAGGCCGATGCACACCGCCGACGCCAGGCCCGTGGTCAGGTGCACGATGCCGATCGCCGCACCCGCCCCGAGCGCCTGCCGGCGGGCCAGCCGGGCGAGCCGGGCGTCCTGGCGGGCCAGTTCGGCGCGCACCTCGCCGTCCGCGCCGAACGCGATGAGGTCCGGCGCGGCGGTGAGCAGCGTGAGCACCTGCTCCGAGACCTGCCGCCGTCCCCTGGCGAGCACCGCCGTGGCCCGGCGTTCGGTGAGCACGGCGACGACCGGCGCGAGCGTGCCGCCGACGGCGAGCGCCACCGCCAGGGCGAGCCCGGCCATCGGCTGGATCACCGCGAACAGCACCACGGCCGCCACCGACACGCCCACCGCGACCAACGGCGGCTGGAGCACGCGCGGGACCAGGTCGCGGACCGTGTCGACGTCGTCCACGAGCCGGGTGAGCTCGGCCCGCCCGGGCCGCAGGCCGCGCCACAGCCGGACCCGCGCCGACTCGGCCTGGCGGAACGCGGCGTCGTGCGACACCAGCCGCTCCAGGTACCGAAGCACGCCCTTGGCCAGCGCGAACGTCCGCACGCCGACCACCAGCACCGACAGCGTCAGGATCGGCGGCTGGGTGGCCGCCTTCGCGATCAGGTGGGCCGCGACGGCGGTCAGCGCCACGCCGCTCAACGACGCCGCCGCACCCAGCAGCGCGCCGGCCACCAGCCGCCGGGTCGGGCGCGGTGTGCGCGGAACCGCCGACCGACCGTCCACCACGCCGACCTCGCGTGCCGGCGCGACCTCCTCGACCGGCGGGCCCACCAGCCGGTGGGTCGCCAGCACGACCGCCGCACCTCCCGCGGCGGCCCGGTGCACGGCCGTCATCACCTTCGCGGCCGTCGCCTGGTCGAGGTGCGCGGTGGGTTCGTCCAGCAGCAGCACCTTCGCGCCGTCCCGGACCCGGGTGAGCGCGCGGGCCACGGCGACCCGTTGCCGTTCCCCGGTCGACAGCTCCGCGATCGGCCGCGCCACCAGGTGGTCGGCCGCCACCGACGCCAGCACCTCGTGGTCGACGTGCCCGACGGTCAGCTCCAGCTCGTCGGCCACCGTGCGGCCGGCGAACGCGGGCCGTTGCGGCACCCACGCGATGGACGACCGGTCGACCGACACCGACCCGCCGTCGGGCTCCACGAACCCCAGCAGCACGCCGAAGAGCGTCGACTTGCCCGCGCCGCTGGGCGCGTCCAGCCGGTGCACCTCGCCGGGCCGCACCCGGAACCCGACGCCGTCCGGCGCGAACCGCCCCCGCCGCCGCACCCGCAGGTCGCGGACCTCGACGCCCTCCACCGGCTCGGCGTCGTCCCCGCGGGGCCGGGGCGCCGGGATCTCGGCGACCCGCCGCACGGCCTCCACCCCGTCCTCCGACGCGTGGTGCGCCGCGCCCGCCGCCCGCAGCGGCAGGTAGCACTCGGGCGCGAGGATCAGCACGACCAGGCCGGTGATCAGGGTCATCTCCCCCGACACCAGCCGCAGCCCGATGCCCACCGCGATCAGCGCCACCGACAGCGACGCCACGATCTCCAGCACCAACGCCGACAGGAACGCCACCCGCAGCGTGCCCATGGTGGCCCGCCGGTACCGCTCGCCGACCTCCCGCACGGCCGACGCCTGGGCCGACGCCCGCCCGAACGCGGTCAGCACGGGCAGCGCCCGCACCAGCTCCGCCAGCCGCCCCGACAACCGCTCCAGCGCCGACGCCGCCGCGGCCACCCGCGCCGAGGTGAACCGTCCGATCAGGATCGCGAACACGGGGATCAGCGGCAGCGTCACGGCGATCAGCACCGCCGACGTGGGATCGGTGACCAGGATCCAGCCGCCCACCGCCACCGGCACCACGGCCGTCGTCACCAGCGCCGGCAGGTACCGGGTGAAGTACGCGTCCAACGCGTCCAGCCCCTTGGTCGCCGTCACCGCCAGCGACGCCGGTCCCCTCGCCACGACCCACGACGGCCCCAGCCCCAGCGCCCGGTCCAGCACCGCGGCCCGCAGCTCCTCCTTCGCGCCCGCCGCCGCGCGCGCCGCCACCGACTCGGTCGCCCACGCCAACCCGGCCCGCACGACGACCGCCGCCGCCAGCACCGCCAACGACCCGCCCCCGACCAGCGCCGAGGCCAGCGCCACGGCCTGCCACACCAGCGCGCCGGCCGTCAGCGCGGCCAGCAGCGCACACCAGGCCAACGCCCGGCGCGCCGAACGCGAGAGCGCGGGCAGCGCGCCGAGCGGGCCTTTCCCCGGCTTCTTGGCGGAAGGGGCTCCGGGGAAGTTCATCGGGTCGACCCGGTGGGCACGTGGACGTCCGGGATGTGCCGGGTGCCGATCCGCTTGCGGAACACCCAGTACGTCCACCCCTGGTAGACGAGCACGGCGGGGGTGCCGAACGCGGCCACCCAGGTCATCACGGTCAGCGTGTAAGGGCTCGACGCCGCGCCCGCCACGGTCAGCGACCACGCCGGGTCCAACGTGGACGGCAGCACGTTCGGGTACAGCGCGCCGAACAGGGCCGCCACCGTCGCCGCCACCGTGAGGCCCATCAACGCGAACGCCTGCCCCTCGCGCCGCAGCACGAGCCGCGCGTACGCGCCGAAAGCGGCCAGCGCCACCACGATCGACGCGCCCCACGTCCACACCGAACCGAACCGCAGCTGCACGACCAGCAGCAGCACCGGCAGCGGCAGCAGCGCGAACGGCGCGACCTTCAGCGCCAACGCACGCGCCCGTTCCCGCACCTCGCCCTCGGTCTTCAACGACAGGAACACCGCGCCGTGCACCAGCGCGTACCCGGCCACGGCGACCGCGCCGAGCAGCGTCTCCAGCCGGATCGCCGCGAACGGCGAGCCGACCCGGTCGCCCGCGGCGTCCAGCGGCAACCCGAACACGGTCGCCGACAGCAGCAGCCCGACCCCGAGCGCGGCCACCCACGACCCGCTGACGATCACGGTGTCCCACACCCGCCGCCACCGCGCCGAGTCGACCTTGCCCCGGTACTCGAACGCCACCCCGCGCCCGATCAGCGCCAGCAGGAACAGCACCAGCGGCAGGTACACCGCGCTCAGCAGCGAGGCGTACCAGTCGGGGAACGCGGCGAACGTGGCGCCGGCCGCGACCAGCAGCCACACCTCGTTGCCGTCCCAGACGGGGCCGATCGTGTTGATCAGCACGCGGCGTTCGCGCTCCGACCGCCCGAGCACGGGCAGCAGCATCCCGACGCCGAAGTCGAAGCCCTCCAGGAACAGGTAGCCCAGCCACAGCAGGGCGATCACGCAGAACCAGAGCGTCTCCACGGCCCGTCCCTCTCAGTACGCGAACGACAGGACGTCGTCACGCTCGTCGGCGTCGTCATCGGGTTTCCGGGCCGGCAGCACGCCCGCGACCCCCGCGCGGACGTACCGCCGGACCAGGAACACCTCGACGCCGGCCAGCACCCCGTAGACCAGCGTCAAGGCGATCAGCGACGTCAACACCTCCCCCGGTGTCGACGATGACACGGCACGCGCGGTGAACATCCACACCCCGTCCACCCCGCTCGGGTTCGGCACCACCACGAACGGCTGCCGACCCATCTCGGTGAAGATCCAGCCGAAGCTGTTGGCCAGGAACGGCGTCGCGACGCTGCCCAGCGCGAGCCACCGGAACCACTGCCCGCGCGGCACCCGGCCGCCGCGCGTGAGCCACAGGATCAGCAGCCCCGCGCCGACCGAGATCGCGCCGAAGCCGATCATCAGCCGGAAGCCCCAGTAGGTGACCGGCAGGTTCGGCACGTAGTCGATCGGCTTGCCCGACAGCTCGCCCAGCTTCGGGTCGACCGGGTAGTTGGTGCCGTACTTCTCCTGGTACATCGGCACCAGGTCCTCGATGCCCTTCACCTCGGTGGTGAAGTCGTTGTGCGCCAGGAACGACAGCAGCGCGGGCACGGTGATGCTCTTGACGTTCTCGCAGTCGGGCCGCGACACGTCGCCGATCGCGAACACCGAGAACGCGGCGGGCTGCTCGGTGTGGCACAGCGCCTCGGCCGCCGCCATCTTCATCGGCTGCTGCTCGAACATCAGCTTGCCCTGCACGTCACCGGTGATGGCGAGCCCGGTGAACGCCACCACGCCCACCCAGGCGCCGACCTTCACCGACGCCCGCCACACCGGCCCCTCGTCGCCGCGCCGCCACAGGTGCCACGCCCCGATGCCCACCAGGAACGCCCCGGCGACGGCGAACGCGCCGAAGATCGTGTGCGGGAACGCGGCCAGCGTGGTGTTGTTGCCCAGCACCGCCCAGATCGAGTTCAGCCGGGGCCGCCCGTCGACCATCTCCACGCCCACCGGGTGCTGCATCCACGAGTTCGCGGCCAGGATGAAGTACGCCGACGCGATCGTGGCCAGCGAGAACGCCCAGACGCAGGCGAGGTGGGCCTTCTTCGGCAGCCGGTCCCAGCCGAAGATCCACAGCCCGAGGAACGTGGACTCGACGAAGAACGCGACCAAGCCCTCCATGGCCAGCGGCGCGCCGAACACGTCGCCGACGAACCGCGAGTAGGCGCTCCAGGTCATGCCGAACTGGAACTCCTGCACGATGCCGGTCACCACGCCCATGGCGAAGTTGATCAGCAGCAGCTTGCCCCAGAACTTGGTCATCGCCAGGTACTTGCGGTTGCCCGTGCGCACCCACGCGGTCTGCATCCCCGCCACCAGCAGGGAGAGCCCGATGGTCAGCGGCACCATCAGGAAGTGGTAGACGGTGGTGATGCCGAACTGCCACCGTGCCAGGTCTAGGACGTCCACGGATCGACCGTAGGTCCGGCGGTGGGGGGAGCTTCAGGTCCGAGGGTCCCCCCGGACCCGGGACCAAGGTCCCGAACCCCTCTCCGCACGGCCGTTGAGCAGGAAGGACACCGACCGCTAACGTCGAGGCCCCCTGTTGTTGGAGGAGCCCATGAGACGAACTTCCCTCGGCCTGGCGGCGTTATTCTCGGCCGCCGCGGCGGCCCTTTCCCCGACCCCGTCGGCGAGCGCGGTGACGCAGGTCGACGTGCTCTGCGAGAGCGGGGCATCGAGGTACATCTGCTCCGTGTACGACGACGCCCAGGCGTCCTCGACCGTCCGGTGGTACATCAACGGCGTCTACTCGTCGTCCCTGGACAACCGCAGGTTCACCGGGCAGCGGACCTGCGCGGCCGGTCGGTACCTCGACGTCCAGGTCGTGGTCTCCGACGCCACCGGCTCGGTGACCGGCTCCGGCGGTGTGATCTGCAACGCGGGCCCGTGGCCGTGATGGTCGCCGTCACACCCCTCCGGCCCGCTCGACGGGTTACGATGAGCGACGCCAGAGGGGAGTAGTTCCCCCGGGTCACCACGACCGGGGCGAGGAGATCGACACACTGATCCGCCTGCGCGCGGATCCGGTCCCTCACCCGTTCCTCGTCGAGGAGCGGGCGAACGAGACCTCCGGCCGGGCAGTGCACCACGCCCGGTCGGGGTCGTGCTGCCTCCGTCCGGGTTCACATCGGACGTCGGAGGTACCCGTGGCACCCGAGCTCATCGCCCTGGCGACTGCTTTCGCGATCATCTTCCTGGCCGAGCTGCCGGACAAGACCATGGTCGCCACCCTCGTGCTGACCACCAGGTACCGGGCTTGGCCGGTGTTCGCGGGCGTGACGGCCGCGTTCGCCATCCAGTGCGTGGTGGCCGCGACGTTCGGCGGCGTGCTGACCCTGCTGCCCGACCGGGTGGTGGCGGCCGTGGTCGCCGTCCTGTTCGGCGTGGGCTCGTTCCTGCTGCTCAAGGAGGGGTTCTCGCACGACGGCGACGACGCCGACGCCGCGTCCACCGGCCCCGGCCAGGTGACGTTCCGGCGGGCCGCGCTGACCTCGTTCGGCGTCCTGTTCGCCGCCGAGTGGGGTGACGCCTCCCAACTGGCCACCGCCGCCCTGTCCGCCCGCTACGCGAGCCCGGTGTTCGTGGGCCTGGGCGCGTTCCTCGCGCTGGCCACGGTCGCCGCCATCGCGGTCCTGGTGGGCCGCAAGATCGCCACCCGCATCCCGACCCACCTGATCCAGCGGGTGAGCGGCTTCGTGTTCGCCGCGTTCGCCCTGTTCGCCCTGTGGCAGGCGATCACCGGATGACCACCGGTCCCTGACCTGCCCCCGCCGCACGTGGGCTTCAGCCTCGACGCCTGGGCCTACCGGTGGCCCACCGGCACCGAGAAGTGCGAGCTGTCGCGTGGTGTCCCGTTGTTCTACGGCGACTTCGACGAGCATGACATGGAAATCGCCCAGCGCGCCTACCCGGGCCGGCGCATCGTCCTCACCGAGGAAGGCCACCTCATAGTCCACCCGGGTGAACCCGGGCCCGAATGACCGAGCGGTCGGCTCGGGAGGCGTCAGCGCAACGCTTCGGCGACCTCCTGAGCCGCTCTCACCACCTGGGGACCCACCACGTCGCCGTCCAGCTTCTCCAAGGCCACCACGCCCACGCTGGCCCGCAACCCGGGCACGCCCCGCACCGGCGCGGCCACCCCGAACGCGCCCGGTTGCAGCTCGCCCGTCGAGTGGACCCACTGCCGGCCCTCCGGCGACAGCCCGATGGCCTTGCCCGCCGCACCCCGGTGCACGGGGTGGCGCGACCCGACCCGGTACGCCACGTGGTACGCCGTCCACGACGGCTCGACCACGGCCACCGCCTGCGCCTCGCTGCCGTCGGCCACGGTCAGGTGCGCGGTCGCGCCCACGGTCTCGGCCAGGGTCCGCAGCGCGGGCTGCGCGGCCAGGCGGAGCTGCGGCAGCACGTTGGACGCCAGCCGCAGCACCCCGAGCCCGAGCCGCACCTTCGACCCCTCGCGCCGCACCAGCCCGCGCGACTGCAACGGCACCAGCAGCCGGTACACGGCGGCCCGCGACGCACCGATGGCGGCCGCCAGCTCGCTGATCGACGGCGCCTCCGACTCGGCGTCGGCCACCGCCTGGAGCAGGGCCAGGCCCCGCTCCAGGGTCAGCGAGCTCTCCTTGGACGCGGGCGCCGGCAGCCTGCCGCGCGGATCGGGTCTGACCACGCTCTACCTCTCGTCGGCGGGCGCGACCGTGCCGACCACCTCGGCCAGCCCGACGACCGAACCACCCTCACCCGGAGCCGTCGCGGTGATCCGCACCGTGTCGCCGTCCTCCAGGAACGTCCGCTCGTCGCCGTCGAGCACCACCGGCTCCTTCCCGCCCCAGCTCAGCTCCAGGAAGGAGCCGCGCTCGTCGCGGGACGGGCCGGACACGGTGCCCGACGCGATCAGGTCGCCCGGCCGAACGGTAGCGCCGTTCGCCGACAGGTGCGCGAGTTGTTGCGCGAACGTCCACGACATCTCGCGGAACGGCGGCCTGGACACCACGACGCCGTTCCACTCGACCTCCAGGTCGATGTCCAGCCCCCAGGGCCGTTCCTCGACCAGGTACGGCAGCACGTCGTTGCCCAGCGGCGGCGGGGACACCCGTGCCACCGCGAACGCCTCCAGCGGGGTGATCCACGCCGAGACCGACGTGGCGAACGACTTGCCCAGGAACGGCCCGAGCGGCTGGTACTCCCACGCCTGGACGTCGCGCGCGGACCAGTCGTTGACCAGCGCCACGCCGAACACGTGGTCGACCGCCTGCGACGGCGTCAGCCGCGACGCGACCGGCCCGCCGCACACGAACCCGACCTCGGCCTCGATGTCCAGCCTGCCCGTCGGCCCGAACACGGGACCGGCCGACGTGCGCCGCTGCCCGTGCGGCCGCACGACCGGCGTGCCGGACACGACGACCGTCCCGGCCCGGCCGTGGTAGCCGATGGGCAGGTGCGTCCAGTTCGGCAGCAGCGCCTCGCCGTCGGGCCGGAAGATCCGGCCGACGTTCTCCGCGTGGTGGCGCGACGAGTAGAAGTCCACGTAGTCGGCCACGGCGAACGGCAGCACCGCGCCGTCCAGCCCGACCAGTTCCGCGCCGCGCGGGGCCGAGGCCGCCGAGACGATCTCGACCAGCCGCGCCCGCAGCTCGCTCCACGCGGGACGGCCGGCCGCCAGCAGGGCGTCCAGCGTGCCCGTGGCCACCAGCGGCTCCAGCCGCTCCCCCAGGGCCAGCCCGCGCAGCAGCAGCGCCTGGTCGCCCACCCGCACCGCGACACCGCCGGGCACGACGCCGTAGGGCAGCGTCTGCGGCCCGAACGGCTCGTCGGCGGTGAAGGCGGGATCCTCGATCCAGCTCACAGCAGACCCAGCTCCTCGAGGTCGGCGATCGGCTCCTCCAGCGAGCACGACCCGTAGGAGGCGAACACGCCGCGGACGGCGTGCGCGGCCTGGTCGGACAGCCCGGCCGCCTCCTCGCCGAGCGCGACCGCGTCCGTGCTGGACAGCGCCTCGCGCACGTCGCCGCCGGACAGCGAACGCGCGGTCGCCACGAGCAGGTTGAGGAACCCGTGGTGGGTGAACCCGGTCTCCTCGTCGGTGTGCCGCACGGCGTGGTGCAGGCCGGCGGTCGCCTTGAACGCCACGCCGCCGCCGCTGACCACGGACAGGAAGTCGGCGACCTCGTCCACGCTGGGGAAGTTCTCCTTGCTCACCCCGCCGCACCGCAGCTTGGGCCAGCTGCCGTGCTCGATGACGCGGCGCACGCCGTCGAGCCACTCCGCGCCGCCGCGCCGGGGCTCGACCACCCGGATGACGTCCTCGGGCACGAACTCCGAGACGCGTTCCAGCCACACCTCGTCCACGTCGGACGGAGCGGGCATCTCGACCATCCGCAGCGCGAGCAGCTCGCTGCGGGACTCGACGATCGACACGGCCTTGGGCACACCTCCCAGGCCCGTGTCGATGACCAGCGACAGGGCGACCGGCTTCACCGGCTTGACCTTGATCAGCTCGGTGATCAGCTCGGCCAGACGCGAGGCGGGGCACAGGAACAGGCCCACCGCGCCGGCCCATTCCCCGGCACGTGCGTCGAGGTGGCCGCGGACCGCGTCGGGCATGGAGGCGTTGCCCGGCGGGAACAGTGCGGCGTCGTCGACAAGCCTCGCGAGCAGGGGCGGAGTGCCGCGTGGACCGGGCGCACGGAGTTCGAAGGCGCTTGACACGGCTGACACGCTAGTGGCGTACCGGTCAATGAACAAAGATGTCCGACTATCGAACGCCCGGAGTGAACCATGGCGTACTACCGCCAGGTGGGTGAGATCCCCCGAAAGCGCCACACGCAATTCCGCACACCGGAGGGCGGGCTGTACGCGGAAGAGCTCATGGGGGTGGAGGGCTTCTCGGCCGATTCGGCGCTGCTCTACCACCGCCACCTGCCGACCGCGATCGTCGACGCCGTCACCGTCGAGGAGACGCGCGGCGCGCTGGCGCCGAACCTCCCGCTCAAGCCGCGCCACTTCAAGGCACCGGCGTTGACCTGGGAATCCTCCGAAGTGGACGCGGTCACCGGCCGTCGCACGCTGTTCGGCAACGCCGACGTGGTCATCGGTTACGTGACCGCGACCGCGCCCAGCCCGCTGTACCGCAACGCCGCCGGCGACGAGCTGCTGTACGTGCAGTCGGGCGAGGGCGTCGTGGAGACGATCTACGGCGCGCTGCCGGTCGGCGAGGGCGACTACGTGGTGCTGCCGACGTCGTGCACGTACCGCGTGGTGCCGTCGGAGCCGATGAACATCCTGGTGCTGGAGGCGACCGGGCACATCGGGCCGCCGAAGCGGTACCTGTCGGCCAAGGGGCAGTTCCTGGAGCACTCGCCCTACTGCGAGCGGGACGTCCGCGGGCCGGCGGAGCCGTTGCTGGTGGACGGCGAGGACGTGGAGGTGCTCGTGCGGCACCGCGCGGGCCTGACCCGGTTCACCTACGCCAACCACCCGTTCGACGTGGTCGGCTGGGACGGCTGCCTGTACCCGTGGGCGTTCAGCATCCGCGACTTCGAGCCGATCACGGGCCGCGTGCACCAGCCGCCGCCGGTGCACCAGACGTTCGAGGGGCCGAACTTCGTGGTGTGCTCGTTCGTGCCGCGCAAGGTCGACTACCACCCGTTGTCGATCCCGGTGCCGTACAACCACGCCAACGTGGACTCCGACGAGCTGCTGTTCTACGTCGGCGGGAACTACGAGGCGCGCAAGGGGTCCGGCATCGGCCTCGGCTCGCTGTCGCTGCACCCGTCGGGCTGCACGCACGGGCCGCAGCCGGGCGCGGTCGAGGCGTCGCTCGGGGTGGACTACTTCGACGAGACCGCGGTCATGGTGGACACGTTCCGGCCGCTCGACCTGGGCGAGGCCGCGTTGGCGTCGGAGGACCCGAAGTACGCCTGGTCCTGGGCACGCCGGGGCCCTGACCTGGAGTGATCGACTGTTTGTCGGTGGGTGCCTCTAACGTCTGCCGGCATGGACGCACAAGCGCTTCTGGAGCAGGCGCCGGACGGCCAGGTGGCGAGCAGCGCCACCCGGCTGGCGGGGTCCTCCGGCTGGCAGGGGACGGGTCGCAGCGACACCGCCCTGTGGGGTCTGTGCAAGGGCAGCGGCAAGAACCCGTACCAGGTGTGCGTCGACCTGGGTGACCGGGCCACGAAGTGCTCGTGCCCGTCGCGCAAGTTCCCGTGCAAGCACGCGCTGGCGTTGCAGCTGCGGGACGCGCGGGAGCCGTTGCCGGTCGCGGAAACGCCCGACTGGGTGACGGAGTGGTTGACCCGGCGCACCCGGGCCGCCGCCGGCCCCGCGGCCCCGGACGACTCGGCGGAGGCGGTCGCGCGGCGGGCCAAGGCCAAGGAGAAGACCGCCCAGGCCAGGGAGAACGCGGTGCGCGCCGGGGTCGCGGGCCTGACCGACTGGCTGGGCGACGTGGCGGGCGCGGGCCTGGCCGGGCTGCCCGCGCGGGACGCGGCGTGGTGGCACTCGATCCAGGCGCGGATGGTGGACGCCCAGGCCAAGGGGCTGGCGTCGGCGGTGGACGAGGTGCGCGGCATCGTCGCGGCCGGTGGACCGCACTGGGCGCACGACGCGGCGGACCGGTTGGGCGGGCTGCACCTGCTGGCGCGCCTGTCGTCGTCGCCCGACGCGGTGGTGCGCCGCCGGTTGGGCTTCGCCGTGGCGGAGGAGGAGGTGCGCGCCGGTCCCGGCTGGTCGGACCTGTGGGTGCCGTTGCTGAAGCTGGAGTCCGACGACGGCTTGGTGCGGACCGTGCGGCAGTGGGCGTGGGGGCGCTCGCACGGCTGGGTCGTGGCCGTGCGGCACTTGGGCGGCGGCGGCCGCCCCGCGCCGCCGTTCACGCACGGGGTGCAGGTCCAGGGGGTGGTGCACCCCTATCCCGGCGTCCCGCCGCACCGGGTCGCGGTCGGTGAGCTGCTGGTCCAGCAGCACCCCGCCCCCGTGCCCGCTCCGGCCACGTGGCGGGCGGCGCTGGCCGGGCTGGAGGAGCACCTGAAGGCCGACCCGTGGCAACGCCTGCACCCGTTGGCCTGCGCCGCGGTGCGGGTGACCGAGGACAACCGCCACCTGGTCGACCACACGGGCCACGGCCTGCCGGTGCGCGCCGACCTGGCCTTGGACCAGGCCCTGGCCCTGACCGGCGGCGACCCGTTCGACGCCTGGGCCCTGTGGAACGGCCGCGACCTGCGCGTGGGCGCGGTCGCCATCCCAGGCGAGGCACCGGAGGTCGTGGGATGATCACGCAGCTCAAGCAACGCCCTCTGTCCCACAATCGGGTGATCATCGCCCGAAAATGTACGAAAACACCGTTCCCGCACCTCGGTTGCATACGAGGAACCGCGACCCCCCAACCCGACCACCCGCCCTTGCCCCCTTCCCGCCCCCAGCCTCGGACTCGGACTGGGACTGGGACCGGGAGCCGACCCGGAACCACCCCGGCGACCACGGGCGGCCGCCGATGACCCTCCAAGCCGAATGGCACGAGGCCGTCCAAGCGGCCCTGGTGGGCGCACACCGCGCGGGCACCACCCCGACCGCCCTGCTGGACCGCCTCGCGGCCCTGGGCGTCGCCGCCCACGGCGCACAACTCCCCCGGCCCGTCGACACCCCACCGACCCCCACCGCCCCCGCCTCCGACGACGTCCGCGCCCACCCGGCCGCCCGGTCGGTCCTGGTCCAGATTCTGGCCCTGGACGACCAGATGCTGCTCACGGAGTGGTGCGGCATGGCCAAGGCGGCGCGCGTCGTCGCCGACCACCGCGAACTGCCCGCGTTGCTGGGCCTGGGCACCGCCCACCCCGGCCTGCGCCCGGCCGTCTCCGCCGTCCTCGGGGCCCGCGGCCGGTGGCTGGCGACCATCCGCCCGGCCTGGTCCTGGGCCGCGACCGGTGTGGTCGTGGAGGAGGTCGACCTCGACCAGGCCCTCGACCTGCCCGGCACATCCCGCCTCGCCGCCCTGCGCCGCGCGCGCAACCAGGATCCGGCGAGAGCGCGCGAGTTCCTGGCCGCCCAGTTCGAAGTCCAACGCCGCGCCACCGACCGCCAGGTGCTCGTCAGCGCCCTGGAGGCCGGTCTCGGCCCGGACGACGAGCCGCTGCTCGAGCGCGCGCTGGACGACCGCGCGATCGGCGTGCACGACGAGGCGTTGCGGCTGCTGCGCACGCTGCCGACGTCCGCCCTGGCCGAACGTGCCGCCGAACGCCTGCACCGCGGTCTGTGGCTGACCGCCGACGGGTTCGACGTGCAGTCCGACGAGCTGTGGGCCGAGCTCGCACCCGAGCCGGACGAGGCCCGTGACCTGATGAAAGACGGTTCCGAGGCCGGTGTCGCCGGTCGGTTGCGCGGTGCGGCGGCGAGCGTGCCGCCGCAGCACTGGACCCGCCGGCTCGACACCGACGACGAAGGCGCGGCCGCCGTGCTGGCCCGCGGGCCGTGGGCGAGCGCGTTGCTGCGGGGCGTGGCGCAGAACCTGAAGCTCGCCGACGACGCCCGGCCGTGGGCGGTGGCGGCGACGCGGTCGCTGACCGGGATGGAGCAGTTGGAGATGCTCGGCGGGTTGCCCGCCGAGCTGGCCGCGCGCACCGTCGTGGAGGTGTCGCGGCAGTGGAACTACGACCTGCTCGACCACGCCTGCTCGCAGTTGCCGGCGCCGTGGAGCGCGCGGGCGACCGCGGACCTGCTCGACCGCTACGCCGGGATGCGCGACCCGAGGTGGCGCGCCGGCCGGCCGCCCGCGGTGCTGTTGGCCAGGGGTGACGCCGAAGTGCTCGGCGCGAACTGGGCCCGCATCACCGAGCGCTGGCCCGAGCACACCGTCGAACTCGACGTCCTGCGCCTGCGCATGCAGCTGCGCGAGGCGTTCAACCACCGGGAGGAAAGCCAGTGACCACCGAACCCGTGCTGCGGCCCGCCGCGGAACAGCAGTACGCCGCCGAGCTGGCGGCCCTGGCGGCGGCGGACGACCGGCCCCGCCCGCCGCGGTGGCGGATGTCGCCGCAGGCGGTGGTCACCTACGTGCTCGGCGGCACGCTGGCCGACGGCACGGTGATCACGCCGAAGTACGTCGGCGACCGGCGGCTGGTCGAGGTGGCCGTGGGCACGTTGGTCACCGACCGGGCGTTGTTGCTGGTCGGCGTGCCGGGCACGGCGAAGTCGTGGCTGTCCGAGCACATCGCGGCGGCGGTGAGCGGCAACTCGATGCTGGTCGTGCAGGGCACCGCGGGCACGGGCGAGGACCAGGTCCGCTACGGCTGGAACTACGCGCGGTTGATCGCCGAGGGGCCGTCGGAGGCAGCGGTGGTGGCGAGCCCGGTGATGACGGGGATGCGCGAGGGCGCGGTGGTGCGCGTCGAGGAGCTGACCCGGATGCCGGCGGAGGTGCAGGACTCGTTCATCACGATCCTGTCGGAGAAGACGTTGCCGATCCCGGAGCTGGGCATCCAGGTGCAGGCGGTGCCCGGGTTCACCGTGATCGCGACCGCGAACGACCGCGATCGGGGCGTGAACCAGATGTCGTCGGCGTTGGCCCGGCGCTTCAACACCGTCGTGCTGCCGCCGCCCGCGACCGAGGACGACGAGGTGGAGATCGTGTCGGCACGGGCCGCGCAGCTCGGTCGGGCGTTGCAGCTGCCCGCCGAGCCGCCCGCGCTGGAGGAGGTGCGCCGGGTGGTGCGGATATTCCGCGAGCTGCGCAACGGGTCCACTGTGGACGGCCGCACGCAGTTGAAGAAGCCGAGCGGCAGCCTGTCCACGGCCGAGGCGATCTCGGTGGTGACCAGCGGGATGGCGTTGGCCGGGCACTTCGGCAGCGGCACGATCACCGCGGACGAGCTGGCGTCGGGGCTGCTGGGCGCGGTGGTGAAGGACCGCGTGTCGGACACGGCGGCGTGGCAGGAGTACCTGGAGGCGGTGGTGAAGGAGCGCGCCGAGTGGCGTGACCTGTACCGGGCGTGCCAGGACCTGGTGGGCTGATGGCGCGCGACCAGCCGTTGCCCACGCGGGTGACGCTGCTCGGGATCCGGCACCACGGCCCGGGATCGGCGCGCATGGTCGCGGCGGCGTTGGCGGCGGTGCGGCCGGAGGTGGTGCTGATCGAGGGCCCACCGGAGGGTGACGCCCTGCTGCCGCACGTGCCGGACCTGACGCCGCCGGTGGCGTTGTTGCTGCACGACGAGGCGGAGCCGGCGCGGGCCGCGTTCTGGCCGTTCGCGGAGTTCTCGCCGGAGTGGCGGGCGATGACGTGGGCGCACGCCAACGGTGTGCCGGTGCGGTTCTTCGACCTGCCGGCCGCCGCGTCGCTGGACGATCCGGAGCCCGAGTCGCCTGACGACGAGCCGAAGGCGGCGGTCGACCCGCTCGGCACCCTGGCGCGGGCGGCGGGGTTCGACGACCCGGAGCGCTGGTGGGAGGACGTGGTCGAGCACCACACCGACCCGCGTGACCTGGCGGAGGCGGTCGCGGAGGCGATGGGCGCGTTGCGGGAGGAGTTCGCCGACCAGGTGGACGCGCGCACGTTGCGCCGGGAGGCCGCGATGCGGCAGAACGTCCGGCAGGCGTTGAAGGACGTCGAGGGGCCGATCGCGGTGGTGGCCGGGGCTTGGCACGTACCCGCGCTGCGCACCTTGCCGCCCGCTTCGGTGGACGCCGCGGCGTTGAAGGGGTTGCCGCGCAGGAAGGTGTCGGGGACTTGGGTGCCGTGGAGCCACGGTCGGTTGGCGGCGTCGTCCGGGTATGGCGCGGGTGTGGCTTCACCGGGGTGGTACGCGCACTTGTGGGAGTGCGCCGAACGCGGTGACGCCGTGCCGCGGTGGTTCGCGAAGGCGTGCGCGGTGTTGCGGGCGGAGGACTTGCCGGCGTCGACGGCGAGCGCGGTGGAGGCGGTGCGGTTGGCGGACGCGTTGGCCGCGATGCGGGGGCGGCCGTCGCCCGGGTTGTCGGAGGTGATGGAGGCGGCTCTCGCGGTGCTGTGCGGCGGTGACGCGACGCCGCTTCGCCTGGTGCACGAGCAGTTGGTGGTCGGTGAGCGGTTGGGCGAGGTGGGCGAGGACGTGCCGACCTCGCCGCTGGCGGCGGACCTGGCGCGGTTGCAGCGCCGGCTGCGGATGCCCGCCGGTGCCGCGGTCAAGCAGGTGCGCTTCGACCTGCGCAAGGACACCGATCGTGAGCGCTCGAAGTTGTTGCGGCGCTTGGAGGTGCTCGACGTGCCGTGGGGCACGCCGGACACGACCCGGACCTTGGGCACGTTCGCCGAGGCGTGGCAGTTGCAGTGGCGGCCGGAGTTCGCGGTGGCGCTGGCCGTCGCCGCCCGGCACGGCACGACCGTCGAGGCGGCCGCCCGCACCGTGCTGATCACGCGTGCCGCCGCGGCCACCCGCGTGGTCGACGCCGCCGAGGCCCTGGGCCAGGCCGTGGGGTGCGAGATCCCGGAGGCCGTCGCCGCGTCGCGCCAGGCACTGGACCGCTGCGCCGCCGCCGCGACCGACGCCCTGGAACTGCTGTCCGCCCTGCCGGACCTGGCCACGACGGTGCGTTACGGCTCGGTGCGCGGCACGGACCCGGAGCTGCTTCGCGTTGCCCTGCACGGGTTGCTGGCGCGCGGCGCGGTCGGCTTGCCGCTGGCGTGCCGCGGGGTGGACGAGGACACGGCGGAACGCGCGGTGCGGGCGGTGGAGGGCGCGGACGACGCGGTTCGCCTGGCCGCCGACGACGAGCACCGCGACACGTGGCAGCGGGCGTTGAGGGCGCTGGTCGCGATGCCGGACGCGCATGGCCTGCCAACGGGCCGCGCGACCCGGCTGCTGTGGGAGACGGGCGCGCTGGACTCCGACGAGGTGGCCACCCGCCTGCACCGGGCGGTCTCGCTGGCGGCCGGGGCGACGGCGTTCGTGGCGGGCTTCCTGCGCGGCTCAGCCGCTTTGCTCACCGCAGATCCGCGGCTGTTCGGCGTCGTGGACGAGTGGTTGACCGGCCTGTCGGGGGCGGATTTCGCGGCGGCGCTGCCGCTGTTGCGCCGGGCGGTGGGCGAGTTCAGCCCGGCCGAGCGGCGGATGCTGGGCGACCGGGTCAAGGGGTCGGCGGCGGGTGGTGCCGTGGCGGCCGGTGACTGGGACGAGGAGCTGGCGGCGCGGCTCGTGGGTCACGTGCGCGATCTGCTGGGGGCAGGCGCGTGACGCGGGGGCCGGGGATGGGGGCGGCACGGCCGACGGGTGCTGGCGGCGGTGTGGCCGGCAGTGGCACGACCGGCAGTGGCACGACCGGCGAGGGCTCGCGGCGGTGTGGCCGGTGGCGCGATGGCCGGCGAGGGCTCGCGGTGGTCCGGCCAGCGGAGGCACGGCCAGCGCGGAGGCGGTCGGCGGCACGACTGGCGGCGGCACGACTGGCGGATGGGGGCGCTGGTGCGGCCCGCGGGGTGCGGTCGGCGGCCGGGTGCGGTCGGCGGCCGGGGGTGGCTCGGGGCAGGGGCGGCGAGGGGCCGGTGGTCCTGAGGGCTGGGTCGGGGCGGGGTGGGCACGGGGGTGGTTGGTCGGGGCTCCTCATGTTTTAACCGAGGGGCGGTAACGGTGTTTCCGTACATTGTCGGGCGATGATCACCCGATGGTGTGACAGAGGGCCTCGGGTGGCCGGGACGGTGGTGGTCGGGTGTCGCAGCAGGACAACGCGGTTGAGAGGCAGCGGCGGTGGCGGTTGTTGTTGGGGGCGGCGGCCGGTGATCTTGGGGGGCTCGGGGAGGACGATCAGCGGCGGGATGCGGCGTTGACCGGGTTGTACGGCGGTGGGGAGCCGGCGGAGGCCGGTGGCAAGCGGAGTGCGGGGTTGGGTGGGTCGTCGCCGGTGTTGCACCGGTGGTTGGGGGATGTCCGCACGTACTTCCCCAGTTCCGTGGTGCAGGTGATGCAGAAGGACGCCGTGGAGCGGTTGGGGTTGCGGCAGTTGTTGTTGGAGCCGGAGTTGTTGTCGAGCGTCGAGCCGGACGTGAGCCTGGTCGGGACGTTGGTCTCGCTGTCGAGCGCCATCCCCGAACGCACCCGGGAGACCGCGCGGGCCGTGGTGCGCAAGGTGGTGGAGGACATCGAGCGCAAGCTGGCCGACCGCCTGCTCGCCGCCGTGCACGGCGCGATCGACCGCTCCCGCCGCACCAGCCGCCCCCGCCTGTCCGATGTGGACTGGCACCGCACGATCCGCAGGAACCTGCGCCACTACCAGCCCGACCAGGGCACGGTGGTCGTGCAGGATCTCGTCGGCCACAGCCGGCGCAGCCGCCAGGCTTCGCTGCGGGACGTGATCCTGCTGGTCGACCAGTCCGGGTCGATGGCGGAGTCGGTCGTCTACTCCGCGGTGCTGGGCGCGTCGTTGGCGTCCCTCAAGGCCGTGGACACGAAGCTGGTCGTCTTCGACACCGAGGTGGTCGACCTGACCGAGCAGCTCAAGGACCCGGTGGACCTGCTGTTCTCCACGCAGTTGGGTGGCGGCACGGACATCAACCGCGCCGTCGCCTACGGCCAGTCGCTGGTGCGCCGCCCCACGGACACGGTGATGGTGCTGATCAGCGACCTGTACGAGGGGGGTGTGGCGCGGGAGTTGCAGCGGCGGGTGCGGGAGTTGGTGCAGAGCGGGGTGACGGTGGTGGTGCTGCTGGCGTTGTCCGACAGCGGCACGCCCGCGTACGACCACGAGCTGGCCGCGAAGCTGTCGGACCTGGGGGCGCCCGCGTTCGCCTGCACGCCGGACCGGTTCCCCGACCTGCTGGCGACGGCGTTGCGCCGGGAGGACGTGGCGGCCTGGGCGGAGCAGAGCGGCATCCCGGTGGGCCGCTGACTCACCGGATGACGACGCGGCCGAGGGTGAGGAACGGCGCGCCGCGGGTCAGCACGGCGGCCCGGCCGTTCGGGTCGGGTCCGGCGAGCCACACGCGGCCGCCGCGGCGGATGTTCTCGCGGGCCCGTTCGGGGATCTCGGCCAGGCGCAGGAACGTCCGGTCGGAGCTGTCGGTCTCGAGGTACGCCTGCCGTCCGACGCGGGTGCGACCGGGCACGAAGTGCACCGAGACGGCGTGCCGGGGGTAGGTGTCGAGCAGCCGGCGCAGGGCGCGCCGGGAGAAGAAGTGACGCAGTCCGGGCACGGCGAACTCGACGCACAGCGGCGTGAGCAGGAACACCCAGCGGGAGCCGGTCCACTCGGACACGACCCACACGGTCAGGAAGGCGAGCACCGCCAGCCCGATGAACCCGACCGCGCGGCGATCCGCACTGGTCAGGCACTTGTCCACCCAAGCCTCGCCCACCACTGCTCCCAGGAAACCAGATGTCCGCCCCCGGGGTAACCGAATAGGTGGTCGGCAAACTCAGCGGCGCACGACCTTGGCGGGGAACAGCTTGGGCACGCCGCGGAACGTGACCACGGTGTTGCCCGTGCGGTCGGGTGCGACGACCCACGCGCGCCGGTGCCGGTTGATCCGGCCGCGGGCCAGGGGTCCGGCGCTGACGTCGAGCACGAGCGGTCGGGGTCCGTGCACGACGAGCAGCCCGGCGCTCCAGTGGACGCGGACGTGGACCCAGGCGTGGTCGCCGAGCAGTTCGGTGCGCGGTGGCCGGCGGGTGAGCCCGTAGCCGAGGACGAGCACGGAGAACAGCAGCAGCGCGGCCGGCAGGGCGGTGTCCACGGCGAACACGAGGATGAGCGCGAGTTGCAGCACGAACGCGACCGCGCCGACGACGACCCAGCCGAACGCCCGCCGGCCGGCGATCTCGAGGCAGTACCGGGTCCACCGGTCGTCGAGGGCCGGGCCGAGGGTGGAGGGCTTGTTCGGCACGGGCACGAGCCACCTCCGCCGGTGGAGCCGGAGATCATGCCAAGGTTACGGCGGTGGCGGGTCGGCCGAATCGGCCAACCGGACGGCTCAGCCGGTCGTGGGACTTCCGCCACCGGGCCCATCAAGTTAGGCTGCCCTAAGTTGGGAGGTGAGCGGGTGAACGAGACACGTCGACCGCCTGCACCGCACGCGGCGGAGCGGGCCCGCACGATCGCCGCCCGGGGTGGGCGCGCGGCCCTGTTGCCGTCCGACGGCGCGGACAGCCGGATCACGCCGGTGCTGCACCACGTCCACCCGCACGGCGTCGCGACGATCGTGCTGCCCGACGAGCACCCGCTGGTCGAGGCGGCCCGCCGGGGTGAGCTGACCGCGATGCTGGAGCTGGCCGACCAGGCTCCCGTGCCGTTGCGCGAGCCGGTCCGGGGCTTGCTGTGGATCACGGGTTGGCTGCGGGCGCTCAGCGTCGAGGAGGCCCGTGAGGCGGGTCTCGAGATCGCGGAGACGCGGCCGGACCCGCGGTTGCTCGACCTCGGGCACGGCGCGTCGGCGTTGCGGCTCTCGCCCGCTTCGCTGGTGGTGGCCGACGCGGAGGGCACCACGTCGTTGCGGCCGGAGCTGTTCGCGCAGGCGGAGCCGGACCCGTTCGCCGCGCACGAGGACCACTGGCTGCGTCACCTGGAGCTGTCGCACCGGGACGTGGTGGGCCAGTTGGCGCAACACCTGCCGGAGGAGCTGCGGGGCGGTCACGTGCGGCCGCTGGGGTTGGACCGGTTCGGTTTGCGGCTGCGGGTGGAGATGGCGGACTCCGACCACGACGTGCGGATCGCGTTCTCCCGGCCGGTGGGCACGGCGCAGGAGCTGGCCGTGGAGCTGCGTCGCCTGATGGGGTGCCCGTTCCTGGCGCAACGCCGTTAACGTACGCGGGTGGACGAAGACCTCCGGACGCGCCGCGGCCATCGGCTGGAACTGCTGCTCGTCTTCGCCGTGACGCTCGGGTTGTCCGGTGCGCGCAGCCTGGTGCGGCTGCTGGACAGCCTGCTGCAACCCGTGCCGCTCAACGAGCAGAAGGTCGCGATCAACGTCCCGCAGGCGCGGTTCGACCTGCTGGACTTCGTCGCGCAGTTGCTGAGCGTGGCGCAGTTGGCCGCGTGGGGCGGTTTGGGTTTGTACCTGCTGTGGCAGGGCGGGATCAAGCTGAAGGCGCTGGGCCTGGACCGCACCCGGATCGGGCCGGACGCGCTGGGCAGCCTCGGGCTGGCCGCCGTGATCGGCATCCCGGGGCTGGTGTTCTACCTGGTCGCGTGGAACCTGGGGCTGAACCTGGCCGTGCTGCCGTCCACGTTGGACTCCTCGTGGTGGCGCGCGGTGGTGCTCGTGCTGTCCGCGATCGGCAACGCGTGGGCGGAGGAGGTGCTGGTGGTCGGGTACTTCATCACCCGGCTGCGGCAGCTCGGGTGGCGCGAGAACACGGCGTTGCTGGCCAGCGCGGTGCTGCGCGGCTCCTACCACCTGTACCAGGGGTTCGGCGGGTTCGTCGGCAACGTGGTGATGGGGTTGGTGTTCGGGAAGGTGTGGCAGCGCACCAACCGGCTGTGGGTGCTGGTCGTGGCGCACGCGCTGCTCGACGTGGTGGCGTTCGTCGGCTACACGGTGTTGCGCGGGCACGTGTCCTGGTTGCCCTGAGTCCTTCGCGGGGCCTACCCGACGATCATCCGGCGGGTGGACGCGTGCCGACCGCCGCGGGCGACAGCATCGGGTGATCCGACGAAGGGGGATCTCCATGATGCGCACCACGGCGTTGGTCGTCGCGGCCATCGCCGCTCTGGGCTCGGCGGCACCGGCCGCCGCCGGCACGGGCGTGCCGATCACCATGCCGGAGCCGAGCGGGCACCACGCCGTCGGCACGGTGGACCTGCACCTGGTGGACCGGCGGCCGGACCCGTGGCGGCCGGCGGACCGGCGCGAGGTGATGGTCACCGTCACCTATCCCGCGCACCGGTCCGACGCCGCACGCGCGCCGTGGATGTCCTCGGGGGTGGCGGCGGCCGTCGACGTGGAGGCGGCGAAGCCGGAGCAGCTGGGCGTGCCGTCCGGGTCGGTGGACTGGGGTTCGGCGCGGCGGCACGCCCGGACCGGCGCGCCCGTGCTCGGCCGGTGGCCGGTCGTGCTGTTCTCGCCCGGTTTCGGGTCGCCGCGGGAGCTGAACGCGGGCATCACCGACGACCTGGCCGGCCGCGGGTACGTGGTGGTGTCGTTGTCGCACACGCACGAGTCGCTGGCGGTGGAGTTCCCCGGCGGGCGGGTGGTGCTGCCGTCGGTCGACCCGGGCGACCCCGCCCTGGTCACGACCGCGTTGGAGGCGCGGGTGGCCGACACGCGGTTCGTGCTCGACGAGCTGGAGCGGGTCGCGCGCGGCCACAACCCGGACGCGGAAGGCGACCCGTTGCCGCGCGGGTTGGGGCGGGCGCTGGACCTGTCGCGGGTCGGCGTGTTCGGCCACTCCTACGGCGGGTTCACCGCGGGCGAGGCGATGGTGCGCGACCGGCGGTTCGACGCCGGGATCAACGTGGACGGGGCCATGGCGCACGGGACCGGGCCGGGCGAGGTCGTGACGCGCGGGTTGGACCGGCCGTTCATGCTGGTCGGCGCGGACTTCCTGGACCCGGCGACCGGCACGTGGACCGAGCACTCGCACCGGACGCCCGAGTTCGACCCCACGTGGGCGCAGTTCTGGTCCAACCAGCGGGGTTGGAAGCGGGACCTGCACTTCGACCGGGGCACCCACTACGGCTTCACCGACCTCCAGTTCGCCGTGCCGCAGATGGGTGGCGTGATCACGCCGGACAAGCGGCGGGAGGTCGTGGGCGAGATCGACGCCACCCGGTCGTTGGCCGCGCAGCACGACTACTTCGCCGCGTTCTTCGACCTGCACCTGAAGGGGCGTGACGGCGGCCTGTTCCGGGGTGACTCGCCGCGGCACCCCGACGTGCGGTTCATCGGGTGAGGCCGGCGGTCAGCCGACCAGCAGGAAGCGGGCGGCGGTCCGGGCGGCTGCGGTGACCGCGGTGCGGGCGACGCCGGCCGAGTCCAGCGGGGTCGGGTCGAGGTCGGCGACGGGCACGGCGGCGTTGTCGGCGATCCGCTGAGCCGGTTCGGCGAGGGCGGCGGCGAAGGCGCGCCACCCGGCGACCTCCTCGGGGGTGCCGGTGGCGTGCCGGGCCAGGAGGGCTCCCAGCTCGGCCAGGCCCACGCCGCCGCCCCGGATCACGCCCTCGCCGGCCGCGCTGCGGACGGCGCGCACGGCGCGTTCGACGATCGGCGCGGTCGCGGCGGGGGCGCGGATCACGGCGGCCGCCTCACCACCTCGGGACCGGCTGCCGTGGACGAAGGTCTCGCGGGAGGTGGCCACGACCTTCTCGGCCTGCCCCAACGACCGCGGGGTCGTGGTCTGGAGGAAGTCCGCGTCGAGGACCGTGCCGCCGACCGTCTCCTGGAGCTCGGTCAGCCGCCGCTGGTCGGCCACCACCGCCACGACCGGCTTGCGCGACCGCGCCAACACGGCGAGGGCGTCGTGCGGCAACGCCTCGCACACCACGAACAAGCCGACGCCGAGGAGTTCCCCGAGCACCTTCCCGACCGCGGTGGACAGGGGTCCGCTCACCAGCAGGACGCGCGGCTGCTCCAAGACCGCCTCGTCACGGGCCGGGTCGGTCACGAACACGCTGGAGGCGTACCCGCTGTCGAACCGCAGCCCTCGGCGGAGGTCGAAGTCGAGCCCGAAGCCCCGACCCTCTTCCACCAGCACGGGCCCGCGCGGCCCGGTGACCGCGACCACCCGTTCGACCACCGAGCCGACCTCGGCGTCACCCGACGCCGCCGTCGCCACCACGCCGACGTCGCCGTCCGCCAACGGCCGCGCCACCTCGTCCGCGATCAGCTCGACCGCGCGGTCGGCGGCGGCCGTGACGCCGCGCATCAGCCGCACCGGGTTGTGCCCGTCCCGCATCGCGTCGACCAGCCCGCCGATCGCGCCGCGGGCCACCGCCACCGCCGACGCGGCCCCGTCGCCCGCTTCCCGCCGCACCCGGGCCACCAGGTCGCGCACGTACTCCGCGCCGAGCCAGTCGCGCGGGTCGTCCGGCTGGAACGCGGCCGCGATCGCCGACGCGTCGGACAGCTCCACCGGCCGCCGGTCCACGAACACCACGGCCCGCCGCCCCATCGGGCCCAACGTCGCGCACACCGGCTCGGCGGCCGCCCGGAAGCCCCGCGCGACCAGCCACTGCCCGGACGTGTACGAGGCTTTGCCCCGCGGCCGGCGTCCCGCGTTCGGGCCTGCCCGCGCGATCCGCAACGGCTGCGACGAGCCGTGCGCGAAGTACTGCGGCGTCTGGTCCGGCCGGCGTGCCCGCACCTCGCCCCGCGCGTACTTGAACAGCTCGTCCGCGTCGACCCACCCGTCGCCGTCCAGATCGGCGGCCCCACTGGTCAGGCCCTCGATCAGCACGTCGGTGAACAGCGACGCGACCGGCGCGTCCAGCGACAGCGAGTCCTGCTCGAACGCGTACTCGTAGGCGTTGGACGCGGTCATCACCACGTAGCCCGCGCCGACCTCCTCGTCCAGCACGTTCGTCCCGGCCGCCTTGAACCCCTCCGCGAACGCGCCGCTGAAGCAGCAGTCCAGCAGCAGGATCCGGCCGGACGCCCGGCAGTCCTCCAGTTGCTCGTTGAGGAACGAGCGGGGGATCGCGGTGCCGGCGGGCCGGTCCTGCTCGGTGTTCGACGCGGCGAAGTACAGCCGCCGCGCGGCCGTGGTCAGGCCGTGGCACGAGAAGTACAGCAGCACCAGGTCGTCGGCTTCACGCGGCGCGAGCACGTCCTCCACGGCGCGGCGGATCTCCTGGTCGGTCCGGTCGCGCAGCACCTGGACCGAGGTGAAGCCGCCGACGTCGGGGTCCTCCAGCACGGCGGCGAGCCGGTCCACCTCCTGCTCCGGCGCGCGCAGCCGGCTCAGCCGGACGTCCTCGTACCGACCGGTGGCGACCAGCAGGGCGTGCCGGCCCACCTCACCCCTCGCCCTCGCGCTCGCGCAGCCACGCCTCCAGCAGCGCCTTCTGCGAGCGGGCGTCCACGCCCTCGACGGTGATCTCGTCGTCGCCGTCCTTGATCGTCACCTTGCGGGCGCTGCCGCGCTGCACGAACGACGTGACGACGGACGCGACGGCGGCGGCCACCGCGGCGGGCAGCGCGCCGTTGAGCACGAGTTCGGCCAGGGTCGCGCCGGCTCCGCTCTTCGCGCCGTCCGGCGACTCGGCGGGCGCGGGCCGCGCGTCGACCTTCGCGCCCCTGACCAGCTCTTGCAGCAACTGGCTCGTCGCCGAGGCGGCTTGGCCCGGCGCGTCGATGAACAAGCGGAAGTCCGCCACTGATCCTCCCCGGTAGAACACGATCATCCCGCAACCAGGCCCTCGGACCGGTAGTCCACGTCACAACGCAACGTTCTTCGGGTCAACCCCGCGATTTGCACAACGAATCGCCATTACGAGGGCGTCATATGATCGAGCTTCGCCGGTACAGGCCACTCTGAGCTGCTGATCCGACCGACCTGGGGTTACCCTCGGGGACGTGACTGCGCACATCGCCCAGACCGCGTCCACCGACGGCGAGCCGGCACCCGCGCCGCGCGTCGACAGCGAAGTCGGCCCCCTGCGCACGGTGCTGCTGCACCGGCCCGGGGCCGAGCTCAAACGGCTCACCCCGCGCAACAACGACCAGTTGCTGTTCGACGGCGTGCCGTGGGTCGACCGGGCCCAGGAGGAGCACGACGCGTTCGCCGAGCTGCTGCGCGGGCGCGGCGTCGAGGTGCTGCTGCTGGCCGACCTGCTGGTCGACGCGCTGCACGACGACCGGGCCCGGATCGCGGGCATCCACAGCGCGGTCAACGAGCGACGGTTGGGCATCGACCTGGCCGACGCGCTGCGCTCGCACCTGGCGTCGATCAGCCCGGACCAGCTGGCCACCGCGTTGATGACCGGCATGACGTTCGAGGAGCTGCCCGCCGCGGAGGGCGCGTCGCTGGTGCGCAAGATGCACCACCCGATCGACTTCGCGGTCGACCCGCTGCCGAACCTGCTGTTCACCCGCGACTCGTCGGTGTGGGTGGGCGACCGGGTCGCGATCACGTCGCTGGCGCTGCCCGCGCGCGACCGGGAGACCGCGCTGACGGACCTGATCTACGCCTACCACCCGCGGTTCCGCAAGACCGGCCGCGCCTACGGGGCGCACTCCGCGCCGGTCGAGGGCGGTGACGTGCTGCTGCTCGCGCCGGGCGTGCTGGCGATCGGCGTCGGCGAGCGGACCACGCCGGCGGGCGCGGAGTCGTTCGCCCGGTCCGCGCTGGCCGACGGCCTGGCCCACACCGTGCTGGCGGTGCCGATCACGCAGGAGCGGGCGACCATGCACTTGGACACGGTGTGCACGATGGTCGACCGGGACGCCGTGGTGATGTACCCGGCGGTGCGGGACAACCTGTTCGCCTTCCCCGTGCGGTCCGACGGCGCGGGCGGCGTCGTGGTGGACGACCGGCGGCCGTTCCTGGACGCGGCGGCCGAGGCGATGGGCATCGAGAAGCTGCGCGTGATCGACACCGGGCTCGACCCGGTGACCGCCGAACGCGAGCAGTGGGACGACGGGAACAACACGCTGGCCGTCGGGCCGGGCCTCGTCGTGGCTTACGAGCGGAACGTGGAGACGAACGCGCGCCTGGAGGACGCGGGCGTCGAGGTGATCCGGATCAGCGGCTCCGAGCTGGGCTCCGGCCGGGGCGGGCCGCGCTGCATGTCGTGCCCGATCGACCGCGCGCCACTGGTCTGAACGAATGCCGGAAAGGGTTGCCTAAGCTTTCTTCGGCAACCCTTTCCTTACCTTCGTAAGCCTTACCTGCAATGCATTAAAGCGCACTTCCGGTTATTCTGCTGACATGGCTGTCAACTTGAAGAAGATTTCCGCCGCGCGTTCCTCGAAGTTCCACGGCCTGCTTCAGGAGCAGGTGCGCAACGAGTTCACGGCCTCGCAGCAGTACGTGGCCATCGCGGTCTGGTTCGACGCCAACGACCTGCCGCGCCTCGCGTCGCACTTCTACAAGCAGGCGCTGGAAGAGCGCAACCACGCGATGATGATCGTGCAGTACCTGATGGACAACGGACTGCCGGTGTCCATTCCCGGGGTGGACGACGTGCGCAACGACTTCACCGCGCCGCGGGAGCCGGTCGCGCTCGCGCTGGAGCAGGAGAAGAACGTCACCGAGCAGATCGTGGCGCTGGCCAAGACGGCCCGCGACGAGGGCGACTACATCGGCGAGCAGTTCCTCCAGTGGTTCCTGAAGGAGCAGGTGGAGGAGGTCGCGTCGATGAGCACGCTGCTCACCGTGATCGACCGCGCCGACGGCAACCTGTTCCACGTGGAGAACTTCCTGACCCGCGAGTCCGTGGGCGAGGAGGCCGACGGCGGCGCGCCCAGGGCCGCGGGCGGCGCCCTGTAGGAACCCACCGACGACAGCGGACGACGCCCGTCACCTCCCCGGTGGCGGGCGTCGCGGCGTGGTCAGGTCAGGCAGCCCCGGTCGGCCCGGACCAGGCCGATGCCGGTGAGCGTGTCGCCCGCGTTCTCGAAGAAGAACTTGTACCCGGTCTCGGCGTCCAGCGGCCGGACGAAGCCGTGCGGGTACTGCTCCACGCCGGGGTAGACCTCGTGCATGCGCGTCCGCGAGTCGCCGATGCGCAGCCCCTCGGGCGTGCGGGCGTCCGCGTCGACCCGGATCTCCACCGCCACGCCGTCCTGGAGGCCGACCCAGCCGCGCACGGCCTTCAGCTCCCGGATCACGCAGGAGAACTCCGGCGTGGTCACGTCGCCGCCGATCTCGCCGGTGGCCTCCAGCTCGGCCGACGTCATGCCCAGCCGCACCGCCCCGACGCCGCGCGAGTCGAGCACGGCCGTGCCACCCGCCCCGGACGTCGCGGTGACGTCCCGGGCGGGCGGCTCGCAGGCGGTGAGCAGGAGGAGAACCGCCAGCACGACCAGCTGCCTCATCGGTCCATCCTCCGCTCGGACCTACCCGCGGCGCATCAGCTGAAGCATGCCTGACCCCGGCGGGTCAGCGAGGTGCTGCCCCGGAACGTGTACCTCACGTCGTCGCTCACCCACACCCGGAAGGCGGCCACCACACCGCCGCCGTTCTCCCAGGGCTCACCGGCCGGGTACGTCCGGGCCAGCCGCGCGTCGGCGGGACCGATGTCGACCGGCAGCCCCTCGGCGGTCACCGCGCCGTACTCCACCAGGATCGCCATCAGGCCCTTGCCGTCCTGGATCCACGCGGAGCCGTTGCCGGACTTCAGCGGGTACATGTCGCACTCCGCGCTCATCCGCGTCGTCGGCTCCCCGACCAGGCCGGTCGCCAGGAGCTGCTCGCGGGTCATGCCGAGCTTGATCACACCGAGCCCGTCGTGGCCGAGCACCGGCGTCGTGTCCACCACCACGGTCTCCTCCACGGTGCTGGTCACCGTGGACCGCACCGTGACGGTGCTCGGCGCGGCGGCCGACGTGCTCGACGGCACGGTGGTCGAAGCCGCCGCGGTCGTCGTCGGCACCGCGGACGACGCCGTACCGATCGACGCGTCCTGCGCCGTGCAGGCCATCATCGCCACACCCGCCAGTGCCAGCACCACGCCCATGACCTTCATCGCTGTTCCCCCTGTTGTGCGCAGTCGGCGGTCAGCCGCTGCATCCGGATCTCGACCACCCGCTCCGCGTCCAGCACGAACACGTACTGCCAGCCGACGTCCCCCGTCATGGCCACGCTGAAGCGGTCCCCCCCGTAACCCAGCTCCCCGGCCGGGTACTTCTCCCGCACCTCGGCCAGCGGCGCGCCGACCCCGATGCCCGCCGACGTCCTGCCACCCGCCGGCAGCTTGATCCGCACGACGCCCCGCCCCCGCGCCACCAGCACGGCGTTCACCGTGCCCGGATCACTCGTCCAGGTGAACGCGGCGCACTCGCCGCCCGCCGCCCGCGTCACCAGGCCGGTGCCGGCCACCTCCTGCTCGGTCATGCCGAACTTCACCGGCCCGTAGCCCAGGTCCGGCCGCGACGGCCCCTTGGTCACCGTCACCGTGACCGTCTCCACCACGGTGTGCGGCGGCACCTCCACGGTCGTCCCCCCGGACGCCGCGACGGTGGTCGACGTGGTCGTGGTGGTGGTCAGCGGCACGGCGGGGTCCACGGGCGGCAGGCTCAACGAGCCGCTCAACGCGGTCACGCCCCACCCGCTCGCCACCAGCGCGACCGCCGTGGCCACGCCCACCACCGCGGTCCGCCGGCGACGCACCCGGCGCGCACCCGCCACGACCACCTCGGTCGCGTCCGGCCTCACGGCCAGGTCCAGCCGGTCGTCCCGCAGCAACCGGCCCAGTTCCTCCTCGATGTTCACCCCGACTCCCCCAGTCGTGCGCGCAAGGTCGCCATGGCCTTGCTGTTCTGGCTCTTGACCGTGCCCGCGGACACGCCGAGCGCGTGGGCGATCTCGGCCTCGGACAGGCCGTCGTAGAAGCGCAGCACCACCACGGCCCGCTGACGCGGCGGCAGCGCGCGCAACGCCTGCCACAGCGGCTCGTGCTCCAGCCGGTCCTGGCCCACCGCGGCGACCGCGTCCGGGAACTCCGCCACCAGGTCCTCGCGCCGCCGACGCCGCCACCGGCTGGTGTTGGCGTTCGCCATGGACCGCCGCACGTACGCCAGGGGCTCGCCCTTGCGCAGCACCCCCGACCACCGCGCGCCGACCTTCTCCAGCACCGACTGCACCAGGTCGCCCGCGTCGTGCGGGTTGCCGGTCAACGCGTGCCCGTAGCGCACCAGCCCCGGCAACGACATCCGCACGAACTCGGCGAAGTCGGCCGTCGTCCCCCCGCCACGATCGGTGGCCCTCTCCCCCGGCAAGACCGCGGTCACCTCGAAACCCCCTCCGGCGGTGGCCCCTCAGCCACCGTCGGAGAGGACACGCTCGAAAGGGGGTGTCGGTTGCCTCAGACCGAGGTCACAAAACGGGCAGCGGCCGGAACGCGCCGTCGGCGTCCGGGGTGAACTCGTGCACGGCCACCACCGCGTCGGCCGGGATCGGCCCGTAGACGTGCGGGAACCACGGGCCGTCCTCGGTCTCGCCCGGCTCCCACAGCACGGGCAGGCCCTCGGGGTCGACCACGAGCAGCACGAGGTCGTGCCGGTCGCGGTACAGGCGGTTGGCGGGCAGGTGCACCGTGCCCGGGTCCGAGCAGTGCACGAAACCGTCCAGGTCGAGCGGGATCGCGCCCTCCTCGCGGGCACGCCGCCAGTCCGCCTTCGTGCTGATCCGCAGGATCACGCCGACTCCTCACTTGTCCACAGGAACCTGTGGACAAAGCTGGGGATACCTGTGGACAGGTTCAGCGCAGGGTGATCTGCCTGCCCCGCAGCCCGTCGCGCGACCGCCGCTCCGACTCGGTGAGCGGTTCGGCGTCGAGGCTGCTCAGGGCGTCCTGCAAACGCTTGCCCAACGCCTCCGCGCCCGGTGCCCACTCGCTGGAGTGCAGCTCGCGGTCGAGGTCCCAGACGGGGACGAGCAGGCCGTGCGCGCGGAACGACCCGGCGTACCGGGAACCCTCGCCCAGGTCCAGCTCGCCGCGCACGGACAGCCGGGCGAGCGCCGCGAGCAGCGCCTCCTCCGGCTCGGGGCGGACCCACCGCAGGTGCGCCTTGTCGCCCGCGTCGACCCAGTAGGCGGCCGTGACGCCCGGCGCGTCGAGGCGCTCGGTGGGCAGGATGGCGGCGTTCGCGCGCTCCAGGGACAGGGCGACCTCGCCGGCGGGCTCGTTGTCCGGCGGCAGCCACCACGCGAAGTCGGCGTGCAGCTCGGGGCTCAGCGTGGCGTCGGGGTCGAGCAGGTCCTGAAGCCGGCCGGGGTTCGAGCCGTCGTCCGGGCCGACGACCGCGAGCGCGTCACCGGTCTTGGCGGCCCGCGCCCACTGCACGGCGCGGGCCAGGTCGCGGCTGAGGTCGCCGGACCGGGTCTGCACCTGGAGGCCGACGAACGCGGTGCCGTCCGCGCGGACCAGGCCCGCCGCCGCCATCGGCAGCACGGTCGCCAGCACGACCTCGCGGCCGGAGTCGTCCTTGAGCGGCAGCTTCACCGTGGCCGAGGGCACGAACTCGCGCAGCGCGATCAGCTCCGCCTCGGCGGCCAGGCCCTGGAACGGCCGGGGGACGATCACGTCCGCCGCGCCGCCCGCCGAACCGTGGCACGCCTTGTAGCGCTTGCCGGAGCCGCACGGGCACGGCTGCCGCGGGTTGACGCCGTCCGCCGGCTTGGTCTTCACGGCCGTCCGCTTCGCCACCGCGCGCCTCCTCGTCCTCAGGGCTGGTCGGGCGTCAAGTTATCCGCAAGGAGCTCGCGCGTCTCCTCCGGGTTGTTGGTGGCGAGGAACCGGACACCGCGCTCGCGGCACAACGCGATGTCCGCCGGGTCGTCGACCGTCCACACGTAGGCGTCACGTCCCCTGCCCGGGTGACGTCTGAGCAGGTGAACGCCGGGTCCGGCGTAGTCGGCGAAGTGGGGTTTGACCTTCGGCCACAGGCGGTCGTAGAGCAGCACCGTCGGCACCTCGGGCCTGAGCTGCTTGAACCGGTGCACGGCCAGGACGGAGAACGACATCATCACCACGTCGACCCGGTGGCGGCCCAGCCGCTCGGCGAGCCTGCGCTCGACCAGCCCGCCGTGCCGGACGGGGTGCTTGGTCTCGACGAACAGCCGCTTGCCGTGGTCGGCGGCCAGCGACAGCAGCACGTCCAGCGTGAGCACCTCGGCGGGCTCGCCGCCGTGCCAACTGCCGAAGTCGTGGCGGCGCAGCTCGGCCAGGGTCAGGGCGCTGACGACGCCCGTGCCGCCGCTCGTGCGGTCGATCGTGCGGTCGTGCACGCAGACGAGGTGCTCGTCCTTGGTGAGCCGGACGTCGCACTCCAGGCCGTCCGCGCCCTGCCGCAGGGCCAGCTCGTAGGCGGCGAGGGTGTGCTCGGGGCGGCGGGTGGACGCGCCGCGGTGGGCGACGACTTCAGGTGACACGACAGGGATGCTCCTGGTGGAGCACGCAAGGGGTCAACTCGACTACTCCATGTCACAGCTCGCTGAACGTTTGCCACAACAACCACACTCCGATGGACGCGAGGCGGGCTCAAGACCTACCGTCCGTCACCGTGGCACCCTTCGACCAGCACGATCCCGCGTTCATCGCCGATCCGTACCCGGCGTTCGCCGCGATGCGCGCGGAGGGCGGGGTCCACTGGCACGAGGAGATGGGCGTCGCGGTCGCGGTGTCGCACGCGGCGGCCTCGGCCGTGCTCCGGCACCGGTCGCTGGGCCGCATCTGGACCGACGCGAAGCCGGTGGAGGCGTTCACGTCGTTCAACCTGCTGCACCGCAACTCGCTGCTGGAGAACGAGCCGCCCACGCACAGCAGGCTGCGCAGGCTGGTGGCCGCCGCGTTCGGTCGCGGTCACGTGGAGCGGCTGCGGCCGTGGATCGCGGACCTGGCCGACCGGCTGGTGGACGAGCTGGTGGCCAAGATCGGCTCCGAGGGCCAGGCGGACCTGCTGTCGCACGTGGCCGCGCCCCTGCCGGTCGAGGTGATCGCCGAGCTGCTGGGCGTGCCCGCCCGGGACCGCGCGCTGCTGCAACCGTGGTCGAACGCCATCGTGAAGATGTACGAGTACGACCTGGCCGCGGACAAGCGGGCGGCGGCCGAGCACGCGGCCACCGAGTTCGTCGCCTACCTGCGGGACCTGGTCGCGCTGCGGCGCACGTCACCCGGTGACGACCTGGTGTCCGACCTGGTGGCGGTCACCGACACCGACGGCGCGAAGCTGACCGAGGACGAGCTGGTGGCGACCGCCGTGCTGCTGCTCATGGCGGGGCACGAGGCCACCGTCAACGTCATCGGCAACGGCGTCCAAGCGCTGATGAACCACCCGCACGAGTGGCGTCGCCTGGTGGACGACCACGCCCTGCTGCCGACGGCGGTGGAGGAGCTGATCCGCTACGACTCGCCGTTGCAGCTGTTCGAGCGCACCGCCACCGAGCCCGTCACCATCGCCGGCCACCTGGTCGAGCCGGGCCGGAAGATCGCCGCCCTGCTCGGCGCGGCCGCCCGCGACCCCGAGGTCTTCGCCGACCCGGACACGTTCGACATCACCCGCAACCCGAACCCGCACCTGGGCTTCGGCATGGGCATCCACTACTGCCTGGGCGCCCCACTGGCCCGCATCGAGGTCCAGGCCGCCCTGTCCGCCCTGGCCCGCAAGCTGCCGACCGCCACCCTGGCCGCCCAACCCCGCCGCCGCGCCGAATTCGTCATCCGCGGCCTGCACGACCTGCCGCTCACGGCGGGGTGATCCGGTGCACGGCGTGCCACGGCGGTAGCCGCGCGCGACCTGGGGGTGCGGCCCCCTGAGCCGATCGCACTCGACGTCCACGGGCGCGACCCGCTTCCCACGAGCGCCGCCGGCCGGTCAGCGCTTGAGCGTGTGCTGCTTCGGGAGCTTGAAGCCGCGCTCGGCCATCACCGCGCGCAGGCGGTCCGGGTAGTCGGTGATGATGCCGTCCACGCCGTCGTCGATCAGCTTGTGCATGGTCGCCGGGTCGTTCACCGTCCACGGGACGACCTTCAGGCCGTACGCGTGCGCCTCGTCCACCAGGGCTTTCGTGGTGAACGGGACGTAGTTCGGGTCGCCCACCCGGCCGTTCTGCGGGTTGCCGTGCACCGGGGAGAGGGCCGACGCGCCGAAGCTCTTCACCGCCTCGACCACGCTGCCGCCGAAGTCGGCCAGGTCCAGGCCGCCCGTCCACGGCGAGCCGGGGCGCAGGAACTCCGGCTGGGTCAGCGCGACCAGCGGCAGGCGCGGCTCGGCCTCGCGCCACAGCATCAGCGTGCCCCAGTCGAAGGACTGGATGGTGACGTTGCGGTGGAAGCCGGACTTGCGGATCTCGCGGGCCGTGACCTCCACGAACTGCTCACGCGGGGCGGTCTCGTGCGGGGCGGCGGCCTCGACCTTGGTCTCGATGTTGAACTTGACGTCGAACGCGCGGTAGCGGCGGGCCAGGGCGAAGACCTCGGCCAGGGTCGGCATCCGCGCGCCCGGCGACAGCTCCTGGTCCGGGTACTGCGCCCACCGCCGCGAACCGCAGTCCAGCGTGCGGACCTGCGCGAAGGTCAGGTCCTTGACGTACTTGCCCGCGTACGGGAACGCCGGGTCGCCGGGGAAGGCCGGCGCGGTGTCGACGCACTTGGCCGGGTTCGTCTTGCGGTCGTGGGTGACGACCTCGCGGCCGTCCTTGGTGATCTGCACGTCCAGCTCCAGCGTCGTGACGCCCACTTCGAGCGCCTTGCCGAACGCCGCCAAGGTGCTCTCGACCGTGAGCCCGATCCCGCCCCGGTGGGCTTGGAGGTCGAACTTCCGGCCGCCGCCGGCGTTGGCCACGCCGGAGGTCAACAGGGTCAGGACCAGTGCCGCCGCGAGTGCCCGCATGCGACCCACCCTGGCACGCGGACGTCGCGGGAACGCGAAGCACGGGAGTCCGGACGGTGAACACCGGACCGCGCCGCGGTTCACCGTAAAGCGTGATCACCGCCCATTCCAGTCGAGATCACGTGGTATTTTCCCTCTCCGGACAACCACGCAGCGTCATCCCGACACTCTTTCGGGGAAAGTTTCCCACGCTAATGGAATAGCGATCTCCCCACTTCTGCGGATATCCACGGAAGTACCCGTTCAGCGCTGGAGCCTTAACAGAACGGGTGGGTACGGTGTGACTCCCAGGTTATCCGAAGGGGGTTCGAGTGGAAATGATCCGATTGGCGGGTGACTGCCAGAACGACGACTGCCCCACCGTGTACGCCACCGATCGCGGCACCATCGCCGTCCAGGGCCTCATCGTGACCGACCCCGGCCAAGTCCGCCTCTCACCGGGCGAGGCGTTGGTCGAGATCTCGGTCGACTTGTTGCGGGAGGCCGCTCGTGCGGCCGGGTGAGCCCCACCTGCGCTCGGGCGGGAACTGGCTGGCGGGCGACGATTGGGCGCGCGTGTGGCGCGAGTTCACCACGTCGGCGTTCAGGCTGGAGACGCTGCCCGAGTACCGGGTCGCCGGCGAGAACGGACTCCTGGAGCGCTTCCGGTCCGGCCTGCCGATGCCCAGCGGGTTCAACTCGGCCTGGCACGAGCGCCTGCGCTCCTACCGCAGTTCCGGCCGCGCTGTGCAACGCGTCCGGGTCGTGACGCGACCGCCGACCGATTACCAGCGCAGCCAGTTCGAATGGGGTTACCCCGGCAATTCCTCGGCCGGCGAGGACATCCGGGTTCTGGACCAGGACGACGACGTGGTGCGGGAACTGCCCGCGCAGGACTTCTGGCTCTTCGACGACCGGGTGGTCGTCCTCATGCACTACCAGGACGGCCTGCAGATCGGTCGTGAACTGCTCGCGGACACCGATCCCGCGGACTACGTGCGTTACAAAGAATTGGCCATGGCGCACAGCACGCCATTCCACCGATATCTGCGACGCGAAAGCGGTGGCTTCGTCAGGACCGACGAAGATGGTCGAACAGCGACCTGAGGGCACGAGCAACGAGGTCTCCGGTCCGGTGGCCGCCGTGGTGCAGGCCGGGACCGTTCACGGCGGCATCACCGTCCACCGGTCCGGTGACGGCGGCCCCGCCTCCCTGCGCCAACTGCCGATGGCCCCGGCGAAATTCGTCAACCGGGAGGCCCAGCTCGCCTCGCTCGACGCCCTCGTGGCCGGCCGGCCGGCCGAAGGCGTCGGGACGGTGGTGCTGACCGCGGTCGCCGGCGCGCCGGGGATCGGCAAGACGTCGTTGGCGCTGCACTGGGCGCACCGCGTCCGGCACCGCTTCCCGGACGGCGACCTCTACCTGAACCTGCGGGGTTACGGGGCCGCTCCGCCGTTGACCGCGTTCCAGGGCGTCGAGTTCTTCCTGCACGCGTTGGGCGTGCCGGCCGAGCGCGTGCCGGCGGACCTCGACTCCGCCGCTGCCCTCTACCGCTCCCTGCTCGACGGCAAGCGGGTGCTGATCCTGATCGACAACGCGGTCAGCGCCGCTCAGACCCGACCCCTGCTGCCCGCCTCGCCGACCTGCATGACGGTCATCACGAGCCGCAGCCGGCTGTCCAGTCTCATCGCCGTGGAGGGAGCTGAACCGGTCGTGTTGGACGTGCTGACGCCGGCCGAGTCGTTGGAGATGCTGCGCCGCCTGGTCGACGCCCGCCGGGTGGACGCCGAACCCGAGGCGGCCGGACGGATCGCCCGGTGGTGCAGCCACCTGCCGCTCGCGCTGCGGATCGTCGCCGAACGCCTGATCGAGCAGGAGTACCTGTCCCTCGCCGACCTCGCCGACGAGCTGGCGGACGAGTACCGCAGGCTGGACGCCCTGGCGTCGGACGACGAGCTCGCCGACGTGCGAACGGTCTTCTCGTGGTCCTACCACCGCTTGCCGCCCGACGCGGCACGGCTGTTCCGGCTGCTCGGCCTGCACGCCGGCGCCGACTTCGGCACGGCCGCCGCGGCTGCCCTCACCGGTTCCCACCCGGCCCCGGTGCGCCGCCTGCTCGGCTTGCTGACCACCGCGAACCTCCTCCAGCAGACGGCCACCGACCGCTGGCGGCTGCACGACCTCCTGCGCACCTACGCCGCGGACCGCGCGGTGGCGGACGAGACCGGGGCCGAACGGCGTCACGCCGTCCGCCGGAGCCTGCGCTGGTACTTCCTGTCGGCCGCGAACGCCCGCCGGGCGTTCCTCCCCGACCTGGTCCTCGACGTCGCCGCCGCCGACCCGGCCGACGAGGTCACCCCGCTCGTGTTCGACGACGCCGACGCCGCGCTGCGGTGGTTCGAAGCGGAGCGGTTCAACCTGCTCGACGCCCTCGACCAGGCGTCCGCGCTCGGGCACCACGACGTCGCCGCCACGATGCCGAAGGCGATGGCGGGCTTCTTCGAGGTCCGCGCCTACTGGTCGGACTACCGCAACGTCTACGCCACGGGCCTGCGGTCGGCGAAGGAGATCGGCTCGGCCCCGTGGACCGTGGCCAACCTCGTCGGGCTCGGGGACGCCCACCACATCCTGGGTGAGTCGGACCAGGCGTTGGCGCACTACCGGGAAGCCGCCGACCTGGCGGGGCGGATCGGCAACGGTCGCGCCGAGGGCTTCGCGATGCGCGGGATCGGGCTGGTGCAGGAGAAGGCCGGGCGGTTCGAGGTCGCCGCCGAGCACTACCGACGTGCGCTGGTCACGCTGCGACGCGCCGGCGCACGGCGCGGCGAGGGCATGTGCCTGCTCAGCCTCGGCGACTGCCACCGCGCCATGGCCAGGTTCGGGGAGGCGATCGACTACGGGAGGCAGGCGTCGGCGGTGTTCCGGGAGACCGACGACCGGCTGTCCGTGGGACTGGCGCTCAACTCCCTCGGGCTCTCGCACCTGGGAGCGGGCGAGTACGCGGAAGCGCTGGCGTGCCACCGGGAAGCGCTGTCGGTGTTCCGCCGGTTCGACCACCCGCACAAGGAGGCGTTGAGCCTGCTCAACCTCGGGGACGTGCTGGCGGCGCTGGGTGATGCGGCGGACGCCCGCAGGCAGTGGTCCGAAGCCCTGGTGCTGCTGGAGCGCGTCGGCGCGCCGGAGGTCGAGGTGGCACGCGCGCGTCTGGGGACGAGCTGATCAGGCGGTGCCCCGCGACGAGTCGACGGCGCGCAGGAACGAGGACCACCCGACGGCGGGGAACGCCAGCGTTGCGGCGTCGGGGTTCTTCGAGTCCCGCACGGCCACGGCCGGTCCCGCGAACGCCACCTCGACGCAGTTGGTGTTGCTCGCCCCACCACTACGGCTGCTCTTCCGCCACACGGCACCCGAAAGGTCCACAGTGGACACAGCCATCGCCTCTTTCACTCGGCCAGGACCCGTCCGATCAGGGTGATCGACTCCTGCGGGCTCAGCGCTTGGGAAGTCAAGTGATCGAACTCGAGTTTAGCTTCCCGGAGCCCCCGCTCGTCCTCGATGTGCACCGCCCCCGCCATGTGCTCGATGAACAGGACCGGTGACTCGTCGTCCTCGAAACCGAGGATGGCGAAACCCCCGACCATGCCGGCGTGCGCGCCCCTGCCGTCGGCCAGCACGCGGAGGGTGATGTTCGGCTGTTCGGCCATGTCGAGCAGGTGCTGTCGCTGCTCGCGCATGACGCCCGGCCCACCGACCTCCTTGCGCAGCGCCGCTTCGTCGATGATCGCGTGCAGTCGCAGCGGGTCGGGACCGGTCAGCCGCTCCTGGCGGATCTGGCGGACGCGGATGTCGTTCTCCAGCCATCGTCTGGTGCGCGGCAGTCGGTGCGCCTCGAACAACGCCCGCATGTACCCGACCGTCTGGAGCAGGCCCGGGATCACCAACAAGGCGAGTTCGCAGACTTCGGCCGCCTCGGTCTCGACGTCGATGTAGCCCTGGTTCTCGATGCCGTAGGTGGTCCACCAGCCGGGTTCGCGGGCGCGCAGGGCCTGGTCGATGAGGTCGGGGTCGTACTGGTCGTAGAGGTCCATCATCGACTTGGCGAGGTGGACGTCGAGGATCGTCTCCCCGTTCTCCAGCCGGTGCAGCGTGGACTTGCTGCGGTAGAGGGCCTTGGCGGCTTCTTCGAGGGTCAGCTTGGCTTGCGTCCGCATCCGGGCGAGCTTGCGCCCCAGCCGACGGCGGCGGAACGGTGGCGGGGTGGGCACAGGGCAGCATGATCCGGTGGGACGCGCGGATGCGGGATTCCCGCTGTGCTTCACCGCATCGGGCGGATCTCCCGGCCGCACAGTGGTCGTCGTGGAAGCGAACCTTTTCAGCCTGGTGGACGCCACCGACCGCAACCGGGTCTTCGCCTGGGGCATGGAGATCGCGGACGTCGACCGGACGGACGCGATCGTCTACCGGCGCGACCCCGAGACCGGCAGGACGTTCATCGGCCAGCACTCGTCCGCCGAGTCAGCCCTCAACCGGTACGGCAGGCGCGTCCCCCTCGCGCTGGTCTGGGAGTACGAGGAGCTGCTGGAGGCGTTCGGCGTCGGCCGGCACGTCGATGGCGACGACCCGGCCGCCCGTGACGGTGAACGCCATGACCGACAGCGGCCGCCCCTCGGCCGCCACGACGACCCCGGCCACGCCGTTGACCAGGGCAGGACGGGCGAGCGGGAGCAGCCGTCCGAAGGTGACCGCCTGGCCGGCCACGGTGCGCGCGCCGGGGAGCGTGACGGGGAAGCGTGAACCCGCGCCCGCGTCCGAGCGCAGCACGACGTCCGGGTCGAGCACGGCCACCAGGGCGTCGAGGTCGCCGTCGCGGGCGGCGGCGAAGAACCCGTCCACGACCTCCCGCTGACGGGCCGGGTCGGGGTCCGGGGTTCTCCACCTCGGAGGTGTCGGCGCGGTGTAGCGCAGCCAGGCGTCCTGCACGACGTCGTCGGCCTCGGTGAGCGAGCCGAGCATCCGGTACGCCACCGCGCGGGCGAGAACCTGTCGGGTCCGGGGTCGTCACGGGCACGCGGACCTGGGAGGACTTCCTGGCCGAACGGGTGGCCGGTCCGGCTAGCGGGGCGAGCCCGAAGGGCGGATCGGGCGCAGGACGGGGGTGGGCGCGTCCTTGACGTCCACCACCCTCATCCGGCGGATCGCGGCCGCGTCCACCGGCAGCAGGAGCGCGGTGATGCGGCGGACGACCACCGCCGTCACGATCGCCACGGCGGCGGCCAGCAGGTCGGCCACCGCGTGCAGCAGCACGCCGTCCGCCATCGCCTGCACGCTGGAGCGGAAACCCCAGGCGACGGTGAAGGCGGCGAACACCGCGGCGAACGCCCACAGGCCCCACCACCAGCGCAGCAGCTTCGACGGCGCGGGGCGGGCGGTGGCCGGCCCGCGCAGGGCGGCGTGCTCCAGCTCCGCCAGCACCGAGCCGGGGACGACCAGGTTCACGCCGGGGACGACGAGGCCGATCAGCACCTCGCGGTCGGACCGCGACGGGCCGTAGCCCGCCTCCGCGGCGGCGGCGTTGCGGGCGCGGCGCAGCCACAGCAGCGTGAAGACGAGCGCGAGCGCGGACGCCACGACCATCACCACCGACGACGACACGACCATCGCGTCGGACACGCCCACCGTGGTCCCCGACAACGCCCCGTAGCGGCTGAGCAGCAACAACACGTAACGCCACAGCTCGCTGCCCGCCGCCCACAGCGAGGTCAACGCGGCCAGGCCCAGCGCGTGCGACGCGGTGCGCGCCGCCCGCTGCGCCTGGTCGATCGAGTCGGCGGGCCGGTCGTCGTCCGTGGCCACGGAGGTCGGCCAGCGCCACGCCAGCAGCGGGAAGCCCCAGCGCGGGGGCACCGGGTACGACGGCGGGCCGGTGTAGGCCCGGCGCGGCGCGCCCTGGCGACGGTGCGGGTAGGCGCCGGGTGGCGGGGTCGCCACCCAGTCCACGCGCAGCGGTCGCAACGCCATGTCAGATGACCTCGGGCTCCGCGCCGTCGACCTCACCGACCAGCGGGCGGCCGGTCGCGGCCCACACCTGCATGCCGCCGTCGACGTTGGTCGCGTCCCAGCCGTTGGCGTTGAGGTACTGGGTGACCCGCGCGGAACGGCCGCCGGCGCGGCACACGACGTAGAACTCGGAGTCGCCCGGCAGCTCATCGAGCCTCTGCGCCAGCTCGCTCATCGGGATGTGCAGCGCGCCGGGGGCGTGCCCGGCCGCCCACTCGTCGGCCTCGCGCACGTCGAGCAGCACCTTGCCCTCCGGCAGCTCGGCCGGCACCTCGGACACTTCAACGCTGGGAACGGTCACGCGACCATGCTGCCACGGCCGTCATAAGCCGGGGATAAGGAGCACGCCGGTCGCCTTCCCCGATGGGATGACGACCGGCGTGGGCTTCCCGCGGACGGGCAGCGGTCAGTGCGAGACCGCCTTCTCGGCGCCGACGCCGGTGAGGGCGCGCACCTCCATCTCCGCGTACTTCTCCTTGTCGTTCTCCTTCGACAGCACCGTGCCGATGTAGCCGAGGATGAACGCCACCGGGATCGACACGATGCCCGGGTTGGACAGCGGGAACAACGCGAAGTCGACGTTCTTGAACATCGAGGTCGGCTTGCCGGACACCGCGGGCGACAGCACGATCAGGGTGATCGTCACGGCCAGGCCGCCGTAGATGCTCCACAGCGCGCCGGAGGTGTTGAACCGCTTCCAGAACAGCGAGTACAGGATCGTCGGCAGGTTCGCCGACGCGGCCACCGCGAACGCCAGCGCCACCAGGAACGCGATGTTCTGGCCGTTGGCCGCGATGCCGCCGAGGATCGACACGATGCCGATCACGATGGCCGTCCGCCGCGCCACCTTGACCTCGGCGTCCTTGTCCTCCGCCTCACCCTTCTTGATGATGTTGGCGTAGATGTCGTGGGCGAACGACGCCGAGGCCGTGATCGTCAGGCCGGCCACGACGGCGAGGATCGTGGCGAACGCGACCGCCGCGATCAGGCCCAGCAGCAGCGGTCCGCCGAGCGCCTCGGCGAGCAGCGGAGCCGCCGAGTTCGCACCGCCGGGGGCCGACCGGATCTTGTCCGGGCCGACCAGGGCCGCCGCGCCGTAGCCCAGGACCAGGGTGAACAGGTAGAACAGGCCGATCAGCCAGATCGCCCAGACCACCGAGCGGCGGGCTTCCTTGGCGGTCGGCACGGTGTAGAAGCGCATCAGGATGTGCGGCAGGCCGGCCGTGCCCAGCACCAGCGCGAGGGCCAGCGACAGGAAGTCGAGCTTCGACGTACCGGTCGCGCCGTACTGCAGGCCCGGGCCGAGCAGCTTCTCGCCGGCCTTGGGCGCGTTCTCCACGGCCGAGCCGAGCAGCCCGGACAGGTTCAGGCCGAACTTGCCGAGCACCCAGATCGTCATCACACCGGCGCCGATGATCAGCAGCACCGCCTTGATGATCTGCACCCAGGTGGTGCCCTTCATGCCGCCGATGAGCACGTAGGCGATCATCAGCGCGCCGACGACCGCGATCACGATCGCCTGGCCGCCCTTGCCGGTGATGTTGAGCAGCAGCGCGACGAGGCCGCCCGCGCCCGCCATCTGGGCCAGCAGGTAGAAGAACGACACGGCCATGGTGGACGTCGCCGCCGCCGCGCGCACCGGGCGCTGGCGCATGCGGAAGCTCAGCACGTCGCCCATCGTGTACTTGCCGGTGTTGCGCAGCAGCTCGGCGACCAGCAGCAGCGCGACCAGCCACGCCACCAGGAAGCCGATGGAGTACAGGAAGCCGTCGTAGCCGTTGAGCGCGATCGCGCCCGCGATGCCGAGGAACGACGCGGCGGACAGGTAGTCGCCCGCGATCGCGACGCCGTTCTGGGGGCCGGTGAACGAGCGGCCCGCGGCCAGGTAGTCGGCGGCCGTCTTGGTGTTGCGGCTGGCCCGGATGACGACGACCAGGGTTGCCGCGACGAAGATGGCGAAGATGCCGATGTTGAGCAGTGGGTTGCCGTTCACGCGTGACCCCCTTCGAGCTCGTTGCGGAGCTTCTCCGCCTTGGGGTCGAGGTTCTTGTTCGCGTGCCGCACGTAGAGCGTCGTGATGACGAACGTCGACACGAACTGCAGCAGCCCGAGGATCAGGCCGACGTTGATGTTGCCGAAGACCTTCGTCGACATGAACCCGTGGGCGTAGTCGGCGAGCAGGACGTAGAGCAGGTACCAGGCCAGGAACAGACCGGCCATGGGGAAGACGAAGCTGCGCAGCCGCCGCCGGAGCTCGCGGAAGTCGGGGCTGTTCTGCACATCGACCCAGTTGTGGTTGCCCTGGGCGTCGGCTGGGGAGTGCTGCTCAGAGGTGCTCACGGTCCCCTCCTCGCGTACTTGACGACGGTGTGAACGGCACGTAAGTCCTCCTGGTGCGTTCCTGATACGCCGTGCACCGTAGGGAGACCTGGCTCACGCCTGAAAGACCTTTCGTGTGACCTTGCGCTCAACAGTCGAGTGATGCGATGAGCGGTATGAATGCTGAGACGAAGTGCCACTCGGGTGATCGAAGTCACCGATAACCGGATCGGTGTGGTTATCTTCACCCGATTGAGACCTATCCACACTCTCAGCGACAAGCACCAGGTCAACCGGGAACCACGCAGGTCATCACGTGGCAAGGCGTCGCGCGAAGTCCGCCGAAGGGTCTAGTCCACGGCCCCGACCGCGGGCACGGGTGTGAGGCGGTTCACGAACCGGAGGGCGACGACGTCGCGTCGTCGCCCCGCGCCGCCCGCGACCTCTCCTCAACGCCGAACCGCGACTCCCGGTCGCGCATGAAGCCCAGCGGATCGGGCGCGTGCAGCCGCAGCAGGATCTGGTTCACGTCGTCGGGCCTGCGGCGCGCGGTCAGCTTGCTGATCATCACCATGGTCAGGAACGCCACCGGCACGGTCACCAGCGCCGGCTGCGAGAGCACCGACGGCGCCCACCGCCCGGTGTACGAGCTGACCACCGTCACCACCTGCGCGCCGATCACCAACCCGCCGCCGACGACCAGGCCCGCCATCGCGCCGACCCACGTCAACCCGCGCCACCAGATGCCCAACAACAACAACGGGCAGAACGTCGACGCGGCCAACGCGAACGACATCGCCACCGTCAACGACGCGTCCGACCGCGGCAGCAGGAACGCCAACCCGATCGCCACCGCGCCGGTCAGCACCGTCGCCCACCGGAAGTCGCGCACCTTGCCCGGCAGGATGTCCGTCGACACCACCCCGGCCACCGACACCAGCAACCCCGACGACGTGGACAGGAACGCCGCGAACGCGCCCGCCGCCACCACCGCGCCGAGCACCTGGCCCAGCAGGTTGGGCTGCATCGTGGTCGGCAGCAGCAGCACCGCCGCGTCGGTCTTCCCCGTCACGAGCAGCTGCGGCAGGTACTGGCGCGAGATCACACCCAGCACGGTCGGGAACACGTAGAACAGCCCCAGCAGGTACAGCACGTGCAGCGCCGTGCGCCGCGCCGCCCGCCCGTCCGGGTTGGTGTAGAACCGCACCAGCACGTGCGGCAGCCCCATCGTGCCCAGGAACGTCGCGAAGATCAGCGAGTACGTCTCGAACAGCCCCGACAGGCCGCCGGTCTGGGGCCGCAGCCAGTCGTGGTTCGACGTCGGCGACCCCTCGACCACCGGCACCGGCGACCCGGCCTCGAACCGCAGCTCGGTGTCCGCGCCCACCTCGTACAGGCCCGGCGTCCAGTACACGTGCCCGTCGGTCGGGTAGCCGTCCACCAGGCCGGTCGCGGACAGCTCCATCGGCACGGCCACGCGCACCCGCACCGGGTCGACCGTGGTCACCTCGACCTTCTCCGGGAACCGCAGCACGCCCGAGGAGTCCACCGGCTGAGCCCCGTTGCCCGGCCCGACCAGGAACAGCGAGAACAGCACGAAGGTCGGCGCGGCGATCGCGAACAGCTTGCCCCAGTACTGGAACGCCTGCACCAGCGTGATCGCGCGCATCCCGCCGCCCAGGACGTTGACCACCACGATCACGGTCACCGCCGCGCCGCCCAGCCACGGCGGCAGGCCGGTGATCGTGTTGAGCGTCAGCCCGGCCGACTGCAACTGCGGCACCAGGTACAGCACGCCGATGCAGATCACGAAGAACGTGCAGAACTTGCGCAGGTTCGACGGGCCCAGCCGCGCCTCGGCGAAGTCGGGCAGCGTGTACGCGCCCGACCGGCGCAGCGGCGCGGCGACGAACAGCATCATCGCCAGGTACCCGGCGGTGAAGCCGATCGGGTACCACAGCGCGTCGATGCCGTCCTTGAGCACCAGCCCGGCGACGCCCAGGAACGACGCGGCCGACAGGTACTCGCCGGAGATCGCGGCGGCGTTGCGGGTGGCCGGCACGGCGCGGCGGGCCACCAGGAAGTCCGGTGTGGTGTTGGCGCGGCGGGAACCCACGTAGCCCAACGAGAACGTCAGCAGCGCCATCACGCCGACGAGCACCAGGCTCCACGGGTTGTCGATCACCGGTCCACCGAACTCACGAAGTCGTGCTCGTGCCGCTCGGCCAGTCTTCGGTACGCGTAGCCGACGCCGTAGCACAGCGGGAACGGCAGCAGGCCCAGCAGCAGCCACGGCAGCCGCACGCCGACGAGCTCGACCTCGGCCACCGACGGCGCCAGGTAGAACACCAGCGGCAGCGCCGCCAGCAGCAGCAACGTGCCGCCGCCCAGCGCCAGCCCGGTGCGCAGCTGGGTGCGGATCAGGTCGCGGATCAGCTTCTCCCCGACGCTGGTCTGCTCCTCCAGCTCGATGATCGTGCGCAGCACCCGACCGCGGCCGCGCGGGTCGGCCAGCACCACCCGCCGGCGGCGGTTCTTGCGCGCCGCGACCGACAGCCAGGCGTCGCGTTCGGCCGGCTGCGGCTGGTCCGGTTGCCCGGGGGGGCCGGAGTGCTTGGTCATCCCCAACTGCTCTTGGGGGGACGCACGATCCTCTCCTTCAGCTCACGCGTGTGGCGCCGGCTGACCGGCAGCTCCTTCGCGCCCTCGCCGGAGCCGATCACCACCGCGTACCCGTTCGACGTCATCCGCAGCTCGGTCACCAGCGGCAGCGCCACCAGGTAGGACCGGTGGATGCGGACGAACCCGGCGTTCTCCCAGCGCTCCTCCAGCTGCGCCAACGGGATGCGCACCAGGTGGCTCGCGCCGTCGTTGGTGTGCAGGCGAGCGTAGTCGCCCTGCGCCTCGACGTAGCGGACGGTCGCCCGGGGCACGAGCTTGATGGTGCCGCCCAGCTCGACCGGGATCACCTCGTCGTCCTGCGGTTCCGCGGCGCTGGGCTCCGGTGCGACCGCCGGTGTCGCCGCGACCCGGTCGACGACCCGCGAGATCGCCTTGTTGACCCGGTCGGAGTTGATCGGCTTGGTCACGAAGTCCAGCGCACCCACCTCGAACGCCACCACGGCCTCCGAGTGCTCGACGCCCGTGACGAACACCAACGCCGGCGGCTGGCGGAACGCGCCGAGGACGCGCGCCAGGTCGGTCCCGCTCAGGCCGGGCATGTTGATGTCGGCGAACACGGCGTCGACCGGCGGCAGCCCTGCCCGGGTGCGGTCCATCACCTCGACGTCGTAGTCACCCCGGAGGATGCGCAGTGCCTCGGCCGCGTCGAAGGCCGTGAGCACGCGTCGAATGTGCGGGCTGCTTTCGAGCAGGTACTTGATCTCGCTCAGACCGGGCGCCTCGTCGTCCACCGCCAGAACGAGGAGGCCGGTGTTGTCCGTGCGATTGTTCACTGGGGTACTCACTGTGCCGCGCATCTTGCCGACCCGGCGGGGTCGCTGTCTACGCCGGTTGCCGGACGGCCACCGGGGCGTGACCTCACAACCCGAATCGCGACCAGCGCGCCCGCTCTTCCAGCGCCGCCAACCCCTCCACCAGGAAGTCGCCCGATCGGGTGGTCGCGCCGGCGAGTCCGAGGCGGGCCAGCAGCGGTCGGCGCGGCTCGGCGATCGCGATCTCGGCGTCCGGGTAGCGCTTGGCGACGACGCTGCGCAGGGTGCCGAGGCCGTCGACCAGGCCGAGCTCGACCGCCTTCGCGCCGGTCCAGACCTCGCCGTTGAACAGCTCGTCGTCGGTCGCCTTCAGCTTCACGCCCCGGCGTTCCCGGACCCACGCCACGAACTGCTCGTGCAACTGGGTCTGGAGGCCCTTGAGCCACTCGACGTCCTCGGGCTTCTCCGGGCTGAACGGGTCGAGCCGCACCTTGTTCTCGCCCGCGGTGTGCACGCGCCGCTCGACGCCGTAGCGCTCGATCAGCCCGTTGAGGCCGAACCCGGCGCTGACCACGCCGATCGAGCCCACCAGGGACGTGCCGTGCGCGTAGACCTCGTCGCCCGCGCACGCCAGCCAGTAGCCGCCGGAGGCCGCCAGGTCCTCGCAGAACGCCAGGACCGGCACCTTCTTCTTCGCGGCCAGCTCGCGGACGCGCTCGGCGACCAGCGCGGACTGCGTCGGCGCGCCGCCGGGCGAGTTGATCAGCAGGGCGACCGCGATCAGCCGGTCGTGCTCGAACGCGCGGGTCAACGCGCTCTCGACGGTCTGCATGCTGATGGTGTTGCGGGCCATCGGGGTCGGCGTGGGGGTGATGACGCCGTGCAGCCGGACGGCGGCCACCACGGGTCCGCGCTCGGTCCGCTCGCTGACGATCCTGGGCAGCCGGGCCGCGATCTTGTCCGTCACGCTCATGGCTCCGACCTTACGTGTCACCGCGGCTTCCGTGACACGGCTAACATCGACCGGTGACGTTCAACCCGTTCCGGTGGCTCGAACGCTACGTCGAGTGGTGGGACGACCGGGGCCGCAAGAATGCGGACGGTCCCACCGCCATGCACGTCTACTGGATGTGGATCACGTGGTGCGTCTGCGCGGTCATGATGGTGACGGTGCTGGCCATCGCCGCCGCGTGAGCTGATCAGGCGTTCACGGCGGGCTGCTCGGTGGTGTCCTCCAGCCGCGGCGGCACCAGCGGCAGGTTCGTCTGCACGCCCGGCCGGTACTTCGGGATCTTCAGGATGATCTTCATGCCGGCGTCCGGCGCGGTCTCCACGACCAGCGCGTAGTCGTCGCCGAACACCGCCCGCATCCGGTGGTTGATGTTGCCCAGGCCGACGTGCGCGCCGGTCTGGTGGGCGTCCTTCAGGTCGTCGAACAGGCGGTCCGGGTCCATGCCGACGCCGTCGTCCTCGACCGAGATCAGCGCTTCCGCGCCGTTGTCCTCGGCGATGATCGTCAGCTCGCCGCCGCCGGGCTTCTTCGCCAGCCCGTGCCGCACGGCGTTCTCCACCAGCGGCTGGAGCACCAGGAACGGCAGCACGACCTGGAGCACCTCGGGCGCGATCTTGAGCCGCACGTTCAGCCGCGACCCGTACCGCGCCTGCTCGATGGTCAGGTAGCGGTGGATGTTGGTCAGCTCGTCGGCCAGCGTGGTGAAGAAGCCGTCGGTGCGGAACGAGTAGCGGGTGAACTCGGCGAACTCCTGCAACAGCTCCCGCGCGTGCGCCGGGTCCGTGCGGATCAGCGACGAGATCGTGTTCAGCGCGTTGTAGACGAAGTGCGGCGAGATCTGCGCCCGCAGCGCCCGGACCTCGGCCTGCGCCAGCGCCTGCCGCGACTTCTGCAGCACCTCCAGCTCCAGCTGGGTGGAGACGAACCGCGCGGTCTCCTCCGCCATCCGGATCTGGCGCTTGTTCGCCACCCCGCTGACCACGATCAACGTGCCGGCGACGTCGCCCTCCACCACCAGCGGCACGATCACGGCGCTGTGCAGCGAGCACGGGCCGGGCAGCTCGCACTCCAGCTTGCGGTGCTCGACGTGCTCCTTGTGGCCCTCGCCGATGGCGCGCTCGATGAAGGTGCGCAGGAACTCGTAGTGGTCGTTGGCGCCGCCGTCCCAGGACAGCAGCGTGCCCTCGTGGTCGGTGATGCCGACCGCGACGCACCGCAGCATCTCCCGCAGGTGCGGCGTCGCCTTGTTCGCCGCGTCCTCGGTCAAGCCCTCGCGCAGGTCGGCCGACGCCTTCGACATGCGGTGCAGCATGTCCATCACGGCGTCCTCGACCGACGTGCTGACGCGGCGGGCACGGCACAGCATCACGAAGAGGCCGAGGACGGCCAAGGTCGCGATGAGTCCGAGCACAGCGCGCTCGGTCAGGAGGTCCCGCACGGCGTCCATGCTGTTCCGTCGGGGCCCGTGTAGGCAAGGGGATCGACGGTGCGAGACGTGCACATCCGATGAATTGGCGGCAACCGTGGCAGAGCGCTTACCCGAACGGGTGATCAAGAGGTGTTGCACTCACGCAGCGTGGGCGCGACCCGACCACTCGGGCCGCGCCCGCGTCACCCGCCTCAACGCCGACCCGGTTCGGACGCCTGGGTGGTCGTCGTCTGGGTGGGCGAGGTCTTCTTGCACCCCAGCTTCACGACCAGGTCCTGGAGGTTGGGGTCGTCGAGCAGGTCCAACTCCTTGAGGACGCGGCAGATCACCTTCGAGACGTCCTCCTGGGTCAACTGGGGCGGCTCGGGCTCGGGCGCGGCGGCGGAGACCGCGATGGTGGAACCCGCGAACGTGGCCAGTCCCATGGTGGTACCGATGAGCGCGGCGGCGAGGCGCTGGTTCATGACTCCTCCAGGTGGTCGTGCGGACTCCTGGAGTAGTTCCCGCTCCCGGCGGCACTCAGCCGACGAACGGAGCAAGCCACTCGTCCGTGTGACCTACTTGAGCAGCCGCGACATCCGCCGGTCGGCCAGCGGCTTGCCGCCCGTCTGGCACGTCGGGCAGTACTGGAAGGCCCGGTCCGCGAACGAGACCTCGCGCACCGTGTCACCGCACACCGGGCAGGGCAGACCGGTCCGCGCGTGCACCCGCAACCCCGACCGCTTCTCACCCTTCAGCGTCGCCGCGGACTGGCCGACCGACCGCGCCACGGCGTCGTTCAGCACGGTGGTCAACGCCTCGTGCAGCCGGTCCAGCGCCTCCTCCGACAGCTTGCCCGCCGTCGCGTAGGGCGACAGCCGCGCCAGGTGCATGATCTCGTCGGAGTAGGCGTTGCCGACGCCCGCCAGCACCGTCTGGTCGGTCAACGCCGTCTTCAGCCGCTCGGTGCGGCCGGCGAACAGGTCCTCCAGCTGGGTGCGCGTCACCGACAGCGCGTCCGGTCCCAGCCGAGCGATGCCCGGCACGTCCGCCGGGTCGTTCACCACCCAGGCCGCCAGGCCCTTCTTCGTGCCCGCCTCGGTCAGGTCGAACCCCGGCCCCTCGCCGGGCGGGCCGAGGTGCACGCGCAGCGCCAACGGCCCGCGGCCCGGCTTGGGCGGCGCCGCCGACAGGTGCTCCGACCAGCGCAGCCACCCGGCCCGCGCCAGGTGCACCACCAGGTGCAGGCCGTCGCAGTCGAGGTCCAGGTGCTTGCCGAACCGGCCCGCGCCGGTCACCTCGCGTCCCTGGAGCTCGGTCCACGGCGGCGTGAACGTCTTCAACACCTGCAACGACGCGACGTCCACCCGGTGCACGCGCCGTCCAACGGCGTGCTCGCGCAGGTGGTGGGCGAGCGCCTCGACCTCGGGCAGTTCCGGCACCCGACCAGTGTCACCCGCGAACGGCGATCAGTCGACCGGTTGCAGCGGCCCGTCCAGGTCGGGCAGCGAGTACATCTCGATCTTGCGGGCCACGTTGGCGACCTCGTTGCGCACGGTCAGGAAGCCGCGCACCGAGCCGACCCACCGCTCCGGCGGCAGCTCCTCGGTCTTCTTCGACTCCGCCGCCACCAGCCACGGCCGCCGCACCGCCCAGCGCACCGGGAAGAACAGGAACACCAGGACCAGCGCCACGATCAGCCACGCCGGCACGACGACCTCCGGCGGCGTCCAGGCCACCAGGATCACGCCCATGCCGATGACGATGGCCAGCATCAGCACGCCCGGCCCGTGGCCGCCGCTCACGTCGTGCTCGAAGTCGGCGTCGGTCGACGGGTTGCGCCACTCGATCTGGCTGCGCACCGTCCACATCCGGCCGTCAGCTCCGCGCACCAGCCGCGTCATCACCGTCTCCTCAAGACGTCGAGCGATCACTCAGCGCTTTCCACGCTACCGGCAAAGTCTTGCACCTCGTGGGTGAAACCCGCTCCTCACGAGGGCGCGAGGCTGGGCGTGGGGCGCAGCGTCACCGTCGTCGGCGTCACCGACGACTTCGGCGACGGGTTCGTCGTGGGCGTGCCGGCCGACTGGGGCGGCTCGCTGGTGGTGACCGCGGTCGTGGTGGCCTGCCGCACGGTGCCGGTGTCCGGGGTCGTGGTCAGGTCCAGGGCGCGCGGCTCGGCGGGCGCGGTCGTGCCGGTCCGCTCCACGCGCGGCGGGACGGTGGCGGACGCCGTCGTCGTGGGCGACGGCGACGGTGGCGGCGCCGCCTTCGTGCGCACGACCTGCTGCACCTCGGCGGGCGGCTGCGGCGACGGCTCGCTGGTCGCCGTGCCGGTCACGGTCGTGGTGGCCTCGGTCGAGCACAGCGCCAGCACCTGCTCGCCGGGCGCTCCGTCCGGGCCGGACTGCACCAGCGCCGGTCCTGGCGCGCCGGTGAACGTGCCGGCCACCACGCCGAACAGGCCGACGGCCGCGGCCGAGGCGGTGGCCGCCAACGCCAGCTTCACCCGCCCGGTGAGCCACGCCGCCTTGCCCAGCACGGTGGGACCGAGCACGGTCGGGGCCAGCGCGGTCGGCAGCGCGGCGGGGCCGAGCACCGCCGGGCCCAGCAGCGCCGTCGCGGCCACCGGCACCGCGATGCTCGCCGCGTGCGCCCGCAGCGTCGAGCACACCTCGACCAGCTCGGCGTGCAGCGCGTTGCACGACGAGCAGGTCCGCAGGTGCTTGCGGATGCGCTTCTGCTCGGAGCCCTGCGCGCCGCCCGCGGTGTAGGCGCCCAGCTTGGCGACCACCGAGCTGCACGCGCGCGGCCCGGTGTCCGCGGCCAGGTGCGCTTGCAGGTAGGCCGCCCGCAGCCCTTCGCGGGCGCGGCGGGCCAGCGCCGCCATCGCGTTCGGGCTCAGGCCGAAGCTCGGCGCGACCGCGGCCGGCCGCTCGCCCTCCACCTCGACCTGCCACAGCACCGTGCGCCACCGCTCGGGCAGGCTGGTGAACGCGCGGGAGATCAGCGCGTGCTCGGGCCGGTTCGCGGTGACGTCCGGGAACGGCTCGACCCGCAGGCTCAGCTCCTCGTCGGCCACCGGCACGTCCCGCCGGCGCCCGCTCCACTCCCACGCCACCCGGCGCGCGACGGTCAGCAGGTAGGTGCGGACGTGGTCGGTGGGGCCGTTGCCCCGGCGGATCGCCTGGAGCACGCGGAAGAACGCCTCCGCGGTCAGGTCGTCGGCCTCGGCGTGCTCGCGCACGTGCCGGAGGGCGAAGCGGCGGACGGCGTCGGCGTGACGGGTGAACAGCTCGCCGAACGCGCCGTCGTCACCCGCCCTGACCCTGGCGAGCAGTTCCCGGTCGACCTCGGCATCACCGGCCATCCCGCCCCGGCACCTCCCGCCCTGCCCGTGGTCCACTGGTCAAGATGCCACAGTCGGCTGGTTCCGGCCCGAAGCGATAGCGAGCCGATACCGAACACCCGACGGACGTCGTCGGCCGTTCGGCCTAATCAGAGCACCTGCGTACCGCAATGACAACGCTCGCGGTGGGTGACGGGCCGGTCACGGGTGGGCGTCAGGTGGTGGCCGATCGCGCTGCGGGGGCGCCGGTCGCGAGTACTCTCCTGCCGCGTGGTCGATTGGCGCACAAGGGCTTGTGCCCTACTCCCGGAGCTGAGCGCCGTTGTCGAGCGCGAGTCGTGGTCCTGCCACGTGTTCCTGTCCGAGTTGTGGCAACTGGCGCTGGAGGCGCACCGCGACGGCGACCGCGAGGTGCTCGGCCGCGTGTACGGCTTCGCGCACTGGTGCTTCCGGCAGCCGGAGCGGTTCCTGTCCGACGCCTCGGTGGTCAGCTTCTACGAGCACGTGTTCGACGAGTGGGAGCTGCGCGACGAGGTGGCGCCGTGGCTGCCCGCGGAGGTCGTGGACCGGGTCAGGCCGCTGTGGGAGTGGCGCTGGTCGAAGGAGCGGTTGACCGAGGTCGACCGGCTGTTGGCGCGTTCGGGACCCCCCGGTCGAAACGCGGTTTGAGGATGGTCTATAGTTGTTCCCATCAGGCGGATGTAGCGCAGTTGGTAGCGCATCACCTTGCCAAGGTGAGGGTCGCGAGTTCGAGTCTCGTCATCCGCTCTCCGAGAGGCCCCCGGCACACCACCGGGGGCCTTTCGCATGTCCGGTGACGGCACGCCCCGACGATCACCATTAGGTTGGCGTCGAAGGATCCCTCGTCGAAGACGGAGTTGCAGACATGGCCACCACCCGCAAGGCGACCACGCACTGGGAAGGCAACCTGCTGGAGGGCAAGGGCAGCGTCGCCCTCGAGTCGTCGGGCGTCGGCACGTTCGACGTCAGCTGGCCGTCCCGCGCCGAGGCCGCGAACGGCAAGACCAGCCCGGAGGAGCTGATCGCGGCGGCCCACTCGTCCTGCTACTCGATGGCGCTGTCGCACGGCCTGGCCCAGGCGGGCACCCCGCCACAGCAGGTCGACACCTCGGCCGAGGTGACGTTCCAGCCCGGGACCGGCATCACCGGCATCCACCTGACCGTCACCGCCGTCGTGCCGGGCCTGGACGCCGAGGGCTTCGCGGCCGCCGCCGAGAACGCCAAGCAGAACTGCCCGGTCAGCAAGGCGCTCGCCGGCACCGAGATCACGCTGACCGCGAACCTCCAGCAGTGACCCGGACCACCGGTTGACCTCTGGTACCGGCCCGATACCCGAAGTGTCGGGCCGGTACCAGTTGATCCGAAAGATTTGACCCGTACGAGTGAGGCCGGTAGTCGTTGTGGATGCTCACGGCGTTGGGTGGTCCCGGCCGGCTCGGCATCGGCGCGTTGATCGGCGCGGCGGTGGCCGCCCTGCTGGCGGCGCAGGGGAGCGCGATGCGGCCGCCGCGCGGCCTGGAGCCGACCGACGCCGGTGAGATCGTGGTCGTCCGGGGCAGCGAGCAGCCCAGCCGCACGGTCACCGCGCCCGGCACGACGGCGGTCGGCACCACGTCGTCCGGCACGACCACCACCACGGCGACGTCGACCAGCACGACCACGACCGTGAGCGTCACCACAACCACGGGTGCCACCACCACGACCACGAGCGTGACGACCACCACCACCGTGCGGCCGACCACCACGACCACACGGCGTCCCACCAGCACGACGACGACCACGACGACGACCCGCAGACCGTGCGGGATCATCTTCTGCTGATCGCCCGGCACCGGATCACCGAACGTGTTTTGGCAAGATCGAGGGGTGACGTCCAGCCAGGTGCCCACCCAGCCCCAGCGAACCAACGACACGCCCACGGTCCGCGTGCAGCCCGTCGCCGCCGCACCGGAACCGGCTTGGCCGACCACCGAGCCGATGACCGCGACCAACCTGACCCCCGTCGCCGCCGCCCCCGCGGCCGCGGCCACCACCAAGTTCGCACCGGTCTCCGGCACCGCGAACGGCTCGCTGAACGGCAGGCTGAACGGCACCGCCGCAGCGGCCACCACGGCGACGAACGGCTCCGCGCCGACCTTCCACGCCTTCGCCACCGCCGCCTCGGACGTCTTCGCGCCGACCCCGACCGCCACGAACGGATCGGTCTTCGCCCCCACCGGCTCCGACCTGTTCGCGCCCACCCCGGCACCGACGAACGGCTCCGCCTTCGCCCCGGCCCCGGCGAACGGTTCTGCTCTCGCCCCCGCCGACACCACCGCGGCCACCTTCCCGCCGACCCCGGCGAACGGCTCCCCTTTCGCGACCACTCCCGGCAGGTCCGACGTGTTCGCGCCCGCCGCGCCTCCGGCCGCAACCGCCCCGCCGATCGCCGACGCACCCGCGCCCGCACCGGCGACCGCGCCTGCTGCACCGGCGACCGCACCCGCGACCGCGCCTGCACTGGCACCCGAGCCCGCGACCGATGCCGAGGCCGCCTCCCCGGCACCTGCCCAGGCCCCGGCCTCAGCCGCGAAGCCGACGCCACCGCCCGCGCCGCGCAGCCGGTTGCGCCGGATCGCGCGCCGCATCGTCGGCCCCACCCTGCTCACCAAGAAGGGCTGACCGCGCCGGGCCGACCGCGCCACCGCGGCCGGGTACCGCGCCCTTCGGCCTGCCGAACCCGTGACCCGGGCGCAGTACCCCGGCTATGCGGTCTGCGCCCGCGCGTACAGGCCGCCGGACCGCAGCAGGTCGTCGTGGGAGCCGACCTCCGCGATCCGCCCCTCCTCCATCACCACGATCCGGTCGGCGTTGCGGATCGTGGACAGCCGGTGCGCCACCACGAACACCGTGCGACCCCGCACCAGGCGGGCCAGCGCCTGCTGAACCAGCGCCTCCGACCGGGTGTCCAGCGCGGAGGTCGCCTCGTCCAGGACCAGCACGCGCGGGTCGCGGATCAGCGCCCGCGCGATCGCCAGCCGCTGCTTCTGCCCGCCCGACAGCCGCGCGCCGCGCTCGCCGACCACGGTGTCCAGCCCGGTCGGCAGCCGGTCGATGAACTCCAGCGCGTTGGCGTCGGCCAGCGCCTGCCGCACCACGTCCTCGGGCACGTCGTCCATCCCGTAGGCGACGTTGTCCCGGATCGTGCCCTCGAACAGGATCGACTCCTGCGGCACGACCGACACGAACCGCCGGTAGCTGCGCAGGTCCAGCTCCTCCATGTCGACGCCGTCGAGCAGGATGCGGCCCTCGGTCGGCCGCAGGAACCCGATGACGAGGTTCACCACCGTCGACTTGCCCGCGCCGGACGCGCCGACCAGCGCGATCGTCTCCCCCGGCCGCACGTCGAGGTCGAAGCCGTCGACCGACTTGCGCCCCGACTCGGGGTAGGTGAACCCGACGCCCTCGAACCGCACGCCGCCGTGCACGACGTCGACCTGCGCCTTGCCCGCGTTGTGCTCCAGGTCCGGCGCTTGCAGCACCTCGCCGAGCGACCGCACGGACTCCAAGCCCTTGCTGATCAACGGGGTCAGGCTCATCAGCGTGGTCACCGCGCCGGTCAGGGAGGCGAAGTAGGCGCTGAGCATGACCACGTCACCGGGCGTGACGGAGAGCCAGCCGTGGTAGGCGGCCAGCGCGGAGCCCGCGAGGCAGCCGACGCCCAGGGCGTTGAGCAGGATCCAGCCGAGCGCGCCGAAGCGGACGTTGAGGCCGTCCAGCTTCATCCCGGCGGCGAAGACCTGGCGCAGCGTGCCGTCCATGCGGTTGAGGGCGGTGCGCTCCAGGCCGTGCGCGCGGGTGATCGGGATCAGCGTGGTCATCTCGCCGACGCGGGACGACAGTTGCTCGACCTCCTGCCGGAACGACTCGTTGTACGCGCGCAGCCGGCCGCGCAACCACATCACCAGCACCGCCGCCGCGGGCACCACGAGCAGGAACACGGGCAGGAACGCGGGCGTGCTCAACCCGATCACGACCAGCGCGCCGCTCAACGTCGCCAGGGCCGAGAGCCCCTGGTCACCGACCTGCTGGGTGGAGGTCTCGATGCTCTCGACGTCCCGGATGACCTTGGTCTGCAACACACCCGCGCTGACCCGCGCGTGGTAGCCGATGGACAACTGCTGCATCCGCCCGCTCAACGCCGACCGCGTCCGCATCCCCATCCGCCGCGCGCTGCCGTACCACCAGCGCGTGTACAGCACCGCGAACGGGTAGTTCAGCACCAGCATGACCAGCAACAACGCCGCGCCGAGCCAGATGCCGGCGACGGGCTCGCGCCGCACGACGACGTCGATCACGTGCGCGGTGATGACCGGCGTCAGCCACGTCGGGCTGTGCTTGACGAAGAACGCCCCCGCCCCGAGCGCGAGCTTCCCGCGGTCGGGTCGGAAGAGGTAGAGGAGGGTGCGGACGGGGTGCTCGCCGCGATAGCGGTGGTCGAGCGGACCGTGGGGCATGGTGCGTGCTCCTGCCGGCGGCGGTTCACGGGACACCCGCACCACACCGTGCGGGAGAGCGCTCTCAGATCCTAGGTGCCCGGACTGCCGGCAACGACCGCATCACAAGTGACGGATGCCCACACCGCCCCGATGGGCATAGGCAACAATGGCGCTCGCGCGGCAACCCCTGGAGGAACGGAATGTCCTGGCAAGAGGACCTGGCAGAGCTGGACCGCAACCTGGCGGAAGGTCGCATCAGTGCTGACGACTACCGCCGACGTCGCGACGAGCTCCTCTCGGCTGCGTCAGGCCCCGGCACACCGGCCCAGCCGAACAGCGGGCCGTTCGCGGCCCCGTTCCGCTGGGATGCCGCGCCGGCGGCGAACCCCGCACCTCCGAGCGCGGACGCGACCCAGGTAGTCAACACCGGCAAGCCACCGGTCAACCCGGACGCCGATCGCACGCAGTACGTGCGCCCGGTCACCCCGCCGCCGCACACCCCGCCGCCGCACACCCCACCGCCGGGGAACCAGCTGCCGCCCCAGGTCCCGGGCTGGCAGTCCGGCCCGCCCACGACCACGCCCCCGTGGGGCGGCGGCGACGGGTTCGGTCCGGTCATGGACCCCAACCCCGGCTGGCTGGCCCAGGGGCCGGAGGTGTTCGAGGAGAAGTCGGGTGGCGGCAAGCGGGTGCTGGCGATCGTGGGCGCGGTCGTCGTGCTCGCGCTGATCGGCGGCGGCATCTGGTTCTTCACCAAGGACGGCTCGGACCCGAACCAGCAGGGCGGTGGGACCGTCGCGGCGCCGACCTCGGAGACCACGACCACCACGACCAAGCCGAAGGACTCCCTGTCGATCATCGAGATGCCCGGCACGGTCGAGGACCACAGCAACATCACCACCTTCGCCGACGCGATGAAGAGCAACTTCCTCACCGCCGAGGAGATCGCGCACTACACGACGGCCGGTGCCGGCAAGGCGCGCCTCGCCGCGTCCCGGACGTCGGAAGGCGTCCACGTGCTGATCTTCACCGCCGAGGCGACGTCGCCCGCCGCGGCGGACACCGGGCGTGACAGCCTGCACCAGCAGCAGCTCACCTACGGCATGCAGGAGTACCCGAAGTCGCCGAAGGGCGTGCAGTCGGGCCAGGTCGAGAAGAACGGCCAGACGCCCGCCACGATCCGCGGCCACTACTCGGCCAAGTCGACCATCATCCGCATCCAGGTCAACGGTGACGACCTGGTGAAGGTCGCGTCGGTCTACGACGACGTGCTGGCCGAGCAGCTCGAGGTGCTCGCACCCAATGAGTGAGACCCGCCGCACGGTCGCCTGCACGGCGATCGCCCGCGCGGCCGTGCCGCAGGCCGCCGTGCTCGCCACGAGCTACCTCCGCCACCACCCCGACCACGAGTTCGTGGTGCTGGTGATCGACGAGGAGCCCGGTCTCGACGAGATCCCCGGCGCGCGGGTGGTCGGACCGTCGTGGCTCGACCTCGACCGGACCGACTACCTGCGGATGGCGACCGCGTACGTCCGGCCCGAGCTCGTCGGCGCGGTGAAGCCGGTGCTGCTCAAGCAACTGCTCGGTGACGCGGACGCGGTGCTGTACCTGAGCCCGGAGATCCGGGTGTACGCGCCGCTGCCCGATGTGACCGACCTCGCCCTGCGCCACGACATCGTGCTGACGTCGAGGTTCACCGAGCCGCTGCCGCGTGACGGCAAGGAGCCGAACGAGATCGGCATCATGGCGGCGGGCCTGTACGACCTCGGTTTCATCGCGGTGAGCCAGGCGGCCAAGAAGTTCCTCGACTTCTGGTCCGAGCGGGTGCGGCAGGACTCCGTGATCGCGCCGGAAGCGCACATGTACGCCGACCAGCGCTGGGTCGACCAGGTGCCGGCGCTGTTCCGGCACACGGTCCTGCGCGACCCGGGCTGCAACGTGGGCTATTGGAACCTGCACGAGCGCCCGCTGGAGCCGGGCCCGGACGGCACGCCGACCGTCGCGGGCGAGCCGCTGAGGTTCTTCCACTTCGCCGGTTTCCGGGCGGACGTGCCCTGGCTGCTCAGCGAGCACTGCCAGCACCGGCCGAGGGTGCTGCTGTCCGAGCACGAGGAGCTCAGGCGCCTGTGCGCCGAGTATGCCGACGAGGTGCTGGCGGCGGGCTATGTCGCGCCGGACGATGAGGACGCGCCGCCCTACCGGTTCGACTCGATGGCCGACGGCACGCCGCTGACCATGCCGATCCGGCGGATGTTCCGCAACGCGTGGATCGAGGCCGAGCGGCAGGACGCCGAGGAGCTGCTGTTCCGCCGGGCGGTCACGGAGGTGCCGCCGCACCCGTTCGGCGCCGACGGCGGTGCGGGGTTCCGGGACTGGCTGAGCACGCCGAGCTCGCCCCCCGAGCGCGCGGCCGGGTTGAACCGGTTGACCATGCTGGTGTGGGCGCACCGGCCCGACCTCCAGGCCGCGTTCCCGTGGCCGTGTGGCGCCAACGCCGCGGACTACCGCGCGTGGTGCCAGACGTTCGGCGTGTCCGAGGGCATGGTCCCGGAGTGGGCGACGCCGACGGACCCGTCCCCGGTCGAGCCGCCGGTCGACGAGTTCGGCGTCAACCTGGCCGGTTACCTGACCGCGGAGCTGGGCCTGGGCGAGATGGGCCGGATCGTGCACGACGCCATCAAGGCCGCCGGTGTGCCGCTGGTCTCGGTGGTCGAGGAGCACTCGCTGTCGTGCGGCACGGGCCTGGACCGGCCGGACACGGCGGGTCGGCCGCGGTTCCCGGTCAGCGTGATGGCGGTGAACTCCGACCAGACCGAGCTGCTGCTGGCCAGCTACCCCGAGGTGGGGCACCAGCGGCACCGCATCGGCCTGTGGGCGTGGGAGCTCGAAGAGGTGCCGAAGTGGCACCGCGAGGGCTTCGCGTACGTGGACGAGATCTGGACGGTCAGCGAGTTCTGCCGCGAGGCCTTCCAGCAGCACTCCCAGGTGCCGATCAAGGTCATCCCGGTCCCCGTCAAGGATCCCGGCCCGCCCCGGCGCACCGGCCGCCGTCCCGGCAAGCCGATCCAGTTCTTCTTCGCGTTCGACTTCAACAGCATCGGTCAGCGGAAGAACCCGTGGGGCCTGGTGGAGGCGTTCCGCAAGGCGTTCCCGGACCGCGACGACGTCCGCCTGGTGATCAAGACCACCAACAGCCAACTGCACGCCCGGACGGCGGAGCGGTTGAGGGTGCTGATCGCCGACGACCCGCGCATCGAGCTGATGGAGCGCTACCTCAGCCTGGAGGATCTCAACGCCCTCTACGCGGACAGCGACTGCTACGTCTCGCTGCACCGCAGCGAGGGCTTCGGCCTCACCGTGGCCGAGGCGATGGTGCGCGGCATGCCGGTCATCGCCACCGACTACTCCAGCACCAAGGAGTTCTTCGACAGCTCGGTCGGCTGGCCCATCCCGTACGAGATGGTGGAGGTGGGCCCCGGTTGGTACCCGTACCAGGCGGACGCGAAGTGGGCCGACCCGGACCTGGACGCGGCGGCCAAGGCGATGCGCGAGGTGGCGGACAACCCGGCCGAGGCCGAACGGCGCGGTGCCGCGGCGCGCGAGCACATCCTGCGGACGCGGTCGGCGAAGGCCGCGTCGGACTGGATGCGCACGCAGTTGGCCGAGGCGTACCGGACCTGGCAGAAGCGCAACGGCCCCGCCACGACCGCGTCGCCCGCCGCCCCGGCGGCGTCCGCGGAACCGGGCTCGCTGCGGCGCGCCCGCGAGGCGCTGCGGTGGCGCGCGGACACGACCGCGCCGTCCCGGTTGCCGCTTGCGCCGGCGTTGCGGCGGGCGGTCCTGCGCGCGATCGACCACTACGACGTGCACCAGCGCAAGATCATGGCCGAGATCGTCAACGGCGCTTCCAGCGCCATCGACCAGCTCACCGACCGGCTGTCCGCGCACGGCTCCCGGCTCGACGCGGTGCAGGCCGACAGCAACCGACGCATCGCCCACCTGGCGGCGCAGGTGGCCCGCGTGGAGCAAGCCGTGGCGCAGCTGTCCCGCCGAGAGCAACCCGCGATCGCCGACCGCAGTGCCGGTGAGATCATCGTGGCGCCCAACACGGAGGTTCCAGGTGAGCACTGAACTCAACGGCGTCCGCGACGTCTGGGAGCACCTCGGCGCTACCGACCCCTACTGGGCGGTGCTCACCGAGAACGAGTTCCGGGGCGGTGAGGCGAGGACCGAGTTCTTCCAGAGCGGGCGCACGGAGGTCGCCGGGCTGCTCGAAGTGCTCGGCCACGACGAGTGGCCCGCCGACACCGTGGCGGTCGACTTCGGCTGCGGCGTGGGGCGGATCACCTTCGCGCTCGCCGAGCACTTCGACAACGTCGTCGGCGTCGACGTCGCCGCCTCGATGCTCGACGAGGCGCGGGCCAACAACCCGTTCCCCGACCGGGTGCGGTTCGTCCACAACGACGCCAGCACGCTGCCGTTCCCCGACGACTCGGTCGACCTCGTCGTGACCGTCATCACGCTCCAGCACATCCCGCCGAGCCTGACCATCCGGTACCTGCTGGAGATGATCCGGATCACCAAGCCCGGCGGTCGGCTGCTGTTCCAGCTGCCCAGCCACATGCCGCGGCCGGAGCCGCTGCCCACCTCGGCGTGCCGGGCGTCGATCGCGGTGCTGGACGCGCCGCGGTCGTTGGAGCCGAACGAGTCGGCGTACGTCGAGGTCTCGGTGCGCAACGACGGTGACTCCGCCTGGCCGGTCGGTCGGCTGCTGAACCTGGGCAACCACTGGTACCGCGACGGCGAGCCGGTGCTGTGGGACGACGGCCGGACGGCGGTCGCCGGCCCGGTCGAGCCGGGTCAGGCGTCGCCGACGCAGCTGCGCATCGCCGCGCCCGCGACGCCGGGCGAGTACGAGCTGGAGCTCGACCTGGTCCAGGAGTCCGTGGCCTGGTGGGCGAACCTCGGCAGCCCGACGGTCCGCGTCCCGGTCACCGTGCGCGCGGCCGCGCCCGTCGCGCCCGCGCGGCCCGTCTCCGAGGTGGGTGCGGCGGATGCGGCGGGCGAGCCGGAAGAGGCCGCCGAGGCGCCGGCCAAGGCGGGCTCGATGCAGATGCACGGTGTCCACAAGGACCTCGTCGTGGCGTTGTTCGACCAGCTGGGCTGCCGCGTGCTGAACGCCATCCCCGACAACCGCGCGGGCGCCGACTGGGTCAGCTACCTGTACGCGGTCGAGGTGGGCGAGTACCAGCTCCGGTTGCGATAACACCGATGCCCGGCCACGCGCACGGCTAATCTGCCGGACATGTCGACCACGCGTCCCAAGACCGGCGTGCTCCCGGTGCACGAGTCGTGGTTGCCCCAGGAGCACGCGCTGTACCGGCCGCGGCACGGCGAGCGCCAGATCGCGGCACGGCTGTGCGCCGCGGTGTTCTTCGTGCTGCCGTTGCTGTCGCTGGGCCTGGGCGCGCAGCCGGCCGAGTTCGAGAACCGCAAGCTCGCGGAGTTCCCGTCGCCCGCCGACGGGTGGGGGTTCTTCACCGGCCTGTCCGGCTGGGCGAGCGACCACCTGCCGTTCCGCGACCAGGCCGTGCGGGTGGCCGACGGGGTGAGCCGCGGCGTGTTCGGCGAACCGCTGCCGCCCGCCGACCACCGCCAGGGCGGCGGGCCGATCCCCGACCAGCAACGCGCGCAGCCCGAGCTGCCCGCGATGCCCCAGGTGATCGAGGGCAAGGACGGTTGGCTGTACCTCGGCGACGACGTGCTGAGCCGCTGCCGGCCCAAGCAGGACCTCGACGCGACGATCGCCGCGCTGCGCGCCCTGCGGGAGGGCGTCGAGGCGTCCGGCCGCCAGTTCGTGCTGATCATCGCGCCGGACAAGTCGACGGTGGTGCCCGAGCACCTGCCCGACGAGTTCTACGGCCGTGACTGCGCGCTGGAGGCGACGGACAAGTTCTGGCGCCGCATCGGCCACGACGCGGGCGCGGTCGACCTGCGCGAGGAGCTGCGGCGGCGCGGGGCCGACCTCGGCACGCCGGTCTACCCGCCGCTCGACGGCCACTGGAACGACGAGGGCGCGCTCGTGATGACCCGCAACCTGGCCGAGGCCGTGCGGCCCGGGATCAGCCGGACGTGGGTGACCGAACCCACCAAGCCGTGGGCCACGTCGGCCGACATCCCCCCGCTGATGGGCCGCACCGGGGTCATCGAGGGCAACCTCTACGAGGTCAAGCCCGACGGCAGCACGGGCACCGCGCGCGACGTCCCGTTCGGTTTCGTCAAGCCGCTGCCGCTGGCGTCGCCGGCCGTGCCGGGCACCGTCGACAAGCGGGTGGGGCTGCTCGGTGACTCGTTCACCATCCGGGCGCTGCGCTACCTCGGTGGCACCTTCCAGAACCTCACCGTGCTCCACTACGGCAAGGTCAACGAGGACGCCGGGCGGGAGGCCGGGGAGATGCTCGCCGACCACGAGGTCGTGGCGGTGGAGATCGTCGAGCGCACGCTGCAGTCCGGCAACTGCGTGCTGCTGGACCCGGCGGTGGTGGACGGGATCACCAAGGCGCTGGCCGCGCGACCGTTGCGGTGACGACCCGCCCCGCCGGCAGGTCGATCACCTGACCGTGTTCACCGCAAGGTGGGGATTGACGAGCCGGTGCGCGTGCAACCCAGCGGCCATGACAGACGTCTCTTCGGGTGACCTGACGGCCGACGCGGCGGAGGAACGCATGTGGCCCACTGTGATGCTGGTCACCACGGGAGCGCTGGCGTTTTTAGTGCGCACCGTTCGAGTCCTGCGATCCGCGTCGAAATCCGAAGGTGGGCAACCCCGTATTGAGACCGCCCCGCCGGTCTAGTCCCTATGGCGGCTTGTCCACTTGCCGTACGATCATTTCCGGGTCGAACGACCTGTGCCTGCTAGGGGACCTCAGAACAGAGGTAGGTGCGTCATGGATCTCGCACTGAGCAAGGTTATCGAGCTGCGCGAAAGCGGGTTCCAGTTCCTCCACCTCCGGGACGAGGACGGACAGCTCGACCGCATCATGGCGTTCAAGCAGCGCAGAGGGTTCATCGACTCGATCCTGTTCTGGTCGGAGACCGAGGCCCGCGCGGGCAGGCTGCCGGCGGTCCGGGACAGCCAGCGGGCCGCCCAGGCCGTCTGGATTTACGAGGGACCGCTGGTCGAGGCCGTGGACCGGCTGCTCGACCTGCCCGAGCCCGGCTCGCGCAACGCGCCGACGCTGATGAAGAAGACGGCGTCCGACCTCGCGGTCGTGACCACGCTGCCGTTCAAGCTGAAGCTGCCGCCGGGCGCTATCGCCTAGCCATCTTCCGCTAACGTCACCCGCCGCACACACAATGCGGCGGGTACTGGCGTTTCGGTCACTGTCCGTGATTTTTTGTCGTTTTACGCAGAACTTTCGGGGTCCGACTCAGTGCACCCCGTGCGCGCCCAACAATGAATATTCACCCTCGGCGCGGGGACACCAAACCTGATTCGTAGGCGAGCACGACGAGTTGTGCGCGGTCCCGCGCGCCCAGTTTGGTCATCACGCGGCTGACGTGGGTGCGCGATGTCGCCGGGCTGATCACGAGGTGCTCGGCGATCTCGTCGTTGGACATCCCGGCGGCCACGAGGGCGAGGATCTCCCGCTCGCGAACGGTCAGCTCGCGCAGCGCCTTGGGGTCCGGACGGCGGTGCTCCGGTCGGTTCGCGAACTCCTCGATCAACTTCCGGGTGACACTCGGTGCGAGGAGCGCGTCACCCTGCGCCACGACCTTGAGGGCGTGCAGCAGCTCGACCGGGTCGGTGTCCTTGAGCAGGAACCCGGACGCGCCCGCGCGCAGCGCCTCGAACACGTACTCGTCCACGTTGAACGTGGTCAGCACCAGCACCCTCACGTCCGGCAGCTCGGCGCAGACCTGCCGGGTGGCGGCCAGGCCGTCGGTCCCGGGCATCCGGATGTCCATCACGACGACGTCCGGCCGGTGCTCGTGCGCCTGCCGCACCGCCTCCGCGCCGTCACCGGCCTCGCCGACGACCTCGAACCCGTCCTCGGTGTCGAGCAGCAGGCGGAAACCCGCGCGCACCAGCGCCTGGTCGTCGGCCAGCACCACCCTGATCACCACGAACCTCCCACGGTAGGACCGCGTGGACGGTGAAGCCACGGGTCGACGGACCGGCGTCCAGCGTGCCGCCGAGCGCCTCGACCCGTTCCCGCATGCCGCGGATGCCGGAGCCCGCGCCCTGCGGTGGTTGGCCGGGGTTCGACCCGCCGTCGTCGGTGACGGTGAGGACCAAGGCGTCCTCGGTCCGCTCGAACGAGATCACGATCTCCGACGCGTCCGGCGCGTACCGCAGCGCGTTGGTCAGCGCCTCCTGCACCACCCGGTACGCGGCCGCGTCGACGGCGGCGGGCAGCGGTCCCGGCGTGCCGACGACCCGGGCGATCGGCACGGGCCGCACCAGCTCGTCCAGCCGGTCGAGGCTGGGCACCGGGGTGGTGCCCTCGCCGGACCGCAGCACGCCGAGGGTGGCCCGGAGGTCGTCCAACGCGCGCCCGCTGGCTTCTTTGATCGCCTTGAGGGCCTTCACGGCCTCGTCGGGCCGGCGGTCGGCGACGTGCGCGGCGACCCCGGCCTGCACGTTGATCATGGCGAGGCTGTGCGCGACCACGTCGTGCACCTCGCGCGCGATCCGCAGCCGTTCTTCCTCCACCTGGCGGCCGCGCTGTTCGAGGACGCGGGTGCGGCGCAGGGAGAGCACGGCGATGGCGGGCGCGGCGATCAGCGGACCCCAGTGCCCGGTCACGTAGTACAGCCAGGTGGACACCCCGGTCACCGCGATGACCGCCAGCGGGAAGCGCTTGCGCCAGATCAGCGGCACGAACGTCGCCGCGAACCAGACCCACGCCCACCACGCCATGCCGATGACGGTACGGGACGAAGGCCGAGGTCAGCGTCCTCTCACAGGCGGCTGCGGCCCGTACGTCAGCGGTCGTACGCGCCGTTCTTCACGGCCGCCACGAACGCCGTCCAGCTCGACAGCGCGACGGTCGGCCCGGCCGGGTTCTTCGAGTCACGCACCCTCGCCGCACGGCCCGCCAGCGAGACCTCAACGCAGTTGCCGTTCCCGCCGGTGTTGCTACGGCTGCTCTTGCGCCACACGGTGACACCCCGATCCCTATCGCTCAGCGGCCAGCCTCCCGATCCACTCGACGGACTCCGCAGGGGTCAACGCCAGCTTCGAGAGATGGGTGAAGGTCAGCTTAGCCACCTTCACCTTCGACGGGTCTTCCACGTGCAGCGACCCGCTCGCGTGCTCGATGTACAGCACCGACCGGTCGGCCTTCGCCGGGAAGTCGAGGACGGTGAACGGCCCCATCTGGCCGTCGTTCGGCCCGGCCGCGTGGGTGAGCACCTGAACGGTGACGTTGTCGAGGTGGGCGCGCTTGGCGATGTGCCGCAACTGTGCCTCGGTCGCGTGGGTGAGAGCGCTCTCGAACATGATGGTGTGGAAGTGGAGCGGTTCGGCGGCGGTCAGGCGCTTCTGCCGGAGCATGCGGACCTCGACCTGGTTGTCGACCCACTTCCTCGACCGCTGGACCCGCGCCCTGGCGAAGCCCGCCCGCAGGTACTCGGGGGTTTGGAGGAGACCGGGGACATAGGCGATCTGGAAGTCGCAGACCTTGGAGGCGTCGTGCTCCAGGCTGATGTAGCCCTGGTCCTCGAGGTCGTACTTGGTCCACCAGCCCTTCTCCAACGCCCGCGCGTACATCTCCATGTACGGCTCCCACTGGGAGAACGGCACGCCGTAGGTGTCGAGCATGGCCCGCATGCCGTGGTAGTCGGGTCGCTGGCCCTTCTCGATCCGGCTGATCTTGCGGTGGTCGTAGTTGAGCCGGTCGGCTGCTTCCTGCTGCGAGAGTCCTGCTCGCCGGCGCAGTTCCCGCAGCACTTCGCCGAGCCTGCGCATCCGGTGAGTCGGCTCGTTCCTGCTCACCGCACCACCTCCTCCGATCGCTGCGTGATCATCCGACCGCGCAACGCTACGGCGGCGGAAACAGCGGGTGAGAATCCCAACGCGGGCTTCCGTCGGCGACCGTCGCTGCATGACGGACACGGCCTACCTGCACCGGATCGAGTACTTCCGGCGGCAGGACAACGGCTCGCTCGTGCGCGAGCACGTCGAAACGGTGGACGACCACGGGTGGTACATCGAGCGCGGGAGCGAGTGGAAGGACCGGTACACGAGGGGGTGCGCGGAGGACTTCCTGGCACGGGTCGGTGCGCCGAGGGGCGTCTACTCGGTGGCGGTGTGGCGGGGTCGGGCGCGGGTCTGCACGGTGGGCCTGCACTGGACCGGGCTCCACCGGGCCGGGTGAAGTAATCCACCCGGCGGGATGAGCGAGCTTGAACCGGGCACCCTCAGTGCGAAACTTTCCCGCCCATGAACCTCAGGAAGACCATCGCCGGTGCCGCGATCGCCGTCGGCAGCACGGCCGTCGTGCTCGGACTCGGCGGGACGGCGCAGGCCGCCACCGACCTCGGCGCGCACACCGGCCCCGAACTCGAAGGCGAGCTGGGCCACGTCGCCAACATCGCCGACGTCGTCCGCATCGACACCGCGAACCCGACCGGCCCGGTCGTCAACGGCCCGCTGGTGCTGGGCGACGACACCGGTGACGCGCCCCTGGACGTGAAGGTCGACATCGGTCGTTGAGGTCAGCGACCGACGGCGTAGCCCTGGGCGCCGCGCGGGTTGGCCGCCGCACGCAGCAGGCCGTCGCGCGAGTCCCGGGCCACGGCCGACATCCGGCCCAGCGCCCACGGGCCCGCGTCGACCACCGCGTGGCCCCGGTCGCGCAGGTCGGCCAGCGCGGGCTCGCCGATCCGGGACTCGACGACGAGCTCGCCGGGCGTCCACGAGCGCGGGTAGAACGAGCTCGGGAACGCGTTGGTGTGCCACATCGGCGAGTCGATGGCCTGCTGCAGGTTCATCCCGCCGACGGTGTGCGCGAGCCAGAACCCGAGCTGCCACTGGTCCTGCTGGTCGCCGCCGGGCGTGCCGAACGCCAGGGCGGGCAGGCCGTCGCGCAGCGCCAGGCTCGGGGAGAGGGTGATCCGGGGGCGCTTGCCGGGTGCCAGGGAGTTCGGCAGGCCCTCGTCCAGCCAGAACATCTGCGCCCGGCTGCCGAGGCAGAACCCGAGCGACGGGATGGTCGGCGAGGACTGGAGCCAGCCGCCGGACGGGGTGGCCGACACGACGTTGCCCCAGCGGTCGACCACGTCGACGTGGACCGTGTCGCCCTTGACCGTGCCGACGCGCGACACGGTGGGTTCGCCGAGCGCGCCGCCGCTGTCCTGGTCACTCGCGACGCTCGGGCCGCGCAAAATGTGCCCCGGAAGGCGCGCTTCCACCTGACCGGGTGATCCCGGGCGCAGGTCGAGCGAGGCGTGGTCGCCGACGAGCTGCCGGCGCTGGTGCGCGTACTCCCTCGACAGGAGCACGTCCAGCGGCACCTCGCCGCTGTCCCCGTACCAGGCCTCGCGGTCGGCGAACGCGAGCTTCGCGCACTCCACGGCCAGGTGCACGGTCTCGGCCGTCGGCACGCCGTCGACGTAGGCCAACCGGTCGGCGAAGCCCTCGAGCAGCAGCAACTGCTGCAACAGCACGGGCCCTTGGGTCCACGCCCCGGGCTTGACGACACTCCACGAGCCGAAGTCCACCGACACGGCGTCCTCGTACGACGCCTCCCACGACGCCATGTCCTCACCGGTCAGCACGCCGGCGTGGTCGGACCCGGAGTCGTCGCGGTGGGCGACGCGGGAGAACTCGTCCACCTGCGCCGCCACGAACCCCTGCGACCACGCCCGCCGCGCCGCCTCGAGCTGCGCCTCCCGGTCCGACCCGGCGGCCTCGGCGGCGGCCAGCAGCCACTCCCAGGTGTCGGCCAGCTTGGGGTTGCGGAACCGCGCGCCCGGCTGGGGCGCTTGCCCGCCGGGCAGCCACAGCGCGGCCGACGACGTCCAGTGCTCGCGGAACAGGTCGGACACCGTCGAGATCGTGGCCGACACCCGTTCCAGCAGCGGGAACCCGTCGCGCGCGTACCCGATCGCGTAGCCGAGCACGTCGCGCAACGACTTGGTGCCGTAGTCGCGCAGCAGGGTCAGCCAGCCGTCCCACGCACCCGGCACGGTGGCGGCCAGCAGCCCGCTGCCCGGCACGAGGTCGAGCCCCAGGTCCCGGTAGTGCGCGATCGTCGCACCGGCCGGCGCGACGCCCTGGCCGCACAGCACGCGCGGCGTCGTCTCGCCGGCGGCGGCGAACACCACGGGCACCTCGCCGCCGGGCCCGTTGAGGTGCGGTTCGACCACTTGCAGCACGAAGCCGACCGCGACCGCGGCGTCGAAGGCGTTGCCGCCGTCTTCGAGGACGGCCATGCCCGCGCTGGACGCGAGCCAGTGCGTGGACGCGACCATGCCGTGCGTGCCGACGAGTTCAGGACGGGTGGTGAACACGGTCGACAACCTACGTCGGCCGACCCGATTTTGTTACCCCTGCTAACGAGCTCGTGACCTGAAGATCTACTGAACACGACCGGACCTCACCTCGCCTGGTCGGGCACCCGCAGCTCGCGCCCCAGCCCGTGCAGCACCAGCCCGGCCCGGGCCAACGCGTCCGGGTCCAGGTGGTTGCGGGTGTCCAGCACCGTCGAACCCGACATCTCCGACGCCACCAGCGACCAGTCCAGCGCGCGGAACTGCGGCCACTCGGTCAGCAGCACGACCGCGTCCGCGCCGCGCACCGCCTCGTACGGTGAGTCGACCACGGTCATGCCCACCAGCGGCCGGCTGATCTCGGGGTCGTGCGCGACCAGCTCCGCGCCCTCGAACGCGAGCAGCTCGGCCACCGCCAGGGCGGGCGAGTCGCGCAGGTCGTTGGTGCCCGCCTTGAACGCCAGGCCGAGCACCCCGATGCGCGCGCCGACCAGCGACCCGATGGCCCGGCGCAGCTTCCCCACCACCCGCCGCTGCTGGCGCGCGTTCGTCTCGATGGTGGCCTTGACCAGCGAGAACTCCACGCCCACGGCGTCGGCGATGCGCACCATGGCGTGCGTGTCCTTGGGCAGGCACGACCCGCCCCAGCCCGGTCCCGGCTTGAGGAACGACTGGCCGATGCGCTTGTCGTAGCCCATGCCCTCGGTGACGGAGGTGACGTCCGCGCCGACGAGCTCGCACAGCTCGGCGACCGCGTTGACGTAGGACAGCTTCATCGCCAGGAAGCAGTTGGCCGCGTACTTGACCATCTCGGCGCTGGCCGCGTCCATGAGCACGGTGGGCGCGCCGAGCCGGGTGAACAGCGCGCCGACGCGTTCGGCGGCCCGCGGCGAGTCGGAGCCGACCACGATCCGGTCGGGGTGCAGGAAGTCGCGGACGGCGCTGCCCTCGCGCAGGAACTCGGGGTTGGAGACGACGTCGACGTCCTCGCGCCCGAGCAGGGCCGCGACCCTGGTGGACGTGCCGACGGGCACGGTTGACTTGCACACCACGACCGCCCCGCGAGGCAGGACGTCGCGGATCTCCCCGGCCACCGCCTCGACCGCGCTGAGGTCGGCCGCGCCGCCCGCGCCCATGGGCGTCGGCAGGCACAGGAACACCACCTCGGCGTCGGCCACCGCGTGATGCGCGCCTTCCACGAACTCCAGCCGACCCGCCGACTGGCCCTGCACGACCAGGTCGGCCAGGCCCGGTTCGAGGATGTCGACCTGGCCGGCGCGCAGCCGCGCCACCTTCAGCGCGTCCACGTCGGCGCACACGACCCGATGCCCGAGGGAGGCCAGGCACGCCCCCGTCGTCAGGCCCACGTAACCCGTTCCCACGACCGCGATCCGCCGGACGAACATGGTGCTGACGGTGGCACCCGAAGTTGGCCGTGGGTCAAACACCAGGCGTATGCGGAGAGTGAGGTCGGTAGTCCCCTGGGTGTACGGCGAAACACCCCTCGCGGCGGACGCGGTTTCGCCTGGACGAGGGCAAGGTCTTGGACATGGAACTCGTCCTCTTCTCCCTGCTGTTCGTGGGGCTCGCGGTGCTGGCGGCCGTGCCGTTGGTCGCATTGCTCCACTTCTCCGAGCGCCGGGGGCTGAACGACCGTTAACCTCCTGGTCCGGAGTATCAGGAGGATGCATGGAGATCTCGGGTACCGCGGCGATCGTCACCGGCGGCGCGTCCGGTCTGGGCCTCGCGACCGCGCGGGCGCTGGCGGCACGCGGTGCGGCGGTGTTCGCGTTGGACCTCTCGACCGACAATGCCCCTGACGTCGAAGGCGTGACGTACCTGGCGGCGGACGTGACCTCGGAGTCCGACGTGCAGGCCGCCGTCGACACGGCCGCGGGCTCCGGCTCGCCGCTGCGGGTCGTGGTGAACTGCGCGGGCATCGGCCCGTCGACGCGGACAGTTGGCAAGTCCGGCCCCCACCCGCTGGACCTGTACCGCAAGGTCATCGACGTCAACCTGGTCGGCACGTTCAACGTGCTGCGGCTGGCGGCGGCGGCGATGGGCAAGACCGAACCGCTGGAGCACGGGCAGCGGGGCGTGGTGATCAACACGGCGTCGATCGCGGCGTTCGACGGGCAGATCGGCCAGGTGGCGTACGCGGCGTCGAAGGCCGCGGTGGTCGGGATGACGCTGCCCGCGGCGCGCGACCTGTCGTCGGTCGGGGTGCGGGTGATGACGATCGCGCCGGGGATCGTGGACACGCCGATGCTGGCGACCGTGTCCGAGGAGTTCCGGGCGGGCCTGGCGGCGGGCGTGCCGTTCCCGAAGCGGCTGGCGCAGCCGGAGGAGTACGCGCGGCTGGCCGTGTCGATCGTGGAGCACGACTACCTGAACGGCGAGGTCATCCGCATGGACGGCGCGCTGCGGATGGCACCGCGCTAGAGATCGCCCGCGAACGGCAGGTCGTCCATGGCGTCCGACGTCATCCACAGCCGCAAGGCGTGGGTGGCGCGGACGTCGTCCTCGTTGTACTCGAGCAGCCGGCGGCGTTGGGCGGGGTCCGCCGGCTTGCCGTCCATGCCCACGGCGTCGCGGTACCAGCGCATCGAGTTCTCGCCGCCCGCCTCCGGGTCGCGCCAGCGGAAGCCCGCGACCGGTGCGATGGTCTTCAGGCCCTTGCCGTGGGCGCACAGGAACTGCTCCTGCACGATGCCGAACAGGTCGACCCACGAGTCGGACGTGATGAACTCCCGCACCTGCGCCACCGTGGGGATGCCGGGCTGCCCCTTGAACCGCTCGGCCGACCCGAGCAGCCAGCGGTTCTCCGCGAGCTCGTTGTAGCAGTAGGCCTTGAACGACAGGCCGCGCGCCCGGGCCCGCAGCCGCACGCCGGTCAGCCAGCCCCAGAACTCGGCGAACGACCGGGCCTCGTCCGCGCACGGCAGCGGGTCCCACGTGGCGAACGCGCGGTAGCCGTGCTCCTCGCCGACGTCCTTGCCGGACAGCCAGCAGCCCCACATGTACGCGCCGAGGTCACCGAAGCTCTCCATGTCCACGTCGACCTCGACGTCGGCGCGCGGCACCTCCATGCGGGACACGCGGCGGACCACGGTGAGGTCGCGCAGCCAGGCGCGGGCCAGCACGACCGCGTCCGAGTGCAGCATCCCGACCAGGGGGACGGCCTGCTCGTCCGGGTCGAGGGCGGCCAGCTCGTCGACCGTGGTGACGCCGACCTTGCGCAGCGCCACGGCGTCCTCGCCGCGCACCACGAGGCTCACGTCGCGCGCGGCCTTGAGGTCGGTCTCGCACACCGGCCACCAGGGGCAGCTGCGGCACTCCACGATCCGGGACGGTCGGGCCAGCGGTTCGGCACCGGTGGCGGCGGCGGACGCCACGGCCAGCCGGTCGGCGAACCGGGTGTCGTACTCGGCGAGGGCGTTCCGCCCTCCCGGCCACGTGGGCGCTTCGAGGTCGTGCCACACGACGACGTCGGCGTCCATGCCGATCACGCCGCCGGTCGCCCGACCGCGCGCGGCGAACCCGGACGCCTGGAGCTGGCGTTGCGCGTGGGCCAGCCGGAGCTGGTCCCGCGGCTGGGGCCGGACCTTGCGCAGCGGGTCGACCCGCGCGCCGCCCGGCAGCGGGTGCGACAGCGGTGACGTGCGCGCGCCCTGGCCGGGGTCGCTGACCTTGTGCCGGACCACGAGCACCGGCACGTACCCGGTGGTCTCCTTCACCAGCAGGTCGATGCCGCCGCGCCGCCCGCCCAGCGGGTCGCGCGGCAGCGCCGCACCCCAGATGTAGGGCACGCCCGCCTGCATCGCGGCGGCCGTGACGCGCTCGCGGTCGGCCGACGGCACGTCCTGCGGGATCTCCATCAGGTCGGACCCGACGACCCGGCCCAGCGCGGTGGCGACCGCGCGCCGGTGCTCGGTCGCGTCGGCCTTGCGCTGCCGGCCGGTCGGGTCGGGCGGCAACGTGGGCACGTCGCGCATGGTCGGATCGTGTTCGAGGTGCACCCGCCGCCGGCAACGAGTGACCACACCGGCGTCGAGTTGCACCTGGGAAGTCACCAGTGCAGCGTAGGACGCCGCCCGTGCCGTTGTACCGGCAACCTCGCGGAGTCGAGTCGATCTTTTGCCCGAACGGCTCTAGGGTTTGCGGGCAGGAGGTGCGGCCATGGCGCGTGAGAAGGGCAAGGGGTTCACCCCGAGCAGGGCGAAGAACCTCGTGGGCGTGGCCAAGGTGCTGGCGCCGACGTTGATCCCGGTGATGGCGCCGGTCGCGGCCCGTGCCGCCGCGCTCCTGAGCGACCGCTACGACCACTACCGGGCGTCCCGGCTCGGTGTGCCGGTCGACCAGCTGACCAGGTACTCGGGCAAGGGCGCGCGGCTGCACGCCCGGATCGCCGGGTTCGGCGACGCGCTGGGGCAGCTCGGCGACACCGAGCGGGGCTACGTCCAGGACACCGAGAAGCGGCTGGCGCAGCTGCTGGCCGCGGTGCGGGCGTCGGAGCGGATGCCCGCACCGCGGCGCAGGGCGGCGCACCGGGCGATCTCGACCGACCTGGACGCCATGGAGGCCGACCTGCTCAAACGCCTCGGCGTGTGAGCTCGCGCACCGCCCGGTAGGCGGCTCGTTCCGGGTTCGGGTCGAGCTGGGCGGTGACCTCCTCCATCACCTCGGCGACCCGTTCCTCCCGCCGGATCAGCGGGTCGCTGCGCAGGTCGCGGGCCAGCGAGACGCACAGCCCCACCATGACGAGCAGGAACGGCAGCGCGGCGATGATGGTGAGGTTCTGCAGGCCGGTCAGCCCGCTCGACCCGCCGACCAGCAGCATCACTGCGGCGACGAGCCCGGTGAGCACGCCCCAGAACACCACCACGCCCTTCGACGGCCGGATCGAGCCGCGCTGCGACAGCGTGCCCATGACCACGGACGCGGCGTCCGCGCCGGACACGAAGAAGATCGCCACCAGCACCATCACCACCACCCCGGCGGCGGTGGCCAGCGGGAACTGGTCGAGCAGCCCGAACAGCTGCCCCTCCGACGAGGCCGTGCCCGCGAGGTCCGTGCCGGAGCGCTGCACGAAGATCGCCGTGCCGCCGAACACGCAGAACCACGCCAGGCTCACCAGGCTGGGCACGCCGATGACGCCCGCCACGAACTGGCGGATCGTGCGGCCGCGGCTGATGCGGGCGATGAACATGCCGACGAACGGCGTCCACGAGATCCACCACGCCCAGTAGAAGATCGTCCAGCCCGACAGCCACGTCTGGGTCGCGTCACCGCCGGACGCGGCGGTGCGGCCCGCCATGTCGGCCAGGTCGCGGAAGTAGTCGCCGATCGCGGTGGGCACGAGGTTGAGCACGAACACCGTGGGCCCGACCACGAACACGAACACCGCCAGCACCACGGCCAGCACCATGTTGGTGTTCGACAGCCACTGGATGCCCTTGGCCACGCCGGACACCGCCGACGCGACGAACGCCACGGTCAGCACGGCGATGACGCCCACCACGACCCCGTTGCCGACCTCGCCCAGCCAGCCCGCCACCCGCAGGCCGCTGCCGATCTGCAACGCACCGAGGCCGAGCGAGGTGGCCGATCCGAACAGGGTGGCGAAGATCGCCAGCACGTCGATCGCCCGACCCGCGGGCCCCTCGGCCCGGCGCCGCCCGAGCAGGGGCGCGAACGCGGCGCTGATCAACTGGCTGCGGCCGCGGCGGAAGCTGCCGTAGGCGATGGCCAGGCCGACGACGGCGTAGATCGCCCACGGGTGCAGCGTCCAGTGGAACAGGGTGGTCGCCATCGCGGTCTGCAACGCCTGGTCCGTGCCGCCCTCGACGGTGCCGGGCGGCGGCGTCACGAAGTGCGACAGCGGCTCGTTGACGCCGTAGAACATCAGCCCGATGCCCATGCCCGCGCTGAACATCATCGCGACCCACGAGATCGTGCGGAACTCCGGCGGCTCGTCGTCGCGGCCGAGCGGGATGCGGCCGTAGCGGCTCACCGCGAGCCACAGGGCGAACAGCACGAACCCCGACGCGCTGAGCACGAACGCCCAGCCGAGGTTGGCGATCACCCAGGTCAGGGCCGACTTCGACGCGGTGGCCAGCGACGCCGTGCCGAAGATGCCCCAGGCCACGAACGCGAGCGTGACGACGGCGGCGACACCGAAGACCGCGCGGTCCGTGCGCCCGGGCCGATCCGCTTTCGGATCTCCGGGCAAGGGCTCGTGGACAGGTTTGCTCTCGGTCGTCACGGGTAACCCGTACCCCCGTTCGGAGTAGCACAAACTCGGCGTCAACCGTGGGGACTCACGCCGGGGTGTCGCGACCTCCTACTCTCTGGGGTGTGACCAACCGGCCCGCACCGACCCGCCTCGCGCGGGCCGTGCTGCTGGCCGTCACCTCCGCCGCACTGAGCGTCACCGCGCACGGGGCGGCGGGCGGTTCGGTCACCGAGTTCGCGCCCGCCCTGCCGCTGACGCTGCTCGTCGCGTTCGCGGGCACCGCGCTCGCCGAGCGCGGGCGGCGGCCGTGGACGGTGCTGGCCACGCTGGGCGCGGCCCAGGTCGGCCAGCACGTGCTGCTCAACCTCGGTCACCACGTCGCCGACGGACCCGGCCTCGGGTTCGGCCCGACCGCCATGACCGCCGCGCACGTGGTCGCCGCCCTGCTCACCGGGCTGCTGCTGGCCCGTGCCGACGCCGTGCTCCAGGCGCTGGCGGGCGCGGTCGCCCGACTGGTGCCGCCACCGCTGACGCCGGTCGCGCCGGCCGGGGCGCTGTGGTCGATCACCCCTTCGTCGGCGGCGAACGCGCTGGTCGACGTGCTGCTGCGGCGGGTGCACGGCCGTCGCGGCCCTCCTGGCTCCTGATCACCCGAGTCCCCTCAACACCCTCAGGCCCAGGAGCCACCTCTACATGTCGACAAATGGATTTGGCGTGCGCACGCTCGCCAAGGGCGGCGCCGTGCTCGCGACCGCCGCGATCCTCGCCCTCACCACCGCGGGCCTGGCGTCCGCGCACGTCACCGCGTCCACGCCCAAGGACGCCGTCCAGGGCGGGTACACCAAGGTCACCTTCCGGGTGCCGAACGAACGCCCCGACGCCGGCACGGTGAAGATCGAGGTGACGCTGCCCGCCGAGTACCCGCTGGCCTCGGTCAGCACCAAGCCGACGCCCGGCTGGAAGGTCGAGGCGGTCAAGGAGAAGCTGCCCACCCCGGTCAAGAGCCACGGTCGCGACGTCACCGAGGCCGTCCGCACGGTCACCTGGACCGCCGACCCCGGCACCCGCATCGAACCCGGCCAGTTCAACGAGTTCGACCTGTCCATCGGGCCGCTGCCGGACAACACCGACCAGCTCGTGCTGCCCACCAAGCAGACCTACGACAGCGGTGAGGTCGTGGACTGGAACACGCCGCCGCCCGCCGAGGGCGCCGACGAGCCCGAACGCCCCGCGCCCGTGCTGAAGCTCGTCGCCAAGACCGACGGCGACGACCACGGCGCGGCCACCGCGACGGCCGAAGCCGACGACGGCCACGACACGGCCGCCGCCGCGACCGACGACACCGCCCGCTGGCTCGGCGGCGCCGGTCTGGTGGTCGGCGCGCTCGGGCTCGGGTTGGGTGCGGGAGCCGTGCTGCGGTCCCGTCGCGCGGGCAAGCCGACGGCATGAGGCGCGTCGTCTCGCTGCTGCTGACCGGCCTGGTCGCGGGCGCGGTCGTGCTCGGCACGGCCGCACCGGCGTTCGCGCACAACGTGCTGGTCGACAGCGACCCCAAGGACGGGTCGCGGCTCGACGCCGGACCGGCGGCGATCACGCTGACCTTCGACCAGCCCGTGCAGGCCGGGGAGAAGTTCAACACGATCACCGTCACCGGGCCCGAGGGCACGCGCTGGGAAGCCGACGGCGAGCCGACCGTCAAGAACAACAGCGTCGTGTTCCCGGTCCGACCGCTGGGCCCTGCCGCCGAGTACACCGTCGGCTACCGGGTGCTCTCCGCGGACGGCCACCCGGTGACCGGCTCGCTCAAGTTCACCCTGGCGGTGGCGGGCAACGGCACGCCCGCGCCGGCCACCGCGGCGAACGCCGAGGGTTCGTCCTCGTCGGGCTCGGGTGGCGTGCCCATCTGGGTGTGGATCGTCGGCGCGGCCGTGCTGCTGGCCGGTGGCGCGTTCTTCGCGCTGCGCGGCGGCACGGGTGACGCCAAGGAGAGCAGCGGGCGATGACCGTGGACCGGACCACCACCGCCGCGAACAGGTACTGGGTCGTCGGCGGCCTGCTCGCGGGCGGTGCCGTCGGCGTCTTCCTGGGCCTGGGCCTGTCCACCACACCGGAAGCGGTGGGCGTGGCCGAGCCGGGGGTGGTGGTCCGGTTCGCGCACCCGCTGGTGCGCACGCTGCTGGACGTGGCCGCGACGATCGTCGTCGGGCTGTCGCTGCTGCCCAAGCTGCTCGGGTTCACCCGACCCGCCCTCACCGAACCCGTGCTGCGCGTCGCCCGGCCTGCCGCCGTGGTCGCGGCGGCGGTGTGGGCGTTCACCGCGTTGCTGTCGATCGTGATCCGGGCCTACGAGACCCGGCCGGACGCGGACCTCACCATGCCGATGGTCGTGGACTACGTGCAGCGCGTCGGCGCCGGGCAGGGGCTGTTGTTCAGCGCGGTGTGCGCGCTGGTCTACCTGTGGATCGGCGTCATGGCCGTGCGCCGGGGCGAGACGGTGCCCGCCGAGCTGCGCATCCTGATCGCCATGTTCGGCCTGCTGCCGCTGCCCGTGACCGGGCACGCGTCGAACTGGAAGTACCACGACTACTCGATGATCTCGATGGAGCTGCACGTGGTCGGCGCGGCGGCGTGGACCGGCGGCCTGGCCGCGCTCGTGGTCCTGGTCGCGCACCGGCGCGGGCTGCTGGCCGAGGCGCTGCCGAAGTTCTCCAAGCTGGCCACGATCGCGTTGGCCGTGGTCTCGGTCACCGGGCTGTTCAACGGGCTGCTGGAGCTCGCGCTCAACCCGGTCGTCGCCCTGCCGGGTTCGCTCTTCACCACGTCCTACGGGCTCGTGCTGGTCGGCAAGGTCGTGTGCGCCGCGCTGCTGGCGCTGCTGGGCGCGAACATCCGGTGGCGGTTGCTGCCGCACATCGCCCAGCACAAGACGACCGCGATCGTCGGCTGGGCCGCGGTCGAGCTGGCCGTCATGGGCGTCGCGTTCGGGCTGGCGGTCGTGCTCTCCCGCGCGCCCGTCGCCTGATCGGGTCGCTCACCGGGAACTGCCCGCGGCCCTGTGGTTGGGTTCCATCCATGGCTGATCCATCGATCCTGGTGCTGGGGGCCACCGGCTCGACGGGCAGGCGGGTGGCCGCGCGGCTCACCGCGGCGGGCCGCACCGTGCGCCGGGCGTCACGCCGGGGGGACGTGCGCTTCGACTGGGCCGACCGCGACACGTGGGCGGACGCGCTGGACGGCGTCGACCGGGTCTACCTGATGGCGCCACACGAGCTGCCGGTCGAGCCCGACTTCGTGCACGAGGCCGTGGCGCGGGGCGTGCGGCGGTTCGTGCTGCTGTCCACCCGCGGCGTCGTGGAGATGCGCGACGAACGGCTGCTCGCCGCCGAACGGCTGGTGCGCGAGGCGGGTGTCGGGTGGACCGCGCTGCGGCCGGACTGGTTCGACCAGAACTTCGACGAGGGGTTCCTGCGGCCCGCGGTGCTCGCGGGCGAGCTGGTGCTGCCCCTGGGCGGGAAGCGGCAGGCGTTCGTGGACGCCGACGACATCGCCGCCGTCGCCGTCGCCGCGCTGACCGAGGACGGGCACGAGGGCGAGGTCTACGAGGTCACCGGGCCCGAGGCGCTGTCGTTCCCGCGGGCGCTGGCTGAGCTCGCCGAGGTCACCGGCCGCCACGTCGAGTTCCGCGGCACGCCCGACGACTACCGGGCCGTCATGCCCGCCGAGCTCGCCGAGGAGCAGATCCGGGCCTGGGACGCGTTGGGCGACGGCGAGCCGACCGACGTGGTCGCCCGCGTCACCGGACGTGAGCCCACGAGCTTCCGCGACTACGCGGCACGGGCGTGGGCAGCGGGCGCGTGGCGCGAGCCGGCGTCGGCGAGTGGTCCGTTCGGTGCGGTGAGCTGCGCCGAACGACCTAGTCGGTGACCGGTCGGGCGGAAGTGTCCTCGCGCAGGCGGTCCAGCGCCGCCATCGCGTTCCGACCTCGCCGTTCGAGCTCCTCGGCGTCGATCCAGCCCTGGGCGAAGTACCGGTAGTCGTGGGCCAGCTTCACCAGTTCGGCCAGGTAGTTCGCCGAACGGAGGCGGCGCTGCTCGTCGAACCGCGCGAGGAACGGCAGCTGGGTGTCCACGACCTCGTCCAACATGCGGGCGGCCCGCAGGGCACGCCTGCGCCGCAACACCGGCAGATTCCCGACCACGCACACCTCGCCGACCCCGTCGCGCACCTTCCGATGCCTCATTCGTGAAACGCGCGCCGGGCGTTACCGGTTCGTTCCCGCGCGGTCCGGGCGTCAGCGGTAGGGCGTCCACGGCGTCGTGGTGTCGCCCGCGCGCAACGCCTTGAGCCGGCTGTGCAGCTCCTCGCGCACACCGGGGTGGCTGCGCATGATCGGCAGCACGCTCGTGGTCAGCTTCAACTCCCTGACCTCGCGCAACACCGGGAACCCGGCCCACTCCAGGACGTCGAAGCCGTACTCGTCGGCCAACTGCCGGTACCACCGCTCGGGGTGGCCGAAGCGGGCCACGCCCACCGGCAGGGTGCTCAGGTCCCACTCGCGCGGCCCGACGCTGGTGGAATCGAAATCACAGATCACCGGCCCGTCGGGGCTCGGGATCAGGTTGCCCAGGTGCGCGTCGCCGTGCAGCACGCCCTGCGGCAGCACGGTCCGCAGCTGCGCCAGGAGGTGCTCGGCCTCGGCGCACCGGTCCTCCAGGAACCGGCGGTCCGGCGCGGACAGCTCCTCGGCGTCGAGGATGCGGCGGCGCACGTCGTCCAGCGGCGCCCAGCGCGGCAGCTCGAACTCCGGCGCGGGCAGCGCGTGCACCTGGCGCAGCACCCGCCCCAGGTCACGACCGTCGACGGGCCTGCCGCCCGACGGCACGGTGTGCCACAGGGTGGCCAGGTGCCCGTCCACCTCCAACGGCTGCGGCACGTCCTCGACCAACCGGACGGCGGGCACGTCGTGCGAGGCCAGCCACCGCGCCACCTCGACCACCTTGCGCGCCCGGTGCCGCAGCGTGGTGGAGCCGACGATCCGCACGACCACCCGGTCGCCGGGCAGCTCGAACACGGCGTTGCTGGTGAACTTCACGAGCCGCGCGTCGTGGTGCGCCAACCCCAGTTCGGCGCACAGCCGTCGCAGGACGGCCGTCAGCGCGGCGGAGGTGAACCTGCCGTCCAGGGCCCCGACTCCCCGCAGCTCAGGCCGCGCTGTCGCTGCCGGTGAACTTCGCCAGGCGTTCGGCCAGTTCACGGGCGTCGGGGTTGTTGCGGCGCTTCTCGGCTTCCTGCAACAGCGGCTTCATCCGGTCCTTCGTGCGGACCGACTTCAGGCCCTCGGACAGCTCGATCGCCTGGCGGCCCATGCGCGCGCCGTGGTCGATGTCGCCGTCCAGCAGGTGGTTGATCGACAGCGACGTGAGGTTGAACGACCGGCTGCGGGTCATGTCCTCGCCGTAGCCGTTGATGGCCTTGGTCAACGCCGGCACCGCGGTGCGGGTGTACTTCACGTCCACCGTCTGCGCCAGCTCGGTGTGCACGGTGCCGATCATCGCGGACAGGTCGTTGGCGTCGAAGAACTTCGCCCACGCGGGCGAATCGGCGATGTTGGCCCGCGCGAACTCGTCGCGGGCGCGGCTGAGCAGCTTGAGCGCCTGGTCGTCGGAGCCCATCTTCGCGTAGGCCCACGCCTCGTTGGCGCACAGGATGCCGACCGCGAGCTCCGAACCGGAGTTCTGCGCGGCCAACTGGCCGAGCTGGAACACCTTCAAGGCGTCGTCCGGCGCGTTCTGGTGCAGGTAGACGCGGCCCATCCGGTACAGGATGTTGGCCACGAGCTCTTCCTTGCGCCCCTGCTTCGCCAGGCCCAGGGCCTGGCCGAAGTGGTTGCGGGCCGAGTCGTACAGGCCGGTGTCGAACGAGGTCCACCCGGCCAGGTTGTGCAGGTCGGCGAGCGCCACGTAGAGGCGTTCCTTGACCAGGTCGGTCGCGTTCGCGCCGAGCATCTGCTGGCCCCACGAGAGCTGCGCGACGACGGCGTCGCGGCACGAGCCGCCGCCGTACTGGTAGTCGAGCGTGCGCAACGCCCTGGTGGCCGCTTCGACCTGTCGGACGTCGGTCATGCCGATGCGGCCAGGGGCCGGAGTCTGCGCGGGCGATGAAGCCCAAGACCCGGAGTCCGTACCGAACACGGCCGCGCCGACGGTGATGGCGGCGGCGTGCGCGAGGAACTTCCTTCGCTTCACCGACTCGTCCTCCTCAGAATGGGGTGACTCCGCCGTGGCGGCCACCCTCACTGCCGTGGCCTCGTCGTAAGCGAGACCCATGTACCCCCTGGGGACACCCAAGCCCTGGGCGATCCGCGCGAGGACGTCGTAGGCCATGACCTGGCGTCCCTTGAGGATCTCCGAGACTTCGGACTGCGACTGGCCCGTCAGCGCCGCGATCTGGCGCTGCGAGACGCCGTGCCGCCGGAGCAGCCGGTAGACCGCGCTGATCTCTCGTCTGGCAAGCGCATCCCGCATCTCCTGCTGGTCCCAGACGTCTGGTGTAACAGGAGAACTCGGCGAACCGATGGTGTTCAATTGCGCCCCCTCACAGTCCTTTGGGCGTCAACGGCAGAGTAGGGGCACTCCCCCGACTGCGAGAAGTGCCGATCGGCGAGGCTGATCGGCCCTGCCGAACTCCGCTGACCGCTTACCGTGGAACGGCCACCGGCCAGCGCTATGACGTCCCGATCCGGGTTGAATCATCGCAATCTGAGTTCCGGTAAGCGAGCGAGCACGGAGAGGAACATGGTCGTGGACCTGATCGAGCGGGCGGTGACCACCCCTGGTGGACCGGCAGCGCCTGCCGTCGCCACGGCCGCCTCTCCCGCACCCCTGTCAGTCCAGGAGTCGACCGACCTCGACTCCGGATGGCGTGGCACGACCGGGCACCGTCGCTGGTGGCGCATCCGTTGCAGCGACGTGGTCGACCGGGAGCGCTGCCTCACCGTGATGGTCGACCGGGGCCGCGTGGTCCTGGTCGGTCCGCCCGGCGAGACGGCGGTCCTCTCGGCCGACCAGCTCGTACAACTCAGGGCCGCGCTACGTGAGGCCGCCGAGCAGGCGGAAAGGTGACGGTGACGTTTCGGTGGACGAGATCCTCGGACAAGTTCTTCGCAACGCGGTGTGGGAGCGGCTGGACCTGCTCACGGAGCTGGCCAACGAAGCGGACGCCCCGTCCCTGCTGTCGGTGGCGCGTTCCGAGCTCCCCCGGCTGACCGAGGGGTGGCGGGCGCTGCTCGCCGCGCACGAGCCGGACGAGAAGGGCAACTGCCCCGAGTGCTCCGGGCGGTGGCGGCAGCAGAAGAGCCCGTGCTCGGTGTGGCGCGCCGCGTACGAACACCTGGTCGCGGGCGGTCTGGCCCCGCGCCCGGCTCGTCACCTGCGCTCGGCGCCGGTGACGCCTCCGGTCACCCGGTCGCGCCGCGGCATGGTGATCAGAGCCCACTGACGGGCGGCCCCGACCTGTCGTTCCCCCGACGCGACCAGGTCGAGCACCCGCCTACTGGCCGGCGGTCCGGGACGTGCGAACCCCCGACCGCGACGAACGGACCGCCGGCCGGCTCGACAACTACACAGACATCCGCGGGCCGGTGTTGTGCACACCTTCCCTCCCCGACCGACATCGGTCCGCGGGCACCACTCGGCCCTGATGTCCGCCCCTCCCGCGCGGACATCAGGGCCGTTCGACGCGGTTCAGCGGTGGGTGCCGGTCCGCCAGGTCAGGTACCCGGTCAGCCCGGGGAACAGCCGTCCGGCCAGGTCGAACGCCTTGAGCTGCCACGGGAACACGGCCTCGTCCCGCTCCCGCTCCACGACCAGCGCGATCCGCTCGGCCACGTCCTGCGGCGTCACGGTCGGGATCACCCTGGCCAGCGCGGGGATCCGCGCCTCCGCGCCGGGGTTGTTCACGAAGTACCGGCTGCTCACCTTGCCCGGCACGACCTCGCTCACCCCGACGCCGGTGCCGCGCAGGTCCAGCCGCAGCGCCGCGGTCATCCCGCGCAACGCGTAGCGGGCCGCCGCGTACCCGGTCGCGCCCGGGATCGGCAGGCGGGACACCGGCGAGTTGACGTTGACCACCCGGCCCGTGCCACGCGCCCGCATGCCGGGCAGGAACTCCCGGGTCAGGTGCAGCGCGGCGGTGAACGGCAGGGCGATCATCCCGGCCAGCTCGGGCGTCGGCGTCTCGTCCAGGAACAGCCAGCGGCCCGCGCCCGCGTTGTTGACCAGCACGTCCGGCACCCCCACCTCGGCGACGACCCGGTCGGCGAGCGCGCGGATCTGGTCGACGTCCGCGAGGTCGGCGGGCACGGCGAGCGCACGCCCACCGGTCGCCTTGATCCGTTCGACCTGCTCGTCGAGCGCTTCACCGCCGCGCGCCACGAGCACGACAACCGAACCGCGCCCCGCGAGCGTCCGCGCGGTCGCCGCCCCGATGCCCTGGGACGCGCCGGTCACCACGACCGTCCTACCCGCCAACCGCACCCGAATCCCCTATTCCACCGAACGAACCCTGGTCACGAGCCCCGCCGCGCACAGCGTGGCGGCCGCCGAGACGGCGAACAACCCCCGGTACCCGCCCAGCGACGCCAGCACGAACGTCGTGAGCAGCGGCGCGACCACCTGGGGCAGCGAGTTGGCGATGTTGACCACGCCGAGGTCCTTGGCGCGGTCGGACGCGGCGGGCAGCACCTGCGTCAGCAGGGCCAGCGCCACCGCCCAGTAGCCGCCGAAGCCGACGCCGAGCAGCGGCGCGGCGATCAGCGCGGCCGTCCACGTGGGCCAGGCGACCAGCAGCAGCGCCGCCAGCGCCATCACGGCCGCGGCCAGCAGCACGTACGGCTTGCGCCGGCCGGTCCGGTCGGAGCGGGCGCCGACGGCGAACGCGCCGATCGCCAGCGCCACGCCGTAGAGCAGCATCAGCACCAGCAGGCCGTCCTCCGGCGAGGGGTGGCGGACCACGTCGCCGAGGAAGTACAGCAGGTACAGCGTGCCGAACGCGTTGCCGAGGTTGATCATGAAGTGCGCGCACCAGGCCCAGGCGAAGTCCGGGTGCCGCCGCGGCGACACCCACAGCTCGCGCCACCGCAGCGGCGGGCGGGCGGCGGAGGGCAACCGGACGTCCGGGGTGATCAGCACGAACGCCACCGCGCCCGCCACGACCAGCGCCGCGCACGCCAGGTAGCCCTCGGCCAGGCCGCTGACCAGCACCGTCACCACGACCGCGCCGAGCACGGTGCCGAGCATCTGGGAGACGCCGACCAGGCCGCCGACCTTGGCGCGCTGCCGCACGGGCACGCGGTCGGGCACGGCGGAGGTGAGGCTCGCGAGCATCCCGTTCAACCCGGCCTGCACCAGGCACCACCCGAGCACCATCACCCCGACCGACGACGCCGACGACAGCACCACCAGCCCGGCCGCGCCGAGCAGCGCACCGGCCAGCGTCCACGGGTGCCGCCTGCCGAACCGGGACGTGGTGCGGTCCGACGACAGCCCGATGAGCGGGTTCGCCACCAGCGCCACGAGCGCGCCGACGCCCGTGACCAGGCCGAACACCGCTTCCTTGCCGGCGGCGTCGAGCAGTTCGGCCTGCTGGGGCAGCAGCACCTGGATGGGTGCGTAGATGGCCAGCCAAAGGCCGAGGTTGGCCAGGAACAGCCACGTCATCCACGACCGGCGGACGGGGACGACCGGTTCCGCCAACGCCTCCGCGGTCACCTCTTGATCCGTTCGCGGTACCACTCGTAGGAGGCGCGGGGCGTGCGTTCCTGCGTCGCGTAGTCGACGTGGACCAGGCCGAACCGCTGCGAGTAGCCCGAGTCCCACTCGAAGTTGTCCATCAAGGACCACACGAAGTACCCGCGCACGTCGGACTTCAGGGCCTCCTCGAGGTGCCGGTCGAGGTAGTCGATCCGCTCGGTGTCCTCCAGCGAGTGCGGGTAGCTGCACCCGCTCTCGGTCACGTGCACGGGAGGCAGGTCGACGAACCGATCGCGCAACGAGGAGATCATCTCCGACAGCCCGGACGGCACGACCGGCCAGCCGAAGCCGGTCTTCGGGTACTCGTCGATCTCCACCAGCTCGAACGGCAGCGGGTTGCCCTCGGACGGCAGCCGCAGCCGGGTCGGGTTGTAGTAGTTGACGCCGTAGAAGTCCAGCGGCGCGGAGGTGATCGCCAGGTCGCCGTCCACGATCGGCAAGCGGTCGGCCAGCCAGTCCGGGTAGCGGCCCGCCAGTTGGGCGTCGGCGTAGAGCCAGTTGTGCAGGTCGGCGTAGGCCTCGGCGGCGGGGGCGTCGGCGGGGCTCGCGGGCCAGGCGGGCGTGTGGTTGTTGGCCGTGCCCACGGCGCGGGCCCCGGCCGAGCGCAGCGCCTGCACGGCCAGGCCGTGCGCCAGGTTGAGGTGGTGCGCGGTCGGCAGCGCGTCGAACAGCAGCGCCTTGCCCGGCGCGTGCTGCCCGGTGGCGTAGCCGAGCAGCGTCACCATCGCGGGCTCGTTGATCGGGATCCACATCGCGACCCGGTCGGCCAGGCGGTCCGCGACCCGCTGCGCGTACTCGGCGAACCGGTGGGCGGTGTCGCGGGCGAGCCAGCCGCCCGCCTCCTCCACGGCCAGCGGCGTGTCCCAGTGGTACAGCGTCACGACGGGCGCGATGCCCGATTCGAGCAGCTCGTCGACCAGCCGGTCGTAGAACACCAGGTCGCCCGCGAGCACCCGCGGCCACGACACGGAGAACCGGTACGCGTTCACGCCGAGCGACCGCATGAGGCCGACGTCGTCGCGGTAGCGGCGGTAGTGGTCGCAGGCCACCGACGCGTCCTGGCCCGCGAACGCCGGGAACGCGTCCCACACGGACGGCTGCCTGCCGGCGGCCGTGAACGACCCCTCGATCTGGAAGGCGGAGGTCGACACACCCCACAGGAACTCATCGGACGCGGTCACGCGGGCCTCCAGAACATGAAAGTGATTCGGATCGTAGGCGTGTTGCGCCCCGAAGTGAAGTGGAAAGGTCCAGGACCGGGCACTATGGAGACCCGCCACCCAGTCAGCAGGAGTCGCCGTGACCAGTACGACCCCACTGCGCCGACAGCCGGTGCAGCAGCGCAGCGCCAAGCGCGTCGAGCGGATGCTCGAAGCCTGCGCCCAGCTCATCGAGGAGGTCGGCTACGACGGAGTCACCACGACGTTGATCGCCGAGCGCGCGGGTGTCGCGGTCGGCTCGCTCTACCAGTTCTTCCCCGACAAACGGGCGGTCGTGCAGGCGTTGACCCTGCGCAACCTGGAGAAGTTCATCCAGACGGTGGACGGCCGGTTCACCTCGACCACCCTCGAGCACTGGTGGGACGCCGTCGACTCGATCTTCGACGTGTACGTCTCGATGCACCGCGAGGTGCCCGCGTTCTCGAAGCTGCACTTCGGCGACGTGGTCGACATGCGGCTGCTCGACGACCGGCGCGACAACAACACGGTCATCTCCGACCGCATCGCGGAGATGATCTCGGCCAAGTTCGACATCCCGTTCGCCGAGCTCCAGCTGCCGATCTCGATCGCGGTCGAGGCGGCCGACGGCGTGCTGAACCTCGCGTTCCGCCGCGACCCGGCCGGTGACCAGCGGATCCTGGACGAGGCCAAGGCCCTGGTCCGCGGCTACCTGTCGACCAGGCTCCCCGACTAGGCACTCTTTTCAGCCGAACGAGTGACCTTCGCCCCGGTAGGTGGGCACGGTCCGCTCCACCACGTCGCCCCGCACGACGTGGTAGTGGGTGAACCGCTCGGCCAGCTCGCCCGCCTTGGCGTGCCGCATCCACACGCGGTCGCCCAGGCGCAGCGAGTCGGCCGCCCGACCCACCACCGGGGTCTGCACCTCGCCCGCGCCCTCCAGCGGCAGCAGCTTCAGGCCGACCGGCAGGTACGGCGTCGGCTGGCGATCGGGGGTCGCGGTGCCGGAGGCGACGTAGCCGCCGGAGAACAGCGTGGCCACGTGCCGCTTCGGCCGGCGCACGACCGGCAGCGCGAACAGCACGGCGGGCCGCGGCCGGAAGCCGCGGTAGCCGTCGAACAGGGTCGGGCCGATGAGCCCGGAGCCGGCCGCGAGCTCGGTGACCGACGGGTCGGCCGCGGTCACCTCCAGGCTGCCCGTGCCGCCGCCGTTGACGAACTCCAGCTCGGCGACCCCGCGCACGGCGGCGACCGCGGCCGTGCGGCGCTCGACCAGTTCGGCGGCGGAGTGGCGCTGCACCCAGCGCAGGACCGCGCCGCGCACCGGCCTGCCCGGCGGCCGGTCGCCCAGGCCCGCGATCTGCCCCTCGTAGGCCATCACGCCGACCAGCCGGAACCCCGGTCGGCGCACGATCTCCTCGGCCAGGGCGCGCGCTTCACGTGCCGTGTGCACGGGTGAGCGGCGCGGGCCGATGTGCAGGCCGGGCACCGGCCGCCACGACACGTCCAGCTCCAGGCACACCCGGATCTCCGGGTGCCCCGCGCCCAGCGCGGAGCGCACCAGGTCGAGGTGCGCGGTCGAGTCGACCACGATCGTGATCCGCTCACGTGCCTTGTCGTCCTTGGCCAGCTCGGTCAACGCGGCCAGGTCGACGGTCGGGTAGGCGACCAGCAGGTCGTCGGACAGGTCGACCGACGACAGCCACAGCGCCTCGGCCAGCGAGTAGCACATGACGCCCGCGAAACCGGGCCGCGCGAGCACCCGCTCCAGCAGCGCCCTGACCCGGACGGACTTGCTCGCCACCCGGATCGGCCGCCCGCCCGCACGGCGCACGAGGTCGGCCGCGTTGCTGTCGAAGGCGTCCAGGTCGACGATCGCGAACGGGGGGTCGTGCTCCTCCGTCGCGGCGTCCAGGCGCGTGCGGTGCTGCATGGGCCTCACCGTACTTGAAAGGTGAATAGGTTTCACCTACGGTGCGTGGAACGCGTCACATCCGGAGGTGGGCATGGGGACCCCGTGGACGAACTGGGCACGCACGGCGTCCGCGAACCCGCACCGGGTGGAACGCCCGGCGAGCCTCGACGAGCTCGCCTCGGCCGTGGCGGGCGCCTCCAGCGTGCGCCCGCGCGGCAGCGGGCACTCGTTCACCGACATCGCGGTCGCGCCGGGCGTGGCGATCGACCTCGACTCGTGGACCGGGGTCGTCGAGGTGTCCGGCACGCTGGTCACGGTCCGGTCCGGCACCACGTTGCGGCAGCTCAACACCCTGCTCGACGTGCTCGGGCTGGCCATGGCCAACCTCGGTGACATCGACGCGCAGACCGTCGCGGGCGCCATCTCCACCGGCACCCACGGCACCGGCGCGAAGCTCGGCGGCCTGGCCACCCAGGTCGTCGCGCTCGAACTCGTGCTCGCCGACGGGTCGTTGGCGCGGTGCTCGGCGCAGGAGCGGCCCGAGCTGTTCCACGCCGCCAGGGTCGGGCTCGGCGCGCTGGGCGTGATCAGCACCGTCACGCTGCGGTGCGTGCCGGCGTTCGTGCTGCACGCCCGCGAGTTCCCCGGCCGGCTCGACGCCGTGCTGGAGGAGTTCGACCACCTCACCGCGGTGGAGGACCACGTGGAGTTCCACTGGTTCCCGCACTCCGACCGGGTGATCGTGAAGCGGAACAACCGGGTCGACCTGCCGGCCGCGCCGCTGTCGGCGGCGCGCCGGTTCTACGAGTACGAGGTGATGGAGAACGGCGCGTTCGGGCTGGTCTGCAAGCTGGCCAAGGCCGTGCCCGCGACCACCAGGACGCTCAACCGGGTGTGCGGGTCACTGATCTCCGAGCGCGACTACCGGGACGTCTCGCACCGCGTCTTCGTCACGCCCCGGCGGGTGCGGTTCGTCGAGTCGGAGTACGCGGTGCCGCGGGAGGCGCTGCACGACGTGCTGCGGGAGCTGCGCACGGCGGTCGCCGGCCTCGACCACGGCGTGATCGTGCCGGTCGAGGTGCGGGTGGCCCAGGGCGACGACATCTGGCTTTCCACCGCGCACGGGCGTGACACGGCTTACATCGCGATCCACCAGTACCTCGGGATGCCGTACCGGCGTTACTTCGAGGCGTTCGAGCGGATCGCGGGCGCGGTCGGCGGGCGACCCCACTGGGGCAAGATGCACAGCCTCGCCGCCGGCGCCCTCCGCGAGCGCTACCCGCACTTCGACGACTTCCGCCGGGTCCGCGCCGAGGTGGACCCGACCGGCAAGTTCACCAACGCCTACCTCGACCGCGTCCTGGGCTGACCGGGGCGGGCGGGATCAGAACGCGTCGGCGATCGGGGTCTCGCCGCTGATCAGCTCGTAGGTCCGGCGGGCGGTCCCGGGGCGGTTCAGCAGGGCCACCACGACCGCCGCCACGTCGCCGCGCGGTACGGAACCCCGTAGCGGCGTCTCCGACAGCTCCACCAGCCCGGTCGGCTCGTCGTCGGTCAGCCTGCCCGGCCGCAGGATCGTCCAGTCCAGGTCGCGGTCGCGCAGGTCGTCCTCGGCCGCGCCCTTGGCCGCCAGGTACGCGTCGAACACCTCGTCACCAGTGGTCCGGCCGATGCCGGTGGTGCTGATCTGGACGAACCGGCGCACACCCGCCCGTTGCGCCGCCTCGGCGAACAAGGCCGCCGCCGCCCGGTCCACGGTGTCCTTGCGCGCCACCCCGCTGCCCGGTCCGGCACCCGCGGCGAAGATCGCCGCGCCCGCGCCGGTCATGAGTTCGGCGACCGAAGCGACGTCCGTCGCCTCCAGGTCGCAGTGGACCGGGACACCTCCCGCGTCCAGCACGTCCGCGTGGTGGTCCGGGTTGCGCACCAGCGCCGTGGCGCTGTCGCCCCGTGCGGCCAACAGCCGCTCCACCCGCAACGCGATCTTGCCGTGCCCGCCCGCGATGACTACCCGCATGGTCCGACCGTAGGTCAGGACGCGGTCGCCAGCACCTGCTCGTACACCAGCTCGTTCACCCAGCGCGTGGTCGCGGTGTCCTCGACCGGCACGGTCTCGTTGCGGCCCGAGACGTCCGTGCTCAGCTGCAGCTCCTCGTCGGCCAGCAGCACCGAGACGCCGTAGCGGCGCACCCGCGGCAGGCAGTTCGCCAGGTAGTCGTGCGTGAAGACGACCGATGTCGGCAGCACGGCGGCGGCGTTGCCGAAGCGGGCGAACGGCACCGCCGAGGCCAGCGCGGTGCGCCAGTGCCGCGCCACGGCCAGCACACCGATGATCCGCACCGCGGCGGGCGGCACCCGGCCGTCCATCTCCGGCCACACCCAGGTCGACACGGTGGTGCGGTCGGTCTCCGGGCCCGCGCCCAGGCACAGCCGCTCGGCGTGCGCGTCGGCCAGCAGCTCGGCCACCACGATCACCTTGCGCCCCATGAGGACCATCTCGGGCAGCACCACGCCGTGCCAGCCGAGGCGCACCGCCGCGGAGGCGGCCAGCTCCTCGACGGATCCGGGCAGTTCGGGAACCGGAACAGCGGTGGCCGACAGCGCCCTGGCGTCGTCGGTGTCCGCGATCCGTGCTGGTGTGCTGCTCACGCCAGGGCCTCCTCGGCAACCACGGCGGGCTGTCCGCCGCGTTTCGACTCGTGCTCTGGGTAAGGCGTACCAGGTGGGACCGGTCGCACCACCGGGGCAAAAGGCGTCCTGCGATCGACGGCGTCGAGCGGTCGGTAACCGGTCGGCGACCGGTGGGGCGACTTCGGTCCGGCGGTGCTGCCGTCTGGGTGACCCCTGGCGTCCCCGAGGCCCGGAAAGCTGCTCAGCGTGTGCGTCGCTCGCCTGGAACGACCGCCGGACCGGCGCCCGCGGACACCTCGCCCACCACCCCGCCGACCGCTCGCCGCGCGAAACCGACCGACCGCCCCCGCGCCACCACGTTCGGGCGCGGCCGGCCGGGTGACAGACATCACGCGCCGGCCGGCGGTGAAAAGACGAGAAAACCACGAAGTCCCACCCACTGCTGTGGATGGGACTTCATGGTTTTGGTGGGCGAGGGGGGAGTTGAACCCCCACGTCCTTTCGGACACACGGACCTGAACCGTGCGCGTCTGCCATTCCGCCACTCGCCCGGAGCGACGTGGAGAACACTAGCACGGTCCCCGTCCGGGTTACCAATTGCCCCGTGTCCCGCCACGTCAGCCCGGATACGATCGGTACAAGAAGTCGACCGGGTCGGAGGGTTGCCGTGGGCCTCGTACAGCGCTTCGAGCGCCGTCTCGAAGGCATCGTGGGCAACACCTTCGCGCGTGTGTTCGGTGGCAACGTCGTCCCGCAGGAAGTGGCCCAGGCACTGCAGCGGGAGGCGGAGAGCAACATCCGCGAGTTGGCGGGTGGCAGGTTGCTCGCGCCGAACCACTTCAAGGTCCTGCTGGGTCCGCAGGACCACGATCGGCTTGCCGGGGACGGTCAGGATGAACTACGCATCACCCAGCTTCTGGGGGACTCCATCCGGGAGCACCTCGAGGAGAGCGGATGGGATACCTATGGTGACGTCGTAGTCTCCCTGGAGCGCTCCGACGCGCTGCACACGGGACAGTTCCGAACCAGCTCGTCCGTCGACCCCGACGTGAAAGTTGCCAGCCGACGGTCAGCACCACCTCGCACTGCAGGAGACGGATCCATGAGCCAGCCTCCCGGCTACGGACAAGGACAGGGCCAGCCCGCCTACGACCCCTATGCGCAGGGCGGCTACGGGCAGCAGCAGGGCTACGACCAGCAGGGGTACGGTCAGCAGCAGCCCGGCTACGACCAGGGCTACGGCCAGCAGCAACCCGGTTACGACCAGGGTTACGGCCAGCAGCCCGGCTACGACCAGGGCTACGGCCAGCAGCAACCCGGCTATGACCAGGGTTACGGCCAGCAGCCCGGCTACGACCAGGGCTACGGCCAGCAGCAACCCGGTTACGGCCAGCCCGGCTACGACCAGGGCTACGGCCAGCAGGGCTACGACCAGGGCTACGGCCAGCCGGGTTACGGCCAGCAGCCCGGTTACGACCAGGGCTACGGCCAGCCGGGCTACGGCGACCCGGCCGCGGGTTACGCGCCGCCGGCGGTCCAGTCCGGGCCGCGGCAGCTGAACGCGACGCTGCACCTGGACGACGGCTCCAACCGCACCTACAACCTCAAGCAGGGCGGCAACGTGGTCGGCCGCGGCCAGGAAGCGGACTTCCGGCTGCCCGACACCGGGGTGTCCAGGAGGCACCTGGAGATCACCTGGGACGGGCACAGTGCCATGCTCGCTGATCTCGGTTCGACAAACGGCACCACGGTGAACGGCACCCCAGTGCAGACTTGGCAGCTCGCGGAAGGCGACGTCGTCCGCATCGGCCACTCCTCGCTGGTCTACCGCACCCAGGGCTGACCAGTAGATTCTGGGCGCGTCGATTCGGGCGAAGGCGTGACGGCACTCAAGTCAGGAGCGGTTACAACCGGTGCCAGAGCTGGTGATGCAGCTGACCAGAGCGGGTTTCCTCGTCCTGCTCTGGTTGTTCGTGTTGGCTGCGCTTCGAGTGGTCCGCTCCGACCTGTACGCGGCGTCGGGGCTGCGCGTCCCGACGCCGAAGTTCGGCAGAGGCGCTAGCAAGGCCGCCCGGGGCAACAAGGCGGCCCGGCAGCTCGTCGTGACGCACGGCGCGCTGGCGGGCACGCGCATCTCCCTGGACGGCAGGCCGATCATGATCGGCCGCGCCGACGACTCCACGCTCGTGCTGGACGACGACTTCGCGTCGACCAGGCACGCGCGGCTGTCGATGCGCGGCACCGATTGGTACGTGGAGGACCTGGGCTCCACGAACGGCACGTATCTCGACCGGGCGAAGGTCACGGCCCCACTCCGGGTCCCGCTCGGCTCCCCGATCCGAATTGGCAAAACGGTGATCGAGCTGCGCTCATGACCCTCGTCCTCCGATACGCGGCCCGCAGCGACCGGGGCCTGGTCCGCTCGAACAACCAGGACTCCGTGTACGCGGGCCCACGCCTGCTCGCCCTCGCCGACGGCATGGGCGGCCACGCCGCGGGCGAGGTCGCCAGCAAGGTCGTCATCGCGGCACTGGCGCCGCTCGACGACGACGAGCCCGGCGACGACCTGCTCGGCCAGCTGCGCGACGCGGTGATCGCCGGCAACGGCGCGATCTCCGAGCTCGTGCAGAGCGACCCCGACCTCGACGGCATGGGCACCACGCTCACCGCCGTGCTGTTCGCGGGCTCGCGGCTGGGCATGGTGCACATCGGCGACTCCCGGGCCTACATGCTCCGCAACGGCACGTTCACGCAGATCACGCACGACGACACGTTCGTGCAGTCGTTGATCGACGAAGGACGGATCACCGAGGAGGAGGCGGCCACGCACCCGCAGCGCTCGTTGCTGCTGCGCGCGTTGACCGGCCACGAGGTGGAGCCGAGGCTCATGGTGCGGGAGGCCCGGCCGGGCGACCGCTACCTGCTGTGCTCGGACGGGCTGTCCGGCGTGGTCAGCATGGAGACGCTGGAAGAGGCGATCCGGATCCCGGACCCGCAGGCGTGCGCGGACCGGATGATCGAGCTGGCGCTCAAGGGCGGCGGCCCCGACAACGTGACAGTCGTCGTCGCCGACGTGGTCGACGTCGACTTCGGGGAGGACGCGCCCATAGTGGGCGGCGCGGCCGGAGACGGCAGCGAAGACCCACCACCCCCCGACTCGCCCGCCTCGCGGGCGAGCTCCATCACCGGGCCACGTCCGGTGCCGCCGCGGGTCGAGCCGATGCCGCCGCCGGACCCCCGGCGGTCGCGCGGCAACCGGCTCAAGGCGCTGGCGCTCGTGGTCTTCCTGCTCCTGCTGCTGGTCGCGGCGGGCCTGGGCACCCGCTGGTACGTGCTGCGCCAGTACTACGTCGGCGCGGGCGACAACGGCGAGGTGTCGGTGTTCCGCGGCGTCACCGGCAGCGTGTTCGGCTTCGACCTGCACCGCAAGGTGGAGGGCTCCTGCCCGCCCGGCGCGCAGGCGTGCGAGCCGATCACGGTGGACGACCTGAAGGTCGCCACCCGCGACGTGGTGCGCAACGGCATCACCGACGTCGACGGCCTGGAGGGCGCGCGGGAGGCGATCCGCCGGCTGCGCACCGAGCAGACGCTGCCGTTCTGCCCGAAGGACGCGGTCGAGAGCACGACGGGGACGTCGACCACTTCGGCCCCGCCGACCGCAACCTCGACCGAGGCGACGACGTCCACCACCGTGGAGGGAACCCCCCTCACCACGCCCGTGCAGAAGCCGGGCACGGATTGCCGAAAGGGTCAGTAGTCGCATGGGTTCGCCGGTCCCCGGCGCTGAGGGCACACCGCTCGCGGCGGCGAGCAGCACGTCGCCCGGGTTGAGGCCGCCCACGCGACGCAGCACCGAACTGTTCATGCTCGCGTTCGCCGCCACGCTGGTGACGGGCGCGTTGATCCTGGTCGAGGCCAACCAGGAACAGGAGCTGAGCCTCCAGATCCTGTGGCTCGGCCTGGCCTACCTGGGCCTGCTCACCGTGGCGCACCTCGCGGTGCGCAAGTGGGCGCCCTACGCCGATCCGGTGATCATGCCGTGCGTGGCGCTGCTCAACGGCCTGGGCCTGGTCATGATCCACCGGATCGACCTGGCCATGGCGGACGTGAAGCTGCCGGGCAACGCCGTGTGGTCGCCCGCCGCGCCGAAGCAGGTGCTGTGGACGGCGATCGCGCTCGTGCTGTTCTGCACGGTGCTCAAGGTGCTGTCCGACCACCGCACGCTGGCCCGCTACGGCTACACCGCGGGCCTGCTCGGCCTGGTCGCGCTGGTGCTGCCCGGCGTGCTGCCGAGCTTCATCGCGCCGGAGATCAACGGCGCGAAGATCTGGCTGAGCTTCGGCGCGTTCTCGATCCAGCCGGGCGAGTTCGCGAAGATCCTGCTGATGGTGTTCTTCGCCGCGTTCTTGGTGTCGAAGCGCGACCTGTTCACCATCGCGGGCCGCCGGGTGCTCGGCCTGGACCTGCCCCGCGCCCGCGACCTGGGCCCGCTGATCGCCGCGTGGGCGGTCGGCGTGAGCATCATGGTGCTGCAGAAGGACCTGGGCAGCTCGCTGCTGTTCTTCGGCATCGTGCTGGTGCTGCTGTACGTGGCGACCGAGCGGGCCGCGTGGGTCGTGCTGGGCGTGATGATGTTCTGCGTCGGCGCGGTCGTGGCGTGGAAGCTGTTCGGGCACGTCCAGATCCGGGTGCAGAACTGGCTGGACCCCTTCGCCGACCCGTCGGGCACGGGCTACCAGATCGTGCAGTCGCTGTTCGGGCTCGGCACCGGCGGGCTGTTCGGCGCGGGCCTGGGCGGCGGGCGGCCGGACCAGATCCCGGAGGCCAACACCGACTTCATCACCGCCGTGATCGGCGAGGAGCTGGGCTTCGTCGGGCTGGCCGCGGTGCTGCTGATCTACACGGTGTTCGCGATGCGGGGCCTGCGCACCGCGCTGTCGGTCCGGGACACGTTCGGCAAGCTGCTCGGCGGTGGCCTGGCGTTCGCGGTGGCGTTCCAGATCTTCATCGTGGTCGGCGGCGTGACGAAGCTGATCCCGATGACGGGCATCACCGCGCCGTTCCTGTCCAAGGGCGGCTCGTCGCTGCTGGCCAACTACATCCTGGTGGCGTTGCTGCTGCGGATCTCGGACGCGGCGCGCGCGCCGAAGACCACGCCGAAGCCGCGCCCGCAGCAACCGGCCATCGCCGACCAGTTCACAGTCATGGTGGAGCGTCCCAAATGAACACACCGCTCCGCCGGGTCGGCCTCGCCATGATGGCGATGATGCTCCTGCTGTTGGGCAACGCCACGTACGTGCAGGTCATCAAGGCCGACGACTACCGCAAGGACCCGCTCAACCGCCGGGTGGTCCTGGACCAGTACTCGCGGGAGCGCGGCCAGATCATCGCCGCCGACGGCACGCCGCTGGCCAGCGTGCAGCGGGTCGACGACCGGCTCAAGTACCTGCGCACCTACGCGGGAGGCCCGGTCTTCGCGCCCGTGACCGGCTACTTCTCCACCCTGTACGGCGCGGGCGGCATGGAACGCGCCGAGGACGACCTGCTCAACGGCTCGGACGACCGGCTGTTCGCGCGCCGGGTGTCGGACCTGATCACGGGCCGCGACCCCAAGGGCGGCAGCCTCCAGCTCACGATCGACGCGAAGCTCCAGCAGGCGGCGTACGAGCGGCTCCAGGGCGTGACCGGCACGGTGGTCGCGATCCGGCCGCAGACCGGCGAGATCCTGGCGATGGCCAGCACCCCGTCCTACGACCCGAACGTGCTCGCCAGCCACGACGTGGACGTGCAGGAAGAGGCGTGGGTCGGCTACGACGCGGACAAGTCCAAGCCGATGCTCAACCGCGCGATCCACGAGAACTACCCGCCCGGCTCGACGTTCAAGCTGGTGGTGACGGCGGCCGCGCTGGCCGAGGGCAAGACCAAGGACTCCGAGGTCGACGGCCGCCCGGTGATCACGCTGCCCGGCACGAACACCCCGCTGCCCAACTTCAACGACACCGTGTGCGGCAACGGCGTCACCGCCTCGCTCCAGGAGGCGCTGGCGAAGTCGTGCAACACGGCGTTCGCGGTGCTGGCCGCCGAGCTGGGCCCGGACAAGCTGCGCGACCAGGCGGCCAAGTTCGGCATCGGCGAGCAGGACCTGTCGATCCCGCTGTCCGTGGTGCCCTCGACGCTGGGCCCGATGTCGGACAAGCCGTCGGTCTACCAGACCGGCATCGGCCAGAAGGACGTCCGGGTGACGCCGCTGGTCAACGCGGTGATGGCGGCGACCATCGCCAACGGCGGCGTGCGGATGCAGCCGCACCTGGTCGGCAAGATCCTCGCGCCGGACCTCCAGGTGATCAGCGAGACCAAGCCGGACGAGGTCGACGAGGCCATGGAGCCCGCGCACGCCCAGGCGCTGCGCGACATGATGATCGCCTCGGAGAACAACACCGGTGGCGGCGGCAAGCTCAGCGGTGTCACCATCGCGTCCAAGACCGGCACCGCCGAGCACGGCGACGACGTGAAGTCGACCAACCCCCACGCCTGGTACGTGGCGTTCGCGCCGGCCGAGAAGCCGGAGATCGCGATCGCGGTCATCGTGGAGAACGGCGGCCAGCAGGGCCTGTCCGCCACCGGTGGCCGGGTCGCCGCCCCGATCGGCCGCGCGGTCATCGGCGCGTACCTCGGGGGACGCTGATGCTGACCTCCGGCCAGTTGCTCGCCGAGCGGTACCGCCTGTCGAAGCGGATCGCCGTCGGCGGCATGGGCGAGGTCTGGGAGGCCGACGACACCCGGCTCGACCGCAAGGTCGCGGTGAAGGTGCTGAAGGCGGAGCTCAGCGGCGACGCCGAGTTCCTGAACCGGTTCCGCATCGAGGCGCGCACCACCGCGTCGCTCAACCACCCCGGCATCGCCGCGGTGCACGACTACGGCGAGACCGCGTCGATCCCGGACGGGCCGGAGGACACCGCCTACCTGGTGATGGAGCTGGTCGAGGGCGAGCCGCTGGCCGCGATCATCGCCCGCGGCAGGCTGGGTGCCGACCGCACGCTCGACCTGCTGGAGCAGGCGGGCAACGCGTTGCAGGCCGCGCACGAGCGCGGCCTGGTGCACCGGGACGTCAAGCCGGGCAACATCCTGGTGACGCCGACCGGCAAGGTGAAGATCACCGACTTCGGCATCGCGAAGGCCGCCGACGCGGCGCCGGTCACGCACAGCGGCATGGTCATGGGCACGGCCCACTACATCGCGCCGGAGCAGGCGCTCGGGCACGCCGCCGAGCCCGCGTCGGACGTGTACGCGCTGGCGGTGTGCGGCTACGAGTGCCTGACCGGGCACCGGCCGTTCCTGTCGGAGAACGCGGTGACCGTCGCGATGATGCACATCCGCGACATCGCGCCGCCGCTGCCGCCGGACGTGCCGCCCGGCCCGCGGGCGCTGATCGAGGCGACCCTGGTCAAGGACCCCCGGCAGCGCTACCGCAACGGCGGCGAGTTCGCGTCGGCGGTGAGCGCGGTGCGGGCGGGCCAGCCGCTGCCCGCGCCGTCCGGGTTGGCGATGGCGGTCGGCACGCCGATGGCGGCGCCGATGACGCCGCCCGCGCCGCACCCCCATCCTCAACACCCCCCGCTGGGCGGCCCGGTGACCCACCCGGGGTCGCGCCCGGGCCTGCAACCGGTCCCACCAGCGATGAACACTCCGCACACGGGCGCTTTCCGTCCGTTGCCGCCGGGTGCACGGCCACCGGGGCGCAACCGCGCCGTGCTGTGGGTTATGGTCGCTGTGCTGCTGGTCGCGTTGCTGGTGCTCGGCGTGGTCATCTTGCGCTGGGCGCTCAAGGACGACGAGGTGCCCGGCGGGGCGAACCAGCAGGGCACCACGAGCGCCCGTCCGTTGGACGACTCGACCGATCGCCTCCCCGGCAAGCCGAAGGTGACGGTCACGAAGTCCGACTACGTCGACCGCCCGGTGGACGAAGTCGCGAAAGTGCTCTCCGGGCACGGCTTGGCACCCGAGGTGCGCGCCGAGGACGGCGGCGTGCCGCGGGACCCCGAGCGGTGCCTGGTGTCGGACGTGGCGCCGACCGGTGAGGTTGCGATCGGCTCACGGGTCACGGTGACCTGTGTGCCGACTTGACGCTGAAACGGTACGACAGCGAACGCAAGGCTTGATGGTGAGACCGTTGACGAGGAGCGGGACGAAGCACTGATGAGCACTCCGCGACTGCTCTCCAACCGCTACGAACTGGGTGAGACGCTCGGCTACGGCGGTATGTCGGAGGTGCACAAGGGCCGGGACGTCCGGCTCGGCCGCGACGTCGCCATCAAGGTGCTGCGCGCTGACCTCGCCCGTGACGCCCAGTTCCAGGAGCGGTTCCGCCGGGAGGCCCAGAACTCGGCGGCGCTGAACCACCCCGCGATCGTCGCGGTCTACGACACCGGTGAGACGCAGACCGAGTACGGCCCGCTGCCCTACATCGTCATGGAGTTCGTCGACGGCCGCACCCTGCGCGACATCGTCAAGACGCAGGGCCCGCTGTCGGGCAAGCGGGCGATGGAGGTCATGGCCGACGTGTCGGCCGCGTTGGACTTCAGCCACCGGCACGGCATCGTGCACCGGGACGTGAAGCCGGCCAACGTGATGATCACGCGGTCGGGCGCGGTGAAGGTGATGGACTTCGGCATCGCCCGCGCCGTGCACGACGGCCAGGCCGCGGTGACGCAGACCGCCGCCGTGATAGGGACCGCCCAGTACCTCTCGCCCGAGCAGGCCCGCGGCGAGGCCGTGGACGGCCGGTCGGACGTGTACGCGTCGGGCTGCGTGCTGTTCGAGCTGCTGACCGGCGAGCCGCCGTTCACCGGTGACTCGCCCGTGGCGGTGGCCTACCAGCACGTGCGGGAGGACCCGAAGCCGCCGTCGGCGCTGAACCCGAAGGTCTCGCCCGCGCTGGACGCGATCGTGCTCAAGGCGATGGCCAAGGGGCCGGCCAACCGCTACCAGTCGGCCGCGGAGATGCGCGCGGACCTGGTGCGCGTGCTGTCGGGGCAGCGGCCGTCCGCGCCCGCCGTGATGACGGCCGAGGACCACCGCACCGCCGTGCTCAGCAGCCAGGCGGCGTCGCCGCGCACCGAGGTCGCCCCCTCGACGGGCGGTCGGCACCGGCCGTCGGCGCAGCGCGAGGAGCCCGCCGAGTACGACCCGCTGGCGGAGGAAGAGGAGGAGCGGCGAGCCCGGCGCAAGAAGGCGCTGATGGTCACGCTGGTCGTCCTGCTCTGCATCGCCGTGCTGGCGCTCGCCGCGTGGATCACCACGTCGCTGCTCAGCGACGGCGAGAAGACCAACACGGGCACCGAGAAGGTGGCGGTGCCGGTGCTCATCGGCAAGGAGCAGACGGCGGCGCGGGCCGAGCTGGAAGCCCAGGGGCTGCGCGCGACGATCGAGACGATCCCGTGCCAGCCGGGCTCGCAGCCGGCCTGCACCACCGACCAGGTCGGCAAGGTCGTCGCGACCGACCCGCCGGCGAACTCGGAGGTGGAGAAGCGCAGCGAGGTCAAGCTGATGATCGGCAGCGAGGCCGAACCCGCGCCGGTGCCGAGCGTGACCGGGCTGACCCCGCAGGAAGCGCAGAAGAAGCTCGAAGCCGAGCAGTGGGTCTACCAGCAGGCCACCGAGACCGTCGAGACCGACGACCCGAACCTGGTCGGCAAGGTCGTCCAGCAGTCGCCGTCGGCGGGCACCAACGCGCGGAAGGGCAGCGCGATCACGGTGACGCTGGGCAAGGCCCCGGACACCGTGCAGCTGCCCGACGTGACGGGCCAGACGCTGGACAACGCGCGCGCCACCCTCGAGAACAACGGGTTCAAGGTGCAGACCAAGGACGTCGACAGCGCCGAGCCGCTCAACGAGGTCGTGGCGCAGAACCCCGCGCCGGGACGGGCGGAGAAGGGCACGCTGGTGACGTTGAGCGTGTCCAAGAACAACCAGTTCCTGATGCCCGACCTGCGCGGCATGACGGAGAACCAGGCGCGGACCAAGCTCAACCAGGCGGGCTGGACCGGCAACGACCTGACCGTCACCAAGGAGCCGGTGTCCGACATCAGCCAGGACAAGAAGATCATGGACCAGGAGATCAAGGCGAACCAGCCGGTCGCCAAGAACGCCCGGATCTCGGTGATCGTGTCCGAGTTCAAGATCGGCGGACCGACCTCCACCCGGTAGCGGACCGCGAAAAGGCCCCCTCCGGCGCGGAGGGGGCCTTCGCCGTTCCCGAGGCGGGTTACTTCCGGTTCGCCGCCGCCGCGAGTTCGCGCATGCCGTTCTCCAGCTGCGCCACCGTGCTCTCGGGCACCTCGAAGCCGCACACCGCGAGCCAGTTCGCGAGCATCCGGTGGCCGCCCTCGGTCAGCACCGACTCGGGGTGGAACTGCACGCCCTCGACCGGCAGCTCGCGGTGGCGCATGGCCATCACCACGCCGGACTCGGTGCGCCCGGTCACCTCGAACTCGGCCGGGATGGTGTCGGGCAGCACGGTCAGGGAGTGGTAGCGGGTCGCGATGAACGGGCTGGGCACGCCCTCCAGCACGCCCGCGCCGTTGTGGTGCACGATGCTGGTCTTGCCGTGCAGGAGCTCCGGCGCGAGGTCGACCGTGCCGCCCCAGACCGCGCCGATGGCCTGGTGGCCCAGGCACACCCCGAACACCGGGACGCCGCGGTCCGCGCAGTGGCGGATGACGTCCATGCTCTTGCCCGCCTTGTCCGGCGTGCTCGGTCCGGGGCTGACGAGGACGCCACCGACCTCGGCGACCTCGTCCAGCTCGACGGCGTCGTTGCGCCGGACCACGCACTCGACCCCGAGCTGGGCCAGGTACTGGACGAGGTTGTAGACGAAGCTGTCGTAGTTGTCGACCACGAGCACGCGCATGGCCGCCAGCGTAGCCGTGACCAACCTCTCGCCAGAAGTGAGCTTAGGCTCACCTAACCTGGTCTTATGACCCGTTCCCTGCGCGTCGCCGTCGTCGGCGCCGGCCCCGCCGGCATCTACGCCGCCGACATCCTGACCAAGTCCGCGGCCGAGTCCGGCGTCGAGGTGGGCATCGACCTTTTCGAGCGGATGCCCGCCCCGTACGGCTTGATCAGGTACGGCGTCGCGCCCGACCACCCGCGCATCAAGGGCATCGTCAACGCCCTCCAGCGGGTGCTGGACCGGCCGGGGATCAGGTTCTTCGGCAACGTCGAGTACGGCGTCGACCTCAAGCTCGACGACCTGCGGCACTTCTACGACGCGGTGGTCTTCTCCACCGGCGCGGAGAAGGACCGGCCGCTGGCCATCCCCGGCATCGACCTCGACGGCTCCTACGGCGCGGCGGAGTTCGTCTCCTGGTACGACGGGCACCCCGACGTGCCGCGCACCTGGCCGCTGCGGGCGCGCGAAGTCGCCGTGCTGGGCGTCGGCAACGTCGCGCTCGACGTCGCCCGCGTGCTGGCCAAGACCGCCGACGAGCTGCTGAGCACCGACATCCCGGACAACGTCCACGCGGGCCTCGAGGCGAGCCCGGTCACCGACGTGCACGTCTTCGGCCGCCGCGGCCCGGCGCAGGCCAAGTTCACCCCGCTGGAGCTGCGCGAGCTCGACCACTCGCCCAACGTCGAGGTCGTCGTGCACCCCGAGGGCATCGACTTCGACGCGGCGAGCATGGCCGCGATCCGGTCGAACAAGCAGGTCGAGATGGTGGTCAAGACGTTGCAGGAGTGGGCGATCCGCGACGTCGGCACGCGCCCGCGCCGGCTGCACCTGCACTTCCTCCAAGCGCCCGTGCGGGTGCTGGGGTCGTCGTCGGTCACGGGGCTGCGCACCGAGCGGATGGAGCTGGACGGCGAGGGCGGCGTGCGCGGCACAGGCGAGTTCACCGACTGGCCGGTGCAGGCGGTGTACCGGGCCGTGGGCTACCTGTCCACGCCCCTGGTCGACCTGCCGTTCGACCACGCGTCCGGCACCGTGCCGCACCGGGCGGGCCGCGTGCTCGACCTGGACGAGCGGGCGATGACCGGCGTCTACGTCACCGGCTGGATCAAGCGCGGCCCGGTCGGGCTCATCGGCCACACCAAGGGCGACGCGCTGGAGACCGTGACCAGCCTGCTCGCGGACGCGCCGCGGCTGCCCGCCGCGCCGAGCCGCGAACCCGACGCCGTGGTGCGGTTCCTGGATCAGCGCGCCGTGCCGTTCACCACGGTGGCCGGGTGGCGCAAGCTGGACGCGCACGAGCTCGCCCTGGGCGCGGCACGCGGCCGTGACCGGGTGAAGGTCGTGGACCGGGCGGAGATGACCGACGTCTGCCGGTCGTGACGGTTACTGGGGCGTCGTCACGTTGTTGAACGGCAGCTTCGGCTCCGCCCACGGGAACACCACGAACATCAGCAGCGCCACCACCCCGGCCACGAGCACCAGCGCTTCGAGGACGCGCACGGGCAGCGGGCCGGGGAGGTGCCGCCAGATCCACCCGTACATCACTGCTCCTTCATCTCTTCGGGCACGAAGCCGGGGGCCTTCGGGTAGCTCATCGTCAGCACCGAGTGCACGATCAGCCGCTGCCGGTCGGAGAACCGCGGGTGGCAGGTGGTCAGCGTCATCAGCGCCGCCTGCTGCGCCGCGGGCACCTCGCCCTCGAAGTGCGGCACGGGGCTGATCACCTCGCCCTGCGTGGGCAGCACGATCTCCTGGCCGACCGTCTTGTCGTACGGCGCGCCCAGCGGGGCGACCTTGGCGCACTTCGGGTCGCCGCCCTGCCGCTGCGCCCAGCCCTCCGCCTCGCCCACCTTCGGCAGCACCCGGTAGACGAACCACTGGGTCTGCGTCTCGACCACGATCGCGTCGCACGAGTTCAGCAGGTCGAGGTCGTTGAAGGGCGCGCCCTTGCCGACCCGGTGACCGGCGACCGAGAAGTTGCCCGGGTCGCCCGGCAGCGCGGTGCCCTTGTAGTGGCCGGGGCCGATCTCCAGGTCGCGGTCCGTGGTGCCCTCGACGATGGAGAACTTGTAGTCCGGGCCGAACACCGGGATGTACATCTTGGCGAACGCCTGGCCGTCCAGCAGGTCGTACTGGACGTGGCGCTGCGGGTCGGCCTCGACGGTGTTGGAGTTCCACTGGTCGTCCAGCGCCTGGGTGGCGTCGTCCTGCTTGCCGGCCGAGATGAGGTCGGTGACGTACACCTCGTAGACCACGAACAGCAGGATGACCAGGCCGGCCGTGATCAGCAGCTCGCCGATCGTGCGGACGGTCTTGCGCATCGCGCTGTCGGGCGGCGGGGGTGGCGGCTGGTCGTCCTCGTCGTCGTAGTAGTCGTCGTCCTCGTAGTACTCGTCGTCGTAGTCCTCGTACTCGTCGTCGAGGTCGTCCACGGGCGCGATGACCTCGGTGGGCGGGTCGACGGGGCGAGGGCGGCGCGGCGGCGGGCCCGGACGTCCGCCGGGCGGCGGGGGGAGGCTGCCGGAGAACGCGTTGGTGTAGCGGGTGGCGTCGGCCTCCGGCGGCGCGGGGCGCGGGCGGGGCGAGGCGGGCGGCGGCGCGCCACCGAGCCGGGCCGCCACCTCGGACGAGCCACGCCGACCGGCGGGCGGCTCGACCCGGACCGGTTCGACGTAGGTGGTCTCTTCGGCGTCGGGTGCCATCGGTGGCGGTGCGTCCGGGCGCGCCCGGCGACCGGTCGGTTCGGCGCGGGGCCCCATCTCGTCCCGGCGCGCTCGGCGGCCGGCCGGGGGTGGTTCGGCTCGGGGAGGCTCACCCGGGGAGGGCTCGCCGTAGGCCGGCTCGACCGGCAGGACGCCGTCGTCACGGCGCGCACGACGAGCGACGGGTTCGAGCGGCTCGCCATACGCTGGTTCCACCGGCAGCACGCCGTCATCACGACGCGCACGACGAGCGACCGGCTCCGGCGACAGCTCGCCATGAGACGACTCCACCGGCACGGCGTCACCGCGACGCGCCCGACGAGCGGCCGGTGGCGGCTCGACCGGCGGAACGACATCCGCCCGCCGGGCACCCCAGGCGGCAGATCCCGGCGGGTACGGCTCGGCGTGGGGCGGCTCAACCTCGTCGCGGCGGGCGCGGCGACCCGACGGCGGTGGCTCGACCGGCGGCGCGAGGTCGTCCCGGCGGGCGCGGCGGCCGGTCGGGGGCGGCTCGGCGTGGGGCGGGAAGGGCTCCGCTGGGCGCTCCCCCGGACGGCTGAAACCTGCCGGCGGCGTCGGTGGCCGGCCCGGGTCGCCGGGGCGGCCGACGGTGCGGTCGAAGCCGCCCGGCGGGGTGGGCGGGCGGTCGAAACCACCCGGTGGTGTGAGCGGCCGGTCCGGGGTCGCGGGGCGGTCGAAGCCGCCCGGAGGCGTCGGTGGCCTGGAAAAACCGCCCGGTGGCGTCGGCGGGCGGTGGCCGGGGAGCGGGGGTTCACCGGTGACGTGGGGCGGTTGGGGCCTGGGGCGTGGCGGCCGGCCCGGCGGGCCGCCTTGCGGCGGAGGCGGGTCGTAGCTCACCGGAAAACCTCCCAAGCCGAACGTTCCACAACTACACGGTGCTTCAGGGACCTGCTCGGTTACGTTAACGTGTTCATCCAGCAGTGGACGTGAACTCGCGGCCACTGGAGGCCTATCCACCCGTCAGGCGAGGACAGCATGCCCAAGTCCAAGGTCCGCAAGAAGGCCGTCTACACGGCGCCTGCCGATCGCCGCACCCCGGTGAAGGTCAAGGCAGCGGGGCCGTCGCACCCCGTCTACGTCGCCGTGATGCTCGGCATGATGCTGTTGGGGCTGGCGTGGCTGGTGGTCAACTACATCGCGGGCGAGAAGGTCCCGGTGATGATGGACCTCGGGTCCTGGAACTTCGGCATCGGATTCGCCCTGATGATCGTCGGCTTGCTGATGACCATGAAATGGCGCTGACCACGCGCTACGCCAAGTGGCCGACGGCCCGGACGTGCACCACGTCCGGGCCGTTCCGCGTTACCCCGTAGTTCACCCGGTTCACCGCACGGTCACCGAAGCACACAGGTGTAAGTCATCCCCAATGGGGACAACTCCTGTGGACAACTTTGCGCCATTTTGCACAAGCCCCGGTCGGAGGCCCCAGTTGTCCACAAGTGCGGCAGACTCGAAGGCGTGAACCCACCGCGCACCTGGTCGCCCCAGCCCGGCCTGGTCGGCCTCGCCTGGGGACTGGCCGCCGTGTTCCTGCTGGTCACGATCCTCAGCTCGGACCCGGTGAGCCGGGTCTTCCTGGGCTTGGCCACGCTCATCCAGCTCGCGTTGGGCGCGTACGGCACCTTCGTGCGCCCCAGGCTGCTGGTGGACGACTCAGGGCTCACCGTGCGCACCCTGAGCGGGGCGCGACAACTGCCGTGGCACGAGGTGAAGGTGCGCCTGGCCCGCACCCGCAGGCTGGGCCGCGAGACGGCCACGCTGGAGCTGGACTGGCGGCGCGGCGAGCACGAGCAATTGTTCGTCTTCACCCCGCTGGACCTGGGCACGGACCCGCACGACGTGGCGGACGTCCTGCACGCCCTGCGCCCGTGACGAGCGCTCAGAGCTCGACGACCAGCCCGCGCACGGCGACCTCGGCCGGGTGACCGGCCGCTTCCAGGTGCTCCGCGGGGTCCGCGTCCGGCCACAGGTGGGCCAGCACGAGCCGGCCGACGCCCGCCCGGTGCGCGGTCGCGCCCGCCTGCTCGGCCGTCGACAGGTACGGCGCGTTGTCCGCGGGCAGCACGTGCCGCGCGAACGTCGCCTCGGCCACGAACACGTCCGCGTCACGGGCGAGGTCCACCAACGCCGGGCTCGGCCCGGTGTCACCCGTGTAGGCGAGGACAGCGCCACCCGCGGTCAGCCGCAGGCCCGCGTTGGGCACGAAGTGCGGCAGGTCCCAGGTGTCCACCCGGAACGGCCCGACCTCGAACGACCGCTCCACCGCGTGCACGGCGACCGCGTGGTCGAGCCGGACCTGGTCCAGGGCGAGCACCCGGTCCAGCGCACCCTCCGGCGCGTGCACCGGCAGCACCGGGGCCGAAGTCCCGAGCGCGCGGGCCCGCAGCAGCGGGTTGAGGTCGGCGCAGTGATCCGGGTGCCCGTGGCTCACCAGGACCGCGTCCACCGACGCCGGCGGCACGAGGGTCCGCAACGGGGGGAACGTCGCATAACCGGGGTCCACCAGCAGCGTGAACCCGTCGTGTTCCACGAGGTAGCCGCTGCACGCCTGGTCGGCGGTCGGCCAGGCGCCGACACCACCCAGCACGGTCAGCCGCACCGTCAGACCAGCTGCCCGGTCCGCACGACCGCGAGCACCACCAGCAGCACGACCGCCGCCGCGACGGCCGCCACCTGGTAGTTGTTCCGCTTCGCGGCGGGCGCGTAGACCAGCCCGGCGGTCAGGGCCGCGCCGATCACCAGCCCGCCGATGTGCCCGAGCAGCGAGATGCCCGGCAGCGTGAAGCTGAGCACCACGTTCAACGCGATCACGCCCAGCGCGGGCCCCGGGTTGAGCTTGAGCCGCAGCACGGCCACCAGCATCGCGCCCATCAGGCCGTACACCGCCCCGGACGCGCCCGCGACCACCGTGAAGACCCCGCCGAACAGGTACACCGCGATGCCACCGCCGAGCAGCGACACCCCGTACACCGCGGCGAACCGCAGCTTGCCGAACACCGGTTCCAGGTCACGGCCCAGCACGTAGAGCGCGATCATGTTCAACGCCAGGTGCAGCGGCCCGAAGTGCAGGAACCCCGACGTCAGCAGCCGCCACCACTCGCCGCCCGCGGCGACCGCGGGCGTGTACATGACGAGCTGCTCGAACAACCCCGACCGCTGGTTGGACGACACGCTGCCGGCCTGCACGGCGGTGATCGCGAACAGCAGCACGTTCACCGCGATCAGCACCGGTGTGACCACCATGCGCTGGGAGAACTCCGCGCCGACGAACGTGCGCGGCCGGCGCGCGGTGGCGCGGGCCTGGTTCACGCAGTCGACGCACTGGTAGCCGACGGACGCCTCGCGCAGGCACTCCGGGCACGACGGCCGGTCGCAGCGGACGCACCGCAGCCCGGTGGCCCGATCGGGGTGGCGCACGCAGACCGGCAGGTCTGGCCGCGCCCCGACCGGCTCACCGGGCGGCGGGGAGATCGGGGAGTCGGCCACTCAGGCCCGCTCCACCGAGACCTTCTCGATCACCACGTCGGTGACCGGGCGGTCGCCCGCGCCGGTCGGGGCGGCGCCGATCGCGTCCACCACGTTGCGCGACTCCTGGTCCGCGACCTCGCCGAAGATCGTGTGCTTGAAGTTCAGCCACGTGGTCGGCGCGACCGTGATGAAGAACTGCGAGCCGTTGGTGTTGGGCCCGGCGTTCGCCATCGCCAGCAGGTAGGGCTTGTTGAACTGCAGCTCGGGGTGGAACTCGTCGGCGAACTTGTAGCCGGGGCCACCGCGGCCGGTGCCCGTGGGGTCGCCGCCCTGGAGCATGAAGCCGGAGATCACCCGGTGGAAGATCGCACCGTCGTAGAACGGACCGGACGGCTCGCCCTTCGCGTTGGGCTCGGTGTAGGACTTCGTGCCCTCGGCCAGGCCGACGAAGTTGGCCACCGTCTTGGGGGCGTGGTCGGGGAACAGGTTGATGCGGATGTCGCCCTGCGAGGTGTGCAGGGTCGCCGTCACCTTGGTCCCGACGAACGATTCGTTGCTGTCTGCCACGCACCCCATCGTGCCATCACCGGGCGCGGTGGTTGGGGAAGGGGCACGATGGGTATTGCCTGGACGTCACTGACCGACAGCTTCTGGAGCGAGAGATGGATGAGGTAGACGCCATGACCCGGGCCGGGGAGTCGGTCGGCAAGGCGGTGCGCGCTGTCCGCCGCAACGCCGTCCGCGCTGGTCACGTCGGTGCGGACGCGGCTGTTCAACTCGCCGAGCGGGCCGAGGGCAAGCTCGCCGAGCGCGGGGTGACCAGGGACTACGTCCGCAGCGTCGTCGCCGACAAGGCGGGGGTGCTGGTCGAGAAGGCCCAGGCGTACGAGAAGTCCACCCGGCGCGGTCGCAAGCAGCTCGCGAAGAAGGCCAAGGGCGTCCGCAAGGACGTGGCCAGGGCCGCCGAGCGGGCGCGCAAGGAGGCCAAGGTGCGCGCGAAGGACGTGCGCAAGGCCGCGAAGCAGGCGCGCAAGGAGATGGCGGCGGCCAAGCACCCGCAGCGCCGTCGCTGGCCGTGGGTCCTGGGCGTGTTCGCCGCCGCCGCGGTGGCGGGGTACCTCGCGCTGACCAAGCGGCCGCAGGAGGTGCACCTGCAGGAGGAGGACGTCGACGTCACGTCCGACACCACCACCACGACCGGCGCAAGCGCCGAGTCCGTGCGCCCGCACGCGGCCCGCAACGGCCAGGTCTCCGACCAGCACAGCCGCAGCTGACCGGTAGCGCTTCGCGCCCGACCCCACCAACCGGGGCGGGCGCGAAGTCGTGCCCGCTCACAGCCCCAGGTTGCCGACCACGGTCTCGGCGATCCGGCGCGCCTTGATCGTCTGCTTCTGGTTGCTGGTCACGACCACCGCCGTGCCGCCCTTGGACACCGCGTAGACCGCGCCCGAGTCGTTGGTGAGCGAGCCGCCGTTCCACCCCGCGGGCGCGGACGCCGGGCTGGAGTCGGCGACCGGCGCGGCCCGGTCGACCACCGCCTTCGCGGTCGCGGCCTCACCCTGGAACACCCAGACGGACAGCTGCACGTCCGTGGCGTTGGCGTAGAAGAAGCAGGCCGGTCGCGGCTGGTCTGCGGAAAGACGAACCTTCCTCACCAACTGCCCGTTGGCTTCCTGCACCACCGAAGAGTCCAGGTAGGGGCACTGGCCGTCGGTGGCGGGCTCCGGCGCGGGCGGAGGCCCGGCGGGCGTGGTCGTCGTCGTCGCCACTGCGCTGGTGGTAATCCCGGTCGTGGGTGCCGAAGACGGCTCGACGGTGGCGCAGCCGGCCATCGCGCCGAGGACCAGCAGGGAGGGCAGGGCGGTGAGCAGCACACGGTTCATAGGGCCGCCAGTCAATCAGATGACGGACAGCGAATCGACACGGTGACCACCTAGGCACGCAACGTCATCCACATTACGGTTGTCTCACCCTGCCGGCCGCCCCTGCAATGTGAGGACTGAGTCAAGATGAACATCTTTGACCGCGGTCGAGACCATGCCATCGCTGTGTTCCGGATTGTCGTCGGCGTGTTGTTCATGTGCCACGGCGCGCAGAAGTTGTTCGGCGTGCTGGGCGCGAAGGGTGCCGTGTCGATCACCGACTGGCCGTCCGGCCCAGCCGGTCTGATCGAGCTCGTCGGTGGCGCGTTGATCGTCATCGGCCTCGGCACCCGGATCGCCGCGCTGATCTCGTCCGGTGCGATGGCCTACGCGTACTTCACCGTCCACCAGCACGCCGGGCTCCTGCCCATCCAGAACAAGGGCGAGCTGGCCGCGGTGTACGCGTGGGTGTTCCTGCTGTTGGCGTTCACCGGCCCTGGCGCATGGGCCGTCGACAAGGTGATCACCGCTCGCAAGCAGGAACAGGCGCTCGTCACCGCATAGCAGCGGGCACAACGAGGGCCCGCACCCAGCGGCATTGGGTGCGGGCCCTCACTTGTTCGACTTACCGCGATCGCCACCACCGATTCGCCCACCAGGTGACAAAGCTCACTGAAAGGACACCGGGAGCAGCACGCCCAGTAAACACCACTCGCAACTCTTTCGCCCCCACCGACCCGACCACTTGCACCGAGGGGGCGAAGCCCTCGCGAGCGGGGCGTGGGGGTCACACCCCACAAACGCAACGAAGCGAGCCGGTTCGCGCTTTCCGCGAACACAGCTCGCTTCCCAGTGGAGACGAGGGGAATCGAACCCCTAACCCCCGCCTTGCAAAGGCGGTGCTCTGCCAATTGAGCTACGTCCCCGCACGGGGGCGGCAGGCGAACCGCCCTCGCGGGTCAGTCGGTGGGAGCAGTGGCCTCGCGCCACAGGTCCGCGTCAGCCTTGGCCGAGCGGCTGCGCTTGACGAAGAACAGAACCGCACCGGCGACAGCGACAAGTGCGATGATCTTCTTCACGGCGATTCCCCTCTGCAACACCTGTGAACTTCCGGTGGGCCTAGGAGGACTCGAACCTCCGACCTCTTCGTTATCAGCGAAGCGCTCTAACCGTCTGAGCTATAGGCCCTCGGGGCAACGACGGCAAGACTACAGCACCCCCCGTCGAGGCCCCAAATCGGGTGGTCGTAGATCACTCCCGCTCGGACAACGTCACTTCCAGACCCCCGGCGAGGTCGGCGGAGACGTTGTAGACGAACGAGCCGACGGTCGCCAGCGCGGTGAACAGCACGATGTTCACCGCGCCCACGATCGCCGCCACGCCGAACACGCGGCCCGCGCTGATCAGCGGGTCGCCGCTGGGCTCGTTGCCCTGCAACAGGTCGTTCGCGGTGTTGTTGATCTTGTCCCAGACGCCCATGCCGTTCAGCACGCCGTACAGCACGCCGACCGCCACGAGCCACACGAAGAACAGCGCCACGCTCAGCACCAGGGCCAGCTTGAGCACCGACCACGGGTCGACCCGCTTCACCTGCAAGCTCGCCCGACGCGGCCCGCGCCCCGGACGACGGGCCGTCGGCGCGGCGGCGGCCGGGCGGCCGTTGGCGGCACCCAGGTTCACCTGGGTGCGCGCCGACCCCGACCCGCCCGTGCCCGGCACCACCGGCCGGGCCACCGCCACCGTGTCCGGGTCGCTGGCCGGGTAGGCGGGCTCCGCCGCCTCCCCGGCCGGCTGCTCCGGCCCGGCCACCAGGTCGGCCGGGCCGACCTGCTGCGCCTCGCCGTACTGCGTGTCGCTCGTCACCCGCTGCCACGGCGGCGGGGCCGAGGCGTGGTGGCTGTCGTCGTCCAGGGTCGACCGGTCGACCTTCTCGGTCTTGCCGTCGACCGGTGTGGCGCCGGCCGCGGCCGCCTCGGGCTGCTCGGACGCCCCCGAGGCGTCGACCGCAGGCTTCTCGGCGCCGGTGTCGGCCCCGGCCGCCGGTGTCGCACCGGCACCCGGCCGGGTGATCACCGCGGTCTTGTCCTCTGGCTTCTCGGGTGGAGTCACGAGCTGTCCCTCAACCTCTCGTTCGCGCTAGTTGGCAGGCTCGGCCTGGCCGCCGTCGGCTGAGTCGGGCGTCGGACCCGCGTCGTCGACCGGGTCGACGACCGGACCGCCGTCACCATTGGTGACGTCTGCCGGCTCGTCGGCGTTGCGTGCCACAGCGATCAGGGTGGTCCCTTCGCCGAGGTTCATCAACCGGACGCCCTTCGTCTGCCGCCCTGCCTTGCGCACCTCCTTGGCGCTGGTCCGGATGACCCCGCCCGAAGAGGTGATCGCGTACAGCTCGTCGTCGACGTCGACGATGAGCGCGCCGACCAGCCTCCCACGCCTGCGGTCGTGCTGGATGGTGAGCACACCCTTCCCACCACGACCTTGAACGGGGTAGTCCTCGATCGGCGTGCGCTTGGCGTACCCACCGTCGGTGGCCACCAAAACAAACAAACCCTCCTGGACGACGCCCACCGACAGCAGCTCGTCACCGGTGTTGAACCGCATGCCCAGCACGCCCGAGGTCGCCCGGCCCATCGGCCGCAACGCCTCGTCGCTGGCGTGGAACCGGATCGACTGGCCGTCGGCCGACACCAGCAGCAGGTCGTCGCTCGCCGAGCACAGCACCGCGCCGACCAGCTCGTCGTCGTCACGCAGGTTGATGCCGATCAGGCCGCCGGCCCGGTTCGAGTCGAAGTCGGACAGCTTCGACTTCTTGACCAGGCCCTTCTTGGTGGCCAGCACCAGGTACGGCGCGACGTCGTAGTTCTTGATCTGGATGACCTGGGCGATCTCCTCCTCCGGCTGGAACGCCAGGAGGTTCGCCACGTGCTGGCCGCGCGCGTTGCGGTTGGCCTCGGGCAGCTCGTAGGCCTTCGCCCGGTACACCCGGCCCTTGTTGGTGAAGAACAGGATCCAGTCGTGCGTGGAGCACACGAAGAAGTGCTGCACGATGTCGTCCTGCTTGAGCTGCGCGCCCTGCACGCCCTTGCCGCCGCGCTTCTGCGAGCGGTACAGGTCCGTCTTCGTGCGCTTCGCGTAACCCGTCCGGGTGATCGTGACGACGACGTCCTCGACCGCGATGAGGTCTTCCATCGACACGTCGCCGTCGAACGGCACGATCCGGGTGCGCCGGTCGTCACCGTGCTTGTCCACGATCGCCAGCAGCTCCTCGCGCACGATCGCGCGCTGCCGCTCCGGCTTGGCGAGGATGTCCTTGTAGTCCGCGATCTCCAGCTCGATCTCGGCCAACTGGTCGACGATCTTCTGCCGCTCCAGGGCCGCCAGGCGGCGCAGCTGCATCTCCAGGATCGCGTTGGCCTGGACCTCGTCGACGTCGAGCAGCTCCATCAGGCCGGTGCGCGCCACCTCGGGCGTGTCCGACCGGCGGATCAGCGCGATCACCGCGTCGAGCTGGTCGAGCGCCTTGACCAGGCCGCGCAGGAGGTGGGCGCGCTCCTCGGCCTTGCGCAGCCGGAAGCGCGTGCGCCGGACGATGACCTCGATCTGGTGCTTCACGTAGTGCCGGATCATCTGGTCCAGGCGCAACGTGCGCGGCACGCCGTCGACCAGCGACAGCATGTTCACGCCGAACGAGTACTGCAGCTGGGTGTGCTTGTAGAGGTTGTTCAGCACGACCTTCGCCACCGCGTCGCGCTTGAGCGTGATCACGATGCGCATGCCCGAGCGGCGGTTGGACTCGTCGGCGATGTTCGCGATGCCGGTGAGCTTCTGGTCGCGGACCAGCGTGGCGATGTTCTCCACCAGGTTGTCCGGGTTCACCTGGTAGGGCAGCTCGGTGACGACCAGGATCACCCGCCCCTTGGCGTCCTCGTCGATCTCCACGACCGCGCGCATCTTCACCGAGCCGCGGCCGGTGCGGTAGGCGTCCTCGATGCCCGCCGTGCCCAGGATCTGGCCGTAGGTCGGGAAGTCGGGCCCCTTGATCCGCTGGATCATCGCCTCCAGCGTCTCCTCGTCGGAGGCGTCGGGGTTGTCCAGCGCCCACACCACGCCCTCGGCGACCTCGCGGAGGTTGTGCGGCGGGATGTTCGTCGCCATGCCGACCGCGATGCCCGAGCTGCCGTTGATGAGCAGGTTGGGCACGCGCGACGGCAGGACCGTCGGCTCCTGGATGCGGCCGTCGTAGTTGTCGCGGAAGTCGACCGTGTCTTCCTCGATGTCGGCCAGCATCTGCATGGCCAACGGCGTGAGCCGGCACTCCGTGTTGTGGCTGACGAAGCCGTCGGTGATGAACGCGTGGTCGTCGGTGTCGACCCGCAGGCTGTAGACCGGCCGCACGCCCGCGTCGGTGACCGACTCGACCGACGCGTAGTAGAACCGGCCGTCGACCAGCGGCTCCACCACGTCCAGCACCTCGCGGTTGGTGATCCGCGCGGCGATCTCGTCGTAGTCGCGCTCCCACCGCTCGACGCGGTCCACGTTGTGCCGGCGCAGCCAGTCGCGCTCGGTCCAGCGTTCCGCGCCGTGCGCGCGGATGTAGTCGCCGACGAACGGCACGTGGTCGCTGCTCATCGCCCGGCTCTCGAGCGGGACGGCGTCCAGGATCGCGTCCAGCTTGTCCTGCTTCGCGCCGAGGAAGCCCACGTTGCGGGCGAACAGGCGGGCGTCACGCCGGTTGGTGATGACGACCTTGATCTCGCCGTCGTCGTAGTTCACCAGGGTGCTGACCACGCCGAACTCCAACAGCAACTGCTGCACCTCGCGGGCCAGCTGCGCGCTGCGGGTCGAGTACGAGATCTGCACGGAGTTGCGCGGCAGGGCCGAGGCCGAGCCGTCGCCGGTGAACAGCGACGACAGGAACGCCCGCTTGATCACCTCACCGGAGGCCCAGACGAAGTCCGGCACGCGCTTGGCGGCACTGCGCTGCCCCACCATCTCGCCGAGCATGGTCTCGCGGAGCTGCGTCAGGTCCTGCACGTCGAGCTCGTGCAGCACCGATCCGGACTTGATGGTGCGCGAGTACACGTACCGCGGACCGCCGACCGCGTCGTCAAACGCCTCGACCACGCGGTGGAAGTACTCGGCGTCGACGTTGTTGAAGCCGGCGCGGTCCTCGGACACGAACCCCTCGCTGACGAACGCGCCGGCGAGGATCGCGGCCGAGTACTGCCCGATCTCCGGGAGTTCCCCGCCGTCCAGCGGCGTGCGCTGCAGGACCACACGGTCGCCCGGCTGGATCTCCTCCAGCAGCTTCCACAGCAGGGTCGGCACGCCGAGCACGTTCACCAGGCACAGGACCGGGTGGTTGTGCGTGCCGGTCAGCTCGTAGCCGTTCTTGGTGCGCAGCTTCAACGTGGGGTGCTCGCCGGAGTGGAACAGCATGTCGGCGCGCACCGGGTTGCCGTTGCGGTCGAGCACCTTGAGGTCGATGGGGTTGTCGCTGTTCGGCTTGGCGTCCGGCACGATGTCGCCGATGCGCGGCGTCGAGCCGTCTGCCAGGCGAATCCGGGTTTCCGGAACGGAGCAGTACCTCATAGCGGCTGCCGGGTCGTTGCCCTGGGAGCCGAAGTTGCCCTGGCCGTCGATCAGCGGGTAGCGCATGGCCCACGGCTGGGCCAGGCGGACCAGTGCGTCGTAGATGGCCGAGTCGCCGTGGGGGTGGTAGTTGCCCATCACGTCGCCGACTACGCGGGCGCACTTGTTGTAGCTGCGGTCCGGGCGGAAGCCCGAGTCGAACATCGAGTACAGCACGCGGACGTGGACGGGCTTCAGGCCGTCGCGCACGTCGGGCAGCGCTCGTCCCACGATCACGCTCATCGCGTAGTCGATGTACGAGTTCTGCATCTCCTGCTGGATGTCGCGCGGCTCGGTGCGGTCTCCACCGGCCGGGGGCAGCGTCGTCTCGCTCAAGGTTCTACTTCCTTAACCAGGGGCCGGGGAGGGTCAGACGTCGAGGAACCGCACGCCCTTGGCGTTGCGGGTGATGAACGCGCGACGGGCTTCCACGTCCTCGCCCATCAGCACGCTGAACAGCTCGTCGGCCGTCGCGGCGTCGTCCATCGTCACCTGGGTCAGGACCCGGTTGGCCGGGTCCATCGTCGTCTCCCACAGCTCGGCGGAGTTCATCTCGCCGAGGCCCTTGTAGCGCTGGATGTTGTCGTCCTTGCCGATCTTCTTGCCCGCGGCGAGGCCCGCCTGGATGATGCCGTCGCGCTCGCGGTCGGAGTAGGCGTACTCCGGCTCGGCGCGCTGCCACTTGATCTTGTACAGCGGCGGGTTGGCCAGGTACACGTGGCCGTGCTCGATCAGCGGGCGCATGAAGCGGAACAGCAGGGTCAGCAGGAGCGTCCGGATGTGCTGGCCGTCCACGTCGGCGTCGGCCATCAGCACGATCTTGTGGTAGCGCAGCTTGGAGATGTCGAAGTCCTCGTGGATGCCCGTGCCGAACGCCGTGATCAGGGCCTGGACCTCGTTGTTCTTGAGCACGCGGTCGATGCGCGCCTTCTCCACGTTGATGATCTTGCCCCGGATCGGCAGGATCGCCTGGAACATGGAGTCCCGGCCCTCCTTGGCCGAGCCGCCCGCGGAGTCGCCCTCCACGACGTAGATCTCGCACTCCTCCGGGTTGGTGGAGCGGCAGTCCTTGAGCTTGCCGGGCAGGCCGCCGATGTCCAGCGCGCCCTTGCGGCGCACCAGCTCGCGGGCCTTGCGGGCGGCGATGCGGGCCTGCGCCGACGACACCGCCTTGGTGACGATCGTCTTGGCCTCGTTCGGGTGGCGCTCGAACCAGTCGGCCAGGTGCTCGTTGGTGGACTTCTGCACGAACGACTTGGCCTCGCTGTTGCCCAGCTTGGTCTTCGTCTGGCCCTCGAACTGGGGCTCCTTGAGCTTGACCGACACGATCGCGGCCAGGCCCTCCCGGATGTCGTCGCCGGTGAGGTTGCTGTCCTTCTCCTTGAGCAGCTTCTTGTCGCGCGCGTACTCGTTGACCACGCGGGTCAGCGCGGCGCGGAAGCCCTCCTCGTGCGTGCCGCCCTCGTGGGTGTTGATCGTGTTGGCGAACGTGTACACCGACGGCGTGTAGCCGGTGTTCCACTGCATCGCCACCTCGACCTCGAGGTCCTCGCCCTTGGCCTCGAACGAGACGACCTTCTGGTGCACGGCCTCGCGGGTGTGGTTGATGTGGCGGACGAAGTCCTCCAGGCCGCCGGGGTAGTGGAACGTGCGCTCGCGCACGGCCGCGACGTGACCCTCGGCGTCGGCCTCCTCGTCGCCGTCCTGGACGCGCTCGTCGCGCAGGATGATCGTGAGGCCCTTGTTGAGGAACGCCATCTCCTGCAGGCGGCGGGAGATCGTCTCGATGTTGTACTCGGTGGTCTCGAAGATCTCCGGGTCGGCCCAGAACGTGATCGAGGTGCCGGTGGCGTCGGTCGGCTCGCCCTTGCGCAGCTCGTGCGCGGGCTTGGTGGCCTCGAACCGCTGGTTCCACGTGAAACCCTCGGTCCTGACCTCCACGTCGACGGCGCTGGACAGCGCGTTCACCACGGAGATGCCGACGCCGTGGAGGCCGCCGGACACCGCGTAGGAGTCGCTGTCGAACTTGCCGCCCGCGTGCAGCTTGGTGAGCACCACTTCCAGCGTCGGCTTTTTCTCGACCGGGTGCATGCCGATTGGGATGCCGCGGCCGTCGTCGATGACCCGGACGCCGCCGTTGGCCAGCAGCGTCACGTCCACGACCGTGGCGTAGCCCGCCATCGCCTCGTCGACCGAGTTGTCCACGACTTCCCAGATCAGGTGGTGCAGGCCGCGCTCGCCGGTCGACCCGATGTACATGCCGGGGCGCTTGCGGACCGCTTCCAGGCCCTCCAGGACGGTGATCGAGGACGCGTTGTACTCATTCTTCTTGACTGCCACGGGCCTGGTGTCTCCTCGGACTTCACGCGACTGGGACCGTCGCCGGGCGACGCTGGGTTGCGCTACCTCACGATTCTACCGGGGCGAACCGACAGAAACCCACTTAGGACACCCCTGGTTCGCTCACAGGCGGCCGGAAGTGAACGCAGATGGGTGCCGACCGCCGTTCGCGGGGTCAAAATCGACTGGTGAGCGCTCACCGCGCCACAGAATCGCCGCTGCGGCCCTGGCGACGCTTACCCGTAGGTGTCACGTGGTCCGCGGCCTGGAACGTGCCTGGGGCCGTAGCGCCAGCTGGGCGCGGCCGGGCCCTGCACCTTCAGCTTCTTCACCACGCCGTCGCCGACGCCCGCCGCGATCCGCTTGAGCAGGTCCCGCTGGAGCAGCCGCAACTGCGTGGCCCACGCCGTGGAGTCGGCCTGCACGGTCAGCTCACCGTCACTGAGCGCTACCGGCTGCGCGTGCTCGGCCACGTCCTCGCCGACCAGTTTCGGCCACCGGGCGAACACCTGGCCACCGGCCAGCCGCTCCACCCAGCCGCGGTCGGCGGCGAGCCGGGAGGCGATCCGGCCCAGCGGCTGCGGGTCGCGGTCGTCGGGGCCCGGACCCGACCAGCGGCGGCGACGGCGGCGGCCGGTCGCACCCGCGGCACCCTTGCGCGCACCACGCGCCCCGCGTTCCTTGGCCGACGCACGGGCGGCCTCCAGCGCGGCGCGGGCGAGGTCGGCACCCCGCAAACCACCCTCAGGTGTGACGCTGGCTGTGGATATGTCCGGTTCGGGCGGTGAGTTATCCACACCATCCACAGGGTTGTCCCCAGATGTGTGTCGGCTCACACCCGTTCGGGGCAATTCGTCAGACACGGTGCACCTCCCCGTGGCGAACGTCGAACCGCAACCCGTCCAGCTCCCCGGGCACGTCCTCCGCGACCGCCGCCGTGATCAGCACCTGCTCCGCGCCGGCGGCCACCTTCGCCAACTGGCGACGCCTGCCGCGGTCCAGTTCGGCGAACACATCGTCCAGCACGAGCACCGGTTCGGCCCCCTCGACACGCAGCAGCTCGTACCCGCCGAGCCGCAGGGCCAACGCGAACGACCACGACTCTCCGTGACTGGCGTAGCCCTTCGCGGGCAGCTCGCCGAGCGCCAGGTCGAGGTCGTCGCGGTGCGGCCCGACCAGGCACACGCCCCGCTCCAGCTCCTGCGGGCGCACCCGGTGCAGCTCGGCGAGCAACGCGTCCTCCAGCACGTCCCGGTCGTGGGCGCCACCGGCGGAGCCCGCGACCTGGTACGGGAACGCCTCGCCCAGGCTCGACCGGTACGCGATCCGGGCGGGCCGCGACTCCGGCGCCACCTCCGCGTACGCCGCGGCCACGTGCGGCGCGATGTCCGCGACCAGGTCCAGCCGCGCGGCCAGCAGCTCCGCGCCGTGCCGGGCCAGGTGCCCGTCCCACACGTCGAGCGTGCTGATGTCGGCGTTGCGCGCCGCCCGCACGCTCTTGAGCAACGCGCCGCGCTGCTTGAGCACGCGTTCGTAGTCGCTGCGCACCCCGGCGTAACGCGGCGCGCGCGTGGTCAGCAACTCGTCGAGGAACCGCCGGCGCTCACCCGGGTCGCCGCGCACCAGCGCCAGGTCCTCCGGCGCGAACAGCACCGTGCGCAGGATGCCCAGCACGTCGCGCGGGCGCGGCACCGGGCCGCGGTTGATCCGCGCCCGGTTCGCCTTGCCCGGCGTGATCTCCAGCTCCACCAGCAGCTCGCGCCCGTCGTTGACCACCGCCGTGCGGACCACCGCGCGCGGGGCGCCGTGCCGGATCAGCGGCGCGTCCGTGGCCACCCGGTGCGAACCGAGGGTGGCCACGTACCCCAGCGCCTCGACCAGGTTGGTCTTGCCCTGGCCGTTGCGCCCGACCAGCACGCTCACGCCCGGCTCGAACGCCAGGTCCGCGTGCTCCCACGACCTGAAGTCGGTGACTTGCAGGTGCCGGACGTACAACGCGTCAGCTCTGGGTCGAGCCGGAACCGGACGAGGGGCCTGCGGTCTGCACGGCGTGGCCGCCGAACTGGTTGCGCAGCGCCGCGACCGCGCGCATGGCGGGCGAGTCCTCCTGGCGCGAGGCGAACCGGGCGAACAGCGCGGCCGAGATCACCGGCGCGGGCACCGCGTGCTTGATGGCCTCCTCGACGGTCCACCGGCCCTCGCCGGAGTCCTCGACGTGACCGCGCAGGTCGTCCAGCTCCGGGTCCGACTCCAGCGCGCGGACCAGCAGGTCCAGCAGCCAGGAGCGGACCACGGTGCCGCGCTGCCACGCCTTGATCGTGGCCGGCACGTCCTGCACGAGCTCCGAGGCCTCGAGCAGCTCGAAGCCCTCGGCGTAGGCCTGCATCAGGCCGTACTCGATGCCGTTGTGGACCATCTTGGCGAAGTGGCCGGCGCCGATGGAGCCCGCGTGCGCGAAGCCCTCCTCGCGCGGACCCTCCGGGCGCAGCGCGTCGAAGATCGGCATGGCGCGCTCGACGTGCTCGGCGTCGCCGCCGACCATCAGGCCGTAGCCGTTCTCCAGGCCCCACACGCCACCGGACACGCCGGCGTCGAGGTAGCCGACGCCCTTGTCGCCCAGCGCCTTGGCGTTGATCTCGTCGTCGGTGAAGCGGGAGTTGCCGCCGTCGATCACCAGGTCGCCCGGCTCCAGCAAGTCGCCGAGCTCGGCGATCGTCTGCCGGGTGATGTCACCGGCGGGCACCATCACCCACACCACGCGGGGTGCGGTGAGCTTGCCGACCATGTCGGCGAGCGAGTCGGCGTCGGAGACTTCCGGGTTGCGGTCGTAGCCGACCACCTCGTGCCCCGCGCGGCGGATCCGCTCGCGCATGTTGAAGCCCATCTTGCCGAGGCCGACGAGTCCGAGCTGCACGGTCGTTCCTCTTCCCTAGCGTCTGTGGATGGCGTTGTGGATCAGCCGGGCAGGCGCACGGGCATCAGCAGGTAGAGGTAGCCCGGCGCCACGTTCCCATCCTCGTCCACCGGCTTGAGCAATGCGGGCCGACTGGGTGTGGTGAAGGACAAGTGCGCCCGCGGGGTGCGGACGGCCTGGAGCCCTTCGAGCAGGTACGTCGGGTTGAACGCGATGGTCACCGGCTCACCGGTGTACTCGACGGGCAGCTCTTCCTCGGCGCTGCCCTCGTCGTCGCCGCCCGCGGACAGGCGCAGGCCGTTGTCCACGAACTCCAGCCGGACCTGCGTGCCGCGTTCGGCGACCAGCGACACGCGCTTGATCGCCTGCACCAGCGCGTCGACCTCGATGATCGCGGCGGCCGAGTGCTCGGTGGGCAGCAGTTGGCGGTACTTGGGGAAGTCGGCGTCGAGCAGCCGGGTGGTCGTGCGGCGGCCCGTGCCGGACAGGCCGAGCAGTCCGTCGTTGGCGGCCAGCGACAGCTCGATCTTCGCGCCGGACGCGCCGAGCGTCTTCGCCGAGTCGTTGAGGGTCTTGGCCGGGACGAGCACGGCGACCTCGCCGAGCGCCTCGTTGGGCTCCCACGCGAACTCGCGCATGGCGAGCCGGAAGCGGTCGGTGGCCACCAGGGTCACCTTGCCCTCGCCGATCTCCAGCCGGACGCCGGTCAGCATCGGGAGCGTGTCGTCCTTGCCCGCCGCGACGGCGACCTGGGCCACGGCCTCGCCGAAGACCTCGCCCGGCAGCTCACCCGCCAACTGCGGCATGGACGGCAGCTGCGGGTAGTCCTCGACCGGCATGGTCGGCAGGCTGAAGCGGGCGCTGCCGCAGGAGATCGTCATCCGGGAGCCGTCGACCGCGATCTCGACCGGGTGGTTGGGCAGCGCCTTGGTGATGTCGGCCAACAGCCGTCCGCTGACCAGCGCCTTGCCGCCGTCGGCGATCGTGGCGGGGACGCCGCACTGGGCGGACACCTCGTAGTCGAACCCGGAGACGGTCAGCGCCTCGCCGGAGCCGTCCTCCGCCCCGGCGTCGAGCAGGATTCCGCCGAGCACCGCGACAGGCGGCCTGGACGGCAGGCTGCGGGCGACCCAGGCGACGGCGTCGGCCAGGCCGTCGCGCTCGACGCGGATCTTCATGAGGCGTCCTTCCTCAAGTCGGCATGACCAACAACAGCATGCGTTGCGGTGGGGGTTGGGGAGCCGCGGCCCTCGCCGGATCTTCCGACCCTCGGCGCGGAGGCTCCCCACCGTAGAGCGTCGGGGCCGCCTTCGTCACCTCGGGGCCGCCCGGGGGCGAGGCGCTCGTCCCCGGGCCCGACCGCCGCCTGTTTTTTCTTTGTTCATCTCTTCAAGGGAAGACAACAGCAACAGCAGTAAGGGCTGTGGATTGTGTGGACAACTGCCGTTCTCGCAGCGTGTCGCCCGCTTGGAGGTGTGGACGGACACGGGGTGTCACCTGGGGACAAGTCGGCGCACCCGGGGAGAACTACGGGGCTCGTCCGTTCGGTCCACAGGAAGGGCGAGTTGTCCCCGGGTTAATCCCCGGGTGTGGGCCGAGTTGTACCCGGGTGCTGCACAGGGTGATGGTGGGCCGAATCTCCCCCGACGGGGCACTTTTCTGCGCCTGTGGACAACTCGTACCCGGCCGTTCACCAGCGCCGGGGCGCGGGGCCGGGCCGTTGCAGCGCCTCGGGAACGCCCTGGACCCGGCCCCGGTGGGGCGGGGGTAACTCACACGGGGGACACGAAATGACCCCCGTTGGTCCCTACCCGCACGCCCGGGTGTTTACGCCTGCGAGTGGCTCCCGAGTGGGCCGCGGCGGGTGGCGCACCCGGGTGCCGGCGGAGGGGCCGGGTCGCACCCGGGTGCGGAACGGGTCGCACCCGGGTGCGACGGCGGCACCCGGGTGCGCGCAGGGGTGGGTGCCGATCGGGCGGAGAGCCGGTTTCGACGGCCCGGCGCAGCGGCTGGGCTCGGCGGCCCGGACGGGCTCGGCACGCCGGGACTCGCCCCGAGCGGTCGGCTCGGGGCTGGCGGTGATGGGCTGGCGGTGATGGGCTGGCGGCGGTGGGCTCGGACGCCGGGTCGGGGAGCCCGAACGGGAGCGCTTGCCGACACCGCGGCGGACTCGGCGGCAGTGGGAGCGCAGCCGCCGACTCGGCTCAGGCGCTATCGGCTCGGCGGGGGCGGGCTCGCGTGGCGGGGCGAGTCCGGCGAGGCGAGCCCGGCGGGTAGGGGGTTCAGCCGTCAGCCCCGGTCTCGGCGCTGCCCGCTGTGGTCAACGAGGCGCCGCTGGACCCGGCCTTGCTGCGCTCCGGAGCGCCTCCCCCGCCCATCTGCCGCTCAACCCACCCGGCAGGAGCGGCGAGGTGGTCCTCGCGTTGCCCGGTGCCGGGTGGGCGCAAGCGTTTGCGGGGATCAGGGGGTGTGGCGGGCGCGCTGCTTGATGCGCGAGGTCAGCTCCTGCACCTGCTCGTAGACGCGGCGGCGCTCGGCCATCTCCTTGCGGATCTTCTTGTCCGCGTGCATGACCGTCGTGTGGTCGCGGCCGCCGAAGGTCTGGCCGATCTTCGGCAGCGACAGGTCGGTCAGCTCGCGGCACAGGTACATCGAGATCTGGCGGGCCTGGGCCAGCACCTTGGTCTTGCCGGGGCCGCACAGGTCGTCGATCGAGACGCTGAAGAACTCCGCCGTCACGGCCATGATGGTGGGCGCGGTGATCTCCGGCGCGTGCGAGTCCGGGATCAGGTCGCGCAGCACTATCTCCGCCAGTTGCACGTCGACCGGCTGCCGGTTCAGCGACGCGAACGCCGTCACCCGGATCAGCGCGCCCTCCAGCTCGCGGATGTTGCGCTCGATCCGGGCCGCGATGAACTCCAGCACCTCGGCGGGCGCGGCCAGGCGGTCCTGGGCGGCCTTCTTGCGCAGGATCGCGATCCGGGTCTCCAGCTCGGGCGGCTGGATGTCGGTGATCAGGCCCCACTCGAACCGCGTGCGCAGCCGGTCCTCCAGCGTCTCCAGTCGCTTGGGCGGCCGGTCGGAGGACACCACGATCTGCTTGTTCGCGTTGTGCAGCGTGTTGAAGGTGTGGAAGAACTCCTCCTGGGTCCCTTCCTTGCCCTCCAGGAACTGGATGTCGTCGACCAGCAGCACGTCGATGTCGCGGTACCGGCGCTGGAAGGCGACCTTCCGGTCGTCACGCAGGGAGTTGATGAAGTCGTTGGTGAACTCCTCGGTCGACACGTACCGCACGCGCATGCCGGGGAACAGCCGCTGCGCGTAGTGCCCCACGGCGTGCAGCAGGTGCGTCTTGCCGAGCCCGGACTCACCCCAGATGAACAGCGGGTTGTACGCGCGGGCGGGCGCTTCGGCCACGGCCACGGCGGCGGCGTGCGCGAAGCGGTTGGACGCGCCGATCACGAAGGTGTCGAAGTTGTACTTCTCGTTCAGCCGGGTCTGCGAGGACGCGGGGTTGGCCGGCCGGGTGTACGGCGTGCCGCTCGGCGCGGCGTGACCACCGCTGAACGTGGGCCAGATCTCGGTGACGGCGGCGAGCGCCTCGCCCTCCTCGTCGACCTCCTCGCCCTCGCCCTCCGCGTCACCCTCGGTCTCGGCCTCGACGGCGACGCCGCCGTTCACCGACACCGCGCCGGGCAGCGGACCGGGCAGGGGCACCGGCACCGGGGCGTGCACCGGGATCGGCGTCGTCACGGGATCGGGCGAGTCGACCTTCACCGCCAGCGACACGGCACGGCCGAGCCGGCGGGACAGCGCCGCGGTGATGGGTTCGCGCAGCGCGCGCTCGATGGCTTCCTTGGCGAAGTCGCTCGGCGCGGCGAGCAGCGCGGTCCCGTCGAGCAGCCCGATGGGGCGGGTCACGCGCATCCAGGCGCGCTGTTGGGGGGACAACGTGCTGGCAGCGAGCTCCTGCACGACCTGCTCCCACACGAGACCCAGATCGGCCTGGTGGTCGGACACCTCCGCGCTCCCCTCCCCTCGGTGACAGCTCCGCGGTCAGTCCCCCGGGGGAACTTCCACGACGTGGACACGGAGAATAGAGGCATCCACAGAGTTATCCACAACTGTGCACGAACGAGGCCCGGAGCGCAGCGGCTCCCCCCGTTGCTCCCGAGCACCCGCGGCCGGCGTGGCGGCGGCTGTCGTCCCTCGTGGGACCGGCCCGCGTCGACGCGCATCCACCCGCGAAGGCAGCACGCTAACAAGGTGCGGGCCGTGCCACAAGGCGTACGTCGGCGCAACTGCTTTCCCCGCGGTGGGGGTGCTGCCGGACGGCGTCGGCGTGCCCGGGCGCGACCCCGATTTGAACCGCGCCCCCGGGGCTGCGTACCCTCGTAACCGTCTCCCGCTTGCGTGGGGTGCTTTTCGCGCGCCTAAGGCTAGTTCGCTGGGGACAACCACAGACCTGCTTGGCAGTTAAGCACCGGGAGTCCGACCGTGAGCAAGGGTAAGCGCACCTTCCAGCCCAACAACCGCCGCCGTGCCAAGACCCACGGGTTCCGGCTGCGCATGCGCACCCGTGCCGGTCGCGCCATCCTGGCCGCGCGCCGTGGCAAGGGCCGCAAGCAGCTGTCCGCCTGATCGCCGCAGCGCCGTGCTACCCGCGGCCAACCGGCTGACCCGCAGCCAGGACTTCGGCCTGGTGGTCCGCCGAGGCCGCCGGGCCGGCCGGTCCCGGCTGGTGGTGCACGTCCTGACGTCGGCGCAGCCCACCTTGGACCCGTCCAAGGTGGGCTTCGTCGTGAGCAAGGCCGTGGGCAACTCCGTGGTCCGGCACCGGGTGAGCCGCAAGCTGCGCCACGTGGTGCGGGATCGACTCGACGCGCTGCCGCCCGGAACTTCGCTGGTCGTGCGCGCGTTGGCACCGTCAGCCGATGCGGACAGCGCCGAGCTCGGCCGTGACCTCGACGCGGCGCTGCACAAGGTGCTGCGATGACGACCGACCAGGTGAACCCCGTCGTGCGGGTCCTGCTCCTGCCCGTGCGCTTCTACCGGAAGTTCATCTCGCCGGCGCTGCCCCCGACCTGCCGTTTCCACCCGAGTTGCAGTGCGTACGCGGTGGAGGCGTTGACCGTCCACGGTGCGCTGCGCGGTTCCTGGCTGACCCTGCGCCGGCTGGGCCGCTGCGGACCCTGGCACCCTGGTGGCCTGGACCCGGTTCCGCCGAGGCGAAACGCGGTCCCCGACCTTCCTGCCGAGGAGTAGCTAGTGCTCAACTTCATCTACTACCCGGTGTCCTTCATCCTGTGGTGTTGGCACTGGGTGTTCGGCCACGTCTTCGGCGAGTCGAGCGGGTTCGCGTGGGCCCTGTCGGTGGTGTTCCTCGTCTTCACGCTGCGCGCGCTGCTGTTCAAGCCGTTCGTCGGCCAGGTCCGCTCGATGCGCAAGATGCAGGAGTTCGCGCCCGAGCTGCAGAAGATCAAGAAGAAGTACGCGAACGACAAGCAGCGCCAGGCGCAGGAGATGCAGAAGCTCCAGTCGGAGCACGGCGTCAACCCGCTGGGCGGCTGCCTGCCGATGCTGGTGCAGATCCCGGTGTTCATCGGCCTGTTCCACGTGCTGCGCTCGTTCAAGCCCGGCTGGGGCGAGGTCTACTTCTTCGACGCCCAGGGCGTGGAGTCGTTCGTCAACGCCAAGCTGTTCGGCGCGAACCTGTCGACGTTCATCACGATGCCGTGGGACGACCCGAACCAGCCGTCGCTGACGGACTTCGGCACCGAGCGCAGCGCGGTCCTGCTGGTGGCCATCCCGTTGATGATCATCGCCTCGATCGCGACGCACTTCACCGCGCGCCACTCGGTGGCCCGGCAGACGCAGGCCGCGGCGGACAACCCGCAGACCGCGATCATGAACAAGCTGACGCTCTACATCTTCCCGCTGGGCGTGCTCGTCGGTGGCCTCTTCTTCCCCATCGCGATCCTGCTCTACTGGCTGAGCAACAACGCGTGGACGTTGGGCCAGCAGTACGTCGTGTACCACCGCATCGACCGCGAGGAAGAGGCGAAGAAGGTCGAGGCGACCGCGCAGCGGTCCGCGCTCGCGCCCAAGCCCGGCGTGAAGCCCGCGACCAAGCCGAAGCCCGGCCAGAAGCCGCAGGCGCAGCGCAAGCCGGCGGCCCCGCAGGCCGCGCCGCCCGCCGCCGAGGCGAAGTCGGCACCGGAGGCGAGCGAGTCGGCGACGACCGCGACGCCTGCCACCGAGGTTCCCGGTCTGAGCCCAGACCGATCCCCAAGCAAGAAGCAGGGCAACAAGAAGCGTCGTTGACCCTGGAGAGGAGACATCGTGTCGGAGACGTTGCAGGCGGCCGACGTGGACGCACCGGAGGCCGACGAGGTCCCGCCGGCGCGGTCGGGGAGTTCGGAGGACCTGCTCGTCCAGGAGGGCGACATCGCCGGGGACTACCTCGAGCGGCTGTTGGACCTGCTCGACTACGACGGCGACATCGACCTCGACGTCGAGGCGGGTCGGGCGATCGTGAGCATCGACGGCGGTGACGACCTCGAGAAGCTGGTCGGTCCCCGCGGCACGGTCCTGGAGTCGTTGCAGGAGCTGACCCGGCTCGCCGTGCAGCAGGAGACGGGTGTGCGCAGCCGCCTCATGCTGGACATCGCCGGCTGGCGCGCCGGGCGGCGTGCCGAGCTCGCCGACCTCGGCCGGACGACGGCGGAGAAGGTGCTGGCGACGGGCGAGAAGGTGCGGCTGCACCCCATGACGCCGTTCGAGCGCAAGGTCGTGCACGACGCCGTCGCCACCGTGGCGGGTGTGCACAGCGAGAGCGAGGGCGAGGAGCCGCAGCGCCGCGTGGTGGTGCTGCCGAAGTAGCCCCGAGCACGGCGAACGGCCCCGGTCCCCCACTTGGCGGGACCGGGGCCGTTCTCGTTGTCACGGGTGGCGGGTGATCGCATCCAGCCCCTTCCCCTCGTCCCGTTTCACGTGAAACGGTCGCGGTATGACTGGGACCATCCGGAACCTCCGCGTCGCCGCCTACGCCGTGATCATCGAAGACGATCGGATGCTGCTCTCCCGCTGGCTGGGTCCGGACCGGCCGAGGTGGATCCTGCCCGGCGGCGGGCTCGACCACGGTGAGGACCCGTACGACGCGGTCGTCCGCGAGGTGTTCGAGGAGACCGGCTACCGGGTGGAGGTCGACCGGCTGCTCGGCATCCAGAACGTCCACGGGCCGATGGTGCGGGATGGGGTGGAGGTCGACTACCACCGCATCCGGATCATGTACGAGGCGCACGTGGTCGGCGGGGAGTTGACCTTCGAGGTCGACGGGAGCACGGACCAGGCGGCCTGGTTCCCGCTCGACGAGGTGCCCCGGCTGGATCACGTCGAGTCGGTCGACTACGCGTTGGAGCTCCTGCGCGTGCTGCCGAAGGACGGTCGGATCGAAAGTTTCACGTGAAACGCGACTCGGATTTGGCGTGTCGCCGGGGTGATCCGTCATAGTGGGGACCGGCACATCTCGTGGGGCTCAGCGCCTCTTGGCGAGACGCCCAACCCCATCGCCCACACCCGGCCGCCGCCGGCGTCCGGTGTGGTTTCACGTGAAACGTCCCGGACGGAGACATGGCCGCAGAGCTGGAAGACCGTGCGAAGAAGGTCTTCGGTGACCACTACGACAAGGCGGTCGCCTTCACGGCACTGCTGAGCCGGCACGGCGTGGAACGCGGGCTCATCGGCCCGCGGGAGGTCGACCGGCTCTGGGAGCGTCACGTCCTCAACTCGGCCGTCGTCGCGGAGCTGATCCCCGAAGGCGCACGAGTCGTGGACGTGGGCTCCGGTGCGGGGCTGCCGGGCCTCCCCCTGGCGATCGTGCGACCGGACCTGGAGCTGACGCTCCTGGAGCCGATGGCTCGACGGGTGGCGTGGCTGACCGAGTGCGTCGACGTGCTCGGGCTGAAGGTCACCGTGCTGCGCGGTCGTGCCGAGGAAGGTCCGGTGCGGGAGCGGTTGTCCGGCAGCGACGTCGTGACGGCTCGTGCCGTGGCCCCGTTGGAACGGCTGACGCGGTGGTGCCTGCCGCTGCTCCGGCCGGGTGGACGTCTGGTCGCTCTCAAGGGCGAGAGCGCCGCGGAAGAACTGGAACGCGATGCCGAGGCGGTGCGCCGGGCCGGAGGCATCCGGCCGCGCGTCACCACCTGCGGTGGCGAAGTACTCGAACTGCCGACGACGGTCGTGCTCGTGGAGCGCGATGAGCAGGCGAGCCGCCGTGAAGGCGCGCGTCGCAAGAGGAAGGATCGGTGAACGTGTACCCCGACCCCCTGCAACCGGTGTTCCAAGCGGCCGGTGTTTCACGTGAAACCGAGCCTGAAGGTGTGGTGGGCGCGGGCGAAGTGCTCCGTCCTGGACCCAGCCCAGAACTGGCCAACAACGTGGAACCGGCAGGAGACAGCACCGTGTGGACCCCCATCGCGGAGGAAGCGGCACGCGCCACCCGCGTCCTGCACCCCGACTCCCTCCAACTCCCCCGCCCGGACCGTCGGCGCGTCATGGTGGTCGCCAACCAGAAGGGTGGCGTCGGCAAGACGACCAGCACGGTGAACCTGGCCGCCGCGCTCGCCATCCACGGGCTCAAGGTGCTCGTGATCGACCTCGACCCGCAGGGCAACGCGAGCACGGCGCTGGCTGTCGAACACCGCTCCGGCACGCCGTCGGTGTACGAGGTGCTGATCGGTGAGATGTCCGTGGCGGAAGCCGCTCAGGTCAGCAACCAGTCCCCCAACCTGTACTGCGTGCCCGCCACGATCGACCTGGCCGGTGCGGAGATCGAGTTGGTGTCGATGGTCGCTCGCGAGTCGCGGCTGAAGGAAGCGCTGAGCCCAGAGGCGCTGGACCCGATCAAGCCGGACTACGTGTTCATCGACTGCCCGCCGTCGCTCGGCCTGCTGACCGTCAACGCGATGGTCGCCGCGCAGGAGGTGCTGATCCCGATCCAGTGCGAGTACTACGCGTTGGAAGGTCTGGGGCAGTTGCTGCGCAACATCGAGCTGGTGCAGGCGCACCTGAACCCGGCGCTGAACGTGTCCACGATCCTGCTGACGATGTACGACGGCCGCACGAAGCTGGCCGACCAGGTGACCAGCGAGGTGCGCGGCCACTTCGGCGACACGGTCCTCAAAACGGTGATCCCGCGCAGCGTGAAGGTCTCCGAGGCACCAGGATTCGGTCAGACGGTGCTCACCTACGATCCCGGCTCACGGGGCGCGATGAGCTACCTCGACGCGGCACGGGAGATCGCCGAGTTCGGCGCGGAGATGAGGTCGGTATGACGGAACAGCGCAAGGGTGGCCTGGGCCGCGGGCTCGCGGCCCTGATCCCGAGCGGCCCACCGCCCGGCACGCCGGCGGCGCCGTCGTCGTCACCGGCCCGGGTCGGGGCCAACGGGTCGTCGAACGGAACGTCCACCCCTGCGCCCTCCCCCGGCCCCGCGGGGGAGGTGGCCGGCGCGGTGTACCAGGAGCTGCCGGTCACGGCCATTCGCACGAACCCGAAGCAGCCGCGGCAGGTGTTCGACGAAGAGGCGCTGCGGGAGTTGGAGCACTCGATCCGCGAGTTCGGGCTGATGCAGCCGATCGTGGTGCGGGCGACCGGTCCCGACACCTACGAGCTCGTCATGGGCGAACGGCGGTGGCGGGCCACCCAGCTGGCGGGGTTGAAGACGATCCCGGCGATCGTCCGGCACACCGCCGACGACGTGATGCTGCGCGACGCGCTGCTGGAGAACATCCACCGCGTGCAGCTGAACCCGTTGGAGGAGGCGTCGGCCTACCAGCAGTTGCTGGAGGAGTTCGGCGTGACGCACGAGGAGCTGGCCGACCGCATCGGGCGCAGCCGCCCGGTGGTGACGAACACGATCCGGCTGCTGAAGCTGCCGCTGCCCGTGCAGCGGCGGGTCGCGGCGGGCGTGCTCTCGGCCGGGCACGCGCGGGCGTTGCTGGGGTTGGAGGACCCGGGCGTGCAGGAGGAGCTGGCGACCCGGATCGTGGCTGAGGGGATGTCGGTCCGGGCGACCGAGGAGGCGGTGACGCTCGCCAAGGGGGCCGAGCCCGCCAAGGCCAAGGCCGCTCGCCGCAAGCCGATGCAAGCGCCGGGCTTGCAGGAGTTGGCCGAGCGGTTGTCGGACAACTTCGACACGCGGGTCAAGGTCGAGTTGGGGCAGCGGAAGGGCCGGATCGTGGTCGAGTTCGGGTCTGTGGACGACCTCGAACGCATCATCCAGCTCATGTCGCCGGAAGCAGCCCGACGCGCGCTAAAAACGGACAAATAGGATTCGTTGGGGCCGCAAGGGATCACCCAGGGGCCTTATGTCACGGTGACGATGACGGCCCGTGTCCTGGTGGACACGGGCCGTCATCGTTGGGTTAGAGGGTCTAACGGTTCACCGCGCGCTCGATGAGGCCGGCGTAGATCTCCCCCAGCGATTTGCCGGCCGCCTCGACCGCCATCGGCAGGAGCGAGGTCTCGGTCAACCCGGGCGAGACGTTCACCTCCAGGAAGTGGACGGTGCCGTCGGCGGCCACGATGGCGTCGGTCCGGGAGACGTCCCGCAGCCCCAGCAGCCGGTGCGCGGAGACGGCGAGCTCGCCGACCGCCTGCGCCGCCTTCTCGTCGAGACGGGCGGGCGCGTGGAAGTCGGTCAGCCCGGCGGTGTAGCGGGCGGTGTAGTCGTACACCCCGTTCTCCGGCACGATCTCCACCGGCGGGAGGGCGTACGGCCCGTCCGGCCCGTCCACCACGGCCACGGCCACCTCGACGCCCTCGACGAACCGCTCGGCCAGCACGGTGTTGCCGTAGGCCAGGCAGCCGACCATCGCGGCGGGCAGCTCGGCCGCGTCACGGACCACCTGCGCACCCAGCGCCGAGCCGCCCTGGTCCGGCTTGAGTATCAGCGGCAAGCCCAGCCGCTCGACCATCGCGTCCAGCACGGGCTGCGCGCCGAGCTCCCGGAACGTAGCGTGCGGCAGCACGGCCCACTCGGGGGTGGCCAGGCCGGCCCTGGCCAGCTCGCCCTTGGCGGTCGGCTTGTCCCAGGCACGGCGGCAGGCGCGCGAGTCCGTGCCGACGAACGGGACGTCCATCAGCTCCAGGATCGTCTGGACCGAGCCGTTCTCCCCCTCGCCGCCGTGCAGTGCCACCACGACGGCGTCGGGACGGTGCTCCTTCAGGCGGGTGAGCAGGCTGCCGTCGGCGTCCCACTCCTCCACCACCAAGCCGACCGAGCGCAGCGCGGCGGACAGCCTGCGACCGGATCGCAAGGACACCTCCCGCTCGTGCGAAAGGCCCCCGGACAGGACTGCGACCCAGCGGTTGGACAACGTGTGCTCCTGATCAAGCGGTGTCGGGCGAAGGGCTGTGCGGGCCGGAGACGGCGCGGCCCACGGTCGGGCCGAACGTCTCGTGCAGCTCGATCTCGTCCTTGATGACGTTCGCGAGCCGCCGCACGCCCTCGCGGATGCGTTCGGGCGTCGGGTAGCAGTACGAGATGCGCAGTTGGCGGCTGCCGAGGCCGTCGGCGTAGAAACCGGTGCCCGACGCGTACGCCACGCGCTGGGTGATCGCGCGCGGCAGCATCGCCTTCGTGTCGATGCCCTCGGGGACCGTCACCCAGACGTAGAAGCCGCCGTTGGGCTTGTTCCACGTGGAACCAAGCGGCATGTGCTGCTCGAGGGAGGAGATCGCCGCGTCACGGCGTTCCCGGTAAGCCTCGCGGTAGGTCTTGATCTGACCCTTCCAGTCGTGCGTCGACAGGTAGCGCGACACGATGAGCTGGTTCAGGGTCGGTGGGCACAGGGTGGCCGACTCGGCGGCCAGGACGAGCTTCTCGCGCACGGCGTGCGGCGCGAGCACCCAGCCCACGCGCAGCCCCGCGGCGAAGGTCTTGGAGAACGAGCCGAGGTAGACGACGTTGTCCGGGTCGGTCGAGCGCAGCGCCGGGTAGGTGACGCCGTCGAAGCCCAGCAGGCCGTACGGGTTGTCCTCGACCACGAGGATGCCGTGCGTGCGGCAGATGTCGAGGACCTCGGCGCGGCGCTGCACGGCGAGCGTGACGCCGGCCGGGTTGTGGAAGTTCGGGATCGTGTAGAGGAACTTGATCCGGCGCCCGGAGCGCTCCACCGAGGCGATGGCCTCGCGCAGGGCCTCCGGCATCAAGCCGTCGGCGTCCATGCCGACGTGGACGACCTGGGCCTGGTAGGCGGCGAAGGAGCCGAGCGCGCCCACGTACGACGGGCCCTCGGCCAGCACGACGTCACCGGGGTCGCAGAAGATCCGGGTGACCATGTCCAGGCCCATCTGGGAGCCCACGGTCACCACCACGTCGTCCGGGTGGGCCTTGATGCCCTCCAGCGCCATCACGTCGCAGATCTGCTCACGCAGCTCGGGCACGCCGTGCGCGCTGCCGTACTGGAGCGCGACGAGCCCTTCCGTGGCGACGACGTCCGCCACCTCCGCGCTGAGGGAGTCCAGCGGCAGTGCTGCCAGGTGGGGCATCCCTCCCGCCAGGGACACCACCTCAGGCCTGCTCGCCACCGCGAAGAGCGCCCGGATCTCCGATGCCGTCATGCCCGCGGTCCGCGCCGCGTACCGGCGCAGGTGGGGATCGAGGCTTCTGGCTCCCTGCTTGGGAGGCTGTCCGGGTAGGTTCACGGGAAACTCCGTAGGTGGGCGTTACCGGCGGGTTTGTTCCCGCCCGAGTGTAACGGCCGTCCCGTTCGGGGCATCTGCCTTCCGGGCGGGGGTCACATCCGCCTATCCTCGTGGTGGGATGTGTTCGGGGGCTTGGAGGTCGGGGTGTCGCGTCGTGTCGTGGGCGTCACCTTGGACAACCTGGAGCACCTCTCCAAGCACAGCCGGACCTGCGTGTTCTGGGAGCTCGCGCCCCATCTGAAGGAGCAGGCCGAGGAGTTCGGGGACACCGAGTTCGAGAAGGAGGCCTGGGTCTCCAGCGTGCTGTTGGAGTGGGGCTCCTGCGGTCGGATCATCTACCTGGACGGGATTCCCGCCGGTTCGGTGTTCTACGCCCCGCCCGCGGCCGTGCCGAGGTCGTTGGCCTTCCCCACCTCCCCCGCCAGCCCCGACGCCGTGCTGATGACCGGCCTGGAGGTGCTGCCGGAGTTCCGCGGCGGCGGTCTCGGCCGGGTGCTCGTGCAGACCGTGGCCAAGGACCTCACGCGTCGTGGCGTGAAGGCGATCGAGGCGTTCGGCGACAACCGGCCGGAGGTCGACGGGCCCGGCTGCGTGACGCCGGCCGACTTCCTGCTCCAGGTGGGCTTCAAGACGGTGCGCCCCCACCCCCGGTGGCCGCGGTTGCGGTTGGAGCTGCGCAGCGCGTCGTCGTGGAAGGAAGACGTCGAGGCGGCGTTGGAGCGGCTGTTGAGCTCCGTGTCGGTGTCGACCGCGGCGGAGCCGAGTTTCAAGCCCGTGTGATGTGGCCCCTGACCTGGGGTTTTCCCCACACCGGTTGACATGCAGGTAATCGCCTGCATAACGTGCCGTGTGGACAAGGTGTTCAAGGCCCTGGCCGACGAGACCCGCCGCTACCTGCTGGACCGGCTGCGCGAGGAGAACGGCCAGACCCTCGGCGAGCTGTGCGCCCGGCTGGGCATGACCCGCCAGTCCGTCACCGGGCACCTGGCCGTGCTGGAGGCGGCGAACCTGGTCAGCACCGTGCGCCGCGGCCGGGAGAAGCTGCACTACCTCAACCCGGTGCCCCTGCACGAGGTGCAGGAACGGTGGATCGACAAGTTCGAGCGGCCCAGGTTGCGGCTGCTCGGCGAGGTGAAGCGACGAGCGGAGGAACCGGTGAAGCCGGAGTTCGTGTACGTGACGTACATCCAGAGCACGCCCGAACGGGTGTGGCAGGCCCTGACCGACGCCGACGTGACCGCGCGGTACTGGGGCCACCGCAACGTCTCCGACTGGCAGGTCGGCTCACCGTGGGCACACCGGCGCGCGGACGGGTCGGACGTGGACGACGTCGTGGGCCACGTGGTCGAGGCCGACCCGCCGCGGCGGCTGGTGACGACGTGGGCCGACCCGGCGCAGCCGTCCGTGACGTCCACCGTGACGTTCCGCATCGACCCCTACGGCGAGATCGTGCGGCTGACCGTGACGCACACCGGGCTGGCCGACGAGGCCGAGCGCGCGCAGGCGGCGTCGGGCTGGGCGGCCGTGCTGTCGAACCTGAAGTCGCTGCTGGAGACCGGCCACGCGCTGCCGAGCATCCCGTGGGAGATGCCCGCGCGCTAGAAGCGGTCGATCTCGCAGTTCTCCAGCGTGCCGCCCTGGAAGAGGTCCAGCGCCTGCTCGCTGACGACCAGCTGGCCCTGGTCGGTGACGCCGAGGTCGTCCACACCCGCCTGGCCGGTCACCTCCAGCCAGTGGAACGTGGGCAGCTCCCGGCCCTCGAGCAGCTCCTGCGCCTCGTCGGACAGCGTCACCGTGGCCCGGCGGATGCGGAACGCGTCCAGGCCGCTGTCGACCAGCGTGTCGGCCAGGTCGTCGGTCACCAGGTACACGGGGAACGCCTCGACCAGGTCGTCACCCGCCCAGTCGGTGATCTCGTAGTGCACCGCTTCGATGCGCGGCGGGTGGGCCGCGGCGTCGATCACGGTCCCCTCGCCCAACGCGCCGGCGACCTCGGGTTCGAGGCGGTAGAACTCCATCGTGCTCCTCACCGGCGACGGCCAATAAGATCGACTTGTGGACGTGGGGGTGGAGATCCAGCGCAAGGTACTCGCGATCATCGAGGGCTCGCGGGACTTCGTGAAGATTCGCACACTGCTCGACGGCTGGCAGGCCGAGGGCATCCCGGCGGAGCAGCTGGTCGACGAGCTGACCGACCTGATGCTGGACCTGCGCGCCCAGAACCGCCCGGACGACGAGGACGCCGTGGCCGAGGTGCTGGACGTCCTCACGGGCTGGTAGGCGGGCTCCCGGCTCGGTGCGAGCCGGGAGCGTTCCCGAAGTCGTGAGCGGCGGTGGGAGCCGGGCGCGACCCCCTCGGCGCTAGCGGACCTTGCCGGTGGCCACCTCGTGGCGCAGCAGGTCGTCCATGGTGAAGGTGCCGGTCGGCTGGTCGTCCTTGCCCAGCAGGTACAGGCGCTTCACGGCGACCAGGATGCCCTCGGCCACCACGTCGCGGAACGACGGGTTGGCCAGGCGCTGGCGGTCGCCCGGGTTGGTCAGGTAGCCGACCTCGACCCGGACCGCGGTGCAGCGGGTCATCCGGAGCATGTCCCACGTCTTGGGGTGCGTGCGGCAGTCGAGCATGCCGGTCCGCGCGACGATCTCGCGCTGGATGAACCCGGCCAGCGCCTCGCCCACCGTGGACGACGTGCCGTTGCCCGTCCCGAAGTGGAACGTCGCCACGCCCGACGCCAGGGGCGAGGAGTTGCGGTCGGTGTGCAGGGACAGGATCAGGTCGGCGCCCGCCTCGTTGGCGAACCTCGCCCGCTCCCCCTCGTCCGGGTTGTGGTTGGGCCCGCGCGTGAGCAGGGCCTCCATGCCGGTGGCGGCCATCTTGCCCTCGAGCAGCCTGGCCAGGTCCAGCATCACGTCGGCCTCGGACACGCCGTCGACCACGACACCGCGGTCCTCGCCGCCGTGACCCGGGTCGATGATGATCCGCTTGCCGGACAGCCGGGGACCGGCCCGCCGGACCCGCTCCTGCTCGCGCAGGAACACCGGCCGGCCGCCGCGCACCTTCGGCTGGAGCTGCCGCAGCGCGCGGACCGTGTCGGGGCCGCACATGCCGTCGACGATCAAGCCGTAGTCGCGCTGGAAGCTGCGCAACGCCTGCTCGGTCTGCTGACCGAACTCGCCGTTGGCCCTCCCGGCGTCGTAACCCAGCTCCAGCAGGCGCTCCTGCAAGGCGAACACGTCGTCACCGGTGACCGGCTGCGCCATCAGGAACGCGAGCGGTCGGTCGCCCAGGCGGTACGTCGCGTCGCGCAGCGCGCGGTAGGTGGCGGGACCGACGACGCCGTCGGTGATGAGACCCCGCTGCTGCTGGAAGGCGCGCACCGCGTGCTCGACCGGCAGGTCGAACACCTGGGACGGCTGCGGATCGGACAGCAGACCGAGCTTCGTCAGCGTTGCCCTGACCTCGGCGACGTCCGGACCGAAATCCCCGCGGCGGAGTAGCAGCATGCACCCCTCGCTCACTAAGGCGTCGACATCCGTCGACGCGAACTTGACGCCCTATTGTGCCTTGCTCGCGGCGATGGCACGGATGGGGCTACTGCGAGTGGTCATCGATCCACAAAAGGGTGACCCGTCCGTCTTCCGTGGAGGACGGACGGGTCACCCTTTCGACCGGCGCTCAGAGCACGTCGGACAGGTCCTTGAGCAGCGCGGCCTTCGGCTTCGCGCCGACGATCTGCTTCACCGGCTTGCCGCCCTGGAACAGGATCATGGTCGGCACCGACATGATCTGGTAGTCCCGCGCGATCGACGGGTTGGCGTCGATGTCGAGCTTCGCGATCGTGATCTTGTCGGGGTGCTCGGCGGCGATCTCCTCGAGCACGGGCGCGACCATCTTGCACGGGCCGCACCACGTCGCCCAGAAGTCGACCAGCACCGGCTTGTCGCTGGTCAGGACGTCATCGGTGAACGTCTTGGCGGAGGTGACCACGGGGGTGCCTGCCATGTCGGTTTTCTCCCTCGGAAAGGTGGGTTCAGCTGGTGGAGACGGGCTCGCCGTAGCCGCCGCCAACGTGCTCGGCGGTGACGGCGGCCTCCGTGGTCCCGTGCTCGGCGAGCCAGCGCTCCGCGTCGATCGCGGCGGCGCAGCCCGACCCGGCGGCGGTGATCGCCTGGCGGTAGGTGTGGTCGACGAGGTCGCCCGCGGCGAACACCCCGTCCACGTTCGTGTGCGTCGTGCGGCCGATGACCTGGACGTAGCCCTCGCCGTCCAGCTCGACCTGGCCCTTGACCAGCTCGCTGCGCGGGTCGTGGCCGATGGCGACGAAGAAGCCGGTGAACGGGTGCTCGGTGACCTCACCCGTGCGGGTGTCGCGGGTCCTGACCCCGGACACCGTGCCGGCGTCCTGGCCCAGCACCTCGACCACCTCGGCGTTGAGCAGCCACTTGATCTTCTCGTTGCTCCGCGCGCGCTCCAGCATGATCTTGGAGGCGCGGAACTCCTCGCGGCGGTGGATGATCGTGACGGACCGGGCGAACTTGGTCAGGAACGTCGCCTCCTCCATCGCCGAGTCGCCGCCGCCGATCACCGCGATGTCCTGGTCGCGGAAGAAGAAGCCGTCGCACGTGGCGCAGGCCGACACGCCGCGGCCGAGCAGCTCCTGCTCGCCGGGGACGTGCAGGTAGCGCGCCGCCGCGCCCATGGCCAGGATGACCGCGCGGGCGGCGTAGCGCTTGCCGTTGGCGGTGACGTACTTCACCGGGCCGTCGAGCTCGACGCCCTCGACGTCCTCCGCGCGCAGCTCGGCGCCGAAGCGCTTGGCCTGCTCGCGCATCTGCTCCATGAGGTCGGGGCCCATGATGCCGTCGCGGAAACCGGGGTAGTTCTCGACTTCGGTCGTGGTCATCAGCGCGCCGCCGTACTGCGAGCCCTCGAACACCAGCGGTTCGAGCTGGGCACGCGCCGCGTAGACCGCCGCGGTGTACCCGGCGGGCCCCGATCCCACGACGATCAGGTTCCGAACGTCCGACACCCTCGACCTCCGTTAGTCGCTTGACGGACCTGGATCACCCGGCCCGGCACTTCGCACAACGGATCGTAGGGTGCGGTAATTCCGCCCGTTCGCGGTGAGTTGGGCTACGCGGCCGGCGTCACGGCTCGATCGTGCTGTTGGCCAGGACGCCGTCGGGGTTGTCCGGGCCGCAGGTCTTGGGGTCGACCACCACGATCCGGTACGCGCCGGGCGCGCCCGCGGGCAGGATCGCCATCACGGCCGGCTTGTCGTCCAGCGTGATGGGGCTGACCCCCAGCGGCTTGCCCGCCGTGATGTTCGCCCCGCGCAGGCAGTCGGCCAGCTTGTCCTGGTTCTCCAGCGGGCCGTAGTTCTGGGCCTTGAGCACGTCGCCGACCGCCGGGCCGAAGTCCTGGCCGCGCACCGCGGGGAGCTTGCCGCTGCCGGGGGGCAGGGCGCTGGCGGTGACGGGCGTGTTCGTGGCCTTGTCCGGCTGCGCCAGGCCGCCGTCGCCCGCGGTGTTGTCGCGCGGGACCGTCACGGCCACGATGCCGACGGCGACCGCGGCCGCCGCGAGCAGCCCCGCGCCCCAGCCGAGGCGCTTGGCGCGGCGGGCCTTGGCCCGCGCGAAGTCGATCACGGGCGCGCTGGGTCGGGCCTCTTCGGCCAGCGCCGCGTCGATCCGTTCGGCCACGTGGCGCGGCATGGGGATGGGCGGCAGGTTGTGCAGGTCCTCGAGCGTCGCGTCGAGGGCGGCGAGGACCTCGCGGGCCTCGGGGTCGTTCTCGACCAGCGGCCGCAACTCGGCCTCGGTCCGCGGGTCCAGAGCCCCCGCGTGCAGATCAGCCAGCAGGTCGACGGACCACGGCGGCCCTGAACGCCGCGCATTGCCGGTCATCGTTCCTCCAACTGACGTCCCTGTTGCACCTGCACATCGTTCACTGGGACGTTCGCATCTGCACCCTGGTTCCGGAGGTGCCCCAGAACTTTGGCGAGCTTGGCCCGCCCGCGTGCGCACCGCGACTTGACGGTGCCCTCCGCGATGCCCAGGAGCTGGGCCGTTTCGGCGACCGAGTAGCCCTCCACGTCGACCAGCACGATCGGGGCGCGCTGCTCCTCGGGCAGCTCGTCGAGGGCGGCCTGGACCACCAGGCGCGTCTCGCGCTCGGCCATCGCGTCCCGCGGTGCCACCGGCTCGCCGGGGCCCGCCTCGGGCAGCGGCACGGTCGGCCTGGTTTGTCGCCTGCGCATCCGGTCCAGGCAGGCGTTGACGACTATTCGGTGCAGCCAGGTCGTGACCTGGGACTCGGCCCGGAAGCTCGCCGCCGCCCGGAAGGCGGAGATGAACGCCTCCTGCAACGCGTCGGCGGCCTCTTCGGGGTCGCGCAACGTGCGCAGCGCGACGGCCCACATGCGATCCCGGTGCCTGCGCACGAGCTCGGAGAAGGCGTGCGGGTCACCCGCGGCGTGCGCCGTGATGAGGTCTGCGTCCGAGCTGGCTGCGGCGGTCACGCGGGGAGCCTATCGGGCTGGGGCAACCACGCTCGTTTTCCCCTGTCCGGGCGAGTGCCGTGGACTCGGCACCCGCCCACCGCGACCGCCCGTCACAACTTCACCCGTTCGACGGGCTGCACGGTGACGCCGTTCGGGTCAGTGACCTGGAACAGGCGCTCGCCCCACGGTTCCTCGCGCAGCGGCATGGTGATCTCCACCCCGGCCGCGCGGAGCCGGTCGTGCTCCGCGGCCAGGTCGGTGACCGTGAAGGCGACGATCAGCCCGGCGGCGTGCTGGTCGCGCACGCCCTCGGGCAGCACTTCCGTGCCGCGGCGCAGCAGGACGACGTCGACCGCGTCCTCGTGGGCCAGTGACGCGAAGCCGTCGGCCGCGGCCTGCTGGGTGTAGCCGAAGTGGGTGGTGAAGAAATCACTCGACGCGGTGACGTCGTCGACGGTCAGGGACAGCGTGGACCGGGTGATCAAGCGGGCTCCTCGTTCGGTGGGGTGCGGGTCAGTACGAGCGGCGGCGCGGCACGCCGTGGGCCCGGGTGGGCCGGGCGGGTTGCTGCTTGCCGGTGAACGGCTGGTGGTTGACGCGGACGGGGCGGTGGCCTTGGTGCTCTCGTCGCAAGGTGTCTCCTCCGTGGATGTTACTACGGACGTAATTATAGTCCTGTAGTACGAAACGTCAAGGATAAGTTTGCTCCGGACGTAAAATTCTGCGACGCTGCCACCATGACCAGCACGAACACCGGCCTGCGCGAGCAGAAGAAGCAGGAGACCCGGCAGGCGATCTCCGACCACGCCACCCGCCTGTTCATCGAGCGCGGGTTCGAGGAGACGACGATCGCCGACATCGCCGAGGCGGCCCGGGTCGCCAAGAAGACCGTCACCAACTACTTCGCGCGCAAGGAGGACTTGGCCCTCGACCAGCACGAGGAGTTCACCGCGGGCCTCGCGCGCACGGTCGCCGCCCGGGAGGTCGGCGAGTCGGCGCTGGCCGCGCTGCGCACCGCGTTCCTGGCGGCCGCGGCCCGGCACGACCCCGTGATCGGGTTCTCGGGTCGGCCGTTCGCCCGCATGATCGTCGAGAGCCCCACCCTCACCGCGCGCCTGCGCGAGCTCCACGAGGCCCGCGAGGAGGCCCTGGCCGCCACCCTCGCCGCGGAGACCGCCGCCCAGCCGGGCGACATCACGCCCCGGGCCGTCGCCACGCAGCTCGGCGGCGCGCACCGGCTGCTGTTCGGCGAGGTGCTGCGGCTGACCGTCGAAGGGCACGACAACGCGCACATCGCGGCCACCGTGACCGCGTTCGCCGCGCGCGTCTTCGACCTGCTCGAACCGGCGCTGGGCGGCTACGCGACCCGCGCCTGAGGGTTACTGCGCGCGGGTGTAGACGAGTTCGGCGACCTCGGAGCGGTTGTTCTTGCCGCTGCCCGAGAGCTTGGTGATCCACACCAGCACGTGCTGGGTCGGCTCGTGGTCGCTGACCTGGATCTGGGTCTGCCCCGCCGACAGGGTCGCGGTCGCGATGACCTTCGTCTCCTGCAACGGCGCACCGGGCGCGCCCGCGACCCGGATCTCCACGACCGTGCCCTCGCTCGGCGAGGTGATCGTCACCGACGACAGCTTCACCGGCTCGGCGAAGCCCGCCATCAGCCCGATGCCCGGCTTGAGCGCCGGGAACGGCTGGAAGTAGTTCTCGGTCTGCCAGACCGTGGTCGGGTTGTTGTCGACCGCGCGGTTGGCCCGGTTGGCGTTGTCGGGCTGGTTGGTCACGTCGTACACGCCGACCGACGCCGGTTGCACCGGGCCGGCCGGCTGGGGCGCGGGCGGCGCGGGTTGGCCGCTCTGCCCCGGCGTGGTCGACTGGCCGATCACCACGGTCGGCCCGCCGCTGCCCGACGGCTCGTCGCTGAAGAAGCTCACGATCTGCACGCCCAGCCAGGCGATCACCGCCAGCGTCGCGACGGCGAGCACGGCCACGCTGATCATGAGCTTGCGCTTGCGGCCCTTGTCGCGGACCGGGCGCTGCGTGGTCCACACCGCGCCGTCGTCCGCCGCGTCGTCCGGCACCGGCTGGATCAGCGCGGTCTGCGCCTCCGACTGGGCGATCTGGTCGAGCACCTGCAGGATCGCCGCGCTGGTGCGGATGCCGCCGACGCTGGTGTCCTCCAGGCTGCGCACGGCGACCGACGACAGCTCGTGCGGCACGTACGGGTGAAGCGTGCTCGGCGCGAGCACCGAGCCGTCCGGCCCCGTGGGCGCGACGGGCACGCCGTCCGGGCCGTCGGGCAGCGCCCACTTCCCGGTCAGCAGCAGGTACAGGATCGCGCCGAGGCCCTTGACGTCGTCCCGGGCGATCGCCTCCGGCCGCGGGCCCGGGAAGGCCAGCCGCAACCGGCCGTCCGACGTCACCCGGATGCGCTGCGGGTGGTCCGCGCCGAGCACGAGGCCCGCGTGGTGCGCGCCCTCGATCGCCGCGCCCAGCGGCTCCAGCAGCCGCGTCGCCGCGCCCGCCGGCAGCGGGCCCTCGGCGACCAGGTCGAGCAGGTCGGTGCCCTGCGTCCACTCGGCCACGATCACGGCCAGGATGCCCTCGTCGAGCCTGATCCCCGCCCCGGGTGTCAACACGTCGATCACCCGCGCGACGCCGGGGTGGGTGAAGCTGGCGGCGTGCATGGCGCGTTCGGCGGTCCGCTTGGCCCGCGCGGCGGCGGCGTGGTCGGCCGGGTCGCCCACCAGCACGGTCAGCGCCACGTCCCGGTTGAGCTGGCCGTCCCTGGCCCGCCACAGGTGCGCGTGGCACCGCCGGTCCACACCGGACTGCGCCAGCAACCGGTACCGGCCGTCGCCGATCACCCCGCCGGGCACCAGCGAGGTGTTGTGGATCGGACCGCTGCTCACGGGGCCGAGGGTACGTGACCGGGTCGGGTCGCAGGGGTCATCGACGACCCACCAAACGACTGATCTTGGCGACCGCGGGCCTCACTTCGGGTACTCGGAACAGGGCCAGCAGCAGGAAGCTCAGCGGCAACCCGACGATCGTCTGGACCACCACCTCGACCCACGCGCCCGCCACGCGGGACTCGATTCCCAGCACCCGGACGGCGAGCCACGCGAGTCCGGTCGCCGCCCCGAACGCGATCGCGGACGCCACGACCGTGAGGCAGATCGTCCACGCCGTGTAACCGGTGCGCAGCCGGCCGAGCCGCAGCCGCAGCCACACCTGCCCCACCAGAGCGCCGACGACGAAGCTCAACGACATCGCGATGGACACGCCGACCGCCAGCTTGTCCGGCGGCGAGATCGCCAGGAACCCGTACAGCAGCCCGATCCGCACCACCACGATGATCCCCTGGATGATCGTGGGCGTGCGGGCGTCCTTCAACGCGTAGAAGACCCGCAGTTGCAGCAGCGTGATCGCGTACGGGACCAGCCCGAACGCCGACAGCGCCAGCGCCGTGCCGATCTCCTCGCCGCCACCGAGGCCGGACCTGCCGTGGGAGAACAGCGCGAGGCCGATCGACACGCCCGCCACCGTCAGCAGGGCGCTGAACGGCATCAGCAGGATCGACGACATCCGGTTGCCGAACGCCAGGTCGCCGACCAGCCCGTCGGTGTCGTGCGCCGCCGCCGCGCGGCTCATCTTCGGCATGAGCGCGGTCAGCAGCGACACCCCGAGCACCCCGTAGGGCACCTGCGCGATCAGCCACTGCATGTTGTAGACGGTGATCGCGCCGTCGTCGTGCGTGGCGACCTTGGTCAGCACGACCATGCTGGCGAACCCGAGCGCCACGTACAGCAGCACCCAGAACGCCAGGCCGCCGAACTCCGACAGGCGCCGGTCCCAGCCCCACCGCCAGCGGAACCGGAACCCGGTCCGGCGCAGCGCGGGCACCAGCACGGACGCCTGCACCGCCACGCCGAGCATCGTGCCCAGGCCCAGCACCAGCAGCTTCGGCTCGCCCATCCGGACCGGGTCGAGCGAGATCTCGCCCGGCATGAGCCAGTAGACGACCAGCGTGATGATCACCACGACGTTGTTCAGCACCGGCGCCCAGGTGGGCAGGCCGAACACGTGCCGGGTGTTGAGGATCGCGCCGATCAGCGCGGACAGCCCGTAGAACACGATGCCCGGCAGCACCAGGTACGCGAACGCGGTGACCAGCTCCGGCTTGGCGTCGGGCGAGTCGATGAACAGCTCGGTCAGCAGCGGCGCGCAGGCGACCGCGATGATCGTGCCGACGCCCAGCACGACCGCGGACATGGTGATCATCCACTGCGCGTAGGACTCGCCCCGGTCGCCGTCCTCCTTCTCGGCGCGGACCAGCAGCGGGATGGCCACGCTGGTCAGCACGCCGCCGAGCAGCAGCTCGTTGATCATCGTCGGCAGCGTGGTGGCGACCTGGTAGGAGTCGTTGAGCGCGTCGACGCCGACGATCGTGATCAGCAGCAGCTTGGACAGCAGCCCGGAGGCGCGGCTGACGATCGTGGCGATGGCCATCGAGCCGCTGGCGCGCGCCAGCGACGGGCCCTGGGGCTCCTGCTCCTGCGTCACCGTCGTTGTTCCGCTCAACTCGTGCTCGACCTCTCCGCCGGCGTGACCCCGCTCGCGTCGTTCGGCACCTGCGCGGACGCCGCCCGCGCGGCACGCACCCGGCGGTAGATCCGCCGGGCCGACAGCAGCACCAGCGCGGCTCCCGCCAGGCAGGTGATGACCACGGTGATCGTCCCGTACGCCGAGGACGACACCTCCAACCTGGCCCGTTCGCCCAGCTCCACACCGCTCGTGGTGACCAGGCGGACGTGCACCGGGAACCGGCCGGACCGCTGTACCTCCACCGGTACCCGCACGAGGCGGTCGCCACGCGCGGGCAGCTCGATGTCGGTCAGGTCCGCGGCGACGATGCCCGGCGTGTCCTCGATCACGATCCGGACCGTGATCCGCACGTCGAGCCGGTTCTTGATGGACAGCGGGATGGGGCTGTCGCCCGAGCCGAGCAGGATCGGGCTGTTCGGCTCGGTGACCGTGACCTGCGCCTGGAGCCCGTCGAGCTGGTAACGCGCCGTGGCCAGCGCGGCGCGCGCCCCGTCGTCGTTGCCGCGCCACGCGCCCGACACCGCGCGCAGCAGCGCCAGCCGCAGCGGGTCGACCAGGTCGCCCGGCTCGGCGGACGCCGCGTCCGGCTGGCTCATCGACTCGGCGAGCTGGTGCAGCCTGCCCCACGAGTCGGCCACCGCGGCGGTCACGGTCGGCGGCACCTCGCGGGCGCCCGCCTCGACCGGGTAGCTCAGCGCGGCCGTCTGCTCCGGCGGCGACGCGATCAGCGACTCCAGCGCCACCGGGGCCGCGAACCCGCCCGCGACCAGCGACTTCGCCGTGCGCAGCAGCAGGTCGACCTCGCCGGTCGGCGCGTTCCACCGGCGCGGCGGCGCGATGACCACGTTCTGGCCGGTGCTCTGGAACCCGGCGCGGAAGGTCAGCGCGGCCAGCGCGTTCTGCACCGACACCGGCCGGGTCTCGCTCGGCGTGGTCACGCCCGCGACCGGCCGCGTCGCCGCCGCGCCCTGCAACGCGTCGGACACCATGCCGTCCACGCGCACCGCGGTCACCGGCTTGCCCTCGGCCACGTCGAACCGCACCGGACCCGTGCCGGGCGTGCCCGCCACGGCCGACTGGTCGAGCACCAGGGACGTGAGGCCGCGCGCGGTCAGGTTCGCCAGCGTCGGCTGGTCGAGCACGCCGTCCTCGGGCCAGGCCACGCCCTGGGTGGGCTGAACGCCGAGCACCTCGCGGACCACCTCGGCGCCGGCCAGGGAGAGGTCGACCAGCCCGGTGAGCTGGGCGCGGGACAGCGCGACCAGGTCGGCGTCCGCGTCGGGCATCGCGATCACGCACCGGCCCGCGGCCAGCAGGCGCAGCCGGTCCAGCCACATCTGGGCCGCGCTCCTGCCCTTGCCGGCGCCCAGGCCGGGCACCTCGTAGCCGCCGGTCATGGCGTTGACCGTGCGCAGCAGGTCCGGGTCGACGGCCAGGCACACGCCGGTGCCCAGCGGGCTCGTCAGGGCCGACTCGTAGGCCATGAGCAGGCCGTACAGCCGCCCGCCCATGGCCAGCGACCCGGCCAGCTCGTCGTCGGCGAGCACGGTGGGGCTCGCGGTGACCAGGCGCGGCCGGTCGGCCAGCGGCCACAGCAGGGTGAGCTTGGCGGGGTTCCCGGGCGGGGTCGGTGCCTGCCCGCCGGGCATCGCGAGCACCGGCAGCAGGGTGCTCAACGCGGCCAGCCGGGCCCGGCCGCCGTAGTCGGGGACGCCGTTGATGTTGGCCAGGATCGGGTAGATGCCCGGCTCGGTGATGCGCAGCGAGGTCGGGTCCGTGCCGCGCAGGGGCACGGTGAGCCGGAACGGCTTCGACTCGTTGCGCTCCAGCCGGTCGGTGACGGGGGTGAAGTTCGGCTGGACGAACTCCGCGTCGGTCGGCTCGCGCAGCGCCTCGCGGACCTGGTCCTCGTCGGTCAGCGGCCGGCCCCGCTCCAGGCGCAGCTCGATGTCCTCGATCGGCCGGTCGCCGACGTTGACCACCTTGCCGGAGATGGTGATCGAGTCCGGTCCGTCCGCGGTGATCACCCGCGGGGTCATCTCCTCGACGTCCAGGCGCAGCCAGACCTGCGACTGCTGGCCCGGTTGGCTCGACAGCGCCCTGGTCGCCCACACCTGGGTGGCGGGCGCCGGCCGGACGGGCAGCCGCCCGTTGTCGACCGGCGCGGCGGGCGCCGCGGACGCCGTCGTCACGAGGAAGAACCCCGCCGCCGCGAGTGCGGACAGCAGCCGTTTCACGCCGACTCCGCTCCGTCCGCCTGGTACTCGGAGAGCAGTTCGGCGGCTCGGCGCACCAGTCGGCGCTCGTCCGCGTAGGCGAGCCGGTCGTCCAGTTCGCCCAGGGGCACCCACGCCACCTCGGTGACCTCCACGTCTTCGTCGGAAAGCTCGCCGCCCAGCGCCTCCAGCAGGAAGTGGTGGACGGTCTTGTGCACCCGCCGGTCCTCGGCGACGAACCAGTAGTCGATCGAGCCGAGGGGGCGCAGCACCCTGCTATGAATACCGGTCTCCTCGGCGACCTCGCGCACCGCGGTCTGTTCCGCGGTCTCGCCGGCCTCGATGTGGCCCTTGGGCAGCGACCACAGCAACCGCCCACGCCGGTCCAGCCGCCCGATGATCGCGGCCACGTGCTGCTCGAAGTCGAGCACCAGCCCGCCCGCCGAGGTCTCGTCGACGGTCCTCAGCCGGCGACCGCGGCGCCGGTTCCGGCGCCTCGGCTTGGGACCGCCGGAGCGACCGGACGACTGGGGCATGCCCTGATGGTAGTGGCGACCAGCACTTACCGGACGTGACCGCCCGGTGGCCGGCGGTGATCAACTGGGGTGTCAAGTCGTTCGGACCCGGGCCCGGCGACCAGTAGGCTGGATCCTCGTGTCCGGACCCATCGCCCCCGCCGCCGCTTCCCCTGAGCAGGACAATGCCGTGGTGGAACTGCTGAGCGCCCTCCCCGTCGCCGAGGAACTGGCCGCCCGCTTCGCCGCGGCCGGCCACCGCCTGTACCTGGTGGGCGGCAGCGTGCGGGACGCCATGCTCGGCCGGCTGTCCGGCGACCTCGACTTCACCACCGACGCCCGGCCGCCGCAGGTCATGGCGCTGCTCAAGGGCTGGGCGGACGCGATCTGGGACACCGGCATCGCGTTCGGCACGGTCGGCGCGACCAAGCACAAGCAGACCGTCGAGATCACCACGTTCCGCGCGGACAGCTACGACGGCGTCACCCGCAACCCCGAGGTGACCTTCGGCGACAGCATCGAGGGCGACCTGCTCCGCCGCGACTTCACCGTCAACGCGATGGCCTACGACGTGGTGAACCGGCGGATCGTCGACCCGACCGGCGGGCGCGAGGCGCTGCTGGCCAGGACCCTGGACACCCCCGCGACGCCGCAGGAGTCGTTCTCCGACGACCCGCTGCGGATGCTGCGGGCGGCCCGGTTCGCGTCCCAGCTGGGCTTCAGCGTCGCCCCCCGCGTGCTCGACGCCGTGGCGGCGATGTCCGGCGAGCTGACCCGCATCACCGCCGAACGCGTGCAGGTCGAGCTGTCGAAGCTGCTCACCGGCGCGCACCCGCGCGCGGGGGTCGAGCTGATGGTCGACGCCAAGCTCGCGGACGTGGTGCTGCCGGAGCTGCCCGCGATGAAGCTGGAGATCGACGAGCACCACCAGCACAAGGACGTGTTCCACCACTCGCTGGTCGTGCTGGAGCAGGCCATCGACCTGGAGGACGGTCCCGAGCCGGACCTCGTGCTGCGGCTGGCGGCGTTGCTGCACGACATCGGCAAGCCGGACACCCGGCGGTTCGAGGAGGGCGGCGGCGTGTCGTTCCACCACCACGAGGTGGTCGGGGCGAAGATGGTCCGCAAGCGTTTGCGCGCCTTGAAGTACTCGAAGGAGATCATCGAGAACGTCGCCCAGCTCGTGTACCTCCACCTGCGCTTCCACGGCTACGGCAGCGGCGAGTGGACCGACTCGGCGGTGCGCCGGTACGTCACCGACGCCGGGCACCTGCTCCCCCGCCTGCACAAGCTCGTCCGCGCCGACTGCACCACCCGCAACCGGCGCAAGGCCAACGCGTTGCAGCGCACGTACGACGACCTGGAGCGCCGCATCGAGCGGATCGCCGCCGAGGAGGACCTCAAGCGGGTCCGGCCCGACCTGGACGGCAACGAGATCATGCGGCTGCTGGGCCTGCCGCCGGGGCCGATGGTCGGCAAGGCGTGGAAGTTCCTCAAGGAGCTGCGCCTGGACCGCGGTCCGCTCGACCACGACGAAGCGGTCGCGGAGCTGCTCGCGTGGGCCCGCTCGGAGGGTGTCCGGCCGCCCGGCGACTGACACCAACCGACCAATCTCGTGCTTTTGGCTTGGCCAGTGACAGCCTGTTGCGAGACCATGACTGTGTGCGTCAAACGCGCACTGGGGGTGGTGTCGCATGAACGCTTGGGGACTGTCCGAGGGGGGCACCCGGGCACAGGGGTTGGACGAGCTGTCCGACCGGCAACGGGCCGTGCTCCGCTGCCTGGCCAGGGGGCTCGCGGACCACGAGATAGCGCGGGTGCTGGCGCTGAGCCAGCACCAGGTGGGGGCGGTGGTGTCGGAGATCCTGCGCGCGTTGAACCTGCGCGACCGGATGGCGGCGGTGGTCTACGCCCACGAGACCGGCATCATCCGGCTGCCGCTACCGCGCTGACCGCTTGACCAGCAGCAAGTAGCCGAGCAGGCCGAGCAGGTAGGCCGCCGTCGCGGCGAGGACCAGACCCGGCGACCGGCCGTCCAGCGGGACGACCGCCGCCGCGGCGGTGATGGCGGCCACCTGCGTGACGTTGAACAGCGTGTCGTACAGGGCGAACACCCGGCCGCGGACCTCGTCGCCGATGTCGCCCTGCACGGCCGCGTCCACGCACAGCTTCACCACCTGGCCCGCGAACGTGAGCACGAACGACGCGGCCAGGGTGGTCGGCAGCAGCATGGGCAGGCCGAGGCCGAACTGGGTGGCCGCGGCCAGCAGCAGGGCGGCGCAGACCGTGCCGCGCCTGCCCAGCTTCTCCACCACCCGGTCGGTCACCAACCCCGCCAGCAGGATGCCCGCGCCACCGGCCACGGCGACCTCGCCCAGGCCCGCCAAGCCCGCCTTGAACGGCCCGTAGTCGGTGAACGAGTTGCGCATCAGCAGCAACGTCAGCAGCAGCGACGCGCCGAACGCGAGCCGGTGCGCGAGCAGCGCCAGCAACGCGGCGGCGACGCTGGGCGCGCGCCACGCGGCACGTGCGCCGTCCAGCAGGCCCAGGGCGACCGCGGTGAGCGTCCGGCTGGGCTCGTCCACCTCGTCCGGCCCGAGTGCGCCACGCGCGAAGCGGGAAGCCAGGAACGCGGCCCCGAGCGAGCCCGCGACGGCGAACGCGGTCGTCCACGCCGAGCCGTCGTCACCGGAGCCGAACACCGACCGCAGCCCCACCGCGCACCCCGCGCCGAGCACCGCCGTCAACGCGCCCAGCGTGGTGACGAACGCGTTGGCCTCCACCAGGTGGTCGCCGTCGACCACGTGCGGCAGCGACGCCGACAGGCCCGAACCGACGAACCGGCTCACGCCCGTGACGAACAGGGCGGAGGCGTACAGCGGCACGCCGGCCAGGCCGAACCCGACGGCGGTCGCGGTGAGCAGGATGAACACCGCGCGGGTGAGGTTCGCCACCACCAGCACCCGGCGGCGGTCCCACCGGTCGAGCAGGGCGCCCGCGAACGGGCCGACCACGGAGTACGGGAGCAGCAGCACGGCGAACCCGGCCGCCACGGCGAGCGGGTCGGCGTGGCGCTCGGGGTTGAACAGGACCGCGCCGGCCAGGCCCGCCTGGAACAGGCCGTCACCCCACTGGGCCGCCAGCCGGGAGGCGAGCAGCCTGCGGAAATCCGCCAACGCGAGGAGTTTCCGGACACCGAGGTGGTGCTTCGCCGCGGTGGTGCCGGCAGTGGTCACGGTGGTGAGCCTATGCCTTCCGGACCCGGGAACCACGAAGGCCGGACCCGCGTGGGGTCCGGCCTCCCTGGCGCCAGGCGCCCGGTCGCCTCTCGGCGGGTGGCACTGCGCGGCTCCAGCCGGACGGTATTCCGCGCAGGCTTTCAAGTGGGCCCGGGGGACTCGATGGCGCCTGACGTTGTGTGCAACGAACACGGTAACCCGGATGTTCCGCCGTCGCGGAGATAACCGCGCCCGTGCGGTGTGTGCGCTGCGTCGCCTGGACGGCGCGGCCCGTCTGGGATCATGCGTGGTGTGCGCCCTGATGCCGACGTCGAACCGGGTTCCCTGCTGGTCGCGGCACCGAGCCTGACCGACTCCAACTTCCGCCGGACGGTGGTCTACGTCATCGACCACCGTGACGAGGGCAGCCTCGGCGTGGTGTTGAACCGCCCGAGCGAGGTCGCCGTCCACGACGTGCTGCCCGCCTGGGGGCCCCACGTGAGCAGGCCGCAGGCCGTCTACATCGGCGGGCCGGTGGAGCAGAAGACGGCGCTGTGCCTGGCCGCGCTGCGCACCGGCGAGGATCTGGCCTCGCTCGACGGCGTGGTCGGCGTGCACGGCCCGGTGGCGCTGGTCGACCTCGACGCCGACCCGGACGTGCTGGTGGCGAAGGTGCGCGGGCTGCGCGTGTTCGCCGGCTACTCGGGCTGGGGCGAGGGCCAGCTCGGCGGCGAGATCGCGCGCGGCGACTGGATCGTGGTCAAGGGCCTGCCCGACGACGTGCTCACGCCGCCGAACGTCGACCTGTGGGGCCGGGTGCTGCGCCGCCAGGGGATGCCGACGGCGCTGCTGGCGACGTTCCCGACGGACATCCGCCGCAACTGAAGGGCTCAGGCGCGCGTCAGCACGCCGCAGCCGCCGCCCGCGCCGGAGCACGCGCAGCCGCCGCACCCCGCCGGGGCGGGCTCCGGCAACGCCTCGGCGGCCCGGTGGCCCAGCACGCCGCCCGCACCCGCGACCACGACGCTGCCCACCAGCCCGATCAGGCCGATGACCAGCGACAAAGCCGGGTTCACGGCCGCCGCGACGGCGGCGACCAGGGCGATCGCCCCCGCCGCCGCGTTCGGCACGCCGGCGATCTTGTTGGCCAGCGCGAACGTCTCGTCGTCGCGCAGCGTCGCCTTGGTGCGCACGCCGAAGAAGCGGTTGCGGTGCAGTCGGCCCCGCACGCCGAGGAAGCCGATCGTCGCGAACGCGACACCGATCAGACCCAGGACCACAGGCAGCACGATGTTCACCCTGACGAGGGTAGGCCGCTCCTTCGATCTTGGTCGAACCAGCCCCGGCTTCACCCGAAGGTGTCCTTACGGAGGAGGCCGCCCGCTCGGGAGGCTCGCCCCATGAGAATTCGATCTTGCCTGGCCGCGTCGGCCGCCCTCGCCGCGCTCGTCACCGCCGCGCCCGCCGCCTCCGCCGCGCCCGCCGTCCGCTTCCTCGGCCAGACCACCCTGCCGCACGCGTTGCAGTTCGAGGGCACCACGGTCGGCGGCCTGTCCGGCGTCGACCACGACCCCGTCACCGGCGGGTACGTTTTGATCAGCGACGACCGCTCGTACACCGCGCCGGCCCGCTTCTACACGGCCGACCTGCGGATCGACGGTTTCGGCGTGCACGACGTCCGCATCACTGGCACGCACGCCTTGCGCCACCCCGACGGCGGCGCCTACTCGCCGCCGACCCTCGACGACGGCCGCACCGTCGACCCCGAGGAGATCCGGGTCGACCCGGTGACCGGTGACTACTGGTGGAGCCAGGAGGGCGAGCGGCCCAAGACCGAGGGACCGGTGGTCGTGCAGCCGTCGATCCAGCGGGCCGGCCGGGACGGCGCCTACCTCGGCAGCCTGCCGCTGCCGCGCGACTACGCGTTCACCCCGGACCGGGGGCCGCGCCGCAACCTGGCCCTCGAAGCGATCGCGTTCTCCCCCGACGGCACGCTGCTGACCAGCGTGGTCGAGGGACCGCTGCTCCAGGACGGCGACCTGCCGACCGTCGACCGGGGCGCGCTGACCCGCCTGACCGTGCAGACCCGCGGCGGCGAGGTCGTCCGCCAGCACGCCTACCCGCTGGAACCGCTGTTCGCCGCGCCCGAGCCCGGCCCGTGGGGCCCGGACACCGGCGTGCCCGCGATCCTCGCCGACCCCAAGGTCCCCGGTCGCTACTACGCGCTCGAACGCACGTGGGTGCCCGGCGCGGACTACAAGGTGCGCCTGTTCCAGGTCGACATCGCGGGCGCGACGGACGTGCGCGGCCAGGACGTCCTGGCCGACGACGTGCGGCCGGTCCGCAAGAAGCAGCTCGCCGACCTGCACGACTTCCCGCTGCCGGTGATCGACAACGTGGAGGGCCTCACCTGGGGCCCGCGCCTGCCCTCCGGCGAGCGCACCCTGCTGCTGGTCAGCGACGACAACTTCGCGGCCGAGGAGTTCACCCGGTTCATCGCGCTTGCGCTGCGCTGATACCGTGGAGGGCATGAGCAAGGCCCGCCTGCTCCTTAGCTAGCCGCGCAGACCTCGACGACCGGGTCCGCGCGGCAACCCCTCACGCCCCTTCCGGGCTGGGGGGTTTCGTCATGTCAGGGGCAGGTACCGATGGAGAGGGACATCCCGATGAGCACCGACGCGGCGGACGCGACGCCCGCCTTCCGCTACACCGCCGAGCTGGCCGGCGAGATCGAGCGGCGCTGGCAGCAGCACTGGGAGGAGCAGGGCACGTTCCACGCGCCCAACCCGGTCGGGCCGCTCAAGGGCGACGTGCCCGCGGACAAGCTGTTCGTGCAGGACATGTTCCCGTACCCGTCGGGCGCCGGCCTGCACGTCGGCCACCCCCTGGGCTTCATCGGCACGGACGTGTTCGCCCGGTACCACCGGATGAACGGCCGCAACGTGCTGCACACGATGGGCTTCGACGCGTTCGGCCTGCCCGCCGAGCAGTACGCCGTGCAGACCGGGCAGCACCCGCGCAAGACCACCGAGGACAACATCCAGACCTACCTGCGGCAGATCCGCAGGCTGGGCCTGGGCCACGACGAGCGCCGCCGGATCTCCACCATCGACCCGGGCTACTACAAGTGGACCCAGTGGATCTTCCTGCAGATCTTCAACTCCTGGTACGACCCGGACGCGCGCAAGGCCAGGCCGATCGCGGAGCTGGAGGCGCAGTTCGCCTCGGGCGAGCGGGCCACGCCGGACCGGCCGTGGGCCGAGATGTCCCGCCCGGAGCGGGAGAAGCTGCTGGGCCAGTACCGCCTGGTGTACCTGTCGGAGGCGCCGGTGAACTGGTGCCCCGGCCTGGGCACCGTGCTGGCGAACGAGGAGGTCACCGCGGACGGCCGCAGCGAGCGCGGCAACTTCCCGGTGTTCCGGCGCTCGCTGCGCCAGTGGATGATGCGGATCACCGCCTACTCCGACCGGCTGATCGACGACCTGGACCGGCTGGACTGGCCGGACAAGATCAAGGCGATGCAGCGCAACTGGATCGGGCGCTCGCACGGCGCCAGGGTCAAGTTCGCCGTGGCCGGTCACGACGGCGTCGACATCGAGGTGTTCACCACCCGGCCCGACACGCTGTTCGGCGCGACCTACGTGGTGCTGGCGCCCGAGCACCCGCTGGTGGACGTGATCACCTCCCCCGGGCAGGGCGACGCGATCGCCGCCTACCGGGCCGAGGTGTCGCGCAAGTCCGAGCTGGACCGGCAGGAGAACAAGGAGAAGACCGGCGTCTTCACCGGCGCGCACGTCACGAACCCGGTCAACGGCGCGCAGCTGCCCGTGTACGTGGCGGACTACGTGCTGATGGGCTACGGCACCGGCGCGATCATGGCGGTGCCCGGCCAGGACCAGCGCGACTGGGACTTCGCCAAGGCGTTCGACCTGCCGATCATCCGGACCGTGCAGCCGCCCGAGGACTTCGACGGCGAGGCGTACACGGGTCCCGGCCCGGCGGTGAACTCCAGCCACGACAGCAGCGTCAGCCTGGACGGGCTGGACGTCGACGAGGCGAAGAAGAAGATCATCGCCTGGCTGGAGGAGCAGGGCCGCGGCGAGGGCACCGTGCAGTTCAAGCTGCGCGACTGGCTGTTCTCCCGGCAGCGGTACTGGGGCGAGCCGTTCCCGATCGTGTACGACGAGGACGGCACGCCGATCGCGGTGCCGGAGTCGATGCTGCCGATCGAGCTGCCCGACGTGGACGACTACTCGCCGCGCACGTTCGCCCCGGACGACGCGGGGTCCGAGCCGTCGCCGCCGCTGTCGCGCGCCGAGGACTGGGTCACCGTCGAGCTGGACCTGGGCGACGGGCCGAAGCGGTACCGGCGCGAGACCAACACCATGCCCAACTGGGCGGGTTCGTGCTGGTACCAGCTGCGGTACGTGGACCCGACGGAGTCGGAGCGGTTCGTCAACGCCGAGAACGAGCGGTACTGGCTGGGCCCGCGCCCGGCCGAGCACGGCGCGTCCGACCCCGGCGGCGTCGACCTGTACATCGGCGGCGTGGAGCACGCGGTGCTGCACCTGCTGTACGCGCGGTTCTGGCAGAAGGTGCTGTTCGACCTGGGCCACGTGTCCGGTGACGAGCCGTACCGGCGGCTGTTCAACCAGGGCTACATCGAGGCGTACGCCTACCGCGACTCGCGCGGCACCCCCGTGCCCGCCGAGCAGGTGGAAGAGCGCGACGGCAAGTACTTCTTCGAGGGCGAAGAGGTGCGCCGCGAGTACGGCAAGATGGGCAAGAGCCTGAAGAACGTCGTCACGCCGGACGAGATGTGCGAGAAGTACGGCGCCGACACGTTCCGGCTGTACGAGATGTCGATGGGCCCGATGGACGTCTCGCGGCCGTGGGCGACCAAGGACGTCGTCGGCGCGCAGCGGTTCCTGCAGCGGCTGTGGCGCAACCTGGTCGACGAGACCACGGGGCAGTCGCGGGTCACCGACGAGGAGCCGGGCGAGGAAGCGCTGCGACTGCTGCACAAGACGATCGCGGGCGTGCACGACGACTTCGCCAACCTGCGCTACAACACGGCGGGCGCGAAGCTGATCGAGCTGAACAACTACGTGACCAAGCACTACCCGGGCGGCGCGCCGCGCGCGCTGGCCGAGCCGCTGGCGCTGATGCTGGCCCCGTTGAGCCCGCACGTCGCCGAGGAGCTGTGGTCGAAGCTGGGCCACGCCGACTCGCTGGCGCACGGCCCGTTCCCGACCGCGGACGAGAAGTACCTGGTCGAGGACACGGTCGAGTACCCGATCCAGGTCAACGGCAAGGTGAAGGCTCGCGTGGTGGTGCCCGCGTCGGCGTCGGCGGGCGAGGTCGAGGCGGCGGCGCTGGCCGACGAGAAGGTGGCGGAGCTGCTGAACGGCGGCACGCCGCGCAAGGTGATCGTCGTGCCGGGCCGGCTGGTCAACGTGGTGCTGTAACGCGGTTCACGGACGGGGCAACCGGGCGGCCACTTCGGTCAGCGCGTCGAGCAGGTCCGGCTCGACGCGCCCGGTTGCCGGACGTCGGCCAAGTCGAGCAGCGCGCTGCCGAGCGGCCTGATGTCGCCGGTGCCGTGGACGTCGATGAGTCGTCGGAACCGCTTGGTTCGGGTGCGGTCGCCGAAGGACACCCACACCACCGACACGACGGCGACGTTGCCCGTGCCGTCGTCGACCGCGAAGACCCAGGCACTCCAGGTCCTGCCTGACCGCCTTCTTCCGGATGCGCATGCCCAAGCGGTCCAGCGCACCGTCGGTGTCACCGTCGCGCGCCTTCTTCTCGCTCTCGGCCTTGCGGGCGTCGAGACCGGGTGTCGACCCGCTCGTCGCCGAGCTCGCGGACAACGCCGCTTCACCACCTGCACCGGCCGCGCCCGCCAGGGCCACGACGGCCGCCGCGATCACCGCGCCGCCCTTGCCCTTGCCCTTCTTGGAGCCACCACCGGGTCCGCCGATCTCCCTGTCCTCCACACCGCCTCCTGGTCGTCCCCGTCGTGAGGGATCGACCATGCAAGCGCGGATCGGCCTGAGGCGATGCGGATACCGGTGACACCGCTCGAAAGGGTCAGCGATCATCCACGACAGCGCTGTTCCGCCACGCGGAGTCGCCCATCCGTCCTACGGACGGGGCAACTGGGCGGCCACTTCGGTCATCGCGTCGAGCAGGTCCGGCTCGACGCGCCCGGTCGCCGGTTCGGACTCGGCGATGGTGATCGTCGTGTCCCTGATCTCCGACCAGTAGTGGGCGGCGGTGAACTGGACCTCCGGCAGGCCGAAGACGCCGCCGCTGAGCGGTTTCACGTCGCCCGAGCCCGCCACGTCGATCACCCGGTCGAACTGGCGGGCCTGGTTGCGCCCGGGGAACGTCACCCAGACCACGGACACCACGGCGGCGTTGCCCGCCTGGTCGCCGACGGCGAGGAGTAGGCGGTCCAGGGACGTGCACGGCGTGCGGACGAGGAAGTCGCGCACCTGGCCGAACGAGTTGGCCACGCAGTCGAGCTCCTGCTTCACCGCCTGCTTGCTGATGCCGACGCCGAGGTGGCCCATCGCGCCGGCGGTGTCACCGCCGCGGGCCGCGCGCTTGGCGTCCCACTTGCGCACCCCGATGCTCTCCACGGGGGCCGCGCCGCCGCCACCGCTCGCGCCCGAGTTCAGCGCCGCGCCACCGGCCCCGCCCGCGCCCGCGAGGACGACGAGCACCGCGGCCACCAACGCCACGCCGCCGGATCCCTTGTCCGAACTCCTCCGCGCCACCATCCCCCCGCCCCGAGCCGTTTCCCGCCGTGCGGCCAACCCATGCAACCCCGCTCGGGTGCCTTGGTTGCGCCCCGGGGGCGAAAAGCGCTCGAACGGCCCAGCAGGTATGCCCGGAAGTCGCACTTCACCGTTGCGGAGGGAAACCCATCTCGCCCAGGATCTGCGCCAGCATGGAGTCGAACATGGGCTCCGGGTTCGACACGGCGAACGGGAAGCGGCCGAAGACCTCCAGGGCCACGTGGCCGTAGATGCGGACCCACGACTGCGTGATGTGGTAGACCGCGCCGAGCGGCAGGACGTCCGGGGTCACGTCCACGCCCCGGTCGTTGACGGTGGCCAGCAGGACCTCCTGGAACGCCGCCAGGTCGGCGTGCAGGTCCGCGGGCACCTCGTCGTCGCCGAGGTCGTCGGGCAGCGGGTGGCTCGCGATCAACCGGCCCGCGACCTCGAGGAACACCCGGCCGAACTGGTCGCCGACCTGGTTGCGGTCCCCGTGGGGCGCGCAGCTGCCGATGGTGTCCTCTGTGGACGCGAACACCAGCGTGAACTCCTGCGGGTGCGCCAGCGCCCAGCGCCGGAAGCCCCGGCACACCGCGTAGACCTGTGCGCTGACGTCGTGCTCGCCGATCCGGTCGAGGTCGGCCTCCAGTTCCGCGGCGAGGTCCGTGCAGATGTCCTCGGCGAGGCGGCGGAGCAGGTCCTCGCGCGAGTCGTAGTACCGGTACAGCCCCGGGGCGGTGATGCCGACCTCGCGTGCGATGGCACGCAGAGTGACGGCGTCCCGGCCGTGCTCCACGAGCAGGGCACGGGCCTGTCGCCGAATCTCGCGCTCGGTCTCGGCGCGTAGTCGCTCACGGCGAGTGGCCTCGGTCATATGTCACCCAATCAGGTTGTAAACGCTGTTCACGCGGGTATAACTTCGGGATAGGTCAGTGAACGGTGTTTACGTAGTTGACGCCATTCACGCAACGGTAACCCATGTCCCGGGAGGACGCGTGTTCGCGAAGTGGGGATCGCTGGCGTACCGCCGCAGGTGGGTGGTGTTGATCGCGACGGTGGCCCTGGCGGTGGTCGGCGGCATCTGGGGCCTGGGCGTGTTCGACCGGCTCAGCCAAGGCGGCTACGAAGCCCCGACGAGCGAAGCGGCCCGGGCCAACGAGGTCGCGCAGGACGCGTTCGGCCGACAGGGCGGTGACGTCCTCGTCGTCTACAACACCACCGACCCGGCCCAGCTCGAGAAGATCTCCGCCGAGCTGGCCGACCTCCCCACCGACGCGGTGCTGAAGGTGCTGCCGCCGTACCCCTCACCGGAGAGCGGCAAGTCGCTCGTCGTGATCACGCTGCGCTCCGGTGACTCCAACACGCAGCTCAAGCAGTACGAGCAGATCGCCGACCAGCTTCCGGTCGACGGGCTCGAGACGCAGGTCGGCGGGCTGGTGCCCACCCAGAAGGCGATCAGCGACATGTCCGCCTCCGACCTGACCAAGGCCGAGGCCGTCTCGCTGCCGATCGTGCTGCTCCTGCTGATCGTCATCTTCGGTGGCCTGGTCGCCGCGTCGCTGCCGGTGGTGGTCGGCGGCCTCGCCATCGCCGGTTCCCTCGGCGTGCTGCACGCCGTCTCGCTGGTGGCCGACGTCAACTCGTTCGCGGTCAACGTGGCCAGCCTGCTCGGCCTCGGCATGGCGATCGACTACGGCCTGTTCATGGTGGGCCGGTTCCGCGAGGAGCTGGCCGCCGGCCGCGACACACCCGACGCCGTGCGCCGGACCGTCATGTCGGCGGGACGCACGGTGCTGTTCTCCGCGACGCTGCTGGTGATCGCGCTCGCCGGGCTGCTGCTGTTCCCGCAGGGCTTCCTCAAGTCCCTCAGCTACGGCGGCATGTCCGCGGTCGCGATCGCGGCGATCGTGTCGCTGACCCTGCTGCCCGCGCTGCTGGCCGTCCTCGGCCACCGCGTGGACAAGCTCGCCCTGCCGTGGCGCAAGAACAAGGTGCCGTCCGAGGGCGGCTGGCGCAGGCTGGCCGGCCGGGTGATGAAGCGGCCCGTGCTGGTCGCGCTGCCGATCGTGCTGGTGCTGCTCGCGCTGGGCTCGCCGTTCCTGGGCGTGAAGTTCGGCGAGGTCACCGAGAAGGTGCTGCCCGAGGGCAACCCGGCCCGCGTCGCCGCCGAGACGGTGAACAACGACTTCGCCGCCCTGTCCAACTCCGGGTTCAAGATCGTGATCACCGGTGACCCGTCGCCGGCCGACGTGCAGCGGTTCGTCGGCGAGGTCGCCGCGGTGCCCGGTGTCGGCGAGGCGCAGGTCGCGGCGGAACCCGCCAACGGGGTGTGGCTGGTCAACGCCGGGCTGGAGCAGGACGCGCTGAGCGACGAGTCCAAGCAGGCGCTGCGGGACGTGCGCGCGTTGGCCGGGCCCGGCGACGAGGTGCTCGTCGGCGGCAGCACGGCGATGGTGTCCGACAGCCTCGACGCCATCGGCGACAAGCTGCCGCTGATGATCGTGCTGCTGGTCGGTGCGACGTTCGTGCTGATGTTCCTGGCGTTCGGGTCCGTGCTGCTGCCGATCAAGGCCGTGGTGATGAGCGCGCTGAGCCTGTCGGCCACGTTCGGCGTGCTGGTGTGGGTGTTCCAGGACGGGCACGGAGCGTCGCTGCTCGGCGTGACGCCCGCGCCGCTGGAGTCCGGGATCGTGGTGCTGATGGCGGCCGTGGTCTTCGGGTTGTCCACCGACTACGAGGTGTTCCTGCTGTCGCGGATGGTCGAGGCGCGCGGGCGCGGCGCGTCGACCGGGGAAGCGGTGGCGGCCGGTCTGGCGAAGACCGGGCGCGTGATCACCGCGGCGGCGCTGCTGCTCATCGTGGTGACGGGCGCGTTCGCGTTCTCCCAGATCACCATGATGCGGTTCGTCGGCGTCGGCATGATCCTGGCGCTCGCGCTGGACGCCACCGTGGTGCGGATGCTGCTCGTGCCCGCGGTGATGAAGCTGCTCGGCGACGCGGTGTGGTGGGCTCCCGGGCCGCTGCGGCGGATCCAAGAGCGGATGGCGATCCACGAGGACGCGCCGGCGGAGGACGAGAAGGTGGCGCAGCCCGTCTAGGGCTCGTTCAGGACTTGTCGGAGGGTTCGAACGCGATGGCCGTGGCCGTGAAGCCGCGGCCATCGCCGTCCAGGCCGCTGAGCTGGAACGTGGTTAGCACCCGGTTGTCGGCGCTGTCCAGCACCGTCGCGGTGTTGCCGGTGGACAGGAACACCCGCCGGTCGCCGGGCGGGATGGCCAGCGTCTTCGCCTTGAGCCGCAACGTCCGCGCGGCGTGGGTGGCGGTGTCGACGACGGCGACGCGGCGGCCCAGCGCGACGTAGACGCGCCGCCCGTCCGGGGTGACCGCGATGCTGCCCGCGCCCTTGCCGACCGGGGTGGACCAGCGCACCTCGTCGGTGCGCGGGTCGATCATGAAGACGGTGCCGCCGCCCTCGCCCACGTCGAGCGAGCTGACGTAGACGGCGTCGCCGTCCGGGCTGACCGCGACCTGTTGCGGCATGCCCCCGAGGGGGATCGTGGTCTTCGGCGTGGCGCTCGCGGTGTCCAGGACGCTCACCGTGCCGTCCTGCGCGTTGGCCACGTACAGCCGCCGCCCGTCCGGCGTCACCGCGATGCCCTGCGGCTGGCCGCCCGCCCTGATCGCCGCGACCAGCCGGAACGTGGCCGGGTCCACCACCGCGACCGCACCGCTGCCGGTGACGTAGAGGCGTTCGCCGTCGGGGCGCAGCACCGCCTGGGCCAGTTGCGCGCGGGCGTCGATGCGGCCGACCACCTTGCCCGCCACCGGGTCGACCGCCGTGATGACGCCCGCCCAGCCGTTGACCACGTACACCCGGTCGCCGCCCGGCCCGACCGCCGCGCCGGTGGTCCAGGCGCCGGTGTTGGCGCTCGCGACCGCGCGGCCGTCGGTCGTGTCGAGCACCTGCACCTGGCCGTCGTGCGCGATCACGTACGCCCGCGGCACGGGCGCGCCGGCGGTGGTGACGACGTGCTGCCGCTCCTGGCCGGCGGCGGAGAGCGCGGCGGCGACGAGGACAGCGGCGGTGCCGAGGGCTGCGGTGCGTCGACGTCCCCACATGGCTGGATGGGAACACCGCCGTGCGGTCGGGTTCCACCCTGGTCCTACGGACGGGTGCCTTTTGTGCCGGACCGGGTGACGAGGTGCGGGCGGCAACGGCGGCTGTGCGCCCGGCGCCGGTCGCTCGGGGGGCGAAACGACCGACGCCGGACCCCTGCCGGTGCCGGAGCACCGGTGGTCGAACCCCGACGACGTAGACCTCTACCACCAGGTTGACGCAGCCCGGGCCGTTTTGGATCCCGAGAGCTACGAATCAACCGAAATTCGCCGAGTTGCCACCAGCTTGGCGTAACGGGTGCCCGCCGTCAGGAGGACGAGACCCGCGCCGATGAACGCCAGCACGCGCGCGATGCCGTCCAGCGCGGCCAAGTCGAAGAGCAGCAGCTTCGCCACCGCCGCGCCGACCAGCACCAACCCGGCCACCCGCAGGGACTTCCGGTCGATGCCGCGCACCAGCAGCACCAGCGCGGCGACCGTCCACGACACCGTCACGATCGAGTGACCGAAGAGGAATCCGGTCACGTCCTGCGACACCACCAGCGCGCCGCACAACACGACCCCGGCGGCCGCGTAAAGCAGGACCAGGCCGATGACCACCCACGCGAACGGGTGCCTGCCGAGGATGCCCAGGCCGGTCGCGACCCACGGCAGCACGACCGCGAGTACACCGAGGACCAGCGCGGTCACCATGCCGGACACCAGGAAACCGGCGCTGTCCGAGCGCCACGGTTCGTCCAGCAGCAGTCGCGGCGGCACGGCGTCGCCCACGGTGAGCAGGAAACCGATGACCCCGAACACGAGCGAGCCGAACAGCGGGCCGCGTGACGCGAGGACCTTGGCCAGGAACGCCAGCACCAGGGCCTCGGCCAGCACCACCGCGGCACGCGCGCTGCCGTCCAGGGCGATCGCCGTCGCCAGGAACAGCGCGAAGGCGCCGACCCCGCCGACCGCCGCGGCGAACCTGCCCGGCAACGACCGCCGGCCGGCCGCCCACAGCGCGAGCATCATCACCGCGACCGCGCCGGCCACGGCCGCGCCGAGGTGGCGGTCGAGCACGGCGGTCGTGAGCAGGGCGGGCATCGGCGAGCCGACGGCGAGGCCGAGCGCCGTGACGTCCTTGGGGCGGACCTTGGTGGTGAGGACCGCGGCGGCCACGCCGATCACGGCGGCCAGCAGGGAGATCGCGGCCAGCGCCCGCTCGTCCGTGCGGCCGATCACCAGGATCGAGGCCAGCAGCGGCGGCACGCCCGCGGTGACGGCCAGCCACGGCCAGTCGCGCTTGAGGTGCACCGGGCTCGCGGCGATCTTCAGGACCAGCAGGAACGCGACGAGCAGTGGTGTGAAGCCGTGGGTCAGCACGGGTGCGCACACCGCACAGGCCGCGACCACGCCGATGGCGAGGGCGGGCGAGTCCCAGCGCAGGGCGAGCAGCAGGCCGCCGCTCGCGACCAGGAGGCCGGCGGTCAGGCCGCCGCCTTCGGGCAGGTAGGCGTAGATCGAGGTGGCGGCGATGACGTCCAGGTAGAGGACGGCGATGCCGGTGGCGGCGAGCGCGAACGCGCCCGTGCGGCCGGTGGGCGTGCGGTGCAGCCACAGGCCGAGGCCCACCAGGGCACCGCCCAGCGCCGCGCCGCCCAGGACGCGCGGGAGTGGGCCCAGGTAGCCGCGTTGGACGGCCAGGACGAGGAGGAGCACGACGCCCAGCAGCGTGACCGCGCCGCCCACCCAGGCGAGGAACTTGCTGCCCGCACCGTCCTTGGCGAGCCGGTCGAAGAGGGTCGGGGGTGGGGGTGGTGCCGGGG
>NZ_JAJUWT010000012.1 GCF_021390395.1 Saccharothrix sp. S26
ACCCAGCCGCCGCCGCGGGTCGGCCAGGCACCCAACGGCCAGCCGCCGGGCGGAGACGCCCTCCTGGTCGCGCCGCAGGCCGACCGCCGTCCCCCTCCCAGTCCCCCGTATCCGGAGAGGCATCCCATGGCACAACCCGTAGACCGGCGAGCGTTCCTGCGCGCCACGGCCCTGGCGGCGACGGCTCCCCTCATCGTGTCCACCGCCACGGGACGGGCGGTGGCGGCCGAGCCCGCGCCGTCCGCCACGCCGCCACCGCCCGCGTGGCGGGTCCGACCGTTCGGGCTGGACGAGGTGGTGCTGGGCGACGGCGTGTTCGCCGCCAAGCGCGACCTGGTGCTGGACTACGCGCGCGGGTACGACGTGGACCGGTTGTTGCAGGTCTTCCGCGCCAACGCGGGTCTGTCCACGCGTGGCGCGGTGGCACCCGGCGGGTGGGAGGGGCTGGACGGCGAGGCGAACGGCAACCTGCGCGGCCACTACACCGGGCACTTCCTCACCATGCTGTCCCAGGCGTACGCGGGCACCGGCGACGAGGTCTACGCCGAGAAGATCCGCTACGTGGTCGGCGCGCTGGTCGAGGTGCGCGAGGCGTTGCGGCGCGACCCGGTCGTGCTGTCCACGCCGGGCCGGTTCGGCACGGCGGTGGAGAACCCGCGCGGCTCGTACCAGTACGTCGACCTGCCGCCCACCGTGCTCGGCGACTCCGCCGCGATCACCCTCTCGGCGTGGGTCAAGCCGGGGCACGACGCGAACTGGGCGCGGGTGTTCGACTTCGGCAACGACACCACCCGCTACCTCTACCTGGCCGTGCGCAACCAGAACGGCGTGCCGCGGTTCGCCATCACCACCAACGGGCCGGGCGCGGAGCAGGGCATCAACGGCGTCGCGCCGCTGCCGCTGGACCGGTGGAGCCACGTGGCGGTGACCATCGCGGGCACCACGGGCACCCTGTACGTCGACGGCACGCCGGTGGGCGTGAACACGGCGATGACGCTCAACCCGGCCGTGCTCGGCCGGCTGCGCAACAACTGGCTCGGCCGGTCCAACTACCCGGACCCGGTGTTCGCGGGCGCGCTGGACCAGGTCGACGTGTGGTCGCGGGCGCTGAGCGCGGACGAGGTGCGGCGGCTGCTCGACACCCCCGCCCGGGGCGACCTGGCGTCGTACAGCTTCGACGAGACCACCGGCGCGACGTTCGCCGACGCGTCCGGGCGAGGCCGGCACGCCACGCTGCGGCGCACGTGGGGCCTGCTGAGCCACCCCGGTTTCCTCGCCGCCTACCCCGAGACCCAGTTCATCACGCTGGAGTCGATGACCAGCGGCAACTACACCGTCGTGTGGGCGCCCTACTACACCGCGCACAAGATCCTGCGCGGACTGCTCGACGCCTACCTCAACACCGGTGACGAGCGCGCGCTGGACCTGGCGAGCGGCATGTGCGACTGGATGCACTCGCGGCTGTCGAAGCTGCCCAAGGCGACGTTGCAGCGGATGTGGGGCATCTTCTCCAGCGGTGAGTTCGGCGGCATCGTGGAGACCATCTGCGACCTGCACGCCATCACCGGCAAGGCCGAGCACCTGGCGCTGGCCAAGCTGTTCGACCTGGACCGGCTCATCGACTCGTGCGCGGCGGGCACCGACATCCTCGACGGCCTGCACGCCAACCAGCACATCCCGATCCTCACCGGCATGGTGCGGCTGCACGACGAGACCGGCGAGCAGCGGTACCTGGCCGCGGCGCGCAACTTCTGGGACATGGTCGTGCCGACCCGCATGTACAGCATCGGCGGCACGAGCACGGCGGAGTTCTGGCGGGCGCGCGGCAGCATCGTCGGGACGTTGAGCGAGACGAACGCCGAGACGTGCTGCGCCTACAACATGCTCAAGCTGAGCCGGGTGCTGTTCTTCCACGAACAGGACCCGAAGTACATGGACTACTACGAGCGGGCGCTGTACAACCAGGTCCTGGGGTCCAAACAGGACCGGGCGGACGCGGAGAAGCCGCTGGTCACGTACTTCATCGGCCTGACGCCCGGTCACGTCCGCGACTACACCCCCAAGGCCGGCACCACGTGCTGCGAGGGCACGGGCATGGAGAGCGCGACCAAGTACCAGGACTCGGTGTACTTCGCGAAGGCCGACGGGAGCGCGCTGTACGTCAACCTCTACAGCGCGTCGACCCTGAAGTGGGCGGAGAAGGGCGTCACGGTCACGCAGACCACGGACTACCCGGTGGAGCAGGGCTCCACGATCAGCGTGCACGGCGGTGGGCGGTTCGACCTGCACCTGCGCGTGCCGTCCTGGGCGACCGGGTTCCGGGTCGAGGTCAACGGCGAGCGCGTGCCGCGCGAAGCCGTGCCGGGCACGTACTTCACCGTGTCCCGGGCGTGGCGCGGCGGCGACACCGTGCGGGTGTCGATGCCGTTCCGGCTGCGGGTGGAGCGGGCGTTGGACGACCCGGCCACGCAGGCGTTGTTCCTCGGTCCGGTCAACCTGGTCGCGCGGGACGCCCGCCGCACGTTCCTGGAGTTCGGGCTGTACCGCAACGCGGGCCTGTCCGGCGACCTGCTGCCCAGCCTCACGCCGGTGCCCGGCAAGCCGCTGCACCACGTGCTCGACGGCGTGGAGTTCGCGCCGTTCTTCGAGGGCACCGAGGACCCGACGCACGTCTACTTCCGCCGCCGCGAGCCGCGCATCGCGTTCGGCGGCCGGGACAGCGGCGTGGCCAACCCGAGCCGGGCCGACGGGACCACGTTCCTGGACGAGGTGTGGGCCGCCGCGCCGTTCCGGGCCAAGGGCCACCTGGTCCGGCACGTCAAGGCGACCGCGGCCACGTGGGTGTCCGCCGGTCTGCTGACCGAGGCCGACGCGCGGACGGTGGTGGGCACGGCGCAGGACGCCACCTACGCACCGTGAGCCGACGCGGGGCCGGACGGCGGGGATCGCGGCACGCGCCGGCCGCGATCCCCACCGCGCTCAGGCCCTGAGCCGGTAGGCCCGCAGGACGGTCTGGTCGACCGTGTTGCCGTCCGTGTCGGAGGCGACGACCCGCAGCGAGACGTACCCGCCCGGCTTGCCGCGCGCCGGGACGAGCCGCGTCACGGGCACCCAGGTCGCGCCGTCGTCGAACGACGCGAACGCCTTCACCTCGCGCACGGTGGCCTTGCCCGCGCCGGCCTGCCGCGACGCGGTGAACCGGACCGGCAGCGGCAGCGCCGCCCGCGCGCTGTTGCGCAGGTCGAGCGGGATCTCGTAGCCCACCTGCAACAGCGGCAGCTTGCCCTGCGCCGTGCCCGCGCTGGTGAAGCCCCACGTGGTGCGCACGGCGGTGGACAGCTCCAGCTGCGGCGCGCCGCGGGCGGCGTCGAGGGACAGCTCGTAGCGGCCCGGTTCGGCGGGCACCTGCCACCGACCCCGGCGGGGGTCGCCGGTGGAGCCGAGCGAGACGCCGTCCCGCTTGAGCTCCAGGCCGCCGTACCCGGTGGCGGCCCAGGACTCGACGGCCGTGGCGGTCGCGAACGGCGAGACCTCCGCCTCGATGCCGTCGCCGGTCCGCGTCACGCCCCCACCGGCCGCCCACCGCACGAGCGACGCCCCGTCCAGCCGCGGCCCGGCGACCGCCGCGTTCCAGTCACGCCGGTACTGCCGGCCCGGTCGGAAGGCAACGGGTTCGAGGTCCGACCAGATGCCGACCAGCGGGTCGCGCGCGTCCACGCCGAACATGCGGCCGATGAACCCCTCCTGGTACCAGCCGACGCCGTTGCCGGCGCTGTAGTACTCGGTGCGGGCCACCGGCGCGACCAGCGCCTCGTCCAGCAGGACCCCGAGGCTCTTCACCGCCGCGCCGTCGAGCACCGGGTACAGGCGCTGGCGCACCAGCCCGTCACCCCCGGAGGACCGGTAGCGGGCCTTCACCTCGGCGAGATCCCGCCGCTCGACCCGGTACGCCTTGCCCGCGGGCAGCGCGCCCCGCTCCGGGAAGAACAGGTTGTAGCTGACCGGTGAGGAGTCGATCGCGCGCACCTCGACCTCGCCGCCGATCCGGGACAGCAGGTCCTGCGCGCCGTGGTCGGACGCCGACAGCACCGGCAGCGCGGTCTGCTCCTGGTTCGGGAACGGCAACGGGCCGAGCAGCAGCACGGCGGACGCGCCCGAGTCCTTCAGCTCCCGCACCATCGGGTAGAGGTCCTCGCCGGTGCTCTCCACGACGACCAGTGCGCCTTTGACGTCGCCGTCGCGCCGGGCCGTGCGGAACCGGTGCGTGCCCGGGGCGAAGTACGGGCTCGCGTCGGCGTACCGCACCGGCAGGTCGAACCCGCCCAACGCCACCCGCGGCCGCGCGGCCTTGAGCGTGGTCGAGTAGGTCAACTGCGGCAACGGCTCGCCGAACGACAAACCGTACACGGGCGTGGAGCCCTCGACCGGCCCCGTGACGCCGGAGCTCTTGCCCGGCTCCATGGGCACGCTCAGGTCGACGTCGCGGTGCAGCGGTCGCACGCTGTCGTCGTCGAGGTCGACGGTGATCGGCTTGCCGTCGGCGGCGTTCAGCTCGACGGTCACGGCGGCGTTCACCGTGACCTTGCCCGCGACCTCGGTGACCGACACCGGGGTGTACCAGCCCGCCAACGCGGAGTGCTGCTCGATGCGGCCCAGCACGGCGTAGTCGGAGACCGGCAGCTCGACCGTGCCGCGGCCCTCGGCGTCGAGCAGGAGCGTGCTGGACTTCCCCGACTTCAGGTCGACCAGCAGCAGGAACTCGTTCGACGGCGCCTTGCCGTCACGCCCGGTCACCGCGACGGTGAGCGGGTGGCGCTCCTCCTGCACGTACGCGCCGACCGAGGTGGTGAGCTCGACACCCTCCGCGGTCGCGCGGACGTGCCCGAAGAACGTGCCGACGCCCTTGCGCGGGTCGAGTCGCACGACCATCGGCGCGCTGCCGTGCGCGGGCACCGTGACGCTCGACGGCACGGTGAAGTCGTCGCCCAGGTCGTGCCGCACGGCCAGCGTCACGGGCCGGTCGCCGTCGTTGTGGTAGGTGACCGACTTCTCGACGACCGCCGTGTGCGGCCATTCGAGCAGCCCGAACGAGAGGCTGCCCACGTCCGCGCGGACCGGCTGCCCGACCGCGCGCCCCACGTCCAGCAGCCCGGTGCCGACGTGGTCGGGCGAGTCGGCGACCGGCTCGGCCGACGCCATCAACTGGGCCTTGAGCTGCGGCGCGGTCCAGGCGGGGTGGCGCTGCGCCAGGATCGCGGCGGCGCCGGCCACGTGCGGCGCGGCCATCGACGTGCCGGTCAGCCGCGCGTGCAGGTCACCGACCGCCTCGTCCGGCAACGTGCCGCTCGCCCGGGCCGCCACGATGTCCGTGCCGGGCGCGGCGAGGTCGGGCTTGACCGCGTAGTCGCCGATCCGCGGCCCGCGCGAGGACGACTCGTTCAGCTGCCCCTGCTTGGTGAGGTTCGCGACGGCCAGCGCCCCGTCCGCCGCGGCCGGCGCGGAGACCTTGCGGTAGGTGTAGTCGTTGCCCGCGGCCACCACGAACAACGTGCCGGTCTCCGCGGTGAGCCGGTCGACGGCCTGCGACAGCGGGTCGGAGCCGTCGCTCTGGTCGCCGCCGAGGCTCAGGTTGACGACCTTGGCCCCGACCTCGCGCGCGGCCCACTCCATGCCCGCGATGACCGCGCTCTCCGGGCAGCCCCACGCGCCGCACACGCGCCCGACGGCGAGCTTCGCGCCCTTCGCGACCCCGCTGTAGCGGCCGCCGCGCCCGGCGACGGTGGCGGCGACGTGCGTGCCGTGGCCGACGTCGTCCTGGATGCCCTCGCCGGTGAAGTCCCGGGCGGCCACGACGACGTCCGCGAGCTCCGGGTGCCCCTGGTCGTAGCCGGTGTCCAGCACCGCCACCGTGACCCCGCTGCCGTCGAACCCGGCCTGCCAGGCGTCCGGCGCGCCGACCATCGGCACGCTCTGGTCCAGCGTGATCCTGGCCTTGCCGTCCAGCCAGAGCTTCCCGTCGGCCCGCACGCCCACCCGGCGGTCCGCCCACCGCCGCGCGGCCTCCGACTTCACGATCGCCGCCGACGCCCGAAACCCCGCCGACAGCAGCGGGATGCGGTCGGTCGCCGCGTCGTCGTAGCCGAAGTCGAGCAGTGCGGTGATGTCGAAGAACCTCTTGTCGAGCCGGTCGTGCGCCAGCTCGTCGAGCGCGTCCTCCGGCACCACGAACTGGTGGTCCCGCTCGACGTACCGGACGAACCTCGCCCCCGGCCGCCCCTCGACGCGGACCAGCGCCCCCCGCGCGTCCACGACCACCTTGTCACCCGTGATCAACGTGATGGTCCGGGCTGCTCCCCCGGCCACCGGCGCCGCCTGTGCCGCGGCCGGGCTCGACAGCCCGGCCGCGAGCAAGGCGACCACCAGCCAGCGTGCTCGACGCACGTGTTCCTCCCCAGTCGTGAAGCGCTTTCCCCGGGTGGAGACTCGCCGGCGCGCCGGGAGGTTGCACACCGGTGGGCCGAACCCGGCGTTCACAGTTGCGGGCAGCGCCGACGGGGTCAGATCGCGGAGCAGTCCGCCTTGTCCGTCCACTCCGTGCCGCACCGGTAGAGCGGGAACGGGGTGTTGTAGCCGTAACGCGCGCCGAGGGTGTTGTACTCGCCGACGTCGATCCGCTGGGCCACGTAGTGGTCGGTCGCGGTGCCGGTGACCGTCTCGCTGTAGGGCGGGCGGGTGGTCGTGGTGACGGAGGTGGTGGTCGGTGCGCCACCGCCGTCGATGCCCCAGAACCGGGCCATGTGGTAGGCCGCGCACACGTTGACGTCGAGCACGTAGGCGGCCGTGCTGCCGCACTGGGCGGTGCCCGTGCCCGGGTCGACGGGCTGGCCGTGGTCCATACCGGTGATCGAGTAGTGCTCGACCGTGCCGCCGTAGACCCGGTGCGGGTAGCCGGCCACGGTGTCGCTCACGTCCGGCGTCTGGTCGGTGCCGTTGACGTCGGTCCACTGCTCGACCAGCTCCGTGCCGTTGAGCGGCCGCACGGTGTTGTCCGCGGTGCCGTGCCAGATGGACACCTTCGGCCGCGGACCGGAGTGCGCGTACGCCGCGCGGACCTTGTCGCCCCACTGCGCGGGGGTGAGGTTCGTGCCGGGGTTCATGCAGCCGAACGCGGCGGCCACCGAGGTGGCGCACTGGTAGGGCAGCCCGGCCACGATGCCACCGCCGGCGAACACGTCCGGGTAGGTGGCGAGCATGACCGCCGTCATCGCGCCGCCGGCGGACAGACCGGTCACGTACGCCGACGCGGCCCCGTTGTCCTGCTTGGCCTTGTCCACCATCTGCTTGATCGACAGCGCTTCACCCGAGCCGCGGCGCGTGTCGCCCGGCTCGAACCAGTTGAAGCAGGAGTTGGCGTTGTTCTGCGACTTCTGCTGCGCCGCGACGACGGTGAACTTCCAGCGGTCGGCGAGCTGCGTCCACCCGGCGGCCGTGCCGTAGCCGGTGGCGTCCTGCGTGCAGCCGTGCAGGGCGACGACGACCGGGCGGCCCGCGGGCAACCCGGCGGGCACGTAGCGGAACATCTGCAGGTTGCCGGGGTTCGAGCCGAACGCCGTGACCTCCTGCAAGGTCGCGGCCGCGGCGGGGCGCGGCGTCGAGACGAGGTAAACGACCACGGCCGACAGGACGGCCAGCACCGCGACGAGCGTCGCGACCGGGCCCCGCAGCGCCGGGACAGGGTGACGATCCGACATGGGCGCATCCTCCACGTTGAGTGATGGCGGTCACGTGCGATAGGCCGACGCTAGGAGCCCTCGGTGCCGTTCGTCGCTGGTGGACCGCGCCACTCTTCCCGCCGCGCCCGTGTGGCACCGCCACACCGCGCGATCCTGCGGCGCCCCGACCCGGATACCAGACCATCCGAATCGGTTCCGATACTTTCGTAAACCGCAGAAGGTAGTGCCATCGGCCCTGCCGACGGCTCTACCTGCACTCTTGCGTCTCTATAGGTGAATCTCAATCCTTGACTCCCGCGATCATCAGCCTTAGTTTTCGAAAGCGTCAGCGAGTTGTATCGAAACTTTCGATCTGCCCGTGGCGCGCGACCGGCTCGAGAGCGGCGCCGGTCCGGCTCGACACCCTTGGAGGAAGTGATGTCCAGAACTGCTGTCACCGCTGCCGGCAGGCCGGTGGCACGAGGAGGACCGCGACGCGTCGCGGCGCTGGCCGGCGCGGTCGGGCTGCTCGGCGCGTTGGCCGTCGTCCTGCCGAGCGTGGCGAGCGCCGGCACCACGTTGGGTGCGTCCGCCGCGGAGAGCGGCCGCTACTTCGGCACGGCGGTGGCCGCGAACAAGCTGGGCGACTCCACCTACGTCGGCATTCTCAACCGTGAGTTCAACATGGTCACGGCCGAGAACGAGATGAAGATGGACGCGACCGAGCCCAACCAGGGCCAGTTCAGCTACGGCAACGCCGACCGGATCGTCAACCACGCCCGCAACCAGGGCATGCGCATCCGCGGCCACGCCCTGGCCTGGCACTCCCAGCAGCCCGGCTGGATGCAGAACATGTCCGGCACCGCCCTGCGCAACGCCATGCTCAACCACGTCACCCAGGTCGCCACCTACTACCGCGGCAAGATCTACGCCTGGGACGTCGTCAACGAAGCCTACGCCGACGGCAGCAGCGGCGGCCGCCGCGACTCCAACCTCCAACGCACCGGCAACGACTGGATCGAAGCCGCCTTCCGCGCCGCCCGCGCCGCCGACCCGAACGCCAAGCTCTGCTACAACGACTACAACACCGACAACTGGTCACACGCCAAGACCCAGGGCGTCTACCGCATGGTCCAGGACTTCAAGGCCCGCGGCGTCCCCATCGACTGCGTCGGCTTCCAGGCCCACTTCAACAGCGGCAACCCCGTCCCCTCCAACTACCACACCACCCTGCAGAACTTCGCCGACCTCGGCGTCGACGTCCAGATCACCGAACTCGACATCGAAGGCTCCGGCTCCAGCCAGGCCCAGCAGTACCAGGGCGTCGTCCAGGCCTGCCTCGCCGTCACCCGCTGCACCGGCATCACCGTCTGGGGCATCCGCGACAGCGACTCCTGGCGCGCCTCCGGCACCCCCCTGCTCTTCGACGGCTCCGGCAACAAGAAGGCCGCCTACACCTCGGTCCTCAACGCCCTCAACGCCGCCGGCACCCCGGGGCCGACCACCACGACCACCACGCCGCCGAACAACGCCAACTGCGCCAACGGCTACGTCGCCCTGACCTACGACGACGGCCCGGTCGCGGGCACGACCACCACGCTGCTCAACGCGCTGCGGTCGGCCGGCCTGCGGGCCACGTTCTTCAACCAGGGCAACAAGGTGACGTCGAACCAGACCCTCGCGCGCAGCCAGCGCGACGCCGGGATGTGGGTGGAGAACCACAGCTGGTCGCACCCGCACATGACGCAGCTGAGCCAGGCGCAGATGCAGTCGGAGATCTCCCAGACCCAGCAGGCGATCCAGTCCGCGACGGGCGTCGCGCCGAAGCTGTTCCGCCCGCCGTACGGCGAGACCAACGCCACGCTCAAGTCGGTCGAGGCCCAGTTCGGCCTGACCGAGGTGCTGTGGAACGTCGACTCGCAGGACTGGAACGGCGCGAGCACCGCCCAGATCGTGCAGGCCGCGTCCACGCTGCAGAACGGCGGCGTCATCCTGATGCACGACGGCTACCAGACGACGATCAACGCCGTGCCGCAGATCGCCGCCAACCTGGCGAGCCGCGGCCTGTGCGCCGGCATGATCTCGCCGTCGACCGGCCGGGCCGTCGCGCCGACGGACACCCCGCCCGGCACCACCACCACGCCGACCACGACCACGACGCCCCAGCCGGGCACCGGCTCCTGCACTGCGACCTACCGCACGAGCCAGCAGTGGGGTGACCGCTTCAACGGCGAGGTGACGATCCGGGCCGGTTCGTCGGCGATCAGCAGCTGGACCGCCACCGTCACCGTGACGTCGCCGCAGAAGGTGTCGGCCACCTGGAACGGCACGCCCAGCTGGGACTCCACCGGCAACGTTATGACCATGAAGCCCAGCGGCAACGGCAACCTCGCCGCGGGCGCCAGCACCACGTTCGGCTTCACCGTGATGGCGAACGGCCAGTGGGCCGCGCCCACGGTCACCTGCCGGACCCCGTGACGCGCGCCGGGGTGCCCCTCACACCGACGTGAGGGGCACCCCGGTGCGCTTGTGAGCGTCCGCTCAGGTCCGGGCCCGCACGTGCACGCGTTCGCCCTGCGGACCGAACAGGATCAGCAGCTCGACGGGTGCGGCATCGGCCGCGCCGAGCCAGTGCGGGACGCGGGTGTCGAACTCGGCGACCTCGCCGGGCGTGAGCACGAGGTCCTGCTCGCCCAGCACGAGCCGCAGCCGTCCGTTGAGGACGTAGAGCCACTCGTGACCCTCGTGCGTCTTCGGGTCGGGCACGGCGTCGTGCCGCGACCCCGGGATGACCAGCTTGAACGCCTGGGTGCCGCCGGGGCGGCGGCTCAGCGCCATGAACGTCATGCCGTGGCGGCGGACGGGACGCAGGTGGACGCGCGGGTCGCCGGTGGGCGGCGCGCCGACCAGCTCGTCGAGCGGCACCCCGTGCGCCCGCGCCAGCGGCAGCAGCAACTCGAGGTTCGGCCGCCTCCGGCCGCTCTCCAGCCGGGACAGCGTGCTCTCCGAGATCCCGGTGGCCTCGGCCAGCTCGGCCAGCGTGACGCCCCGTGCCCGTCGCACCGCCCGCAGGCGCGGGCCCACCGCGGTCAGCACCCGGTCCAAGTCGTCGTCCACCGGGTCAGCTTGCCAAGGCGGCGACGTCGCTTGCCACCGCAGCCCGTGCCGGCGCGTCCGCGGCGACATCGATCGCCGGCCGAAGTAGGCTGCCCGCGCTCTCCGGGAAAATTCCGGCGGGTGTGTCGATCCGCGGCGCGGCCCGTTCGACCCAGGGGTGGACGGGGTCCGAGAGAGGGCCCGCACGACGGCCAGGGAGACAGACCATGAAGTACATGCTGATCATGCGCGCCACGGACGAGGCCTTCGCGGGCATGGGCGAGATCGACTTCAACGAGATGCTGGAGACCATCGGCAAGTTCAACGACGAGCTGATCAGGGCCGGTGTCCTGGTCGCCGCCGAAGGGCTCGCCGAGGCCGAGGAGGGCGTGGTGGTCGACTACTCGTCCGAACCGCCGGTCGTCACCGACGGCCCGTACGGCGAGACCAAGGAGCTGTTCAACGGCTTCTACATCCTCAACGTGGCCTCCAAGGAGGAGGCGGTCGAGTGGGCGAAGCGGCAGCCGATCACCGGCCCCGGCTTCAAGACCGAGATCCGCCGGGTCACCACGATCGACGAGTTCCCGCAGGACAACGAGTGGATCCAGAAGGAGAAGGCGTGGCGGGAAGCCACCGGTCAGCTCTGAGCGGGACGACGGCGGGCGACCCGACCGGTCGCGGCGCGGTCGCCGCGGTCTGGCGGATCGAGTCGGCGCGGATCGTCGGCGCGCTCGCGCGCTACACCGGCGACTTCGCGCTGGCCGAGGACCTGGCGCAGGAGGCGCTGGCCGAGGCGCTCGTGACCTGGCCGCGCGACGGCGTGCCGCGCAACCCGGCGGGGTGGCTGCTCACCGTCGGCAGGCGGCGCGCGATCGACGCGTTCCGCCGCCGGTCCGCGCTGGACGAGAAGTACGCCGTCCTCGCCCGCGACCTGGGCGAGGGCGGCGCGGTCACGGGTGGCGAGGCCACCGCGGCCGACGACGTGCTCTGGGACCCGGACCAGATCGACGACGACGTGCTGGCGCTGATGTTCATCTCGTGCCACCCCGTGCTGTCGCGGGAGGCCCGGGTGGCGTTGACGCTGCGCGTGGTCGGCGGTCTGACCAGCGACGAGATCGCCAAGGCGTGCCTGGTGCCGACGGCGACGGTGCAGGCCAGGATCACCAGGGCGAAGAAGGCGCTGGGCGCGGCCGAGGTGCCGTTCGCGGTGCCGACGGGCGAGGAGCGGACCGCGCGGCTCGGTTCGGTGCTCAACGTCATCTACCTGATCTTCACCGAGGGGTCGACGGCCAGTTCCGGAGATCACCTGATCCGGTTCGACCTCGCGGGCGAGGCGCAGCGCCTGGCCAGGGTGCTGGCCCGGCTGGTGCCCGACCAGCCCGAGGTGCACGGCCTGCTGGCGCTGCTGGAGCTGACCGGGGCCCGCTTCCCCGCCCGCACCGGGCCGGACGGCGACCCCGTGCTGCTGGAGGACCAGGACCGCCGTCGCTGGGACCGTGCCGCCATCCGCCGCGGCCGGGCCGCGCTGGCCCGTGCCGAGCAGGCGGGCCGGGGCCTGGGCGCCTACGGACTGCAGGCGGCCATCGCCGAGTGCCACGCCGTCGCGCCGTCGGTCGAGGAGACGGACTGGGACCGGATCGTGCTGCTGTACGAGGCGCTGGGCCGGCTCGTGCCGTCACCGGTGGTCGACCTGAACCGGGCGGTGGCGGTGTCGATGGCACGAGGGCCGGCCGAGGCGCTGCCGATCGTGGACGGGCTCGCGGGTTCGGACGCGTTCGCGAACTCGTACCTGCTGCCGAGCGTGCGCGGCGAGCTGCTGCGCCGGCTGGGGCGTGCGGAGGAGGCGCGGGTCGAGCTGGAACGGGCCGTGGGGTTGTGCGGCAACGAGCGTGAACGGGCGGTGCTGGAGCGCAAGGTCGCCGAGCTCACGTCCGGGTGAGGATCATGGTGTTCCACCAGTAGCCGAGCTGGTCGAGCGAGTCCGGGTCGAGCGCCGTCGAGGACCGCAGCACGCCCGTGGTCGAGGTCTGCGTGTCGACCCACCAGACCTGGCCGACGCCGTCGGCGATGAAGCAGGTCGTGTACTCGCCGGGCAGGGGTTGGCGCTCGGACCGGTAGTAGGCGGAGTAGTGCGCGGGCCGGGTCAGCGGACGACAGCCCCCGTTGGTGTCGTCGCGCGGGATGCCGCGGGCTCGCACGAGGGCTTGGAAGTGGGCGTCCTGCGCGGCGCGGTCGGTGAACAGGTGGAAGACGGCCTCGTTCGGCGGCGGGAAGCGGAAGTGCGCCGAGTTCGCCTCGGTGCAGGTGACGGTGGCGGCGACGCCGGGTGCGGACGGCGTGGGCGCGCAGGTCGGGTTGCCCCGGTAGACCTCGGGGAGCCGTTCCAGCAGGACGGTGGCTTGCCGGTCGACCGTGGTGGACGTGGTGGACGTGGTCGCCGCGGTGGTCCGGGAGGTCTTGGACGTCTGCGCGGTGGCTGTCGTGGGCGTGGTGGTGCCGGTGGTCGAGTGCGCGAGGCGGCTGTCGCCCTTCCAGTCCACGGCCCAGACCAACACCACCGCCACGAGCAGCAACGCGACCACCCCGGCGACGATCGGCGCGACCCTGCGACCGGGCGACCTCGGGGCCGGCACGGGGGTGTTGGCGCCGGGGTGGGGGCGGGAGGGCCGCAGCGCCTGGCCGCCAGTGGACCGTCCGGCCGGCGGGGTGCGCGGCGCGGCGGCGAACGGCGACCCGGCGGGACGTGGCGCGGCGGACGATTCGCCGACCGGCGATGACTCGGCGACCGGCGGAGTGCGCGGCGGGGCGGCCGGCGGTGGAGCGGTGGCCCGCCAGGCACCCGCGGGCGGGGTCGGGGGTCCGGCGGTCGGCGGTGAGGTGCCGGCCGGCGGGGTCAGGGGCGCGGCGGGGTGGGGCGGGATGGCGAGGGCCTGGGCGGCGGCGGTGGCCAGGGTGCCGGCGGTCGGGTAGCGGTCGGTCGGGGACTTGGCCATGCCGTGGCGGATCACGTCGTCCAGGGCGGGCGGGACGGTCGGGTTCGTGGTGGAGGCGGCGGGTGGTGGTTGTTGCAGGTGGGCCCAGAGCAGGGCGGCCGGGCTGTCGGTCTCGAACGGGCGCTTGCCGGTCAGGCACGCGTGCAGCACGCAGGCCAGGGCGTAGACGTCCGCGCGGCCGTCCACCGGTCCGTCGCCGAACCGCTCCGGGGCCAGGTAGTCCAGCGTCCCGATCACCGCGCCGGACGCGGTCAGGTGCGTGCCGGTCGGCCGCACGCTGTGGGCGATGCCGAAGTCCACCAGGTACACGAAGTCGTCCGGTGTGACGAGGATGTTCGACGGCTTGACGTCCCGGTGCACCAGGCCGTCGGCGTGCGCGGCGTCGAGCGCGCCCGCGACCTGGGCGATGATCCGCACGGCCCGCGCCGGGTCCAGCGGGCCGTCCGCGATCACCGCCGACAGGTCGCGGCCCTCGACCAACCGCATGTCGAGGTAGAGCCGCCCGTCGATCTCGCCGAAGGCGTGGATCGGGATGACGTGCGGCTCCCGCAGCCGTGCCGCGATCCGCGACTCGCGCCGGAACCGGGCGCGGAAGTCCTCGTCGTCGTTGTGCACGGCGGAGAGCCGCTTCAACGCCACCACGCGGTCGTGGGCCGTGTCGAAGGCCCGGTGCACCTCGCCCATGCCGCCGCGCCCCAACAGCTCACCGACGCGATAAGGCCCGAACGCCTCCGCCATGACTCCCCCGGTCCGCCACACCACCACTGCCAGACCGACGCGGGTCGACGCCGGAGGGTTCCACGGGCGTGATCACGGTCCCGGTCACGCCCGTCACCGCGGGCCCGTCCGGGCGGCTACGGTCGCCAGTTCGCCAAGCCGAACTTCACCAGGTCGACCATTCCCCCGCCGCCGCCGAAGACGTGCCGCCGCGGGTCCAGCTCGTCGGTCTCCCGGCCGCTGTAGATGCCGGCGACCGCGGGCCCCTCGGCGGGCAGCCACAGCGGACCGCCGGACCAGCCCGGGCCGACGTCCGCGCGCAGCGCGAACTCCAATTCGAGGCCGGGGCTGTCGTCGTCGATGTCGCGGACGCCCAGGTCGAACTCCACCGCCGGTCTGCTGCCGAACGACCCGGGATAGCCCGACGTGAGATAACGCCGCCGGTAGTACTCGTCCTCGTCGCCGAACGACTTCGTGCCCATCCAGCCCAACGCGGTGCCCAGCGGGTTGTAGAGCTTGCAGATGACGTAGTCCTTGCCGCTGACCTCGCCGTGGGTGTTGAAGCCCCGGTAGGTCTCGACGAAGGAGCTGCCGAAAGGCCGGTCGCCCTCGCGGAACGCCGGGATGAACTCCATGCTCCACGGGCTTTGCCCCCACGGGGCGACGTGGCCGGCGGTGAGCATCAGGTTCGGGCCGACGAGCACGCCGCTGCCCCGGAACCCGTCGCTGCTGAGCACGATGCCGACGGTCCGCTGCGGGTAGGCCAGCCGGTTCGGTTCCTCGATCGCCCTGGGCTCGAAGAACAGCCGTCCGTCCGCGCGGAACGGCGCGAGCCTCGGCAGGTGTTCCAGCGGCACCCACGGCGGCCGGTGGCCCGCCGTCCCGGCCACCGCCTCCACCCGCGCGTCGGCCGAGGTCAGCTCCGTCTGCTCACGTCCGGGCAGTGCGGTGTGCAGTTCCTCGTCGTCGTTGGCGACGATCCGCCACATCCCGGGCGCGCCCGGCACCTCCACCGCGCCGAAGTCCATCCTGGGCGGTGACGCGGAACGCACGAACGGCCCCGAGTTCGAGTCGAGCATTTCCCGGAGCTCCTCGGGCATCTCCCGCGTGGCGGCGACCGGCGCGGCTTCGGCCAGTTCGTCCAACGTCATGAAGCCATGCGACTCCCCATGCGTGTTTTCCATTTCGACCACTCTTTTCGTGGGCAGGATTCTTCCGGCCCGTCCTGCATCGGCGGATCGGGCAGCTCAGCCCAAACTACGACTCGCCGCCGTTCGCCGTACAGCGCACTCGACCAAACAGCCGGTCGACGTCCCGGACGATCAGGCACGCCAAGCCGTGACGGTGGCCGCGGCCCACGCTTCGACGCGGTCCGGGAAGCCCTCGGCCGGGAACGTGCCGTCCACGGCGACGTCGACGATCGTCACGGCGAAGGCCGTCGGCGCCTCGCCGAGTGGCGCGACCGGGACGCGGGCCACCACGTCCGCGAGACCCCGGCGGGCGTTCGCGCGGCGCAGACCCGCGGTCAGGCGCGTCACCGCGGCGAGGCCCCCGTCGAGGTAGGTGTGCAGGGTCGCCCACGGGCGGGCGCGGTCGTGGGCCGGCAGGCGGTCGGGGTGCTGGAGCAGGAAGCACGAGACGGTGACGCCGTGCAGCGGTCCCCACGGCGGGCGGCGGGAGTGGTCCAGCGCCAGCACGACGTGGAACAGCTCCTCGCACGAGTCCGGCGCGCCGCACCCGGAGCAGCGGGTCATGGGTCGAACCTACGAGCTCCAGCCGCTGGAACGTCAAGCGCGCGGGTTGAAGTCGGACGTGGCGGCCAGTTCGGCGAACAGCCGCCGTTCGGGCTCGTCGAGCGTTGCCGGCACCACGATCCGCACCTCGGCGCACAGGTCACCGGCCTCGCCGCCGGGATCGGGCAGGCCCTGGCCGCGCAGCCGCAGCCGCCGTCCGCTCGACGTGCCCGGTGGCACCCGGATCGTCGTCGGCCCGCCCGGCGTGTCGATCTCGACGGTGCCGCCCAGTGCTGCCTCCCACGGTGCCAGGGGCAGGTCCACCAGCAGGTCGCGGCCCTCGACGCGGTAGCGGTCGTGCGGTGCGAGCCGTACCACCAGGTACAGGTCACCGGCACCGCCCACGCCGGGCTCGCCCGCACCGGGCAGCCGGATCCGCCTGCCCTCGGTGACGCCGGGCGGCAGGTCGACCCGCAGGGTCCGCGGCCCGGGCAGGGTGAGCGAACGCCGCCCGCCCCGGTACGCCTCCTCGACGGTGAGCACCAGCTCGGCCTCGTGGTCCGCGCCGCGGACCGGCCGCCCACCCGACCACCCGCCGCCGAACAGGCCGTCACCGCCCAGGCCGAACGAGGTGCCGAACCCCGGCCCCGCGCTCACCCACACCTGGTCGCCGACCGGCCGCGCGGCTCGTCCCGGCCGGTCGGCGCGGGCGGCCCGGCCGGCGTCGTACCGGCGGCGGCGCTCCGGGTCGGACAGCACCCGGTATGCCTCGCAGACCTCGCGGAACCGCTCGTCCGCGCCGGGCTCGGCGTTGCGGTCCGGGTGGTAGCGGCGGGCGAGGGCGCGGTAGGCGCGCTGGATCTCGTCCTGGCTCGCCCCTCGGGGCACCCCGAGCGTCGCGTAGAAGTCACGGCCGGCCACGGCCCATCACCCCGCGCGGGACGGTCCGGTGCGCATCACCACGGCCCTCCTCGCCCTTTCGTCACGTGACCGTGCGGCTGACATCCCGCCAAACGCGCCGGCCCCGTCGCCGTGTTTCCCCCCGCCGAAACTTCACCCGAGCGGAGTATTGCCGGTGGTCGTGCCGGTCCCGGCGCCGGCGTTCGCGGCTGACGTGAAAACTTCTCACCCGTTCGCCGGAAACGCGAGGCCATTGCGCTGAGTAATTTCCAAGGCACGGTCCCTGCCATTGATCGACCCACGAAAGGTGGAAGATCATGAACCGTGTTGTGAAACGACTGATCACCGCGGCGAGCGCGCTCGCCCTCGCGCTGGTCACCGTCCCGGCGACGGAGGCCGCCGCCGCGCCCGGCGACTACTGGACACCGGAACGGATGCGCGCCGCCGTTCCGCTCGACATCCGCACGGCCCCGCTGTCCGCGGTGCGGCCCACCGTCCGGGCGGGTGAGCCCACCACCGTGGCGCCGCTGGCCTTCCCCAACGGCGGCAGCGCGTGGACCGGCGGCGGCGCGGTCGTGAAGACCGCGGGCCGGGTCTTCTTCACCTACCAGGGCCGCAACGCCTCGTGCAGCGGCAACGCGGTCACCAGCGCCAACAAGAGCACGGTCGTCACGGCCGGGCACTGCGTGAAGCTCGACGGCGCCTACCACACCAACGTCGCGTTCGTCCCGGCCTACGACAACGGCAACGCCCCGTACGGCACGTGGAGCGCCCGCGCCACGTTCGCCACGCCGCAGTGGCACGCGAGCGAGGACATCAACTACGACATCGGTGCCATCGTCGTCGGGCAGCTGAACGGCCAGTCCCTGACCGACGTCGTGGGCGCGCAGGGCATCGCGTTCAACCTGCCGCGCGCCGACAACACCTACGCGTTCGGCTACCCCGCCGCCGCGCCGTACGACGGGACGAAGCTCGTCTACTGCAGCGGTCGCACGTTCAACGCGTTCCTCAGCGACGGCATCGGCATGACCTGCAACATGACCGGTGGCGCGAGCGGCGGCCCGTGGTTCCGCTCGTTCTCCGAGGCGACCGGCACCGGCACGGTGAACTCGGTGAACAGCTACAAGATCAACCTGTTCCCCAACTGGATGTTCGGCCCCTACTTCGGCGCCGACGCGCAGAACCTCTACAACCAGGCCCAGGCCGCCTGACGACCGCCGGTGGTGGTGGGCCGTGCCGCCGCGGCCCACCACCGTCCCCGTGGCGATCTTCATCCGGGCGGGTGAGAAACTTCGGGCCCACCGGAGTCCAGGGGGACGACCATGCTCACGCACGCGATGAACGTGCTGCACATGCACCAGAAGGTCACCTTGATGGTGAACCGCTACGAGGTCTTCGCCGACAACGGCGGCGAGCCGGGCCCGCTCGTGGCGTTCGTCGAGCAGAAGCGGATGGCCTTCAAGGAGCAGGTCACCATCTACACCGACTCGACGAAGAGCCAGGTGCTCGCGGGCTTCCGGGCGCGCAAGGTGATCGACCTGGGCAGCGGCTACGACGTGACCGACGGCGCCGGGCAGCCGATCGGCCTGTTCCGCAAGGACTTCGGCAAGTCGCTGACGAACTCCACCTGGCACCTCGAGCAGCCGGGCGCGCCGACCGCCACGGGCCGCGAGCGCAACCACGGCATCGCCGTCCTGCGCCGCCTGTGGAGCTTCCTCCCGCTGGTCAACGACCTGCCGTTCCCGTTCCGCTACCACTTCGACTTCACCCGCGACGGCCAGCCGGTGTTCAGCGTGGACAAGAAGACGTGGGTGCGCGACCACTACCTGATCCAGATCGCGGACCCCCACGTCGACCGCCGCGTGGTGATCGCCCAGGCCGTGGCGCTCGACGCCCTCCAATCCCGCTAGGACCAGGGGCGGTGTGCGGCCCGACCGCCGGTCGCGTGACCGGCGGTCGGGCGTCGGTCACGCCCCGGCCGCGGCGACGGTGACCTTCTCCCAGTCGACGGGCTGCGTGGGCCATACCTCGGCCGTGCCGCCCAGCTCCAGGTAGATCAGCCCACCGAACGGCCCGGTGTCGATGTCGATGACGATGATGGCGGGCAACATGGGCGCCTCCTCGTTGACGGAAGAAGTCCGAGTCTCACGGTCGCACCCACTCCGCTCAATCGACCGAACGGCTCGACGCGCAGCACTGTGGGTGGGTGCGCCGGACCGCGGAACGCGGAACTCGCACCGCGCGGCCCGGTCGCGTGACGGCGGACCGTGATCGTCCCTGGCTTACATTGAGGTCATGAGTGGTGACGCGCCGCTGTCCGCGGCCGAGAAGACGTTGAGCGTGCTGGAAGCGCTGGCCGACCACTCGCGCATCGCCGACATCGCCGGTGCCTCCGGGCTGCCCAAGCCGACCGTGCACCGGATCCTGCAAACCCTCGTCCAGCGCGGTTTCGCGCGGGCCGACGGCAGGGGTGGTTACCTCGGCGGCCCGCGCATCCTCAGCCTCGCCGGCCGGTTCCTCCAGCGCCTCGACGTCGCCGAGCACGTCCGCCCGGCGTTGCGCGACCTGCAGGACCGGACGGGGTGGACGGTCCACCTGGCACTGCGGTCCGGCGACGAGGCGGTGTACGTGGCCAAGGAGGAGGGTGTGCGGCCCTACCACCTGGCCTCCCGCGTGGGCATGAGCCTGCGCCTGCACTGCACGTCCATCGGCAAGGCGATCCTCGCCGCCCTGCCCGACGACGAGGTCCGGGCGCTGGTCCGGCGCACCGGCCTGCCCGCGCGCACCGAGCACACGATCACCGACGAGCCGGCCCTGTTCACCGAGCTGGCCGCGGTCCGGCGGCGCGGGTACGCCGAGGACCACGAGGAGAACGAGTCCGGGGTGCGGGCGGTCGGCGCGGCCGTGCTCGACCACACCGGCGAGGTGGTCGGGGGCGTGTCGGCGGCGGCGCTGGTGGACCTGGCCGAAGCGCCACCGGACCTGCCGCAGCTCGTGGTGCGCGCCGCGGCCGAGGTGTCGCGCGCGTTGGGCGCGAGCTGAGCCGGACCTCCGTGTGACCGCCTTCACAAAGCGGGCGAGCCGTGTCATCGTGGAGACATGGCGATGGAACCCCATTCCGTCAGACGGAACGTGACGGCGAGCGAGCTCGTGAAGCTCGCGGTCCGGATCCTGCTCGACGCCGGGACGAACCTCGTGGACGCCAAGGCCGTCGCGGGGTCGCTCGTGGAGTCGAACCTGACCGGCCACGACTCGCACGGCGTGCGCAGGCTCGTGGACTACGTCGCCCGCATCCGCGACGGCCGGATCGACCCGCGCGCCCGCCCCGACGTCGACCACCCGCGCCCCGGCACGGTCGTGGTCCGCGCCAACCGCGCGCTGGGCCGCGTAGCCGCCGGTGTCGCGGCCCGCGAGCTGCGCGCCCTGACCCGCACGCACGGCAGCGGCGTCGCGGTGATCCAGGACTGCAACCACGTCGGCAGGCTCGGCGAGTACGTCGGCTTCCTGGCCGAGCACGACCTGGTCGCGCTCGCGTTCGGCAACGCCGACCCCACCGTCGCCCCGTACGGCGGCCGGGCCCGGCGGCTGGGCACCAACCCCCTGGCCTGGGCCGCGCCGCGGGCCGCGGACCGCCCGCCGATCGTGGTGGACTGGGCCACGTCGGGCGTGGCCGAGGGCAAGCTGGCGGTGGCCCGCGCCCGCGGCGAGCGCGTGCCCGAGGGCCTGGTCGTGGACGCGGACGGCCGACCCACCACCGATCCCGGCGACTTCTACGCGGGCGGCGCGCTGCTGCCGTTCGGCGGGCACAAGGGCTACGGCCTGAGCGTGCTGATCGAGGTGGTCGGCGGCCTGCTCACCGGCATGGGCGTGAGCAGCCTGCCCGGCTACCGCGGCGGGTTCGGCACCGTGCTGGTCGCCGTCGACATCGGCGCGCTCACCCCGGTCGAGCGGTTCCGCGAGCAGGCGGAGCTGTTCTGCCGCGAGCTGGCCCGCACACCGACCGCCGAGGGCAGCCGCGAGGTGCTCGTGCCGGGCGAGCCTGAGGCACGCACCCGCCGCGCACGGCTGCGCGACGGCATCCCGATGGACGAGCGGACCTGGCGCGAGCTGCACGCCCTGCTCGGGGACGAGGAGGCAACGACATGACCGAGGCCGCCGACCGCGCCGGGACCGGGCACGACGCCACGCCCGACCGACCGTCCGACCCGCCGTCCGACGCTGGGCAGCTGCGCCGCGTCGTCGGCGCGTCCGTGGTCGGCACCGCGTTGGAGTGGTACGACTTCTTCATCTACGGCTTCGCCGTCACGCTGGTGTTCAACGAGCTGTTCTTCGTCACCGACGACCCGGCGACCGGTGTGATCGTCGGGTTCGCCACCTTCGGCGTCGGCTTCGCGGTCCGCCCGCTGGGCGGCTTCGTGTTCGGCCACCTCGGCGACCGCATCGGCCGCCGGTCCACGCTGGTCGTCACGACCCTGGTCATGGGCGTCTCGACCGGCTTGATCGGCCTGCTGCCGACCTACGACTCCATCGGCGTCGCCGCGCCGATCCTGCTGACCGTGCTGCGGATGTGCCAGGGCCTCGGCGCGGGCGCGGAGTTCGGCGGCGCGTCCACGTTGCTGGCCGAGCACGCGCCCGCCCGCAGGCGGGGGTTCTTCACGTCGTTCGCCCAGACCGGGGTCCAGCTCGGCCTGCTGTCGGGCACGCTGGTGTTCCTGCTGGTCGAGACGCTGCCGCGGCAGACCGTGCTGGACTGGGCGTGGCGCATCCCGTTCTGGCTGAGCTTCGCGCTGATCGCGGTCGCGCTGTACGTGCGGCTGCGGGTCGACGAGTCGCCGGTGTTCCAGCGGATGGCCCGGCAGCGGACCACGGTGAAGCTGCCCGTGTTCGACGCCCTGCGCCGCTACCCCCGCAACTTCGGCATCGGCATCGGCGCGCACATCTGCGACACCGCGATCGTCTACATCTACGCCACCTACAGCCTGGCCTACCTCACCAAGTCGCTGGCGCTGCCGCGCTGGGTCGGGCTCACCGGCGTGGTGCTGTTCGGCGTGGTCGTGATCGTGCTGCAACCGGTCTACGGCGCGTTGTCCGACCGGATCGGGCGACGTCCGCTCAACCTGTTCAGCGTGGTGTTCACGGCGGCGTTCGCGTTCCCGTTCTTCCTGCTGCTCGACACGCGCGAGCCGGTGCTGATCTGGGTGGCGCTGGTGGTGGCGACGGCGCTCGGCCTGGCCCCGATGATCGCCGTGCAGCCCGCGTTCTACGCCGAGCTGTTCGGCGCGCGCGTGCGCTACACCGGGTTCGCCGCGTCCCGTGAGATCGGCGCGGCGCTGGCCGGGTTCTCCCCGCTGGTGGCCGCCGCGCTGGTCGCCCGCGCCGATGGGCGGGCGTGGCCGGTGGCGCTGTGGATGATCGGCACGGCGGCCGTGTCGTTCGTGGCGTTCCTGCTGTCGGCGGAGGGCAAGGACGTCGACATCACCGCCGCCGATGCCGCCGGGGTGACGCCGCGGTGAGCCACCCGCGCCTGTCCGCGTCCCGGCTGCCCGCCTGGCTGGCGGCCGACCTGCCCGACGGCGGGGTCGGCATCGTCCACCTCGGCCTGGGCGCGTTCCACCGGGCGCACCAGGCCGTGCTGACCCAGGAGGCGATGCGCGTCGAGCCCGGGCCGTGGGGCATCTGCGCCGTGGCGCAGCGCAACGGCCGGCTGGTCGACGCGCTGGTCGAACAGGACCACCTGTTCACCGTCACCGAACGAGGCCCCGAGGACGACCGGCTGCGCGTGGTCGGCAGCGTGCGGGAAGCGCTGCTGGCCCCCGAGCAGCCCGACCGGGTGGCGGCCGTGCTGGCCGAACCGGGCACCCGCGTGGTCACGGTGACCGTCACCGAGTCCGGCTACCGGCACGACCCGGCCACCGGGCGGCTGCGCGTCGAGGACCCGGACGTGGCGGCCGACCTCGCGGGCGGTCCGCCGCGCACGCCGGTCGGGCAGCTCGTCGGCGGGCTGCGCCGTCGTCGGCTGCTCGGGAACCCCGGGCTGACCGTCGTCTCGTGCGACAACCTGCCCGACAACGGCCGCCTGGTCGCCCGGCTGACGCGGGAGTTCTGCGCCCACCGCGGCGAGCACGACCTGGTCGAGTGGGTCGACGAGCACGTCCGGTTCCCGTCCAGCGTGGTCGACCAGATCGTGCCCGCCACCACCGCGGCCGACGTGGCGCACGTCGCCGAGGCGCTGGGCCTGGAGGACCGGGCCGCGGTGGTCGGCGAGCCGCACCGCCGGTGGGTGATCGAGGACGACTTCGCCGCCGGGCGTCCCGCCTGGGACGCGGTGGGCGTCGACCTGGTGCCCGACATCGCGCCGCACCAGGCCGCGAAGCTTCGGCTGGTCAACGGCACGCACACGGCGCTGGCCCACCTCGGGCTGCTCGCCGGCTGCACGAGCACCGCCGACGCGCTGGCCCGTCCCGAGTTCGCCCGCTTCGCCGAACGGCTGCTGCGCGCCGAGACCGGGCCGTCGCTGCGCCGCTTCGGCCTGGGCCCCGACGAGCGGGAGATCGAGGGGTTGCTGACCCGGCTGGCCAACCCGCGGCTGGGCCACCGGCTGGACCAGATCGCCGCCGACGCGCTGCGCAAGGTGCCGCAACGGCTGCTGGACCCGGCGGTGGACCTGCTGGTGGCGGGCATCGAGCCGCGGCTGATCAGCCTGGCCGTGGCCGGGCTGCTGCACCAGCAGGACTTCCCGGTGCTGGCCCTGCCGCTGCCGCTGCGCGAGTCGCGCGTGTTCCGCTCGCTGCTGGCCGACGCGGTGCGCCGGATCGACCAGGACGGGGTGGTGGTCACCCTGCGCCGGATCGGGAGGAGCTGACGTGGACCTGCGCGACACCGTGGCCGTGGTGACCGGCGGTGGCACCGGGATCGGCCGCGTCACCGCGCTCGCACTGGCCCGTTCGGGCTGCCGGGCGGTCGTGGTGACCTACTCGCGGTCGGCCGCCGAGGCGAGGGCCACGGCGGCGGAGCTGGCCGCGTTCGGCTTCCGGGCCGCGGCCGAACCCGTCGACGTGGCCGACGACGGCCAGGTGCGCGCCCTGGCCGCACGGGTGCGGTCCCGGTTCGGCCGGGTCGACGTGCTGGTCAACAACGCGGGCACGACCCGCGCCGTACCGCACCACGACCTCGACGCCCTCACCGACGACGTGGTCCACCACGTGCTCGACGTCAACGTCGTCGGCCCCCTCCGCGTCACGCGCGCGTTCGCCGCCGACCTGCGCGCTGCCCGGGGCGCGGTGGTCAACGTCGCGTCCATCTCCGGCTACCGGGCCGGCGGGTCGTCCATCGCGTACGGGGTGAGCAAGGCGGCCCTGCTCCAACTGACCCGCAACCTGGCCACCGCCCTCGCACCCGACGTGCGGGTCAACGCCGTCGCCCCCGGCACCGTGGCCACCCGCTGGCAGACGTCGCTGCACGGCGAGGCCGGCTTCGCCGAACGGGCGCGGGCCGAGCGGGAAACCGTGCCACTGCGCCGCACCGCCACCCCGGACCACGTGGCGCAGGCCGTGCTGGGGCTGCTGGCGATGGACCTGGTCACCGGCGAGGCGGTCATCGTGGACGGCGGCAAGCACGTCGTGTACTAACGCCGCGCCTCCGAGTGGTGACCCGCTGAGCGGCTTGGGGTGCGGACCAGACTGGTCTTCCCGACTCGGGTCCCGTCTTGAGCGGGCCATCGTCAACAACGTCGAGCCAGTGTTGCCGCCGACCTATTCCGGCTGGGGTGGACCCGGCGTCCGTCGGTAGAGGCACACGAGGGCGACACGTTCGCCGCTGCCCAGCGAACCGACGACGTTGCTTTCACAGGCGGACATCTTGTCCAGTCGCCAGCCGAGCGATTCGATGGCCTCCATCTGGTCGTTCATTCCGGTCATGGCACCGGTTGCGCGGCTGTTGGTGTTCGCCTCGATGAACTTGAACACCAGGATGTGCCTGCCTGCTTCGATCGCGTGCTTGGCCTGGTCGAGAGCACTCTGCTCCTTGGCCCTGTTGAGGAGTCCCATCGCTGATCATCTTCTAACGTGAAGGCCTCGTCTTGCCTTCCGTGCACCATACGCGCAGGTCGGGCGGGCGGCCGGGTGAGCTGCCTGGACGAGGTGGACGCGCACCGCCGTCCGCCGGCGCGACACCCGGGCCGGACGTCCACCGACGCGCTAACGGGTGTCGCGCTCGGCCGCTTCGGCGATGCGCTTGATGGTCGCCGGCCGCCGGTCCCAGACGTCGCCCGGGGCGGGGCTCTTGACCGGCACCGACTCGCCCTCGACCGCCGTCGCGCCCGGTTCCCCCGCCTCGTCGGCCACCCAGAACCCGGGCACCACGACCAGCGACCACACGAGCTCCGAGGAGGCGTCGATCACCGTGTCACGTTCGATCCGGTCTGCACTCACCAGGCCCCCGCGGTCGTGGGACGCCGGCCTATTGCCGGGCGGAGAGCTGCTCCGAACGCGGCCCTACAGCACGTAGACCTGACCGGTCTGCGCGCCTTCGACCGACCGCACGTAGGCCCGGGCGACCTTGTCGAGGTCGACCGACTCCATGCCGGGGAAGAAGTCGCCGTAGTCGCCGAGGCTCTCGGTGAACACCGTCGGGCTGACCGCGTTGACCCGCTGCGGCGCGATCTCGATCGCCGCGGCCCGCACGAACGCCTCCACCGCGCCGTTGGCCAGGGACGCGGCGGTGCCGGTGGGCACGGGCTCACGCGCCAGCACGCCCGTGATCAGCGTGAACGAGCCGCGTTCGGCGATGCGGCCCACGCCTTGGCGGACGAGTTCGACCTGGCTGAGCACCTTGCCCCGGAACGCGTCGAGGTAGTCCTGCGGGGTCATCTCGGTGATCGGCTTCCACGGCACGTCGCCGGCCGCGCTCACCACCGCGTCGACCCGGCCGACGCGCTCGTACAGCTGCGCGGTCTGCTCCGGGTCGGCGATGTCGAGGCGCAGGTCGCCGCTGGAGCGCCCGACCGTGACGACGTCGTGGCCGCGACCGGTGAGCGCGGTGTGCACGGCCACGCCGAGCGTGCCGCCCGCGCCGATGAGGACAATCTTCATGGTGATCACGCTAGAGCCGATCCCCGCCGTACGCGAAATCGGCCCGCGTGGTGACCGCTGGGCCCGCACCCGAAGGCGACCGGCGGTGCACGGTCTCGCTCGACGCCGTGATCCGCAGACCACAGTGGACGCGCGCGGGTGGTCGGGCGTTATTCGATCGCCGTCACCCGGCCCGGTACGGCACCATCGACGACGCCAAGGTGCCCCCGGAAGGAGTCGGATGGCTGCGCCAAGGTCCGAAAAACCCGTCAACAACCGCAAAAAGGCGGTGATGCTCGCCCTGCGCCTGTACGGCAGGGAGTTGCGACGACACCGGTTGCTCGCCGTGGGCGGGCTCGTGCTGCCCGCGCTCGGCAACACGTTCCTGCTGTACCTCGCGCCGCTGGCGATCGGCGCGCTCGCGGGCCGCCTCGCGGAAGGCGGTGACGCCGACTTCGGCGCGCTGCTGCCCTACCTGCTCGCCTTCGGCGGGCTGACCCTGTTCGCCGAGCTGCTGTGGCGCGTCGGCGTGCACTGCCTCAACCGCACCGACGGGCGCGGGATCGAGAACCTGTCGATCCAGGCCATGGACGCGCTGCTGGGCAAGGACGCGGCCTTCTTCCACGACAACTTCGCCGGCTCGCTCACCAAGCGGGTGCTGAGCTTCGCGTCGCGCTTCGAGGAGTTCGTGGACACGGTGGCGTTCAGCATCGTCGCCAACCTGGTGCCCCTCGGCTTCGCCTGCGTCGTGCTGTGGAACTACGACCCGCTGCTCGTGGCCGTGCTGCTCGGCCTCATCCTGTTCACGGGGCTCGTGGTCGCGCCGCTCATCCGACGCCGCCAGCGCCTGGTCGACGAGCGCGAGGCCGCCTACGCGCGGGTGTCCGGGCACGTCGCCGACACGCTGTCGAACATGGAGACCGTGCGGGCGTTCGCCGCCGAGGAGCGCGAGAGCGCCGAGCACCGCAGCCGGACCGCCGAGACCCGCGTGCTGGCGCTGCGGTCGTGGGACTACGGCAACCTGCGCATCGACACCGTGGTCGCGCCGCTGTCCGTGCTGACCAACGTGCTCGGCCTCGCGATCGCCGTCGGCGTCAGCGGCGGGCTCGGCGTGGAGGCGATCGTGGTCACGTTCGCCTACTTCGGCAACGCGACGCGGATCATGTTCGAGTTCAACCAGATCTACCGCCGGGTCGAGAGCGCGCTCACCGAGGCCGCGCAGTTCACCGAACTGCTGCTCGAAGAGCCGACCGTGCTCGACCCGCCGGACCCCGAACCGCTGCGCGTCGCCGACTCCGGGGTCCGGTTCGACCGCGTGGGGTTCGCGCACGGCGGCGGGCGACCGCTGTTCAGCGGGCTGGACCTGGACATCCCGGCGGGCACGCGGGTCGGGTTGGTCGGCCGCTCCGGCGGCGGCAAGACCACGCTCACCCGGCTGCTGCTGCGGATGATGGACGTGGACGAGGGCCGCATCCTGGTCGGCGGCCAGGACATCGCGCGCCTGCGCCAGGCCGACCTGCGGAGCCTGATCGCGTACGTGCCGCAGGACCCGGCGATGTTCCACCGGACGTTGCGGGAGAACATCGCCTTCGCCCGGCCGGGCGCGACCGACGCCGAGATCCTCCGCGCGGCACGTGCCGCGCACGTGACGGAGTTCGCGGAGGCGTTGCCCGACGGCTTCGACACGATGGTCGGCGAACGCGGCATCAAGCTGTCCGGCGGGCAGCGGCAGCGGGTCGCGCTGGCGCGGGCGATCCTGCGCGACGCGCCGGTGCTGTTGCTGGACGAGGCGACCAGCGCGTTGGACTCGGAGAGCGAGGTGCTGGTGCAGGAAGCCCTGTGGCGGCTCATGGAGGGTCGCACCGCGCTGGTGGTGGCGCACCGGCTGAGCACGGTCGTGCGGATGGACCGGCTGATCGTGCTCGACCGGGGCCGCATCGCCGAACAGGGCACGCACGCCGAACTGCTCGACGCCGACGGCGCGTACGCGAAGCTGTGGCGGCACCAGTCCGGTGGTTTCCTGGACGAGACCTCGCCCGACGACGTGGTCGAACCCACCGCAGTGGGCGCGCAACCGCACCGGCCCTGACCGCCGCCGGTCACGGTCCACTTCGGACTCGGCCGGGTGCCCCGGAGGAAGCTCACGGGGACACCCGGCTCCCGTGCTCAGTAGAGGAAGCTGCCGTAGGGTCCGTTGAGGATCGCGTTCTTCTGGCTCTGGCTGAAGTGCGTGTTCGGGTAGTCGTAGAAGGAGGCCGACATCGGCGTGCCGTCGGTGTAGCGGGAGTCCGGCAGGCCGAACGCGTGCCCGAGCTCGTGCACCATGCCGCCGTACCACCGGTTCATCGGCCCGTTCAGGCCCGCCGCGCCGTCCGCGTCGTGCCCGGACAGGATGACCCAGCCGTTGCCGCCACCGCCGCCCGCGCCGGGGCCCTCCGCGCTGATCTCGCCGACGTTGAGCCACCGGCGGTCCGGCGCGCCCAGGCCCCGCCTGCGCATCAGCTCCTGCTGCATGTTGAACACCGTCCACCAGTACCGTTCCGGCCCGTTGGGCGTGTTCTCGTACCAGCCGCGGACGTGCTCGCCGGTGATCACCTCGACCACCGGGGTGTTGAGCCGGAACGTTTTGCCCAGCTCCTGCTTGTAGTACCGCTGCGCTTCGAGCATCACGCGGGCGATGCCGTCCGGGTAACGCTGGTCGTAGGGCACGTCGGACGGCAGCAGCAGGTGCACCCGCACCGTCCCGGTCGGCGGCGCCAACGCCGGGCCGGCGGGCGTCGCGTGCGCGGCGGCGGGCCACGTCACCAGGCCGGCCAACAAAACCGCCAACAACGGCACGATCATTCTGGCTGAACGCGTCATCGAGTTCACATCCTCACTCGAACCAGTGTTTCCCGCGAACGGGTGGTGTCGAGATCGGCTCGGCGGCGGGCCGCGCTCGGCGGCACCGATCCCCTCAGCGCCGGCGGGTGTTCCGGAGCACCCCGCGCAAAAAGCACTGTGGCAGCCGAAAAGCTTTTCGGCAATGCCGGCGCTAACGGGTGGCCTGGAACTCCTCGAACAGCTCCGGGATGTAGGCCAGCAGCAGGTCCACGGTGCTGAACGCCCCGTTGACCGGGTCGAGCCGCGCGTAGGCGTAGGCCAGCTCCGACCCCTTGCGCGACGGCACGGACTCGCGCACGTCGGTCAGCCAGTCCACGAACGGCACCCGCTTGAGCACCAGCACGGGGTTGAGCAGCGCGGCGTAGATCAGCAACAGGTCCAGCACGGCCGGGCGATTGCGCAGCGTCCACCGGTAGAACTCCGAGAACAGGAAGAACCGGCGCTCCACCGCCGTCGGCCGCAGCCCGTGCACCTGCTCCGCCAGCGCGACGCCGTGCTCGGTCGAGGCCTGCTCGGCTTCGCTCCACGCCCGGTCGTGGACGTTGCGGACGGCCAGCTCGCCGCGGTGCAGCCGGGTCAGGTAGTCGGCCCACCGCGCCGAGCCCGGGTTGCCGAAGCCGTCGGTCGACCGGCCCAGCGCGAGCGCGACGCCGCGTTCGACGCCCTCCAGGATCGCCGCGTCGACGTGCGAGATCCACGTGCCGGGGGTGCCCAGCCCGTGGTCGCGGAAGAACTCGATCACGCCCTCGATGTTGCGCCAGCGGTCGGCCGCGCCCAGCCCCGCGGCCGGACCGCTCTGCACCAGCCGGAGGAACTCCAGCCGCTGCGCCATCGTCATCCGGTCGATCTCGGCGGCCGTGCAGTCCAGCGCCGCCGCGCACTCCGCCGGCGACCGGTCCACCGCCCTCGCCGGAACCGGCGCCACCAGCCCGGCCACCACCGCCAGCACGACAACCCACGCGGATCGCTTCACACCGGGGAACTTAACGCCCCCGGTCGGCCGAAGGGGTGGAAAACCACCCGTTCAGGCCCGTGGTCTCACCGCGCGGCTTCGGGGTCGGGTTCGAGGAAGCTGGTCGCCCAGGCCGCCACCGCGCCGGCCGCGCAGACCACCAGCGAGACGAGCATCGGGCCGGACGAGTCGCCGCCGACCACCGAACCGCCGACCAGCGCCCCGATCGCGATGCCCAACGTGACCGCGGACGCGGGCAGGGTGGCCGCCAGGTCGCGGCCGGGCCCGGCGAGGCTCACCACCCGGTGCTGGATCGACGGGACCACGCCGAAGCCGACGATCCCCCACACGAACAGCGCGATCGCGGCGACCACCGGGTTCGAGCCGAGGAACGTCAGCGCGGCGAGGGCGAGCACCAGCGCGATGCCGCCGAAGACGATCGTGGCGCTCGCGTCCCGGTCGGCCGCCGCGCCGCCCGCGAACGTGCCGCCGGAGACGCCGGTGACGTCGGCCAGGAACGGTTGCAGGTAGGTCAGGCCGGCGAACTGGCCGCCCATGACCAGGAAGGCGAGGCCGAGCAGGGCCAGCACCTTCGGCGCGAACGCGTGCCCGGCCTGCGCCCCGAAGCCGCCGATCCCGGAATCGGGCACGGGCGGGACGGCCACGAGCGCCGGCGCCAGCGCGAGCACCCCGGCCGCGACGATCGCGGCGAAGGACGCCTCCCAGCCCAGGCCCTGGCCGATCAGCGTGTCGACGGGCACGCCGAGCGCGGTGGCGACGGCGGTGCCTCCGAAGACGAACGAGATCGCCTTGCCCCTCTTCTCCGGCGGCATCACGCTCGCGCCGACCGCGAAGGCGACGCCGATGAACAGGCCGTGCAGCGCGCCGGTGAGCACGCGGGCGACCAGCAGCAGGCCGAAGCTCGCCGCGGCCACGGCCAGCCCGTTGACCAGGACGTAGGCGGCCAATGAGAGCTGGAGCAGCGGCCTGCGGGCGAACCTGATCGTGAGGGCGGTCAGCACCGGTCCGCCCACGGAGATGCCCAGCGCGTAACCGGTGACGAGGCTGCCCGCCGTGCCGATCGGGACGCCGAGGTCGGCGGCGACGAGGTCGAGGATGCCGACCACGATGAGCTCGGCGCTGCCCATCACGAACGTGCCGAAGAACAACGCGGTCAACGCCAGGGCGGTGCGCGGCCGGCCCGTGCCGGATCGCGTGGTTGCGGTCACGCGCGCGAACGTTGAGGAACGATCCCTAACACCGCAATGGCGAAGCCGGGCGCCAGATGGCCCTGACCCGAGGAAGCCCTGGTCACAGCGGTCGCACGACGGCTCCCACCCGTCCCGCCGCGCGGGGTGCGGTGCCGCGTGGACCGGGTCTGCCAGACCAACGCCGGAAGCCCGATCAGCCACCTCCACCCCTCCCCCGCCGCGGACTCGGGCCGTTCCGACGGCCAGGGCGCAGCCGCGACCCGACCCGGGTGCGATTCGAACGCGCGGTCACACCCGTCACCCGGCCGGGCAGCGGGTGCGGCAGGATCGGCGGCATGGTGATCCCTGCGGCCGACGACGTCCCCGGCGCGGACGTGAAGCGGGACGCCGTGGTGGCGTGCGCGGTCTACGTGGACGGGCTGCGGCTGCCCGGCGAGTGGTCACCCGCCGACGCGGTGGCCGAGGTGCGCGCCCGTGGCGCGGGCTTCGTCTGGGTGGGCCTGTTCGAGCCCGACGAGGACCGCATCCGGGACGTCGCCGACGCGTTCGGGCTGCACGAGCTGGCCGTCGAGGACGCGGTGCACGCCCACCAGCGGCCCAAGCTCGACCGCTACGACGGCAACCTGTGCGTGGTGCTCAAGACGCTGCGGATCGTGGAGCACGACTCGCCGACGACGGCCCACGAGATCGTGGAGTCCGGCGAGATCATGGTGTTCCTGGGCCGCGACTACCTCGTCACGGTCCGCCACGGCCACCACTCCGAGCTGGGTGACGTGCGCCGCCAGCTGGAGGCCCAGCCGCACCTGCTGGCCGCCGGGCCCGCGATGGTGCTGCACGAGATCGCCGACCGCGTGGTGGACGGCTACGGCGAGGTGATCGAGGCGTTCCAGGCCGACGTCGACCTGGTGGAGACCGCGGTGTTCGCGCCGCGCAGCGAGGTCAGCGTCGAGCAGATGTACCTGGTCAAGCGGGAGATCATGGAGCTGCGGCGGGCCGTGATGCCGCTCGCCGGGCCGCTGCGCAAGCTCAGCGACGGCTCGTGCGGCGCGTGGGTGCCCGACGTGGTGCGGTCCTACTTCCGCAACGTCGAGGACCACCTCACCGCCGCCGCGGAGCGGGTCGTCGCGTTCGACGAGATGCTGACCACGCTGGTCGACGCGACGCTGGCCAAGGTGTCGTTGCAGCAGAACAACGACATGCGCAAGATGTCGGCGTGGGTGGCGATCATCGCCGTGCCGACCATGGTGGCCGGCGTCTACGGCATGAACTTCGACCACATGCCGGAACTGCACTGGCAGTACGGCTACCCGCTGGTGGTGTCGGCGACCCTCGCTGTGTGCGTGGGCCTGTACCGGCTGTTCAAGCGCAACCGGTGGATGTGACGGCCCGGAGCCACGTGCGTCACCCCTTCTCGATCACGGCACTATGGAGCGCATGATGCGGCAGCTCCCCGCGAAGGACCGACCGGGCAAGGACGCCTGGCTCGGTCCCGTCTCGCTGTGCCTGGCCCTGCTCAGCTGGCCCATCCCGGCCGGCGGACCGGTGCTGGCGGTGGGCGCGGTGGCGTGCGGGGTCTGGTCGATGAGCACCAAGACCGAGTACCGCCTGGACTGGACCGCGGTCGCGGGCACCTGCGTCGCCGTGCTGCAACTGCTGCTCTCGCTGATGCTGCTGGCCATGTCCGCCGGAGGGCATTAGGCGGAAGCGCACCGCTGGGAAGAAAGCGGCTGGGCTCCGGCACGAAAACGCACCGGTCCCGAGGGCGGGGTTCCGGTGCTCACCCTCTCCTTCGGCACCACCGACCGCCTTCTTGAGCGTTCCAGCTCGGCTCCACCCGAACGGAGTATTCGGACGCGTCCGGGACACCCACTCGGCCGAAGGTTCGCACCCCCGGTCGGGGGTATCCCACAGCCCCTGGTCGAACAGCCATCGGAGGCCGCGATGGGCAGTCTGGCGGGAGCACCGGCTCCGACGCTCGGGGTCGAGGAGGAGTTCCTGCTGGTGGACGCCCGGACGGGGGAACCGGTGCCGCGCGGTGACGAGGTGGTCGCGGCGGCGAAGTCGCGGTTCGGGGTGGAGCTGGACGTCGAACTCGTCAAGGCCCAGGTGGAGACCCGCACACCGGTGTGCCACGACCTCGCCGACGTGCGCCGGCAACTGCTCGGCCTGCGCCTGGTCGCGGCGGAGTGCGCGCACGCCCTCGGCTGCCGCGTGCTGGCCGTCGGCGCGCCGCCCGTGGGCAGGCCGGACCTGCCGACCGGCGGCCAGGACCGGTACCGCCTGCTCGCCGAGGACTACCGGCTGCTGGCCGCCGAGCAGTCCATCTGCGGCTGCCACGTGCACGTCGCCGTGCCGGACCCGGAGGCGGCCGTGCAGGTGTGCAACCACGTGCGGCTCTGGCTGCCGGTGCTCACGGCGCTCAGCGCGAACTCCCCCTTCGTCCGCGGCCGCGACACCGGCTACGCGAGCTGGCGCTCGGTGGTCTGGTCGCGGTGGCCGGGCGCGGGTCCGCCGCCGTACTTCGAGTCGGCGGCGCACTACGACGCCACCTGCGACATGCTGCTCGCGTGCGGGGCCGCCCGGGACCGACGGATGATCTACTGGGACGTCCGGCCGTCCGCGCACCTGCCGACCGTGGAGGTCCGGGTCGCCGACGTGGCGGCCACCGTGGACGAAGCCGTGCTGCTGGCCGCGTTGGTGCGCGCCCTGGTCACCACCGCGCTGGCCGACCTCGGGCGCGGGCTGCGTGCCTCGCCCGTGCCCGCCGAGGTGTTGCGCGCCGCCACGTGGCGGGCGGCCCGCGACGGCATCGGCGGGCTGTCGCTGGACGTGCTGTCCGGCCGCCTCGTGCCCGCGCGACTGCTGCTCGACCGGCTCGTGCACCGCGTCCACGACCAGCTCGACGACGCCGACCTCGTGCGCCGGCTGCTGTCCACCCTGGACGGCGAGGGCGGCGGCGCGGACCGGCAGCGACGCGCGTTCGCCCGCGCGGGCCGCATGTCCGACGTGCTCGACCAGTTGGCGCGCGACACGCTGTCCGGGTCGGAGACGTGGACCGGCGGGCCGTTCCGGCGCACCGCGTGATCAGCCGCCGTCCGGGCCGGCCCTGGCCAGGCGGAACAACGCCGCCCGGCCGGCGAGCAGGAAGACGCGGGCGGCCTGGACGTCACCGGAGGCGGCCTGGTCGCCCGCGTCGCGCATGAAGCCCAGCGCGGCCGACACCGGGCTGTTCGGCGTCCGGTCGGCCACGTCCCGCAAGCGGTCCAGCACGGGGGCGACGGTCGCCGCGAACCCGGCCAGCACGCGGTTGATCTCCTGGCGCGCGTCGGCGTGGCGGGGGTCGAGGCGCAGCACCGCCTGCACCGCGCAGTCGACCGCCACCCGCAGCACGGCGACCGGGTCGTCCTCCACCGGAACCCTTTGCTCACTCACGGAAAGTCAGGGTAGATCACGATCCGTGACCCGGCATGCGTTCACCGCGTTCGAGGGACGGCAGGTGTGCACCCGCCTCGTTCGGGGTATCCGATGACGCCAAGAGCCGTTTGACCAGATAGGCGGCTGCCCGCACTGGGGGACGACCATGACGCAGCCGAACCAAGCACTCGCACCGAGAATCAGCGTCGACCTGAGCGCGCCGGTGCCACCGCTGGCCCAGATCCGGCAGTGGCTGGCCACCGCCTTGGCCGACCTGGCCGACGACCTGCTCCAAGACCTGCTGCTGCTGTGCACCGAACTCGTGTCCAACGCCTACGACCACGCGTGCGCGCCACGTCGGCTGCGCGTGCACCGGTCGCGGGACCGCGACGCCCTGCGGATCGAGGTGGACGACGGCAGCCCCGACCGCCTGCCGGTGACCGGGACGTCACGCCTGGGCGCCTTCCGCGGCCGGGGCCTGCTCATGGTGGACACGCTGTCGCGCCGCCGGTGGGGCACCCAGCTCGGTGCGGAGGGCAAGACGGTCTGGGCCGAGCTGCCGCTGTCCTGATCAGGGGCCCGCAGGCGGCACTGCGCGGAGCGCGCGGCCAGGGTCGGCAGGAAGTGGGGCAACTTCGCCCGGTCGGCCGGCCGCCGGTGGACGTCGGCCACGGCGGCGCGCACGACCCGGGAGTCGACCTCGTCGCCGAGACGGCGGCCGACCTCCTCCGCCGCCGCCTGGTCCACCCGCGCGACGGTCCGACGACGACATGCCGGGCCGGCGGTCCGCCCGGGACCGCCGGTGCGGCGGGTCAGAAGCTGTCGGCCTCGGTGAGCTCGTGCTCGAACGCGTCCGCGGTGGCGACCAGCAGCATCAGCGGGCGTTCGAACTCCTCCCGGACGCTCAGGTCCTCCAACGGCACGGTGTGCTTGAGCAGCGCGACGCCGTCCACCACCGCCGCGCCGCCGACCAGCGACGTGCCCGCGAGCTCCAGCAGCCGCTTCAGGTCGATCGCGTCGGCCCGGCCGACGGGCGAGGAGATCTCGACCCACGCCACGCCGTCCGACTCCGGCACGTGGTGCACGGACACCTGCTGGGTCCGGTCCGCGGCCGGCTCCAGCCGGAAGCGCAGCCAGCTGTCGTTCTCCTCCAGCACCTCGTACCGCGTCCGGACATAGTTGATCACGTCGATCCAGCTGGTCACCGTCGTTGCCCTTCGCCCTGCTCACGCGCCGCCCGGTCGCTCCACACGGTATCGGAACCCGCCCGCGACACCGCGCGGGTCGGGTGCGACCGGCACGGCGACGGGGCCGCGGGCGGGTGGCCGCGGCCCCGCGTCGCACTGGACCGCCTACCGCCAGGTGATGTCGGACGGCGAGTAGAAGCAGTTCTTGCCGTCCGCGCCCTCACCGATCTTCTTCGGCTCCGAGCCCTTCGGCACGCCCTGGTACTTCTCGCAGATCACCGCGCTGCCGTAGACGGTGATCCGGGAGAACCGCGCCGTGTCGCCCCAGTTGGTGTTGATGCCCGCCAACACCTTCGTCGACCGCGCCGTGACGCCGTCCATCACCACGTGCCGCTGGTAGGACGTCGCGCAGTTGCCACACGCCCGGTACAGCTTGCCCGCGCCGTTGACCTGGAAGTTCCGGATGGTCAGCGTGCCCGCGCCGTTGTGCTGGAACACCTTGTCCGACGCCGACTTCGCGCCGCCGCCGTCGACCAGGTACGTCGCCGAGGAGCTGGAGGACTTGAAGGTCGCCGCGTCCTCGCCCACGTCGTTCCACCACACGTTGCGGATCGTGCAGGAGCCCTCGCAGTGGATGCCGTCGCCCGCCGGCGCGTCGATGATCACGTTCTCGATCGTGCCGCCGTTGGCCACCACGAACATCGGGTCCTGGCTCTCGCCCTGACCACCGTCGCCGATGCCGTAGTACTTCTTCATCCCGCCGTTGAAGTAGGTGCCCACGTTGCGCGTCGTGGTCTGGTGCACGCTGCCGGTGTCCGACGGCCACGGACCACTGCCGTCGCCACCACCCGGGTTCGACGTGGTCGTGGTGGTGGTCGTCGTGGAAGTCGTGGTCGACGTGGAGGTCGTGGTCGAGGTCGGGCCGCCGCTGCTCGACGTGAACGTCCACTGCTTGGTGGCCGCGCTGTCACAGGAGTTCTGCTGCACCGGCGCGCCGGCCGAGGTGGAGTTGTCCTGGGTGTTCATGCACTTGCCGCCGTTGGTGTTGACCACGCGGTAGTTGCTGCCGCTCGCGGTGAACGACCAGGTCTGGGTGGCGGTGCCGGCGCACGACTGCTGCTCGATCGCCTTGCCCGCGGAGGTCGACGCGTCCCGGACGCCGAGGCACAGGCCGGCCGCGGAGGTGATCTTGAACCCGCCGCTGACCGCCGTCACCGTCCACTGCTGGCTCGCGGCGCCGCCGCACGACGCCTGCTGGAGCTGCACACCGCTGGCCGCACTCGCGCCGGGCACGTCGAGACAGAGGCCGCTGCCCGCGTTCTTGATCGTGTACGTCCCGGCGCCGACCGCCGCGTCCGCGGGCGTCGCGCCCGGCCAGGCGAGGAGGCCGGCGGCCAGCGCCGTGGCACCCGCCGCCGCGGCCAGGCCCAGGCGCCATCTCGTGCCACGCGGTGGTGCGTGCCGCGTGGATCGACGGTGATCCGCTGTACTCATCAACAACTCCACTTCTCACTTACCGGGACGCCGGGGTCGGCGGTCGCCGATTCCGGCTACGCGTTTCCCGACGCGTTGTTCACAATGGTGAAAAGGCAGGGAAATCGCTTTCCAGCGGGATGTTAGAGGCCGTGGAAGCAACCGGTCAACGACGGTTTTCGACCGCGTACGGGGCCCAAGCGTCGAATACGGTCGAACGACGAGGTGGCAGCGGTCCGGAGTGATCAACGACGACCTGCGCGCAAATGGGGCCGGTCATATTCGTGAACAACCGCGCCCGGTTCCGGTCACACTCGTGAACAAATGGACGGGCAATGCGCCCGCCCGCCGGCTCAGCGCCCGTCGTCGGACTCGGGCATCTCCGCGCCGCACCGGGCGCACACCGGCCGCACCGGCCCCTCGGCCAGCGATCCGCACTCCGGGCACACGCGCGACAACCAGCACACCGGGTCGCCGACCGGCTCCGGGCCGCCGTTCTCCTCGGACTCCACCGTCGCCCCCAGCCTGGCCCCGCCCTGAACAGGACTCGAGAATACCGCTTTTGTTACGGTCGCCACCATGCACCTCATCCGGTCCACGGACATCGCGCTGCGCGTCGTGATGCTCCTGGCCACCGACGGCGGTCGGCTCACCGTCGACCAGCTCGCCGACGCCCTCGAAGTGCCGCGCCACCACCTGGCCAAGGTCGTGCAGCGCCTGCAACGGCACCGCTTCGTGGCCACCGCGCGCGGCCGGACCGGAGGGGTCGGGGTGCCGGCGGCGACGCTGGACGCCTCGGTCGGCGCGATCGTGCGGGCGTTGGAGGGCGACGGCGAGGTGGTCGACTGCGAGGGGCCGCCGTGCCCGTTGCGCGGCGGCTGCCACCTGCGCAGCGCGCTGCGCGCGGCCCAATCGGCGTTCCTCGCCGTGCTGGACGGCGTGACGGTGCGGGCGCTGGTGGCCGAACCCGCCGGTCCCGTGCTGCTCGGCCTGGTGCCGCCGCCCCGACCGGTCGGCGCGCCGTGACCCGCGACCTGGCCGGCCGGGACGACGCGGTGACGGTGGTGACCGAGTTCTACCGGCGTGCCTTCGACGACGCGCTGCTCGGCCCGATCTTCCGGGACGTGGCGCGGCTCGACCTCGCCACGCACCTGCCGGTGATCGCGGACTTCTGGGCCACGGTGCTGTTCCGCGCCGGCACGTACCGCCGCAACCTGCTGCACGTGCACCTCGACCTGCACGAGCGCGTCCCCCTGACGGCGGCGCACTTCACCCGCTGGCTGGCGTTGTGGGCCGACACGGTGGACGAGCTGTTCGCGGGTGAGAAGGCGGACCTGGCCAAGTCGCAGGCGGAGCGGATCGCCCGGTCGATGGTGCGCAGGCTGCGCCGCGGTGACGCCAGCGAGCTGGTCACCATCCGCCGGCGGGACCGGGACGACGAGCGCTGACCGGCTCCGACCGCGGCCGGTTACGGTGTGCTGTCGGCTTCCGAACAGAGGTTTCGCCCATGATCAGGTTGGACCGCCTGGTGAACGTGCTGGGTGGCTACGGCGTGCGGTTGGCGTGCTGCCCGGTGCCGCGGTCGACGCAGTTGCGCAGCGTGGTGATGCGCGAGGCCGACGACGCGCGGGCGGTGGGCGGTGACGTGTTCCTGGCCGTGGGCGCGGAGTCGGTGGACCAGGCCGTGGCGTGGGCGGTGGCGGCGAAGGCGGCCGTGGTCCTGCTGCACGGCGAGGCCGAGCGCGAGGCCGCCGCGATCGGCGAGGCCGAGGGCGTCGCCGTGATGCTGGTCGACCCGGCGGTGTCGTGGAGCCAACTGGCCGGCGTGGTCTACGGGCTGGTGCTGGAGGGGCGGGAGACCGAGTCCGGTCGCGGTCCGACGGACCTGTTCGCGCTGGCCGACAGCCTGGCGGGCGCGGTCGGCGGTTCGGTCACGATCGAGGACCGGCTCTCGCGCGTGCTGGCCTACTCCAGTTCGCAGCAGGGCGCCGACCCGGCGCGGCTGGAGACGATCCTGAGCCGCCAGGCCCCGCCGCGGCTGCGCGAGGTGTTCGAGGAGCGCGGTGTGTTCGCCTACCTCGCCTCTTACGACGAGCCGCTGTTCGTGGAGGAGGACCCGGAGCACGGGTTGACCGGGCGGATGGTCGTGGCCGTGCGCGCCGGTCGCGAGCTGCTGGGTTCGGTGTGGGTGACGTGCGGCGTGCCGTTGACCGGGGTGCGGTGCACGGCGTTGGCCGACGGCGCGCGCACCGTGGCGCTGCACCTGCTGCGGTCGCGGGCCAGCGCGGACCTGGAACGGCAGGTGGAGTCGGACCTGGTGATCCGGCTGCTGGAGGGCACCGCCGACGCCGCCACGGTGGTGAGCAGGCTCGGGTTGCCACAGGGTCCGTCGCAGGTCATCGCGGTCCGCGCGCACATCGCCGCCGAGCGGCACGCCGCGCTGCTGCTCGCGTTCGAGCGCGCCACCACCGGTTTCGGCTGGTCACGGCCCGGCCGCAGCACCTTGTCGGGCAACACGCTCTACACCGTCCTGCCGGGTGAGCCGGTGGCCGCCGCGCGGGAGTGGGTGACGCTGCTGCGGAACGCGCTGCCCGCGCAGGTGACCGTGACCGCCGGCATCGGCGGTACCGCCGCGGCGGCCGACCTGCCCGCAGCAGGCAGGAGGCCGACGAGTGCCTGGCGCTGCACGAGGCCCGCGCGCCGGGCGCCGTGCCGCCCGCCTACGACGAGTCGTGGGACGACATCCTGCTGCAACGCCTGCGTGCCGCCGCACGGGCGGGCCGCACCCCCGCCCGCGGCCCGGTCGCCGAGCTGCGTCGCCACGACCACGACCACGCCACCCACTACGTGCCGACGTTGCGGGCCTGGCTGGAGGCCCAGGGTGACCTGGCCCGGGCGGGCGAGCGGCTGGGCGTGCACCCCAACACGATCCGGTACCGGCTGCGCAAGATGGCCGAGGTGACCGCGCTCGACCTGGAGGACCCGCGCAAGCGGCTGGCCATGATCATCGACCTGGCCGCCGCCGAGTAGCTGTCGGTTCACGACAACACCACCCGCCCCGATTGTCGGCGATGGACAACAGCCCGACGGGGTACCTGGGCGATGCTGGCTTCGACGAGCAGTTCGGGTCCGGGTGTGGAGGTGGTCATGGTCGACGTCGGGCGCAGCGACGGCGGGCCGCGGTCGGCGGTCGTGGTCGGCGCGGGCATCGTGGGCCTGTCGACCGCGTGGTTCCTGCAGGAACGCGGCGTCGAGGTGACCGTGCTCGACCGCACGGGCGTGGCCGCGGGCGCGTCGTGGGGCAACGCCGGGTGGCTCTCGCCGGGACTGACGATCCCGCTCAACGAGCCGTCCGTGCTGCGCTACGGCCTGCGGTCGCTGCTGAACCCGGCCGCGCCGCTGCACATCCCGCTGTCGGTCGACCCGGGGCTGTGGTCGTTCCTGCTGCGGTTCGCGGCGAACTGCCGGTGGTCGTCGTGGACGCGGGCCGTGCGCGCCAACCGGTCGCTCAACGCCGAGTGCGTCGAGGCGTTCGACGTGCTGACCGCCAACGGCGTCGAAGCGCCCACGGTCGACGCGCCGATCACCGCCGGCTTCGAGAACGCCCGGCAGGCACAGGGCCTGCTGCACGAGCTGCGCCGGATGGCCGACGCCGGTCAGCCCGTCGAGCACGCCGAGCTCGACCACGACCGGCTGCGCGAGCTCGTGCCGCTCGCCTCGCCGTCGCTGACCACGGGCGTGCGGATCGACGGCCAGCGGCACCTCGACCCCGGCGGGTTCGTGCGGGCGCTGGCCCGGTCCGTCGAGGCCCGCGGCGCGACGATCCGCGTGCTGGAGACCGTCGACATCCACTCCCACCGCCAGGGCGTCACCATCCACACGCGTCAGGGCGAGGTCGTGTCGGCCGACGTCGCGGTCGTGGCCACCGGCGCGTGGCTGTCGCGGCTGGCGGGCAGGTGGGGCGTCCGCGTCCCGGTCCGCGCGGGCCGCGGCTACTCGTTCACCGTGCCGGTGGACCGCCCGGTGCCCGGCCCGGTGTACCTGCCCGCCGCACGGGTGGCGTGCACGCCGTACCAGGGCGCGCTCCGGGTCGCGGGCACGATGGAGTTCCGCGACCCCGACGCGCCCGGGGTGGTGTCCCGGTTGGAGGCGATCATCGCCTCGGCCCGGCCGCTGCTCGACGGCGTGCGCTGGGAGGAGCGCCGGGACGTGTGGGTCGGCCCGCGGCCGGTCACGCCCGACGGCCGCGCGCTGATCGGCGAGGTGCTCGCCCGAGGGGTGTACGTCGCGGGCGGGCACGGCATGTGGGGGCTCGCCCACGGTCCGATCACGGGCAGGCTGCTGGCCGAGCAGATCACCACCGGCAAGCAGCCCGACGCGTTGCGCCCGTTCGACCCGCTGCGCTGAGCCGGTTCGCATGGACCGCACCCGCGACCCGCTCGACGGCGACGAGCGCGCCGAACTGCACTGGTTGCGCGCGGAGAACGCGTTCCTGCGCGTGCAGCTCGAGATCCTGACCCGCATCGCCACCGGCTACGCCCGCGACGTCGACGCGCTCCTGCGCCGGCGCACGCCCGGCTGAGGCCACCAGCCAACCATCCCGTCCGAGGGGCCGGCGCCGCCGGACGACCCGGCACCGCGGACACCCGAGCCGTCAGGGCGGCCCGCACCTCCCCCGGCCGCCCTGACGGCACCCACCTCACGACCACCCGAAGGCCACCATGACCAACCGACGCACCTGGCTGACGCCGCACGCCCACGAACGGCTGCGCGACGAACTGGCCGAGCTGAGCCGCACCGCGGACACCGACGAGTCCGCCGACCAGGACGACCGCGCCACGCTGCGACGCCGCCGGCAGGACCGCATCCGCGAGATCCAGCACCTGCTCGCGAACGCGGTCGTGGGCGAGGACCCACCCGACGACGGCATCGCCGAGCCCGGCATGGTGCTCACCGTCCGCTACGACGACACCGGTGACACGGAGACGTTCCTGCTGGGCACGCGGGCCGCCGAGCACGGCGACATCGAGGTCTACTCCCCCGACTCCCCCCTGGGCACCGCGCTGACCGGCGCCCGTCGGGGCGAGCAGCGGGCCTACCGCGTCCCGGCCGGCGGCACCATCCGCGTCACGCTGCTCGAAGCCGTCCCTTATGGACGGCACCCGGCCGCGAACCCCGGTGCCGCGCAGGGGATCGGCTAGCCGGACCACCCGGGAAGGCGCGTCCACGTGGGACGGCCGTCGCCGCGGGCCCGGCCGGTCACTGATCGGCGAGCAGCCGGGCCCGGGTGCGGATCCACGACGGCAGCGTCGCGTCGTCGGCGAGGTGGTTCAGGGCGCGCCTGCCCACCGCGGTGTCGAGGTTCGCCAGGCGCTCGGCGGCGTCGAGGCGCAGTGCCTCGTCCTCATCGCGGTCGGCCGCGAACCGCTCCAGCAGCTCGGCCCGGTCGCGCCGGGGCAGCGCGTCGATGAGCCGGAGCCTGGGCCTGCCGGAGACGCCGCTGACGGCCAGCCCGCGCACCAGGTCCGCGCCCTCGTCCCGCCGCGCCTTGCGCGCGCTCAACGCGGCCTTGACCCGGTCCTTGTCCGGCACGAGGTCGTCCACGGCGATCGACCGGTACGCGGCGAACTCCGCCTGCACCTGACCGGCCCGGCCCAGCTCGGCGGCGGCCTTCAACCGCTCGGCGGTCGCGCCCGCCCCGCGCGCGATGGCCAGCACCCGTTCCGCACCCACCGACGGGTCCGCCTTCAACGCGTCCACGGCGAAGGTGAACCGGCTCTTGGCGTCGAGCGCGGGAGAGTCGGCCAGGACGGCGTACATCGCGACCAGCTCGTCACGCCGCACGTGGGGGGCGGCCAGCGTGACGGCCTTGACGCGCGCGGCGGGGTCCTGGTGCTCGTTGCGCACCAACGCCGCCAGGTGCGGGCCCGCGTCCTCGGGCGCGACGACCATGAGCTGCTCGATGGCCCACAGCTTCTCGCCGTCGTCGGGGTGCAACGACTGCACCACGTCCACGAGGATCCGCCGGGCGGCTTCCTGGCCGCGGTTGCGCAACGCAGCCCGGACGCGCCTCTCGGCCGGGAAATCCCGGCCGGCGACCAGGTCGGTCAGCAGCGTGGACGGGCGTCCCACGCGGTCCACGAGGAACAGCGTGGCCGCGTACCGCACGTCCACGTGAGCGGACGCGTCGCCGAACAGCTCCTCGCACACGGCGGTCAGGCGCGGCAGGTCGTGACCGGACAGCAACTCCATCGCCTGTTCGCACACCTCGGTCGACGTGGCGTGCCGGAGCAGGCGGCACACGAGGTCCGTGCCGCGGGCGCGGTCCAGCTCCACCGCCGCACGTGCCGCGCGCAGCCGTTGGTGGTCGGTCGCCTCCCACCCGGTGACGACCCGCCGCGCCACGTCGAGGGCCTCGCCCGGCCGGTGCGGCGCGAGCAGCCGCACCGCCGCGAGCCGCGCCTCCACGTTCTCGGCCTCGGCCAGCCCGGCGAACACGGCCAGCCCCGATTCGGGGTCGCGCTGGTGCAGCAGGGCCCCGGCGGCCGCTTGCGCCTGCGGCTCGACCCCGGGGTCGGCGAAGAACGCGGGCGCGACCTCGGCCGCGACCCGCGGCGCGACCTCGATCAGGAACCGCAGCGCCTGGAACCGGTCGTCGTTGCGGGCCCGGTTCAGCACCGCGTCCCGCAGCACCGCCACGGCCCGATCGGCGTCGAGGTCGTACAGCCACCGGGCCCGGTCCTGCCACGCGCCGACGTCGGCGGTCCGGCGCAGCTCGGCTTCCAGCCACCGCACCGCCTTGCGCGTCACGTCCTCGGGCAGGGCCACGCCGTGGTTGACCAGCTCGGCGAGGAAGCCGACGTTGCCCGCCGCGTACGGCCACCACAGCAACCGGCGCAGCACCGGGCCCAGGTCGTGGCCCTCCTCCGCCCAGTGCGCGGCCAGGAACACCTTGATCTGCGCGTCCGGCCACGGCCACCGCAGCCGCGGGAACAGCTTGCGCACCGTCGGCCGGGGGTGGCCGCGGGCGATCCGCGCGGCGGCGAAGTACTCCTCGAAGGTGTGGTGCAGGTAGTCGAACCGCTTGCCGTACTGGATGAACAGGCCGCTGAGCCGCAGGACGTCGGTCACGCACTCCGCCCACGTGCGGTCGTCGACCGGGGTCGGGCCCAGCCACCGCACCACGGCTTCCAGCGGGGTCGCGCGCACGCCGCCGATCAGCGCGTCGTGGGCGACGTCGGCCAACGCGTCGGTGAGCCGCCAGGCGAACCGGACGAACGCCTCCTCCGCCGCGCCGCCCCACCCGGCGACGCGTCCGCGCACCGTCGCCATCGCCTCGGAGTTGTGCACCTTCCGCAGCTGCACCTCGATGAACCGCCGGTACAGCTGGGTCTGGTTGGCGGGCAGCTCCCCGCCGCCGGTCTCGGTGTAGAGGTGGCACAGCATGGTCGCGAACAGCGGCACGTGCGCGAGCTTGGCCAGCTTCGTGCGCGTGATCCGACCCAGCAGGTCGTCGGCCGCGGCCTCCGGTCGGGGGTGCCCGTCCTCGCGCAGGTAGCGGACCGCGAACTCGCGCAGGTCGGCGTCGGAGAACAGCTCCAGCCAGTAGGTCGGCGAGGTCTCCCGGTCGGCCAGCGGCACCAGCTCGTGCGGGTTGAGCGGCCTGCTGGTGACCAGGAACCGGTGCGTGCGGTCCTCCCGGTGCTCGCGGATCTGCCGGATCACGCGTTCGCGCACGTCCGGCGGGAACACCTCGTCCAGCCCGTCGACCAGCACGAGCCACGAGACGCCGGGCAGCGGCTCGGCCTGCAGCAGGCGCACCAGCTGGTCGTGCCCGAGCTTGAGGCCGAACGCCCGCGCCACGCCGTGCGCCAGCGCGTCGGACAGCGCCTCGCCGTGGGCCAGGTCCTCCGCCCGGACCGGCACCGGGACGTACTCGCCGTCGCCGTGCTCGACCCACCGCCGGGCGCTCTCCGCCGTCAGGGTGCGCACCAGGCTCGACTTGCCCGCGCCCGGTCCGGCGATCACCTGCGCGCCGGGGAAGTCGGTGAGGCGGTCGGCGGGGATGACCTCGGCCGGCTCGTCGTCACCGGACTCCCGCTGGGACGCGGTGCGCTTGAGGTGGATGCGCGACAGCGGCGGCGCGCGGTGGTGCGCCCACTGGTTCTCGTGCGCGCGGTCGGCGGCGGCGAGCGCGGAAAGGTAGAGCCGCAGGGCGGGGCCCTGGTGCCGCCAGTTCCCCGCCACGAGCTGCTCGGGTTCCAGCAGGTCCAGCCACGCGGTGTTGGCGCGGCCCGCCCGCGCCACGGCGGCGTCGACCTCGACGAGGGGCTGGACCGCGCCGGCCACGTCGAACACCCCGCACACCGCGCCGGTGCGCCAGTTCAGCACCGGCGCGCCCGGCGACCGGTCCACGTGCCGCAGCAGGAACGGTTCGGCCTGCTCCGCGCCGACGCACGCGTACGGGCCGTCACCCGGCACGGCCCGCAACTCGGGGCCGGTCGCGCCGGCGGTCAGCACCAGGCCCGGCGCGACCCGCACGCCCTTGCGGCCGCCGAGGTCGACCACGGCGTTGGCCAGGGCGAGGTAGAGCCGGTGCGAACCGTCGACCTGGATGTCGTTGTGCACGTCCCGGACCTGGACGACCGTGCCGACCACGAAGCCGGAGACGTTGTTGCTGTGCACCCGCGAGACGTTATCGGGCCGCCGCCGATCACGGGGACCGCTTCGACGCACCGGGCGCGGCGCCACGTGCGTGCCGAGCCGCGACCCCACCGCTAAGTTGGTCCGTATGCGCAGGTCCGGAATCGTGCAGCACACACGCGACCTCGGGCGTCACGACCACGTCTGCTGGTCCTACGACGACCGGGCGGACATCGGGCTGCACGTGGCCGAGTTCCTCCTCGACGGGCTGGAGCGGGGCCAGCGCGTCCGCTACGTGGGGTACGGGAACGCCGAGGCGCTGACCGAGGCCGTCCTCGCGGTCGACGGTATCGGGGCGGCCCTGACCGACGGCGCGGCCGAGGTGACGTCGCTGGACGCGGTGGGTCCCGGTGGCGCGGTCATCGACGCCCGGGGCCAGGTCCGCTCCTACGCGGCGGCGACCGACCAGGCCCTGGCGGCCGGGTACCGCGGGTTCCGGGTGGCCACCGAGGCCACGTCGCTGGTGCGCGGCCCGGAGCAGCTGACCGCGTTCCTGCACTACGAGCACCTGGTCGACCAGTACATGGCCGGGCACCCGTTCACCGCGCTGTGCGCCTACGACCGGACGCGGCTCAGCGAGCAGGTGCTCGAACAGCTGGCCAGCGTGCACCCCAGCACCAACCTGCCCGGCGCCGGCTTCCGGCTGCACGCGTCGGCCCGACCCGGCCACAGCGCCCAGCTCAGCGGGGAGATCGACATGTTCAACCGGGACGTGCTGGTGCAGGTGCTCGACCGGGTGCGGCCACCGGCGCACGGCGGGCGGCTCGTGCTCGACGCCGCCGACCTGACGTTCATCGACCACCGCGGGCTCATCGGCCTCGACGCGTACGCCCGCAGCCGGGACACCACGCTCGTGCTGCGCACCGCGTTCCCGGGCGCGGCGCGGATCGCGGACCTGCTCGACCTGCCCGGCGTCCGCGTGGAGCCGGTAGCGTGAGCGCCATCGACACCCAACGCGATCCCCTGTTCGTCCACCCGGCCCTGTTCTACGGCTCGGACGAGGAGTACCTGGCGGGCTTGGTCCCGTTCGTCACCGACGGCCTGGAGCTCGGCCACCCGGTCGCCGTGGCCGTGCCCGGCAAGCGGCTGGACCTGCTGCGCGACGCCCTGGGCGACGCCGCACGGGACGTGACGATGCTCGACATGGCCGAGGAGGGCCGCAACCCCGGCCGGATCATCCCCAGGGTGCTGCGCCGGTTCGCCGACGCCCGCCAGGACCGGCACGTGCGCATCATCGGCGAGCCGATCTGGGCCGGCCGGTCCGGCGTCGAGTACCCCGCGTGCGCCCAGCACGAAGCGCTGATCAACGCCGCGTTCACCGGCCGTGACGTGACGATCCTCTGCCCGTACGACACCTCGGCGCTCGACGCCGCCGCGATCGAGGACGCCCGGCAGACCCACCCGGTGCTCTGGGAGGGCGACCGGCGGTACGACAGCGAGCACTACGCGCCCGACCGCGTCGTGGCCCGCTACAACGCGCCGCTGCCCGTGGCCGACGAGGACGCGTTCACCGTCGAGCGGCCCGCGGACGTCTCGGCGGCACGCCGGTTCGCGGTGCGGCGGGCCCGCGAGCTGGGGCTGGCCGGAGCGCGGCTGGCCGACCTCGAGCTCATCGCGGGCGAGCTGGTCACCAACAGCCTCCTGCACACCTCCGGCCCGTGCCGGCTCGGTGTCTGGGCCGAGGACGGGCACCTGGTGTGCGAGGTCCGCGACGGCGGCCGGCTGACCGACCCGCTGGCCGGGCGTCGACCCCCTCGGGCCGGTGGGACGTCCGGGATCGGGCTGCTGCTCGTCAACGACCTCGCGGACCTGGTGCGCTTGCACACCGCGGCGGACGGCACCACCGTGCGCGCGTTGCTGCGCCTGTAGGCACACCCGCCCGGCCGCGCCACCGGACGGCCCCGCGGTCGCCCAGGTCGGCAGGACCGTGGTGGTACCCCGGGCGGCGTCACCCACCAGGACGCGCACCGGCCCCCGCTACTCGGTGATGCACTTGACCCAGTACTTGCCGCCCTCGTGGTGGACGCCGTGGGTCTCGGCGGCGAAGCCGGGGAACTGCCGGTCGAACGCCTCCAGCACGCGCAGGTAGTTCAGCAGCGGCCCGTCCGGTGAGCCGACCCGCTCACCCGGCACCAGCACCGGGATGCCGGGCGGCGTGGTGGTGACCTGGGTGGCGACCACGCGGTCGGCCAGGTCGTCCAGGCCGACCAGCTCCGTCCGGCCGCGGATGAACCGCTGGTAGGCCTCGGAGGGCGTCATCACCGCCGTGGGCGGCGTGGGGCTGGTGAACGCCTCGTTGAGCAGCGCCACGACCTTGCTGTCGGCCAGGCTGTGGTGCATCTGCTCGCACAGCTGCGGCAACGTCAGCTTCCCGTACCGCTCCGGGTGCGCCTTGACCAGGTCGGGCAGCACCTCGGCCAGCGGCGCGCCCTCGTCGTGCAACTGCTTGAAGTCGGTGAGCGCGTCGAGCAGCGTGCCCCACTTGCCCTTGGTGATGCCCATGGAGAACAGCACCAGGAACGTGTAGACGTCGGTCTTCTCCACCACGATCCGGCGGGTCTCCAGGTAGGCGGTGACCACCCGGGCCGGGACGCCGAACGCCGACACGTCGCCCAGCGCGTCCACGCCGGGGCAGGTGATCGTCACCTTGACGGGGTCGAGCAGGCAGAAGCCGGGTTCGAGGTCGCGGAAGCCGTGCCACCCCGCGTCGGGGTCCAGGGTCCAGCAGCCCGGTTCGGTGCGCAGCAGGTCCAGCGGTGCCTCGTGGAACGGGATCCGCGCGCCGGTGGCCGGGTCGGCGACCTCGGTCGGCTGCCACACCCCGAAGAACCACGGCGGCCGGTCCCCCGCGTCGGCCAGCCGCCGGCCGAGCCGGATCATGGCCTGCCGGAACCGGACCGCCTCGGTGATCGCCTCGGTGGTCAGCCAGGTGCCCGCGGGGCCGTCCATCATGCCCGCCGCGACGTCGCAGGAGGCGATCATCGGGTACAGCGGCGACGTGGTGCCGTGCATCATGTACGTCTCGTTGAACCGGGACCGGTCGAACGGCGCCTTGCCGCCCGACCGCACGTGCAGCATCGCGGACTGCGACAGCGCGGCCAGCAGCTTGTGCGAGGAGTGGGTGGCGAACACGGTGGGCCGCTCGGCCTCCGGCAGCCCGTCGCCGTCGACCGCCATCCCGTAACGGCGCGCGTAGAGCGGGTTGAACCGGCCGTAGGCGAACCACGCCTCGTCGAAGTGCAGCAGCCGGGTCGACGCGCCCAGCAGCTCGGTCACCCGGACGGTGTCGTAGCACAGGCCGTCGTAGGTGGAGTTCGTGACGACCGCGTACGCCGCGTCCCGGCTCACCGCGTCCGCCGCGATCGGCGTGCGGTCGACCTGCGCGCGCACCGCCTCGGGCGTCAGCCGCTCCGGCGGGATGGGACCGGTGATCCCGTAGCCGTTGCGCGTGGGCACCAGGTAGACCGGGCGCGCGCCGGCGAGCGTGACGCCGTGGTTGATCGCCTTGTGGCAGTTGCGGTCCAGCAACGTGATCTCGTCGTGGGCCACCGAGCTGTGGATGATCATCCGGTTGGACGTGGACGTGCCGTGCAGCACGAAGTAGGTCTCGTCGGCGCCGAAGATCCGGGCGGCGTTGCGCTCGGCCTCGCCGACCGGGCCGGTGTGCTCGAACAACGAGCCCAGTTCGCCGACCGACACGGAGATGTCGGTGCGGAACAGCCGTTCGCCGAAGTAGTCGAAGAACGACCGCCCGATCGGCGACTTCAGGAACGCGATGCCGCCCGCGTGCGCCGGCGTGTGCCACGAGTACGGGTGCGTGTCGTCGAAGCGGCGCAGCTCGCGGAAGAACGGCGGCAGGATGTGCTCCAGGTACTGGCGCGCGGCGAAGTCGACCCGACCCGCGATGAAGTCCGGGGTGTCCTCCAGCAGCCAGATCCAGCCGTTGATGACCTCGGAGACCCACAACGGCGTCTCGTCGCTGTAGTCGCCGGTGGTCAGCAGGAACACCGGCAGCCGCGAGGAGAACCGGTCCAGCAGCATCCGCAGCACCCCGCCCTCGACGGCCGGGCCGGTGTCGGAGGACGGGAGCGCGCCGCCGACCAGCTCCCAGCTCACGACGGCGGCGGCCAGGTCGGCCTGCGCGGTGATCGCCGAGGCCGCGTCGGTGGTGGAGTGCACGACCATCACCTCGTGGCCGCACTCGCGCAGGTGGGCGCAGACCTGCTCGACCTTGGCGGCCGGCACGGTGTTGTCCTCGGCCGCGCGTTCGGTGGCGATGAGGATGGTTGACCCGGTCATGAGGATCATCAACTCCCTGCACGCGGGGACTACCGCGAGCGTAGGAGCGGTGGAGCGGGGCGGTACGCCCCTATCACCGGATCGTGCCGCCGGGTCACCTGACGGTGGAAGAAGCGCTTCGCTCAGTCGAGCGGATAGGCCATCTCCACCCCGGCCAATGTCACCCCATCGGGGAGCGGGACCGAGGTGCGGTGGACCTCGCGGAAGCCGAACGACCGGTACAGCGGCACGCCGGGCAGGGTCGCCATCAGCACCAGCGACCGGAAGCCCGCCGCCTTGGCGTCCCGGGCGCACGCGGCGAGCGTGGCGCGACCCAGCCCCCGGCGGGTCCAGTCGTCGCGGACGAACATCGCCCGCACCCGGGCCGGCTCGGTGGCCGGGTCGAGCAGGCGGCCGTCCTCGGGCCGGTCACCCGACCCGGTGTAGAGCTTGTCCCGCTTGCTCCACCCGCCGCACGCCACCACGTCACCGCCCACCTCGTGGACGAAGTACGTGCCGTCCTCGATCAACGCCAGGTCCGGCTCGGTGAGGTACCGCGCCGCGCTCGCGGTCTCGCGCTCGTCGTGGAAGCGCGGGAACAGCTCCAGCACCGACCGGCGCATGAGCGCGGCGATCGACGGCACGTCCGACCGCGCCGCCCTGCGCTGCACGGGCACAACACCCACCGCGTCCTCCCCACGATCAGGGGAGATCATCCCACTCGTTCGCGGGCATCGGCCGCCGGGGAGCGTCGGCGACGCACCGCCGGCGCACGATCCACTACGGGCGTGGGCGGTGGCGGGTCCACTTGCGGCCGTCACGTTCGGCTCGCGGGGTGGTGGCGGCGACGCAGCGCGGGCACAGCCACAGGTTCCGCTCGGCGGTCTGGGCCAGCCACACCGCGTCCGCCCACGGCACGTGCCGGAACCGGCCGAGCCGGCTGCGGCTCAGGGCTTGGCCGCACAGGGTCTGGTTGGTGCCGGCAGTCCACGCGTGCACGTCCCCGGACGGCTGGCGGACGCCGTCCTCGTCCACCCACTGGCTCGACGCGGCGACGTTCGGCTGGGCACCCATGCGCGCGGTGTACCCCGTCGCGACGCGACCCATTCGTCCTCAGTGGACGGTCAAGCACCTGCCGCGCGCGGCGCGGGCACGAGCGCGGCGACCGTGTACGGGGCCAAGCGCCGCGCGAGGTCGCCCGGCGACTCCGTGCCCGTCCGATCGACCGGTCGTGCGCCGCGCATCAGGCCGTGGACCCAGCGGGCGACCGCCTTCGGCGACGGCACGACGTCCGGCCCGAAGTGCGCCTGGACCAGCACGTCCTCGCCGCTGTGCGTCTCCACCGCGGCCGACCAGCCGCGCTCCTCGTCCCACAGCAGCGCCACGTCGCGGTCGGGGAAGCCGGGCAGCCTGCCCTCCAGCGCGAGGTACGCGGTGGCGGGCCGTTCGGCCTGCACGTACGAGCACTCGCCGCTGAGCCCCAGTTCCTCGGTGACCCGTCGCACGTAGCCGCGCAGACCGAGGGTCAACGCGTCGTCGAAGTCCAGTTCCATCGCGCACCGCCGCCTTCTCCCCCGTTCGACGGGGTGTCGAGGCGCCGACTGTTTGACGCTCCCGCCGAATACCCCGACCGGGTGAGGGACGAATCCCCTCCGGACGACTGTTTCGATTAAGGTGACGGGCCGCTCACCGGGACCGGACCCACCGGTTCGGTTGACCATGGTGTTCCCGGTCACGCACAGTGTGGGCGTGCACAGGGCGTTGGGGATCCTGACGGTGGTCGCGTACGTGACGCTGCCGCTCGGTTCGGAGAGCTTCGAGCAGTTGCTCGTGCCGACGCTGCTGGTCGGGCTGGTCTACAGCGCGTTCGCGATCTTCGCCTTCCCGTTCGCGCAACGGCGCGGCACGGCGGCCGCCGCGGTGTACGTCCTCGTGCAGTTGCCGCTGGGGTTCGTGCTGTTCGCGCTGTCGGGCGCGGCGGTGGGCGGGGTGCTGCTGCTGGTGGTGCTCGTGGCGCAGAGCGTGCTGCTGCTCCCGCTGCCGGCCGCCGCCGCGGTGGCCGCGGTCATCCCCCTCATCCACGTGCGGATGGCGTGGCCCGACGGGCTGCGCGAAGGTCTGGCCACGTTGGCCGTGACCGGCTTCACGGTCGTCATCACCGAGCTGCTGGTGCGCGAGCAACGCGCCCGCGCCGAACTCGCCCTGGCCAACGAGCGGCTGCGCGGGTACGCCGCCCAGGCCGAGCAGCTCGCCACCACCCAGGAGCGCAACCGCGTCGCCCGCGACATCCACGACGGGCTGGGCCACCACCTGACCGTCGTGCAGATGCTCCTGCAGGCCGCCCGCGCGGTGATCGACACGGCCGACCGCGACCGGCTCGACGGGATGCTGGCCAAGGCGCAGGACCAGGCCAAGCAGGCGTTGACCGAGGTCCGCCGCTCGGTCGCCGCGCTGCGCGAACCCCGACCCGAGCCCCTGGTGGACGCGTTGCGCGCGTTGGCGTCCGAGGTGACCGAAGCGGGGGTGCCGACCGACGTCGAGGTCCGCGGTGCGCCCCGCGGCAGCCGAGCGGAGGTCGAGGAGTCGTTGTTCCGGGCGGCCCAGGAGGCGTTGACCAACGTGCGCAAGCACGCCGACGCGACCGCCGCGACCGTCGTGCTCGACTACGGGCGCGCCGACGCGGTGCGGTTGCAGGTCAGCGACGACGGCCGCGGCATGGTGGAGCAGCCGGGCGGCGGGTTCGGCCTGGTGGGGCTGGAGGAACGGGTGGCCGGGCTCGGCGGCCGGGTCTCGGTCGACTCGGCCGCGGGGCGCGGCGTGACGCTGACCGTGGAGGTGCCCGCGTGACCGACTCACCCGTGCGCGTCCTGATCGCGGACGACCAGGCGTTGTTCCGGGAGGCGCTGGCGACGTTGCTGGAGGTGCAGCCGGAGATCGAGGTGGTCGGCGAGGCCGGTGACGGCGAGCAGGCCGTGCGGCTGTGCGCCGAGCTGCGGCCGGACGTGGTGCTGATGGACCTGCGGATGCCGGTGCTGGACGGCATCGCGGCGACCGACCGGCTGCGCGTCGAGCAGCCGGAGGTGCGGGTGTTGGCGCTGACCACGTTCGACGACGACGCGGACGTGTTCGCGGCGGTGCGCGCGGGCGCGTTGGGCTACCTGCTCAAGGACGTCTCCTCGGCCCGGCTGGTCGAGGCGCTGGTCGCGGCGCGACGCGGCGAATCGGTGCTGCACCCGTCCGTGGCGGCCAAGCTCGTGGCGCGGGTGGCGCGGCTGTCCCCCGAGGACGTGCCGCCGCGCCGACCACCCGTGCCGCTGTCGGAACGCGAGCTGGACGTCGTGCGGCTGCTGGCCGAGGGCCGCAGCAACCGGGAGATCGCGGGCACCTTGTACCTGGCCGAGGGCACGGTGAAGAACCTCGTCACCGGCGTGCTGGCCAAGCTCCAGGTCCGCGACCGGACGCAGGCCGCGCTGCGGGCCAGGGAACTCGGCCTCTGCTGAGGTCATGTGACCTCACGCGTGACCTTCGGCACCTGACCGCGCACGCCGGCGGCCGCAGGATCTCCGTTGCACACAACGCAATCGCGACGGAGGAGCCGAGATGAGTCCGCACGAGACGATGACCGAGCCGGGGCGACGGCAGTGGTGGCGCTTCGCCCGGCACGCGGTGGAGATGGCCGTGTCCATGGTCGTGGGCATGGTGGTCCTGGAACCGGTCTGGTCGTTCGCGTGGCCGGGCCTGGCGGACAACCTCACCGCGCACGTGCTGGTGATGGCGACCGACATGGCGTTGGGCATGGGGTTGTGGATGAGGGTCCGGCGGCACGGCTGGGCGTACGTCGCCGAGATGTCGGCGGCGATGTACGCGCCGTTCGTGGTGCTGCTGCCGTTCCACTGGGCCGGCGCGCTGTCCGGGATGGCGCTGATGACCGCCGGTCACGTGCTGATGGTCCCGGCGATGCTGGTGGCGATGTGGCGGCGCCGCCACGAGCACGGGTGCTGAGCCGTGCGCACCGTCACGCGGGTCGCGGTGTTCCTGCTCGCCGCCCTGGCCCTGCCGACCGCGTTCGGCGCGCCGACCGTCCGTGCCGCGTTCGAAAACCTGAACGCGCCGCGGGCGGACGGCGCGACCCCGGCACCGGCACGGGTGGCGCACGACCCCGGCAAACCGACCGCCGTCGTCGTGGTCGGCGACCTCGGCGCGGTCGTGTCCGACACGCTCGCCCCCTACGAGGTCCTGGCCACGACCGGCGCGTTCAACGTCTACGCGGTCGCGCCGTCGGCCCGTCCCGCGCCGCTGACCGGCGGCCTCGACCTGGTGCCGGACCTGACGTTCGCCGGGCTGGACGACCTGCTCGGCGGCAAGGCACCCGACGTCGTGGTGGTGCCCGCCATGCCCGACGTCGGCCGGAGCACGTCCAAGCCGGTCACGGACTGGCTGACCCGGCAGGCGGCCGGCGGGTCGCTGCTGCTCGGCGTGTGCAACGGGGCCGGCGTGCTCGCCTCGGCCGGGCTGCTCGACGGGCGGGCGGCGACCTCGCACTGGCTGCGCCTGGAGACCTTCCGGGACGACTACCCGGCCGTCGACTGGGTCCGCGGCACGCGGTACGTGGACGACGGCGACGTGATCAGCACGGCGGGCATCCTGTCCGGTGTCGACGGCACGCTGCGGGTGGTGGAGCGGCTGGTCGGGCCGCAGGCGGCGGCACGTGCCGCGCAGCGGACGGGCTGGCAGCACTACCACCCCGGTTCGGCGGCCTCGATGGCGCAGGCCCACCCGCGGCCGGCGGACGCCGTCGTCGCGGTCAACACGGCGTTCGGTTGGGACCGCGACACCACCGGGGTGCTGCTGACCGGCGGGGTGGGCGAGATCGAGCTGGCGTCGGTGTTCGACACCTACGGGCAGTCGCTGGCCGTCCGCACGGTGGCCGTCGCGCCCGGCGCCGAGCCGGTGCGGTCACGGCACGGCTTGACCTTCGTGCCGCGGGCCGAACCGACCGCCGACCTGGACCGCCTGGTCGTGCCGGGTGCACGGGCGGCGCGCCTGCGGTTGGCCGACGACCTGGCCGACCCGGTCTACCCGCACCGGGAGGGCGCCTTCCCGTTCGACGGCGTGCTGCTGGACCTGGCGCGGACCACGGACGTGGCCACGGCGACGTGGACCGCGCGGGTGTTGGAGTACCCGGTCGACCACCTCGTGCTCGACGGTCCGGCATGGCCGTGGACGCGCACGCTGCGGCCGTTCGGCCTGGCCTTCCTCGGCGTCCTCGTGGCGCTCGGCCTGCTCCGGCTGTCCCGCGCCCGCCGAGCGGTCAGGTCGACACCAGCCGCAGCGCCGCCACCGCCGCGTCCACGGACGGGTGCAGCGGCAGGGCCGCGTCGACCTGGCTGATCTGCAACGGCCGCAGCACCGCGCGGGAGTTCACCACGATGGCGAACGGGATGCGCAGCCGGTTGGCCCGGTGGTGGCTGTTGACCAGCATCGCGATGCCGACCGAGCCCATGAACTCGACCGCGCCCAGGTCGAGCACGACGCCGGACGGGTGAGCCTCGAACACGGCGTCCAGCTCGGACACGACCGGCCGGTGCGTGGCCGCGTCCAGGGCGCCGGACACGGCCACGAGCAGGATGCCGCGGTCCAGTTCGGTGGTGGTGAGGCGGTGTGCGGGCTCGGTCATGGCGGGTGCTCCTCGCGGTCGGAGACCACGACACTGCTACCCGCCGACCGAACCCGCAAAACGGGGGCCGCCCGCGGCTCACCCGGCCAGGGCGAGCAGGGCGCGGTTGCGCTCGGGGTCGCGCAGCAGGCGCAGGGAGTCCTTCTCCAGCTGCCGGACGCGCTCGCGGGTCAGGCCGAGCTCCTCGGACAGCTCCTGGAGGCTGCGGGCCCGCCCGTCCGACAGGCCGTAACGCTGGGTGACGATCCGTGCCTGGCGCTCGGGCAGCGTGCCGACCAGGGCCCGCAGCTCCTCGGCCAGCTCCTGCTGCTCGACCGCCTCCTGGGCGTCCACGGCCTCGGCGTCCTCGATCAGGTCGGCCACGGACGCGCCGCCGTCGTCGCCGACCGGGGCCTCCAGGCTGAGCGCGGTGCGGCTGGCGGCCAGCAGGCCGACCACCCTGGTCACCGGAATCTTCGCGGCCCGCGCGATCTCCTCGGCGGTGGGCTCGCGGTCGTGCTCCAGCCGCAGGCGCTGCTCGGCCTTGCGCAGCTTGCCGACCTCCTCGTGCACGTGCATCGGCAGGCGGATGGTCCGGGTCTGCTCGGCCAGGCCGCGTTCGACGGCCTGGCGGATCCACCAGACCGCGTAGGTGGAGAACTTGAAGCCCTTGGCGTAGTCCCACTTCTCCACCGCGCGGATCAGGCCCAGGTTGCCCTCCTGGACGACGTCGAGCAGCGGCAGGCCGCGGAACGCGTGCTTCTTGGCCACCGACACCACCAGGCGCAGGTTCGCCCGGATCATGTGGTCCTTCGCCCGCCCTCCCTCGGCGGTCACGGTGCGCAGCGCACGGTGGTGTTCCGCGTCCAGCACCGGGCCTTCGCCCTCGTCGGCGCGGCGCAGCAGCTCGGCCGCGTACACGCCCGCCTCGATGCGCTTGGCCAGCACGACCTCCTCGTCGGCGGTGAGCAGGGGCGTCGAGGTGAGTTCACGCAGGTAGCGGCCGACCAGGTCGGCCTCGCGGGCACCTTCACGGGCGGTCGTGGCCGGCCGGGCCTCGCGGGTCGGGCGGGTCTGGCGGGGCATCTGGGCCGTCGACGACATGTGTCTCCTTGCCGGATCGCATCCACGCACCGGTGGGTGCGGGATTCGCTCGGATCAGTGGGGCCGTCCGCCGACGTCGCGGCTTCGGACGACTTCGCCCCGCGCACCTCGGGCAGGGCCGACACAGGGTCCAACGGAACGCTTCCGACTCGTATTCCACCTCGGAAGGTGGTGTGCGCGTGGACGTGATTGGGCACACGGGGACATGCTGTGGTTGCGTTGACCGACGACGCTTGGAGGAGGGCCCGTGGTCGAGAACGCGACCGACGACGACCTGGCCGTGCGGCTGAACAAGGTGGCCCGCGCCCTGCACCGGCAGGACAACGCCCAGGACACGTTGGACGAGATCGTGCGCGCCGCGGTGGACACCATCCCCGGCGCGTGGCAAGCCGGGATCATGACGATCGTCGGCAAGCGCGACGTGCGGACCGTGGCGGCGACCGGCGAGGTGCCGCACGACGTGGACCAGGTCCAGTACGACACCGGGCAGGGACCGTGCCTGACCGCGCTCTACCAGCAGAAGATCGTCAGCGCGCCCGACCTGCACGAGGAGAGCCGGTGGCCGGTGTTCGCCAAGCGGGCGCTGGCGCTGGACGTGGCCAGCATGTTGTCGTTCCGGCTGTACGTGGCGGGTGACGACCTCGGCGCGCTCAACCTGTACTCGCCCGACACGCACGCGTTCGACGAGGATTCCGAGCACGTGGGCCTGCTGTTCGCCGGGCACGCCGCCGTGGCGCTGGCCACCGCCCAGGAGCGCGAGCACTTCACCGAGGCCGTGCAGACGCGCGACCTGATCGGGCAGGCCAAGGGCATCCTGATGGAACGCCACAAGCTCACGGCCGACCAGGCGTTCGCCGTGCTCGTGCGCGCCAGCCAGCAGGCCAACCTCAAGCTGCGCGCCCTGGCCGAACAGCTCACACGGACGGGTGAACTGCCGACCAGGTGAACCCTCCCCCGGGCCGCCGCGGGAGAGCACTCAGGCGGTAGTTGCCGGTCGCCCCCGCTCACTACGTTCAGGGAAGTCACGTCGGACGGCACGAGAGGCGACTCGTGGGGCCGGACATCACCGACCGGCGGTGGCGGGACGCACGTGAGGCCCTCACCGGTGCCGCGCACCGGTTCAGCCGGATGCTCCTGGACTGCCGCGAGGCGGACCGCACCGCGATCGGCGACTGGTCGGTGGCCGACACGCCGCGCACGTAGCCCTCGTGGCCCGCCTGAACGCCGGGCTGATCGCCGGCGACCTGGCCCCGCTGGACGCGCCCGACCTCGACCGCGGCTGGCAGCGGTCGAACCCGGGTGGGTTCGCCCGGCTCAACGCGCAGACGCTGGACCGCTTCCCCGAACGGGCGCTGGACGTGGTCTCGCGCACCCCGCTCCACCAGGTCGACCTGGTGCTGGCCAGGGCCGACGAGGTCGACCCGCAGGAGCTGCGGCCGTGGCTCGGCGGCGCGCTGCTGCCCGCCGCCGCGCACGTGGCGCACCAGCTCAACGAGATCCTGATCCACGGCCTGGACGTCGCGCGTGCGCTGGACGTGCCGTGGCACATCTCCGCTCCAAGCACACCACACCGGTCGTCCTGAGCAGCGACAACGGTCGATTATCCGTCCAGCCCGCGGCCGGGCGGCGCAGCGACGCGCAGGTCAGGTTCGACCCGGCCGCGATGATGCTCACCATCTTCCGCCGCACCCGCCTGGCCCGGGCCGTGCTCACCGGCGAGGTCTTCGCGTTCGGCCGCCGCCCCTGGGCGGCCGTCACCTACCTGCGGGGCATGCGCTCGCCGTGATCGGCGACGGGGAACTCCGCGTGGACGTCGCCGTCGAACAGCCGCCAGTAGAACCCGTTCATCCGCGCGGCCGCGGGTGCGTGGCGGGCCAGGATCGCGGCCACGCCGGGCGGCACGTCGTCGGGGATGTCGCCGGCGGCGCACCGGCGGACGTAGGCGTTGCGGGCGGTGGGGATGCCATCAGGTGGCACCGCGACCCCGCACACGGCGGTCACCAGCCAGTTCACCAGGCGCATGGCGGCGTAGTCGGCGTCGTGCCCGGCGTGGCGGCGGACGAAGTCCCGTTCGGCGGCCGACAGGTCGAACGAGGGCGAGGTGGCCAGCCCGAAGTCGGTCAGGTAGAGCCGCTCGCCGTCGGTGCGCAGGTTGCCGAAGTGCCCGTCCAGGTGGAGCAGGTCGTGGTCGCGCAGGAATCCCACGATCCCGGCCAACTCCCGCTCGACCACGTCCGCCTTGGCCTCCGGGTCCTCGGCCAGCCAGCCCTCCACCGGGTGGGCGATGTACTCGCTGAACAGCACGAGGCTGTGCGAGGCGGCGGCCAGCGCTTCGAGGCGGACGCGCACCGCCGCGCTGCCGCCCATCAACGCCGCGGTGGCGTCCACGTCCGCGTGCTCGGCGGCGACGGGTGCGCGGCCGGGCAGCACCCGCCAGTGGTGCAGCAGCGGGACCGGGGCCGTGGCACCCGCGTCGGTGGCGACGCGGTTCGCGGCCAGCTCGCGCCAGGCGTTGAACGACGGTCCGCCGATGCCGTACTGGCAGAACACCGGCAGGTCGAACAGGTTCGCGGTGGAGTGCGGCCGGGCGAGCTCCTCGTCGGTCAACGGGATCCGCTTGACGAACACCGGCTCGCCCTCGACGTCGATCACGGACGAGCCGCCGCCCACGCCGACGACTTCCCGCGTGTCCACGCGGGACGCGAGGTCGTCGTCGCTGCGGGAGGCGAGGAAAGCCGACAGGCGCTCGTGCCTGGCACGACGGGAAGTGGTCACCCCACGATCATGCCGCGCCCGGGCGGAGGGGCCCGTCGGGAACCGGGTGGCCGGCTCCACGAAGGCCCAGCGCGGAAAACACCGTCTGCTCCGCGTGCCGAGTGGCTACTGTGCACGTGCGTGCATCCGTGAGGGCACGTGGTCGTCCGGTCGCAGCGGGGGTGGGCGTGGTCCAGCCGATGGTGGTGCCGGCCCGGTGGCCGCAGGACGCCGAGGTGCGGACGGAGCGGTTGCGCGTCGAGCCCGTGCGGGTCGGGCACGCCGAGGAGATGGCGGCGGTGCTGGGCGATCCCGCGCTGTACGCCATCACGGGCGGCGCGCCGCCCAGCGTCGCCGACCTCGCCTCCCGGTACCGGCGGTGGGAACGGCCCTCGTCCGACGACGGCCGCGAGGGCTGGCTGAACTGGGTCGTGCGCCGGGACTCCGACGACACCGCGGTCGGCACCGTGCAGGCGACCGTCACGGCGGGCGCGCACGGCCCGGTCGCCGAGGTGGCGTGGGTGGTCGGGGTGCCGTTCCAGGGCCGCGGCTACGCCACCGAGGCCGCCGAGGCGGTGGTGGCGTGGCTGGTCCAACGCGGGGTGCGGGACGTGTGCGCCCACATCGCGCCCGAACACCTGTCCAGCGAGGCGGTGGCGCGGCGGATCGGCATGAGGGCTACCGGCGAGTTCCGCGACGACGGCGAACAGCGGTGGCGGTACCGCCTGCCCGGCACCGGCCGCAACCCCGTCTAGGGCTGTCCTGCCCCCGGCCGCCGGGTTGGTCTCGATCCGTCGCACGACGGCGGTGTCGGGTTGACCTCGCCGGCGGCTCGGGTTATCCACGGTTGTGCGCGATGAGCAGAGCGGGCCGGTGCCCCAGGACGACCGCGTGACCGTGCCGCCGCCCGAGGCCCGCCCCGCACGGCAACGGCAGGTGGGGTTGTCGTTGCTGGCCGTGTTCCTCGCCGGGCAGATCACCATGCTCGTCGTGTCGGTCGTCGTGCTGCTGTCGAACGGCCCGGGTGACGCGGCGTCGCTGGAGGACGGCCGGTTGCTCGCGCTGCTGGTCGTGCCGACGTCGTTGGGCGCGCTCGTGGCGGCGCTCGGGACGGGGTGGCTGGGTGCCGGGCCGAGGGCCGGGCGGGTGTGGCGTGAGCTGGGGGTCCGCTGGAACGCCAAGGACCTCGCCATCGGCCTGGCGCTGGGGCTGGGCGGGTTGGCGCTGACGCTGCCCGCCGCCGCCGTGTGGTCCGCCTGGGTCGGCGAGGACGAGGCGTCCTCGGCGGTCGGTGACGCGTTCGCCGGGCGCGAGCTGGCGCCGGCGGCGGCCGTGGTCGCGTTCCTGGCGGTGTGGCTGATCGCGCCCGTCGCCGAGGAGGTGCTGTTCCGGGGCGTGCTGTGGCGGGCGTTGGAGCACCTGGGCTGCAATCGCTGGGTCGTGTTCGCGGCGACCAGCCTGGTGTTCTCGATCGCGCACCTGGAACTGCTGCGCACGCCGTTGCTGCTGGTGCTGTCGATCCCGATCGGCCTGGCCCGGCTGCTCACCGGCAACCTGCTCGCGAGCATCGTCGCCCACCAGCTCAACAACCTCCTGCCGGCCATCGCGCTGCTCCTGGCCACGACCGGCAGCCTGCCCTGACCGTTCGCCCGTACGGGGGACACGGCGACACGACCGCATGATCCTCGGCGATACCCGGAGTACTACGCCACAACTCCGCGCGGAGGTCCGGGTGCACACGTCGGGAGGTGCCGCAGAGCGCGGGAGCGGCCTGCGCGGCCGGTGGCTCGCGCCGGTCTACGCGCTGGCCGTCTCGTTCCTGGCCGTCCTGCTGCTCGGTGCCGTCATGCCCGAGCCGGAGCAGCCGACGACCGTGCACCTGCGGTTCGTGACGAACGGACAACCGGCTGCGGCGTTGCACGACGCCGAGGTCGAGGTGCTCGCCGGCGCCGATTCGGACCTCACGGTGAACGCCGAGGGCGGGGTCGACGCCGTCACGTCCGGCCGACCGCTCAGGATCTGCGTGCACCTCCCCGCGGGCTGGAAAGCGCAAGGGGAGACCAAGCCGCTCGGCGACCTCACGTGCTGGGAGCGCGTCACCCCCGACGCCGAGGGCCGGGTCCAGTTGGCCGTGACCCGATCGGGGGCGGCCGGATGACCACGAGGAACGCGAACATCCTGCTCGTGACCGCGCTGGGTGGCGTGGTGGGCGGGCTGCTCGGCTGCCAGTTCCTCGACCTGGGCTTCTGGCGGTCGGTCGGCGTGGTGGCGGGCGGCACCGTCTTCGGGGTCGCCGTCGCACTCGGGCTGCTGACCGCAGACCGGCGTCCGGTCACGCGCCCGCGACGCACCGTGCCGGTCGCCCCGGATCGCGAGCCGGTGTTCGCGCGGGCGGCGGAACCCGAACCCGCGGCGGCGAACCGGACCTGGTGGACCGAGGCACCCGCCCGGCCCGCGTCCGGCCCGGCCGACCCCGCACCGACGCCACCCGACGACGGCCACGACGTCGGTCGGGCGGTGATCGCGCAGTGCCCGCGCTGCGGCGATTTCCGGCTGGACCTCCAGCAACGGGCCGACGCCTACGCCTTCCACTGCCGCAACCCCCGCTGCGGCCACCGGTGGGAGTGGCGCGCGGGCACGCCGTGGCCGATGACGGTGATCCGCCGCAACCTGACCGGATGACGTGACGACCGACGAAGAGGGGGGTGTGCCGTGGAGAAGTACCGACAGTCCGTGTCTCGGTCCGAGCCGGGGTGCGTGGTCATCCTGCTGGACCGCTCGGACTCGATGAAGCTCGCCTGGGGCCGCACCGGCGCGTCGCTCGCGGAAGGCGCGGCGCTGGCGGTCAACAACATCCTGCTGGACATGTGCATCAAGGCGACCACCGAGGTCAACGCCCCGGTGCGGCACTACTTCGACGTGGGCATCTTCAGCTACGGCGCCCGCCTGACCGACCCGGGAGAGGGCGTCGAGTCGGCGTTCGGCGGTGCGCTGGCCGGTCGCGGCCTCGTGCCGCTGCCGGAACTGGCCGAGCACCCCGTGGCGGTGCGCGAGGAGCCGTCCATCGACGTGATGCCGGTGAGCGCGCGCATGCCGGTCTGGGTCGACCCCGTGCACGGGTACCGCACGCCGATGTGCCAGGCCATCGCGGTCGCCGGCGCGCACGTGTTCGACTGGGCCGCCGCGCACCCCGACTCGTTCCCGCCCATCGTCGTCAACATCACCGACGGCATGGTGACCGACAGCCCGTACGACGGCGCGACCCTGGAGGACTGGGTGCGGCGGCTGACGTCGATCGAGACCAACGACGGCGCGACGTTGTTCTTCAACGTCTTCCTCTCCCCCTTCGAGGTCACCGAAATCGTGTTCCCGTCCGACCCGACCGGGCTGCCCGCGCCCGGACCGGACCTGTTCGCGCTGAGCAGCCCGCTGCCGCCGCCGATGGTCGACAACGCCAGGGTCGACGGCTACGACGTCCGGCCGGGCGCGCGCGGCCTCGCGTTCAACGTCGGCCGATCGACCCTGCTGCGGGTGTTGCAGATCGGCACCAGGGTCCCGGATCGCGCGAGGTGAGGTGTGCTCCACACCCGGCAGGTCGTCTTCTACGCGCCCAAGCGCGGCAACGCCGACGCCGAGTGGGAGGACGGCGCGGCGGCGGCTCCGGCACAGGCCGGGCGCGGGCCGCGGTTCGCCGTCGCCGACGGCGCCACGCAGGGCTTCGGCTCCGCCCGGTGGGCCCAGCAGCTGGTCGCGGGCTTCGTCGGCGACCAGGGCGCGCCGCCGGACCTGGCGGTGGACGCGTTGCACCACTGGGCGTCGGACGTGCAGGAGCGGTGGCGGGACGACCCGCGCCTGTCCGGCGCGACCGACCTGCAACGGCTCAAGCAGGCCACGGTGGGCTCGTTCGCCACGTTCCTGGGCTGCGAGCTGCGCGACCTGACCGGGCCGCGCCCGCGCTGGGCGGCGGTCGCGTTGGGCGACGCGGTGCTGTTCCACGTCCGCGAGCACCGGGTGGTGGCGCAGTTCCCGCGCATCGCGCCGGAGGAGTTCGGGTCCAACCCGGACGGTGTGCCGACCGGTGCGGCCGCGCTGGCCGAGCTGATCGGGCGGGCGCGGTTCGCCGACGGCGACCTCGCCGACGGTGACCTGCTCTACCTGGCCACGGACGCGTTCGCGCAGTGGGTCACCGTGGCCGACCGGCGCGACCCGCGGGCGTTGTGGAGCACGTTGGCCGGGTTGGACCACCCCGAGGCGTTCCGGGGCCTGGTGCGCGGCCGGCGGGCAGCGGGCGAGATGGTCAACGACGACGTCACCCTGATGCGGGTGCGCCTCGAACGGTCACCGGCCACGCACTTGGTGGTGTGCCTGTGACGCGCTACCCGACGCCCGACGAGTACATGAAGGCGGTGCAGCGGCCGGACTGCTTCGTCGCCGAGGAGCTGCGCGGGCTGCGGCTCGTGACGCACCCGCTGTACGGGATACCGATGCCGGCCGCGGGCACCAGCGCCGTGGTGTTCAAGGCGACGGCCGGTGCCGAGGCGCAGGCGCTGCGGTTCTTCACCAGGGACGACGTGTCCAGCAGCGAGCGTTACGGCGCGTTGTGGGAGCACTTCACCGCGCACCGGCTGGAGAGCGTGGTCGCCCTGCCCCGGTGGATCGACGACGGCGTCCGCGTCAACGGGCGCGTCTGGCCGGTGGTGCGGATGCAGTGGGTGGAGGGCCACACGCTCAACCGCCACGTGGACGAGCTGGTGGAGCGCGCGGACACCACGTCGTTGTCCGCGCTGGCGGGCTCGTGGCGCGGCTTGGTGACGCGGATCCAGCGGGCCGGGTTCGCGCACGGCGACCTCCAGCACGGCAACGTCCTGGTCGGCCGGGGTGGCGAGCTGACGCTGGTCGACTTCGACTGCTCGTGGATCGAGCGGTTCTCCGGGGCGCTGCCGCCCAGCGAGACCGGGCACCGCAACTACCAGCCCGAACACCGGCCGTGGGGTCGGTGGATGGACACGTTCTCCGGGCTGGTCATCTACCTGTCGCTGCTGGCGCTGGCGAAGGACCCGACCGGCTGGCGCGCCTGCCACACCGGGGAGAACCTGCTGTTGCGGCGGGAGGACTTCCGGCCGCCGTTCGACACGCCACCGTGGGCGCGCCTGGCCGCGATCGGCGACCCGCAGGTGGACGAGGTGGCGGCCCGGCTCCAGCAGTGCTGCACGCCGGGGTGGGTCGCGCGGTCGGGCCTGGACGACCTGCTCGCGCCCCGCGTCACGCCGTGGTGGGAGCGGACGCCCACGGTGGTGGCGCCGACACGCGTGCCCGTGCCCGCCGCACCCCCGCCGGTCACCGCGCCCGTGCGGCCACCGGTCGTCGCGCCGCGGGACGGCAACTGGTGGGCCGCGGTCGACCCGGCCGTTCGCGCCGTGCCCGGAGCGGCCCGGCCGCCCGGGCGGAAGCGGCCGTCGGTGGCGGTCGTGGTCCTGGTCGCGTTGCTGGCCGGCTCGGTGGTCGCCGGGCTCGGGGAGGACTCGGAGCTCGGACCGGCGCTCGGGGCCGTGGTGACGCTGGTCGCGCTCGTCATCGGGTTGGTGTGGCGCAGGAGGGTCGGTTAGGCGGCCGCGCCACTCACGACTCGCGCCGGTGCAGGGCCATCACGCCGAGGACCACTCCCGCCATCATCGCGGTCACGCCCAGGGCGGTCAGCGACGCCAGCGCGGGCACGTTCGTCGCGAGCAGCAGGACGACGATGCCGAGCAAGCCGAACACCATGCCGAGCCGGCCCGACCGGCGGGCGTTCCACCGTGACGCGGGAGGTTGGGGTCCGGGTGGCTCCGGTGCGGGCTGTGGCGCGGTGGAGGGTTGAGCGGCGGAGGGTTGAGCGACGGACCACTGCGGCGGTGGCTGCTGTTCCGCTGTGGACGGTTGCGCGGTGGAGGGCGGTGTCGTGGACGGTTGTGCTGCGGGTGAAGTCGGGGTGCGAGGGCGAGCCGTCGTGCCCTGCCACCACGGCTGTGTGGGCGGCGGGCCGGTCGGCTTCGGCTCCTCGGCGGCGGTCTGAGGTTCGGCCGCCATCACGTCCCGCAACCACGTCGGCGTCGTCGCGGGCCCGGTCGTCCCGGGTTCTTCGGGCGGCGGCGCTTTCGGCGGCTCCACCGGCGCCTGCTCCGCAGCGGGTGGCGGACCGATCACCACCGGGTGCTGCTGCCAGTAGTCCGCGCCGGACAACCAGGTCACGCCCTCGGGCAGCTCCTCGCCCTCACCCGGTTCGACGTTGGCCAGGATCTCGTCGATCTCCCGCGTGTTCAGGTTCGTGATCTCGCCGCGCTCGCGGAACTCGCGCAGCAGCTTAATGATGTCGGCCCGGGCGACCTCGTCGCGCTCGGTGCGCAGGTGCCGGCGCAACTGGCCGATGATGATCTCCTGCCGCTCCGGCGAGATCGGCTGCGGCCCGAGCAGCTCGGCGATCCTGTAGAGGTACTCGAACGGCACCTTGGGCGGCGTGGGCATCGGGTTCGGCAGCACGCGCGGCCGGGCGGTCAGCTCGGTGAGCGCGCCCGCCAGCGACACGATGGCATCGGCGCTGCGCTCCCGGTAGTCGACCAGCTGCCGTTCCATGATCGGGATGCGCAGGTTGTCCAGCGGTCCCACCTGCACCGGGAGCACGGGCACGCCGAGCTGCTGGGCGTAGTCGAACTCCGCGTGACAGGGCACCGACCTCCACGACGCCTCCGACAGCGCGAACACGAACACCCGCGCGGCCTGGATCGTGCGGATGATCTCGCGCCACCACAGCTCGCCGCCGTGGATCTCGTGGTCGAGCCAGACCTGGTGCCCCATCCGGTCGAGGTCCTGCCGGAGGGCGCGCACCAGGTTCTCGTCGGCACGGGTGTAACTGACGAAGACGGTCATGGGTCACGCCCTCCGGTCCGGGCACGTCGCTCCTACCTGTTTGGTCGCCCGCGAGCGCCCTTTCGTTGCGCCCCGACGCGGCGCGATGTCGGCGATCCGGCGTCGTTACGATGACCGCATGGCCCTGATCCACCAAGCCACGCTGAACCCGACCAAGGCCGAACTGCTGGCCGGCTGGCTGCCCGGCCGCGCCTGGCACACCGGACCGACCGGTGCGGTCCGGCGGGTGGCGGGCTACCGCTTCGACGACCCGGCGGGCGCGGTCGGGATCGAGACGATGCTGGTCCAGGTCGGCGACGGGCCGGTGTTCCAGGTGCCGCTCACCTACCGCGACGCGCCGCTGGACGGTGGCGACGAGTGGCTCATCGGCACCTCCGAGCACTCGACGCTGGGCAAGCGCTGGGTCTACGACGCGTTCGGCGACCCCGTGTACGCGGCCGCGCTGGCGGAGGCGATCCTCGGCGGGCACGGCCAGGCCGAGGAGTTCCTCCAGGTCGAGGACCGGCTCCAGCCCCGGGAGCTCAGCATGGGCATCACCGTGACCGGGCACGGGCGTGCGGAGCGGCCGGTCGCGGGCGCGGTCGAGCGCGTGGTCGAGGGCGACCCCGCCACGATCGTCACGGCGACGGTCGAGCTGACCGTCCGCCGTCGCCTCGACACCGAGCGCGAGCTCACCGGCGTCGTCCTGGCCGGCACGTGGGCCGGCCAGGAGACGCCGGTGCCGCTGGCGTCCGCCTCGCCGCGCTGAGCGCGGCTCAGTCCTTCCAGGGCATCTCGTCGCGCAGGCCGTCGTGGATCGCGTAAGCGTTCTTCACCGCCGCCTTCAACGCGCCCTCGACCCACCTGCGGTGCCGCCGGTCGCAGGCGTCGTTGGCGAACCACACCCGGTTCACCGGCCGGATCACGTCCTCGTAGAACGTCTCGCTCATCTCGAACGCCCGGAACAGCGGGCCGATGCCGCACGCGAACCAGTCCAGCGCCCAGTCCTTGTACACGCCGAACTCGAACGTGTCCCGCGCCTCCGGGTGGATCTTGACCAGGTCCTCCAGCGCCTGCATCACGCTCTCCTCGCCGGCCAGCGGCGTGTACGGCATGCTGTCCTGCTCCCAGCAGTACGACGCGATCATCACGCCCTTGCGGAACCGGGTGTCCTGTCCCGCGGGCGGGTAGACGATGTTGCGGATCGCCAGGTCGGTCACGGTGAGGCCGTGCGTGATGCCGTACGCGCTCTCCCACCACCGCTCGCTGAACTGCATGAACAGCTTGTGCGCGCGGCCGTAGTAGGTGTTGCGGATGGCGTACCACTTGTCCGGGTCGAGCCCGCCGATCTCCATGTGCCGCAGGCTGGCGAACGGCACCGTCACGATGCACTCGTCCGCCGCGACGGTCTGCGAGCGGCGGCCGGCGCGGTAGTGCACGCGCACCCCGCTGTCGTCCTGGTCGATGCCGTGCACGAGCGCGCCGAGGCGGATGTCGTCCATCAGCATCGGCTCGAACGCGCGCGGCAGCGAGTCGGCGCCGTCCACGATGTAGTTCAGGTGGCCGAACACGTCCTCGTAGAAGTGCGAGAACCACTCGACCAGCGAGAAGTGGTAACGCCCTTCCAGGTTGAACAGCGGCCCGAGCATCGACAGGGCACCGTCGCTCAGGCCCCGTTCCTTGAGGTAGCCCAGCAGCGTGTACCGGTCGTAATCGGTGAGCAGCCGGTGCCACGCCTTCGCCTCTTCCTCCTGTTCCATGATGTCGATGAGCGGCTGCACGGTGTGCCGCAGCAGCTCGTGCGGCGCTTTGTCCGCTTCGCCGGGAGCGAGGGCGAACGAGAACTGGTCGGCGGTGAAGTCGCGCCGCCGCACGCCCTTTCCCTGGAGGTACACGAAAGTGTCCTCGTCGTACATCGGGAACGGCTTGGTGGCGAGCTTGAACTTCTCGTCGATCAACCAGGAGACCAGCGGGTGCTGTTGTGGGAACCGCATCGCGCCGAACTCGCCGTACATGTCACCCGCGAACTCGCGATGGGTCAGGATCCGCCCGCCCAACCGGTTCTGACCTTCGAGGATCGTCACCTCGTGGCCGGCTTCCTTCAGCAGCATGGCGGCGGTCAGGCCGGCCATTCCGGCGCCGACGACCACGATCCGCCGCCGCGGCGCGGAACTGTCCGGCAAACCTTCCTTGAGCAGGTCGAGCGCATCCAACCCCATCGAGACCACCTCACACCGGATCGACACCCGCGGGCACACCGCGGAGTTGTGCTGACAGCGGAGGTGGCCACCCTCGGTAATGCCGACCGTACTAGGCCGGAAACCGGCGGCCAACGCCCTGATGGGGTGAGCCGAATCGTCGCCGAACGACCTGGAACGAGGTCGCGGAAACGCAATACGGCGGTTTCACGGACCGGCCGGGTACGGCCGAACGGGGTATCCCATCCACCTGCCGGGTGGAAACCCCGACGAAGTGCGGACCCGCTGCGCCAACGCAGACCTCCGGCTCGACGGCCGGTTCGACGTGACGCGGAGGCGCGAGGGCCGGCGTCATCGCGCCGCCGGCGTGCCGTCGACTTAGGCGATCCACGTGGTGCCGTGACGGACCTCCTCGGCGATGCCCGTGCGGCCGGCGGCAGGCCGGAGGGGCCGCGCCGTGGTGGCGGTCACACGACCCGGACCGAAGGTCTCCGCGTCCGACCTCACCGCGCCGAAGATCCGGGCACAAGATCGTCGAGCCGCGGGCCGTCGCGCCGCGGCTCACCCGGCCGGAGGTCACCGGGCCGGGTGTCGCCGAGCCGGACGGGGATGCGCCGCAGGTCGCCGGGCCGGAGGCCGCCGAACCGGGAACGACCGAGCCGAACGACCGCGCGGCCGCCGTCCGGCGTGTCCACGCGTCACGTCCGGTGTTCGCCGCGAGACTCGGCGTGGTCGATCGGCGGGTGGCCGTACTGTTTCTTCGCCGGCCCCGGCACAACGCCGGTCGGACCGGGAAGAGTGTGACCTGACCTGTGAACCAGCACCGCACGCTCGAAGGCACGGACAGAAGGGAATGGCCGGTCGGATGTTCCGCCGAATCGCGATCGTCAACCGAGGAGAAGCCGCGATGCGGCTCATCCACGCGGCCCGGGAATTGGCCGAGGAGACAGGTACCGCGATCGAGACGATCGCGCTGCACACCGACGTGGACCGCGGTGCCGCTTTCGTGCACGAGGCCGACGTCGCCTACGACCTCGGCCCCGCGGCCAACCGCCCCTACCTCGACCTGAAGGTGCTCAAGAAGGCGCTGGTGGAGACCGGTGCCGACGCGGTCTGGCCCGGCTGGGGCTTCGTCGCCGAGGACCCGGCGTTCGCCGCGCTGTGCGACGAGATCGGGGTCACGTTCGTCGGGCCGAGCGCCGAGGCCATGCGCAAGCTCGGGGACAAGATCGGCGCGAAGCTGCTCGCCGAGGAGGTCGGCGTCCCGGTCGCGCCGTGGAGCCGCGGCCCGGTGGAGTCGCTGGACGCGGCCCTGGCCGCCGCGGCCCGGATCGGCTACCCGCTGATGCTCAAGGCCACCGCGGGCGGCGGCGGGCGCGGCATCCGCGTGATCACCAACGAGGCCGACCTGGCCGACGCCTACGAGCGCACCAGCCAGGAGGCCGCGCGGGCCTTCGGCAGCGGGGTCGTGTTCCTCGAACGCCTGGTCACCGGCGCGCGGCACGTCGAGGTGCAGGTCATCGCCGACGGCCAGGGCACGGCGTGGGCGCTGGGCGTGCGCGACTGCTCCGTGCAGCGGCGCAACCAGAAGATCATCGAGGAGTCGGCCTCGCCGGTGCTCGCCGCCGACCAGGCCGCCGACCTGAAGGCCTCCGCCGAACGGCTGGCCGTCGCGGTCGGTTACCGGGGCGCGGCCACGGTCGAGTTCCTCTACCACCCCGGGGACAAGGCGTTCGCCTTCCTCGAGGTCAACACCCGGTTGCAGGTCGAGCACCCGATCACGGAGTCCACCACGGGCTTCGACCTGGTCAAGGCCCAGTTGTGGGTGGCGGCGGGCAACCGGCTGGAGGGTGAGCCGCCGGTCGAGCGCGGCCACGCCGTCGAGGCGCGGCTCAACGCCGAGGACCCCGACCGGGACTTCGCGCCGTCGCCGGGTCACATCGCCCGGCTCGCGCTGCCGTCGGGTCCGGGCATCCGGGTGGACACCGGGGTCCGGGAGGGCGACACCATCCCGGCCGACTTCGACTCGATGATCGCCAAGATCATCGCGCACGGCCGCGACCGGGAGGAGGCCCTGGGCAGGCTGCGCCGCGCCATGGCCGACACCACGGTGCTCATCGACGGCGGCGCGACCAACAAGAGCTTCGTCCTCGACCTGCTCGACCAGCCCGAGGTCGTCGACGGCAGCGCGGACACCGGCTGGATCGACCGCGTCCGCGGCGAGGGCGGGCTCGTCGCGCAACGCCACTCCGCGGCCGCCGTCGCCGCGGCGGCCATCCAGGCCTACGAGGAAGAAGAGGGCGCGGAGCAGCAGCGGCTGCTGTCCAGCGCGTTCGGCGGCCGCCCGCAGGTGCGGCACGAGTACGGCCGCAGGCTCGACTTCAAGCTGCGCGGCGTCACCTACCGGGTCCGGGTCACCCGGGTCGGCGCGCAGGGGTTCCGGGTCGGCATCGAGGCGGGCGGCCAGGACCGCACCGCCGACGTCGAGCTGGAGCGGTTCGACCGGCACACCGGGCAGCTGCGCGTGAACGGGAGGCGTCACCGCCTGCTCATGGGCGCGACCGGGCCCGTGGTGCTGGTCGAGGTCGACGGCGTCGCGCACCGGGTCAGCCGGGACGAGGGCGGCGTGCTGCGCTCCCCCGCGCCCGCGCTCGTCGTGGACACCCCGGTCGGGGTCGGCGACGAGGTGGAGGCCGGCGCCCCGGTGCTCGTGCTGGAGAGCATGAAGATGGAGACGGTGCTGCGCGCGCCGTTCGCCGCGCGGGTCAAGGAGTGCGCGGTCACCGTCAACAGCCAGGTGCCCAGCGGCGCGCCGCTGCTGCGGCTGGAGCCCCTCGGCGACGACGCCGTCGCCGACACCGCGGCCGACCAGCCGGTCGTGCTCGACCTCGCCCCGCTGCCGGACGCCTCCCTCGCCGACCGCGTCCAGCGCGGCCTGCAGGAGCTGCGCGGGCAGCTGCTCGGCTTCGACGTCGACCCGCTCGACGACGGCCGGGTGCTGCGGGACTACCTGGACGCGCGGCAGGAGGCCGCCGCGGCGGGTCGTCGGCCGCTGGCCGGGGAGGTCGCCGTGCTGACGGCGTTCGCCGACCTGGCCGAGCTGAGCCGCAACCGCCCCGCGGGCGAGGACTCGGCGGGCGAAGGCCACCTCCACAGCGCCCGCGAGTACTTCCACACCTACCTGCAGAGCCTGGACGTGGAGCGCTCGGGCCTGCCGGAGCGGTTCCAGCGCAGGCTCGCCAAGGCGCTGGCCCACTACGGCGTCACCAGCTTCGACCGCACGCCGGAGCTGGAAGCGGCCGTGTTCCGGATCTTCCTCGCCCTCCAGCGGTCCACCGCCGACGCGGGCGTGGTGGCGGCGATCCTGCGGTCCTGGCTGGCCGAGGCGCCGCCGGACGACGCGCTGCGCGACACCGTGGGGCGCGCCCTGGAGCAGCTGATCTCGGCCACCCAGGTGCGGTTCCCCGCGGTCTCCGACCTGGCCCGCGGCGTCGTGTTCGCCTGGCTCGGCCAGCCGCTGCTGCGCCGCAACCGGGCCCGCGCCTACGCCGAGGTCCGCAGGCACGTGCGGTACCTGACCGAGCACCCCGACGCCGAGGACCGCGACGAGCGGGTCGCCCGGATGGTGCGGACCACCGAGCCGCTCGTGCGGCTGTTCAGCCAGTACCTGGAGCGCAGCCCGCTCGACGACGCGCTGATGCTGGAGGTGCTGACCCGGCGGTACTACGGCAACAAGCGCCTGGTCGACATCCGGACCAGCACGCTGGACGACCGCACGTTCGTGGTCGCCGAGCGCACGGACTTCACCGTGGTGTCCGCCGCGACCCACTACGACGACCTCGGCGCGGCGCTGCGCAGCCTCGCCGCCCTGGCGTCGGACACGGGTCCGCTGGAGGCCGACGTCTACGTGGCGTGGCGCGACCAGCCGCAGGACGCCGCCGAGCTGGCGGCCGCGCTGGCCGCCGTGGTGAGCGCGCACCCGCTGCCCGAGCAGGTCCGCAGGCTCACGCTCACCGTCGCGGGCCGCGGCGTGGTGGGCCACCAGCACGTCACGTTCCGCCCGTCCGAGGCGGGGATGGCCGAGGACCGGCTGATCCGCGGCCTGCACCCCTACATCGCCCAGCGGATGCAGCTGGAACGGCTGCGCGAGTTCGACCTGACCCGGTTGCCGTCCTCCGACGAGGACGTGTACCTGTTCCACTGCGTGGCCCGCGACAACCGCGCCGACGAGCGGATCGTGGCCTTCAGCCAGATCCGCGACCTGGTGGCCCTGCGCGACCACGACGGCCGCCTGGCCGCCCTGCCGACCGCGGAGAACACGCTGGCCACGTGCCTGGACTCGATCCGGCGCGCGCAGTCGCTGCGCTCGTCGTCGGTGCGGTTCAACACCAACCGGATCGTGGTCTACGTCTGGCCGGCCAGCGACATCACGCGGGACGAGCTGGAGATGCTGGCCAAGCGCATCCTGCCCACCACGGCGGGCGCGGGTCTGGAGGAGATCGAGTTCATCCTGCGGCAGCGGCGCGAGACGGGCGAGCTGGCGCGGATCGCGCTGCGGATCACCTTCGACACCACCGGGACGCCCGCGCTCACCATCGGCGAGCCGTCCGACGCGCCGATCCCGCCGCTGGACGGCTACCGGCAGAAGGTGCTGCGGGCGAGCAGCCGCAACACGGTGTACCCGTACGAGATCACCGACATGATCGGCGAGTTCACCGAGTACGACCTGGACGAGGACCACGCGCTCACGCCGGTGGACCGCCCCAAGGGCAAGAACACCGCGGCCCTGGTCGCGGGCGTGGTCCGCACCCCGACCGCGCGGTACCCGGAGGGCGTCACCCGCGTGGTGCTGCTCGGCGACCCCACCAATTCGCTGGGCGCGCTGTCCGAGCCGGAGTGCCGCCGGGTGATCGCGGCGCTGGACCTCGCCGAGCGGCTCCACGTCCCGGTGGAGTGGTACGCGCTGTCGGCCGGCGCCCGGATCTCGATGGAGTCCGGCACGGAGAACATGGACTGGGTGGCGGCCGCGCTCAAGCGGATCGTCGAGTTCACCCAGGCGGGCGGCGAGATCAACGTGGTGGTCGCGGGCATCAACGTGGGCGCCCAGCCGTACTGGAACGCCGAGGCCACGATGCTCATGCACACCAAGGGCGTGCTGGTGATGACGCCCGACTCGGCGATGGTGCTCACCGGCAAGCAGTCGCTGGACTACTCCGGCGGCGTGTCGGCCGAGGACAACTTCGGCATCGGCGGCTACGACCGGGTCATGGGCCCCAACGGGCAGGCGCAGTACTGGGCCCCGGACCTGCCGGCGGCCCGTGACCTGCTGATGGCCTACTACGACCACACCTACGTCGTGCCCGGCGAGGACGGGCCGCGCCGGGTGGAGACGAGCGACCCGCACGACCGCGACATCACCGGCTACCCCCACCACGCGCCGGGCAGCGACTTCACCAGCGTCGGGCAGATCTTCTCGGCGGTGGACAACCCGGACCGCAAGAAGCCGTTCGACATCCGGGTCGTCATGCGGGCGCTGTCGGACCAGGACCGGCCGGTGCTGGAGCGCTGGGCGGGCATGGCCGACGCCGAGACCGCGGTGGTGCAGGACGTCCACCTGGGCGGCATCCCGGTCTGCCTGGTGGGCATCGAGTCCCGGCCGGTGGAACGGCGTGGCTTCCCGCCCACCGACGGCCCGGACACCTACACGGCGGGCACGTTGTTCCCGAGGTCGTCGAAGAAGGTCGCGCGGGCGATCAACGCGGCCAGCGGCAACCGGCCGCTCGTCGTGCTGGCGAACCTGTCCGGGTTCGACGGCTCGCCCGAGTCGATGCGCAAGCTCCAGCTGGAGTACGGCGCGGAGATCGGCCGGGCGGTGGTGAACTTCCGCGGGCCGATCGTGTTCTGCGTGATCTCCCGCTACCACGGCGGCGCGTTCGTGGTGTTCTCCAAGGCGCTGAACCCGAACATGACCGTGCTCGCGGTGGAGGGCTCGTTCGCCTCGGTGCTCGGTGGCGCGCCCGCGGCCGCGGTCGTGTTCACCCGCGAGGTCGCGGCCCGTGCCGCGGCCGACCCCCGGGTCCGCGACCTGGAGGCCAGGACCGCGGCCGCGACCGGTGCGGAGCGGGCCGCGCTGACCGCCGAGCTGGACGAGCTGCGTTCCGCGGTCCGCACCGAGAAGCAGAGCGAGATCGCGCGCGAGTTCGACCGGATCCACAGCATCGGGCGCGCGGTGGAGGTCGGCTCGGTCGACGCGGTGATCCCGGCGGGCGAGCTGCGGCCGCGGATCATCCACGCGCTGGAGGCGTGGCAGGCGTAGTGGTTTCGAGCTGACGAGGGGCGGACACCGCGCGGTGTCCGCCCCTCGTCGCGTCTTGCCATCGTCGGGTGAGAGTTCTAGAGTTCTAGAAGTGTCCGTTGATGGAGTTACCGGCGTGATGCGCGCACCCGACGCGGCCGGTCGGTTCGGGAGGTTCGGCGGGCGTTACCTGCCGGAGGCACTGGTGCCCGCCGCACAGGCGGTGGAGGCGACGTTCCGCGAGGCGTGGGCCGACCCGGCGTTCACCGCGGAGTACCGGCGGCTGCTGGCGACGTACGTGGGCCGGCCGACGCCGGTGACCGAGTGCGAGCGGTTGTCTCAGGTGCTGGGCGTGCGGGTGCTGCTGAAGCGGGAGGACCTCGCGCACACCGGGTCACACAAGATCAACAACGTGCTGGGGCAGGCGTTGCTGGCCCGGCGCATGGGCAAGCGGAAGCTGATCGCCGAGACCGGAGCGGGCCAGCACGGCGTGGCCACGGCCACCGCCGCCGCGCTGCTCGGGCTGGCGTGCACGGTCTACATGGGGCACACCGACGTGCGGCGGCAGGCGGTGAACGTCTTCCGGATGGAGCTGCTCGGCGCGGAAGTCGTGCCCGTGACCTCGGCGAACGGCGTCGGCACGCTGAAGGAGGCGACCAACGGCGCGCTGCGCGCGTGGGTGAACGAGACGGAGCACGCCCACTACTGCGTCGGCTCGACGATGGGTCCGCACCCGTACCCGTGGATGGTCCGGGAGTTCCAGCGGGTCATCGGCGACGAAGCCCGTGCCCAGTGCGCGGAACCGCCGGACGTGGTGGTCGCCTGCGTGGGTGGCGGGTCCAACGCGGCGGGCACGTTCGCCGGGTTCGTGGACACACCGGCCCGGCTGGTCGGGGTGGAGGCCGCCGGCGGCAGCGCGGTCGAGAAGGGCAAGCTCGGCGTGCTGCATGGGTTCATGTCGCACTTCCTCCAGGACGACGACAGCCAGGTGCTCGAAGCGCACTCGATCTCGGCCGGGCTGGACTACCCGGGCGTGGGGCCCGAGCACGCGCACCTGGCCGAGACCGGCCGAGTGCGGTACACGAGCGTGACCGACGAGCAGGCGCTGCGGGCGTTGAAGCTGGTCACCCGGACCGAGGGGATCCTGCCCGCGCTGGAGTCGGCGCACGCGCTGGCGTGGGTGGTCGACGCCGCCGCGACCGGTGAGCTGGCGGCCGGGTCGACGGTGCTGGTCACGCTGTCGGGGCGGGGCGACAAGGACATCCAGCAGATCAGGGAGCACCTGCGATGAGCACGGCGTTGGACTTGCGGGCAGACGGGCCGCCGCTGGTGATCCCGTACGTGATGGCGGGCGTCGTACCCGACTGGCTGGACCTCGTGCGGGGTGCGGCGGAGGCCGGCGCGGACGCGGTCGAGATCGGCCTGCCGTTCTCCGACCCGATGCTGGACGGACCCACCGTGCAGCGGGCCGCCGCCCTGTCCGCCGCCCGCGGCGGCAGGCCCAGGCCCTTGCTGGACGAGCTGGCCGGGCTCGACGTGGGCGTGCCGCTGGTCGTGATGACCTACGCGAACGTGGCGATGACGTTGACGCCCGACCGCGGGGTCGCCGGTTTCGTCGAGCACCTGGCGTCGGTGGGCGTGCGGGGTGTGATCGTGCCGGACCTGCCGCTGGAGGAGTCGGCGGAGTACCGGGCGCGCGCGGCCGAGGCCGGGGTCGCCGCGGTGCTGCTGGCCGCGCCCTCGTGCGGTGACGACCGGTGCCGCGAGATCGCGCGGGCGTCCGCCGGGTTCGTGTACTGCATGAGCTCGATGCGGGTCACCGGTGAACGCGCCGACCTCGCCGCCACGGCCGGCCAGACGGCCCGACGGGTGAAGGCGGTGACCGACCTGCCCGTGGTGACCGGTTTCGGCATCTCCGCGGTGGAACACGCGGTTCAAGCGTGCGAGGACGCCGACGGTGTCGTGATCGGCTCGGTGCTGATGCGGATGCTGGTCGACGGCGCGCCCGTGGCCGAGGTCGTGGAGGAGGTGGCCGCGTACCGCCGGGCGCTATCCTCCGTGCACCACTCCCCCGCGGGGGGCTGAGAGTCGGGGGTGCCCACCGGTGGACGACGGGCGGCGCACGGGCCGCGAGTACGGGGCGCGCGTGCCCAAGTACCTCGCGATCTACCGGGAGCTGGCCGACCGGATCGCCGACGGCCGCTACCCGGCCGACGCGCCGCTGCCCGCGCAACGGGAGCTGGTCGACGAGTTCGACGTCTCGTTGATGACGGTCCGCCAGGCGATCCAGGCGCTGGAGGCCGACGGGTTGCTGGAGACCCGGCACGGGGTGGGCACGTTCGTGCGGCGGCCCTCGTTCGCCTACGACCTCACCGGGTTGCGGAGCCTGTCGCAGGACCTGGTCGAGCAGGGCATCGAGCTGGAGACCGAGGTGTTGGACGCGCGGCTCGTCGTGCCGCCGGGTGACGTGGCCGCCCGGTTGGGCCTCGCCCAGGGTGGCCGGGTGCTGGCGGTCGAGAGGCTGCGCAGCACCCGGCCGTCCTCGGTGCCGCTGTTGTTGCAGACGTCGTACCTGCCGGAGGCGATCGGGGCGCGGATCGGCGTGGACGACCTGCGCGACCGGTCCCTGTACCGGTTGTTGGCCGACTCGGGGCGGCCGGTGCGCGAGGCGAGCGAGACGATCCAGGCGGTGGCGCTGACCGCCGAGCAGGCCCGGGTACTGCGGCGGGAGCCGGGTTCGCCCGCTCTGCTCAGCTCCCGGCTCAGCCGGGGCGAGCACGGCACGCCGCTGGTGGACGACCGCGCCGTGCTCGTCGGCGACACGGTGATCACCGCGGAGCGCGCGGCGACCGGCACCAACCTCGCCTACGAACACCGCTGACGACGCCCGGACCCCGGCCGCGCCGCCACCACCTCAGCGCCCCAGGCTCGTCCCGTGCTCCAGGTGCGCGAGCTTCGCCGGGTTGCGCACGGCGTACAGGCCGGTGACCTTGCCGTCGTCCACCCGCATCGCCACGACGGTGTCGACCTCGCCGTCGAACCGCAGGAGCAAGGCCGGGTGCCCGTTGACCTGCGCCGGCTGCAACGACCCCCGGGCCATCCGGCCCAACCCGGCGGCCAGCAGGCGGGCCACCTTGTCCGCGCCCACGACGGGCCGCGGCACGGCCCGCACGACCCCGCCGCCGTCGCCGAGGAAGACGACGTCCGGCGCGAGGACGTCGAGCAGCCCTTGCAGGTCGCCGGTCTCGACCGCGCGCTGGAACGCCGACAGCGCGTCACGGGTGGCGTCCGGGGAGACGGTGCCGCGCGGTCGGCGTTCGGCGACGTGCGCGCGGGCCCGGTGGGCGATCTGGCGGACGGCGGCCGGGCTCTTGTCCACGGCCTCGGCGATCTCGTCGTAGCCCAGGTCGAACACCTCGCGCAGCACGAACACCGCCCGCTCGGTCGGCGCGAGCGTCTCCAGCACCAGCAGCATCGCCATCGACACGCTGTCGGCCAGCTCCACGTCCTCGGCCACGTCCGGCGAGGTCAGCAACGGCTCGGGCAGCCACGGGCCGACGTAGGACTCCTTGCGCCGACCCAACGTCCGCAACCGCGTCAACGCCTGCCGGGTGGTGATCCGCACCAGGTACGCCCGCCGGTCCCGCACGGTGTCGAGGTCGACCGACACCCACCGCATCCACGTCTCCTGGAGCACGTCCTCGGCGTCGGCGGCCGAGCCGAGCATCTCGTACGCGACGGTGAACAGCAGGTTCCGGTGCGCGACGAACGTCTCGGTGGCGGAGTCCGAGCGGTCGTCCCCCGTGGTGCGCGTGGGCGCGGTCCGCGTGCCGGTCATGGTCGTCCCCTCGTCAGGTCTGGCGCGTCACCACCAGACACCGGTCACCGCCGATCTGTGACAGCGGGACGCGGCCGTCGCGGGGTGGCGCTCGTCACGCCGCCGAGTCGTCACGGGGAGCCCGTCGCCGGCATCTGGTGGTCGCCCCAACAAGCGCCGACGAGTGAGGACGACACCATGGAACCCCGCTTCAACCTGTTCGAGAACGAGTTCGCGGCCAAGTTCGCCAAGCGGTTCGCCGGCATGGCGACCGTGCTCGAGCAGTCGCCGCTGCCGAAGTCCACCCAAGAGCTGGTGTCGTTGCGCGCCAGCCAGATCAACGGCTGCGGCTGGTGCATCGACATGCACACCAAGGAGGCCGCGGCCGCCGGGGAGACCGCGGTGCGGCTGCACCTGGTCGCCGCCTGGCGCGAGTCGACCGTGTTCACCGAGGCCGAGCAGGCCGCGCTGGCGCTCGCCGAGGAGGGCACCCGGCTCGCCGACGCCCACCGGGGCGTGTCGGACGAGACGTGGGCCCTGGTGCGCGAGCACTACGACGACGACCAGATCGCCGCGCTGATCGCGCTGGTGGCGCTGATCAACGCGGCCAACCGGCTCGCGGTGATCGTGCACCAGCGGGGCGGCTCCTACGAGGCGGGCATGATGGCCGCCGCCCACTGACCGGTGAGCCCCGGACCGGTCCGGGGCTCACCGGGGTTCGACGGCGGTCAGCCACGCGCGACGGGCGGCGGCACGGGTGAACTCGCGGACGTGCAGCCCGGCGCGCAGCCACGCGGACGGGAAGTCGTCGCCCTCGTCGCGGACCACCCGGCCGAACGCGTCACGGCCCCGGTCGCGCGCGGCGTCGGCCAGGTCGGCCAGCAGGTCGGCGGTGGCGGTGAGGCCGTTGCGGGTGAGGGCCGCCACCTCGCGCTGGGCCGAGGCGACCGCGGCGACGGCACGTCCGCCGAGCGCGATGCGGTGCACCACGTTCTCCAGCGGGCGGACCGGGCGCGGGACGCGGTCGACCGGGTCGGGACGCGGCGGCAGTTCACGCGTGCCGTCGCCGGCGACGTGCGAGCGTTGCAGCCGGTCCAGGCCCAGGTCGACGTGGTGGCGCAGGTCGTCGGGCAGCTCGAGGTCGCCCGCGACGGCCAGCGCGACGGCGGTGCCGGGCCGGTCGGGCAGCAGCCGGGCCACCACTCGCAGCCGCAGGCCCGGCGCGTTCGCCAGGACCCGCAGGTTCTCCCGGGTCCGGTCGCGGTCGCCGACGAGGTCCAGCCGGGCCTCGTCGGTGGCCAGTCGCAGCGCGTCGCCCGCCGCGCCGAGCACGGTCCCCGTCACGAACAGCAGGTCCGCGCCGGCCGGGCGGTGGGAGTCGGGCCTGGTGTGCGCGTGGAAGGCGCGGGTGACCTGGTCGGCCAACGGCCGCGCCCACAGGCCCGCCAGCGGCGGCTCGTCCCACGACGCGGCGGACGCGGCCACCGCGCGCACGGCCTTGCCCGCGCCGAGCCGGTGGTCCGGGGACGCCGTGCCACCGGACAGCAGCAGCCCGCCACGGCCCAGGTCGCGCTGGCTCAGGCCGGATTCACCGATGGCCACCGGCCCGCTCGCGGCGGCGGCGACCCGTTCCGCGCCGCCCGGCATGATCGCGGGCACGGTCCACAGGCCGCCGGCGTCGTCGACCAGGTGCGTGACGACGCCGGCGTAACCCGAGGCGGCGACCACCACCTCGGTGCACAGGCCGTAGAGGCGCAGTGAACCGATCGGGCGGTACTCGCGCCGGGCCGTGCCGCGCAGCTCGGCCACCGGGCCGGTCGACGTGCCCAGGTCGTGGCACAGCAGCATCAGGTCGACCAGTTCGGCGGTCAGCTCCTCGCGGTCGAACGACGAGTCGCCCGACCGTGCGGCGGCCAGCGCGGTGGCGATGCGCAGGCCGTTCGCGGCGGCCCGGTGCAGGCCCGCGACCCGGGCGGTGTGCACGGCGCGCAGCAGTTCGGCCCGCACCACGGCACCGCTGCCGGTCGCTCCGGCGCGGAGCACGGTCGCACACGCCTGCCAGAGAGCGCTCGCCGCCGCACGCTCGTCCTCGGACGTCGTCTCGACCTGCCCGGGGTCCAGTTCGGCGGCGACCGGCTCGGTCGGGGCCTCGGTCGGGTCCGGCACGCCGTCGGAGACCTCCGCGGCGGCCACGGCGATACCTCGGTGCAGGCACTTCGGCGCGAGCAGGCAGCTGCACGCCAGGTCGTCGGCCGCCGTGAGCACGCCCGCGCGCAACGTCCAGGTGAGCGTGGTCTCGGCGTCGAGCGTGGCGCGGGCCGTGTCGGCGTCCGCGGTCACGGTCCACTCGGCCACCCGCCCCACCGAGGCGTCGACCCGCTTGCGCAGCCGGGGCGGCAGGGCGTCGAGCACGTCGCCCACCACCGCCGGGAACACCGGGGGCACGCTCATCCGCGCACCTTCTCCCCCACCCAGCGGGCCAGCTCCTGCGGGCTGAGCGCGGCGACCGGCATGCCCGCCGCGACCAGCGCGCCCGCTACCGACGTGGAGTAGCGGGCGACGCCGCGGTCGTCGAGGCTCGCGCAGCCGAGCACCGTCACACCGGACGTGACCAGCTCCCGCACCTGCGCGACGAGCGGCCCGACCGGACCGCCCTCCTCGAAGTCGCTGACCAGCACCACCATCGTCCTCTCCGGCACGGTCACGAGGGAACGGGCGTGGCGCAACGCTCCCGCGATGTGGGTGCCGCCGCCCACCCGGACCTCCAGCAGCAACGACAACGGGTCGGCCACCCGGTCGGTCAGGTCCACGACCTCGGTGGAGAACGCCAGGAAGTGCGTCGACAGCGCGGACACCCCGGCGAAGACGGACGCGGTCAGCGCCGACCACACCGTGGACGCCTCCATCGAGCCGGACACGTCGACCACCAGCACCAGCCGCCAGTCGTTCGCCTTGCGCCCGCGGGTGCGGAACACCGGTCGTTCCGGCACCACGACCACCCGGCCGCTGCCGTCCCGGCGCGCGGTGGCGAGGTTGGCGCGCAGGGTGCGGGGCAGGTCCAGCCGACCACCGGGCCGCCGGGTCGGCCGCGGCAGCTGGATGCCGGTCAACGCGGGCTTCACCCGGTTGGCCAGTTGTTCGGTCAGCTCGCGCACCAGCCGTGCCACCAACGGTCTCAGCCGGGCCAGCGCCGACTCCGACAACCCGCCCGCCAACGCCAGCACGTTGCGCAGCAGTTCGACGGACGGCCGGACCGACCCGGGATCGATCTCCAGCGCCGCCTCCAACCGCCCGCCTTCCGCCGCCGCGGCGAGCACCTCCTCGCGGACCCGCTCACCGAACAGCTCCCGCAACTCCTCCGACCACTCGCGCACGTCGGGGAACGGCGTGGAGCGGTCGGCACCGAGATCACCCCGCGCCGCCCCTTCACCACCGTCACGCCCGTACAACTCGTCCAACGCCGCCGCGAACCGCCCGACCCCGGCCGGCCGCTCACCGTTCGCCCCGAGCACGAGCCGCCACCGGATCCCGGCGGACAACGAACCGGCCTCCACCGACCCGGCGGCCGACGGCCCACCCCCGGCCGCCTCTACAACCACACCTCCAGCAGCCCGCCCACCGGCCGATCCGCCCGACGCCGCTCTTGCGCCGGCTCCCCCGACCGACCCCTCACCCACACCGGCCGCCCCGGACCGCGCAGCGCCCGCACCAGCGCTCTGCCCACCGGCCGATCCTTGCGGGCCGGCTACGCCGGACATCCCCTCTTCCCCGTCGGACCGCGCAGCACCCGCCCCAGCGCTCCCAGCGGTCTGTCCGCCGGCGGCACCGTCGGTCAGGTCACGCGTGCCCGCCGTCCTCGGGCCGCGCGGCGACCGCAGGCCGTGGGCCCGCAACACCTCCACCGCCGCGTGCTCGGCGTCCAACCACCCCGCCAGCAGTTCCGGGTCCGGGGCGCCGACCACGTCCACCCGTTCACCCGAACGCTCCTCCACGACCGCCAGCACCCGGGCCCGCGCGGCCGGTCCGACCGTCGTGAACGCACCCCGCAGCGCCGGCAGCCGGTCGAGGAAGTCGCGGTCCGCCAAACGCTCCACCCGGTCCAGCAACGGCGACAGCGCCTCCGGCGTCTCCAGCAACGGCCCGGCCGCCGCCAGCACACCGGTCAGCGCGCGGCGCAGCACACCCCGCCCCTCGAGTGTCGTCGCACCGTCCACCCACGACGCCACCCGCTCCCCCAGCGCCGCGGCGGGCACCAACCCGAGCAGCACCCGAGCGGCACCGGCCGCGCCGGCGATCAGCGGCGCACCCGTGTCGGCCAACGTCCGCAGGCACGCCGCCAGCCGCAGCCCGTGCGCCTGCGGCCGCTGCCCCAGTTCCACCAACGCCCGCGCGTCCTCGACGTCCTCCGACCCGGCGAGCCCGACGAGCCCGGCCACCGCCGCCGTCTCCAGTTCGCCCGCCAGCGACGGGTGCGCGTCGAGCACGTCACCGGGCGTCCCGGGCACGTGACCGGCGCGCAACCGGTCCAGCAGGTCCAACGCCGACAGCAGCTCCCGCACCGTCGCCGACGACGGCAGGACGGTCGCCGCGTCGGCCAGCACCGCGTCCACCATCCCCGGCAACCCGCACCGCGCCGCATCGACCAGGTCGACCAGCACCGCGGCGGGCGTCGGTTCACGTTCCGCCCGTCGGGCGCGCAGCCGGCCGAACGCGGCCAGCTCCAACGTCGCGCCCCACAGCCCCGCCACCGGCAACGTGGCCGCCGTCGCCGGGGTCCACGCCACCGTCCAGCGGGTGGTGAGCGCGTCACCCCCGCCGACACCCGTGGTCGCGGTCTCCTCGGCGTAGGTCACGCCCAGCACGGTCAACCGCCGCAACGCCACCTCGCGCCGCGCGTCCAGCTCCGACCGCAGCGGGTCCAGCCGCAACGACACCGGCTCCCGCGAGTCCGGCCCCGGCAACCGCAGCGACGCCACCAGCGCCTCCACCGCCGGTGCCAGACCGGACCGGGGCGTGCCGGGAGCGAGCACCCCGGTCCGACGCCCGACCAGCACGTCACCGGCGGCCCGCGCCACCACCCGGCCGCGGCCCAGCGGCTCGGCGTGCGTCAGCACGGTCTGCACCGCCTCCACCAGCTCGCCACGACCGGGCGCGGGCAGGCCGCGCAGCCGGGCCAGGTCTACGGCCAGCCGCAACGCCTCCCGCGCCTCACCGGGACCGGCCGGGTGGCCCAGCTCCCGCACCCGCGCGCAGATCCGCACGATCACCGACGCGGCGGCGGCCTCCACCGCGTCCGGGTCACCGGCCGCCTCCAGCACGGCCTGCTGCCACTCCGGGTCGCGGATGCCCGCCGGGTAGCCGGACCGCTCGTCCAGCAACGCGAACCCGTACGGCACCAACGACGTGACGATGTCGGCGGCGGCCGGCTCCGAGGTGTCCACCGGCCCGTCCAGCAGCGCCGCCGCGTGGAACGACCCCACCACCGCCGCGCACCGCCGCTCGCCCACGTCCCGCACGGCGCGTCGCATCCACGCCTCCCGGCGCAGGTCGTAGGGGTCGACGACGGCGTCCTGGCGGAACGCCCAGCCCACCATCAACGCCGCCCGCCGCACCGCCTCGGGTGTCTGGCCCGGCGCGGCGGCCTCGACCAGCCGGTCCCACAGGTCCTCGCCGTCACGGCCGGTGATCGCGCCGCGCAACGCATCGGTCAACGGCGACGGGCCCCGCTCCCCCACCCGGTGCCCGTCACCGCGCGCCGCGAGCGGCAGGTCGCACGGCCGCACCTCGACGCCGTGGCGGCGCGCCCACCGGATCGCCGCCAGCTCGGGCGAGAAGTCCGCGAACGGGTAGAACGCCGGCTCGCCGCCGGGCGACGCGCCGGACAGCGCGACCGGTGCGACCAGGTCGGGGTCGGCCAGGTACGGCAGCCACTCGCCCAGCTCCTGCGGCAGCTCCACCAGCAGCACCTCGGGCGCGAACGCGTCCAGCAGGGCGGGCACCACCGCGGCCAGCGCGGGCGAGTGGTGCCGCACCCCGATCAGGTACGGGTGCCGGTGGTCGGCCAGCTCACGCATCGAGGACGTCACGGAGTTCCCACAGCCGTCGCCAGGTGCGCGCGCCGGACTCGGCCCGCCGCCGCACCGCGCCGTCCCAGTAGCCGAGCAGCCGGGCCGCGTCGCTCGGGTCGTCCTTGCGGACCACGCCGAGCAGGTGGCCGGGCAACAGCGACAGCGGATCCCGGTCGCCCGGGAAGTACGCGCCGGCCAACCCGAGCGAGGTGGCGACCGACACCGCCTCCGCCGTGCTCATCACGGTCGACGGCCGCTCGACCGCCCAGCCCTCCTCCGACACGCCGTTGCGCAGGTCCCGGAACGCGGTGACCAGCACCTCCAGCACCACGTCGTCCACCGCGAAAGGTGCGCTGACCCGGTCCAGCGCGGCACTGGCCTGCCGCCGCACCAACGCCGTCTCGGCGGCCAGGTCGCCGATCGGCCCCACGTTCTCGAAGTTGAACCGCCGCTTCAACGCCGCCGACATCTCCGACACGCCCCGGTCGCGCAGGTTCGCCGTGGCGATCACGGTGAAGCCGGGCGCGGCGTGCACGGTCGCGCCGTCCGTGCCGGACAGCTCGGGTACGGCGATGCGCCGGTCCGACAGGATCGACACGAGCGCGTCCTGCACCTCCGGCAGGCACCGGGTGACCTCCTCGACCCGCACCACGCCGCCGCCGCGCATCGCGGTGAGCACCGGCGACGGCACCAGCGCGCGCGGGCTCGGCCCTTCGGCCAGCAGCAACGCGTAGTTCCAGCCGTAGCGCAACTGGTCCTCGGTCGTGCCCGCGGTGCCCTGCACGACCAGCTGGCTGCTGCCGGACACGGCGGCGGCGAGCAGTTCGGACAGCATCGACTTGGCCGTGCCGGGCTCGCCGACCAGCAGCAGCCCCCGTTCGCCCGCCAGCGTCACCACGGCCCGCTCCACCAGCGCCCGTTCGCCGACGAACTTCGGGCTGATCGCCAGCCGGGACGGCACGCCGTCCGCCGACGCACCCTTGGGCAGCGCCAGCACCTCGCCGCTGCCCATCACGAACGTGACGACGGCACGCGGGGTGAGCCGCCACCCCGGCGGGCGGGGGCCGCTGTCGTAGGCGGCGAGGAACGCCAACTCCTCGCGGTAGGCGTCCTCCGCCGGTTCGACCTGCCTCGCTGCGGTCACCTGCGTCCTCCGGTCTTGAGCTCTTCGTATGCGGGCGCGTCGCCGTCGAGCACCCGTTGCCAGGCGCGGGCGAACAGGTCGGCGACGGGTTCGAGCGGCACGATGACGCCGCGACGGCCCTCGACGTGGTCGAACATCGGCGCTTTCCACGACTCCAGCGGCAGGTGCGGCGCGGACAGCGCCAACCACCCGCCGGGCAGGAACAGCGACCGCCCGGCCCGCGCGCGCTTCGCGGTGAGCACGAGGTCGGTCTCGGCCAGCGCGGCGCGGGCCTGGCGCAGCCGGGCGGGTTTCCAGCCGGTCCACCGCGCCACGTTGGCGTCGGTCGGGTCGGGCAGGGCCAGCAGTTGCAGGTACAGCGCCGCCGCGTCCTCGGTCAGGCCGAACCGCGTCGCGACCTCCGCGACCAGCGCGGGCACGGACACCGTCGGGTCCTGGTGGTAGCTGGCCGGGTCGACGCCGTCGGACGCCGGGACCGCGCACAGGGCGGTGAGGCGGTCGTCGGCCAACCGGTCCAGCAGCGGCAGCACGTCCCGCGCGCCGGTCAGCTCCACCACGGCGACGAGGAGGTCGCGGTCGGCCGGCCCCACCAGGCCCGGCCTGGCCACCAACCGGCAGTGCGCCTCGCCCGCGCGCGCCAGCTCCAGCCAGTCGCGATAGGAGTGGACGCCGTCGGGCGGCACCTCGACCCCGAGCAGCGCCTCGACCTTCTCCACCGCGACCCACGTGCCGAGGGCCACCGCGAAGCCGGGGTGCGCGACCCGCTGCCGCGCCAGCGCCAACGCCTCGGGCAGCCGCGCCCGCAGCGGCGAGCCCGCCGGCAGCCGGTGCGCCAGCCACGACAGCACCTGCGGGACCACCCACAGGGTCGTGCGGTCGAACCCCTTCGGGTTGCGGGCCTCCAGCCCCGCGCCGGTGAACGTCAACTCGGCGTCCTCGGTGAGCCACGGCGTGAGGTCGGGGTTGACCGCACCCGCCACGTGCTCACCGGGGTTCGGCACCGCCAGCAGCTTCGCCGCGTCGGTGAGGACGTCGTCCGGCACCGGCGACCGGCGGCCCATCCGGGCCACCCACACCTCGGCGAGCGCGGCCACGTCCGGGCCGCCGGTCCACAGGTCGGCCGGGTCGGCGGGCACGGCCGCGGCGACGAGCTCCAGCCGGAACCAGCCGGCCAGCCGGCGGAACCGCTCCTGGGCGGCCTTGGCGCCGCCCGAGGACAGGCCGAGCAGCCGCCGGTCGTCGGTGGCGAGGAAGTTCGCGTCCCGCCGGTCCACGCCGGGCAGCCCGGCCAGCAGCAGGATCGCCTCGGCCGTGCTGAGGCCGGTGCGCTCCACCAGCGCGGGCACCGCGTCGGGGAACCACGGCGCGGGGCCGCGCTCGGCGAGCACTTCCAGGAACCGGGCCACCCGCTCCGGCCCGAACGGCGTGCGCACCTCCTCGGCCGACTCCAGCGTCCAGTTCTTCGGCAGCTCGAACGCACCGGGCGTGCGGCTGTGCTGCACGCCTTCGAACCGGCTGCCGGGCTCGTGGCGCCACCGGGTCTCGAACAGGGCGATGAACCCGTCGCCCACCGGCGTCACCCGGTTCATCGGGTTCGCCTGCCCGTCGGGGACGACCACGGCGACGGTGCGCCAGTGCCCGGCGTCGTCGGCCAGACCGCTGTCCGCGACCGACCGCAGCACGAGCGCCAGCGCGGCCCGCTCGTCGTCCGACGCGAGCGGCGACGCGGCGCGGTGGGCCAACGCGGCCAGGTGCGGCAGCACGTCGAACCAGCGCGGCGCGTTCGACGGGTTCAGGGTCCGTCCCTCGGGCCGCGCGGCCGCCTCGCCGAGCGCCGCGATCAACGCGGGCAGCGTCGTGGGCACCGGGCCGCGCGAGGTGTAGGACCGGTAGCCGCCGAACCAGTTGAGCGCGGCGTTGACCTGGTCCTCGCTGACCTCGGGTCCGACGGGCGCGAGGACCGGGTCGACCTCCCGGGCCGCCGCGGCGATCTCGGCGTAACCCCGCAACGAGCGCTCCAGCTCCGCAGCGCGCCGGACCACGTCCACCACGCCGGAGAGCAGCGCCGGGTGGCTGAGGCCGGGCAGGGCCGCGGCCACGACGTCGGCGAGCCGACCCCGCTCGCCCTTGAGCAGCGCGGTCAGCCGCTCGCGGACCGTGCGCTTGTCCGGCTCGTCCTCCCGGGCGGCGGCGAGCATCCGGTCCACCGCCTCCCTCGTCACGGCGCGCAGCGCGGTGGAACCGGCCTCGTCCCGGGGACGCAGCAGGTGCCACCAGTCCAGCGGCGGCACCAGCGGAGTGCCCGTCGCGTACCGCGGGTGCCGCGCCGAGGCCGACACGGCGGCGAGCCGGACGCCGTTCGAGTCGAACAGCACCATCGCCTCGCGCCCGCCGGTCAGCGTGACCTCGGCACCACCCGGCAACCGCACCACGCCGGTCGGGCAGGCCGGGGTCCGGGCGGCCCGGCGGCCGTCGACGCCCTCGCCGACGTGCGAGCCGTCCGCCTCCCGGCGCACCCGCCAGCCGTGCAGGCCGTCCGCCGCGCCCAACGGGCTGTGCTCGGTCTCGGGCAGCGCCGGCCGCAGGTCGCAGGAGTCGAGCACGAGCGCCGCGCCGTCGGCGGCGAAGTCCTCCACGAACCGGGGCAGGCTCGCCCGGCCGCGCTGACCCGTGGCCGGGTCGACCTCGAGCCAGCGGAACGCCCGGTCCAGCCACGCCCCGGTCCACACGGTCGTGCCGTCGCCGTGCGCCTCCACCGGCCCCGACACGTCGGTGTCACCGGGGTGCACGGCCCGCCCGCCGGCGAACCGGCCGCCGCCGGGCAGCGCGATCGACGCCGCCGGCGCGGAGTTGCGGTAGTAGCCGCGGCCGTCGCCGATCGCGAAGACGCGGTCCGGCGCGTCGCTCCAGTACGCCAGCTCGCCCTCGGGGCCCTGCCAGCGGACCAGCAGCACCCCGTCGACCCACGCCGTGGTCGGCGCGAAGCCCCAGCGGCTGCGCGCGTCGGCCGGGATGCGGGAGACGTGCTCGGCCAGCACGCCGTCCGGGCCGACCACCACGAACGTCTCGCCGCGGCGCAGCACCAGCGCGGGCCACCCCTCGCCGCACACGACCACGGGGTCGTCCTTGGCCGCGCCCGCCTGCGCCAGGCGCTCGGCCGCCGCTTCGAGGGCGGGCCAGCCCAGTTCGTCCAGCAGGCCGCCGCGCAACGTCGTGTGCAACGCCGCGGCGACGTCGGTGCGGGCCAGGGCCTCGGCCGCCTCGGGCACGTCCACGTATGCCTCGGGCAGCCGCAGCACGGCCAGCTTGTCGAGGTGGTCGGACAGGTCCGGCAGGCCGGTGGGCGCGACGCTCCCGGCGTGCGCGCGGATCCACGAGGCCAGCGCGCCGCGCAGGCCCGGCACGGCCATCGCGGACGTCAGCACCTCCTTGGCCACGGCCGTCGAGCGGAGGTTGCCGCGGGCGTGCGCGACTACGCCCTCGCCGAGCGAGCGGCCGAACCTCTCCGACGCGGCCAGCGCCGCGAGGTCGCGGCGGCCCGGCGCGTCGTCGGCCAGCCACCGCGTCACGTCGAGCTGCTGGTGGCGGTCGGCGTCCGCGATCGGCACGTCCCGCGCCACCAGCAGGTCCAGCACGTCCAGGTCGCCCTGGTGCCAGTGCCGCAGCGCCCGGACCGGCACGGCGTCGGCGGCCAACCGGCCCGCCATCGCCTCGACCAGCTCCAGCAGCCGCACCGAGCGCGCCACGCCCCGCCAGCCCGACGCGCGCACCGCCAGGACCGACGACAGCCACTCGGCCGCGTCTACCTCGACCTCGTCCGGCCCGACCAGGGCGCGCGTCGCGCCGCAGTCGGTCAGGATCTCCAGCCACGTCTCCAACACGGAGTCCGAGTCGGGCACGAACGACAGCAACCGGCCGCGCACCTCCGCGTCGGCCGAGGCCAGCGCCACCAGCGAAGCGCGGTAGGCCTTCCAGAACGCGCCGCCCGCCCGGCTGATCGCGGAACTGTCCAGGATCGCCCGCAGCAGCCGCTGGTCCTCGGCCGTGAGGTCGCGCTTGGCCGCCTTCGCCAACCGCCGCAGGTCCTCCGGCATGCCCGTGTACGGCGGCAAGCCACCCCGCGTGCGCTCCACGCACAACGTGAAGAACAGCTCGTAGGCCGCGTCCGCGTCGTGCTTGCGGGCCAGGCCCTTGGCGTGGGCGGACAGCGACTTCGCGGTCAACGCGCCGGCGAACGCGAACTCCAGGAACACCTCGCGCGTGCGCTCGGGGTCGACCGCCAGGTCGTGCACCTCCTCCGCTTCGCGGGCCTTGCCGAACATGCTGGCCGCGTAGGTCGTGTTGCCGTGTTGCAGGAAGATCCGGCCGGCCTGCTCGTAGAACGTGGGCAGGAAGTGCGGCGCGGACCGGCCGAGCATCGCGCCCAGCGCGGTGAACCCGTCCTTCGCCGCGCCCGCCCGCGACTTGGCCGTGCGGGCCAGCCGCTCGACGTCCTTGACGAGGTTGAGCGCGTGGTGGGCGTTGGCCGGGTCGTGCACCAGCGCCCACGCGGGGAAGCCCATCGCGCTGCGCTTGCCGGTGCCGACCTCGGCGACCCGCGCGGGCGCGGCGAACCCGAGGTACTCGCAGGTGAGGTCTTCGGCGCGACCCAGCACGGCGGGCACCAGCCGCACCACGACGCGGCCGTCGAGGCCCTCGTGGGTGTAGTGGCGCGCGGTGATCGCGTCGCGGTCGTCGCCGACGTCCGCCGCGCCGGGCAGCACGGCGCCGGCCGACAGCAGGGCCTTCTGGCTCGGGTCGCTCACGGGGCCACCACCGCTTCCTCGACGACGCGACCGGCGTGGATCGCCGCCGCCATGCGCATCCCCTCGGACCACGCGACCGGTCCGACGTCGGACAGCGGCAGGCCGGTTCCGTCCTCCAGCGCCCACCTCAGCTCGCCGGTCCACGTCTCGCTCTCGGGGTAGTCCGAGCCGAGCCAGTAGCGGGCCTCCACCACCCGGCCGTCCTCGAACGCCGCGTAGACCGCGTCGCCGCCGCGCACCGGGTAGCCGAGCGTGCGGCAACGGCTCAACGCGTGGTTGAGCTGCTCGAACTTGCCGCCGGCGTAGTCGTCCACCGAGGTCTTGCCCGCCAGGCCGGCCGGGCGGGCGTACGTCCGCCGGAACAGCTGCTGCACCTTCTGCTCGACGCCGAGCTCCGCGCCGAACTCGCGCAGCTCCTCCAGGTCGTCCAGCAGCACCGGGTGCGGGATGCGCACCACCTCGGGCTTCAGGCGCCGGGTGTCGCCGTCGAGCGTGACCACGCCCAGCCCGCGCTCGGGGTCGGCGTCGCGCAGGAACCCGGTTTCGACGCCCGTGCCGTCATCGGCCGTGACGACGAGGTCACGCAGCGCTTCGGCCCACGCGGCGTCCGCCCAGACCTCCCCGATCAACGCGGCGGGCACCGGCAGGGAGCGCACCATCCAGCCGTCCACGGCGGCCAGGCACTCGGCCTTGTGCCGTGCCAGCCACTCGGCGAGCTGGCGCAGCTGGACCACACCGGGGTCGTCCTTGAGCGACGCGGGCACCGAGGACAGCACCTTGCCCTTGCCGTTGCGGGCTTGGACGCGCCCGTTCTCCCCGAGCCGCACCTGGTACCCGGCGGCGCGCCCGGATTGGGATTGGGCTTCCAGCCAGCTCACTGTTCCTCCTGCCGGTCGTTCACGACGTGTGGCGGGGAGGTTAGCGAGGGGGTCCGACAAAACGATCTCGGATGGCGCGTTCGTCGCCTCGCCGTGACCAGCGGCGGGCCGCGGCGCAGCCGGCCCTTACCTCAAGTCTTGCCCAAATCAGGTGCGGATGTGACCGGGGTCTCCCTAGCCTTCCCCCATGAGACTGCTGCTGTGGATCGCACTCACGTGCGCACTGGCGGTCGAGGGGGCCATGGTCCTTCCGCTGGTGGCGGGCGTGCTGCTGGTCGGCTGCGCCGAGGCGCGCCGCCGCCGGGCACCTCGACCGCCCGCCCGGATGCGACAAGACCTCCTCGCCGGCTGACGGGGCGCGACCCGATCCGTGCGCGACGCCGCGCACGGTGGTCGACCCGTGCCCGGACCGCTCGTCGTCGGCGGGTCCGGCCCGCGCCGGGCCGACGTCACGGCCAGTCCACTGCGGACGGTCGACGTCACTGCAATGGCGGGACGCGGTGCGCTTGCGGCGCAATACGATCGAGCCATGGACAAGGGTGAGCTGGTTCCCGATTTCACGTTGCTCGACCACAAGGGGCAGGAGCGGTCGCTGGCGGAGTTCACCGCCGCCGGTCCCGTGGTGGTCTTCTTCTACCCCGCGGCCATGACACCGGGCTGCACGATGGAGAGCTGCCACTTCCGCGACCTCGCGGCCGAGTTCGCCGAGGTGGGCGCGCAGCGGGTCGGGATCAGCGCCGACCCGGTCGACAAGCAGCGGGAGTTCGCCGAGGCCAACGGGTTCGACTACCCCCTGCTGTCCGATCCGGACGGTGCGGTGGCCGCGATCTTCGGCGTGCGGCGGAAGGTGCCGCTGCCGGGCGCGCTGTCGGCCCTGCGGACCCGGCGCTGGACGTTCGTCATCGGCCCGGACCGCCGGGTGCTGGAGGTCGTCAAGAGCGAGACCCGGATGGAGGTGCACGCCGACCTTGCCCTGCGGGCGCTGCGCTCCGCCTGAGCGGAGGCGCCCGGTGGCGTCGGCCACCGGGCGCCTCGTCCGACCTCGCGCCGGCTACAGCTCGACCAGCACCTTGCCCCGCTTCGCCGCACGGTCGACGAACAGGCTGCGGTAGGCGTGCGGGATCGCGTCGAACCCGTGGTGGACGGTGTGGTCGTAGACCACCTCGCCCGACGCCACCAGCGGGCCGAACCGCTCCTCCAGGTCCTTCACGCAGGCCGGGTCCTCCAGCCACTCCAGCGAGAAGATGCCGCGCACGGTGGCCCTGGGACGCATGAGCAGCGGCAGCAGCCGCGGCCCTTCCTGCGGGCCGCCCGCCTGGCTCTCGAACTGGGCGCACACGGCGATCTCGGAGCCCACCGCCAGCACGCCGAACACCTCGTCGGTCAGGACGCCGCCCAGGGTGTCGAGGTAGCGGTCCACGCCGTGCGGGAACACCTCGGCGAGCCGGGCGCGCACCTGCTCGGCCGGATCGCCGGGCCGGTACTCGATCACCTCGTGGAACCCGAGTTCGCGCAGGTGGTCGGCCTTCTCCGGGTAGCCGGTGGTGCCGACCACCCGGCCGCCGGCGCGTCGGGCCAACTGCCCGGCCACCGAGCCGATCGCCCCGCTCGCGCCGCTGATCAGCACGTTGTCGCCGGGCCGCACGTGCAGCACCTTGGTCATCGCGCCCCACGCGGTCATGCCCGGGCCGCCGAGCGCGCTGATCGCGGTGTACAGCGGCACGGTGTTGCCGTACAGCTGCGGGTCCAGCGCGCGGAACCCCGGGAACACCAGCGGCGCCGCGCTGCCGACGTGCCAGGTCGACGCCCACGGTTGCGGGGCGCCCGTGCTGATGACGTGGCTGCGCCACCCGCCGAACCCCTGCACGAGGTCGCCGGGTCGGTGCTCGGCGTCGGGACCGGCCCGCAGCACCCGCATCACCGAGTCGGCGCCCATGTGCTCGCCGAGGGGCGTGTCCAGCGCCAGCCCCTGCTGGTACGGGTCGACCGACACGTACAGGGTCTCCAGCAGCATCTCGTCCGGCGCGAGCCGGACGTCGACGTCCTCGACGACCTTCTCGTAGACGCGGTTTACGTCGGGCAGGCCCGGCAGGTGCTCGCGGACCACCCACTTCTCGATCTTCACCCGCGGCTCCCCGCCTGCGCCGCCAGCGGCCGACCCGCGGCCTCGCCGGGCTGTGGTCCCACCGGGATGACGACGTGGGTCGGCGGCGGCGCCGTGTCGTCGACGTGCGCGGTGAACGCGACGCCGTCGTCCCGGCAGATGAACTGCATGACCTGGCGGCCCGCCGCGGCGGCCCGGATCAGGCCGCCGGTGGTCGCCCACACGCCCGCCTGGTAGAAGTCGCGCAGGCCGGGCAGGCCGGGCCCGTACTTCTTCACCAGCTCCTCCAGCGTCTCGCCGCTGTCGACGAACGGCTGCCAGCCCAGCACCGTGCCGTCGTAGTTGCCGGTGTACCTGACCTGCGTGAGGGGCGTCGACAGGTCCCGCGCCACCACCGAGTCCGTGATGCCGGGGTAGCGCTTCTCCAGGTAGCGCATCAGGGCCAGCCTGGTCCTGCGCTTGTTCTCGTAGTAGCCGCGGCCGTGCCGGACCGGCAGCGTGTGCAGCACCTCACCGCCCCGGCGGCGCGTCACCTGCTCGGGGAAGTCGTCCACCTCGCGCCACGGCGCGATGTCGGCGAAGTAGGTCATGTAGACCACGGTGGTGCCCTCGGGCGACAGCTCGGGGTAGTGCCGGCTGCGGAACTGGATGTTGATGCTGGCGTCGCGGATGCCGACGAGGTCGGCCTTCTCCTCGTCGGTCAGCAGGTGCGTCGTGCACGGGTCGCCCTCGGGCACCGGTCGGTTCAGCCCGAGGAACAGGCACACGTAGCCGGGGAACACCATGCCCGGCTTCTCGATGGTCTCGGTGTAGAGCTCCCGGTACTCGTCGGTGAGGTACCGGCCCTTGAGGAACTTCATCATCGTGGTGTGGCCGTCGGCCGCCGACACCACGACGTCGGCGCGGAACTCGCGGCCGTCGTCCAGCCGCACGCCCGCCGCCCGGCCGTCCTCGACGATGATCTCCTCCACCTTGGCGTTGTAGGTGACCTCGCCGCCCAGCCTCAGGTAGCGCTGCTCGATGGACTTGGCCAATCCGAACGACCCGCCCTCGGGGACGCCGGCGGACAGGTTGGCGTGCGAGGCGAGCTGGAAGTAGAACGGCAGCACGGGGAACGCGGGGTGCTTCTCGTACAGCACGTAGTTGAACGCCTCGCGCAGCAGCGGGTCGCGGAACCGCGCCGAGTAGTCCGTCATCAGCGTGCTGATCGACTTGCGGACCACGTTGAAGTACGGGATGAAGGAGGCGAGCATCTTCACCCGCTCCACCGTGCCCATCAGGCCCACCGGCTTGAGGAACGGGTACACCGCGAGGGCGCGGCGGAACTTGCGCAGCCCGCCGCAGAACTCGCGGATCAGCTTGGCGTCGGCCGGCGAGAGGTCGAGCAGGTGCGCTTCGAGCCGGTCGGGGTCGGAGTAGAAGTACACCGAGCGCCCGTCCCGGCCGCGCACGATGTTGAACACGTCGAAGTGGCGCATCTGCTTGCCCTGCAACGCGCCCAGCTCCAGCCAGATCTGGTGCATCTCGTTGCCGGGGCCGTTGCCGAGCAGCCAGCTCACGCAGCAGTCGAAGGTGAACTGGCCGCGGTCCCAGGCGGTGCAGCACCCGCCGGGGATCTCGTGCATCTCGAAGATCCGGCTCTCGTACCCGTTCATCTGGGCGTAGCACCCGGCGGAGAGCCCGCCGAGGCCGGCGCCGATGACGATCATCGTCTTGCGTCGCTCGCCGGTCATGTCCGTGACGTCCTCGCTGTCGGTCGGGCGGCCCGCGGGCGCTCGGTCCAGTTGTCCAGTTGGGGCAGTTCGCCGAGCTTCCCGGCGTGCCACGGCTCGGTGCCGCCGCTCTCCTGCGCGCGGAACGGCACGCCGAGCTCGCGGCACAGGTACTGCACGGCGAACCGGCCCGACGACGCCGCCTTGATCAGGCTGCCGCCGCCGACCCAGTGCCCGGCCAGGTGGAAGCCCGCCAGGCCGGGCAGCGCCAACTTGTCCTTGGCGATCAGCTCGTCGAGCAGGTCGTCCGCTCTGGGCGACTTCCAGGCCAGGATCGCGCCGCGGTGGTTGCCGGTGTAGCGCTCGGTGGTCGCGGGCGTGGCGATCTGGACCAGCTCGATGCGCTCGCCGATGCCGGGGAAGCGGCGTTCCAGGAACTCCCTGATGAACGCGGCCAGCTCGCGCTTGAGGTCCCAGTACGCCCGCCGGTCGGTCTTGCGCAGCGCTTTCCAGGTCTCGAAGTCGCTGAAGTAGTTGCAGTGGATCAGCGACCGGCCCTCGGGCGCGAGCCCCGCGAGCACCCGCGACCTCAGGTGCACCACCAGGCTCTTCTGGAGGGCGCCGGGCAGCCGGGCGGCGTCCTCGTCGGGCAGCAGGTAGGTGGTGCTGACCGGTTCGTCCGCGCCCACGTCGCCGCGGAAGCCGACGAACACCGACACCAGCGCCGGGTACAGCTGCTCCGGGTCGGGCAGCACCTCGTTGAGCAGGGTGTCCAACCGCGGGTTGCTGTGCTCGCCACCCAGCAGCTTGGACACCGTGGTCAACCCGTCGCACGCGGCCACCACGTGGTCGGCGTAGTGCCGTTCGCCGTTGCGCAGCTCCACGCCGACCGCGCGCCCGTCCTCGACGAGCACGCGGACGACCTTGGCGCGGAAGTCGATGCGCCCGCCCAGGCCCGCGTAACGCTCCTCGATCGACCGGGCCAGCCCGAGCGACCCGCCCTGCGGCACGCCCACGTTGCCCTTGTGCGCCTGGGACATCGTGTAGTGGTAAGGCAGCAGGGCGAAGTTCTGCGGGTCCTGGAAGAACATGTTGCGGAACGCCGTGGCCAGGAACGGGTCGCGCAGGCCGTCGGCGAAGTCGGCCATCTGGGTGCCGCCGGTGCGCCAGAACAACCGGAACGCGGGCAGCACCTTGCCGAGCATCCTCAGCTTCTCCCGCCACGACATCAGCGGCGGCGGGGTGAGGAACGGGTGGATGTCCACCCGGCCGAAGCGGCGCAGGTCCGCGCAGAACGCCCGGATCTCCGCCGCGTCGGCGGGCGAGCACGACTCCAGCTCCGCCTGCAACAGGTCGGGGTCGGTGTGGAAGGTGACCGAGCGGCCGTCCTGCGCGACGACCCGGTTGAACTCGCTGAACGTGGTGACCGTCTTGCCGTCCAGCGCGCCGAGCTCCCGCCAGACCTGGTTGGCCTCGTTGTCGGGCGCGGTGCCGTTGAGCCAGTCGATGCAGTAGTCGAGCAGGTAGCCGTCGCGGGCCCAGGCCGTGCAGCAACCGCCGGGCAGCACGTGCGACTCGAAGATCCGCGTCTCCAGGCCGCTCATCTGGCCGTAGCAGCCGACCGCCATGCCGGCCACGCCGGCGCCGATCACGATGACCCTGGGTTTGACGTCGGGGGTGCGGGTCCGCCGCTCCCAGACGACCCTGGCGTTACGCGACATCGCGGACACCTCCCGCCTGGAGGACGGCGCGCAGCAGGTCGGCGTTGCGGGTCAGGTGCTCCCCGTCCAGCATCTCCGCGTGCACGCCGGACCCGGCCAGCACGGTGGTGCCCGAACCGGACGCGCCGTGCCACGTGCCGTGCGCGGACGCGGCGTAGAACTCGACCTTCTGCTCGTCGGAGATCACCGTGACCGGCCCGGACACCGTGCCCAGGTTCGGCGTGGCGCTGGAGTAGTGCAGGTACTCGCGCGCCTGCCGCATGGTCTCCTCCGCCACGGTGGCCGAGCCGGTGTGCCGGGCCAGGTGCTCGGACAGCTCGTGCTCGAACTCCGCCACGTGCTCCTCGGCCAGGGTGAACCGCTCCGGGATCCGGTAGGAGTCCATGATCACCACGTGCGCCGCCACGTGCCCGCGCCGTTCCAGCTCCTTGGCCACCTCGAAGGCGAGGTTGCCGCCGAGCGAGTAGCCGAACAGCTGGTAGGGCCCCTGTGGCTGCAACGACTCCACGAGGTCGGCGTACTCGGTCACCTTGCCGTCGCCGGGGACGTAGTTGAACGCGGCGAGCCGGTGCTCGCCCAGGTGCGCGGCCAGCAGCCGGTAGACCAGGCCGTGCCCGCCCGCCGGCGGGAAGCAGAACAGCGTCGGCTCCCGGTCGGGGTTGAACACCAGGTACGGCTTCGCGCCGGCGATCTGCCCGGTGACGATGTGCTCGACCGTCTTGGCCATGCCGCGCAGGGTGGTCACCCGGAACAGCAGGCTCACCGGGATGGTGATGGCGAACTCGGTCTGGAGGTGGTGGATCAGCTCGATCAGCGTGATCGAGCTGCCGCCGGACTCGAAGAAGTCCTGTTCCAGGCCCACGCGGTCGACCGCCAGCAAGGACTGCCAGTGCTTGGCGGTGCGCACCTCGTACAGCGTGACCGGGGGCTCGTAGGCGATGTCGTCCACCGCGGCGGGCAGCGGCAGCGCGTCCACGTCCACCTTGCCGTTGGAGGTCAACGGCAGTTCCGGCACCGCGACGAGGTGGGCCGGGATCATGAACGTGGGCAGGTACTCGCCCAGGTGGGCGCGCAACGCCCGGCTGTCGAGCTCGGTGCCCTCGGTCGGGACGCAGTAGGCGAACAGGGTGTCCTCGCCGCGCGCGTCGGGGCGCACCAGCACCACCGCCTGCGCCACGCCGGGCCACCGGGTCAGCTGGGCCTCCACCTCGCCGACCTCGACGCGGTGGCCGCGCACCTTCACCTGGCCGTCGGCCCGGCCCAGCAGCTCGACCACGCCGTTCGCGGTCCAGCGGGCGAGGTCGCCGGTCCGGTACAGCCGGACCCTCCGCCCGTCCAGGTCGCGGGTGGCGAAGCGCTGCGCCGTCTGCTCGGGGTCGCCCACGTAGCCCCCGGCGACACCGCCGCCGCCGATCCACAGCTCGCCGACGACGCCCTGCGGCACCGGTTCGCCCCGCTCGTCGAGCAGGTACAGCGCCGAGTTGGGCAACGGCCGCCCGATCGGCACCACCCGGCCGGGTTCCAGGTCGTCGACCGGGCCTTCGAAGAACGCGCTGTCGATGGTGGCCTCGGTGAGGCCGTAGGAGTTGACCACCCGGGTGTCCGGGCCGCACAGGCCCTTGAGCCGCCGGTACTCCTCGACCTTCCACACGTCGGAGCCGACGACCAGCAGCCGCATGAAGTCCAGCCGCGCGCCGGTCCGCTCGCAGTGGCCCATCAGGCCGCGCACGATCGCGGGGACGAACTCGGCGCTGTCCACGCCCTCGGTCACCATCGTGTCGTACAGGCGCGCGGTGTCGAACAGCAGGTCACGCGGGACCAGCACCAGCGTGCCGCCCGAGCACAGCGCCCGGACCAGGTCGCCGGTGAACACGTCGAACGCGAAGCCCGCCATCTGCAGGTGCACCCGCGCGTCGGTGTCGAGCCGGTACTCCTGCCGCCAGGCGGCGAAGGCCGACGCGAGGTTGCGGTGCGTGACGCGGACGGCCTTCGGCGTGCCGGTGGAACCGGAGGTGTAGATGACGTAGGCCGTGCTGTCCGGGTCGACCGGTTCCAGGTCGTCGTCGCCGGCGGTCGTGCCGGCGGCCAGGTCGGCCACGTCGACGACCGGTGCGGAGAGCCCGGCCAGCCGGTCGCGGGTGCGCCCGTCGGACACCAGGAAGGCGGTGCCCGCCGTGCGGACCATGTGCTCCAGTCGTTCGGTCGGGTAGTCGGGGTCCAAGGGCAGGTAGGCGCCGCCCGCCTTGAGCACGGCGAGCAGGGCGACCACCAGGTCGGCCGACTTCTCCAGGCACAGGGCCACCACCGCGCCGTCCCGCACGCCCCGCGCGCGCAGCACGTGGGCCATGCTCGTGGCCCGCCGTTCCAGGTCGGCGTAGGTGAGCCGGTCGGCCCCCGAGTCGGCGGGCGTCACGACGGCGACGGCGTCCGGGGTGGCCGCCGCGGCCTCGGCGACCAGCGTCGTCACCGGCACGTCCGCGGGCGCGGTGCGGGCCGCCCCGCTCCACTCGTCCAGGATCGCGGCGCGCTCGGCCGGCCGGAGCAGGGCGAGCTCACCGGTGGACGTGTCGGGGGACGCGCCAGTGAGGCTGTCGAGCAGGGTCACGTAGTGGCCGGCCATCCGGCTGACCGTCTCGGCGAAGAACAGGTCGGTGTTGTACTTGAACGCGCAGTGGAACCGCTGGTCCGCCTCGTCCTCGTAGACCGAGAGCGTGAGGTCGAACTGGCCCTCCTCCTCGGGCAGCTCGATGTACTCCAGGCGGTAGCCGTACTTCTCGGTGGACACCTTGTGCGCCAGCAGGATGAACATCGCCTGGAACACCGCCGACCGGCTCGGGTCGTGGCGCAGGCCCAGCTCCTCCACCAGCAGCACGAACGGGTACTCCTGGTTGTCCAGTCCGTTGAGGACGGTCGAGCGGACCTGGGCGAGCAGGCTGCCGACGTCCGGTGCGGCCGACAGGTCCGCCCGCAGCGGCAGGGGGTTGACGAAGTAGCCGTAGACCGAGGCGAAGTCCTCCTCGGTGCGGCCGGTCACCGGGCTGCCGACGATGATGTCGTCCTGCCCGGAGTAGCGGCTCAGCAGCAGGTAGTAGGCGGCCAGCAGCACCACGAACACGGTGACGTCGTGCTCGCGGGCCAACCGGTGCACGCGGGCGCTGAGGTCGGTGTCCAGGACGAAGAACTCCGACGCGCCGTTGTCGGTCTGCACGACCGGCCGCGGCTTGTCGGTCGGCAGGTTCAGCACCGGCGTGCGCTCGGGCAGGTGCCCGCGCCAGTACTCCAGCATCCGGCCGGCGTCGGGACTGGCCAGGAACCTGTTCTGCCAGTTGAGGAAGTCCAGGTACTGCGCGGTCGGCTCGGGCAGCCGCACCGCCTCACCGCGACGGAGTCCCTCGTAGACCGACAGCAGCTCCTCGATGAACGTGAACGTGGAGATGGCGTCGGAGATGATGTGGTGCACCGCCTTCATGATCACCCAGCGGTCGGGGCCGCGGCGGAAGAGCCGGAAGCGCACGAGCGGGTCGTGCTCCAGGTCGTACGGCTCGCGGTACTCGGCGATGATCATCCGGTAGATCTCGTCCCAGTCGCGGTCCGCCACGTCGAACAGGGCGACGTCGGCCTCCGCGGACGCCGAGATCTGCTGGATCGCCTGTCCCTTCTCCATGGTGAAGTTCGCGCGCAGCAACGGGTGGCGGGCGATGAGCGTGCGCACCGCGTCGAACATCAGCTCCGGGTCCAGCTCGGCGGCCACCTCGACCGCGCCGCCGATGTTGTAGGCGAAGCCGTCGGGGTTGAGCTGCTTGAGGAACCACAGGGCCTTCTGGTTCTGCGTCAACGGGAACCGGTGGGCGTCGGTGAACACCTCCACCGCGGTCTCGTCCTGGTCACCGGTGGCGGCGTGCGCGATCAGGCCCGCGTGCACCTGCTCGACCAGCTCGGCCACCGGCGTGCCGCTGAGCAGGGCGACCACCGGCAGGCTGACCTTCAGCTCGGTGGTGATCCTGGCCCGCAGCTCCATCGCCAGCAGGGAGTCCAGGCCGGCCGCGGTGAGCCCGGAGGACGGCTCGACCTGCTCGGCGGGCACCCTCAGCACGCCCGCCACGATGTCGGTGAACCGCTCGGCCACCAGTTCCCGCCGGGTTGCGGCGTCAGCGGCGCGGAAGGTGTCCAGGAAGCTGCCGGACTCGGCCGGTGCGGAGTCCGCCGCGGCGGCGGCGAGCGCGCTGACCAGCGGCGGCGTCGTGCCGTACCAGGACAGGAACACCGACCAGTCGGCGACCGTGGCCACCAGCAGCTGGGGCTCGTCCTGGCCGATCACCCGCTCCAGCGCGGCCATGCCGGCTTCCGGTGACAGCGAGGTCATCCCCCGGCTGACCCGGTAGTGCTCCACCAGGCCCAGCTCCTCGATCATGCCGGTGGCCCACGGCCCCCAGTCGATGCTGAGCGCGGGCAGGCCGCGGGCCCGGCGGTGGTGCGCCAGCGCGTCCAGGAAGGCGTTGCCGGCGGCGTAGTTGGTCTGCCCGGCGGTGGACAGCAGCGACGCGATCGAGGCGAACAGCACGAAGTGGTCGAGCGGCTCGTCGCGCAGGTGGTGGTGCAGCAGGTAGGCGCCGACGACCTTGGGGTCGTGCACGGCGTCGAAGCCCGTGCGGTCCATCGCCGGGACGAGGGTGTCCCGGACGTGGCCCGCGAGGTGGAACACGCCCCGGATCGGTTGGGCGTGCTCACGGCGGTAGTCCGCCAACCACGTGACCAGCGACCGCTCGTCGGTGATGTCCACCGGGGCGAGGATCACCTGCGCGCCCAGGGCTTCCAGGTCGCGGACGAACCGCACCGACCGGCCGACCGGGGTGTCGCGGTCGATCATGCTCCACCAGGCCCGCTCGGGCAGCCTGGTGCGGCCGACCAGGATCAGCCGGCGCGCCCCCCGGGCGGCCAGCGTGCGGCAGAGCAGTTGGCCGAGCGCGCCGAACGCGCCGGTGACCAGGTAGCTGCCGTCCGGGCGCAGGCTCAGCGGCAGGGGCTGGGTCAGCTCGGGCGCGGCCGGGAGCAGCCTGCTGGTGTGCCGGTCCGCGCCGCGCAGGGCGACCTCGTCGACCACGCCGACGCCCTCGACCTCCGCGTCGAACGGCGCCAGCACCTCGCGCAGCAGCGCGTCGACCTCGGCGCGGCGGGCCTCCGGTCCGACCGGTCCGGTGGGGTCCAGGTCGATCAGCTTGCCCCGGTGGGCGGTCAGCTCCTGGTGCCACAGCACCCGGCCGATCCCCCACGCCCGTGCGCCCAGGGGCCGCACCAGGTCCTGTTCCGCCACGGCCTGCGCGCCCCGGGTGACCACGTGCACCCGGCCGGTCAGCTCACCGGCCAGCAGCGCCTGCGCGAGGACGACCAGCGAGTACGCGCCTTGACCGGTGGCGCGGTCGAGGTCGGCGCGGGTCAGGCCGTCCAGGTCCGGCTGGTCCAGGTTCCACAGGTGCACCACGCCCTCGAACCGCGTGCCGTGCTCCTCGGCGAGGTCCGCGGCCAGCCGGGAGAGGTCGCCGAGCTCCCCGGCGGTGACCGTCGACTCCCACCGGCCGCGCCGGTAGCCGAGCCCGGGCCGCACGAGGTGGCAGTGCCTGCCGGTGGCGCGCAACGCCGCCGCGAGCTCGTCCGCGACGCCGCCCGAGTCGGCCAGCAGCAGCCAGCGGCCCTCGGCGTGCTCGGGTTCGGGCGCGGGCGGGCACACCGGCCAGGCGACCTTGGCCAGCCAGCTGTCGACGGTGGCCCGGCCGACCGCCGTGGCGGCCTTCTCCACGTCGGCGGCGCGGAACCCGCGCACGTCACCGAGCGGGGTGCCGTCGGCCGCGTAGACCCGGATGTCGCCGACCAGGTCGCCGCCGTCGCGGTCGGTGATCACGGCGTGCGCCCACAGCTCCTGGTCGCCCACCGGGTCGAGCCGGACCTCCTCGATCGACAGCGGCAGCCGGATGCCCGTGCCCGGCGCGGGCGGCGCGGCCAGCAACGGCGTGAGCAGGGTCTGGAAGCACGAGTCGAGCAGCACCGGGTGCACGTGGTGCCCGGAGGCGTCGATGCCCGCGGTGGGTCGGATGCGGGCCAGCGCCTCGCCCTCGGACACCCACACCTCGGCGATGCCCTGGAACGCCGGGCCGTAGTGGTAGCCCAACCCGGCCAGCTCGGTGTAGCAGTCGGGGCCCGCGACGAGCCGTTCGGCCCGGCCGCGGACGGCGTCGAGGTCCAGTGGGGCCACCGGTCCCCCGCGCTGCCCGGCGCGCACCACGCCCGCCGCGTGCACGACGCGCTCCTGCGCGGGATCGGTGACCGAGGCGATGGTGAACCCGGCGTTCTCACCGGAGAACGACAGCCGCACCGTCCTGGACTCGGTGTCGGACACGAACAACGCCTTGCGCAGTTCGAGGTCGGCGATCGCGGCCGACGCGCCGCCGGTCAACGCGCGCACGGCCTGCGCGGCCATCTCCACGTACCCGGCGGCGGGGAACAGGGCGTTGCCCTCGATGCGGTGGTCGTCGAGGTACGGCAGGTCCTCGACGTCGATCCGGGCCTCCCAGGTGGGCTCGGCGCCCGCGACGCGGCGACCGAGCAGCGGGTGGTCGCGGTGGCCGAGGCGGATCTGCTCGACCGACGCGGGCTCCACCCAGTACCGGTCGCGCCGCCACGGGTAGCGCGGCAACGGCACCGGCGACCCGGCGGGCTGGAGCACCGCCCAGTCCAGCGGGACGCCGAGGGTGTGCAGCTCGGCCACGGAGCGGTTCAGCCGGGCGGGCTCGTCCTCCATGCGGCGGATCGACGGCACGGCACGGCCCTCGATGCCGTGCGCGGCCAGGCACTCGGCGATGGAGTGCGCGAGCACCGGGTGCGGGCCGATCTCCAGGAACAACCGGTGGCCGTCGACGGCGATGGCGTCCACGGCGGCCCGGAAGCGCACGCGGTCGCGCACGTTGTCCCACCAGTACCCGCCGTCCAGCTCCGGGCCGCGGGCGCGGCCCTCCCGCCCGGTGAGGTACAGCGGCACGGTCGCCGGTTCGGGGCGCAGCCCGGACAGGGCGGTGACCAGCTCGTCCTTGATCGCCTCCATGCGGGCGCTGTGGTAGGGCACCCGGACGGCGAGGAACTTCGCGAACACGCCGGCCGCGGTCAGCGCGTCGCGCACCTCGCCGAGGGCGTCCTCGTCACCGGCCAGCGTCACCGACGTCGGTGAGTTGACCGCGGCGACGGACACGCGGTCGCCGTAGGGCCGCACGTGGGCGCTCGCCTCGTCCTCGGTCAGGCCGACGGCGAGCATCGTGCCGGTGCCGACCAGCTTCTGCTGGAGCCGGCTGCGTTGCAGGACCACGTCGACCGCGTCGGCCAGCGAGTACACGCCCGCCTCGTAGAACGCGGCGATCTCACCGGTGCTGTGCCCGACGATGGCGGCCGGGCGCACGCCCCGCGCGCGCCACACGGCCGCCAGGGCGATCTGGACCGCGAAGTTGGCGGGCTGGGCGAGCCAGGTCTCCGCCATCGCCGAGTCGGCCTCGTCGGCGGCCATCTGCTCGATCAGCGACCACCCGGCCTGCTTGCGGATCTCCGCGTCGACCTGTTCGACCACCGCGCGGTACACCGGGTCGGCGGCCATCATGCCGCGCCCCATGCCCCACCACTGCGGGCCCATGCCGGTGAACACCCACACCGGGTCGCGCGGTTCGGCGGGCGCCTGGTTCTCGACCACGTCGGGGTGCGCTTCGCCCCGCTCGCGGGCGGCCAGCGCCGCGTCCAGGTCGTCGGCGGTGGAGTAGGCGATCGCCAACCGGTGCTCGTGGTGCTGGCGACGGTGCGCCAGGGTGTGCGCGACGTCGGTGACCGACGCGCCCGCGGCCAGCTCACGGCGGATGCCCGCGGCCAGCTCGCCCAGCGCGCCGGGGTCGCGGGCGGACAGCGGCAGCACGGTCCGCGCCGGGGTCGCGGCGGGGTCGACCTGGGAGCGCGACGCGCGCGGCGGCGCCTCTTCGAGCAGGACGTGGGCGTTGGTGCCGCCGAAGCCGAAGGAGTTCACGCCCGCGAGGGCCGGACCCTCGTGCTCGGGCCACGGCACGACCTCGGTGGGGATCTCGAAGGGCAGCGCGTCCAGGTCGATCTCGGGGTTGACCCGGTCGAGGTTGATGTGCGGCGGGATGAGCCGGTGCTTGAGCGCCAGCGTCGTCTTGATCAGGCCCGCGATGCCCGCGGCGGACTCGGTGTGGCCGATGTTGGTCTTGACCGAGCCCACGTAGCAGCGGGCTCCCGGGGCGCGTCCCTCGGCCAGCGCACGGCCCAGCGCGTTGGCCTCGATCGGGTCGCCGACCGGGGTGGACGTGCCGTGCGCCTCCACGTACTGCAGGTCGCCCGGGGTGATGCCCGCCTCCGCGCAGACCCGCTTGATCAGCTGGACCTGGGCGTCGGCGCTGGGCACGGTGATGCCGTTGGTGCGGCCGTCCTGGTTGACGCCGGTGCCGATGATCACCGCGTGGATCGGGTCGCCGTCGCGCTCGGCGTCGGCGAGGCGCTTGATGGCGACCATGCCCACGCCCTCGGCGCGCACGTAGCCGTTGGCGGCGGCGTCGAAGGTCCGCGAACGCCCCTGTGGGGACAGGAACCCGCCCTTGGTCTCGGCGATCGTGTACTGCGGGGTCAGGTGCAGCAGGGTGCCGCCCGCGAGCGCCAGGTCGGTCTCTCCGCGCAGCAGGCTCTGGCAGGCCAGGTGCACCGCCACCAGCGACGAGCTGCACGCGGTGTCGATGGAGACGCTGGGTCCGCGCAGGTCGAGGCAGTAGGAGATCCGGTTCGACACCATCGTCATCATCGTGCCGGTGGCGGTGTGCGCGGCCAGCGTCTGGAAGCTCAGGTCGGCGAACTGGAGGATCTTGTAGTCCAGCGTGAACGCGCCGACGTACACGCCGACGTCCGAGCCGGCCAGCTCACCAGGCCGTTGCCCGCCGTCCTCCAGCGCCTCCCACGCGACTTCCAGGAGCTTGCGCTGCTGCGGATCCATGTGCTCGGCCTCGCGCGGGCTGATGCCGAAGAACGCGGGGTCGAACTCGTCGAAGCCGTCGATGTAGCCCCCGCGACCGCCGACCAGCCTGCCCGGCTTCGCCTTGTCGCGGCTGCCGAGGGTGCCCACGTCGTAGCGGTCCGGCGGCGTGTCGGTGATGCAGTCCTTGCCGTCGAGGAGGTTCTGCCAGAACGTGCGGTGGTCGGACGCGCCGCCGGGCAGCCGGCAACCGATGCCGATGATCGCCAGCCGGTTGTCCCGAGGTGATGTGCTCGTGGACGTGCTTTTGGGCATGGATTCGAAATCCTTCGCGAGAGCAGCGCGAACCGCCGCCGCAGGTGGCGGCGGGCCGCTGGAGAGATCCGGCGTTGGGGCCGGCGCAGGGAGGTGGTGGTGCGGGGGTCGGGTGGGGGTCAGGGTCGGGTCCCGCCGCCGGGCTCCTCGACGCGCCGCCTCGGGCGGATCGGGTGCAGGAGGCTCGCGACGAGGGACTCGGTGCGGGGGAACGACATCGGGTCGAACAGGCCGATCGCCCGGGGAGTGCGTCCGGGCACCCAGGTGTAGCTGCGGAAGAGGTGGTCCCAGATGGCCAGGTCGGAGCCGTAGTGGCCGGCTTCCTCGGGGTTGTTGCTGTGGTGCAGCCGGTGCTGTTCGGGACTGGCCAGGACGTGGTTGAAGCGGCCGAGCCGCACGTCCACGTTCGCGTGCGTGAAGTAACCCTGGGCGGTCACGAACATGCCCACGACGAGGACCGAGTCGGCGGAGAATCCGGCCAGGGCGAGCGAGAGCTGGACCACGCCTTGGGCCAGGACGATGTCAAAGACGTGGTTGACGCCGTTGTTGCCGACGTTCACCTTGGCCGGCACGTGGTGCACGCCGTGGAACCGCCACAGGAAGCGGTTGGTGTGCCCCAACCGGTGCATGACATAGCTGCCGAGAGAACCGAGCAGCAGTGCGGCGGGAATTTCTGCCCAAACGGGCAACGACGGGTCGAGGGGCGCGACCACGCCCACCACGAGGGTGACCACGAATTGGGCGACGCCCGCGCCGACCGCGGTCAGGATGAAGTAGGCGCCGTACCAGCCCCATTCCCGCGCGGTCGGGTGCCAATCCGGGTTGAACGGGATGACGCGCTCCAGCACCGTGAAGTAGCCGACCACGCCGAGCAGGAACAGCGGGCTGACCACCGACGGCGGCCAGTCCAGCAGCACCACCGCCACGCCGGTACCCATTACCAGCAACAACAGGACCGGGTAGGCCACCCGGCGCAGCACCCCGCGGGACACCACCGGCCCGTACGCGTCCGACGGCGAATCGACACCCTGCTCGCGCAACAATTTCGCCCGCCTTTCCGGGAGCACCGTGAATCCACCCGGCGATTCCGTGTCGAATGATTGCCGCCCAGTCGTCGTTGACCGTGCGCAAGGGACCGTGGACGGCTCGTGGACAACCGCGCGGAGGACGATGCGGTGCCGTCCCGCCACAAATTACGAGCCCACCATACGAGTGTGATCACGACCCGCTCAATCAGCCGACCGGCTGAGCGGCCCAGTCAACGCTGTATGGAATTTCCAGGCGACCTGTCGTGAACCGACCCAAAAAAGCGGGATCGGCCAAGTGGCGGAAACAGTCCTCATGGGAACGACTCGAACTGCCCCGATCCACCGGCGGCCGATCGGTATTCCACGTCGGTTTCCCCGGAACACCTCGCCGTCTCCGCACATCTACGGCCAGGCCGTATGGACACAAAAGACCATTGGGGTGTGATGGACACCACGGGTGTTCACTCTTACGCGCCTCAACACGCACCCACAGACACGAGGAGGGGCGCCCACCGCATTTCGAAGCCGGCAAGCCCTTCCTTCGGCATTCCGCGCGGCGCGCGGACCGGCCGACCACCCGTCACGCCACAGTGGAGGGTCCACCGGCGGGTGCGGACCTGGTCGATCGTCGCCGCGGTGCCGGTGCGGTCGTGCCGGACCGGCCGGCCCGTAGTCCTGAGTGGACGGACGACGGCGGGGCGACCGGCGGGTGCGAACACCGACCGTGATGCCGGGCCGTGAGCTGTACCCGGTGGGGCGGGTTGCGGACCCGATGATGGCATCGCCGATCCCCTTCTTCCTCCCTCTCCCACGGGCGTGGCGCGGGCATCTGACCTCTCCGGGTGAACGGGTCGTCCCATGGCGGCACCGGCATTGCGACCGGTGGATCGCACTGCCGATGCTGGGTCGAACCCCGCCCGGCGTCCGATCACGACGCCGGCCGACGAAACGCGGTCGCCATGCTGAGAGTCCTGTTCCACCTCCGGTTGACCGAGGGCGCTGAGCAGCGCTTCCTCGACGCCTACGACGCGATCCGGCACCGGGTGGCCGCGGTCGACGGCTACCTGTCCGACCAGGTCTGCCAGTCCGCCGACGACCCGGCGGAGTGGCTCGTCCTCAGCGAGTGGGCCTCACCCGCCCACTTCCTGGCGTGGGAGGCCGGGCCGGAGCACCGCGCCCTGGCCGCGCCGCTGGTGGCGTGCGCGGTCTCGCGCCGGTCGCTGCGTTACGAGGTGCGACGCGCCACCACCGCGGCGGACGCGCGTGCCGACGAGCCGAGGAGCGTGACGTGGGCCGCTACGCGTTGACGTTCCCGGTGAAACCGGGCTCGGAGTCCGCCGTGGCGGAGATCATGTCCGGCTACCGGGGTCCGGCGCCCGGCGGCGCGCCCGGCCGCGCGCGCCCGCTGCTCGACCGCACGTCGGTGTTCATGGTCGGCACGCACGTGGTCCGGCTGATCGACATCCGGTGCACGCCGATCGAGGCGATCCGGCACCTCCGGTCGCAGCCGCACATCCAGGCCGTCGAGACGCTGCTGCAACCGCACCTGCTGCACGGGCGCGACATGTCCGACGAGCCCGGTGTGCGCCGGTTCCTGGCCTCCGCGGTGATGGGGGTGCGGATCGCGCGGTCGGAGCCGACCGGGCGCGCGGACCGGCACGCGACGCTCTACGAGGCCGCACCGGGACGAGGGCGCGAGCTCGCGGCGGCGCTGGTCCGGCAGTTCCCGAACGGGGAGGCGGGCGTCACCGTGTGCCGTCGCCGCGACCTGGTGGTCCGGGTCGTGGAGACCGCCGGCGAGCCGCCGCACCCCATCGCACCGCCCGCCGACCTCGTGCACGAGGTGCGCCCGATGACGCTGGTCACGGACCGCACCGTCAGGCCCGGACCATGAGCGCGCCGACGCACCGGGTGATGAGCCTGGACGACGTGGTCGCCAACCGGCGGCGGGGCGGGGCGCTGCGGATCCTGCTCAGCCCGGTGACCACCGGCTCGACGGCGGGTTTCCTCGGCGTGGCCACCGTGGAGCCGGGCGAGCAGGTGGACGAGCACTACCACCCGTACTCCGAGGAGTTCCTGTTCGTCGTCGAGGGCTCGATCACCCTGGACCTCGACGACGTGCCGCACGCCTTGACCCGGGACCAGGCGGTGCTGGTGCCCATCGGCACCCGCCACCGGCTGCGCAACACCGGTTCGACCACGGCACGCGTGCTGTTCCAGCTCAGCCCGCTGGCCCCCGCGCCCGAGCTCGGGCACGTGGACACCGAGACCGGGGGCACGCGGCACGTCCGCGTGGAGGGAGCCCGGTGATCCGCCGTGCGGTCGTCACGGGTCTGGGGGTCGTCGCGCCGGGCGGCACGGGCACGCCCGCGTTCTGGGACCTGCTGACCGCCGGCCGCACGGCGACCCGGCCCATCTCGCTGTTCCCCGCGTCGGGGTTCCGGTCCCGGATTGCCGCCGAGTGCGACTTCGACCCGCTGGACCACGGGTTGGGCGCCGCCGACGTGGACCGGATGGACCGCTACGCCCAGTTCGCCGCGGTGGCGGCCGACGAGGCGTGGCGGCAGGCGGACCTGTGCGCGCCGGACCCGTGGCGGATCGGGGTGTGCATGGGCTCCGCGGTCGGCGGCACGACGGTGCTCGAACGCGATTACGCCATCACCTCCGCCGAGGGCCGGCGGTGGCTGGTCGACCCGTCGCGGGCGTCGCGGTTCCTGCACCGGGCGTTGTCCCCCAGCGCGCTGGCGGCCGAGGTCGCCGAACGCGTCGGCGCACAGGGGCCGGTGCGCGGTGTCTCCACGGGCTGCACCGCCGGGCTCGACGCGGTCGGTCACGGGGCCCGCCTGGTCGAGGACGGCCGGGCCGACGTGGTGGTGGCGGGCGCGGCCGAGTCGCCGATCTCGCCGATCACGGTGGCCTGCTTCGACGCCATCCGCGCGACCTCGGCCCGCAACGAGGAGCCGGCGACCGCCGCGAGGCCCTTCGACCGCGACCGGGACGGGTTCGTGCTCGGCGAGGGCGCGGCGGTGTTGGTGCTGGAGGAGTCCGACCACGCCCGCCGGCGCGGCGCACGCGCGCTGGCCGAGGTCGGCGGGTTCGCCACCCGCAGCAACGCCCACCACATGACCGGGCTGACCACCGACGGCGTGGAGCTCGCCGAGGCCGCGTGCCGGGCGCTGGAGTCGGCCCGGCGGTCCGCCGCCGACGTCGACTACGTCAACGCGCACGGCTCGGGCACCCGGCAGAACGACCGCCACGAGACCGCCGCCCTCAAGCGGGCGATGGGACGGCACGCGCACGAGGTGCCGGTCAGCTCGATCAAGTCCATGGTCGGCCACTCCCTGGGCGCGATCGGGGCCATCGAGCTGGTCGCCTGCGTGCTGGCCATGGTGCACGGCGTCGTGCCGCCGACCGCGAACCTGCGCACACCCGACCCCGAATGCGACCTGGACTACGTGCCCGGCACGGCCCGCGAGCGCCACCTGCGCACGGTGCTGTCGCTGGGCAGCGGGTTCGGCGGGTTCCAGTCGGCCGTCGTGCTCACCGACCCGGCGCGGTCATGAGCCGCGCGGCCGTGGTCACCGGCTCGGGGGTGGTGGCGCCGACCGGGATCGGTGTCGACGCCTTCTGGTCGGCCGCCGTCGACGGCCGCAGCGCCCTGCGGCCATCGGTCCGGTTCGACTCCGACCCGTACGGCGTGGCGCTGGTGGGCGAGGTCGCCGACTTCGAGGCCGCCGACTGGGTCGAGCCGCGGATCGCGGTGCAAACCGACCGGTTCACCCACTTCGCGCTGGCGGCCGCGTCGATGGCGTTGCGCGACGCGGGACTGGACCCCGCGACCGTGCCGCCGTTCGGGATCGGCGTGATGACCGCGAGCTACTCGGGCGGGGTGGAGTTCGGGCAGCGGGAGATCGAGCGGTTGTGGCGGGACGGGCCGACCCACGTCGGGCCCTACCAGTCCATCGCCTGGTTCTACGCCGCCGGCTCGGGGCAGATCTCCATCGGGCACGGGCTGCGCGGGCCGTCCGGTGTGCTGGTCGCCGACGAGGCGGGCGGGCTGGACGTGGTCGCGGCCGCCGTCGACGAGCTGCGCCGGGGCGCGCTGGCGATGCTGGTGGGCGGCGCGGAGGCCCCGTTCTCCCCGTTCGCGCTGTGCTGCCAGCGGGGTCACGGCCTGCTCAGCGCGAGCGCCGAGCCGACGGCCGCCTACCTGCCGCACACCGACGCCGCGGCGGGCTTCGTGCCCGCGGAGGGCGGGGCGATGCTCGTGGTGGAGAGGGAGGACGTCGCCCGCCGCCACGGCAGGCGCGGCTTGGCGGTCGTGGCCGGGCACGGCGCGACGTTCACCGGCACCGACCTGGTGCGCTCGGCGGAGGGGTTGTGCCGCGCCGCCCGCGCCGCGCTGGCCGAAGCCGGTGCGCGCCCCGAGGACGTGGACGTCGTGTTCCTCGACGCGCTGGCCGACCGGCGGGGTGACGACGCCGAGGCGCGGGCGCTGCGCGAGCTGCTCGGCGTGCGGGCCGGCCGGGTGCCGGTGACCGCGCCCAAGACCGGTTACGGCCGCTGCTACGCGGGCGCGGCGCCGCTGGACGTGGTGGCCGCGGTGCTGGCCATCGACCGCGGTGTCGTCCCGCCGACGCCCAACGTCGACCGCCACCGCCCGGAACTGGACCTGGTCACCCGCCGCGCGCGGGAGGTCGACGTCCGCACGGCGCTGGTCCTGGCCCGAGGGCTGACCGGCGGCAACTCGGCACTGGTGCTGCGGCGCCCCGAACCGGCACGACAGGAGTGATGAGATGGGCACGACGCTGACCGCGGGCGACCTGGCGGCACTGATCAGCAGGTGCACCGGCGTGACCGTCACCGACGAGCAGGTGGGCGATGCCGGGGTGACGTTCACCGACCTCGGGATCGACTCCCTCGGCGTCCTCGGGGTGGTGGCGGAGCTCCAGCGCGGCCACGGCGCGCCGGCCGACGCCGACATCTGCCCGGAGCACTCGCCACGCGAGCTGCTCGCCCTGCTGCCGCCGCCCCGGGACGTCCCGGGGCACACCGACAACGAGATCACCATCGCCGCGCCGCTCGACCTGGTCTGGTCGACCACCAACGACGTCGAGGGCTGGCCGCGGCTGTTCAGCGAGTACGCCTCGGTGGAGGTGCTGGAGCGCGACGGCGACCGCGTGGTGATGCGGCTGACGACGCACCCCGACGACCAGGGCCGGGTGTGGAGCTGGGTCTCCGAACGCGTCGCCGACCCGGCCACCCGCACGGTCACCGCCCGTCGCCTCGAAACCGGGCCGTTCGAGCACATGCGCCTGCGCTGGACCTACCACGAGACCGCCGAAGGGGTGCGCCTGCGCTGGGTGCAGGACTTCGCCATGAAGCCGGACGCGCCGGTGGACGACGCCGCCATGACCCGGCGCATCAACCACAACAGCGGCGTGCAGCTGGCGCGGATCAAGCAACTGGTCGAGGAGCGCGCGTGCACCGCACCCTGATCGTGGCCCGCATGGTCCCGGGCGCGGCCGCCCGCATCGCCGACGTGTTCCGCCACTCCGACCAGGACACCGACCTGCCGGGCCTGATCGGCGTGCGCGGGCGCAGCCTGTTCCAGTTCGGCGAGCTGTACCTCCACCTCGTCGAGGGCGCGCAGCCGGTCGAGCAGGCCGTGTCCGCCCACCGCCACCACCCCGAGTTCCGGCGCATCAGCGACGAGCTGCGCCCGCACGTCCGCGCCTACGACCCGGACACCTGGCGCGAACCGCGTGACGCGATGGCCCGTGAGTTCTACCGATGGGAAGCCCGACCATGACGAAGACCACCACACCCGTGCTCGTTGTCGGCGGCGGGCTGACCGGCCTGTCGGCGTCGATCTTCCTGGCCTGGCGGGGCATCCCGGTGGTGCTGGCCGAACGCCACACCGGCACGTCGACCGACCCCAAGGCCCGCGTCGTCAACCCGCGCACGATGGAGCTCTACCGCGCCGTCGGCCTGGAGCCGGCGATCCGGGCGACCCGCTCGCCGATCGAGGGGCACACCGTGGTCGCGCACGCGCCCACCGTGGCCGCGCCGGAAGCCCTGCGGCTGCCGACCGCGCTCAACGAGGACGTCGGCGCGCTGTCCCCGTGCGACTGGGCCACCATCGACCAGAACCAACTGGAACCGCTCCTGCGCGACCGGGCCGTGGACCTCGGCGTGGACGTGCGGTTCGGCACGGAGGTGCGCGACCTGCGTGACGCCGGCGACCACGTGACCGCCCTGCTGTGCGACCGCGTGGGCGGACGGCCGCACGAGGTCACCGCGCGGCACGTGATCGCCGCCGACGGCGCGCACAGCCCGGTGCGGGCGATGCTCGGCATCCCGCACGACGGGCCGGGTGCGCTGACCCGGTTGCTCACCGTGTACTTCCAGGCGGACCTGTCCCGACCGCTGGCCGGCCGCAAGGTCATCGCGATGATCCTGCACAACCCCACCGTGCGCGGCACCCTCACCCCGCTCGACCAGCGGGGGCACTGGCGGTTCTCGATCTCGATCGGCCACGACGAGGACCCGGCCGGCTACACCGAGCAGCGGTGCGGGGAGCTGCTGCGGGCCGCGTTGGGCGTCGACGTGCCCGTCCGGCTGGACCGGGTGTCCCGGACGCCGTGGGAGGTCTCGGCCCAGGTCGCGCGGACGGTGCGGGTCGGGCGGGTGTTCGTGGCGGGCGACGCGGCGCACGTGATGCCGCCGATCGGGGCGTTCGGGGCGAGCACCGGGGTGCAGGACGCGTTCAACCTGGCGTGGAAGCTGGCCCTGGTCCACCTCGGGACGGCCGGTGAGTCGCTGCTGGACACCTACGAGGTGGAACGCCTGCCCGTGGCGCGGCGGACCACCCGTGAAGCGCTCCGGCGCTACGAGTTCGGCCAGGGCCGCCGGCGCGGCGAGGTGGGTGGAGCGCCGACCGCCCAGCGGAACACGATCTTCGGCTACGCCTACCGCGACGGCGCGTTCATACCGGAACCCGACACCGCGTCCGACGGTGTGGACACCGACGAGTGCCTGGTCGAGGACCCGGACCACCCCTCGGGCAGGCCGGGCAGCCGAGCACCGCACCTGGTCCTGCGCCGCCGTGACGCGCAACTGTCGGTGCTCGACCTGTTCGGCGAAGGTTTTGTGCTGCTCACCGGCCCGACCGCGGTCGGGTGGGGCGCCGCGGCCGCGACCGTCGCCGACCGCACGGGCCTCGGCCTCACCTGCCACCGGATCGGCGACGAACTGCGCGACATCGACGGCGTGTTCAGCTCCCGCTACGGCATCGGACCGGACGGGGTGGTCCTGGTGCGCCCGGACGGTTTCGTCGCCTGGCGGGCCCCACTGGGCCACCCCGCCCCGGACACCGTCCTGGCCGACGTCGTGGACCGGGTGCTGTGCCGTGCGGCGGAGGGGAGCCGGGTGCCGATCGGCGCGGCGGAGGTCTCCGGCACCTGACCTGCTGTCCCGGCGAGGAGCCCTGCCCTGCCCCAGGGCTCCTCGCCGCCGCCCTGCCGACGAACGACCGCGCGGCCGCCCATCAGCCGGCACCACCCCCGATCCCCGCACCCGAACCGCCGCGCCGCGCGGGTCCCGGCTCCCTCGGCCCGAGACCCGCGGCCGCGGTGATGCGCGGCACCGGCGAGGTCGAAAGCGCCCGTGCTCGGCCACTCCTCCTCCCCCGCAGTGGCTCCTCTCCACCTGTCGCACCGGCGTGCCGTGATCGTTAAACAGTTGACCGAATTGCCACGGCCAATAGAGACGCGCGATTCGTGCGTGGTGTGGCGTGCGTTACTTGACTTGCCGGACGAGTAACGGTTTTACTGCCGTCGCGCAATCACCTACCGGCTGGTAAGTGATCTTTGCGCTACCGACACGAGGGCGGGCGCGCCCATTTCTGTCGCACTCACACGCTTTTTCGTCGTGCCGACGGTGGGTGACGCCCGCAGCAAACCGGGAGTCCGGCATGTCCCTGCTCAATCGCCATGACCGCGTCCGACATCGGCTTGCGCGCCGCGCCCGGGCCCGCATACTGCTACCCGTCGTCGCCTGCGCCCTGACGGCGGCGGTCGCCGTGCCGTCCCACGCGACCAGCGCCGCCGGGCAGCCCGCCGTCAGCGGAGGTAGCACCATCCAGTCGTTCTGGCTGCACATGAACAGCACACCGGTCTCCGACGAGGTGCTGGCCACCGAGGCGCGCCGGCGCGCGTACATCGTGCTCAACGCGTGGGAAGGCGACCTCGTCGGGAAGCTGAAGGCGGCGAACCCGGCCGTCCAGGTGTTCGTCTACAAGGATTTGTCTTCCACGCGTTCGTACGCGTGCCGTAACGGCGTGGACGACGCACAGTTGCCGACCGGTGTCGGTTATTGCCAGGCCGAAAAAGACCACCCCGAGTGGTTCCTGCTGGACCCGAACGGCCGCCGGTTCGAGTACTCGGGTTATTCCGGTCACTGGCAGATGGACGTCGGCAACACCGCCTACCAGGACGCGTGGGCGGCGAACGTGATCGAGAGCAGCACCGAAGCGGGGTTCGACGGCGTGTTCATGGACAACGCGCTGTTCCCCTGCGACGCCTACCACCAGGGCGTGTGCCCGGCGAAGTACCCGACCGACGCCGCGATCCAGGACGCGTACAAGTCGATGCTGGCCAACACCCGCGAGGACTTCGTCGCCGCCGGGCTGAAGACGGTCGCGAACCTGTCCAACGCCCGCCTGCACGCCGGCGCCTGGGACGCCTACACCGAGCACCTCGACGGCGGCTTCGACGAGTGGTGGCTGACGTTCAACGACAACGACCTGCTCTCGGAGTACCCCGAGGGCTGGAGCAGGCAGGTCGCCGAGATCACCTCCAACGAGGCCCGGGGCAAGATCACCTGGGTGCAGCCGCACCACACCGCGGGCGCGGACCGGCCCTACCGCTTCGCGCTGGCCAGCTACCTGCTCGCCACCGGCGACAAGGCCGCCATCGCCAGCATCGACCAGACCGACGGCTACGGCGACCCCACCCCCTGGCGCACCGAGTACGACTGGGACCTCGGCACACCCATCGGGCCTTACAAGTCGGTCGGCGCGAACCTGTACCTCCGCGACTTCACCTGCGGCACGGTCGTGGTCAACGCCAACCGCACCGACACCCGGTCCGTCACCGTCCCCCTCGACGGCGACCACCTCAACGAACGCGGCACCCGGGTCGACCAGGTCTCCCTGGCCGGCACCTCCGGCGCGATCCTGCGCAAGACCTGCTGACCGAAGGCACCGACGAACAGCGCCGGTAACGTGCGCCGCCCGAAACGGGTGCCGCCATCGGTGGCACCCATTTCGGGCGGTCGGCGAAACCACGACCGCGTCTCACGCGGTAGGAATGGGCCATGCTCAGCCTCTACCACGACGCCCGCTCACCGGTGCACGCCCTGCCCGCCGGGGCGAAGCTGCTGACGTTGTTCGCGGTGGGCACGGGGCTGTTCTTCGTGCGGTCGCTGCCGGGCCTGGGGATCACGCTGGCGGTGGTGGTCGCGCTCTACGCGGTGGCACGGGTGCCGTGGCGCACCGCGTGGGGCCAGTTGCGGCCCGTGCTGCCGTTCACCGCGCTGATCCTCGTCGCGCAGCTCGTGCTGACCGACTGGCGGACCGCCGTGCTGGTCGGCGTGCGGATCCTGGTGCTGGTGCTGCTGGCCAACCTGGTGACGCTCACCACCCGCACGTCGGCGATGATCACCGCGATCGAGGTCGCGCTGGGCCCGTTGCGGCCACTGGGCGTGCGGCCGGAACGGGTGGGGCTGCTCGTGGCGCTGACCATCCGGTTCATCCCGGTGATCAAGGAGCAGGCCGACCAGGTGCGCGCGGCGCAGAAGGCCCGCGGCGTCGAGCGCAGCTTCGCGTTCCTGACCCCGTTGCTGATCAAGACCTTGCGGCTGGCCGACGGCCTGGGCGAGGCGCTCGACGCCCGCGGCCTCGACGCGGAGCCGCCGCGCCGGCGCTCGTAGCGGCTCGACGGGCCGAGGTTTCGCGGCAGTGCCGCCGCGTTCACCCGCCGGTTGGGACGCGGCCGGGACCGCATCGCGAGCCGGCTATGATCCCGGCGAACCGGCCCGGGATTTCCGGCGGTGCGCAGGGGAAGGGGTCCGGGGTGCGGACGAAAGACATCGCGCTGATCGCGCTGTTCGCGGCGATCATGGTCGTGCTGGGTTTCTTCCCGCTCATCGAGCTGCCCCTCGTGCCCGCCCCGTTCACCTCCCAGACCCTCGGCGTGATCCTCGCCGGGTCGATCCTCGGCGCCCGCCGGGGCGGCCTGGCCATCCTGCTGTTCGTCGTGCTGGTCCTGGTCGGGCTCCCGGTGCTGCCGGGTGGCCGCGGCGGTCTCGGCGTGGTCCTGGGTCCGACGGGCGGTTTCATCCTGGCCTACCCGGTGGGCGCGTTCGTGGTCGGCCTGCTGACCGAACGGCTGTGGCGGCGGTACAACCTCGGTGTCGCGCTGCTGTGCAACGCGGTCGGCGGCGCGCTGGTGCTCTACGTCATCGGCATCCCGTGGATGGCGGTCGCGGCGGGCCTGCCGCTGGGCCGGGCGATCACCAGCTCGGTGGTGTTCCTGCCCGGTGACGCGATCAAGGTCGTGATCGGCTCGCTCGCCGCCGTCGCGGTGCGCCGCGCGTACCCGCTGATCGAACCGCGGGCCGAGGTCGCCAGGTGACGATCGAGCTGGAGGGCGTCGGCCACCGGTTCGGCGACCGCCGGGTGCTGCGGGACGTCGACCTGCGGCTCGACGAGGAGCGCGTGGGCGTCATCGGCTCCAACGGCTCCGGCAAGAGCACGTTCGCGCGCCTGCTCAACGGCCTGCTGGTGCCCACCGAGGGCCGGGTGCGGGTGGACGGCCTCGACACCCGCAAGCAGGGCAAGGCGGTCCGCCGCCGGGTCGGGTTCGTCTTCCAGGACCCCGACGTGCAGATCGTGATGCCTACCGTGGCCGAGGACCTCGCGTTCGGGCTCAAGCACCACGGGGTGGCGCGCGACGAGATCGACCGGCGGGTCGCCGACACCCTCGCCGCCTACGGCCTGGCGGAGTTCCGCGACCACCCGGCACACCTGCTCAGCGGTGGCCAGAAGCAGTTGCTCGCGATCGCGGCGGTGCTCGTGCTGGAGCCCGAGCACGTGGTGTTCGACGAGCCCACCACCCTGCTCGACCTGCGCAACCGGCGCCGGATCGGCAGGCTGATCCACGACCTGCCGCAGCAGGTCGTCGTGGTGTCGCACGACCTGGAGCTGCTCGCGGGCTTCGACCGGGTGGTCCTGTTCGAGGGCGGTCGGGTGGTCGCCGACGGGCCGGCCGAGCAGACCATCGCGGCCTACCTCGCGATGCACCCGCCGCTCTGACCGGTCCGGATCGCCGTCGAGCAGGCTCAGGCCGCGCCGTCGCGCGGAGGTTCGGTCGGTGGTGGCGTCAACGGCAGGTGGACCCGGAAGCGGGTGTCACCGGGTTCGGACTCCACCCGGATGTCGCCGTGGTGGCGCTCGACCACGATCCGCCAGGAGATGTCCAGCCCCAGCCCGGTGCCCTCGCCGACCGCCTTGGTGGTGAAGAACGGCTCGAAGATCCGCCCCTTCACCTCGGGCGCGATGCCCGCGCCGGTGTCGCCGACCTCCACCACCAGGTCGTCGCCCGCACGGCAGGTGCGCACGGTCAACGTGCCGTCGCGGTCCATGGCGGCCACCGCGTTGTCGATCAGGTTCGTCCACACCTGGTTGAGCTCGGCCGGGTACGCGGGCAGCGGCGGCAGCGACCGGTCGTAGTCCTTGACCACGCGCACGCGGTCGCCGATCTTGCCGCCCAGCATCACGAGCGTGGAGTCGAGCAATTCGTGCACGTCGACCACCTGGAACGGGGCCCGGTCGACCTGCGAGTACTGCTTGGCCGCGCCGACCAGCGTGGACACCCTCGTGGTGGCGTCCTCGATCTCGTTCATCAACGTCTCGGTCTCCACCGTGTAGGCCAGCCAGCGCACGGCGGCCTCGGTGGCGGTCTGCGGGCACAGCGCCGCCGCCCGGTCGAGCCACTCGACGTCCAGCCCGCCCGCGACCAGCACCGGCGCGAGGTCCCAGCCGGCCGCCACGCCGTGCGCGTCGAGCCAGTCGGCGACCTCGTCCTCCAGGTCGGCCGTCTGCATCGGGCTGAGCTTCGGGGCCTTCGCCACCCGCTCGACCGCGCTCTCCTGCAACTTCACCAGCACCGGCAGCGTGGCCGGGTCGATCGACCCGCTCGCCAGCAGCGCCAGCTTGTGCCGCATCCCCGCCACCCGCTCGCGCAACGCGCCCGTGGCCCGCACCGCGGCGGCGGCCGGGTTGTTCAGCTCGTGGGTCAGCCCGGCCGACAACGAACCCAGCGCGAGCAGCCGTTCCCGCTGGCTGACGATCCGCTCGGTGTTGCGCATGCCGAAGAACAGGCCCTCCAGCAGGTGGATGGCCATCGGGAACCACGAGCGGAACATCGCGCCGAAGTCGTGCGCGGGCAACTGGTACAGCCGCACGTCGGTCACGGCGTCGGCGGTCATCTGGTAGACCGTGGCGGCCTCGGCGTCCGCACCCAGGTACGCCTGCGTCGCGCCGAAGTACGCGCCGCGATGGTCGGTGCGGTTGGTCTCGACGCGTTGGCCGCCGATGATCCGGCTGAGCGCCACCGTGCCGTCCAGCAGCACGAAGAAGCAGGTCGCCGGTTGGCCTTCGCGCAACACCTGCGTGCCCGCCGCGTGCGTCTCCACCTGGCCGTGCGCGACGAGCCACGAGAGCTGCTCCTCCGACAGGTGTTCGAACAGGAACAGCCCGCGCAGGTCGTCGACCGTCAGGTTCTCCACGTCAGGACCTCTCCAGGTAGCGGTGGACCAGCGACACGGCCATCGCGCCGTCGCCGACCGCCGAGGCCACCCGCTTCACCGAGTCCGCGCGCACGTCACCGGCCACGAACACGCCCGGCAGGCTGGTTTCCAGGTGGTAGGGCGGCCGGTCGAGGTCCCAGCCGTCGGGCAGGCGGCCGTCGGTGACCAGGTCCGGTCCGGCGAGCACGAACCCGCGCTCGTCGCGGGCCAGCGTGCCGTCCAGCCAGTCGGTGTGCGGGGCCGCGCCGATGAACGCGAACAGCCACGACGTCGGCACGGTCGTCGTCTCGCCGGTCTTGGTGTGCCGCAGCGTCACCGTCTCCAGGTGCTGCTCCCCCGTGCCGCCGACGACCTCGGTGCACGTGCGCACCTCGACGTTGTCGACCCGGGCGAGCTGTTCGACCAGGTAGTGCGACATGGAGCGGGCCAGCGAGTCGCCGCGCACGACCAGCACGACCCGCCGGGCGTGCGCGGCGAAGTACAGGGCGGCCTGGCCCGCCGAGTTCGCCCCGCCGACCAGGTAGACGTCCTGGCCCGCGCAGGCCGGGCCCTCGGTGGTGGCCGCGCCGTAGAACACGCCCCGGCCGGTCAACCCGTCGAGGCCCGGCGCGTCCAGCATCCGGTAGGACACGCCGGTGGCGAGGATGACGGTGTGCGCGGCCAGCTCCGTGCCGTCGCCCAGCCGCACCACGCGTGCCGCGCCGCGGGCCTCCAGGCCGACGACGTCGCACGCGGTCAGCACCTCGACGTCGAACTTCAGCGCCTGCCGGCGGGCCCGGTCGGTCAACTGCTCGCCGGACACGCCGTCGGGGAAGCCGAGGTAGTTCTCGATCCGGCTGCTGGTGCCCGCCTGGCCGCCGGTGGCGCGCCGCTCGACCAGCACCGTGCGCAGCCCTTCCGAGCCGCCGTAGACCGCCGCGCCCAGCCCGGCCGGGCCGCCGCCGACCACGATCAGGTCGTAGAAGTCGGTGGACGGCCGCGTGGTCAGGCCGACCCGGGCGGCCAGCTCCGCGTCGGTCGGCTCCACCAGCGTCTCACCTTCGGCGGTGATGACCACGGGCAGCCGCACGCCGTCCTCACCGCACGCGGTGAGCAGCCGCCCGACCTCGGGGTCGGCGTCGTCCACCGCGTGCCAGCGGAACGGGACGGAGTTGCGGGCCAGGAAGTCGCGCACCTCGTAGGACCGCGACGACCACCGGTGCCCGATCACCCGGACCTGCCTGGCCGGGCCGCGGTCGGCCGCCTTCCACGCGCTGAGCAGGTCGTCCAGCACCGGGTACAGCTTCTCCTCCGGCGGGTCCCACGGCTTGAGCAGGTAGTGGTCGAGGTCGACGACGTTGATCGCGCGGATCGCCGCGTCGGTGTCGGCGTAGGCGGTGAGCAGCACCCGCCGCGCCGCGGGGAACAGGTCCATCGCGGCTTCGAGGAACTCGATGCCGCTCATGCCGGGCATCCGGTAGTCGGCCAGCAGGACCGCCACCTCCTCGCCGCGCAGCTTGATCTCACGCACGGCGTCGAGCGCCTGCGGCCCCGACTCGGCCCGCACGATCCGGTAGTTCTCGCCGTACTTGCGGCGCAGGTCGCGCGCCACGGACCGGGACACGCCCGGGTCGTCGTCCACGGTCAGGATCGAGGGCCTGGCGACCTGAGGTGTCGTCATGTCCTCCATTGTCGTTCCCGCCCGTGCGGCCGCCCCGACCCGGTTACCCTCTGCGGGTGTTCGACGCCGTGCGGTTCGGGGTCCTGGGGCCGTTGCGGGTGGAGCGCGACGGCGTGCCGGTGGCGTTGGGCGGACCCAGGCAGCGCGACCTGGTGACGCTGCTGGTGCTGCGCGCCAACCGGTTCGTCAGCGCCGAGTGGCTGGTGGACGCGCTGTGGGACGGACGGCCGCCGTCGGGCGCGCAGGTCACCTTGCGCTCGTACGTGGCGGTCCTGCGCCGTGCCCTCGAACCGGAACGGGGTCCACGCGCGCCGGCCGAGCTGCTGCGCGGTCACACCGGCGGCTACGAGCTGAGCGTGCCGCCGGACGCCGTGGACGCGGTCCGCTTCACGTCGCTGGCCGGTCAGGGCGCGCGGGCGCTCGCGGACGGCGCGTGGGAGGCGGCCGAACGCCACTACGCCGACGCGTTGGCGCTGTGGCGCGGCGACGTGGCCGCCGCGGACCTGACCGCCGTCCGACCGGACGCGGTCCGCCTCGCGGAAGCCCGCACGGCGGCGGGCGAGGGCCGCTTCACCGCCGCGGTCGCCGCCGGGAGGCACCTGGCCGTGCTGCCGGAGCTGCGCCAGTTCGTGGCCGCGCACCCGGACCGGGAGAACGCCCGCGCGCAGCTGATGCTCGCGCTCTACCGGGCGGGTCGGCAGACCGAGGCGCTGGCCGCGTACGACGAGGGCCGCCGGGTGCTGGCCGACGAGCACGGCGTGGAGCCGGGTGACCTGCTGCGCGACCTGCACCACCGCATCCTGACCCACTCGGTGCCCGCGCTGGTGGACCAAGGCCCACCCGACCGCCGAACCACACCAACGGCTGACCGCGGCCGCACCACCTCACCCGCCGACCTCCCCGATCCGCATCCCGCGGACCCGCGGGCCGACCTGGTCGGCCGCACGGCCGAGATCACCCTTCTGACCGACCTCCTCGCGGCGTCGGTCCGGTCCGGCGGCCGGTTCGCGGCGATCGTCGGCGAGGCGGGCATCGGCAAGACCACCCTCGCCGATGCCGTCGCCCGGCACGCCACCGCCGCCGGCATCCCGGTCGCCTGGGGGCGCTGCCCCGACTTCGGCCAGACGCCACCGTTCTGGCTGTGGACCCAGGTCGTGCGGACCCTCGCACCGCCCACGAGCGACGACCCGGCGTTGGCGGGTTTCCGCACCGGCGCCACCACGGCCACCGACGTCGACCCCACGGCCCGCTTCCGCACCTACGACGCCGTCTCGGCCCTGGTCCAGGCCGCCGCCCGCCCCGCGGGCCTCGTGCTCGTGCTGGACGACCTGCACGCCGCCGACGCCGATTCGCTGCTCCTGCTGCGCTACCTGGCCACCACCCTGCACACCTCCCGCGCGCTGGTGATCGCCACCCTGCGCCCCTACGAGCACGACCCCGCCCTGGTCGCCACCCTCGCCGACCTGGCCCGCAGCCCCGGCCACCGGCAACTGCGACCGACGGGGCTGGACGCCGACGCGGTGGCCGACCTGGTCCGCCGGCACACCGGCGCGCCCGCACCGGCCGCCCTCGTGCTGGACCTGCTCACCCGCACCGGCGGCAACCCGTTCTTCCTCACCGAACTGCTCACCTCCGCCGAGGGGACGGGTTCACCTCCGCCGAGCGTGCGCGACACCGTCCGCCTGCGGCTGCACGCCCTGGACGACCGCACCCGCGACTGGCTCGACGTGCTCAGCGTGGCGGGGCGGGACCTGGACGTGGACCTGCTCGAAGCCGTCACGGCCTCCGGGGTCCGGCTCACCCCGGACGTCGCCCACCTGGTCGTTGAAGCGGGCCCCGGCGTGGTGCGCTTCCGGCACCCGCTGTTCGCCGAGGCCGCCTACGCCGACCTCACCCCCACCCGCCGCGCCGACCTGCACGCCCGGCTCGCGGACGCCGGCGCGCACGCCCTCACCCCGGCGGAGCTGGCCCACCACTACGGCCGGGCGCGCGGCCGGGAGGACGACCACCTGCGCTGGACGCTCGAAGCCGCCGACGACGCCACCCGCCGCCTCGCCTACGAGGACGCCCTGGCGCACCTGGACCGGGCCGCCGGGCTGCTCACCGACCCCGACCGGGAGCTGGCCGTGCAGCTGCACCGCACGTCGTTGCTCCAGATCACCGTCGGCATCGGCAGCGACGCGGTCGACGCGGCCGCCGCCCGCGCCCTCGACCTGCTCACCCGCGTGGGCCCCGACACGGACGTGCGCCCGGCCCTGTGGGCGCTGGGCGAGCTGGCGTGCAACCGCGCGGAGTTCGTCGTCGCCGAGGACCTGGCCGGTCGCCTCGCGGCCGCCGACGGCGTGATCGGCGCGGCGGGCCGCTACCTGCTGGGCGTGGTCGGCTACTTCACCGGCCGCCTGGCCGAGGCCGACGACCACCTCACCGCCGCGATCGACCGGCTGCGCGAGCTGGAGCCCCGGGAACTGGCCGCGCGGGTCGGGCGCACGCCCACGCTCGCGACCTACGACTTCCGGGCCCTGGTGCGATCCCTGCGCGGTGACGCGGACGCGGCACGGGCCGACATCGCCGCCGCACGTGCCCTCGCCGAACGCGCCGAGGACCCGTACGGGCGGGCCAACGCCGCGTTGTTCGCCGCGTGGGCCGCCTTGCAGGAGCAGGACGTCGCCGCCGTCCTCGCCGCCGCCGAGAGGTGCCGGGAGATCGGTGCGCGTCAACACATGCCGCACTTCGTCACCACGGCCGACTTCTACACCGAGTGGGCGGCCGTGCGCGGTGGGGACGTCAGCCGCCTCGATGCCCTGCGCGCGGCCCGTGAGGGCATCCACCGGCTCGGCCTGCGCTCGACCCGCACGATCACCCTCGCCGCGATGGCGGACGCCCACCTGGCCGTCGGGCGTCACGCCACCGCGTCGGCGTTGGCGGACGAGGGCCTCGCCGTGGCCGAGGCGACCGGCGAACGGGTCTTCACCGCCGAGCTGCACCGCGTCCGCGGCCTGGCCAACGACGACCCGGCCGACCTCGACACCGGCGCACGGCTGGCCGAGGCGCAGGGCTGCGCCCTGCTCAGGGTGCGGTTCCCACGCTGATCCCACAGAACCCCAACAGCCCTCCGCTGGCATGTCACCCAAACACCAGGAGGAGGACACATGGAGTTCGACGTCGTCGTGGTCGGGTGCGGGCCGGTCGGCGCGCTCACCGCCAACCTGCTCGGCACGAGGGGCGTGCGCACCCTCGTCGTCGAACGCGACACCGCGCCGCACCGGCAGCCACGCGCGTTCTCCTGCGACGACGAGGCGTTGCGGATCTACCAGCAGGCCGGTCTGCTGGACGAGGTCGCGAAGGACATGTACGCGCCGCGGCGCGCGGAGTACGTCAACGCCAAGGGCCGGGTCTTCGCCACCGTCGCCTTGGACGAGGTCGACTTCGGCCTGGGCAGCGCCGCGCTGCACTTCTTCGACCAGCCGCGCCTCGAAGCCGCCCTGCGCGCCGGGCTCGACCGGTTCCCGCACGTCACCCTGCGCACCGGCGTCGAGCTGATGCGGCTCACCCAGGACGACCGGGCCGTCACCGTCGTGCTGCGCGACCTCGACACCGGCACCGAGACCGAGGTGCGCGCGCGGTACGTGCTGGGGTGCGACGGTGCCCGCAGCACCACGCGGGTCGCGGCCGGCATCACGCTCACCGGCACGTCCTACGCCGAACCGTGGCTCGCGGTCTCCGGCGAGGTGGGCCCGGACGCGGTGCGGGTGCCGCACACCACGTTCGTCTGCGACTGGCGGCGGCCCGCGTTCGTCTCGCCCGGTGCGTTCGACACCTACCGGCTGGAGTTCATGCTCCGCCCGGACGAGGATCCCGCGCAGGTGACGAGCCCGGCGGCGGTCGCCCGGCTCGTCGCGCCCTACGTCGACCCGGACCGCTTCACCGTCACGCGTGCCGTCGTGTACACGTTCCACCACCTGGTCGCCGAGCGTTGGCGGGACCGGCGGGTGTTCCTGCTCGGCGACGCCGCCCACCAGATGCCGCCGTTCCTGGGCCAGGGCCTGTGCAGCGGGTTGCGTGACGCGGCGAACCTCACCTGGAAGCTCGCCCTGGCACTGCGGTCGCAGGCCCCGGACACGCTGCTGGACACCTACGAGGCCGAACGCCGCCCGCACACCGAGGCGATGGCCCGCACCAGCGTGCGGCTCGGCCGGGTGTTCCTGGTGCGCAACAGGGTCGCCGCGTTCGTACGGGATGTGGTGCTGCGGGCCGTGCAGACCGTGCCGCGGGTGCGCCGCCTGGTGCGCCACTTCGAGTTCAAGCCGCTGCCCGCGCTGCCGGACGGCCGCGTCATGTTCCCGCAGCCGGAGGTGGTCGTCGGGGGCGTGCGGCGGCTGCTCGACGACGTGCTCGGCCCGGACTTCGCGGTCATCGGGCCGGGCGTGGACGCCGGCACGGCGCGGGACTGGTCCGGCCCCCGCGCGAGGTTCCTGCGGATGGTGGCCGACGGCGAGCCCCACACCGAAAACGACCTCGTGGACGTCACCGGCACGCTCACCGCCTGGTTCGCCCGCCACCGCACGGACGTCGTCGTGCTGCGGCCCGACCGGTTCCCGCGCTCCGACCGCGACTTCGCCACCGCCGGCTGAAACCCGCTGCGGCGACGGCGTCGCGCACCTGCGGCATCGTCGGTGTTCGCGGTCACGACCTCCTGGTATATCGGGGGACCTGCCCGCGAAGGGGTGTCGGATGGCGGTCTTGGTGCTGGGACGGCCCGTGGTCCGGGCCGGTGGTGTGTCGCGGCACCCGGCGCGGCCGCTGGTGCACGACCGGCCCGGGATGCAGACCGCCAAGACCGAGTTCTTCGACCGACCGCTGCCCGACGACGTGGTGGCGGCGCTGCCGGCGCACCTCACCGCCGACCGCGAGCACGGCGAACTGCGCGAGATCGCCTTCACGCCGTGGCGTGGCGCGTACGGTCGGGTCGCCCCCGACACCACCGCGTTCGCCCACCGCGACCCGGCGTTCCTGGTCAAGCACACCGTCCTGGTGAGGCCGAACGGCGCGGCCCGGCGCGGGCACGAGGGGCTGGACCGGCTCGCCGCCGCGTGGGCCATCGCGCACCCGTGGGGCACGGGCCGGGTGTACCCGAACTTCCCCGACCCGACCCGGCCCAGCCCGACTGGCTGGCTGGCTGGCTGGCTGGCTGACCGCGTACTACGGGGCCAACGCCGACCGCCTGCGCGCGGTGAAGTCGCGCTACGACCCCGACGGCGCGTTCGCGTTCGCCCGGTCCGTCCCCGGCTGAGCGGTCAGTCGTCCGCGAGTTCGACGTCGGCGAGGTCGTCCACCCCGACGACGTCCACGCCGTTGAACACGACCACCACGCCCAGCTCGGTGAAGCCGGGCACGCGCACCTCGGCGAACCGGACCAGCCAGTCGCGGCCGGGGTGGAAGGTGAACTCCGGTTCGTCGATGGCGTCCGGCGCGTAGCCGGGGTGCTCGCGCAGGTGGTCGGCCGCGGCCTCGTGCGCGACGGCCAGCAGCCGCTCGCGGTCCCGCAGCACCGAGCCGATGAACTCCAGGTCGAGGTCGTCCGCGGTGGCCGGCCGTTCCACCAGCACGCTCACCGCCGTGTCGGCGACGGTCGCGTTCCAGCACGCCACTCCGTCGGGGGCGTGGTCCACCGGTGTCAGCTCGCCGAAACCGGGAATCGTGATCGTCACCCGGCGATCCTATGCGCCGCTCCCGGACGTGACCGGAACCGGGCCACCGGAGCGGCGAGAACCGGTCCGCCGTTGTCTTGACGGCGGCACGCGGGTGAAGTTCGCTGTGGGAGAGCGCTCTCCGAGAGTTTGTCGACGACCCGCGGCCGGCGGCACACCGGCCGCGGGTCACCCCTGCCTGGAGTCGCCATGCCCGAAGCGCCAGCCCGGCACCGCCGCCGGGCCCTGCCCCTGCTCCTCGTCCTCGCCGCCCTGATCGCGGGCCAGCTCGTCGCCTCGGTGGCCGCGAGAGCGGCGGGCGTCCTGTTGTCCCAAGGCAAGCCGACCACCGCGTCGTCCACCGAGAACGCGGGCACCCCGGCGTCCGCCGCCACCGACGGCAACGCGGGCACCCGCTGGTCCAGCGCGTTCACCGACCCGCAGTGGTTGAGCGTCGACCTCGGGGCCACCGCGACCCTCGACCGGGTCGTGCTGACCTGGGAATCGGCCTACGCGACCGCGTTCCAGCTCCAGACCTCGGCCGACGGCGCCACGTGGACCACCATCCACACCGCGACCGCCGCGACCGGTGGCACGCAGAGCATCCCGGTCACCGGCGTCGGCCGGCACGTGCGGGTGCTCGGCACCGCCCGCGCCACCGGCTACGGGTACTCGCTGTGGGAGTTCCAGGTCTACGGCACGACCGGCGGTTCGGCCTCCGGCACGCCGATCTCGCAGTACAAGCAGGTCGCGGCGTCGACCTGGGAAGGCGGCAACGCGCCCGCCGCGGCGCTGGACGGCCGCACGACCACCCGCTGGTCCAGCCAGTTCGCCGACGACCAGTGGCTGCGCGTCGACTTCGGCGGCGTGGCCGCGGTCAACCAGGTCGTGCTGAACTGGGAGGGCGCGTACGCGCGCGGTTACCGGCTCGAGGTGTCCAACGACGCGGTGAACTGGACGTCGATCTACTCGACCACCACCGGCGCGGGCGGCACGGAACGGCTCACGGTCGCCGGCACCGGCCGTTACCTGCGGTTGTTCGCCACCGCGCGGGCCACCGGCTACGGCGTGTCGCTGTGGGAGTTCCAGGTGTTCGGCACGGTGGACACCTCGGCGGCCACCCCGCCGCTGCTGTCGCCGCCCACCAAGGCCCCGGCGGTGACGGGCCGGTTCGCGCTGTCCGCGCCCGCCGACAACGCGATGATCACCTCCACCCGGCGCCCGGTGTTCTCCTGGGCGGCCGTGCCGGGCGCGGTGCGCTACCAGGTGTGGCTCAACGTCAGCCGCACGGACTACGACTTCACCGCGTCGGGCAACCTGATCGACCTCTACACCAAGGTCGCCGAACCCACCGGCACGAGCTACACGCCGTCGTGGGACATCGCCGACCGGTGGACGTACAAATGGTACGTGGTGGCGGTGGACGGGTCCGGCGGGGTCAGCGCGTCGAACATCCGCACGTTCAGCGTGTACCTGCCGACGTTGACGACGGTCGCCGACGGCGTGCGGGTGGTGAACGGCAGCCGTGACCTGAACAAGAACGGGACGATCGAACCGTACGAGGACTGGCGGCAGCCCGTGGAGACGCGGGTGAACGACCTGCTCGGTCGGATGACGATCGAGGAGAAGGCGTACCAGATGTTCTACAACGCCCAGGTGTTCCCGCGTTCCGGGTGGCACTTCGGGCCTGCGGAGGCGCAGGACCTGCACGCGGCGTTGCTCGGGTCGAGCGGGACGCGGCTCGGCATCCCGTTCGTGTCGGCCGGTGACACGATCGCCGGGTACAAGACGACGTACCCGTTGCAGAGCGCGTTGGCGGCGGCGCGGAACTACCCGTTGGACTACAAGCTCGGCGACATGCAGCGGCGCGAGCAGTTGGAGGTCGGCACGCGCGGTGTGCTCGGGCCGTTGGCCGAGGTGGGCACGAAGGTGCTGTACCCGCGCATCCAGGAGGGCAACGGCGAGAGCTCGGAGGTGGCGTCGGCGCAGGTGCGGGCGCTGGTGGCCGGGTTGCAGGGCGGGCCGGAGCTGAACCCGGCGTCCGTGCTGGCGACCGTGAAGCACTGGCCGGGCGAGGGCGCGGGCGGTGAGGCGCTGATCGTGTACGACGCCGTGACGATCAAGTACCACCTCGCGCCGTTCCGCGCGGCGATGGAGGCGGGCGCGGTGAACATCATGCCGGGGTACGCGGGCAGCTCGCTGCTCGACCCGGGCGGGCCGGGTGCGGGTGACAGCGCGAAGATCCTCGCCTACCTGCGGCAGAACCTCGGGTACACCGGGTTGATCACGACCGACTGGCTGCCGTCGGGGTCGTGGGTCGGCGCGGCGAACGCGGGCTCGGACGTGATGGGCGGCGCGGACCCGGGTGCGCCCGGGTTCACCATCGGCGGGTTCACCTCGGCCGTGCCCGCGGCGCGGATCGACGACGCGGTGCGGCGGGTGCTGCGGCTGAAGTTCAAGCTCGGGATCTTCGAGAACCCGTACGGCGACCCCGTGAACGGGCCGTACCGGTTCCACAAGCCGGAGTACGCGGCGCTGGCGAACCAGGCGTCGCGCGAGGCGATGACGTTGCTGAAGAACACGAACGGCGTGCTGCCGGTGCGGCTCAACCGCGGTGACAACATCGTGGTGGCCGGTCCGCGTGCCGACGACACGGCCGCTTGTTGCATCTGGACCAGCTACTTCCACCAGGAGTACGGCTCGCAGACCATGCTCCAGGCGATCCGGGCACGTGCCGCGCAGGCCGGGGTGAACGTGCACGAGGGCACCGGGCCGTCACCGAAGCTGGCGATCGTGGCCGTGGGCGAGACCTCGTACACGCACGCGACGAGCTGGCCGAAGGAACAGCCGTACCTGCCGCCGGACCAGTTGGCCCTGATCCAGGACTTCCACCGCCAGGGCATCCCGGTCGTGGTCGCCCTGGTCCTGCCCCGGCCGTACGTGATCACGGAGTGGCACGACCTGGCCGGCGCCATCGTCGTGACCTACCGCGGCGGCGAGGAGATGGGCCCGGCGCTGGCGTCGCTGCTGTTCGGCGACTACACCCCGACGGGCAAGCTGCCGTGGCAACTGCCCCGTGCCCTGGGCGACGTGCTGCGCCCCGGCGGCACCGACATCCCGGCCGACGCCACCGAGCACTGGGACCTGCCCTACGACCTGGGCGCGACCGCCGCCGAACGCGCCGACATCCGTGCCCGCATCGACGCCGGCACTCCCGTCCCCTCGAGCTACGGCACCCCGCTTTACCCCTTCGCCGCCGGCCGAACCACCTTCTAACCCGCGAGTCCTACGTTCACGTCGCGTGTGTCCTACGTTCGGAACACCCGAGTTGAACGCTCAGAACAAGATCGACTGTGCTGAGCGTTCAACTCGGGGGTCTTGAACGTAGGACACGCGCGTTCCGAACGTAGGACACACGCGTTCTGGACGTAGGACACACGCGTTCTGAACGTAGGACACACGCGTTCTGAACGTAGGACACACGCGTTCTGGATGTAGGACACGCGGTTAGGAGGTGAGGGTGGTGATGCGGTGGCGCAGGGTGGTTTCCAGGTCGCGCAGTTCGCGGGCCGGTGGACCCAGGCCCGTCAGGGAAAGGCGGCGGGATTCCAAGCGGTCCGAGCGGTAGCGGGGGAAGGCCAGTTTCAGGGCGCAGTCCAGCATGCCCAGGTGGTAGCGCAGGAGTTCGACGATCCGTTGCGGCGGCGGGGGACGGTCGGTCTGCCACGCCAGGTCCGCGGCCCAGCCGGACAGCCTGCCGTACTGGGCCGCCACGGCACGGCCGTGCCGCGCGACCTCCCACGACGTCTCACCGGGACGCGCGCAGTCCGCGATGACGGCCTCCGCCCGCTCCTGCAACGCCACGGCCTGCACCACGACCTCCAGCAACGCACCCAGCCGCACGAGCTCCGCCGTGGCCGGGTCGAGCATCACGCTCGTTGGTTCGGCACGGCGATGTGCCCTGCGCGGACGAATGCGCACCCCTGGACGGTACCGCGCACCCGGGCCGCACGGCTGACCGCAACGATCAAGACACCCGTCCGGACGGCGGCGGCGGGCTGCTCCCGGGCACGACCAGACCGCTGTGGTACGCGGCGGCGATCGCCTGGGCGCGGTCGCGCAGCCCGAGCTTCATCAGGATGCGACCCAGGTGCGTCTTCACCGTCGCCTCACCGACCACGAGGTGCGCGGCGATCTCCGGGTTCGACAGGCCGTGCGCGACGAGCACCAGCACCTCCCGTTCGCGCACGGTCAGCTCGCACATGTCCGCGGACGTCGGCATGTGGTGGCGCGGCCGGGCGGCGAACTCCCGGATCAGTCCTTTCGCGACGGTCGGGTCCAGCCACGCCTCGCCGGACGCCACCGTGCGCACGGCGTCCACCAGTTCGCGCGGCACGGCATCCTTGAGCAGGAACCCTGACGCGCCCGCCCGCAACGCCGCGTACACCGCCTCGTCCACGTGGTAGGTCGTCAAGATGATGATCTTGGTGGCGTGGTCCTCGCCCTCCGGGTCGGCGTCGATGATCCGCCGCGTCGCCTCCACTCCGTCCACGCCCGGCATCCGCACGTCCATCAGCACCACGTCGGGGTGCACCTCGCCCGCCCGCGCGACGGCCCCCGCGCCCTCGTCCGCCTCGGCCACCACCTCGATGTCCGGTTCCGCGTCGAGCAGCATCGCCAGGCCCGCCCGCACCAACGGCTGGTCGTCCACCAGCATCACGCGGATCACCGGTGCTCCCCCACGGGTTCGCCCGCCACCGGACCGGCGACCGGCAGCACGGCCGTCACCCGGAACCCGCCCCCCGTCACCGGTTCGGCGGCCAACCGCCCGCCCACGATCGCCAGCCGCTCCCGCAGCCCGGCCAGGCCGTGGTTGGTCGACAGCGGCCGCTCCGGCCGCCTGCCCCGCCCGTCGTCGGTGACCTCCACGGTCAGCTCGTCGGGCTCCCACCGCAGCCGCACGTCCACCTGCGCACCGGGCCCGACGTGCTTGGTCACGTTCGTCAGCGCCTCCTGCACCACCCGGTAGGCGGCGAGGTCCACGCTGGCCGCCAACCGCCGCGGCTCGCCCTCCACCCGCGTGCGGACGCCCACCCCGGCCGCGCCGACCGTGCCGACGAGGTGCGGCACGTCGCCCAGGCCCGGCTGCGGCCGGCCGGTCACCCCGTCGCCCGCCTCGTCGTCGTCGCTGAGCCGCAACACCGTCAGCATCCGCCGCAGCTCGCCCATCGCCTGCTCGCCGGCCTCCTCGATGTGGCCGAGCGCGCGCCGGACCCGCGCCGGGTCGCTGTCGAGCACCCGCCGCGCGCCCGCCGCCTGCAACACCATCACCGTGACCGAGTGGGCCACGATGTCGTGCAGTTCGCGCGCGATGCGGGTCCGCTCGCCCATCACGGCCTCGTGCGCCTCGACCCGGCGGCGGAACTCCAGGTCGTCGGCGTGCTGGTGGCTCAGCCGCGCCCACCGCCCGCCCGCCCAGACGCAGCCGTACACGAGCAGGTAGAACACCAGGGTGGCGTAGGTGGCGACCATCCGCGCCTCGGGCGGCCGGGACGCGGCCTCCCGCAGCCCGGCCAGCACGGCCAGCACCGCGCACGCGAGCAGCGCGCCCGCCGACACCTTGATCTGCGTGCGCAGCGCCACGGTGAACAGCGCCACGCACGGGATGGCGGTCGGCTGGAACTCCAGCTCGCTGGTCGGCGTCACGAGCACCGCCCACACCCAGATGACGCCGAACACCAGCACCGGCCACCGGCGCCGCACCAACAACGCGGCGAAGCCGATCGTGACCAGGGCGACGAACAGCCAGAGCCCGGCACCCTCGGGCTTGCGGCTGCTGACCGCCGAGAACAGGAACGCGTCCACCACGGCGGCCGACGCCGCCAGGGCGATGTCGACCGCCGTGGCGCGGGACAACCACCGTGGCCGTCCCTCCCCCTCCATCAGGCCGTCCCCTTCCGGCAGGTGGGCAGCAGGTCGCACGGTCCGCCGGGCACGATGCCGTCCTCCGGTTGCTCGAACTCCGGCCGGCGCTGCGCGGCCTCGACCTCGGGCACCTGGCGCAGCAGCTCGGGCGTGACCGCGTCCCGCGATCCGGGCTCGATGACGCCCAGGTCCTCCAACGCCGCCCACAGGTCGCCCTCGTGCCGTTCCAGCGCCTCGTCCAACTGCGCCTCGGTGAACTCGCCGACGTTCGGCTCGTGCCGCGAGTCGTTCGCCATCCGGATCAGCGCGAACCGGTCACCGCGGCGACCGGGCAGCCGGAAGAACGTGACGCGTCGCGCGACGAGCCGCTCGACCCGGCGGCCTTCGTCCAGCGGCAGCGGCAGCACCAGCAGGTCGATGCCCTCGGTGGCCTCGGCGACGCCGTCGGTCGCGGCCGGCACGAGCACCACGCCGGGTTTGGTCAACAGCCCGGTGGCCAGGTGGCCTTCCCAGGGTTTCTCCTCGAATCCGTGCTCCTGAACCGACACCACGAGGCGCACGCTGCCACTGGACGTCATATTCCCTCCCCTTGTCACGCGATCCCACGATCACCGCGCGGTCATTTCCGCGCACGCGAACAATGGGACCACCCCCTCCCGCCACTATCGTCCACCCTGCGTCGGAGCTTGACGATCCCCCTGGCGGTTTACCTCGATCGGGCGACGCAGCACGGGAAAGCGCAAGCCGTGAATCCGCCCGCGGGCCGACGAAACGCACCGCGCGATTCAGCAGTATTGCTCTCGAAAGTTCTGGGGGAAACGGATCAACGGAGGCGCGAGTGTCCACCGAGCCTGTTGCGCACAACCATGCGGAGGTGTTGTCCGAATGGGAGGCGGCGCACTGGAAATCACTGCCCGCCGCCCAGCAGCCGTCGTGGCCGGACCGCCGCGCCGCGGCGATGCGGGCCAGGATCGCCCGGCTGGACGGCCTCGTGACGGCGGCGGAGGTGGCCGTGCTGCGGTCGGAGCTGGCCCACGTGGCGGCCGGGCGGCGGCTCGTCGTGCAGGCCGGTGACTGCGCCGAGCCGTTCGCCGAGTGCGGGCCGCGGCACGTGACGCCGAAGGCCGCGCTGGTCGACCGGCTGGCCGCGGCCCTGGGCGACGGCCTGCCGGTGGTGCGCGTCGGCCGGGTGGCGGGGCAGTTCGCCAAGCCGCGGTCGCGGCCGACGGAGCTGGTCCGCGGCGTCGAGCTGCCGGTGTACCGGGGCGACCTGGTCAACGCGCCGCAGCCGCACGTGGTGGCCCGGCAGCCGGACCCGGCGCGGCTCGTCGCGGGCTACCACGCGGCGCGGTCGGCCACCCGGGTGCTGCGCCACCACCACCCGTGGCTGCGGACCAGCCACGAGGCGCTGGTGCTGGACTACGAGCTGCCGCTGGTGCGCCGGGACGACCGGGGCGTGGCGCTGCTGACCTCGACGCACTGGCCGTGGATCGGCGACCGGACGCGGGACGTGCGCGGCGCGCACGTGCGGCTGCTGGCGTCGGTGGCGAACCCGGTGGCGTGCAAGGTCGGCCCCGGCGTGGGGCCGGACGAGCTGCGGGCGCTGTGCGCGCGGCTGGACCCGGAGCGGGAGCCCGGTCGGCTGACGCTGATCGCCCGCCTGGGCGCGGACCGCGTGGCCGAGCTGCTGCCGCCGCTGGTGCGGGCGGTCCGCGCGGCGGGCCACCCGGTGATCTGGCTGTGCGACCCGATGCACGCCAACACGGTCACCGACGGCCGCGGCCGCAAGACCCGACTGGTCGCCACGGTCGTCCGCGAGGTCGCGGGCTTCCGGGCGGCGGTGCGCGACGCCGGCGGGGTGGCCGGCGGACTGCACCTGGAGACGACGCCGGACGAGGTCGAGGAGTGCGGTTGGGACGACTTCCCGACCGGCTCGTACACGAGCCTGTGCGACCCGCGGCTCAATCCCGGACAGGCGCTCGCCGTGGTCGCGGCGTGGCGGCCGGTCCACCACTGAGGGGGGAAACCATTGCGTGGCAACGTTATCGTGGCGCCGCCGTGCACGTTCCGGTCGGCGGAGGACTTCGCCGGCCTCGCGGGCGACACCGTGCTGGGCGCCGTCCGCTTCTCGACCGAGGGCGGTCCGCCGCGGTGGGAGCACGGCCTGCCGGTCCTGCCGCTGCACATGGCGCGGCCGGGTGAGCCCGAGGTCGTCGAGGTCTGGCACACCGAGGGCGACGTGGTGCGCACCGGTGAGCACGAAGGGCTGCTCTACGCGCACGACGGCGAGGTGCTGTTCTGCGCCGGGTGGATCGGGCCGTCGGCGGACTGCGGGGAGGCGGCGCGCCGGGCGTACCTGGCGGCGTTCGAGCTGGTCGAGCAGCTGGGCTACCGCAACGTGTTCCGGATGTGGAACATGCTCGCCGGCATCACCGACCTCAGCGCGCACGGCACCGAGGTGTACCGGGACTTCTGCGTGGGCCGTGGCCGGGCGTTCGACGAGCGCGGGCACGCCATGCCCGCGTCGACCGGCATCGGCTCGCTGGGCGGCGGTGTCGCGTTCTACTTCCTGGCGCACCGGTCGCACGAGGCCGTGCACCTGGAGAACCCGTTGCAGGTGCCGGCGCACGAGTACCCGCGCCAGTACGGGCCGAGGCCGCCGAGCTTCGCCCGGGCGACGTACCTCAAGCCGGAGCGGGGCCGGGGCTCGCTGTACGTGTCGGGCACCGCGAGCATCCTCGACCACGCCACGGTCGCGCCCGGTGACGTAGCGCGCCAGGTCCAGGTGACGCTGGCCAACATCGCCGCCCTCATCGGCGCGGGCAACCTCGCCCGGCACGGCCTCGACGGCGGTTACCGCCTCGACGACCTGCGCGCGATCAAGGTCTACGTCAAGCGCCCCGAGGACGTGCCGATCGTGACGCGGCTGTGCCGCGACGAATTCTCCCGGCGCGCGGACGTCGCGGTGTTCACCGTCGACGTCTGCCGCCCGGACCTGCTGGTCGAGATCGAAGGGATGACCCCGTGAACCGAGAGGGGCGACACATGCCGAACACCTCCGTCCTGGCCGACCCGGCCGCCGTCCGGATCCTGATGGTGACCGACAGCACCGCGAGCTTCGACCGGGCCGACTTCGGCCTGGCCACGCTGGTGGACGTGCTGGAGACGCCGCCCGGGCCGTGGGTGCGGTTCGAGGTGACCAAGGCCCACCGGGAGGCCAACCTGCCCGCGTTGACCGCGGACATCCCGGCGTTCCGCTTCGACGAGCACGACCTGGGCCAGTACGACCAGATCTGGTTGTTCGGCGTGGCCCGCGCGCCCCGACCGCCGTTGGCGCAGACCGAGCTGCGGGCGCTGGCGGAGTTCATGGACGGCGGGGGCGGCGTGTTCGCCACCGGTGACCACGAGGACCTGGGCGTGTCGATGTGCGGCGACCTGCCGCGGGTGCGCAGCATGCGCAAGTGGCACTGGCCGGACCCCGGCCCGAACGGCGAGCCGGTCGCGCCGTCGATCGACGGGCCGGACCGCAACGACACGCTGTCGGAGGGCCACGACCCGCTGTTCCAGCTCAACGACCAGTCCGACGACATCCCGCAGGTCATCACGCCCCGGATGTACGCCACGTCGGACTCGCCGAAGTGGGCGCACCAGGCCTACCCGCACCCCCTGTTGTGCGGTCCGCGCGGCACGATCCGCGTGCTGCCCGACCACCCGCACGAGGGCGAGTGCTACGTGCCGGACGACCTGACCCGGTCGTTCACGTTCGACGGGTACGAGATCACCGAGTACCCGGCCGGGCTCGCGCCGGAGGTCGTGGCGTGGTCCACGCTCAACGCGCGGGCCGCCGAGCGCGACCCGCGCAAGGGACGGCTGGACGCGAGCACGTTCGGCGCGATCGGCGCGTACGACGGGCACCAGGTCGGCGTGGGCCGGGTGACGGTGGACGCCACGTGGCACCACTTCTTCAACATCAACCTGGTCGGCGACCCCACCGTGCCCGGCGACCCGATCAAGAGCGTCGGGTTCGCCGCGTCGGCGGCGGGCCGCGCCGCGTACGAGGAGATCAAGTCCTACTACCGCAACATCGCGGTGTGGTTGGCGCGACCGGCGACCCAGGAGGCGATGTGGTGGCGCGCGGTGTGGGCCACCCGCTGGCACCACCAGGTGGCGATGGACCTGCGGCCGGCGTTGCTGGGCGCGCCGGAGCGGCTGGACCTGGCGGAGCTGCTGCGCATCGGCACGGACGCGCGCCAGGCGCTGGCGGCCACCGTGACCAGGGCGGACGCGTTGCAGTGGGCCGGCAGGTACGGCGTGGGCGCGGTCGACGCGGGCCTGTGGGAGACCGTGCGGCCGCACCTGGACCCGTGGCACTCGCGGGCCGGTGACGAGGAGGCGGGCCACCTGCCGAACCTGGTGCTGTCGCTGCTGCCGGAGCTGGTGCTGGACGCGGTGCTCGGCGCGGTCGTGTACGCGGTGGCCACGGCGTTCCCGGAACCGACCGAGGACGCCCGCGACCGGGCGGGCGGCGTCGACTGGGCGGCCACGGTGCGCCCGCACCTGGACCGGGCGCTGGACGTGGTCGCCGAGCAGGTGCGGCGGACCGACGCGCGGTTGCGGTCGTTGGGGGACACGCTCGCGACCGCCCGTCGGTCCGGCGACTGACGCCGGGTCGGGTGCCGGCCGGACGCGGGGGTGGTCCCCGCGGACCGGACCAGGGGGACGGAACAGGTGACCGACGAGGGGGGAGAGCGATGAGCAGGGAACTGACCGGCCCGCCCGAGGCCGACCGCACGGAGGCCGACCGCACCGGGCCCGCCGAGCCGTCCGGCGCGGCGTGGTCGGGCACGACGTTCACCGAGTCGGCGTCACGCGCGGTGGAGGGCCTGCTCGACCGGGCCGTGCCGCTGCTGCGGGTCGCCCTGGGCGTGGTGTTCGTGTGGTTCGGCGCGCTGAAGGTGACGGGCACGTCGCCGGTGCGGGAACTGGTCGCGGCGACGGTGCCGTTCCTGCCGGCGTCCTGGTTCGTGCCCGCGGTGGGCGTGTTCGAGGTGCTGGCCGGGATGGCGCTGATCGTGGCCGTGGGGGTGCCGCTGGTGGCGGCGCTGACGGCGCTGCACCTGCTCGGCACGTTCCTCGTGCTGGTGGTGCAGCCGGCGGTGGCGTTCCGCCACGGCAACCCGCTGCTGCTCAGCACCACCGGCGAGTTCGTGCTGAAGAACCTGGTGCTGCTGGCCGCCGCGCTCGTGGTGGCCGGGCACCACCGGCGACGGCGCTGACGACGCCGTCCCGCCGGTCGGTCAGCTCTGAGGGGTGCTGACCGACCGGCGGTCGCACGTGTTCGTCACGACACCGTCGGGCTCGCCGCGCCGGTGTTCCGGGTGTAGGTCAGGCAGTTGGCGGCGTGGTCGCCCTGTCCGGGCCCGACGCGCACACCCGACGCGGTGCACTCCAGTTCGGCGTTGTGGACGCAGTCCGTGCGCGAGCACGCGCCGACCTGCGCGACGACCTTCGGCAGGCCGCCCTTGCGGGCGAGCGGGATGAACGTGCCGCAGTCGGCGGCGCCGTTCGCGCCGCTCACGGTGATCGCGAAAGCGTGACAGCCGTCGTGGTTGTACGAACAACCGGTGACCGTGCACTCGCTGACGGCCGGCATTTCCGTGGTGGTCATGACCGCTCCTTCGGGCAACCGTTTCCTGCTCGGGACGGTGCCACCGACCAGCGGGTACCGCAACACGAAAGCATTGAGGCGAGGCTAACCTAAAAGCCGGAAAACGATTCGGATCAACGGCCGGAAATGCGTTTCCCGCTTTGCCCGGCGGCGCTGTCGGCGCACGGTCGGGTCATCGGCTCGACGGCCCCCTTCGAGCGGGCCGGAGTGCGCTCGACGTTGCGCTGGCTGCGCGCGCCCCGGTCGCGCACGCCGGTCACCGGCACCGTCAGCGGCCGGAACCACGTCGGTCACCGTCGACGCCGTGCGCCAAGCGCGCGGCCGCGCCGGTTCGCCTCGACGAACCGGGCGCCCACCGGAGTACTCCTCGGCCACGTCCGCCAGGCCGCGCAGATCGACGTGCGCCCGCGCGTCCGGTTCGGTCACGCCGGAAACCCACGTGCCACGAGCCCTAACCCCGGCACCGGTCCCGCACCTCGGGTCGCGGCGCGAACCCCGCCGACCGGTAGGTGGCGACCGCGCCGACGTTGGAGCTCGGCGTGCACACCAGCGCGCTCGACGAACCCAGTTCCCGCAACGCGGCCGCCGCCGCGACGGTGACCGCCTTGCCGTGGCCGCGACCGCGGTGGTCGGGGTGCACGCCCATCGGTTCGAGCAACCCGGGCTTGCCCGGACCGGCCGACCACACCGTCACCGCCGCCACCGCGCGGCCCTCGTCGTCGTGCGCGAGCAGGCACCGGGCGTCGGTGTACGGCGACCCGGACGCCATCGCGCGCCAGCGCTCGACCGAGAACGTCGACCCGTCGAACGACGCCCGCTGCACCGCGGCCCGCGCGTCCGCCCGCTCCGGCCCCACCACCTCGACCCGCACGCCCAGGTCCTCCACCGGCTCGGTGAGGTCGCGGCGCAGCGGCGTCCACGGCTCGCCGTCGTGCCAGCCGCCCGCCGTCAACAGGTCCTGCACCAGCGTGCCCGTCGGCGCCTCCACGGCCACCGCGCCCTCGGGCAGCACGCCACGCCCCGGCGCGCTCACGTCCTCGACCAGTCGCCGCGCCAGCTCCTCGTCCCGGTGCGCGTCCGGCGCGACCGCCAGCCGCAGCAGGTCCGGACCGTCCAGCAACCCGACGGCCAGCACCCGACCGCCCCGGCTCCACGTCCGGACCGCCGCGGCCGTCGCCTCCGCGCCGAACCGCCAGAACCAGCCCACGTCACCGGGGTGCAGTTGCACCGGCGCGCCGTCGTGCTGCCAGTCCCGCAGCGCGGCCACGACCTCCCCCAGCCCGTCGACACCGGGCACGGCCAATGCGATCGCCATGCCCGCGATCACACACCACCGCGCCGACCGCGCGCACCCGGTTTTCGGCTCACCGGGATCAGGGCGTGACCGCGATGTTCGTCAGCCCGACCACCGCCCGCGTCACGGTGTTCGACGCGTGCACCACGTTCAGCACCCCGGGGCACTTGGACGTCGAGGTGACCCGGATCGCGTACTGGCCGACGCCGCCGAGGTCGGAGCGGTTGTCCCGCCACACGGTGCCGCAGCCGTTGGCGAACGACGGCGTGGTGGCCGGGTTGTGCGTCTCGTAGCCGTTGGCGAACACGCCGGGCGGGGCGAACGTGCCGGTGTTGCCCTCGATCAGGTACCCGACGCCCTTCACGTCGACCCACGAGTCCGCCGAGTTCTGCCCGGAGATCCCGGTCCCGTCGAAGGTGTTGCCGCGGATCACGCCGTCGAAGGTGCCCTCCTTGACGTCGACGTGCTCGGCGGTGACGCCCGGCCCGATGCGGTTGCCCACCACCAGCACCCGGTCGCTGCGGTCCACCCCGCCGGAGTTGCCGTGGCACGCCCAGTTCGAGCTCGCCGACCCGAGGTAGACCGCCTCGCCGTACCCCGGCTGCGCCAACCCGGTGTGGCTGATCGCGGAGTCGCGCAGCACGCCGTCGGCCGACGAGCGCCGGAAGTGCACGGCCTCCTCGTCCACGTGGTGCACCCGCACGCGGTCGATCACGGTGTGGTGCGAGTTGTCCGCGACGATGCCCTTCTTCGACTCCCGCACGGTGAACCCGACCAGGTTCCAGTGCGGCGCGTCGTGCAGCCACAACCCGTAGCCGGGGTCCCAGCCGGGCGTCGGCGTCGGGCAGGCCGGCCCGGAGCCCGACGGGCCGTCGTTGACCAGCACCGCGTCCGCCGGACCCGTGAGCGTGACGGGAGCGGAGGCGGTACCCGGCCGGGTGATCACGAACGACCCCCGGTACACGCCGGCGGCCATCCGGATGGTCTGCCCCGGCACGGCCGCGGCCAGGGCGGATCCCAGTTGCGCCGCGGTGGACACGTCCACGACGGACCCGCCCGCGGCGGTCGTGGCGGTGACCTCGGCGCTGGGGCCGGAGACGTTGCCCGCCGCGTCACGCGCCCGCACGGCGAAGGCGTGCGCGGCGCCCGGCAGCAGGCCGGTCACGGTCGCGGCGGTGGCGGTGCTCGACGCGACCACCGTCGTGCCGCGCAGCACCTGGTACTCGGTGACGCCGACGTCGTCGGTCGACGCGCCCCACGCCAACGACACCGAACCCGCCGTCACCCCGTTCACCCGCAGGCCGGCGGGCACGGTCGGGGCGGACGTGTCCGGCGCGGGAGCACCGCCCTCGCACGGCACGCCGCCGACCGTGCAGCCGGTCGGCAGGCCGACACCGGCGACGGTGAACCCGAAGCTCGCCGTGCCACCCGGCCGGACGCGGCCGTTGAACCCCGCGTTCGCGAACCGGTGCCGCTGCCCGTCCCGGGTGAGCACCGAGTTCCACGCGTTGCTCACCGACGTCCCCGGCGGCAGGTCGAACTCCACCACCCAGCCGGTGCTGTCCGCGTCACCGGTGTTGGTCAGCACGATCTGCCCGCCGTACCCGGTGCTCCACACCGACGACTGGCTGAACGCGGCCGACCACACCGCTCCCGCGGCCCGTGCCGGGCCCACGAGCACCGCGACCAGGCAGGCGACCGACAGGCCCGCCGCCACCAGACGCTTGACCATGCGCTCTCCTCGGTCTCCGGCGGCGGCCGTGACTCGCTCCCCCTGGCTACCACGTCGGCGGCGGCGAAGTCGAGGGTGTCGACGTGTCACCTTTCGGTCTCCCGGTGCGTCCACCGGGTAGGTGACCGGGAAGGGGACCGATGCACGACGAGTTGGCGGACCGGTTCGAGGGGCACCGCGCGCACCTGCGCGCGGTCGCGCACCGGATGCTGGGCTCGCTGCCCGAGGCCGAGGACGCCGTGCAGGAGACCTGGCTGCGGCTGTGCCGGGTCGACGTCGACGAGGTCGACAACCTCGCCGCCTGGCTGCGCACCGTCCTGTCGCGGGTGTGCCTGGACGTGCTGCGCCGCCGCCGCGCCCGACCCGAGGACACCGTCGACCACCTGCCCGACGCGCCGGCCGACGACGACCCCGAGACCGAAGCGCTGCTGGCCGACTCGATCGGTCGGGCGCTGCTGGTCGTCCTGGACACCCTGACCCCCGCCGAACGGATCGCGTTCGTCCTGCACGACGCGTTCGCCGTGCCGTTCGACCGGATCGCGCCGATCGTCGGCCGCGGCACCGCCACCACCAAGAAGCTCGCCAGCCGCGCCCGCCGCAAGGTCCGCGGCACGACCGACCTCCCGGAGGCCGAGCTGGCACGGCAGCGGCACGTGGTGGAGGCGTTCCTGGCCGCCGCGCGGGCGGGCGACTTCGACGCGCTGCTCACCGTGCTGGACCCCGACGTGGTCCGCCGGGCCGACCCCGCCGCGCTGCCGGCCGGCGCGCCCACCGAGGTCCGCGGCGCGCACGCCGTGGCCGCCGAGACCGTCCTGCTCACCGCGAACGCCCGCCACGCCGAACCGGCCCTCGTGGACGGACGCGTCGGCATCGTCGTGGCGCCGCGCGGACGGCTCCGGTTCGTCCTCACCGTCACCGTCCGGCACGACCGGATCGCCGCGTACGAGGTCGTCGCGGATCCCTCCCGGCTGCGCCGGCTCACCCTCGCCCACTTTTATCGTGACTTGAATCAAGTACGCCAGTAAGGTCGGCCGCGGCTGCCAGTCCCCTGCCGAGCACCCGCGCGCACCCGCCGCCGCGCGTCCGGGAGCGACGCCACGGGCACCCGTTCCCTGCGAAAGGAACACCTCATGCACCACCTCGCACGATCACGGTGGGGCGCGGCGGGCCTCGCCCTCGCCACGGCCGCGGCCGGCCTCGCGGTGGCCGTCGCCACCGCTCCGGCGGCACAGGCCACCGTCCTGCCCAACGGCTTCAAGAGCGTCGGCTACCTGCCCTCCTGGGCGGGCAGCGTCAACGCCGTGCAGTACACCAAGCTCACCCACATCAACTACGCGTTCGCCCTGCCCAACGCCAACGGCACCCTCCAGGCCATCCCCGACCCGGGCAAGCTGTCGTCCCTGGTCACCCTGGCGCACAACAACGGCGTGCGCGTCTCGCTGGCCATCGGCGGCTGGAACGACGGCAACGACTCGGCGTTCGAGGCCCTGGCCGCCGGCTCCGGCAGCCGCACCACGTTCGTGAACAGCGTCGTCAACGTGGTCAACCAGTACAACCTCGACGGTGTCGACATCGACTGGGAGTACCCGGACCCCGGCGCGTCGGCGAACAACTTCACCGCCCTCATGGGACAGCTCAGCACCGCCATGCACAGCCGGGGCAAGCTCCTCACCGCCGCCGTCGTGTCCGGCGGCGGCACCGCGGAAGGCGTCCAGACCGCCGTGTTCGGCCAGGTCGACTGGCTCAACATCATGGCCTACGACGGCGGCACCCCGCACGCCAACTACGACTGGTCCATCGGCTCGGTGAACTACTGGAAGTCGCGCGGACTGCCCGCCGCCAAGGCCGTGCTCGGCGTGCCGTTCTACAGCCGGCCCACCTACTACACCTACGCGCAACTGGTCGCCCTGGACCCGGCCAACGCCAACCGCGACTGCGTCACCGTCAGCGGCGTGCAGCAGTGCTACAACGGCGTCCCCACCATCAAGCGCAAGACCCAGTGGGCCCTGGCCAACGCGGGCGGCGTGATGAACTGGGAGCTGTCGCAGGACACCAGCGGCAGCACCTCCCTGGTCAGCGCCATCTACGACACCATCATGGGCGGCACCACCCCGCCCGGTCGCACCGGACCCATCACCGGCATCGCGGGCAAGTGCGTCGACGTGGCCGGCGCGTCCTCGGCCAACGGCACCGCGATCCAGCTGTGGACGTGCAACGGCACGACCGCGCAGAGCTGGACCGTCGCGGGTGACGGCTCGCTGCGCGCCCTGGGCAAGTGCCTGGACGTGGCGAGCGCCGGCACCGCCAACGGCACCGTCGTCCAGCTGTGGGACTGCAACGGCACCGGCGCGCAGCGGTGGCAGGCCGCCGCCGACGGCACGCTGCGCAACCCCGCCTCGGGCCGCTGCCTCGACGCCACCGGTCCCAGCTCGGCCGACGGCACCCGGCTTCAGCTCTGGGACTGCTTCGCGGGCTCCAACCAGGTGTGGCGACTGCCCGCCTGAGCCACCGGCACGGCCCGCTCCCCCGTGGCGCGGGCCGTGCCCGGCTTGCCCGCGGCACGGTCAACCGCAAGGGTGGTGCGATGGGTGAAGAGCGTGACGGCGTGGCGCTGACCAACCTCGACCAGCCGCTGTTCGACGGCGCCGAGGCGACCAAGGGCGACCTCGTCGACTACCTCGACGCGGTGGCGGACCGGATCATCCCCGGCCTGACCGGGCGGCCGTTGTCGGTGGTGCGGGTGCGTCCGGGCCAGGAGCCGTTCACGCAGAAGAACCTGCCTAAGTACACGCCGCCGTGGGTGCGGTCGGTGTCGCTGTGGGCGGAGACGTCCAAGCGCGAGATCCGGTACGCGTTGTGCGAGGACCGCCGCACGCTGCTGTGGTTCGCCAACCAGCGCGCGGTGGAGTACCACGTGACGCTCGCGCCCGCCGACGCGTTCGACCGGCCCACCCACCTGGTGCTCGACCTCGACCCACCCGAGGGCTCCGGGTTCGACGTGGTGGTGGCGGCGGCTAAGCTGGTGCGGCGGGCGTTGGCCGAAGACGGGCTGACGGGCGTGGTGAAGACCAGCGGGTCCAAGGGCGTGCACGTGTTCGTGCCCGTGTCCGGTGCGGACCACGACGTGGCCGCCGCGACCCGGGCGCTGGCCGCGCGGGCCGAACGGCTCGACCCGGCGCTCGCGACCACGGCGTTCATCAAGGACGACCGGGGCGGACGGGTGTTCCTCGACTCGACGCGGGCCTACGGCGCGACCGTGGCCGCCGCGTACAGCCCCCGCATCCGGCCCGGGGCCACCGTGTCGTTCCCGGTCGCGTGGGACGACCTCGACTCCGTGACGCCCGCCGACTTCACCGTGAAGACCGCCGCCGCCCTGCTCGGCGACGACGACCCGTGGCACTCGCGGATGCCCGCACCGCAGGAGATGCCCGACGACCTGGTCGCCGAGGGGCACACGATCCCGGTCGCCCGCGTCCAGGCCATGCACGAGGGGAAGCGGCGGGCACGCGCCCAGCGCGCCCAGCCGTGACTTTCGGTCTGCACTGAAGTCATCAAAGGTTCAGCGATAGGCGACCTGCGTCCGAACGCGCCACGACGAAAGTCGCTACCGCGGTGGTGTCCCAGCCCGCACGCTCGTGCGTGGCTTTCCCTACACCCTGCGGAGGCAGCCATGTCCTTGCGAAGGACGATCCCCGCGGCGAGCGCCCTGGTGCTCGCCGCGGCCCTGTTGAGCCCACCGGTCGCGACCGCGGCCCCGGTGGGCGCGGTGGCCGTGCCGGACATCCCGGTGGCCAACGTGCAGGCCCACCTGAACGACCTGCAGACCATCGCCACCAACAACGGCGGCAACCGGGCGCACGGCAGGCCCGGCTACCTGGCGTCGGTCAACCACCTGAAGGCCAAGCTCGACGCGGCCGGGTACCAGACGTCCGTGCAGCAGTTCACCAGCAGCGGCGCGACCGGCTACAACCTCATCGCGGACTGGCCGGGCGGCGACCCGAACGACGTGCTGATGCTCGGCGGCCACCTCGACAGCGTCAGCGCCGGTCCCGGCATCAACGACAACGGCTCCGGCTCGGCGGGCCTGCTGGAGATCGCGCTGACCGTGTCCCGGCAGGCGTTCGCGCCGCGCAGGCACATCCGGTTCGGCTGGTGGGGCGCGGAGGAGCTGGGTCTGGTCGGCTCGACCTACTACGTGAACAACCTGCCCACGACCGAGCGGTCGAGGATCAAGGCGTACCTGAACTTCGACATGATCGGCTCGCCGAACCCCGGCTACTTCGTCTACAGCGCCTCCGGTCAGCCGACCGGGTCGTTGCAGTTGCAGGAGACGTTGCAGGCGGGCTTCAGCGTGCCGACCGAGCTGACCTCGGTGGGCGGCCGGTCCGACCACGCGGCGTTCGCGCGGGCGGGCATCCCGGTCGGCGGCACGTTCACCGGCGCGGAGACCACCAAGACCTCGGCGCAGGCGCAGAAGTGGGGCGGCACGGCGAGCGTCGCCTTCGACCGCTGCTACCACCGCTCGTGCGACACGACCGCCAACATCGACGTCACCGCGTTGGACCGCAACAGCGACGCCATCGCCTACGCCCTGTGGACGTTGGCGGGCACGGGCGACAACCCGCCCGGGCCGCGGTTCGAGAACCTCACCGACGTCACCATCCCCGACCTGAGCACGGTCGAGAGCCCGATCACCGTGTCCGGCGTGGCGGGCAACGCGCCGGCGGCGCTGGCCGTGGGCGTGGACATCACCCACACCTACCGGGGCGACCTGGTGATCGACCTGGTCGCGCCGGACGGTTCGGCGTACCGGGTGAAGACCTCCAGCAACGACAGCGCGAACGACGTCGTGACGACGTACACGGTGAACGCGTCGTCCGAGGTCGCCAACGGCACGTGGAAGCTGCGCGTGCAGGACGTCGCGTCCGCCGACACCGGCCGGATCAACGGCTGGTCGTTGCAGTTCTGACCGTCGGGCCCACGGCCGGGCGGCGGCGGCGCACCCTGCACCCCGCCGCCGCCCGGCACGCCCGACCACGCGGCTCGGGGCCGCGCTCACGGACAGCCGTGCGCCTCAGCGCTGCCCGCGCCAGACCCCGCAGCAGTGCCCCGACACCTCGGAGCGGTACTCCGGCCACGTCGACGCCGGTGACCGCCCGGGCAGCGCCACCACCCGCCCGCGCTCACGGGTGCTCCGGCGGTGGGGCCAGGACGAGCCGGTCGCCAGGTCGTGGTCGACCAACGCGCCCGTGCCGGACGCCCGCAGCTCGGCGGCCAGCACGCTCAACGGCAGGCACGGGCGGGTGCACGCGTGCCCCGCCGCGATGCCCAGCGCCAGCGGGAACCCGCCGCACAACCCCACCAGCTCCTCGACCGCGCCCGGCTCCTCCCCCACCCGGACCGCCCCCAACCGCTCGGCCAGGATCGCGTGCGCCTCCGCGCCGGACAGCACGTCCAGCGGCACGTGCGCCGCGCCGTGGCCGACGATCAACCCCGGCAGGCTGTCGCGGCTGGTCACGACCACCGCGCACGACCTGCCGCCGGGCAGCAGCGGGGTGACCTGGGCGGTGTCGACGGCGTTGTCCAGGACCAGCAGCATCCGCCTGCCCGCGACCAGGCTGCGGAACAACGCCGCCCGGGCGTGCGGGTCGGTCGGCCGGCGGTCGACGCCCAGCGCGTCGAGGAAGCCCCGCACCGCCACCGCCGGGTCCATCGGCACGCCGTCGGCACCGAGGTCCACGAACAACTGGCCGTCGGGGAACCGGTCGAGCAGCCGGTGCGCCCAGTGCAGCGCCAGCCACGTCTTGCCGATGCCCGCCGCGCCGACGACGGCCGCGATGCCGACCGTGGCGGCCGTGCTCACCGCGTCGAGGCGGTCCAGCTCGGCCCGTCGACCGACGAACGGCACGGGCGCGGCCGGCAGTTGGCGGGGCACCACCGCGGCGGCGCGCACGGGTGTCGCCGCCAGGGCCGGGTCGGCGGCCAGCACCTGTCGGTGCAGCTCGCGCAGCGGCACGCCGGGCTCGGTGCCCAGCTCCTCGACCAGCCGCGTGCGCACCCGCCGGTAGTGCGCCAGGGCGTCGGGCGTCCGCCCGGCCCGGTGCAGGGCCAGCAGGTACTGGCCCGCCACCCGTTCGTCCAACGGGTGGCGGGCGGCGCGCGCGGACAGCTCGGCCACCAGCTCCGCGCCCTCGCCGACGCGCAGCCGGGCGTCCACCAGGTCGTGCTCGGCGGCCGACCGCTCCTGCCCCAACCGGTCGCGCACGGCCTGCACCCAGTCGCCCGCCAGGCCCGTCAGCGCCTCGCCGCGCCACCACGCCAACGCCTCCGTCAACGCCCGGACGTCGTCACCACCGGCACGGGCGCACAGCTCGCGGAACCGGTGCAGGTCCACCACCACGTCGGCGACCAGGGCGTAACCGCCCGACCGGCGCACGATCACCGGCCCGCCCGCGCCCGCCAGCGCCCGCCGCAGCCGCGAGATGTAGCTGTGCAGCGTGGCCCGCGCCCGCCGGGCGACGTCCGGGCCCCAGACCCGCTCGACCAGCCGGTCCACCGGCACCGCCCGGCCCACGTCGACCGCCAGCGCGACCAGCACGCACCGCTGCCTGGGCGCGCCCAGGTCCACCGGCCGCCCGTCGACCTCGGCGGCCACCTCCCCCAGCAGACGCACCACGACCGCCACGTCCCTCACCCCCGTGTGCCGAGACCTCTCCCCGACACCAGGGATAGCGCCTGCACCAGCGCCGTGCAGGAACTCTGCAAGAGGTTCACACCATGGGTGCGCCATCGTGAGCCCCGGCGCGACGACCACCACGTTCGGCAACACCCGCGGTCGGGCGCACCGGTCCCCGCCGGACCAGACACCATCGAACAAGGCGGTAGTGATGAACAAGGCAAAGTCCGTGATCGCCATCGGCGCGACGCTGTTGGGCTGCGTGACCTCCGCAGGCGTCGCCGGCGCCGACCCCAGTCCGATGTCCGACCCGCGGGCCCCGCTGCCCGCCGCCACCTGCTCCGATTACGGCTCCGTGATCGTCACCGCCGACAAGCTGAAGGTGCGGGCGGGCAAGGGCACGAACTACGACGTCCTCAAGACCGTGAGCAAGAACGACAAGCTGTCCTGCTACCCGGTGGAGACCGGCGGGAAGTACACCGCCTGCGGGCTCACCAACGCCAACGGCTGGATCCCGATCGACTTCCGCGGCGACATCGGCTGGGACGGCTACGTGGCCAGCGCCTGCGTCAAGGACGCCTGACCGGGAGGGCTCCTGGCGGCCGGTGCGCCGCGCTGCCAGGAGCCACCTATGCAACTTGTTGCACTGCACGCCGTTGCACAGCTACGGTCACCGCCATGGCGTTGGAGCACGCGATCCTCGTGTCGCTGGACGAGCGCTCGGGCTCGGGCTACGAGTTGGCCCGGCGGTTCGAGAAGTCCATCGGCTTCTTCTGGGCCGCCACCCACCAGCAGATCTACCGCACGCTCAAGCGCATGGTGGAGCTGGGCTGGGTGACGGGCCACGAGGTCGCCCAGGACGGCCGGCCGGACAAGAAGGTGTACGAGGTGGCCGACGCCGGCCGCGCGGAGCTGGCCCGGTGGCTGGCCTCGCCCGGCGAGCCGGAGACCATCCGGCACGACCTGTCGGTGAAGGTCCGCGGCGCGTCGCTGGGCGACCCGGCGGCGTTGGTCGACGAGGTCGCCCGCCACCGCGACCTGCACGCCGAACGCCTCGACGTCTACCTCGCCGTCGAGAAGAAGGACTTCCCGGACCCGTCGGCGCTGTCGGGCCGGCGGCTGCACCAGCACCTGGTCCTGCGCGGCGGCATCCGGGCCGAGCGCGCGCTGGTCGAGTGGTGCGACGAGGTGCTGGTCGCGCTGCGGGAGGACGACCGGCGATGAGCGCCTACCCCACCCTGCTCCAGCCGCTGGACCTGGGCTTCACGACCCTGCGCAACCGGGTGCTCATGGGCTCCATGCACACCGGCATGGAGGACCGCGCCAAGGACTTCGACGCGCTGGCCTCCTACTTCGCCGAACGGGCGCGCGGCGGCGTCGGCCTCATCGTCACCGGCGGGTTCGCGCCCAACCGGACGGGCTGGCTCTACCCGTTCTCGTCCAAGCTCACCACGCGCGGCGAAGCGCGCGACCACCGCGTCGTCACCCAGGCCGTGCACGAGCACGGCGGCAAGATCGCCCTCCAACTGCTGCACGCCGGCCGGTACGCCTACCACCCGTTCAGCGTGTCCGCCTCCGCGCTCAAGGCCCCGATCAGCAAGTTCCGGCCCCGCGCGCTGTCGGACCGGGGCGTGCGGGCGCAGATCGACGCGTTCGCCCGCGCCACCGCGCTCGCCCGCGAGGCCGGGTACGACGGGGTCGAGATCATGGGCTCCGAGGGTTACTTCATCAACCAGTTCCTCGCGCCCCGCACGAACAAGCGCACCGACCGCTGGGGCGGTAGCCCGGCGAACCGGCGGCGGCTCGCGGTCGAGGTCGTGCGCCGCTGCCGCGAGGCGGCCGGTCCGGACTTCGTCCTGGTCTACCGGCTGTCGATGATCGACCTGGTGGAGGACGGGCAGACCTGGGACGAGGTGGTGGCGCTCGGCCAGGAGGTCGAGGCGGCCGGCGCGACGATCATCAACACCGGCATCGGCTGGCACGAGGCACGCGTGCCGACCATCGTCACGTCCGTGCCGCGGGCGGCGTTCACGAACGTCACCGCGAAGCTGCGCCCGCACGTCGGCATCCCGGTGGTCGCCTCGAACCGGATCAACATGCCGGAGGTCGCCGAGGAGGTGCTGGCGCGCGGTGACGCGGACATGGTGTCGATGGCGCGCCCGTTCCTGGCCGACCCGGAGTGGGTGCGCAAGGCGGAGACCGGTCGCGCCGACGAGATCAACACCTGCGTCGCGTGCAACCAGGCGTGCCTGGACCACACGTTCTCGCTGAAGAAGGCGTCCTGCATGGTCAACCCGCGCGCCGGCAACGAGACCACGCTGACCCTGCTGCCGACCCGTCGCGCCAAGAGGGTGGCGGTGGTCGGCGCGGGCCCGGCGGGGCTCGCCGCGGCCACCGCGCTGGCCGAACGCGGGCACCGGGTGGAGCTGTTCGAGGCCGACGACGACATCGGCGGCCAGTTCGCCATCGCCCGCCGCATCCCCGGCAAGGAGGAGTTCGCCGAGACGATCCGCTACTACCGGCGGCGCGTCGAGCTGACCGGCGTTGCGCTCCACCTCGGCGTCCGGGTCACCGCCGACGACGTGGTCGGCTTCGACGAGGTCGTGATCGCCACCGGCGTCACGCCCCGCGTGCCCGCGATCCCCGGCGTGGAGCGCGCGCTGTCCTATGTGGACGTCGTCCGGCACGGCGCGCCGGTCGGCGACCGGGTCGCGGTGATCGGCGCGGGCGGGATCGGGGTCGACGTCACCGAGTTCCTGACCCACGCCTCCTCCCCCGCCCTGGACGTGGCCGAGTGGCGTGCCGAGTGGGGCGTCACCGACCCGGAGCACGCGCCCGGTGGCGTCACCGCGCCCAGGCCCGCCCGGCCCGCGCGCCAGGTGTACCTGTTGCAGCGCAAGGCGTCCCGGATCGGCAAGGGCCTGGGCAAGACCACCGGCTGGGTGCACCGGGCGGCGCTCGCGGCCAAGGGCGTCGAGCAGCTCACCGGCGTGAACTACGAGCGCATCGACGACGCGGGGCTGCACATCACGTTCGGGCCGAAGCGGGAACGGCCGCGGGTGCTCGCCGTCGACACCGTCGTGGTGTGCGCCGGCCAGGAATCCGTGCGCGACCTCGTGGACGCGCTCACCGGGCGCGGCGTCGTCACGCACGTGATCGGCGGCGCGGACGTCGCCGCCGAGCTCGACGCCAAACGCGCCATCGACCAGGGCACGCGGCTCGCGGCCACGATCTGACCAGGAGGAGCGGATGAACGCGGCACTGCGGTTCAAGGCGGCCGTCGAGGCGGGCGACATCGTCGGCGCGACGCGGTTCTTCAGCGACGACATCACCTTCCACAGCCCGGTGAAGTTCCGGCCGTTCGAGGGCATCGACACCGTGCGCGCCCTGTTCAACGTGCTCCAGCGGACGTTCGAGGACTTCCGGTACGTCGGCCAGTACGACGGGCCCGACGGCCACGTGCTGCGCTTCCGCACGGTCGTCGCCGGCAAGCGGGTCGAGGGCATCGACCTGATCGAGCTGGACGCCGAGGGCCGGATCGGCACGTTCACCGTGATGATCCGGCCCCAGTCCGCGCTGACCGCGGTCGGCGAGGCGATCTGGGCGGGCCTGGTCGCCGACGGCGTCGTGTCGTAGTCCGCGGCGGACCGGCCGTACTCGCCGAACGTCGGGCTGACCCACGCCGACGCCGTAGCGGCACACGCCCGCATCGGCGGCTCCGTGGTGCGGCGCGATGAACGGCGCGGAGACCACCGTCCCGGTGTGGTAGTACTCCGTCGACCGGTAGCCGCCCTCACCCGTCCCGGCCGGTCGAAGCGAACGCGGGTGCCGACCCCCACCGGTTCCGGGTCCGGGTCGTCGTCGCCGCGCCAGGCGAACGAGTCGAGGATGCACAGGCAGCCGGGCTCGGTCGGGGTGAACGCGTGGCGCCACTCGGTCGTGCCCTTGGCCTGGTGCCACGTGCGGCCGTCGTCGGTGGTGTCCTCGACCCGGCTGATCGGGGTCGTCGACGAGCCGCGCACGGTGCCGGTGACCAGGAACGGGACGCCCACCGCGGCCCGCGGGTCGCGCGACGGCAGGTCGATGCGGCTGCTGCGCCACAGCCGGACTCGCTCGCGCCCGGCGGTCCGCTACGCGTCGCTTCGGCGTCGCACGGGTGTTCGCGCTCGCCTAGGCTCGCCTCCGTGGACTTCATCTTCACCCGGCCCGACTCGAAGGCCGCGGCCGCCGCGCTGGAGGTGGCCCACGAGTACGCCGAGCCCTGGCTGCTGAACCACTCGCTGCGCGCCTACTCCTGGGCCGTCGCCTACGCGTCCGACGCGGACATCGCCCACGACGGCGAGCTGCTCTACGTCGCCGCGCTGCTGCACGACCTCGCCCTCACCCCGCCGTTCGACAGCCACGCGCTGCCGTTCGAGGAGGCGGGCGGGCACCTGGCGTGGGTGTTCGCGGCCGGCGCCGGGTGGGGACGCGTGCGACGCGACCGGTTGGCGGAGGTCATCGTGCTGCACATGCGCGACGACGTGCCCGCCGACGACGACCCGGAGAGCCACCTGTTGCAGGTCGCGGTGAGCGCCGACGTGTCCGGGCGCGGGGTGGACCGGTTCTCCGAGCAGGTCACCGACGCCGTGCTGACCCGCTACCCGCGGCTCGGGTTCGCCGACGCGTTCCTGCCGCGCGCCGAGGACCAGGCCCGGCGCAAGCCGCGCTGCGCCGCCGCCGCGCTCATGCGCGACGGCTGGGCGCAGCGCATCACGGGCAACCCGCTGGACGCGCCCGGCCGGTGACCGGGCGCGTCCGGAGGCCGATCACCGCAGGCCGTAGGCCCGGATGATCGTCTGGTCGACCGCGTTGCCCGCCGCGTCACGCGCCTGGGCCCTGAGCGAGACGTACTTCGCGCCGGCCGGGTGCACGACCGCCGCCAGCCACCGCTCGCCCACCTTCACCAGCGGCGCGGGCCGCCACGACGCGCCGTCGTCGAACGAGACCTGCACGGCGGGCTTGGCCACGCCCCGGACGTCGGTGACGCCGTTGCGCTGCACGTACACCGGGATGGTGAACGGCCGCCCGGTCGCCGCCCGGTTGCCGGCGTCCAACGACGGCGCGAACCGCACCGCGAGCAGCGGCAGCGCCGCCGGGTCCGTGCCCGCCACGTGCTCCGAGGTGAACGACCAGTCGGCCACCACGCGGGTGGACAGCTCGGCCACGCCGGACCGCTGCGCCTCGGTGTGCACCTGGTAGACGCCCTTGCCCGAGGGCACCACGCCCGACACGTACCCGTCGTAGGACGACTCCGCGAGCACCGCGCCGTCCCGGCTCAGCATCGTCCTCGCCGCCGTGACCTCGGAGTACCCGTAGTGGTTCGGGTCCTGGTCGGTGAACAGCGGCACGGACACCGCGACCTCGTCGCCGAGCCGCCCGGCCCAGTCGTACGCGCGGGTCATGGTCGGGAACGCGGGCCCGAAGACGGCCGCGTTCCACTTCTCCGACGCGGGTCGGCCCGACGTGAACCGGCGCGGCCGCGCGGTCGACTGCGACGCCTGCGGCGGGAACGCGCGCGGTCCGGGCATCTGGAGGAAGTCGCCGTACCAGTCGACGCCCGGCGTGTAGTACTCGGTGATCTCCTGAGGCAGCGGGCCGCCCGCCATCTGGTCGCGGAACCCGACCGTGCCCGACCCGGCCGAGGCGACCACCGACCTCACCTTCACCAGGTCACGGCGGAGGAACGCGCGGTCGAGCCGCTCGGGCACCGCGCCGTCGTGCCGCCAGGACACCGAGTACTGGTACGGGCTGCCGACGTAGTTCCCCGTGCCGTCGGGCCTGGCCAGGCGCCCGGCCACCTCGAAGCTCGCCGCGCCGGGCGCGGAGGTCTTCGACGGCACGAACAGCACGTCGCCCGGGCGGAAACCGATGAAGCCCGAGCCGGTCTCACCCCACGACGCCGTCCGGCTGAAGTACACCTCGGTGTGGCCGACCTCCGCGCCCGGCTCGTCCACCGACAACGCGATCGGCTTGCCCGCGCGGGCGTCGAACACGAACTCGGCGGGACCGGTGACCGTGGCGCTGGGCTCCAGCACCTGGGTCAACTGCCGGGTGGCGCTGGTCTGGATGAACGAGTCGGCGTAGTAGGTGCCCTTGGGCATGCGGGCGACGACCGTGCCGGACGGGTCGTGGTCGACGTAGGCCTTGCGGTGGTCCATGTCGACGAACCGGAAGAAGTACTCCGGGGTGGGCGCGCCGGTGTGGTCGAGGAACGTGAGCTTCACGTCGTAGCTCTCCACCTCCTTGGTCAGGCCCACCGGCGTGCGCAGCGGCGTGGCCGCGCCGGTGGCGACCACCGCGCCGCTGTATCGGCCGTCCGGGCTGTCCAGCGCGGTGTCCACCGTGACGACGAGGGCGGCTTCACCACCCGCGGGCACGGTGAGCGAGGTCGGCGAGAACGCGACCATGCCGGCGGGCGCGGGGTTGCCGGCCGGGTCGCGCAGGTCGGCGGCCGGGGTCAGGGTCACCGGGTCGGCGCCGGTGTTGCGGTAGACGATCTTCCGCTGGATCGGCTGGTCGTCGTGGTGCGGCCACAGCGCCACGCCCAGGCTCAGCGACGCGGGTTCGGCCGCCAGCGACTGCGTGACGGCCGCGGCCACGTCCACCCGGCCCGCGCCCTGCTCGTACGCGGTCGAGTCGGGGTTGGGCTTCGCGCTCGCCATCAGCGCGCCCTTGAGCTGCGCGGCCGTCCAGTCGGGGTGTTGGGCGGCGAGGATCGCGGCGGCGCCGGCCACGTGCGGCGCGCTCATCGACGTGCCGGACAGCGCCACGTGCCCATCACCGGCCGGGGTGCCGATGCGGCCGTTCTTCGCCTTGGCCGCCACGACGTCCACGCCCGGCGCGGTGATGTCCGGCTTGAGCGCGTCGTCGTACCAGCGCGGCCCCCGCGAGGAGAACTCCGCGAGCCGGTCGGACCGGTCCACCGCGCCGACCGTGAGCGCCAGGTCGGCCGCGCCGGGGCTGCCGATCGTCTGGTCGGACGGACCGCTGTTGCCCGCCGAGACGACGAACAACGCACCGCTGGTGGTGGTGAGCCGGTTGACGGCCAGCGACATCGGGTCGGTGCCGTCGGTGCGCAGGGAGCTGCCCAGGCTCATGTTGACCACGTCGGCGCCCGCCGCCACGGCCCACTCCATGCCCGCGATGATGTCGGACTCGTAGCCGCCGCCCTGGTCGCCGAGCACCTTGCCGTTGAGCAGCGTGCTGTCCGGCGCGACGCCCTGGTACCGGCCGGAGCCGGTGATGGTGGCGGCGACGTGCGTGCCGTGGCCGACCCGGTCGTCGGTGTCGGGGCTCGCGGTGAAGTTGCGCGACTCCACGACCGCGCCCGCGAGGTCGGGGTGCGTCACGTCCACGCCGGTGTCCAGGACCGCGACCTTCGCGCCCCCGCCGGTGTGCCCGGCCCACCACGCCGCCGGCGCGCCGACCTGCGGGACACTGCGGTCCAGGGTGGCCCGCACCGGACCGTCCAGCCACACCTCCGCCACGCCCGCGGCCCGCGCGCCGGCCCAGAACGAGCCGTCCTTGGCCGCCTCGACCGCGTACCCGCCGATGCTGGGCAGCGGCTCACCGGCCACCACCGGACCGGTCGACGTCACGATCAGCGGCGTGACGCGGGTCGACCGGTCGTCGTACCCGGCCCGGATCAGGCCCGTGACGTCGAACAGCCGCTCGTCCACCCGACCGGACCGCACGTCGGCCAGCACGTCGGTGGGCAGCACGTGCAGGTCGCCGTGCTCGTCAACCCGCTGCACGAACCGCACGTCGGCACGCCCGGCCCCGGGCCGCACCCGGGCACGGTTCCCGTGCACGGTGACGACGTCACCGGTGACCAACGTGACCGTGCCCGCGGGCTGCACGCCGGCCGGTCGCGCCGGCGTCCGCTCCGGCCCGGCCGCGGCCGGTACCGCCGCGGCGACCATCACCACCACCGCGACCAGCCCGGATGCCTTGGTTCTGCGGGACATGCGCACTCCCCCTCACCGTGGCGGCACCGGTGGCCGCCACTGCACTCTGTGACTAAGACACCTCGGAGAGCCACCACGTTGCTTCGGGGCAGCGCATCCATGGACCCGACACCCACTTGGCCCAGCCGCCGCGTGGCCGTCATCGCGACCATTCGGAGTCGCCAGGCCGCGGATCAGTCACGCGGCGTCGACCACACCGCCGGTCAACCGGACGGGTCCTGACCGGGACGCTCCGGGCGCCCTCACCGGCTCCCGCTGATTCCACTGTCCGGCCGACGCCGGGGCCGGCGTGCCGCGACTACGGTCGAAATCGATTCAGCGGACATCTCGCAATGGAGCGACCATGCCCAAGTTACGCACGCCCGCGGCCGTCGTCGCGCTGGCCGTGGCCCTGCCCCTGGTGACCGCGCCCGCCGCGCAGGCGGTCGTCCTGGTCACCGCGCTCCCCGGCCTGGCCGGTTACCCCGGCCACCACGCGAGCGCGGTCAACGACCTCGGCCAGATCGTCGGCTCCACCTCCGGCAACGGCGCGGCGCACACGGTGCTCTGGTCACCCGGCGGCACGGCCACCGACCTCGGCCTCGGCCGGCCGTCGGCGCTCAACCAGCTGGGCCAGGTGCTGATCGAGCAGCCCGACAGCGCCACGGGCCCGTACGTCCAGCGGCCGCGGATCTGGCACGCCGGGACGGTCACCGACATCACGCCCAGCGGCTCGGGTTGGGTCAGCGCGACCGCCATCAACGCCAGGGGCTCGGTGCCGATGACGTTCTCCTCGTCGCCGTACGGCTACCACCAGGAGAACGCGGTGGTGTGGCAGGACGGCCGGCACCAGTCCCTGCCGTTGAGCGGACCTCACCTGGGGCTGACCGCGATCAACGACGCGGGCGTGGTCGCCGGCAACAAGCTGCCCATGTTCAGCGGGGACAGGTACGCGTTCCGCTGCGAGACCCCCTCGAAGTGCGAACCGCTCGCCGCCGCCCCCGGCACGGGCATGTACTCCGTCAGGGGGATCAACGAGGCCGGTGTGGTCGTCGGCAACCGCGACACCCTGGCGTTGCGCTGGGAGGGGTCGGGCGTGACGGTGCTCAGCACGTCCGGGGGCGTGACGTACGGCCCGCAGGCGCTCAACGAGCGCGGTGACACCGTCGGCTGGACCACGGAGTTCGACGGCACCCGCAAGGCCGTGCTCTGGCGTGGCGGCGGCGGGCCGGTCGACCTGGGCGTGCCCGGCCCGTCCGAGGCGGTGGCGGTCAACGAGCGCGGCGATGTGATCGGCTGGACGAGGGCCGGCGACGCCGCCGAGCCCCGCGCGTTCCTGTGGCGCGACGGGACGGTGACCTACCTGCGTTCCCTGGGCGGCGCGCGCAGCCTGCCGACCGCGTTGAACGACCGGGGCACGATCGTCGGCGAGAGCACCACCGCCGACGGCACGGTCAAGGCCGTCAAGTGGAACCTGATCACCGCGCGGCACCGACCCTGATCAGGGTTGGAAGCGGTAGCCCCGGCCCGGTTCGGTGAGCAGGTGCCGCGGGTGGGCCGGGTCCGGCTCCAGCTTGCGCCGCAACTGGACGAGGTACACGCGCAGGTAGTGGGTGGCCGACGCGTAGGTCGGCCCCCACACCTGCGTGAGCAGCCGTTGCGGGCTGAGCACCTCGCCGCCGGCCCGCACCAGGGCCTCCAGCAGGCCCCACTCGGTCGGCGTGAGGTGCACCTCGACCCCGTCCCGGTGGATCTTCTTCGCGGTCAGGTCGACGGTGAACGACGCGGCGCGCACCGGCGGCTCGGCGACCTCGGCGGGCCGGCGGGTGGACCGCCGCACGGCCGCCCGCAGCCGGGCCAGGAACTCGTCCACGCCGAACGGCTTGGTGACGTAGTCGTCCGCGCCCGCGTCCAGCGCGCGGACCTTGTCCGCCGAGTCCAGCCGCGCCGACAGCACGACGATCGGCGCGGTCGTGACGCGGCGCAGGCCCGTGATCACGTCGACGCCGTCGAGGTCGGGCAGGCCGAGGTCGAGCACGACCACGTCGGGCCCCTGGTCGGCGGCGCGCAACGCCGCCGCGCCGTCCGACGCGGTGAGCACCCGGTAGCCGTGGGCGTTGAGGCAGATCCGCAACGCGCGCACGACCTGCGGGTCGTCGTCCACCACCAGCACCGTGGTCGTGCCGTCGTCGGTCATGCCGTCGTCACCGCGGCGATCGGCATCGAGATCACGATGGTCAGCCCTCCGCCGGGCGTGTCCTCCGCGGTGATGGCGCCGCCCATCGCGTCCACGAACCCCTTCGCCACGCTCAGCCCCAGGCCGACGCCCGGTGTGGCGTCACGGTCGCCGAGGCGTTGGAACGGCGCGAACACCGCGCTCGCCGTGTTCTTCGGCAGCCCTTGCCCGTGGTCGACCACCCGCAGCTCGACCCGGTCGCCGTAGGCGCTGGCCCGCACCGCGATCTCCGGCTCGTCGGCCTGGATGCGGCCGTCGCCGTCCACGTCGACCAGGCGGCGCGGGGTGAGCCTGCCGTGCCGCAACGCGTTGTCGACCACGTTGGCCACCACGCGTTCCAGCAGGCCGATGTCGGCCAGCACGGGCGGCAGGTGCTCGGCCACGTCAACGGACACCGTGCCGCGTTCGTCGATGCCGGCCAGAGCGCGCGCCACCACCTCGTCGTAGGTCACCGCGCGCAGTTGCGGCACGACCGCGCCGGTGGCCAGCCGTGACGAGTCGAGCAGGTTGTCGATCAGACCGGTCAGCCGGTCCGCGGACACCTCGACGGTCTCCAGCAGTTCGGCGGTGTCCTGCTCGGACAGCCTCAGGTCCGCGTCGCGCAGGCTGCCGACCGCCGCCTTGATCGACGTCAGCGGCGTGCGCAGGTCGTGCCCCACCGCGGACAGCAACGCGGTGCGCAGCTCCGTGGTCTCCGCGCGGCGCTGCGCCTCGGCGGTCTCGGCCGCCATCCGCTGCTGCCGCAACGCCATCAGCGCCTGACCGGCCGCCGCCTCCAACGCCCGTTGGTCGGCCGCAGGGAGCGTGCGGCCGCGCAACGCCAGGTGCACGTCCGCCGTCACGGGCACGTCCACGTCCGCGTCGTCCGGCTCGGCGCACGGCAGGGGCCCGACGCACGCCACCCGTTCCCACTCGCCGTCACGCCGCTCCAGCAGCGCCACCGACTCCAGCCCGAAGTTCTCCCGCACCTTCTCCAGCAGCCGGGCCAGCGGGAACGGGCTGGTCAGCACGGTGCGCGCGTAGGAGGCGAGCAACGCGGCCTCGGTGCGGGCCCGCGCGCCCTGCTCGGCCAGCCGGGCGGCCCGGTCCACCACCACCGCGACCACCATCGCCACCACCACCATCGCGACCAGCGTCACGACGTTCGCCGGGGTGGCCACGGCCAGGCTGTAGTAGGGCGGGGTGAAGAAGAAGTTCAGCAGCCCCGCGCCCAGGAACGCCGCCAGCAGCGCCGGACCGTGCCCGCCGACCAGCGCGACGGCCACCGCGGCCAGGAAGAACCCGACCAGGTCGGTCGACGTCGACAGCCCGTCGGGCCACACCAGCCCGATCACCGTCACCACCGCCGGCAGCAGCACGGCCAGCGCCCACCCGAGCAACGCCCGGTCGCGCGAGTGCACGGGCCCGCTCCACCGCCGCGGACCGCGGCGCGCCTCGTCGTGGGTGACCATGTGCACGTCGATCGGCCCGGACGCCTGGATGGTGGCCGCCCCGATGCCCTCGTCGAACACCCGGGCCAGCCGCGACCGGCGGGACGTGCCGAGCACGAGCTGGGTGGCGTTCACGCCGCGGGCGAAGTCGAGCAACGCGGTCGGCACGTCGTCGCCGACCACGGTGTGGAACGTCGCGCCGACGTCCTCGGTGACCCGCCGCAGCCCGGTCACGGGCTGCGGCGACACGCCGGTCAGCCCGTCGCCGCGCAGGATGTGCACGACCATCAGCTCCGCGCCCGCGCGGGCCGCGATGCGCCGGCCGCGGCGGATCAGCGTCTCGCTCTCCGGGCCGCCGCTGATCGCCACCACGACCCGTTCCCTGGTCTCCCAGGTGTCGGTGATGCGCTGCTCCGAGCGGTAGCGCTGCAACGCCACGTCGACCTGGTCGGCCAGCCACAGCAGGGCCAGCTCGCGCAACGCGGTCAGGTTGCCGACCCGGAAGTAGTTGCCCAGCGCCGCGTCGATCTTGTGCGCGGCGTAGACGTTGCCGTGCGCGAGGCGACGGCGCAGCGCCTCGGGCGTGAGGTCGACCAGCTCGACCTGCTCGGCCCGCCGCACCACCTCGTCGGGCACGGTCTCGCGCTGCCGCACCCCGGTGATGCGCAAGACCACGTCGTTGAGCGACTCCAGGTGCTGCACGTTGACCGTGGACAGCACGTCGACGCCCGCGTCCAGCAGCTCCTCGACGTCCTGCCACCGCTTGGCGTTGCGCGAGCCGGCCGCGTTGGTGTGCGCGAGCTCGTCCACCACGGCCACCTCGGGCGCGCGCGCCAGCAGGCCGTCGAGGTCCAGCTCGGCGTCGAACCGGCGGGGCAGCTGCTCCAGGCCGTCCAGCAGCGCCGCGGTGTTCTCGCGGCCGTGCGTCTCCACCAGGCCGACCACGACGTCCGTGCCCCGGGCCTTGCGCCGGTGGGCCTCGCCGAGCATGGCGAACGTCTTGCCGACACCCGGCGCCGCGCCGAGGTAGATCCTCAGCTCGCCGCGCTTGCGCTTGCCTTCCACGGGCCTCAGTGTGCTCGCGCCCGCCCGGCCGCGCGGGCGACCCCCGGACCTTTACGCGGTCTTGACGGCCGCCCACGCCGAACTGTTCACCGGGAGTTCGACTCGGCGCACCACCCGGCGCGGGGCCGCGAACCCATACTTCGGCCTGCCGCCGTTCTGGTCATGATCGGAGTACCGCATGTCGCACCACCACCACGACCACACCCACGAGCACGCCCACGAGGAGGTGGAGGGCAGCTGGCGCGACGCGCAGGACGACCGGCCGCTCTCGGTGGCGCGACGCCGGTTCCTGGCCGGCCTGGGCGCGGCCGGCGTGGCCACCACGCTCGGCGCGCTGCCCGCCCACGCGCACGGCGACCGGCCCGGCACCCCGGTGAACCCCTGGGGTGGACGCGCGCGCTGGTTCGCGGGCGACCACCACATCCACACCAAGTACTCCTCCGACGGCCAGTACGAGGTGGCCCAGCAGGTCGCCAAGGCCCGCGAGCACGGGCTGGACTGGGTCGTCATCACCGACCACGGCGGCGTGGCGCACGAGAAGTTCTCCATCGGCCAGGTCGCGCCGGACATCGAGCAGGCGCGCAAGGCGCACCGCGACGTGCTGGTCTACCAGGGTCTGGAGTGGAACATCCCGGGCGCCGAGCACGCCACGGTGTTCCTGCCGCCCGGCCGGTCCACCGTGGACATCCTGCGCGCGTTCGAGGCGGCCTACGACGGCGGGGTCCTGTCCACGCCGGTGGCCGGCGGCGGCAAGGGCCTGATCACCCGCTCCACCTCCGCCGACGGCGAGCCGTACGCGCTGGCCGCCCTGCGGTTCCTGGAGGCCCAGGTGCTGTCCGGCCGCACGGAGATCGCGCTGATGTTCGCCAACCACCCGTCGCGGCGCGGTGTGGACAGCCCGCACGAGTTCCGCGGCTGGCGCGACGCGGCGCCCGGCGTGGCGGTCGGCATGGAGGGCGCGCCCGGTCACCAGGCGGCGGGCATCCCGGCCGCGAACGGCGGCCGCGGCGCCGCCCGCGGGCTCTACGACGCCTCGCCGAACCAGGACAGCTTCCCGGGCTTCGCGCCGACCGCGACGGAGAACCCGTACCGCACCTACGGCGGCTTCGACTGGATGACCGCCAAGGTCGGCGGCCTGTGGGACTCGTTGCTGGCCGAGGGCAGGCCGTGGTGGGTCACCGCCACGTCCGACGCGCACCGCGTGCACCTGGACACCCACAAGCCCGGCGCTGGCGACCACAACACGACCGGCAGCAAGGGCGCGCCCATCGACACCGGCGTGCCGCAGGTCGAGGGCGACTACTGGCCCGGTTTCTACAGCTCCACCCTGGTCGGCGCGGACTCCAAGTCCTACATGGACGTGATGCGCGGCATGCAGGGCGGCAAGGTCGTCGCGGTGCACGGGCGGCTCGTCGACGGGCTGCACCTGCGGGTGCGCTCGCTCGGCGAGGGCGACAACCGGGGTGTCACGATCGGCGGCCGCACGTTCGTCCGGCGCGGGCACGACGTCGAGGTGGCGATCGAGGTCGACCTGGCGCGTGGCGCGAACTTCGCGGGCGTGGTGCCGCGGCCGGCGAAGGTGGATTTGATCGCGGGCCGCGTCACCGGTCCGGCGGTCGACCGCGACGCGTTCGCCGCTCCCGGCACGAAGGTGGTGAAGTCGTTCGAGGTCGCCCGGACCGCGCGCGGCACGGTCCGGTTCACGCACACGTTCCGCCGCGTGGAAGAGGCGTTCTACCTGCGGCTGCGCGGTTCGGACGGCAACCGGCTGACCTCGGACGGCCACCCGGTGATGGACGTGATCGGTGACGCCGACCCGTGGTCGGACCTGTGGTTCTACGCGAACCCGGTGTTCGTGGACGTGATCTGATGACCTGGCTCGGCGCCGTGCCCGCCCTGCCCGGCGAGCACGGCGCGGCGCACGTCGACTCGCTGCTGCTGGCGGCGTTCGACGGGGTGGCCGCGGACTTCGTGTGCACGCACGTCGACCGGGTCGGGCCGGTCGCCGTCACCACCGTGTCGGCCCGCGTGGACGGCGAGGTGGACCTGGCCCGGTTGGCGCGCGCGTTGGGCGGGCCGGTGGCGCTGCTGGACGATTCCGACACGCCCGAGGCGCGCGCTGCCCGGGCGGGCCGCGACCTGGCCGACGGGCGGTGCGTCCGGTTCCCCGGTCAGTCCGCGCTCACCGGCACGCACACGGCGGCCGAGGTGGTGGCGGTGTCCGCGATCGACCGGGTGGTCGGCATCGGTGTCGCCGTGACGCCGACCGACCGGGTCGAGACACTGGGCTTCGTGCGGCCCGTGTGCCGGGACGGCGAAGTGCTGCTACTGGTGGAGCCCGCCGTCGGCGGCGTGCTGCGGCCGGCGGAGGCGGAGAGCCCGCACCAGTGCTGCGGGGGTCATTGATCGCGGGCACGGTCGACCCCCGGCGCGATCACCGGTGTTCGCCCACCTGCCGGTGAGCGCGGGACGGACGCGCTGCGTGGTGCGCAAGCTGGTGGTCGCGCTGGTGATCGACCGGCGGCTGTGGCGCCTGGGCAGCGGTGCGGACCTGATCAGGAACGGGGGGACCGGCCTGTGCGCGGCCGCGATCGGCGGCATCCTCAAAGGCCGCCCGTGCGAACCCGGACGACCCCGGGGAGCTGTGGTGGCGGGAAGGCAGCGGCGGGTCGCGGGTGTTCGTGAACCACGAGTTCGACACCTGCCTGACCTACGACGGGCACGAGCGCAGCCCTCGCCCGCAGGCGTGCGACGTCTCGGACCCCGACCAGCGCTGGTACGTCAACGAGCAGTAGCGCGACCGCCGGGTCGTCGTCGCCACGGGGTCGGCCCGTGACGACGTCGAGCTTCCCGGCCCTACCGGTCGGCGGCTTGGCGCCGGCGGAGGCGCAGAGCCCGCACCAGTGCTGCGGGGGTCGTTGACCGGAAGCCGGGACCGCCCGCGAACGCCCACAGGGCGATCACCGGGTCGCAGATCGCGCAGCCCAGCGACGAGTGCTCGGCGAACGGCACGATCGGGTTGCCGTGCAGGTGGTGCGCCACGTCCGCGGCCGTGTGCACGAGCCACGCGATGCCGATCCACGTCCACGAGGTCAGCCCGCGGTAGGCGCAGCAGGTGATCACGGCGGTGATGGCGAACTCCCACGGACCCAGCCCGCCGCCGCTGAGGTAGGCCGCGCCGGCGCCACCGACCATGACCGCGTTGAACGGTCGGCGGTGCCGGTCGGGGATGAAGGAGTTCACGAGCACGTACAGCACGCCGATGAGCAGTGCCGAGACCACGACCATGGTTTGGCGGTCCTTGTCGTCGCAGGAGATCAGGTCGTCCTGGACGTTAGGAGAGCCGCGGCCGACACGGCAGTGGCCGGAGTGCCAGAACCCGACGGGTTCTCGCCAACTCCGGCCACGTGCCGCGCCGCTCAGGGGGCCGCGTCGACCTTGGGCTTGTCCTGCACCAGGTCGAGGCTGGTGCGCAGCGTGATCGGCTTGAGCAGCAGCGCCGCGACCACGCCGACGACCGCGATGGCCGCCGAGATCAGGAAGATGTGCCCGGTGGCGTCACCGTAGGCGTTGCGGACGATGTGCTGCACCGCGTCCGGCAGCACGTTGAGGTTGAGGCTGCCGCCGCCCCCGCCGCTGACGGGGATGCCCGCCGCGGTCAGGTCGCGGGTGATGTGGTCCTCCACCCGGCGGGCCAGCACCGCGCCCAGCACCGACACGCCGATCGTGCCGCCCAGCGACCGGAAGAACGCGATGGTCGAGCTGGCCGCGCCGATGTCCTTCAGCGGCACGGTGTTCTGCACCGCGAGCACCAGGTTCTGCATGCTCAGGCCGACGCCGGTGCCGACGAGCAGCATCGCGCCGCCGACCAGCACCAGGGACGTGTCGTGGTCGATCTGACCCAGCGCCAGGAACCCGAGCACCAGCGTCGCCGCGCCGACCACGATGTACGGCTTGACCCGGCCGGTCTTGGTGATCAGCCGCCCGGACACGATCGACGCCCCCAGCACCCCGACCATCATCGGGATGGTCAGCAGGCCCGCCTCGGTCGGCGTGTAGCCGCGGCCGATCTGGAAGTACTGGCCGAGGAACACCGCGCCGCCGAACATCGCCATGCCCACCGCGACGCTGGCCAGGATCGCCAACGCCGTCGTGCGCTGCTTGACGATCCGCAACGGCACCACCGGCTCCGCCGCACGGGCCTCCACCGCGACCGCCGCGCCCAGCAGCACCACCGAGGCGCCGACCATGGCGAAGGTCTGCCACGACAGCCACGCGAACGAGCTGTCCACGAACGAGATCCACACCAGCAGCACGCTCACGCCCACCGCGATCAGGCTCGCGCCCAGGTAGTCGATCTTCACGTCGTCCCGCCGGACCGTCTTCACCTTCAGCGTGGCCTGGAGCACGAACAGCGCGATCACCGCGACCGGCACGCCGATGAAGAAGCACCAGCGCCAGCCCAGCCACGAGGTGTCCACGATGAGGCCGCCCAGCAGCGGGCCACCGACCGTGGCCAGCGCCATCACGCCGCCGAGGTAGCCGTTGTAGCGGCCGCGCTCCCGCGGCGGGATCATCGCCGCGATCACCACCTGCACCAGCGCCTGCAGGCCGCCGACGCCGATGCCCTGGAACGCGCGCGCCGCGATGAGCTGGCCCGCGCTCTGCGCGAAGCCGCTGACCACCGACCCGACCACGAAGATCACGATGGCGACCTGGACCAGGGTCTTCTTGTCGAACAGGTCCGCGAGCTTGCCCCAGACCGGGGTGGTGGCGGTCGCCGTGAGCAGGGTGGCGGTGACCACCCACGTGTACTGCGTCTGCGAGCCGTTGAGCGCGCCGATGATCTGCGGCAACGCCGTCGAGACGACGGTGCCGCTCAACATCGCGACGAACAGCACCAACAGCAGACCGCTCAGCGCCTCCAGGACCTGGCGGTGGCTCATCGTGCCGTTGGTGGTGGCGGGTGCGCTCATCGCGCGGCCTCCAAGGTGGAGCCGAGGGCTCCTTCGACGTCGGTGGTCAGGCGGCCCAGGGCTCCGGTCAGCGCCACGACCTCTTCAGGGCTCCAGTCGGCAAGCGCGCGACCCAGCAGCCGGTCGTACCAGTCGCGGGCCTCGGCCAGCGCGGTGCGGCCGCGTTCGGTCACCACGAGGATGCTGGCACGACCGTCGGAGGGGTCGGCACGTCGTTCGACCAGCCCGTTGGCGACCAGGGCGGCCACCGCCCGGCTCACCGTGGACGGGTCGAGCCCGGCGTGGACCGCCAGCTCCTTGGCGTGGCACCCGGTGGCGTTCGCGCCGGCGCGGTCGATCAGGCTCAGGGTGCCGATCAGGCCGGGAGGCAGCGCGTGGTGCCGCTGCTTGACCATCCGCACGACCCGGAGCAGGTCGCGCAACCGGTCCTCCAGCTCCCGCGCGACGGCGTCCATGCCGTCCCCCATCTCCTCGCGTTGCTTGCCGCATACAACTATCACCCAAACTTGCACGTCGTGCAAGTTTGCCCAATATGCAGTCAGTTACACCGCAGCAAAGCTGCACGGCGTGCACGTTTTGGTACCGTGGGTTACCACCACGACGAGCAGCGGCCCGGTCACGGACCGGGTCGGGAACGGACCGTCGATGACCACCGCTCCCCAGCAGAAACGACCCGCCACCGGCCGGCCGACCGTCCCGCTGCCGCCGGAGTTCACCACCCGTGACGCGGGCCCGTTCGACCCGCCGAGCGCCCTGACCCGCCTGCGCGAGCACGGCCCGGTGCACCGGGTGGGCATGCTCGACGGCGACCCGGCGTGGATCGTGACCAGCCACGAGCTGGCGCGCACGCTGCTGGGCGACCCGCGGCTGAGCTCGGACCGCTTCCGCAGCCGCCGCGTGCTGGAGAAGCTGCCCGCCCCCGTGCGCGCCCGGTTGACCGACGCGCGGGCCCGCGCGGGCAGCTTCATCACCATGGACCCACCGGAGCACACCCGGTACCGCAAGCTGCTCACCGGGCAGTTCACCGTGCGCCGAATGCGCCGGCTCGAACCGCGCATCCAGCGCATCGTCGACGACCACCTCGACGCGATGATCGCCGCCGGGCCGGGCGCCGACCTCGTCCAGGCGTTCGCGCTGCCGGTGCCCTCGCTGGTGATCTGCGAGCTGCTGGGCGTCGAGTACGCCGACCGCGCCGAGTTCCAGGAGCGCACCGGCAAACTGCTGAAGCTCGACGTGCCCGTGGACGAGGTGATGCGACTGGCCGGGGAGCTGCGGTCGTTCATGCACGAACTCGTGCGCGGCAAGCGCGCCGAACCGACCGACGACATCCTGTCCGGCCTGATCGAGGCCGACCCGACGCTCACCGACGACGAGCTGATCGGCATGGCCAACCTGCTGCTGGTCGCGGGCCACGAGACGACGGCGAACATGCTGGCGCTCGGCACGTTCGCGCTGCTGGAGCACCCCGAGCAGCTCGCCGCCCTGCGGGCGGACCCGGCGCTGGTCGGCGGTGCCGTCGAGGAGCTGCTGCGCTACCTGTCGATCGTCCACCTGGGAGTCGTGCGCACCACCCGGGAGGAGGTGGAGATCGCGGGCGAGGTCGTGCCGGCCGACTCGACCGTGCTGGTCTCCGTGCCCGCGGGCAATCGCGACCCCTACCAGTACCCCCGGCCCGACGTGCTGGACGTGACCCGCTCGCGCGGCCCGCACCTGGCGTTCGGGCACGGCGTGCACCAGTGCCTCGGCCAGCAGTTGGCGCGGGTGGAGATGACCATCGGGTTCACCGGGATCCTGACCAGGCTGCCCGGACTGCGCCTGGCCGTGCCCGCCGCGGACGTGCCGATGCGCGACGACATGCTGGTGTACGGCGTGCACGCGCTCCCGATCACCTGGGACGCGTGAACGCCGGCGACTACTTCATGGTGGCGAGCTGGATCAGGTTGCCGCAGGTGTCGTCCAGGACCGCGGTGACCACGGGGCCGAAGTCGGTCGCCTCCTGGGTGAACTCGACGCCCAGCCCCTTGAGCCGCTCGACCTCGGCGTGGACGTCGTCGACGGCGAACGACGTGAACGGGATGCCGTCGGCCACCAGGGCCTCCTTGAACGGGCCCGCCGCCGGGTGGGCCGACGGCTCCAGCAGCAGCTCGACGCCGTCCGGGTCGGCGGGCGAGACGACGGTGAGCCAGCGGTACTCGCCCGCGGGCACGTCGGTCTTCTTGGTGAAGCCGAGCTTCTCGGTGTAGAACGCCAGCGCCTTGGCCTGGTCGTCCACGAACACACTCGTGACGTTGATGCGGATCACGGGTTCGGTGCCTCTCGGTCGATGGGCCACCGCTCAACGATGGAGCGCAACGGGCTCGTGTCGAGGTGGTGGAACTTGTACCGGCCCTGACGCCGGGTGTGCACCAGCCCGGCCTGTTCGAGCACCGCGAGGTGCTGCGAGACGGCCTGCCGCGAGGAGGCCAACCCGTGCTTCATGGTCAGCCGACTGCACAGCTCGAACAGCGTCTGACCGTCCCTCTCGGTCAGCTCGTCCAGGATGGTGCGTCGCGTCGCGTCGCCGATGGCCTTGAACAGGTCGGGGTCGGCGTCCACGACACAGTTATAGGCAAGTGGCCACTTGCCTGTCAACCGGGGGCGGGCGCCGCCGACTCACTCCCCCGCGGGCCCGGCGGCGAAACCCGCGTCCAGCCGGGCGATCATCACGTCGATCAGCTCGGGCAGCTCGGGCCGTTCGGCGGCTTCCAACCACCACCCGACGACCACCCGCAGGGTCGCCATCACGGTGGCCGCGAACATCACCGGGTACAGGTCGACCGCCGGGTCGACGCCCACCCGTGCGGCGACGACGGCGGCCAGTTCCCGCTCCTGCACGGCGAACGCGGCGATCTGGTGCGGCAGCAGGGCGGGCGTTCGGCGCAGGGCGCGCAGCTGCGCCACCCGTTCGGGGTCGATCCGGTCGGGCACGACGTCGACCAGGGCCGAGTGCAGCGCCGTCAGCACCGGCTCGTCGCGGGGCCGGTCCGCGAACGCCTCGACGAACGCCGCGGCCGTGGCGACGTCACCCGCGACGACGGCCTCCTCCTTGGAGGAGAAGTAGTTGAAGAAGGTGCGCAGCGAGACGCCCGCCTCGGTGGCCACCTGTTCGACGGTCACCCCGTCGAGGCCGTGGGCCACGCACAGCCGCAGGGCGGCGTCGGCCAGCGCCGTCCGCGTGGCGAGCTTCTTGCGTTCGCGCAGTCCTGACACGCGCGAAAGTGTCGCACCTGCCCGACCGTGAGCCGGACAGGTGCGACACCGTGTCTCGTGCGGGGGCTAGTGCCCGGACGCCATCTCCGCCGCCAACCGCTCGTCACCGCTGAGCGTCTTGAGCGGCTTCTCCTTGATGAACAGCACCGCCACCAGCGCCAGCACCGCGATCGGCGCGCCGATCAGGAACAGCTCGGCGGTGGCCGTGGCGTAGATCTCGCGCACGATCAGCCGCACCGGCTCGGGCAGCAGCGACAGGTCGGGCACCGTGCTCTCCGCGCCGTCGGGCGCCGGGCCGAACTTCTCCTCGCTCAACGCCGTCACCCGGTTCGCCAGCACCGCGCCCAACGCGCTCACGCCGATCGCGCCGCCGAGGCTGCGGAAGAACGTGAGGGTCGACGTGGTCGCACCGAGGTCGCGGGCGGGCACGTCGTTCTGCGCGGCCAGCACCAGGTTCTGCATCAGCATGCCGACGCCGATGCCCAGCACCGCCATGTGCACGCTGACCAGGAACACGCTGGTGTCGGCGTCGATCATGGCCAGCAGCAGCATCCCGCCGATCATGATCACGCCGCCGGCGACCAGGAACGCCTTCCACTTGCCCCACTTGGTGATCAGCTGGCCGGCGACGGTCGACGACACCAGCAGGCCGAAGATCATCGGCAGGCTCATCAGGCCCGCCTGCGTCGGCGTCTTGCCCAGGCCGATCTGGAAGTACTGCGACAGGAACACCGTGCCGCCGAACATCGCCACGCCGACCAGCGCGCTGGCCAAGGTGGTCAGCGCGACCGTGCGGTTGGCGAAGATCGTCAGCGGCACGATCGGGTCGGCCGCCCGCGACTCGACCCACACGGCCAGGCCCAGCAGCACCACGCCGACCGTCACCAGCAACGCGGTCCACCCCGAGGCCCACTCGAACTGGTGACCCGCCAGCGTCGACCACACCAGCAGCGTGGAGACACCGCCCACGATCAGCACCGCGCCGAGGTAGTCGATCTTGACCTCCTTGCGCACGACCGGCAGCTTCAGCGTGCGCTGGAGCAGGAAGATCGAGGCGAGGGTGAACGGCACGCCGATGAAGAAGCACCAGCGCCACCCCAGCCACGAGGTGTCCACCATGAGGCCGCCGATGAGCGGCCCGGCGACCGTGCCGACGCCGAAGACCGCGCCGAAGATGCCGGCGTAGCGGCCCATCTCCCGCGGCGGGATCATCGCCGCCATCACGATCGTGGCGAGCGCCGTCATGCCGCCCGCGCCGAGGCCCTGCACGACCCGGCTCGCGATGAGCACCTCGACGTTCGGGGAGAAACCCGCGATGAGCGAGCCGACCACGAACAGGCCGAGGGAGAGCTGGATGAGCAGCTTGCGGCTGTAGAGGTCGGCGAGCTTGCCCCACAGCGGCACGGTCGCCGTCATGGCCAGCAGCTCGGTGGTGACGACCCAGGTGTAGACCGACTGCGAGCCGTGCAGGTCGGCGATGATGCGCGGCAGCGCGTTCGAGACGATGGTCGAGGCCAGGATGGCCATGAACATGCCCAGCATGAGGCCGGACATGGCTTGCACGACGTCCCGGCGCGAGGTCGTGCCGGTATCGGTGGACATACGGATCCCCCAGTGGGTGTTCGCGGTGGTTCGAAGCGGTGGTGATGCGGTTACGGCTTGCGGGGCGGGTCGGCGAGTCCCGCGGCGATCAGGTCGAGCGCCTCGGCGAACAGGTCGTGCAGGGACGCGGCGGCGGTGCTCGACCAGCGGGTCACCGCCACCCGGAACGCCGCCCCCGCCGCGGCGCCGAGCAGCAACGGGTAGGTGTCGTCGGCGGGCAGGCCGACCCGTTCGGCGATCGCCTCGACCAGGTCGCGCTCCAGGGCCTCACCGCCGGAGAACACCCTGGCCAGCAGCACGGGGTGCTGCTGGACGACGCGCATCCGCAGCAACCAGTGCTCCCGGTCGTCCGCCGGCTCCGCCGCGACCTCCGCCAGCAACGCCTCGCGCACCGCCGCCGCGGCGGACAGCCGCGCCGGTTGGGACAGGACGCGGGCGCGCATCCGGGGCCCGGCGTCCGGGTCGGGACCGAGGACGGCGTCTTCCTTGCTCGCGAAGTAGTTGAAGAAGGTGCGCGGCGAGACGTCGGCGGCGGCGCTGATGTCCTCGACGGTCACGTGGTCGAGACCGCGCTCGGCGACCAGGCGGACCGCCGCGTGCCCCAGGGCCCGGCGGGTCTGCCGCTTCTTGCGGTCACGGAGCCCTTCGGCCGCCTGCGTGGTCACTGGACGAGCGTAGGAAAAATCCTGCACTCAATGCAACTTTGCAGTGACTGCACTCTTGTGATCCCGCTCTCCGGACCATGCGCCACCACCCCCTTTCGCGGTCAGGCGGGCGATTCTGCGGCACGACCGGGGTCTTGCCGCAAGACCCCCTGTGCGCTATACCTTAAAAGTGGCGAGGAGTGACCATTCCTCCTCCACTTCCCCGTGCGATCGCAGTCCACCCGCCTCAGCCGCACGACTCGGCGTGTCACCCCGACGGGTGGCCCTCGCGGTCGCCCAGGCGTGCCGGCTTGAAACGGCGGCACGCCGCCGCGACGCTGGGGGCCCCGAAGGCATGGCAAGATCGACTCGCGAGGGAGAACGATGCTCCGCAGCACTCGCCTGTTCGGCCCGAAGCGCCGCGTGACCTTCTCACTGCCCCTCGACCACCCGCGCGGGCCGGTGAGCGTGGTCGGCACGTTCAACGACTGGACCCCCGGCGTGCACGAGCTGGTGCCCCGCCGCGACGGCACGCGCACGGTGACCGTCATCCTCTCGCCGGGCACGCACCGGTTCCGCTACCTCGGCGACGGCGGCCACTGGTTCGACGAGCCCGACGTGCCCACGGTCGACCCCGACGGGTGCGTGCTCACGATCGACGCCACCTGACCGGGATCAGCGCCCGGACGTGAACAGGCCGTGGAAGCCGAACGGGATCACGTGCGGCACGTCGGCCCGCGCGAGCTCGGTGAACGTCGCCGCGTCGAGCACCAGCAGCCCCGACCGGCCGTCCGGCGCGGGCACGAACACCGGCTCGCCCGGGTAGCGGCCCGGCTCGTGCCACCGCGTGGTCCGTCCACTGCGGACGTCCACTTTGACGAGCTGGTTGAGGAAGTCGCGCGTGCCGTTGTCCCGCGAACCGACGCCGTAGGCGTACCGGTAGTCGCGGCCGTTGTGCGAGCCGAACGGCTTGGCGCGCAGCGGCATCGACAACGGGTTGACCACGAGCGGGAACGCGGCCGGCACCACGTGCCGCTCGGTGATGGCGAAGCTGTGCAGGTAGCCAGGGCGGTCGGCGGGCAGGGACGCGAGCAGTTCCCGGGAGCGACCCCGTTGCCGGCACTGCCGGTAGACGCTGCGCCTGCCGAACTTCAGCACGTAGTCGACCGGGTCGCCGATGAGCGGCGCGCGGTGCGGGTGGGCGGTGGTGACGTGGCCGTCGATCGCGTCGTCGTGGTCGTCGTGGCCGACGGTGGCCGGCGTGTCGCGGTCGAACTCCACCGCGATGGGCGTCTCGGTGAGCGCGAAGTCCCGGTCGCCGTCGGAGGTCACGTTCACGTTGGTGTTCGACGCGCGCCGCAGCCGGGGGTGGGTGAAGAAGCGGCTGAAGATCGAGCGGCACGGGTCCGTGGCGAACTCGCCGAAGGCGATGTGCCCGCCCTCGCGGACGGCGCGGTTGCTCGGCGTCTCCAGGTACCGGTTGCGGTAGGTGACCGCACCCTCGGCGAAGCCGAAGCGGTGCAGCATCGCCAGGCCGTCGAACCAGTGCCGCAACGACCCCTTCCCGGTCTCGAACCTCGCCGGCCCGTTGCGCACCAACGTGCCGGCCAGCCACGGCGGCAGCTCGCCGCGCACCTCCAGGTCGACGTCCACTTCCCGGTCGAGCGTCTCGAACCCGGGCCCGCGCGCCCATCACGACCCACCTCCCCACAACGGCGTTACACAACAACGTTGTAAACGCCGTTCCGGTTCAGGTGTCAAGGTCCGCGAGCCTGATCCCGTCCCCGTGCTCCTGCGCCCACCGGCCGAGCGCGTCGATCGGGTCGAGCAGGCTGCGCCCGAGGTCGGTGAGGCCGTACTCGACCCGGCCGCGTCCCGCGGTGCGCACCACCAGCCCGGCGCCCTCCAACCGGCGCACGGTCTCGGTGAGCACCTTCGGCCGGATGCCTCCGATCGCGCGGCGCAGGTCGGACGGGCGGCGCGGGCCGTGCCGCAACGCGTGCAGCACCACCGGGTTCCAGGTGTTGGCCAGCAGGTCGAACGCCTGCCGGGCGCGGCAGTCGGCGAGGAAGGTCACGAGCGGTCCCCTGTGCGGTGGACACCATTCGGTGCCCGTCGGGCTCTCTAGCGTCGACACCAGCCAATCATTTCGACACGAGGGGGCAGGGATGCGGATCGGCGTGCTGGGGTCGGGCGGGATGGCCGACGCGTTGGGCGGCCGGTGGGTCGCGGCGGGGCACGAGGTCGTGATCGGCGGGCGTTCGCGGGAGCGCTCGGAGGCGTTGGCGGCGAGGATCGGGGCCGTGGCCGGCTCACCCGAGGACGCGGTGGCATTCGGGGACGCGGTGCTGCTCGCCGTGCCGGCGGCGGTGGCGGCGCAGGTGCTCGGCCACGCGCCCGGACGCGTGGTGGTGGACTGCACCAACTCGGTGGTGCCCGGCCGGTTCGTGCTCGACGAGCCGCGGGCCGCGGCACGGCTCGCGGCGGCGTCGGGCGCGGACGTGGTGAAGGCGTTCAACCTGTGCCACGTCGACGTGTGGCGCCGGCCGTCGTTGGTGTTCGAGGGGCGGCCGCTCGGCGTGCCGCTGTGCGGTGACTCGGCCGACGCTCTGGCGGTCGTGCGGGAGCTGGCGCGGTCGATCGGGTGCGTGCCGGTGGACGCCGGGCCGTTGGCGCGGGCGGAGCTGCTGGAGGCGACCACGGCGTTCGCCATCGGGCTGTGGGTCGGTGGCGCGGACGTGAGGGCGATGTTCCCGACAGATGTGTAAGCGCTAATATAACAGCACTGTTGCAACCGCGAGGAGGAACGGTGCTGTACCCGGAGATCGAGCCGTACGACCACGGCATGCTCGACGTCGGCGACGGCCACCACGTCTACTGGGAGGTGTGCGGCAACCCGGACGGCAAACCGGCCGTGGTGCTGCACGGCGGGCCGGGCTCGGGCTGCACCCCCCGCGCCCGGCGGTACTTCGACCCGGACGCGTACCGGGTGGTGCTGTTCGACCAGCGCGGGTGCGGCCGGAGCACCCCGCACGCCGGTCAGCCGGTCGTGGACCTGTCCACGAACACCACCGATCACCTGATCGGCGACTTGGAGCTGCTGCGCGAGCACCTGGGCGTCGACCGGTGGCTGGTGTTCGCCGCGTCGTGGGGCTCGGTGCTCGGCCTCGTCTACGCGGAGCGGTTCCCGCACCGGGTGTCGGAGATGGTGCACGCGGGCGTGGCCACCGGCCGCCGGGCCGAGACCGACCTGCTCACCACGGGGCTGGGGCCGATGTTCCCGCAAGCCCACGCCCGGTTCCGCGAGCTCGTGCCGACCGGCGACCCGGCGGCCGGCTACCTGGAGCTGCTGCTGTCGCCCGACCCGGCCGTGCACCGGCGGGCGGCGCTGGAGTGGTGCGCGTGGGAGGACGCGTTGCAGCCGTTGTCGCCCGGCGGGCTGCGCTTCGACGTCCCGGAGCACGGGCTGGCGTTCGCCCGGCTCGTCACCCACTACTGGGCGCACGGGTCGTGGTTGCCCGAAGGCATCGTGCTGGAGGAGGCGTGGAAGCTCGCGGGCATCCCGGGCGTAATCGTTCAAGGAACCCTCGACCTGGGAAATCTCATCGGCACGCCGTTCGAGTTGGCGCACGCGTGGCCGGACGCGGAACTGATCCTCGTCCCTGAAACGGCGCACGGCGGCAGCGATGCGATGACCGAAGCGCGGCGCGCGGCTGCTGACAAATTCCGGTAACACCCGGAAACTCGGTGCGATGCAGTGATTACAGCCCGATCCCGGGGCTGGTCGACGGTGGCGAAGGATTGATGTTGGAACGGTTCACCGAGAGCGCGCGCCGAGTCTCCGTGGTGGCCCTGCAGGAGGCACGGGGGTTCAACCACACCGCCATCGGCACCGAGCACCTGTTGCTCGGGTTGATCGGCGAGGGCGGCGCGGCGGCGGCGGTGCTGGCGTCGGTCGGGCTGTCGCTGCACTCGTGCCGCGCGCGGGTGCTGGAGGTCGACGGGCGGGGCGGCCTGCCCGTGCCCGGCCGCCTGCCGTTCACGCCCGGCGCGAAGCGGGCGTTGGCGGCGGCGGTGCGGGAGTCGTTGGCGTTGGGGCACCGGCACGTCGTCACCGAGCACCTGTTGCTCGGCGTGCTGGCGGAGGACGAGGGCGTGGCGCTGGACGTGCTGGCCCGGTGCGGCGTCGACCCCGTGGACGTGCGCGACCGGGCGTTCGCCGCCCTGGTGGGGATCGACCTGGCGCCGGTGCCGAGGGCCGCGCGGCTGTTCCTGAGCTACCGGCGTCCGCAGGACCTGCACCTCGCGGGGCGCATCGCGGACCGGCTGGACGACTTCGGCCGGTCGGTGGTGGGCGACGTCGGCGAGTGCGACGTGCTGCTGGCCGTGGTCGGACCGGACTGGACGCCGACGGATTCGATGCGCGCCGAGGTGGAACGGGCGGCGCAGCGCGCGGTGCCGGTGATCCCGGTGCTGGTCGACGGGGCGGAGCTGCCCGTCGACCAGCTGCCGGGCAACGGTCGCGTCGCCGACCACGTCACCGTGCGGCACGAGACGTTCCGCGCCGACGTGGCGCGGTTGGCCGACGTGGTCGGCTACGCCCAGCCGGGCATCGGGTAGCCCGCCATCAGCTCGGCGACCTCGGCGGCGACGCGGTCCAGCGCCTGCTCGTCGTCCGCCGACCGCACGGCCCGGTCGATCCACTCGGCGAGCTGGGGCATGTGCTCCTGGGTGAGGCCGCGCGTGGTGATGGCGGCCGTGCCGAGGCGCACACCGGACGGGTCGAACGGCTTGCGCGGGTCGAACGGGACGGTGTTGTAGTTGGCCTCCAGGCCCGCCCGGTCCATGGCCTTGGCCGCGGGCTTGCCGCCGATGCCCTTGCTGGTCAGGTCGACCAGGACGAGGTGGTTGTCGGTGCCGCCGGAGACCAGGTCGAACCCGCGGTCGAGCAGGGCGGCGGCCAGCGCGCGGGCGTTCTGCACGACGGCGTGCGCGTAGAGGCCGAACGACGGCTCCGACGCCTCGCCGAGCGCGACCGCGATGGCGGCCGTGGTGTGGTTGTGCGGCCCGCCCTGAAGTCCCGGGAACACCGCCTTGTCGATCGCCTTCGCGTGCTCGGCGTCGGTGAGGATCATCGCGCCGCGCGGTCCGCGCAACGTCTTGTGCGTGGTCGTGGTGATCACCTGGGCGTGCCCGACCGGTGACGGGTGCGCGCCGCCCGCGACCAGGCCCGCGATGTGCGCGATGTCGGCCGCGAGCACCGCGCCGACCTCGTTCGCGATCTCGGCGAACGCGGCGAAGTCGATGGTGCGCGGGATGGCCGTGCCGCCGCAGAAGATCACCTTGGGACGTTCGGCGCGGGCCAGGTCGCGGACCTGGTCGAGGTCGACCACCCCGGTCTCCTTGGCCACGCCGTACTGCACGCTGCGGAACCACTTGCCCGTGGCCGAGACGCCCCAGCCGTGGGTGAGGTGCCCGCCCGCGGGCAGGGCCATGCCCATCACGGTGTCGCCGGGCTCCAGGAACGCCAGGTACACGGCGAGGTTGGCCGGGGAGCCGGAGTAGGGCTGCACGTTGGCGTGGTCGACGCCGAACAGCGCCTTCGCCCGGGCGACCGCCAGCTCCTCGACCGGGTCGACGACCTGCTGGCCCTCGTAGTAGCGGCGGCCGGCGTAGCCCTCGGAGTACTTGTTGGTGAGCACGGAGCCGGTGGCTTCGAGCACGGCGGTCGAGACGTAGTTCTCCGAGGCGATCAGGCGGACCTTCTCGAACTGGCGGCGCGCCTCGGCCTGGACCAGGCGGGCGACCTCGGGGTCGGCTCCGGTCAACGACGGGATGGCGGGTTCGTGCACGACGACCTCCACGCGCGCGGGGGCGCTGCCGTAGCACCCAGGCGCGCGGTGCGATTCGGCTCAACGCTCCCCGGTGGTCGTTCCCACCCTCGGCACGCCAGTCGCGAACACCGCGGATCCTACCCCAGCTCCTCCGACGCGCTGCCCGGTTTTGGGCGGAACGGGCCATTGCCGCAACGCGCGGCCGCCCATACTTTGTGGGTTGGAAAACTTCCAACTTGCCCTGCTCCACGTCAGCACTTCCCCCTGCTCCGAAAGGACTGACGTGCTCGATCGGCGAACGTTCGTGCTGGGTGCCGCCGCGACCGCGGCGCTCGCCGGCGCACTACCGGCCCACGCGGCCGCCCCGACCCCCGCGTCGGACGCGGCGGCGAACCCGCGCAAAGCCGCGGGCGTGTTCCGCACGCCCGACGGCGCCACCGTGATGTTGGCTGACCAGGACGGCCGGTGGGTCGTCATCGACGAGGGCGGTTCGGTGCGCATCACCGACGGCCTCACCGGCGCCGACCTGGTCGACGTCACCGGCGACGGCGTCACCTGCCACGCGGTCGGCGCGCTCAGCGGCGACCCGGTCGCGACCGTCTGGGAGTCCACCGACGGCGTCTCGTGGCGCGAGGTGCGCCGCCTGCACGGCGTGCGCTCGCAGTTCACCGCCGTCGGCGGCGGCCTGGCGTTCGGCTCCGTGCTCAAGCACGAGCGCGCTTCGCTGGTCCGCATCGCCGCCCGCCGCACCCCGTCGGGCTGGGCCACCGTCCCGGTCCGCGGCCTGGAGTGGACCGACGGCCTGTCCGCCACCGCCGTCACCGCGACCGCCGACGGCTGGGTCGTGGCGGCCGTGGACATCTCCGGCACGGTCCTGCACACCTCGCGCGACGGGGTCACGTGGACCGCGCGCCCGCGCCTGGACGGTGTCGCCGTGCGCGGCCTGGCCGCGGTCGACGGCCACGTGCACTGGGTCGGCAACGAGATGGTCGACGCCACCCCGCTCACCGGCGTGCTCGACGCGGACCGGACCCGTCCGGCCGTGCCGGCGGACGCCAAGGCGCTGGGCCTGGCCGGCGCCCGTTCCGGCTGGCTCACCGGCGGCCGGCTCATCACCGCGGAGGCGACCCGATGATCACGTTCCAGCGGATCGACGGCACCCCCGTCTACTACTGGCGCTCCAGCCGCGGTGACACGACGCTGCGCAACTGGCAGGCCACGCAGGCGTTCTACGACTCCCTGGTGCTGTGGATCAGGGACCTGCGGTCGCTGTCGTCGGCGTACGGCAGCATCACGTACCTGGTGTCGGCGGGCTTCTACGTCAACAAACCCGGCGAGCACGGGTCCGGCACCGCGATGGACCTCGACCACGTCCGGTGGAGCGGCGGCCAGGTGTCCTCGCCGCTGGACCGCGACCACGCGTCCGGCACGCTGGCCACGCGCCGCCGTTACCTCGCGGTGGACGCGGTGTGCCGTCGGCGGTTCCGGTACGCGTTGGACGGGTGGTACAACGCCGACCACGCCGACCACATCCACTCCGACTTCGGCGGCCTGCCGGTCCGCTGCGTGACGGGGTCGGAGAGCGACACGAAGTTCGTGCAGGCGCTGTGCAACAACTTCATGAGCTCGGGGTTGGTGGTGGACGGCATCTGGGGTCCGAAGACCGACAGCGCCTTCGCCACCGCGAAATCGCGGCTCGGCACGACCGGCGACCCGCACACCAGCAGCGCGGCGTGGCAGTCGTTCCTGTCCGCGGCGGCCCGGAAGGGTTTCGCCAACCAGGCGTTCTGAGATCGACTGAAGGGCCCGTGAGCCGATTACCGGCTCGCGGGCCTTTCCGCTTCGGCGCGGGGAAATCGTCGGCGAGGGTCGCGCTAGGGCTCCGGCGTGTTCCGAGCGTTCAATTCGGGGGTCCTGGACGTAGGACACGGCCGTTCTGAACGCAGGACACGCGCGGTGGTGGTGTTGGTGGACGAGATCAGGCCCAGCAGGCTGCGGCGGTCGGTGCGCGAGCGGGCGGCGAGGCCGATCACGACGGCCGCGAAGAACACCACGCCGCTGTGCCCGGCGGAGATCAGCAGCAGGACCGGCAGCCACCAGAAGACGAACCTCAGCACGACCGCGCGCGCCGGCGCGACGCCACCCGTGCGGGCGTCGGCCAGGGCCAGGTTGAACGCGATCTGGCCGGGCGTGGCGCGGTCGACGCGCAGCAGCGGCACGACGACCGTGGCGACCACGGGCACGAGCACTCCCACCGCGGCCCCGAACCAGTCGGAGGTCGCGAGGTCGGTCAACCGGGGCGTCCCGGTCCCTTCGCCGAGGAGCACCAGCACCGCCCGGCAGGCGAACTGCACGAGCGACATGGTCAGCAGGTCGCCCGCGAACGCGAACCCGCGGCGGAGCAGGCCGGGCGGGCCGGTGTCGGGCACGGGCTCCGGCACGGCCGCGGGCAGCAGCCGCCCGACCCACCGCGCCAACAGCCAGCCGACGAGCGCGCCCGCCGTGTTGACCATCAGGTCGTCCACGTCGGCGATCCGGTACGGGCACGGGTAGAGGCCGAACACCGCCGTGCCCTGCGTCGCCTCGACCGCGAGCGACACCAGCGACCCGATCGCCGTCGACGCCACCACGCCCCGCCCGAAGCGGTAGCGCAGCAGGAAGCCCAGCGGCACGAACAGCACCACGTTCAACGCCACCTGGAGGAACGCCGGGCTGGTCGGCGAGAAGCCGGCGGCCGCGATGTCGTCCAGCGACGCGAACGGCCGCGTCTGCCAGTAGTCCCGCAGCGGCCGACTGGTGCAGAACTCCGCCGTCACATCCGGCAACGGGAACAACGTGAAGGCCACCAGCCCACACCCGTACAGCGCACTGCCCGCCGCCACCACCGCCGACCACCCCCGCAACCGCCCGCGCCGCCGGTACTGCCAGTGCACCCAGGGCAACACCGCCACCGGCACCAGCAGCGCGAACAACACCAGCGTGATGATCGACTCACTCATCCGCACCGACACGCCGGCCACGCTAAGCCGCCCCCACCACCTCCGCCCGCCAGTCACCTGATCGAGTAACCAACCTGCCCACTATCCGACCACACCCACGGACCGCGAATCCCCGCCTCCGCCCGACCCGCACCCAACTGCCCACGCCGCATCCCGCCGTCCGGACACCGGCGCGGCCCGCGTCACGCCGCCAGCACCAACCGGGTCTCGCTCCCAGGGTCACCAGCGCCCAAGCCATGCCACTCGCGTCACTCGGGGCGCGGGGCATCGATGCGGCCGGCGTCGTCAGCGCCATCTCGCTGACCGGACACCGTTGTCGTCCGGCGTCCAGGCATCGATGCGGCCGGCGCCAGGCATGGCACGCGGGCGTCGCGATCCACTCCCCTCCCGAGATCAGCGCGGACCCAGGCCCGTCTTGCCGTCCAGCAGTTCCCGGGCCGCGTCGAGGTGGCCTGCGTGCCGCGCGGTCTCCTCGATCACGTGCAGGACGATCCGGCGCAGGTCGGTGGTTTCCGCCCCGAGCGGGTCCGGGTGGCGGCCCACCGGGCGGGTGTCCAGCGGCGTTCCGGCCAGGATCGCGGTCGAGCGGTCGCACTGGGAACGGTAGAACGCGAAGACCTCCTCCGGTTCGCGCGGCGTCGTCAGCGGCGGGGTGTCGTCCGGCGGCCACGGTAACGGGTCGGCGTGGCCCTGGAGGATCTCCTGGAACCAGTGCCGCTCGGCGTGACCGAGGTGTTCCACCAGACCCAGCGGCGTCCACCCCGACGGCAGCACCGCCGTCGTCAACGCCTCCCCGTCCAGTCCATCGAGGATCGCCAACACCGCTTCGCGCTGCGCCTGCAAGAACAACGACAGCGCCGCCTTCTCCCCATCCACCTGTCCGCCCCTCGTCGATCGACTCACGGGGACGTTAACAGCGGGCACCGACAATTCACGGCGACGGCGGCCGCACCTCGTCCGGATCCTTGTCCGGCCGCAACCCGCGCCACGACGAGTGCCGCAGCCGCCCGTCGGTGGTCCACGTCCGGTACTCCACCTCGCCGACCAGCTCCGGCCGCACCCAGTGCGCGTGACGCGCGTGGTCGGCGGGCACCTGGTCGCAGAACGGCGAACCCCGACGCGCCAGCGGCCGCAGCCGGTCCTGCAGATCCAGCAACGCCGAGTGGGTGAACCCGGTGCCGACCTTGCCCACGTACCGCAGCCCGTCGTCGGACCGCACCCCGAGCAGCAGCGACCCGATGGTGCCCGCACGCCGACCGTCACCGGGCCGCCAGCCGCCGATCAGCACCTCCTGCGTGCGCACCAACGGCACCTTCACCCACGCCGTCGACCGCCGCCCCGGCTCGTACCGCGAGGTGACCCGCTTCGCCACCACGCCTTCCAGCCCGTAGTCCGACGCCACCGCGAGCACGTCCTCACCGTCCACTTCGGTGAACGACGGCGGCACCCGCACCTCCGCCCGGCCGCTCAACCCGAGCCCGGACAGCTCGTCCCTCCGCCGCGCGTACGGCTCGCCGAGCAACGACCGGCCGTCCACGTGCAACAGGTCGAACACGTAGTACACCACCGGCACGCGGGCCAGCAGGTCGTCGCCGGGCCGGGCGACGTGCATGCGGGACTGCAACCGCCCGAAGTCCGGCTGCCGCTGCGTGCCCAGCGCGACGATCTCCCCGTCCAGCACGACCTCGCGATCACCCAGCAGCGCGGACAACGCCCGCACTTCCGGGTAAGTCGCGGACACCTCGAGGTCGTTGCGGGTCATCGCCCGCACCCGCCCGCCACGCACGTAGGTGACCGCGCGGACACCGTCCCACTTGAACTCGAACGCCCACCCGCCGCCCGCGGGCAGCCGCCCCGGCGAGGCCAGCATGGGGCGGATCAGCTCGGGGAACCCGGACTCGGCGCGCAACGGCATGCGACCGTCCCTTGTAGACCGATCACGGCACGCCCAGTGTCACCCGCACCTCGCGGAGCCGCACATCGGCGGTCCCGATCGGGCGTCAGCGGTCGAGCTTGCCGCGCAGCCGGTCGGCCTCCGCGCCACGCCCCTGGTCGACGTAGAGCGCCAACGCCCTCCGCCACGTCGCACGCGCCTGGTCGTGCCGGCCTGCGTCGGCCTGGGCATCGCCCATCCGGTCCATGCTGTCCACGTAGTCGTAGGTACCGCCGACCTCCTCGAACCGCGCCATCGCCTGCTCGTAGTGGCGCACGGCGTCGTCGTGCCTGCCGTCGCGGTGGGCGATGTACCCCAGGCTGTCCAGGACGCGCGCCTGCGTGTCGCGGTCCTGGTGCCGTTCGGCGAGGTTTAACGCCTCCTCGCAGTGCCGGCGGGCCACGTCGAGGTCGCCGAGCCGGGCGGCGTACCAGCCGGCCTGGTTGAGGGCGTTCGCCTCGCGCATCGGCACGCCGAGCCCGCGCAGGATCCGCAACGCGCTGGACGCGTGGTGCAACGCCCGCCGGTCGTCCCCGCGCCGTTCCCACACCCAGGCCAGCGACTGGTGCACGTTGGCCTCGCCGGACTCGTCGTCCCGGTTCGACGCCAACGCCCGTTCCAGGTGCGCGGTCGCGTCGGTGAGCTCGTCGGCACGGGCCAGCGCCGCGCCCAGCCGCCACGCCGCGAGGGCCACGGCGTCCGGCGAGTCGTCCCGTTCGGCGGCGGCCAGGCCCGCGCGCCACACCGCGACCTGGTCCTGGCCCAGGTGCCCCTGCCGCCGCTGGAACGTGTCCAGCGCCCACGCCAACTGCCACACCGGCGGGTTCCACCCCAGCCGCACGGCCGCCTCCTGAGCCGCCGCCAAGCCCGCGTACTCGGTGGTGAGCCAGGTCAGCGCCGCGCCGGCGTCGGCCAGGTCCGGCACCGGTTCGGGTGGTCCGCCCAGGACGGCCGGGGTGTCGTACGGGTACAGGGCGTGCTCGGCGGCCAGGCCGCGCCGGCGGTAGAAGTCGATCACGCGCCGCAACGCCGCGTCGGTCTCGCCCGGGTGATCGGCGCGGGCGCGTTCGGCGGCGTAGACGCGCACCAGGTCGTGCATCCGGTACCGGTCGGGCACGTGCTGCCGCACGAGGTGCCCGGTCTCCAAGGTCTGGAGCAGCCGTCGCGGCACGGGCGTGTCGAGCAGGGCGGCCGCCGCGGTCACGCCGATGTCCGGTCCGGGCGCGACGCCGAGCAGCGCGAACGCCCTCGCCCCGTCCGGCGGCAACGACCGGTAGGACGCGCCGAACACCGCGCGCAGGTTGATGCTCAGCTCGTCGGTGTCCAGCGCGTCGAGGCCGGTGTCCTCATGCAGTTCGTCCGCCAGCGCGGCCAGCGGGAACTCCGGGTGCACGGCGGCGCGCGCGGCCACGATGCCGACGGCCAGCGGCAGGCCGGCGCACCAGCGGAGCAGGCGGGCCGCGGCGTCCGGTTCGCCGTGCACGCGCGGTTCGGACAGGTGGCCGGTGAGCAGGTCGTGCGCTTCGGCGTCGGTCAGCACGTCCAGCACCACCGTCGGCACCCCGTGGGTGACCGCCAGACCGGTGAGGCGGTGACGGCTGGTGATCAGCACGGTGCACGTGGCGCTGCCGGGCAGCAGCGGGAGGACCTGGGCGGTGTCACGGGCGTTGTCCAGCAGGACCAGCAGCCGCTTGCCCGCCACCAGGCTCCGGTAGAGGGCGGCCTGGCCGTCCTGGTCGGCGGGCACGGCGGCCGCGGGCACGCCGAGCGCGTCGAGGAAACCGCGCAGCACCGCGGCGGGCGGCACCGGCGGGCCGGCCGGATCGAACCCGCGCAGGTCGGCGTGCAACTGGCCGTCCGGGAATCGGTCGACGGCGCGGTGCGCCCAGTGCAGCGCCAACGTCGTCTTGCCCGTGCCGCCCGCGCCGACGACCGCGAGCGCGGGCGGTCCGCCCCGGTCGGGGGCCAGTGCCTTGTCCACGCGGGCGAGCGCGTCCGTGCGGCCGACGAACAGCCGCGGTGGTGACGGCAGTTGGCGTGGCGTGGGTGCGCGGGAGGTGGTCGGCACGACCGGCTCGCCCTCGAGCACGTGCTGGTGCAGCTCGCGCAGCTGGGGCCCGGGGTCCGCGCCCAGTTCGTCGGCCAGCCTGCGACGCACGGCCTGGTAGTGGTTCAGCGCGTCCGCCTGCCGTCCGCACCGGTAGAGGGCGAGCACGAGCTGGCCGGCGAGCCGCTCGTCCAGCGGGTGGTCCTCGGCCAGGGCTGCCAGTTCGGCGATCAGGGCGTCGTGCCGGCCCAGGCGCAGGGCGACGTCGTTGCGGTGCAGCAGCGCGGCCCACCGCTCCTGGTCCAACGACCGGCGCACCGCGTCGGCCCACGTGCCCTCGATGCCGCCGAGCGCCGGGCCGCGCCACAGCCCCAGCGCCTCCTCCACCAGGGTTAGCGCCTCGTCGTCGGTCACGTCGAGTGACCGCCTCACCAGCCGCCGGAACCGGTGCAGGTCGACCGCGTCCTCGTCCACGGGGAGCAGGTAGCCGCCGGGCGTGCGGTCGATCGTCACGCCGGGCACGTCGGCGAACACCTGCCTGAGCCGGTAGAGGTAGCCGTACAGGGTCGTGCGGGACTGCTTCGGCGCTCGGTCGCCCCAGACGCGTTCGGTGAGAGCGTCGAGGGACTGCGGGCGGTTCGCGTCGACCAGCAGCGCGGCCAGGACGCCGCGTTGGCGGGCGTGCCCGAGGTCGAGCGGCGTGCCGGCCACGTGCGCCTGGATCCCGCCGAGCAGCCCGAACGTCACCGACACCCGTCCCCCTGTGTTCACGCTCCGCATCTGGGTTACCGAGTCGTGGCACCGCGGACAAGACCGATCCCAGAACTTCCCCAGATCGGCAGCGGACACTGCGCCGGATGCGCGGGCCGGGCGGGCACGCGTCACCGCGCCGACGGCGGCCGGTCCTGAGCGTTGAATTCAGGGGTTCTGGACGTAGGACACGGGTGACGCGAACGTAGGACACTCGCGTTCTGGAGGTAGGACTCGCGCGGGGGTCAGTTGGGGGCGCGGCGTTCCAGCATGACCGTGTCGCGCCAGACGCCGTGGTGCTGGGCGATGCGCTCGCGGACGCCCACGGTGCGGAAGCCGGCCGCGTGGTGCAGGGCGATGCTGGCGCGGTTTTCCGGGAAGATCGCGGTTTGGAGGGTCCACAGGCCGCCCTGGTCGGCGGCGGTGACCTGCCGGTGCAGCAGGGACTTGCCCACGCCCCGGCCGCGGTGACCCTCGCCGACGTAGACCGAGGTCTCGGCCACGCCGGAGTAGCACGCGCGGGTCGAGACGGGCGTGGCGGCGGCCCAGCCGGCGACCCGGCCGTCGACCACGGCGACCCAGCGGTGCTCGGGCAGCCACTTCGCCTCCAGCGCGCGGCGGCTGGGGATCTCGGTCTCGAAGGTGGCGTTGCCGGTGGCGATGCCCTCGCCGTAGATGCGGCGCACGTCCGGCCAGTCCTCGGCGGCCAGCGGGCGGACGGTGACGTCGGCGGGCAGGTCGCTCGGGCAGCACGGGCGGGTGACGATGGTGCCCATCACCGCGTCGGCGGCGTGCGGCAGACCCGTGCAGCACGCCTGGTTGACCGAGACCAGGGTGGCGGTGCCCTCCTTGCGCAGCCGGACGAACCCCACGTCGGCGAGCTTGCGCAGGTGGTGCGAGCAGGTCGACTGGCTGATGCCGACGGCCTCGGTCAGCGCGCCCACGGTGATCTCGCCGGGGTGGGTGGCGACGGTGTGCAGCAGGCGCACCCGGGTCGGGTCGGCCAGGCAGGCGAACCACTCGGCGTAGGTCGAGGCGTCCTCGGGCGCGAGGCCCGCCACCGGCGTCGTCGTCATGGGCACAGAGTATCGACAAGCACCGATGGTTGCATCGATCTATGTCGCTCGATACAGTCCTCACAACTCAATCGATGAACGACGATGAAAGAGGTGTCCGATGGACGAGCTTCCCGTGGTCGTGGCCGGTGCGGGGCCGATCGGGTTGGCCGCGGCGGCGCACCTGGTCGAACGCGGGCTGCGGCCGGTGGTGCTGGAAGCGGGCCCGCAGGCCGGGGCGGCGGTGGCCCAGTGGCGGCACGTGCGGCTGTTCTCGCGGTGGTCGGAGCTGGTCGACCCGGCCGCACGCCGGCTGCTGGAGCAGGCCGGGTGGCGCGCTCCCGACCCCGACGGCTACCCGACCGGCGAGCAGTGGGCGGCCGAGTACCTGGTGCCGCTGGCCGAGGCGTTGGGCGCGCACGTCCGGGTGAACGCCCGCGTGGTCGGCGTGGCCCGCCGTGGCCGGGACCTGGTCGTGGACGCGGGCCGCGACAGCGAGCCGTTGACCGTGCACGTCGAGGGTGGCGAGCGGATCGCCGCGCGGGCCGTGATCGACGCCACGGGCACGTGGGGAGGACCCAACCCGCTGGGCGGCGACGGGCTGCCGGCAACCGGCGAGCGCGAGGCGGCGGACCGGATCGGCTACCGCGTACCGGACGTCGTCGGCGAACAAGGCCGGTACGCGGGCAGGCGGATCGCCGTGGCGGGCAGTGGGCACTCCGCGCTCACCGCCCTGGTCGCGCTCACCGCCCTGGCCGAGCGCCACCCCGGCACGAAGATCACCTGGCTGCTGCGGCGCGGCGCGGTGGGCGCGGTGTTCGGCGGTGGTGACGCGGACCAGCTGCCGGCGCGTGGCGCGTTGGGGCTGCGGGCGCGGGCCGCGGTGCAGGCCGGGCACGTCGAAGTGGTCACCGGGTTCCGCACGGCGGCGGTCGAGCGCGACGGTGAGCGCCTGGTGCTGGTGTCCGAGGACGGTCACCGGCTCGACCCGGTGGACGAGGTCGTCGCGCTGACCGGGTTCCGGCCGGACCACTCGTGGTTGTCGGAGGTGCGGCTGGACCTCGACCCCGTGTTGCGCGCCCCGGTTCGGCTTGCGCCGATGGTCGACCCGAACGCGCACTCGTGCGGCACCGTCCGCCCGCACGGCGCAGAACAATTGCGGCACCCGGAGCCCGGCGTGTACCTGGTGGGTATGAAGAGTTACGGGCGCGCGCCCACGTTCCTCGCGTTGACCGGCTACGAGCAGGTCCGCAGCGTGGCGGCCGAGATCGCGGGCGACCACGAAGCCGCGGCCGAGGTCGGGCTGACGTTGCCCGAGACCGGCGTCTGCGGCGGCTCCGGGGCGTTCGACGTCGAGCCCGCGTCCCCGGGCGGCTGCTGCGCCGCGCCACGGGTGTTGACGCTCGCCGCACCGGGTGCGCGGCCCTGACCTCGCGCGGCCCGGCGTGCTCGGAGGCAGCGCCGGGCCGCGTCGCGTGCTGGCGGTGTTGTGCCTCACCCAGATCACCGGCTGGGGCGTGCTGTTCTACGGCTTCCCAGTGCTGGCGCCGGCCATCGGCGCGGACGCGGGGTGGTCCGGCACCGCGGTGATCGGCGCGTTCTCGGTGGCGCAACTGGTCAGCGCGGTGGTCGGTGTGCCGGTCGGCAGGCTGCTCGACCGGCACGGGCCGCGGGCGGTGATGACGACCGGGTCCGTGCTGGCCGTGGTCGCGTTGGCGGTGGTGGCGTCGGCCAGGTCGCTGCCGTGGTTCTACGCGGGGTGGGTGCTGGTCGGCGTCGCCATGGCCGGTGTGCTGTACCAGCCGGCGTTCGCCGCCCTGACCCGCTGGCACGGCCCGGAGCGCCGGGTGGCCGCCCTGACGATCGTCACCCTGGCGGGCGGGCTGGCAAGCACGGTGTTCGCCCCGCTCACGGCCCTGCTGTCGGCGCACCTGGACTGGCGGCAGACGTACCTGGCGCTGGCCGGGGTGCTGGGCCTGCTCACCGTGCCCGCCCACCTGTTCGGCCTGCGGCTGCCGTGGCCCGCGCACCCGACCACCGCGGGCACCCGCCATCCGACCGCCATCGCCCGCAGCCGGCCGTTCGTGCTGCTCGTGGTGGCGTTAAGCCTCGGCGCACTGGCCGTGTACGCGATCGTGGTGGCCCTGGTGCCGTTGTTCGCCGAACGCGGCCTCTCCACCACCACGGCCGCCTGGGCGCTCGGCCTGGGAGGTCTCGGGCAAGTCCTCGGGCGGCTCGGTTACGGCCGCCTGGTCGCGCGCGCAGGCGTGCGGGCCAGGACCGCGGGCACCCTGTTCACCGCGGCCGTCACCACCCTGCTGCTGGGACTGCTGCCGGGTCCGGCGTTCGCCCTCGTCGCCGCCGCCGTGCTGACGGGCGTCGTGCGGGGCATCTTCACGCTCGTGCAGGCCACCGCCGTGTCCGACCGCTGGGGCACCGCGCACTACGGGTGGCTCAGCGGCATCCTCAACGCGCCGCTGGCCGTCACCTCGGCGGTGGCCCCGTGGGCCGCCACCGCGCTCGCCGGGACGCTGGGCGGCTACCCGGCCGTGTTCACCGTGCTGGCCGGGTTGGGCGCGGTGGCGGCGGTGGTCTCGCTCAACTCGGTGCCGCACTACACTGCGGGCCAAGACTTCTGTGGGGGCCGCGGTGGCAGTGAGCAGTGACGAGTTCTTCCGGATGGTGGACGCGCTCGTCGACGTGGAGAGCGGGCAAGGCGGGGACTACCGCTGGTTCAGCGTGCGGGGCAAGAGGTTCGGCTACCACTGGCCGCGCACCCAGACCGTCGGCCTCAAGCAGTTGCTGTCCGAGCAGCAGGCGCTGGTCGCCGAACGGCCGGACGTGTTCGAGGAGCAGTTCACCTCCGGCGGTTTCGGCTGGGTCGTCGTCCACCTGGCCGGCATCGACGCCGACGAGCTGTCCGAGCTGGTCTTCGAAGCCTGGCGGCTCTCCGCGCCCGAGGACCTGGTCGCCCAGGTCCCCGACCCGGCCGCGCGCTCCAGCCGCTGAGCCGGTCGTCGACACGCTGTTCCCGCCTTTCGGAACCGAACAGGGCTCCAATGCGTCATCATCTGTCGGAGACCTCGGGGAGGATGACGGATGGCGGGGGAAAACCCGCTGGTGGCTGCGCCGCCGGCGGAGTCGGGTTCGTTCTTCAACGCGGGCACCGGCGACAACGGGTGGGCGACGGGGATCTCCATCGCGGAATCCGCGATGGACACGTTCAACGGCATCAAGGACGGCAACTGGATCGAGGCCGGCCTGGGGGTGGTCGGTCTCGCCGCGGACGCCGCCGCGATGGCGATCGACCCGTTCGGCACCCTGCTGTCGTCCGCGGCGTCGTTCCTGATGGAACACATGCAGCCGCTCAAGGACATGCTCGACTGGCTGGCGGGCAACCCGCCGGTGATCGAGTCGTACTCCACGACGTGGAACAACGTCGCCACCGAGCTGGGCAAGATCGCCGAGGAGTACAACTCGGCGGTGCAGCGGGGCACGGAGGGCTGGACCGGTTCCGCCGCCGAGACCTACCACGCCAACTCCAAGGTCCACGGTGACGCGCTGAGCGGCGCGGCGTCCGCGGCCGGGACCGTCGGCACGGTCGTCGGCCTGATGGGCATGGTCGTGGCGTTCGTGCGGGAGATGGTGCGCGACCTGATCGCCGACCTGGTCGGCAAGCTCATCGCCTGGGTGCTCGAAGCCGTGTTCTCGCTGGGTTTCGGCACGCCGGTGATCGTGGCGCAGGCCGTGACGGCGATCTCGAAGTGGGCCGCCAAGATCGCGAAGATCATCCAGGACCTGCTGAACACGATCAAGAAGGTCTCGCCGATGCTCAAGCGTCTGGTCGAGGTCTTCGAGAAGATCATGAAGGTGGTCGGCAAGCTGGCCGGCAAGGCCACCGGCCTGGACGTGCTCGACCCGAAGAACATCAAGAAGGGCGGCTTCCTGCAGACCGGGAAAGCCGACGTCGACACCCCGTCCGGCAGCCCCGACACCACCCCGTCCGGCACCGGCCGCGACAGCGGCACGGGCGACCCCGGTTCCTCCACTCCGGACACGGACACGCCGCCGGCCAACCGCCCCTCCGACACCACCTCCACCTCCAGCAGCACCACCGACACACCCACGACCTCCCGCCCCGGCCGCGGCGACCCGACCGACCTGCCCGCGCCGTCCTCCCGCCCGGGCCGCGGCGACCCGAACAGCCCGGACCACGACCTGCCCCGCGGCGGCACCACGCCCACCCCCGGCGGCAACACCCCCGCCGGCAGCGGCAGGCCGACCGGCAACTCCCCGGTCGGCGAACACCGGGGCGGACCCGCAGGACAGCCCGCACCAGGCGGCAACCACCCGATCGGCGAGCATCGCGGCGGACCCGCAGGACAGCCCGCGCCGAGCGGCAACTCCCCGATCGGCGAGCACCGAGGCGGTCCGGGCGGCCAGCCCGCGCCGGGCGGCTACGGCGGTGGCGGCCCGAACACCGGCGGTTCAGGCACCAGCGGTGGCGGTGGTTCGCACACCGGTGGTGGCACTGGTGGTGGTGCGCCGAACACCGCTCCCCCGGCGCACCGCGTCGACCAGACCTCCGCGTCGACCGCCGCGGCCCCCGAAGCACCGTCGCGCCCCGACCAACCCCACACCGGCGGCAACCCCACGACCGGCGGACCCAACACCGGTCCCGGCAGCACCCCCACCAACGCGGGCGGAGTTCCGCCGGCCGGTGGCGGCATGCCGGGCAGCCGGGGCGACGTGAACTCCGGCATCCCGACCTCGCGCGGCCCCGAGAACGTCACGCCTTCCTCCCACCGGCCGCCCCCGGGACCGACCCCTCCCCATGGCCCCGGCGCGCCCCACACCGGACCGGGCACCCCGCACGCGGGCCCGAACCCGCCCCACGCCAACCCCGGCCCCACGCACACCGGCCCCGGCAACCCCGGTCCCGCCCACGCCCGGCCGCAGAGCGGACCGATGCCACCTCCGGCCGGTCCGCCGCACGCAGGGCCGCCGCACCCCGGGCCGCCGCACCCCGGGCCTCAACACGCCGGGCCACGCCATGCCGCCCCCAACCCCGCCGGTCCGCCGCACGCGGGTCCGAGCCACACCAACCCGCCGCACATCAACACGCCGAACGGGCCGTCGCACACCACCCCGTCGCAGCACACCCCGCACCACGGGCCGCCGAACCGAGGCCCCGCGGGCCCCGACTTCAGCCGTCCGCGCGGCGGCGACGGGCCGGTGCCGCACACCCCGAACCGGCCGTTCGACGGGCCGCCGCCCCAACGCCACCCCGACGCGCACACGCCGACCCCTCGGCGTGACCCGGACACCCAGCTCCCGCCGCGCCGCGACCCGGACGGCATCCCCGCCCAGCGCCGCGACCCGGACGCGTGGACACCGCCCCACCGCGACCCCGACCCCCACCGGCCGGACAGCGACACGCCGAACACCGACGGGCCGAACACCGACGCACCCCACAACGACGCCCCGCACACGGACCGGCCGGACATCGACCAGGCGCACGCCCACCACGGCGAGACGACCCCGGCCGGCGTCTCGCACCACCGCGGCGACCCGGACATGGGCGACCTGCCGCACCGCGTCCCCGCCGACCCGCGCTACTTCACCGCCGACGTCCACATCACCCCCGACGGCCGCGCGCGCATCGGCAACCACAGCTACACCCCGGAGGAGTACGGCGACCTGCTGCGCCGCAACGGCTGGGACGGCAAGACGCCCATCCGGCTGATCGGCTGCGACGCCGGCAGCAACGACTTCGCCCACCGCCTGTCCCGCCACACCGGGGCCGACGTCCTCGCGCCCACCAAGCCCGCCTGGACCGACAGCAACGGCCGCGTCTACACCAGCGACGCCGAGATCGGCCCCGACGGGAACCGTCAGCCGAGGATCCCGCCGAACGGCGAGTGGGAGACCCACCGCCCCGACGGCACCAGGACCAGGGCGAGCGAGGACGGCTTCGTCCCCGGCACGCACGACGCCGACAAGACCGACCTCGACCCCACCGACGCCCGGGACCGGGCGGCCCGCGACAACTCGATCACCGACCCGCCCGAGGGCCGCGACCCGACGCCGCAGCGCAGCGTGGCGTGGGACCCGCCCGAGGACCTGCCGCGGGTGGACCTCGACGTCGACCCGAACCAGCGCGTCCTCGACTTCAACGGCGGGCCGCCGCTGGAGCCGAACTCGCGCATCGTCGTCCACAACCCGGACGGCTCGGTGCGCGGCACCTACTACACCGACGCCAACCGCAACGTCACGCACGTCGACACCGCCGTGCCGAACACCCGCAACAGCGCGGGCGTGCCGGTCAACCCCGACACCGCCCGTCCCGAACCGGGCGTGGTGTACCAGGTGGACACCGGCATCAGCACGCACACGTTCCGCGGCCAGGAGATCCCCGACACCGACACCCCCAGGACCGACACGGGCACCGACACCGACACGGGCACCGATACCACGCCGGATCGGTCGGACGCCCCGCAGACGTCGCCGGAGCACCGCCCCGCCGACCGCTTCGACGACTTCGACCGGACCGCGACCCCGCCCGCCGTGCAGTGGGACCCGCCCGGCGGCCCGGACGGCACCTACCGGACGATGCCGCCGCACGAGAACTACAACCCGGCTCCCCCGCCGGACGGCGACGGCCCGTTCTCCTTGCGCGGCAACGACCCCGACAACCCGTTGCAGCCGCACGCCCGCTACGACGTCTACAACGACAACGGCGACTGGCACGGCACCTTCTACACCGACGCCGACGGCCGGGTGTCGCACGTGCACACGTGGTCGGGCAACAGCGAGCACGGCTTCAACCCCGAGCTGGGCACCAGGGAGACGTGGGACGCCGGCCTGCCCGTACCCGCGCCGAACACGACGTTCGCGGTCGGCCCGCGGCACATGGAGGGCATGGACCCGCAGGTGCCGCAGCAGATGTACCGGACCGACGTACACGGCGACACGGTGGCCGCGAGCGGTCGCCCGGTGTTCCCGCCCAGCGGCACCAGGGCCGAGGACTTCTGGGGCCCGCGGCGCGGGGTGGAGCCCGGCTCGCCCGGCGAGGGCGTCCAGCCCGACACCGGCCGGATCGCCAGCGGCGGCCCGGAGGGCTACAAGAGCCCCACCGCGGGCGAGTACGCGCCGTTCAACTACTACGGCAACCGGCACGACCTGTTCAAGTTCGACGGCGGCCACATCGTGCCGTTCGAGGGCGGTGGGCCGGGCGAGCGGATCAACCACGTCCCGCAGTGGGCCTACGAGAACCGCCCGATGAAGATCGACGGCGCGCCGACGGACGACACCTGGCGTCGGATGGAGGAGGACATCGCGCGGCGTGCGGCGGTGGACGGCACGACCGTCGACCGGGTGGACTTCTTCGCCGAACGCACCACGCCGGACGTGCACACGCCGGACAAGCTGCACGTGCGGTACCACCTCACGGTGTCCGACCCGCCGCCGCCCAGGACCGTGCAGGAGATCAGGAGCTTCCACAATGTCCCCGAGCCCGCCAGGAACAACCGTGTCGTCCTCCCACCACCAACCCCTTGACCGGCAGCGCGAGCTGCTCCAGGAGATCGGCCGCGACCTGGTCGAGGCGTGCCCGGAGGGCTGGTTCCGGGTGGACCTGCGCGCGTCGGTGGCCGTGACGTCGGACTGGATGGCGCTGACCGTGCTCATGCCCGACCACTCCAGCCCGCCGGTCGACCCGCCGCTGTCGGTCGGCCGGTCGTTGCGGGAGCTGCGCGAGCTGATGTACGTGGAAGGGCGCGGCACGTGGTTCTCGCTGCGGTACACGATGGACCCGCCGGCGCAGTTCCACGTGGTCTACAACCACGACTACGACCCCAAGTGGTCACCGGACCTCAGCCCGCGCGAGTGGGCGCTCGACCTGGAGCACTTCCCGCGCGCCCCGGAGCACGTCCCGGCCTGGTTGCGGGCCAAGCTGCCGACCGACGAACCGACCGATGCGGGATACTGACGCCATGACGGAACCACTCAACCCGGTCCAGCAGGACGAGTTGCTCCAGCGCATCACCGAGCGCCTGGTGCTCGACCTGCCGGCGGGGTGGAGCCACCTCCAGGTCGACCACAAGTCCCTCGGCGACCACGTCGAGGCGGGCGGCCTGCTGCGCATGGCCAACGGCGGCATGTTCGGCTGGGACCTGCCCGACGAGGTGCTCGACCTGTTCGCCCGGCTGCGCGCGGGCATGGCCCGTCCGGGGCGTGGCACGTGGTTGCACGCCACCTACTGGCTCGACTACCCCGACAAGTACTCGATCGAGTACAACCGCCAGGACCAGCCCCGGTTCCGCACCCCGCCGCCCGCACAGGCCTACGCCCGCGAGCTGGAGACCTTCCCCCGCGCCGACGAGCACGTGCCCGACTGGCTCCGCGCCGCCGTCACCGGTTCCTGACCCCACCCCCGCGCACACCGCCCAGCCGAGGACCATGCTCGGCCGATCCCGCGAACGGGTGGGAGTGCGACGTCACCCGCGGTCGGCCTTGACAGTGACCGGGGGCCTCCCGAGAATCATGGAAAGCGCTTTCCAGCGCTGGTCGCAGGCGATGGAGGGAGCAGGTCCCGGTGACCTCGTCCGACGCTCCGCGAGGGCACCGCGATCCCGGCGAGCACGCCTTGCGCGCACTGGGACGTTTGCTCCGCCCGCACCGGCGGCACCTGGCCGGCGCGCTGGCCGTCTTCGTCGTCAAGCACAGCCCCGTCTGGCTGCTCCCCCTGGTCACGGCCACCATCGTGGACACGGTCGTGCTGCACCAGCCGCTGGCCGGCATGGGTGTCGCCACCGGCCTGATCATGCTGATCCTGGTCGTCAACTACCCGTTGCACCTGCTCTACGTCCGCCTCCTGCACGGCAGCGTGCGCCGCGCGGGCACCTCGCTGCGGTCGGCCCTGTGCACCCGGTTGCAGGAGCTGTCCATCGGCTACCACAACCGCACCAGCGCGGGCGTGCTCCAGGCGAAGGTCGTCCGCGACGTGGAGACCGTCGAGCAGATGGTGCAGCAGACCACCGACACGGGCCTGGGCGCGGTCACCGTGCTGATCGGCGGGTTGACGGTGGTCGGCGTGCGCGCGCCGCAGTTCCTGCCCCTGCTGCTGGTGATCGTGCCGCTCGCGTCCCTGGTGGTGCTGCGCCTGCGATCCAGCCTGCGCGACCACAACGAGGTGTTCCGCCAGGACGTGGAACACCTCGCCGCCCGGGTGAACGAGATGACCCAGCTGATCCCCGTCACCCGCGCGCACGGGCTGGAGGGCCACGCCCTGCGGCGGATGGACCACACGCTGCGCCGCGTGCTGGACTCCGGCCTGCGGTTGGACCTGACCAACGGCCGGGTGGCGTCGCTGTCGTGGGTGTTCCTCAACATCCTCGGGGTGCTGTTCCTGACCGGTTCCGCACTGGTCGCCTACCTGGGCGTCTGGGGCATCACGGCGGGCGACGTCGTCATGCTCAGCGCCTTCCTGACCACCTCCACCACGTCCCTGGCCACCCTGATGAGCCTCGCCCCGGTCATCTCCAAGGGGTTGGAGTCGATCCGCTCGGCCGGCGAGGTGCTGCGCACCCCCGACCTGGAGGACAACAAGGGCAAGGTCCAGGTCACCGCGGTCCGCGGGGCGGTGGAGTTCCAGTCGGTCGGCCACGCCTACGCCGAGACCGGCAGGCCGGCGGTGCGCGACTTCACCCTCTCGGTCGCCCCCGGTGAGACAATCGCGCTGGTCGGCCCGTCCGGCGCGGGCAAGTCCACGGTCCTCAACCTGCTCATCGGCTTCATCCGCCCCGCGTCGGGCCGGATCCTGCTCGACGGCGTCGACATGGCGGGGCTCGACCTGCGCACCTACCGGCGGTTCATCTCGGTCGTGCCGCAGGAGCCGATCCTGTTCGACGGCAGCGTCCGCGAGAACGTCGCCTTCGGCATGCCCGACGCCGACGACGCGGCGATCACGGCCGCGCTGCGCGACGCCAACGCCCTGGAGTTCGTGGAACGCCTGCCGGACGGGCTGGAGACCTCGGTGGCCGACCGCGGCTCGCACCTGTCCGGCGGCCAGCGGCAACGCCTGGTCATCGCCCGCGCCCTGCTGCGCGACCCCCGCGTGCTGATCCTCGACGAGGCCACCTCCGCGTTGGACACCCGGTCCGAGGCCCTGGTCCAGCAGGCGTTGACGCGGCTGGTCCGCGGCCGGACGACGTTCGTGGTCGCCCACCGGCTGTCCACGATCCGCGACGCCGACCGCATCGTCGTCATGCAGGACGGCGTGATCCGGGAGGTCGGCTCGCACGACGAGCTGCTGCGCGCCGGTGGCGCGTACGCGCGGTTGCACGGTGGCCGTTCGGCCTGACGCGATATTCGCTTGACCCGGCCGCGGCGGGGCGCTGCACTGCCGCAGGCGCCGCGAGCCGCGGCGGGAGCACCCCGGAGAGGCAGCGATGGAGATCCGTTCCACGACCGACGACGACCTCGACGTCTTCGTCGCCACGCTGCACGCCGCGTTCGGTCGCTTCCCCGAGACCCCGGTCGACGGCGGCGGGCTGTGGTGGTCGGCGTTCGAACCGGACCGCGGGCTGCTCGCCGTGGCGGAGGACGGGCGCCCCGTCGGCACCGCCACCGCGTACTCCTTCGAGCTCACCCTCCCCGGTCAGGTCGTCGTCCCGGTCTCGGGGGTGAGCGATGTCGGTGTCCTGCCCTCGCACCGCCGCCGGGGCGTGCTCAAGGCGATGATGCGGCACCAGCTCGCCCAGCTGCGGGCCCGCGGCGAGGCCGTCGCCGTGCTGCTGGCCTCGGAAGCCGGGATCTACGGCAGGTTCGGCTACGGACCGGCGACCTACACGCGGCGGCTGACCGTGCAGCGCCACCAGGCCGCCCTCGACCGGCCGCGGGCACGCGTCGGCGTCGACGAGGCCGGCTCGATCGAACTGCTGCGCGGCGCCGACTGCCGCGAGCTGCTGCAAGAGGTCTACGACCGGTACCGCCGCGCGCAGCCCGGCGCGCTGTCCCGGCCACCCCGCTGGTGGACCCGGCGCGCGGGACAGCCGCCGATCTCCCCCGCGCCGCGCTACGTCGCCGTCCACCGCGACGACGACGGCGTCCCGGACGGTTACGCGGCTTACTCGGTCGGCGAGCACGGCACCCTGACCGTGGACGAGACGATCACCACCGACGACGCCGTCTTCACCGCGCTGGCCCGGTACGTGCTCGGCCACGACCTGGTCACCAAGGTGGTGTTCAAGCACTTCCCACCCGAGCACCCGTTGCGCTGGCAGTTCGCCGACTTCCGCGCGGGCCAGGTCAGCGAGGACACCGACTGGCTGTGGGTGCGGCTGCTGGACGTGCCGCGCGCGCTGGCCGCGCGCGGCTGGTTCGCCGACGGGGAGCTCGTCCTCGACGTCGAGGACCCGTTCCTCGGCGAGCACGGCCGCTACCTGCTGACCGTCCGCGACGGCGAGGGCGACTGCGTCCCGACGGACCGGGAACCCGACCTGTCGCTGGACGTGCGGGACCTGGGCTCGATCTACCTCGGCGGCACCACGCCGAGCACGCTCGTCCGCGCCGGGCACGTCCGCGCGCACCACCCGGACGCGGCCGCCCTCGCCGACACCCTGTTCCGCGCCGACCGCGCACCGCACTGCCTGCACTGGTTCTGACCGGCCGGCGGGCGGTCAGTTGCCGGCCGCGGCGGCGCAACGCCGCGCCAGGCGCGCGAAGGCATCCCTCAGCTCGGCCGGCCCGACGACCTCGACGTCGGCGTCGAACCGGCTGATGGCGCTCGCCAGGGCGTGCCACGACCACGACCCGGTGACGAGCCGGCAGCGGTCCGGCCCGAGTTCCTCGACCACGCCGTCGTGGACGAACGGTGCCACCTCGGCGGCCGGCAGGTCGAGGACCACCTCCCCGCGGCACGGCCGGCCGCCCGAGTCGTCCGTGCCGGAGAACCGGGCCGCGACGAACGCGGCCACGTCCCCGCCGGGCAGCTCGCGCGGGGCGAAGCGGGGGCCGGTGGGCGTGCGCGGGGTGATCCGGTCGGCGCGGAACGTGCGCCAGTCGGCGCGGTCGAGGTCCCAGGCGACGAGGTACCAGCGGCCGCCCCACGTGACGAGGTGGTGCGGTTCGGCCCGGCGCGGTGCCGCCGTGGGGTCACCGGTCGCGCTGACGTAGTCGAAGCGCAGCACCTCGCGCGCGTGGACGGCGTCGCTGATCGCCAGGAGCACCCCGCTGCCGACCTGCGCCGTCGGGGCCCGTTCCACCGCGGTGACCCGCACGGTGTCGACGCGGTGGCGCAGCCGGGCCGGCATGACCTGCCGGACGGTGTTCAGCGCCCGTGCGGCGGCCTCCTCGATGCCTGCACCCGCGGTGGTGGCGATCCGCAGCGCCACCGACAGCGCCACGGCCTGCTCGTCGTCGAACAACAACGGCGGTAGTCGCGTGCCGGCCCCGAGCCGGTATCCCCCGTCCGGGCCCTTCGTGGTCACGATGGGGTAGCCGAGCTCGCGCAGGCGGTCGACGTCTCGGCGCACGGTGCGGGGGCTGACCTCGAGCCGTTCGGCCAGCAGCGCGCCCGGCCAGTCCCGGCGCGCTTGCAGCAGCGACAGCAACGACAGCAGCCGTGCTGAGGTCTTCGGCATGTCCGTCATTCTGCCCCACAGAAGAGGACACAACCTGGCCGCTACTCCTGCGACCGTGGTGTCACACCAAGCACCACATCGAGCCGAGGAGCACCCTTGTCCGTCACGACCACCACCCACCTGAACTTCCGCGGTGACGCGCTCGCGGCGCTGGAGTTCTACCGATCCGCGTTCGGCGGCGACCTCGCCGTCGTCACCTACGCCGACGCCGGGAACGTCCAGGTCGAGTCCGAGGCCGACCAGGTCATGTGGGGCCAGGTGGTCGCCGGGAACGGCTTCCACGTCATGGCCTACGACGTGCCCTCGCGGCTGGGGTACGACCAGGGCGAGAACTCGTTCTTCGTCTCCGTGCGCGGCGAGTCCGCCGAGGAGGTCACCGGTTACTGGGAGAAGCTGTCCGACGGCGCGACCGTCGTGGTCCCGATGGGCCCGGCGGCCTGGGCCCCGGCTTACGGGATGCTGCGGGACCGCTTCGGCGTCGTCTGGGTCCTCGATGTCGTGAACGAGTACAACGCGTGACGCCACAGCGGGTGGGCGGCACGCTCCCGCCCACCCGCGGCAACCACCGATTCGACGGGACACCACCACGATGACCACGCGCCCCCTGCTCGACACCAGGGCGCTCAACCGCGCCACGCTGGCCCGGCAGTGGCTGCTCCACCGCACCGACCTGCCGGTGCTCGACGCCGTGGCGCACCTGTGCGGTCTGCAAGCGCAAGAGCCGCAGGAACCGTTCGTCGGCCTGTGGTCACGGCTGCGCGCCTTCGACCCGACCGCGCTGGACGACCTGCTGACCGGGCGGCACGTCGTGCGCACGCACCTCATGCGCCGCACCGTCCACCTCGTCACCGCCGACGACGCGCTCGCCTGGCGGGCCCGCCACGACGCCATGCTGCGCCAACGGGTGCTCGGGGTCTACCGCCGCGAGTTCGACGGCGTGGATCTCGACGAGCTCACGGCGGCGGCCCGCGCGGTGCTGGCGGACGGCGAGCCCCGCACGATGCCCGAGGTCGGCCGGGCGCTCGCCGCCCGCTGGCCGGCCGTCGGACCGCGACCGCTGGGCGAGATGGCGGTCGCCGCCCTCCTCCCGACCGTGCAAGTGCCGCCACGCGGGTTGTGGCGCCGGAAGGCGGGCGCGCGCACCGCGTTGCTCGCCTCCTGGCTCGGGCGCGAGGTCGACCCGCCCGCCCCGGACGGCGCCGACCCGGTCGGCGAGGCGCTCGTGCTGCGCTACCTGGCCGCGTTCGGGCCCGCCGCCACGGCCGACCTGCGGGCCTGGTCCGGCCTCGCCGGCTTGCCGGGCGCGGTCGCCGCCACCCGCGCGAAGCTCATCGCCTTCCGCGACGAGCGGGGCCGGGAACTGCTGGACCTGCCCGACGCGCCGCGCCCCGACCCCGACACGCCCGCGCCGGTGCGGTTCCTGCCCGCGTTCGACAACGCGATCCTCGGCTACCACGACCGCGGCCGGGTCATCGACCACGACCACCGCGGCTTGTCGGTCGCCGGTGCGCGCGTCGTCCTGGTCGACGGCCGGGTCGCCGCCACCTGGACCGCCGAGGAGGGCGCGGTGACCGTCACCCCGCTGCGCCCCTTCTCCCGGGCCGAACGCGACGCCGTCACCGGGGAAGGGCTGGAGCTGGCCGCGTTCCTGTCCGACGACGACAACCCCCGCGTGCTCCTCGCGACCGGCTGAACGCGCGGACGGTCACAGTCCACTGTGGACCAACGAGGCCCACAGGTGCGGCCGGTCCGGTTGCTCGGCGCGCAGTTCCCGCACGACCTGGCGCAGCGCCTCGGCCGCCACGTCGGCCGCGGGCAGGAGGGCGTAGAACCGGTCCGCGGCGGTGGCGGCGGTGCGGTCGTCCAGCGGCCAGAGGCCCGCGACCACGTGCCGGAAACCCGCGAGCTGGAACGCCGACGCCAGGTGGATCACCTCGTCGGCGTGGCGCCGGGACGCCTGCCCGGTCGAGCACGCCGACAGGTAGGCCAACTCCGCGTCACGCGGGTTCAGCCGGCTGATCGCGGCGATCGGCAGCACGCCGTCGTGCAGGTGCAGCGCGCCCTCGGACGGCCGGTCGGCGTCGATGCCGGCGTGGCAGGCGAAGTGCGCCCACGCGGACCCGGCGAGCGCGGCCGTGACGCGGTCCACGGTGGCGTGCTCGTCGGTCAGCAGCACCCCGGCACGGCGGGCGTGCAGACCGGCCGCCTCGGCGGCGGTGGCGGGCAGGTCCGGCAGACCCGGCGTGCGGGTGAGCGCCACGGTCAACTGCCTGCGGCTCGACGCCGCGGGCCGGCGACGCGCGTGGGCCAACGCGCGCAGGGTCGGCGTGTAGGAGGAGGTGACGCGGTCCAGCGCGCCCGGTCCGCCCGGCGGGCCGGCGGCGTGCAGCGGGAGCAGGCCGAGGCGGCCGGTGGGCATCCACCAGACGCGGGGCGTGCGGCCGGGGTCCGGTGCGACGACGTCCAGCACGGGTCCGACCGCCGCGTCCCAGAGCCGGGCCAGCAGGTCGGTCACCACGCGTTGGCGGCGCAGCTCCCCGGCGAACGCGCTGCGGTCGTCGATGGCCTGCGCCAGCTCGGTCGCCCACGTGTCCACGTCACGCGCGATCAGCCCAGGCAGGGGCACGTGCACGGGCTCCGCGTCGGGTCCGACCACGATCGCGTCACCGTGCGCGCGCCCGGCGTTGACCAGCACCACCGCCCCACCCGTCACGGCCTGCCGCAGCTGCGGCCACGTCGGCGGCAGCAGGAACCGGTCCAGGCCGGGCAGGCGGCGCACGTCGGCCAGCACGGCGTCGTACTCGGCCCACAGCCGCCTGCGGTGCTCGACCACGTCCGAGCCGAGGTCCACGGCGTTGAGCCGGTCGCGGACCCGGTGCAGGCGGTGCGCGAGCTCCGGGTGGGCCGCCTCCAGCTCGGTCAGGTCCGTGCGGCTGTCCAGCTGCGCCGCGAGCAGGATGCCCCGCCCCTGTTCGGCGACCCGCAGCGCGCCGACCGCGTCACCCAGCGCGCAGTGCGCGGCGATCGCCTCGCCGACCAGCCCGACCCGGCCGCCCAGCAGGCGTTCCCGGTCGGTGTGCGTGGTCTCGCGTGACGCGACCGACGGCAGGAGTTCCACCGCGCCGGCCAACACGCGCCGGGCGGTCTCGGCCTGGCCGAGCGACCCGGCGAGCCTGCCCACGGCCCACCCCGCCACGACCCGGTCCGCCGGCGGCGCGGCCGTGAGCCGGTCCAGCTCCGCCGCCATCGCCTCGACCCGGCGTAGGTCGGGGACGTCCGCGCCGACGTCCACCCGGTTCTGGTGGCCTTGCGCGAGGAAGTACAGCCGCACGGCCCGGCTCGGGTGGTCGGGCGGGGTCGCCGCGAGCGCCCGACCGGCCACCTCGGCCACGGCGGCGGCGTCGGCGGGCGACCCGGTGAGGCGGTAGCGCACCTGGTGCGCGCCCGCGAGGCCGGACAGGCAGGCCGCGTGGTGCGGGTGCCCCTCGGTCGTGCCCGCCACCGCCTGCCGCGCCAGCTCCACGGCCCGGTCCGCGTCGGCCGTGGCGCGGGTCAGCTCGCACCGCTCCCGGTGCGCCACCGCCAGGTTGAACAGGCGCAGCACGCGGTCGGGGTGGTCGGGTGGGGTGAGCGAGACGGCCCGCGATCCCACGTCGACCGCGAGGTCCACGTCGGACGCGGTGCGCAGGTGCTTGCCCCGCGCCAGGTGCGCGGCCGCGAGGTTGGCCAGGTAGACCGGCAGCACCGCGTGGTCGTCCGGGGTGGCGGCCACCGCCCGTTCCTTCAGCTCGATCGCCCGGTCCAGGTCGGCCAGACCACCGACCCGCTCGAACCGCAGCTGGTGCACGCCACCGAGGTTGGACAGCACGAGCGGGCGGTCGGGGTGGTCGGCCGCGATCACGGCGACGGCCCGGCGGCCGACCTCGATCGCCTGCTCCAGGTCGGCCGAGCGGCCCAGGCGCAGGTAGCGGGCCCGGTGGGCGTCACCCAGGTTGGTCAGCCAGAGCGGGAGCCCCGCGTGCCCGTCCGGGACGGAGGCCACCGCCCGCTGGTGGAGGTCGATGGCCCGGTCGAGGTCGGTCAGGTCACCGGTGTGCTGGAACCGCTCCTGGTGGGCGGACGCGCTGTTGTTCAACGCGAACACCCGGCCCGTGGCGCCCTCCGGGGTGACCTCCAGCGCCCGCCGGCAGGCGTCGACGGCGCGGTCGAGGTCGGCGAGGTCGCCCCGGCGTCGGAACCGCGCCTGGTAGGCCATCCCCAGGTTGGTCAGCGGCGTGGCCAGGTCCGGGTCGTCGGGGCGGGTGGCGGCGAGCGCCCGTTGCTTGAGGTCGATGGCCTGGTCGAGGTCGGCGAGGTCACCGGTCCGCTCGAAGCGGGTCTGGTGGATGATGCCGAGGTTGCCCAGGAAGGTCGCCCGCAGCGGGGTGTCGCCCGCGACGGCGACCGCGCGGCGGCCCGCTTCCAGGGCCCGGTCGAGGTCGGCCGGGCGACCGGTCCGCTGGAAGCGCGCCAGGCGGGCGAGCGCCAGGTTGGACGCGCGGCCGGCCAGCTCGCCGTCTTCCGGCCCGGTGCCGGCCACCGCGCGTTCCAGGTGCTCCACGGCCCGGTCGAGGTCGGCGAGGTCGCCCGTGCGCTCGAAGCGGGTGTGCTCGGCGACGCCGAGGTTGGCCAGGAACGTCGGCAGGCCCGGGTCGTCCCCGCCGGTCGCGACCGCTTCCCGGTTGGCCTCGACGGCGCGGTCCAGGTCGGCGGAACGCCCGGTGCGCTCGAAGCGCCGCCAGCAGGTCGCGCCCAGGCTCGACAGGAACGCGGCGCGGTGCGGCCCGGCGGGCGTGACCGCGAGCGCCCCGACGAAGTGCTCCACCGCGCGGTCCAGGTCGGCCACGTCACCCGTCACGTCGAACCGGTACAGGTGGCAGGTCGCGAGGTTGTAGCGGAACAGCCCGTGGTCGGGCCCTTCGGGCGGGGCCACCGCCGGGGTGAGCCACCCGATGGCCCGGTCCAGGTCGGCCGCGTCGGCGGTGAGCCGGTACCTGGTCAGGTGGTAGGTGCCCAGGTTGGCCCAGAACACCATCCGGGAGGGGTGGTCGAGCCCCGCCGCGGCCACCGCCCGCCCGCCGAGGGTGATCGCCCGGTCGACCTCGTCCACGCGACCGGTCCCCTGCGCCCGCGTCCAGCACGCGAGCGCCTCCTCGGACACCGCCGTCGCCTCATCGGCCCACCCCGACCCGCCCGGTCCGCCCGTCACGGTGTGACAGTATCCGGGCGTGGACGTGGAACGGTCGGCGCTGACGAGCCTGTGCCGGGAACTCGACGCCCTCCGCGAGGAGGCGCGCCGACTTCCCCCGGAACGCAAGCAGTTGCTGGAGCAGGTCGTCGCCGAGGCCAAGGCGCGGCGGCCCGTGCTCGCCCTGCTGGGCAGGTTGCTCAACACCGACGGCGACACCGCGTTGCGGGCGCTGGGCGCGGGGTTGCCGGGCACCGGGTCGGGACACGCCCGCGAGGAGCTGTTCCGCTGCCCCGACGGCGCGTGCGACCTGGTCGAGACGCCCCCGCCCGCCGGCGCGCTCCCCCGGTGCCGGGTCACCGGCGCGCCGATGGAACGGGCGTGACGCGGGGTGGGCGGGTTCTTCCAGGAGCTGGCCAAGATCCTGGCCCAGCGGTGGCTGGGCCTGCTCGCCCTGCCCGGCGCGTTCTTCACCGCCGCGGCCTGGGTGGCGCTCACCCTCGGCCAGTCGAAGGCCCTTGACCACACCCTGCTGACCCGCCGCGCCACCGCCGCCGCGACGGCGGTCAAGAACCTGCCGCCCGGTGCGCAACTGCTGCTCGTGCTCGGCGTGCTGGTGCTCGCCGTCGGCGTGGGGTTCGCCGTGCAGGCGCTGGCCGGGCTGACCCGACGGGTCTGGCTGGGCCAGTGGCCGCGCCGGCTCGCCGCCGTGCGCACGGCCGCCCGGCGCAGGCGCTGGCACCGGCTGGTCGACCTGCGCCGCGAGCTGGAGCGGGCGGCCCCGCCACCGCGCACCCGTGACGAGCAGGACCGGGTCAACGCCGCCGCCCACCGCGTCAACCGGCTGGCGTTGGCCGAACCCGGCCGGCCGACGTGGATGGGCGACCGCGTGCACGCCGTGGAGTCGGTGTCCTGGCACCGGTACGGGCTCGACCTGACCTTCGGTTGGCCCCGGCTCTGGCTCGTGCTGCCCGACACCACCCGCGCCGAGTTGAGCGGCGCGCACTCCGCGTTCGCCGCCTCGGTCGCCACGGGCACGTGGGCGTTGCCGTACCTGGCGCTCGGCGTCCTGTGGTGGCCCGCCGCGCTGATCGGCCTCGCGGTCGGGCTGACCGGCTGGGCGCGGGCCCGTGCCGCGATCACCGACCTGTCGTCCCTGGCCGAGGCCGCCGTGGACCTGCACGGCCGCACGCTGGTCGCCACCCTCGGCATCACCGACCCGGACCAGGTCGGCCCGCTGGCCGTCGGCGAGGGCGAACAGGCCACGGACCTGATGCGCAAGGGCCGCTAGCGCACCTCCTCGACCGTCGTCACGGGCGCGGTGCTTCGCCCCCGCTCCCCCGGCTCCCGGGCCGACCGGGTCAGGTACGGCAGCCACGCGGCCGGCACGATCGGGAACCACAGCGACAACCGTTGCCACACCACGTCGTCGACCCGGACCACGTGCAGCTCGTGGTAGATCAGGTGCGGCACGCTGAACAGCAACGAGCCGACCAGGACGGCCCGGGCGAACACCGGTTCCGGCCACTTGACGCACACCACCGCGACCGGCAGGAACTGCGCCAACGCCAGCCCGAAGTCCCGCACGAGGTGCTCGTTGTACGGCGGCACCAACCGCACCCACGCGTGATCGGCGGTCGGGAAGGTCGAGAAGAACCCGGCCGGCCACAGGGCCGCCCACACCGCGGGCCCGCCCTGCCACAACCCCAACAACGCGATCCCGACGCGAAGGCGCGTGGTGCCGCTCATCCTCGTCCCCCTGAGCCGACGGTGCGCCACCAGCGAACCACCCGACCACCTCCCGGCACTTCCCGATCACCGGTTCAGGTGATGTCACCGCCGGGTCCGTCCCCGTGCCAGGAGTGCCAGAGCACCGAGTACGCGCCGCCCGCGGCGACCAGCTCGTCGTGCGAGCCGAGTTCGACGATGCGGCCCTGCTCCAGCACCGCCACCCGGTCGGCGTCGTGCGCGGTGTGCAGGCGGTGCGCGATCGCGATCACGGTCCGGCCTTCGAGGACCGAGGCCATCGCCCGCTCGGCGTTGCGCGCGGTCGTCGGGTCGAGCATGGCCGTGGCCTCGTCCAGCACCACCGTGTGCGGGTCGGCCAGCAGCACCCGCGCCAACGCCAACTGCTGTGCCCTGGCCGCGTCCAGCCGGGTGCCGCCCGTGCCCAGCCGGGTGTCCAGCCCGTCGGGCAGGTCGTCGACCCACCGCGCCTCGACCGCGGCCAGCGCCGCGCGCACCCGCTCGTCGTCGGCGTCGGGCGCGGCCATCACCAGGTTGTCCCGGAGGGTGCCGTGGAAGACGTGGTGCTCCTGCGTCACCAGCAGCACGTGCCGCTCACCGCCGCCGTCGAGCAGGTCGGCGACGGGTACCCCGCCGACCGTCACCGCGCCGCTGGTCGGCGTGTCCAACCCCGCCAGGAGCTTGCCCAGGGTGGACTTGCCCGCCCCGGACGGCCCCACGACGGCGAGGCGCTCGCCCGGTCGCACGGTCAGGCTCACCCCGCGCAGCACGTCACGGCCGGGCGTGTACGCGTGGTGCACCCGCGTGACCTCCAGCCGTTCGTCCCGGGGCCGCGGTGGGCGTTCGCGGGGCACGAGCGCCGCGGCGACGCCTTCGATCCGGGCCAGGGACGCGCCGCTGCTCTGCAACTGCTCCACCCACAGCAGGATCCGGTCGAGCGGTTCCACGAGCTGCCACACGTACAGGCTCGCCGCGACCACCGCGCCCAGGCTGACCAGGCCGTGGAAGTAGCCGAGGCCGCCGAGCAGGAGCACGGCGGACGTCGGCACGGCGTGCGACAGGTCCGCCACCGGGAATAGCACCGACCGCAGCGCCAGCGTGCGCCTCCTGGCCAGGTGGACCCGCTCGACGGCGAGGTCGATGTCGCGCACGCGCCGACCGCGCAGCCCGAACACCTCCGCGGTCCGGGCGCCCTCGGCGGTGGCCACCATGCTGTCCGTCGCGACGCCGTTCGCCGCGCCCTCGGCCAGGTAGGCGGCGCGGGCGCGGCGCAGGTACCAGCGCGACACGACCCACAGGACCGGCAGGCCGATCAGGGTGCACGCGCCGAGCAGCGGACCCTGGAGGAACACCGCGACCACGATGAGCAGCACGTGCAGGCTCGCGATGAACACCTCCGGTGCGGCGTTGCGCAACGCCGCACCGACCGCGGCCACGTCCGTGGTGGAACGGGTCGTCAGGTCGCCCGCGCCGAGCCGCTCCACCGTGGCCGCGGGCAGCGCCAACACCCGCTCGACGAACCGCTCGCGCAACACCGCCAGCACCCGTTCGCCGAACCGGTGCGCCGCGTACCGCGCGAACCTGGTGAGGACCAACCGGGCGACGGCCGCCGCCAGCACCGCGGCGGCCAGCCCGTCGACGACCCGGACATCGGCGTTCCCGGTCTCGACGACGTTCACGATGCGACCGAGCAGCCACGGCCCGACCAACGCGGTGAGCACCGCCAGGCAGTTGAGCACGACCATCCCGACGAGGGCCCCGCGGTCATCCGCCACCAGCCGCCCGGTCGTCCGCCACACCTCCGCCGGCGAGGCGACCGGCAGTTCCCGCCGGGTACCGCGTTCCGCGCTCAAAGACGGCCTCCTTCCGGGGCAACTCCCCCTGAGCTGCCCTCCCGCGCACCGCCCTTCCCCGGGTCGACCGGGGCCGGGGGCGTGGCAGGTCCGGGATCCTCGTCGCCGCCGCGGTGGACCAGTGCCCGGTAGCGCGGTTCGGTGGCGAGCAGGTGCTCGTGCGGCCCCGAGGCCGCGACCCGGCCGTCCACCAGGAACTCCACCCGGTCGACCCGGTCCAGGACCAGCGGCGACGTGGTGACCACCAGCGTCGTGCGCGAACTCCGCGCCGCGCGCAGGCCGGCGGCGATCCGCGCCTCGGTGTGGGCGTCCAGCGAGGAGGTCGGCTCCACCAGCAGGAGCACGTCCGGGTCCGCCAGCAGTGCCCGCACCAGGCGCACCCGCTGGCGCTGGCCGCCGGAGAGGTTGCGGGCCTGGTCGTCGAGCCACGATCCCAGCCCGTCCGGCAAGGACGCGAGCACGTCCTCGGCGGCGGCGACCCGCACCGCCGCCGACACCGCCTCGTCGTCGTGGTCCCGCGCGGTGGCCACGGCGTCGCGCAGCGCACCGGCGAAGAGGTGGGCGTCGTTGTCCGCGACCACGACCCGGGCACGCACCTCGGCGAGCGACATCGCCGCCAGCGGCACACCACCCCACGTGGCCGCCGAGTCCTCGAGCCGAGCGAGCCGGTCGACCACGGCGAGCGCGTCCGCCGCTCGCTCGCACACCAGGGCCGTGAACCGCCCCGCCGCCACCACGACGCCGGAGTCCGGGTCACACAGGTCGGCCGGACCCGTTGGGCCGGGCACGGGATCCGCCGGGTCGGCCGGTTCCGGTGCCAGGCGCAGCACGTCGATCACCCGGCGGGCCGACACCACGCCGCGGGTGAGGTCGTCGGCAGCCTCGATGAAGAACGACACCGGCACGACCAGGGCCGCCACGTAGCCGTAGACCGCGACCAGCTCGCCGACGGTCAGCGCCCCGGTCGCGGCCATCCGGGCGGCGATCCACACCACGGCGGCCAGGAACACGACGGGCAGGCACGTGCCGACCGCCTGCACCCAACTGGTGATGCCGCCGACCCGGAAACCCGTGTCCCGCAGCTCGCGCGACCGGGCCCGATAACGCTCAGCGAACGCGTCCTTGGCCCCGACGCCCGACAGCACCCGCAGCCCGGCGACGATGTCACCGGTCACCGCGGTGAGCGCGCCCTGGCGTTCGCGGTAGGAAGTCTCCACGCGGTCGAGCCGGCTCAGCAGCGGGCCGATGAGCAGGGCGAGGACGGGCACCCCGACCAGCACCACGACCGCCAACGCGGGCGAGATGGTGAACAGCAGCACCGCGACGGCGGCGTACGCCACCACGGCACCCACCCCGGGGCCGGTGACGGTGAGGGTGACGGCGATCCGGCTGATGTCCGCCGCGCCGATGTTGGTCACCTCGCCCGTGGAGACCCGCTTCGGCAGGGTCGCGCCGACGTCGGCGATGTGTCGGACGAGTACCTGGACGGTGCGGTACGCGCCGTCCACCCGGACCATCGTCATGGTGCGGTGCCGCATCATGCCCAGCACCGCGTTGGCGGCGCTCACCCCGAGCACGGCCGCCGACCACAGCACGAGCTGCCGCACGTCGCCCGCCCGCAGACCGCGGTCGATCGCCTGCGCGATCAGGTACGGCGGCACCATGATGCCCACCATCCAGAGCGAACCCCACATCACGCCGCGCAGGACGCGGGCGGGTTGGCTGCGGGCCAACCACCAGAGGTAGTGCCAGGGACCCCTGGTGTCCGGCGTGCCGGGATCGGCGTGCGGGACCCGTCCTCTCCGGTAGGAGGGGGCCTCCTGCTGGTGTGGCACCTGTCGCCTGCTTTCGCTCATCCGTCCGACGATCATCGCACCGACTCGTGCCGACCCTTCACAGGCCGGCGCCCCTCACCCCCGGTCAGGGGTGAGGGGCGCCGGCTCGATCGGATGGGGCTGCGTCAGGCGCTCAGCGTCGCAGCGTCAGCAGGCCCGGTCGGTAGGGCAGCAGGCCGTAGTCACCACCGGAGTTGGGGCTGCGGCCCTGGTAGAGCAGTTGCAGGTTGCAGGGGTCGATGGTCTTGGTCTGGTCGGGGTTGGCGCGGATCAGGTCGCCGTGGCTGATGTCGTTGGTCCAGGTCGCACCGCTGTTGGCCTTGCCCGCGAACGGGTTGCTCTCGGTGGCGGCCTGCGGGGTCCAGTTGCCGCTGAGGCTGCTGGAGGTGAACGAGCGGAAGTAACGGCCGTTCGCGCCGATCGCCTCGACGATCATCAGGTACTGGTTCTGACCCTGCACCTTGTACACCTCGACCGCCTCGAACAGGTTGTTCGTCGTGTCGCTCATGATCGTGGTGTAGGACGAGCCGAAACTGCCCGGGAAGTTCCCGATCGGCATCACCTGGCGGTAGATCTTGCCGTTGTCACCGGCGAAGAACAGGTACATGTTCTGACCGTCACCGATGATCGTCTGATCGATCGGACCCGTGCCCGAACCGCTGATGCTCGCCGTCGAGAGCACCTGCGGCGACGACCAGCCGTTGGGGTTGGTCGGGTCGGTCGACGTCCGGTAGCTGAACGCCGTCCCACCCCACTGGTACGCCAGCACCCAGATGTTCTTCGGCGCGAAGTAGAACAACGTGGGCGCGACGGTGCCGCTGTTCATGGCCTGCTGCGGCGCAGACGCCATCTCCGACCAGTTGCTGAACAGCCCGAAGTTCATCGAACCCCAGGACGTGCCCGTGTCGTGGGTCGTGGCGTAGACCAGGTGCTTGCCGTTGTAGGGCACGTAGGTGAAGTCCTTCAACGACACCCACCCGGACCTCGGCTGGGCCAACGCACCGGTCGAAGTCCAGCGGTAGGTCGACGGGAGCGAGCAGCCACCGCCCGGCTGGGTCGTCGTCGTGGTCGTCGGGCCGGACCCGCCGACGCGGACGAACTGCCACTGCTGGTTGGCGCCGCCCCAGTCGCTGTACTGGACGATGTTGCCGCCGTCCGCCGTGGACGCGCCCTGCACCTCCAGGGCCTTGTTGCTGTTGCGGTTGATCAGCCGCACGTAGCCGCCGTCGGAGTCGGCCAACCGGAACTGCTGGTTGTTGGTGTTGTTGTCCGACCACTGCACGATGTTCGCGCCGTCGGCGGTGGAGAAGTTGTAGACGTCGAGCACCTTGCCGGACAGCCGCGACTTCACCCGGTAGTAGCCGCCGCCGGAGTCGACGAACTGCCACTGCTGCTGGTTGCCGTCGTTGCGCGTCCACTGCGTGATGCGCGCCCCGTCGTTGGTGGCCAGGTTGTAGACGTCCAACGCCTTGCCGCTGTTGCGGTTGACCAGCACGTACCAGGCGGTCGTGTCGACGGTCGCCGCCGAGGCGGGCGACGCGCTGAACGTCGCCAGCAGCCCGCCGACCAGCACGGCGACGACGGCGGCAGCGGCACCGGCCACGCGACGCCTGCGGGTTCCTGGTACAGCGGTGGGCGGGTGATGGCCTGATCGGGCCATGGGCGGGACTCCTCTTCGTCGAGGTCGGGGCAGACCGCGGCACGGGCAACGTTGCGACGACGTTCGCGCCGGGCGGTCCTTCGCACCCCTCCCCCGGACGACGACTACGTCGGAGTCGACAATCCGAGAACCCAAGAGGGACGCACGGACTGCCGTGCCACTGCCGCGGGTGCCGGTCGCATTGTCAAACTCTGAAGGACGATCTCGACATGGTCAAGATGCGACGCAAATGTTTCGCAACTGTGCGGCGGGGCGCATTGTCGATTGCTAAAAATAGCGCGAATTCTTTTAGCTCCACCGGTTGTCGAACGCCCTGGCCAGGCGTCGAACGGCGGGATCGGGGCCGCCAGAGCGGCGAGGAGGTGAGCCGAACTGCTAAACATTAGCGAGTCAACGATGTCATGCGCCGGACGTTCGGCCCGCGATCGGTCGACGTTTCCAGAGTTCACCCAGGCCGTACTGAGCGCTGACGCCGAGCAGGACCGCGAAACCGTAGCCATAACCCGCGAAGATCAGGAAGAAGCTCCAATCCAGCACGGGCGGCGGGCCGGGGACGACCCAGAGGTCCGCACCACCGGTGAACGGCCCGCCGATGAAGTTGACGATGCCGGCCGCCACGGACACGCCCATCCACACGATGCCGGCGAGCGGGTACAGCACCGCCGGGGCCAGCAGGACCGACAGGCCGGCGAAGTTCCACGCTTCGGGGATGCGTTCGACGCGATCGGTGACGGCCGCGAACACGATGGCCACGACCGCGGAGAGCGCCATGTACACCGCGGTCGTGACGTCGAGGGGCAGCGGGCCGCCGAGGTAGTCCGGGCGCAGGCCCGCGATGCCGTGCTCGTGCAGGGCGGTGGCGAACCGGGTGTGCTCGACCTCGCCGGAGAGCACTTCCCCGAGCTGCGACAGCGCCGCGCCGCCGATGTGCAGGAGCCAGGCGAACAGGACGTCCACGCCGAGCACGCCGATCGTGCCGGCCAGGCGGACCCAGATCGGCAACCGCTCCGAGCCGCCCTCCGCCGGGCTCTCGTGCGCCGCGGTTCGGGATTCCGACGACATCGCAGGCCCCCTGCCACGCGCGGACGATCACGGCCGGTGCCGATCATGGTGTGCGGGGACGCGCCGGCGGGTCAACCCCGCTCACCCGCTCGCCCGCCGCCTGTTCGGTGGCCGATCACCGCGGCGGGCGTCAGCGGGATCCCCGCAGGCGCAGCGGTTCGGCGCGGGCGTGCACGACGCCGGGCACGTCGTCGTCACCCCGGCGCGGGGCCGGGCCGATCAGCAGGACCGGGCCGAGCGCCTTGCTCGTCTCCTCGGTGATCGGCGCGGTGAGGGCCGCCGCGGTGCGCCCGAAAGTCCACACCACCGCCGAACCCGGATCGTCCCCCTGGGACTGCACCTGCGGAGACACCCAGCGCTGGACGACTTCCGGGTGCCGCGCCCTCGCATCAGCGGGAGAGGCGGGCTTCGATGCCGTCGAGGACGAAGTCGAGGCCGGTCCGGAACGTCTCGTCGGCGTCCAGGTGCGGCCCGTCGTGGACCATCCGGGCCAGCGCGGGGAACCGCCCGGTGGCGAAGGTGCGCGTCAGGTACGGCCCGTAGGTGGTCTGCCACTGCTCCTGGTTCAGCCCGGAGGCGCGCTCGGCACGCCGCTCGGTGATCTCCCGGCGCACCGCGCCGATCACGTACGCGGTGACCGCCCCGACCGCCGGCACGACGACGCCCAGGTCGACGTCACCCATCGCGGCCAGCACGCTCTCGCCGGTGACCAGCGTGTTCGGCCCGAGCTGGGGCCGTCCGCCGAGCAGGTCGGCGAGCCACTCGTGCCGGTGCGCGACCTGCCTGGTGGCCTCGGCGAACGAGCCCAGCACCTCCCGCCAGCCCTGCCCCGTCGGCCTGATCTCGGCGTGGACCGCGTCGACCATCAGGTCGAGCAGCTCCTCCTTGGTCGCGATGTAGCCGTACAGCCGCATGGGCCCGACGTCCAGCGCAGCGGCCACCTTGCGCAACGACACCGCGTCCAGGCCGTCCGCGTCGGCGAGCTCGATGGCCGCCCGGACGATCCGCTCCCGGCTCAACGGCGCCGGCGCCGGCCGATCCGGCGGCTCCGGTCGCTCCCACACCACCATGCCGAGGACAATACACCGTAGCCTTCGATACACTGTATTGACCGATACGGTGAATCGAGGCTGATCATGACCATCGCCATCGTCGGGGCCGGTTTGGGCGGCCTGACGCTTGCCCGCGTGCTGCACGTGAACGGCATCGACGCCGTCGTCTACGAACGCGAACCGTCACGTGACGCGCGCGGCCAGGGCGGCATGCTCGACATCCACTCCGGCCAGCGGGCGCTGCGCGAGGCCGGCCTGATCGACCGCTTCTACGCGATAGCCCGCGGCGAGGGTCAGGACATGCGGCTGCTGGAGCCGGACGGCACCCTGCTGCTCCAGGAGGACACGCCCGAGGACGCCCCGCTGCTGCGCCCCGAGGTGGACCGCGCCGATCTGCGCGACCTGCTGCTGGACTCCCTCCCCGATGACGCGGTGCGCTGGGGGCACGCGTACGAGTCCGCCGACGACGGCGTGCTGCGGTTCGCCGACGGCCGCACCGCGACGTACGACCTGCTCGTCGGCGCCGACGGCGCGAACTCCCGGGTCCGCGCGCTGCTCACCGACGCCCGACCCGCGCACATCGGCCAGCACGTCGTCGAGATCGGCATCCCCGACATCGACCGCACCCACCCCGACCTCGCCGCGATGGTCGGGCGCGGCAACTACTGGGTGCTCGGCGACGGGCGATCGCTGGCGGCGCAACGCAACGGCGACGGCCGCGTGCGCATCGGCCTCAACTTCTACAACACCGATGAGGACTGGTTCGCCACCAGCGGCATCCCGTTCGACGACCCCGCCGCCGCCCGCGCGCGGCTGATCGAGCTGTTCGCCGACTGGGACACGCGGTTCACCGCCCTGATCGCGGCCTGCGACGACACGGTCCAGCCGCGGTCGCTCACCTCCCTCCCGGTCGGCCTGACCTGGCCGTCGAGACCGGACGTCACCCTGGTCGGCGATGCCGCGCACCTGATGCCGCCGGTCGGGGAAGGCGCCAACATGGCGCTGCTCGACGGTGCCCTGCTCGGCCTCGCCCTGGCCGCCCACCCGGACGACCGCGCGGCCGCCGTGGCGGAGTACGAACGCGAGATGTTCGAGCGCACCAGCGCCGCCGCCCGGATGTCCGCGGACATGCAGGAACTGCTGATGTCCCCGGACGCCGCCGCCAGGATGCTCACGTTCTTCCAACCGGGCTGACCGCCGCCCGTGCCGGGTCAGGCGAAGATCACCGGCACGTCGAGCGCACGCAGCGCCTGGTGCTCGGCGGGCGCGTCCGTGACCACGCCGGCGACGTCGGCGAGCGGCACCACCGAGAACCGTGACACCGCGCCGATCTTCTCGGAGCTGGCCAGCACGTAGGTGTCGGCCGCCTGGTGGGCAAGTGCGCGCTTCATCGCGGCTTCGTCGGCGTCGTCGGTGGTGAGGCCGAACTCCTCGTGCACGCCGGTCACCCCCAGCAGGAACAGGTCGGCGTGCAGTCCGCGCGCCGCCTCGACCGCCGCCGCACCGCAGGCGACCATCGAGTGCTTGAACAGCCGCCCGCCGATCAGGTACACCTCCACGCCCCGGTGCTCGGCCAGGGCGCTCGCCACCGTGGGGCTGTGGGTGACCACGGTGGCGTCCAGGTCGAGCGGCAGGGCCCGCACGACGGCCAGGGCCGTCGTGCCTCCGTCGATGATCGCCGTGCTGCCGGGTTCGACCAGCGCCGCCGCCCGCGCCGCGACGCGCTGCTTGCCGGAAGCCTCCACCCCTTGCCGGGTCGCGTAGTCGGCGATGGCGGGCGAGATCGGCAACGCGCCGCCGTAGACCCGCTGGCACAGCCCGGCGGCGGCCAGTTCGCGCAGGTCGCGCCGGATGCTGTCCTCCGACAGGCCCAGCTCGGCGGCGAGGTCCTTGGCCACGATGCGCCCGTCGACGCGAAGTCGTTCGAGCAGCAGATCCCGCCGTTGAGCCGCGAGCAATCCGGTTCCTCCTTGTTTCTTCCGATTGTTGCACATTATGGTGGCCCCATGAGCAGACCTCTGTTGATCCTCATCGCCGGTCCCTACCGCTCCGGCACCGGCGACGACCCGGCGTTGATGGCGCGCAACCTGGCCCGGCTGGAGGAAGCCGCGTGGCCGGTCTTCCGCAGCGGGCACGTGCCGATGATCGGCGAGTGGGTCGCGCTGCCCGTGCTGCGCGGGGCCGGCGGCACAGGGCCGACCGACCCCGTGGCGGACGGGATCATGTACCCGACCGCCGAACGGCTGCTCCGGCACTGCGACGCGGTGCTGCGGCTGCCGGGTGAGTCGACGGGAGCCGACCAGGACGTGCGGATCGCGCGGGAACGGGGCCTCCCGGTCTACCACCGGGTCGAGGACATCCCTGGCTACCGCGCCGCTTGACGGCCTTCTCGTCGGTGACCGCGCGGGTGAGCAGCGATTCACCGGCAACGGTGAAGCGCGGAGCCGTCGGGGATTTCCTCACGGGCATGGGCGTGTTGGTAGCGGCTCAGGTCCTGGGCCTCGTGCCCGCCGCCGCGACGGGCGGTGACCGGGGTCGGGTGGTGCTGCGTCGTGGCGACTGTTCGAACGCGGTGCCCTGGTGGCGAGGACGGCCTGGTCGCGTGGGTGGGCGACCGTGACTCGGTACCGCCCGCCATCGCGGTGAAGCGGCGGTGGTGGAGTGCGGTGACCGGCTGGTCGTGCCGGGGTTCGTGGACTGCCACGTGCACTACAGAGAGGTCGCCGGGTCCTTCCTGGACCGCCTGCCCACCGGAGCTCGAACGCCGCACGCGCGGGGCCGAAACGACCGCCTGTTCGCCCTAATGACCTCGGGCGACGACCGCGCCCCGTTGGCCGACCCCTCACCAACGCCGGACTTCCGTGCGAGCACATCGGGTGTCGGTGGTCCGTGGTGCAATGCGTGCGGGGGATCAGCCGAGGGGGCGGGTAGTCGATGGACGCACGTGAAGCGGTGGGCAGGACGGCGGTCGCGCTGGGGTGGACCGGTTCGGTCACCCCCGACGCTGGGCTGGGACGTGGTGGAGCGCCGGTTGGGCACCCCGTTGCCCGCCGACTACAAGGAGTTCATGCGCCGGTTCCCGTCCGGGATGTTCCGGGACGTGGTCTGCGTCTTCAACCCCGTCCAGGACGAGGAGTCCCTGGCGCGGCTGGTGGACGAGTTCGAGGGGATGCTGCTCGGGGTGCGGATCCTCTGGGAGGAGTACGACGACGACTCCTTCCCGCCCTTCCCCGAACCGCGCGGCGTGATCCCGTTCGCCTCCGATTCCTCCGGCGGGTCGTTGTTCTGGCTGCCCTGGCACCCCGACCCGGACCGCTGGCACGTCGTGTTCCTGAGCCGCAACCTCGCCGCGGGCTGGACGAGGACGAGACGCCCGATGACCGCCGTGATGCGGCAACTCGCGAACAGCCGGAGCGAGCGCAACATCCTGGGCTGGGACCTGGCCGGCAAGGAACGCGACTTCGAGCCCTTCTAGCGCCTGGCCTGGACGGGCGTGGCCGGACTTGCCGCAACGGCATGGGCCGTGGGAGACGGCCCACAACCGGTCCTGGCGCTGCCGGCGCCACGACATCCCGCATCGGATGCGCTCACCAGCACGCCGCCGGCACGGCAACGGCCGCACCCGGTTCACCAGGGCGACCAGACCCGGGTCATCAAGTAACGAAGCCGACCTGCGGTGGTGCGGGCCATCGTGGTGCCTACCTGGGTGCGGAGGCCGCTCGTGCGGGCCGCGGTGACGTCAGGAGTTCCGGTGTGCCGATGGACTGGGGGTAGCGGAACCGGTTGTCGGGGTCGTACTTGTTCTTGACCTTGACAAGGCGCTCGTAGTTGCCGCCGTAGTAGGCGTGCTGCCAGTCGACCAGTTCGGGATCGGGGAAGTTGACGTAGGCCGCGTCGGTGCCCAGCAGGGTGCGCAAGGTGCGGTAAACCTGGCGGGTCTGGCGCAGCGCCGCCTCCGACTCCTCCTCCGAGGCGCCGGGTGCCCATCGGCTGCCGATGTCGATGACGAACTTCGCCCCGCGGTGGGGGTAGGCGGTGTCGTGCGGCGCGGGCTCGGCGCTCGCGCCGCCCATGGCGAACAAGGTCACGTAGCCGTCCGCCCGTGCCTTGCCCGGATCCCAGCCGCGCGTCCACTCGGTGATCGCGGTCAGCGCGTCCGCGGTCAGCCAGCGGTCGGGGACGAGGGATTTCGAGGTGTAGCACTCCCGGTCCTCGGGGACGTCCAGCAAGTGGTCCTGCGCTTCCCAGAACCCGCGTTCCTCGATGAACTCGGAGGTCGGGTGCAGGGCGAGCAAACCCCGGAAGAGTCGCCGCAGCGTGGCTTCGGGGCCGAGGCGTTGGCCGAGCACCCACAGGAACGCCTTGCCGTCCCGCGCGTGCTTGAACCCGATCCGGACGTCGAGGTCGTGCGTGTGGTCGGTGTCGAGCAGGTGTTGCAGCTCCTGCACCACCGGCACGGCGACGTCGAGGGGGAACGTCAGGTCGAAGACGGTGGCGCGCAGCTGCGCCACCGGCACGGCGTCGAAGACGAAGGAGGTGTTGACGCCGAAGTTGCCGCCCGCCCCGCCGCGGCACGCCCAGAACAGGTCGGCGTTCTCGTTCTCGGTGGCGCGAACCAGGGTGCTGTCGGCCAGCACGAGCCTCGTCTCGACGAGCCGGTCGCACGTCAAGCCCCACTTGCGGTCGTTGAACCCGAGGCCGCCGCCGAGGGTCAGCCCCGCCACGCCGACGGTCGGGCACCGCCCGCCGGGGAAGTACAGGCCCAGTCCACGGTTGTCGTACACATCGGAGTTGGTCGAGCCGCCGCCCACGTGCAACCGTTGTCCGTCCTTGTGCAGCCAGTGCATCCTCTCCCCGAGGCAGATCACCACCCCGTCGGGGACGGTCGAGTAGCCGGCGTAGTTGTGGCCGCCCGAGCGGAGCCGGAAGGGCACCCCCTCCACCAGGCACCACTGCACGGCCACCTGCACGTCGTGCTCGTTCTGGCAGACGATCTCCCGGAGCGGTGGCGGGTAGGCGTAACGCTGGTTGTCCACCGGGGCGCAGCCGGTGAGCAGCTGGGCAGCCGGGCTGAGCGCTCGGCGCAGCGCGCGCCACGCAGCACCCTCCACGGGCAACCCGGCCCGCGTCCCCGCGGCCACCGCCGGCGACGCGCCGTGTGGCAAGGCCACCGCGGCCGCCGCCGCGGCGCCGGCGCTGAGCAGGGTCCTCCGACTGACCGGCATGGTTCTTTCTCCTCCGCTGCGTCGCCCCCGGCACGGCCGGTCCGGGGCTGCACGGGCACCTCGATGGGACCACAGGGGACAGTCACATCGAGGTGCCCGCTCGCGCTCAGCGTCGTGGCACCGGTCGGTGCGGCGGAAGGTGGTTCAGCCTGCCGGGTCACCGGGCGGCGGGTACCCCGCATGACCCACCGACAGGTGCGTTTACCCGCCCGGAACACGTCCGGCGGGAGCACGGCGGCGACGAACGGCCGACCGCGTCCGTCATCGGAGTGGCCCGGCGCCACGCCCTCACCGCTCCCGTGCACGAGGCGTGGCGCCGACCACGGCACCGCGTTCCATCGTTCGTGTACCGGCGCACCGCCGGTACACGACACCCGCTCGGGTGATGAACGTGCACCGCCGTGGTCAGGGGCGGTCGTCGAAGAGCTGGGTCCAGCGGCCGTCGAAGCCGCCGTTGCCGGCGAGGTGCCACCCGGCGGGCAACCAGGTGCCCGCCTCGCGGCGGTCCGCGGTGTCGACGACGCCGGTGTGGACGAAGAAGTCGTGTTGCCGCCAGTACGCGTTGTGGGACGCGAGGTCGCCGCTGACCACGCCCCTGCTGCGGCCGTAGCTGTCGAGGCCCGACCCTTCGTAGCCGCCGAAGTCGTCGGAGCCGGCGCTGTCGTCCGCGTTCGCCTCACCCGAGTACGCGCCGTACAGCCAGCTCTTGGACGGGATGCCCTCGCGGCCGTCGGTGAGGTCGCCCGCGCCGATGTCGAGCGAGGCGGTGTAGAAGCGTTGCAGGCCGGCGGACACCTCCGGCTGACCGGTCTCCGACGTCACCGGCGACTCCAGCAGCACGTCGCTGGTCTTGGTGTCCCGCCAGTGCAGCTGCCAGTTCTGCCAGTGCGTCGGCAGGACGTCGGCCAGGTCCTGCAGCTCGTAGGTCACGCGCTTGACCGACCGCCAGGCCGTGGAGTCGCCGTTGTCGAGCCGGCTGGCCAGGGCCGGGGCCGAGGCGGACGTCACGGCTTGCGCGCCCCAGGTGGAGACGGCGGCCTGCGACGCTTCCGGGACGAACACGTAGTGGACGTTCTTCTTGCTGTCGTTGTTGATGTCGACCTCGGCCTTGCCGGTCCCGTTCAGGGCCGCGGCGACGGTGCTCCACGGCGTGGTGGCGAACCGGAGCTCGTGACCGCGCGTGGTCGTGGGCAGGGCCCCGCTGCCGTCGGCCTGCCACAGCATCAGGTGCTTGCCCGTGGCCGTCGTCATGAACTGCACCGCGCTGTCGGTGGAGCGCCGCATGATGTGCTCGTGGTGGGTGGTCACCGTGGCGTAGGCGACGCTCTCACCGGTGCCGGGGTTCCCGGTCACGCCCCGCAGCACGATCTCGACGCGTTCCCAGTCGTGGATCTGCTCGAAGTCCTTGTCCGCCGCGTTGTACACGTGGTACAGCAGGACGAGGTTCTTCGTCCCGTTCTCGGCGTACTCGAGCAACGCGCTGTAGAGCGTCGGGCGGATGCGCCAGTGGGTGTTCGCGCCCTGCACGTACTGGTTGACGTTGCGCCAGTTCACCCGGTTGTCGGAGAACCGCCCGTTGCGGTCGAAGTCGTAGTTCGACAGCCAGTCCGTGCCCTCCTGGCTGTTGTTCTCGTCGCCGCGCTTGTAGATCAGCGGCGCGTAGTGGTACAGGTACGCCTGCCGCTGCGCCGTGGTCAAGGTCCACGAGACCGCCCCGGCGCTCCCGGCCCCGGGCCAGGTCACAGCGGTGGTCATCACCAAGACGGCAAGCAGTCCGCGAACGGTTCTCAGCACTGCACAAGCCCTTCGTCGACGTTGGCGACCCCGGTCCGACCACCCGGCTACGGGCGCAGTGGGCCAGAGTGCCACCCACACCGGACGACGCCACCCCCGATTCACCGGCCTGGACCAGTGCTGTCAGCACTGGGGAGCAATCGGGCCTACGGACACCCGCAACCGCGGACCGGGCCGGGTCGTCACGTCGAAGAAGTGCTTTTGCGGATACAGGTGGTTCGACCTCCGATACGTTGGCCCCGGGGAACTGATCTTCGACAGGGGGTGCGGGGTGGCAGACCGGTTCGGCGTGTTGCTGCGCCGGTTCCGTCGGGAGGCGGGGTTGACGCAGGACGAGTTGGCCGTGCGGTCGGGGGTCGCGGTGCGCACGGTCCGGCGGTTCGAGACCCAGGCGGGCGTGAACCCGCAGTTGAGCACCGTGCGGCAGTTGGCCGAAGCGCTGGCGCTGTCACCCGCGGAGCACGCCACCCTGCTGGCCGCGGTGGGTCAGGCCGACGAGCCGGCCCCGTCGGATCGGCCCGTGGCGCCGGCCGACGCGGCTCGCGTCCAACCGGGGCGGTACCTGACCGCGAACGAACGGGAGCTGGTCGAAGCGGCCGACGAGCTCGCCGACGTGGTGCGGGCGCGGTGGCAGCAGGAGGAGATGCGGCGTCGGATCCACGACCCCGGCCCGTTGCCGCTGCGCTGGCGCTCGGTCGGCGCGGAGCTGACCGACCCCGACGCGCCGACCGACCTCGCCGGCACGCTCGACGCGATCGTGCCCTGCTACCGGCGCGTCCCGTCCGGGCGGCTCGTCGTGCTCGGCCGGGCGGGCGCGGGCAAGAGCATGCTCGCCGTGCGGCTCGTGCTGGACCTGCTCAACCCGTCGACCGCGGCCGGCGCGGTCCCGGTCGTCGTCGGCATCGGCTCGTGGCACCCGGTCCAGACGTCCTTCCACGAGTGGCTGGTCGCCGAGCTGACCCGGCACTACCCCGGCCTCGCGCGGCCGAGCCGCAGCGGCGCCACGCTCGCCGCCCGGCTGATCGAGAGCGGTCGGATCCTGCCGGTGCTCGACGGCTTCGACGAGATCGCCGAAGGGCTGCACCGGCCGGCCCTCGTCGCGCTCAACCAGATCGTGCTGCCGCTCGTGCTGACCAGCAGGCCGGACGAGTACCGGGACGCCGTCACGGCCTCCCGGGTGCTGCGCGGCGCGGCCGCGGTCGAGCTGGCCGACCTCACCGTCGCGGACCTCGCCGACCACCTGCCGCGCACGGCGCGCCGGACCGCGGGCGACCTCGCGACCGCGTGGGACCCGGTGCTGCGCGAACTGGCCGAACGGCCCGACCTCCCGCCCGCCGTCGCGCTCACCACCCCGCTGATGGTCGGCCTCGCCCGCGCCAACTACAGCGACACGACCGGACGTGACCCGGCCGAGCTGCTGGACGCGCGGCGGTTCCCCACCGCGGAGAGCATCGCCGACCACCTGCTGGCCGGCTTCGTGCCGACCGCGTACCGGCACCAGCCGCTCGACCGCGCGGTGGGCCTGGACCAGCGCTGGTCGGTGGAGGAGGCAACGCGGTGGCTGCGCTTCCTCGCCGCGCACCTGGACGGGCGGCGCACGACCGACCTCGCGTGGTGGGAGTTCGGCACCGCGTTCGGCCGCGGTTCGCGGACCTCGCTGCTCGGCCTGGTCGCGGGCGTCACGACCGCCGTGGTCGACTGGCTGGTGGAAGGGGTCGCGAGCGCGTTCGGGGTGACGATCGGCTCCAGCTCCTGGTTCCTCTCGGGTCTGCTGATCGGGTTCCTGGGCGCGGTGCTCATGGTGGTCACGTACGCGGTCACGGTCGGCCGCGGGGTGCCCGCGCCGTTGTACCTCCGGATCAGCGTGCGGGGTGGTCGACGGCGGCTGAGCGCGCAGACCAGGAGCCGGTTGCGGACGGGCGCCCTGTGCGGGTTCGTGTTCGGTGTCCTGCTGGGCACGGCGCACCGGCTGCTCGCCGTGGTGACCTCCCGTTCCGCGGCCGCGGTGGGCTCGTGGGTCTTCGACGCGGTGGCGTTCGGGCTCGTCTACGCGGTCGGGGTCGGGTTGGTGTTCCGGGTGCTCGGCCTGATCGAGACACCGGTGGACCTCACCTCGGCCGGCAGGCCCGCGGACCTGATCCGGGCCAACCGCGCGGTGCCGGCCGGACCGGCGCTCGTGCTGGCGCCGCTGTTCGCGGGCTTCATCGTGGCGGCGGCGGAGGTGCTGGACGCGCTCGACGTCGGTCGTCCGTTCGGGATCGACCTGGACTGGGCGCCGTCGCTGGTGGTGGCGGCGGCCCTGGTCAGCGCGGTCGCCGGTGCTGCCGGCTACGTGCTCGGCATGACCCCGTGGGGCCACTGGCTGGTGTTCGCCCGGATCTGGCTGCCGCTCACCGGCCGGCTGCCCTGGGCGGTGGTCGCGTTCCTCGAGGACGCGTGCCGGCGCGGCGTGCTGCGCCAGTCCGGCCCGTACTACCAGTTCCGGCACGCCCGGCTGCAAGCGCACCTCGCCGCCGCGCGGCAGCCGGTCAGCGATCCGGCGTGAACTCGGTGTCGAGCGTGGGCAGGTTGTCGCCCTGCTCGTCCAGCGAGTCGACCTCGGGCGGGGCGGGGAACACGAACAGGGAGTTGGTGGCCGGGTCCCGCAACCCCGCGCCGAGGTGGTTGATCGCGGCGACGATGTCCTGCTCCTGGTCGTGGTAGGACTTGGCCACCTCGCCGAGGAAGCCCTTCATGTCGGCGTCGGCCTTGTTCGGGCTGTCGTGGCTGATGGTCCGGGCGACCTGCGGGCTCACCCGGATGTTGTTGAACCCGGCCACCACCGACGCGGCGTCCTTCGCCGAGACCGCGGCCAGCCCACCCGCGGCCACGCCTCCCCAGACGGTCCACGCGGTGGCCGCGGCGATGCCGACCAGCAGCACGACCTGGGCGGCGTCGCCGAAGCCGACCTTCGCCACCTTGTTGAACGCCTCGATCGACTTCTGGCCGACGTCCCAGACGTTCTCGTTGAGCTTCTTGCGCAGGTGCATGTGCATCGACAGCGACGCCGCCAGCAGGTTGACCGCCACGACCTGGTTGTCGACCTTCTCGTCGAACTTCGTCAGGATCTTCTCCTGGAAGGCGTCCTTGGCGTGGCCGTGCCAGCCCCGGATCTTGTAGTCGATGTTCCGCGAGATCTGCGTCGGCGTGTCCTTGCCGGCCAGGTCCGCGATACCGCCGCCGATGTCCGGCACCGGCACCTCGGTCCCGCTCGGGTTCAGGGCCGGGAAGTCGTGCTTGAGCGCGAACGACGTGCGGCCCAGCGTGTTCAGGGCCCGCTGCATCCCCTTCGGGTCCGGGGTGGCGAAGCTCTCGTACAGGTCCGGGTAGCCCAGGTAGAAGTCGGTGTCGGGGAACAGGTCGAGGTCGAACGGGTTGTCGATGTCGAGGCCGAGCAGCTTCATCTCCCGTTCGCGCAGCACGGCGGCCCGCGCCGCGTCGGCGACGTCCTTGCCGAGTTTTCGCAGCTCGTCCTTGGTGTGGAAGGTCATGGTCGGCTCCTGGTGGTCTGCCGCGGTGATCCGCTCAAGCGGGGGTGTGGTTCAGCGACTCGGTCTGGCGCGCCATCGCGTCCGCGATCCGGGCGTCGGTGGCGGCGTAGGTGTCGACCACATGCTCCATGGCCCTCCCGATCTTGACCGCGTTGCCCGCGCAGGCGTCCAGGACCTTCACGATCTCCCCGCGCAGGCCGCTCCAGCTCTGCGCGAAGGCCCCGGTGTCACCGGTCACCGGCGGATCCTCGGCGATGTTGTCGTCGGCCAGGTTGGTGTTGCGCGCGTCGTTGGCCAACACGGCGTAGGTGTAGGACAGGTCCCGCAGATCCTTGCGGGCGACGTTGTTGAGCGATTCGAGGTTGGTCTGGAACGACATGCGTTGCTCCTCCTTGACGTGGACGGGTCACCGGTCGCGGGGCGACTCGGCCACCGGCGTCGCCTCGAGCGCGCCGTTCTCGCCCAGTCGCCAGACGACCTTGGCCGGCCGCGCCTCGGCGTTCGCGGGCGTGGCGACGGGCACCGGTTCGGTGGGCGCGCCGATGACGCCTGAGGCGACGATGCCGTCCTCGTCGTCGGCCGCGAACGTGTCCGCGTCGGAGTTGACCTCGTAACGCCGCTGGTGCTCGGCGTCGTCGGCGCCCGGGCCCCGGGAGGCGAGGGGTGTGGACATCGGCATGAGCGGCACACCGGTCGACGAGGTGTCGCCGGCGGCGGTGGCGACCGGTCGGTCCGCGGTGGTCTCCTTCGGTGCCCCCGCGGAGGTGGAGCCGCCGGGGGCCAGGCGGTTCGGCGGCCGGACGCCCGCCGTGCCGGTGGTCGAGCGCGCGCCGGCCATCGGCGCCATGCCGGCGAACGGCATCGCGCCCCCGGTACCGCTGGTCGTGGACGGCAGGCCGGCGGTGGAACTCGGCGTGCTGGGCGAGGACGGCGCGCCGACGGCGGTCGTGGTGCCGGCCGGGAGCGAGGCGGGCCGGGCGGTGTCGCCGGTCCGGTCACCGCTCGTGCCGGTGGCGGTGCCGGTGGTCGCGCCGGTCGGGTCGGTCCCGGCGGAGGTCGCCGCCTGGCCCGCTTCGGTGGACGTCGACGTGCCCCCGGTCGCGGGGTCGGCGGGTTGGCCGGTGCCGGAGTCCTCACCGGGTTCCGGCGATTGCGACGACGTGCCGCCGGTCGCGTCACCGCCGCTGCCCTGGGCGATCTTCGCCAGCTTCTGCAGGAGCTGCACGACCGCGTCCACGATCGTCAGCACCATGGTGACGAGCTTCATCAGGTTCGCGGCGTTGGCCAGCAGGTTCGCCATGACCGCGGCGACCTCCGCGCCACACTTGTTGGCGATGGCGACGCACTTCGCGATCGCCTCACCGATGCTCGCGCCCATGGTCAACGGGGCGCGGGCGATGCCGTCCGCCATCACCGGCACCATCTCGCCGACCGCCTGGCCGATCAGCCGGACGATCTCGGCGAGCGCCTTGACCACCTCCTCGCCCGCGCCCGCGATCGCGCCCGCGATCGTCTTCGCCGCCTCGGAGATCGCCGTGACGCCCTCGGCGAACTGGGCGCTGGTGACCCGGTGCTCGTCGGCGGCCTCACCGGTCCACCCGCTGGTCTCGGTGGTGCCGGCCTGGCGGAGGGTGTCGGCGAGCGCGCGGATGTCCGTGGCCGCGGTCGCCAGGCCCTGCGCCGGGGTGCTCACCGCGCCCGAGTCGCCGCGGAACTGGTCGAGCGGCTTGGCCAGGAACGACACGTGCGGGGTCAGCACGCCCACGCCCGAGCTGCTCAACGTCGCCAGCGGGTTGGGCGCGGAGATGAGCGCCCCGAAGTCGGTCGGTGCGGGCAGGTCGGCCAACCGGCCCGTGGACCACCGCCCGTCCCGCACGGCGGTGGACACCTCGGAGAGCTCGGCCAGCAGTTGGGCAGTCGTCTTGTCGGTGCTCATCGGTGGTACTCCCGGACGAGGTGGTCGGCGGAGTTCTCGTCGGTGCTCTGGTAGCCGTCGGCGGTGCGCCGGATGCCGACGCTCATCGTGTCCACCGCGGCGGACACGTCGCCGATCGCGGCGTTGGCCCGCCCGACCGCGCCGGACAACCCGGCGGTGAGGAACTCGGCGAACGAGCCGAGTGCGCCGTCGGCCACGCGGTCGGGTGCCCGGCCGGACACCCCGGACAGCTGGTCGGCGATGCCGGCGACCGTGGTGGCGTGCCAGCGCAACTGCTCGACGTCGACGTCGAAGCCGCTCATTCTCCTCGTACCTCCGGGTTCTCGAAGTAGTCGTCCTCGTCCGCGGCGGACCGGCGGGGACGGCGGCCGCCGGTGTGCGCGACGTCGGCGGGCAGGTGCGCCTTGACCAGGTCGAGCGCCGCGCTCGGGCCGACGAAGTCGGTCATGATCTCGGTGATCCGCCCGGCCGCCGCCCGCTGCGCCGCCTGGGCCGTCGCCACGATCAGGTCGGCCAGCACGTCGGGTTCGAGCGCGCGGGCCCGCGCGGTCAGCCGCAGCCGCTCCAGCGCGCCGCTCACGCCGACCCACGCCTCGACCTCACCGCGTGGTGCGACGGCGTGCCCGCCGACTTCGCGCAGCCGGGCGTTCGCCCTCGCCGCGCCGTCCACCGCGCCGGCCAGCTCCCGCTGGTAGTCGGCCAGCCACTGCTCTGCGCTCACGATGGTCCCTCTCCTGGTCGCGGTTGCGCCCCGGCGCCGGTGAGCCGGCGGACGAAGCGGTGGATGTCCTTGGGGTGCAACGGGTTCACGCTCACCCACCCGTTGTCGCCGTGGTCGATCCGGACCCGCCCGGACGGGCCGTCCAGCCACGACAGCTCGTGGGTGCGGCGGCCGGCGTCGGTCGCGCCGAGCTGTCCCCGGCCCGTCACCGTCGGCAGCAGGTCCGCCAGCCGGTCCAGCTCGTCCGGGTCGCCGCCGGTGGCCGCGGTCAGCTCGCGCAACCCGTCCCGCGTGACCGGCCGCGACCGGCCCGCCGCGGCCACGACCCGGGCGTCCAGCGAGATCGGCACCACGAGCGCGCCGGGCAGCCCGGGCACCTCCCGGCACACCGCGTCGGCCAGCCCGTCCCACGCGAGGCGGGTGACCGCGACCCGGTCGGCGTGGCCGCGGGTCAGCCGCTGCCGGCACACCAGCGCCGCCGACCCGTGCCGCAGCGCCACCACGCCGACCGGTCCGCCGTCGGTCCCGGTGACGACCAGGTCGACGGTCCCCTGCCGGGCGCGCAGCGCGGCCACCAGTTCGGCGGCCACGCCGACCGGTCCGGTGTCGTCGGCGAGGCCGCGCGCGGTCAACGTCGCACCCGCCATGGCCAGCACCGCGGCACGCGCCGCACCGGTCCGCCCGTAGCACGGCACCCGCACCGGGTACGGCATCGGCGCGCCGGCGTGCGTGGTGAGCAGGTCCAGCTCGGCGAACCCGAGGTGAACGGCGTGGGAGCGGTCGGTCGGGTGGTCGGTGGCGATCACCGCAGCAACCTCCCCGCCACGTCGGTGGCCGTGTCGAGCACGGTCGTCGCGGTGCCCAGCGCGGCGGACACGGTCTCGTCGAGGTCGACGTAACCGGACAGCACCGAGACCAGCGACCGGTGGTAGTCGCGCAGGTGGTGCTCCGCGGCGCCCAGCTCGCCGGTCAGCCCGGCCTCGCCCGCGGTGGCGCGCAGCCGGTCGGCCAGCACCAGCGCGAACGGCGAGGTGCCCAGCAGCGGCGGTCGCTGCCCGAGCCGCTCGGCGGAGGCCACCAGCTCCCGCACCGCGTCCGCCACCTCGCCCAGCGTCTTGACCAACGCGTTCAGTTCCTCGGGCACGACCTCGTAGCCGCGTCCCGGCCTCTCGTCCGGCATGTCATCTCCCCCTGTCGATGTGCGCGCGCCCGGCCGGTCATTCGCCGATGACCGGTTTGCTGGGGATCCGGTCGTCGGCGAACAGGCCCCGGACGACGTTCGGTTGCTGCCGCTTGTGGTCCTTGTCGCCGTCCGACCGCGCCATCGGGGTCATGAACGGCGTGAACCCCGTGCCGGCCGGCACGCGCCCGGACGCTTGGAGGTGGTTCACGGCGGTGCGCAGCACGGGCGCGCCGACACCGGGCTGGAGCGGGCTCCGACCGGTCGCGCCGCCGTTGTCGGGCGTGGTGACGTGGGTGAGCTGGGACCACGGCACGCCGTTGCCACCGCCACCGCCACCGCCACCGCCGGGCACGTTCGCCACGGCGGCGGGCGGCGTGAAGCCGGAGGTGGTCGTCAAGCCGGTCAGGTCCGCGTCACCCATCGCGGCTTGGACAGGTGGCGTGATCAGCGCATCGCTGCCGTGCAGGCTCGACTCGTAGCCGCGCATCACCTCCTCGGCCCGCGACTTGGCGGAACCGGCGAGGAAGTCGGCGTCGAACATGCTCGTGCCGCCGACGAACACCGCCCCGACCGCGAACACCACGCCGTCGCCGCTGGTGGTGGCAGTGGGCGGGCGTTCGGCGTCGGGACCGTCACCCGCCGCGGTCAGCGGTGGTCGTCCGGGTGGCGGGGGCATGGTGTTGCGGGCCCGCGCGAGCGCGTCCGCCGAGTCCTGCGCGGCCTGCCGCACCTGGCGTGCCCGCGCGCCGATGGCCCCGACCAGCCCGGCCAGCTGGTCGATCCGCTCGGTCGCCCGTTCGGCGGCCTCGCCCCGCCAGTTCGCCGTGAGCGCCGCGCGTTGTTCGCGCAACGTGTCGGCGTGCCCGGTCAGGGCGTCGGCGTGGCGCCCCCACTCGGCGGCGATCTCGCTGACGTCGCCGACGTCCGCCTGCTCCCGCAGCATCCGGTACAGCTCGTCGTGGCTGTAGGCCGCCCAGTTGGTCGGCCCGCGTGAGGCCACCTCGTCCCCGCCGGTCGGGTCGCCCGGGTTCCAGGCGCCTGCCAGCGCGGCGTTCAACGCGTCGACGACGGCCTGCCCGGCCACGTCGATCTCCGTGAGCACCGCCGTGATGGCGTCGGCCATCTCCGCCACCCCCGCGGAGACCGCGCCCGCCATCGCCGCGACCGGGTCGTCGATCATTCGCGCGCTCCCACCAGTTCGTCAGGGCTTGTGGCCACCGATGCTCGGCCCACCGGGGCGGCCATCACCAGGCCATGACGGGGCCATCGACCGGCCATCCATGTCCGGTGCCCGTGACCTGCGAAAACCTGCCGTGGACCGGCCACGGGACCGTCGAGGCCCGGCTGCGACGAACGAGTGAAGTCGCGGGATCGCCTGGACGAACCGGGCCGGTGCGACGGCATCGGGGGTGAACGGTGGACGACAGCCGGTCGGCGCGGTGGTGGGGTGAGGTGGTCGTGACCAGCATGAGCACGTGTCGGCGTGCGAGTTGCGCGTGCACGCGCGACGCTCGGGCCTGGTCGTCAGCGAGGCCTTCCTCGCCCTGTACCGGGCGCGAGCACCGCTGCGGGCCGCCCGGTCACCGCAGGCGTTCGCGTTCAAGGTCCTGAGGGACTCGCTCGTCGACTTCCGGCGCAAGCGCAGCAGGCAACCGGTGCCGGTGGCGGAGGACGTCGAGGGGTGGACCGCGCCGGACGACGTCGCCGGCCTCGTGGCGCGGCTGGACTTCAGCGGACCTGCACGCGCGCTACGCCGACTACGACCTGGACGCGGCGCAGGAGGACCTGGAGAACCGCCTCATCGCCGCCGAGCCGCGGCAACGGACGGTCCCGCGCGCGTCCGCGGTCCGAGGCGGGGATGGCGCGCGCGGACATCACCGACCTTCTGGTGGCCGTCGCCGTCGACCTCACGGAGAACCCGTCCGCCGAGGTCGAGGGTTGGGGCCGCCGCCTGCCCACCACGACCGTCGTGCGCCCGCCGGCCCGGACGGACGACTGGATCGAGCGCGCGTCCTGTCGCGATGACGAGGACCTCTTCGGCCGCGGCGACGAGCAGCGCAAGGCGAAGGTCGTCTGCCTGGGGTGCCCGGTGCGGACCCGGTGCCTGGCGGAGGCGCTGGACAACCGGATCGAGCACGGCGTGTGGGGCGGCCTGATGGAGCGGGAGCGGCGAGCGCTGCTGCGCCACAGGCCGGATGTCACGTCGTGGCGCGAACTGCTCGACCTCGCCCGACGCGCACACGGTTCCGACGACCTGGCCGCGGGGTGAGGGCGACGTCCACCACACCCGCCCGGCGCCCGGAACCTCCCGCGCACGGTCTGATCGGTTACGTCCTGGCCGACGACCAGCGCACCCGCAACGCGTTGTTGCTGCTGCGCCCGACGCTCGGCGGTGCGGTGCTCGCCGCCGCGGTCGCGATCCTCGCCGTCCACTCCCCCGGTGAGGCGTGGGTGTACGGCGGGGCGTCGGGGCTCGCGGCGAGCGGGGTGGCCTGGTACGGCGGACGCCGTCGGGCCCGACGGCGGACCCGGGGTTGACATTGTCGCATGTTATGACTCATCTTGTTGAGACAAAGATTGTGACATTCGGAGGTGGTGTCATGCGGGAGGCAGACCGCGCGGAGGTCGAGCGGTGGTTGGCCCGGCACGGGCTGGTCGACGCTCGGCCGACCCCGTTGCTCGCCGCACGGCTGGCGGCGCGGTGGCGGGCCAACGTGGTCGGCAGTGCCCTGATCGCCGCGTTCATCATCGGTGCGGCGCTCACGCACGTGTCGGCACTTCCCGGCCCCGGCACGTCCCGGTTACCGCTGCTGACGACATTGGTGGTCGGGTTGTTGGCGGGGCAGTGGCTGCTCGGCTCGTGGGTGCGGCGCGTCGACCGGCGGGCCGGCGCGCGACTGTCCCGGCGGGTGGCCCACCCGGTCGAGCTGGGGTGGCGGGCGGTGCTGGGCCGGCCGTACGCCGTCTTCACGGTTGCCGGCTTCGCCTGCGCGGCACTGCTCGCGGTGAGCGTGTTGCCGGTTGCGGACCCGCTCCTGCGGTCCGGTGCGGTCGTCGTGCTGATCGGCCTGGCCGGTGCCGCCGTCGGCATCGTCATGCAGCTGCGCCAGGTGCTGGCGAGCCCGGCCGTGGCGGAGGACGAGGTGTCGCTCACGGCCGATGTCGTCATGCGGGTCGAGGACGCTCGCGCCCTCGTCACCCCAGGTCTGGTGTGGGTGCTGCCGGCGATCTTCCTGAACGGGGACTCACTCGGCTGGTGGAACGTGGCCTCGCTGGCGTTCGTGGTGGTGGGCGCGATCGCCTTCAGCCTGCTCCGGATCCGGACCACGGGTGACGGGACGGCGGCACGGCGGGCCATGGCCACCGGATGATCGTCATCGACGCGGCCTCGCCGACCCCGCCGTACGAACAACTCCGGGCCCAACTGGCGAGGCAGATCCAGGACCGCTCGCTCGCCGTCGGCACGAGGCTGCCGACGATCCGCCGGCTCGCCGCCGACCTGGGCCTGGCCGTGAACACCGTCGGTCGGGCCTACCGGGAACTGGAGGAAGCGGGCCTGATCGAGACGCGGGGCCGGGCGGGCTCCTACGTCTCCGCCGCCGGCGACCGAACCCTCGAACAAGCCCGCCGCGCCGCCCTCGACTACGCCACCGTCATCGCCCGCATCGGCATGGACCCCACCGAGGCCGTCCGGATCGTCGAGGCAGCCCTGGCCCGCCCCTCCGTCCCTTAGACCGCTCCGGCGACCTGATGCCTTGTGGCACGCTGGAGATAATCGACAGCGTGACGGACGACCGCCTTGGAGACCTGACCGCAATCGAACAGGAGGCGGTCGCGGCCTCGCGGTCCGGCGAGTGGTTCGAAGCCGAGGGACTCGACCTGCTTCGCCTCACGCACACCCACGACCCGCGTTATCAGATCCGCGCCGAGGTCGTCCGCGACCTGCTGCTGGGCAGGCACGGTCCGCTCGACCCGCGCGGGGTCCGCTTGGCGGGGGTGCAGATCACGGGCCCCTTGGACTTGGAGGACGTGGACGCCGAGGTCGGCCTCAAGCTGGTCGACTGCGCGTTACCCGAGGTCATGAACTTGACGGGCGCTCATCTCCCCCGTTTGACGCTCGACGGCAGCCGGTTGGTCGGCATCGCGGCGCACGGTGTCGAGATCGACAAGGACTGCAGCCTGGACGGTGTCGTAGTCCGATGCTCCGCTCCCGAACCGGCGCTCACCATGGTGACCGCCCGCATCGGCGGCATGTTGTTGATCCGCGACGCGGTGATCGTCAACGCGTCGGGACCGGCTTTTACCGGTGAGGCGATGAGCGTGGGTGAGATCCTGTCGATGGCGGGCAGCACGTTGCGAGGCACCGGATCGACCGCCTCGATCTATCTGGTCAAAGCCCACATCGGCTACGCCAACTTCGACGAGCTGACGGTCGCCAACGACCGCGGACCGGCCTTGCAGTGCTCCAACCTGCGCTCCGACTCCCACGTCTGGCTGCGGAGAGCAAAGGTGCGAGGGACCGGATCCGTCGCATTGTCCCTGACCGATGCTCACATCGGTGGTTCGTTGTCGCTCGACCTGTCGCAGGTCCAGAACCACGACGGCGCTGCGGTGACGTTGAACGACACGACGGTGCAGAACCACGTGCTCGTCAGGGCAGCGCACCTGCGTGGTGGTGGCTCGCGGGTGGCTCTCGACCTGTCCGGTGCGCGCGTGGACGGGCTGGCAAACCTCGACCGCGTAGACGTCGCGAACTACCAGGGCGGCTCAGCCCTGGGGGCCGAAGGTGCCAGTGTGGGCAAGTACCTCTTCGTCCGTGACGCGAGGTTGCTGGGCACCAGTCCGGCCGGAGCTGTTCGATTCCCCCGTGCGCGCATCGGCAGTTCCGTGGAGTTCAACGGCACGACCATCACGAACGGCGTGGGCCCTGGCCTGCACGCGGAGTCTGCGGACATCGGTCACTCTCTCTTCTTCCGTGACGCGACCGTCCACGCCTCCCACTCCAGAGGGTCGGTCTGGGTCTTCGGCGTTCACATCGGGGGCACGGCGGACTTCAGTCGCACCACTGTCACGAACATGGCCGGGCCCGCACTGGAAGCGGAGAGGATGCGGACCGACGGGCATCTCGTGTTCAGCGGCACCGAATTCCGCGGCAGAGGGACACGGGCGACGGTCCAACTCCCTGGAGCACACGTGCGAGGCAACGTGCACTGCCCGACCATGCGGGTGGAAAGTGAGTCCGGTCAGATCTTGGACCTCGTGGACGCAGTCGTCGATGGAGCGATCACGATCCCTACCGAATTGATCTGCCCCGAACCACGCGGCACGTCCTGCGTGCGCGCCAAATCGGTGAACGTCGATGGCATGACCTGCGGGTCCCTCGGCTCGCCTTGGCGCGAGTGGCTCCACGTGATCCGGCGTCACGGGTTCGCTTACCGACCTCAGCCCTATCAACACCTCGCCGCCATCGAACGGGCGGCCGGGCACGACAACAACGCCCGCGAAGTGCTCATCGCGCAGCAACACCACTTGAGCAGGGACTCCGCCGGGGTCGGTGGTCTGCTGGCGCGCGCCATTCACCTGCTCTGGGGAGTGCTGGCGGGCTACGGGTTCCGAGCACGTCGCACCGCCATCGCCCTGTTCCTGGCGGTGGCCGTCGCCGGCTGCCTCGGCTGGCTGGCCGGCCAGGTGGAGACCCGTCCCGGCCACCACGCGGCCGAACGGGTCCGGCCTGCCACGGTCCAACCCGACGCACCTGGCACGCCTTGCTCAACCGTCGAACTGGTGGGGTTGGGACTGGACAGAGGACTGCCCTTGGGCGTGACCGGCCTCCGAGCTCGCTGCGACCTCGACACCGCGAGCACCCCCGGACAGCGCTTCACCATCGCCATCTGGATCGTCCAGTTCTGCATCTTCGGACTGGCGACCCTGGCGATCGCGGGCTACACCAACCTGATCCGCAAGACCCCGTGACCGGCCGTCGGGTTGTCATCTCGTGCGATCAGCCGAGAACGGACAGAGTGAAGCGCAGGCTCCACTATCTCGATTGCGGTTCGTCCGGCTGGTGGCCCACGATGCAGCCCACAGCCAAGCGAGCGAGGGACAGCACATGGTGGAGCACACCTTTCGGGTCATGGTGCGCGGCAGGTTCACCGATCTCGACGACGCCGGACGCGAACGACTGCTGGCCGAGGTCGACCGGCACGGTGTGCTCACCAACGGCTTCTCCGAGCAGGGAGCGCTGTCCTACGACAGGTCGCTGGACTTCTTCAGCTTCCGCGTGCAACTGCGCGCCGAAGTGGGACCGACCAACCGCGCCGTGTGCGACCGCGCCCTGGCGCTGGCCTCCCGCGCGATCGAGGAGTTCGGCGTCGACTTCCGCGACATGCGCGCCTCCGCCACGGACATGGACCTGGTCAAGATCCGCCGTCCCCGCTGAGCCGGCCTGGCGCCTCACGAGACGCCCACCTCGGAACCGGCACCGGACCGATGCGCAGATCACCCCGGTGACCGCAGTCCTGCGGAGAGGCACTGGCGAAGTCGATGACAAAGTAGCGGCACCCGCCCGTTCGGCGCGCGGCAGCACGGGAGATCGGACCGCTGGACGTTGACCCACGTTTTCATCAGTTACAGCCGCGCGCAGCAGGCCTACGCCCAGGAACTGGCCCGCTACCTGCGGGTGGAGCACGACATCCCGACCTGGATCGACGATGAGCTGATCACCGGGGACCGCTGGGAGCGCGTGATCCGGACGAAGATCGACGAGTGCGCCGCGCTGGTCGTGGTGATGACCCCCGACGCCGAAGCGTCCGACTGGGTCGACCTCGAGATCACCAGGGCGCGCGACCGGGGGAAGCCCATCGTCCCGGTCCTGCTCGACGGCACCGTCTTCTTCCGCCTGGGCAACCTCCAGTACGAGGACGTCCGCGACCGCTCGATGCCGGGCGACCGGTTCCTCAGAGCGCTCCGCAAAGCCACCACGACCGAGTCCTCCCCCGACGCCCACGCCGACTCAAGCGCACCCGCCCCGAAGGATCACGGTTCCCCCTCCACGCGCAAAGCCGTGCGGTGGGCCGGGGCCGTCGTCACGTTGGTGGGTGCCGTCATCGTGGTGCTCGCGAACCTGCCCGCCGGATCCGGCGACACCGGCCTCAAGCCGTCATCGAACACGTCGAGCCCGACTACGACCGCGGAGCGCGTCGGCGCCGTGACCACGCCTTCAGCGTCCTGTGCCATCGAAGACATCCAGGTGGTCCAGGACGCCTACGCGTACCCGAACATCGCCCTGCCCTCGAACTGCGCACCGCCCGCGAGCCTCGGCATCCGCGACTTGACGCCCGGCAACGGCCCGCAGGTCGCCACCGGTGCCACGGTCCTCGTCCACTACGCGCTGTTGACGTGGTCGGACCGGAAGGCGCGCGACAGCAGCTTCGCGATCAACCAACCCTTCGAAGTGCAGAACGTCGGCAACGCGCAAGTGATCGACGGCTGGAACGAAGGCTTGATCGGTGCCAAGGAGGGCGGCCGTCGGCTGCTGGTGGTGCCCCCGGACAAGGGCTATCCGAGCGGACAGGGGGACATCCCGCCGAACGAGACGCTCGTGTTCGTGATCGACGTCCTCGACGTCTCCTGACCACCGGCTGCCGCCACGCCTCCCCGTCGTCGTGCCGACCTCGCCCAGGACGCTCACTTGGCGGGTTCGCGGTTGTAGAGCTTCCTGGACCACAGGTAGCCGCCTCCGGCGATCACGGCGCACCAGCCGATCGCGAGGGTCCCGTTGGTGCCGATCGGGGTGCCCATCAGCAGCCCGCGCAGGGTCTCGATGAACGGGGTGAACGGCTGGTAGTCGGCGAACCACCTGAGCCCCGCGGGCATCGAGTCGGTCGGGACGAAGCCGCTGCCCATCATCGGCAGGACCATCAGCGGTGTCAGCATGTTGCTCGCGGCCGCGATGCTCCTGGCCAGGATCGCCAGCGCGACCGACAGCCAGGTGAGCGCGAAGATGACCAGCACGAGCAGGCCGATCACACCGAGCCACTCGACGAAGTCCGCGGTGGGTTCGAAGCCGACCAGCAGCGCCACGCCGGTGACGGCGGTCATGCTCAGCAGGGTCTGGGTGAGGCTGCCGAGCACGTGGCCGGTGAGCACCGAGACCCGGGCGATGGCCATGGTGCGGAACCGGGCGACGATGCCCTCGTTCAGGTCGATCGCCACCGAGATCGCCGTGCCCTGGGCCGCGGTGGCGGCGGTCATGAGGATGATGCCGGGTACGACGTAGTCCACATAGGTGTCACGGCCGCCCGACGGTCCGCCGATGCCGCTGCCGAGGATGCCCCCGAGGACGTAGACGAACAGCAGCAGGAAGATCACCGGGACGCCGGCGGCGGTGAGGACGAGGGTCGGGTAGCGCAGCATGTGCCGCCACTGGCGGCGCAGCATGGTCATCGAGTCGGTGAAGGCGTGGGTGGCGGTGCTCATCGGGTGGGCTCCTGTTCCGCGACCGGGTTGCCCGTCAGCGCGAAGAAGACGTCGTCGAGATCGGGTGTGTGGACCCGGAGTTCGTCCACGTCGAGCGAGGCGTGGTCGAGCCGGTCCAGCAGGGCGCGCAACGACCGCACGTCCCCCTGACCGGGGATCTGCACGGTGAGGGCGTCGTCGTCGCGGGCCATCACGTCCAGCGTCCTGGCCGCGCGGTCGTGGCCGCGGGGGTCGGTGAACCGCAGGGTGATGTGCCCGCCGCCCACCTGCCGCTTCAGCTGCTCCGGTGTGCCTTGGGCGACGAGCTTCCCCCGGTGCAGCACCGCGATCCGGTCGGCGAGCCGGTCGGCTTCCTCGAGGTACTGCGTGGTGAGGAAGATCGTGACACCTTCGTCGGCCACCAACCCGCGGATGACCTCCCACATGGTCCGCCTGCTGCGCGGGTCCAGTCCGGTGGTCGGCTCGTCGAGGAAGATCACCCGGGGCCGGCCGACCAGCGTCATCGCGAGGTCCAGGCGGCGGCGCATCCCGCCGGAGTACGTCGCCGCGGGCTTGTGCGCCGCGTCCACCAGGTCGAACCGTTCCAGCAGGTCGGCGGCGCACCGCTTGCGCTCCCGGCGGGGCAGGTGGTGCAGGTCGGCCATCAGCAGCAGGTTCTCCTCGCCGGTGAGGAAGCCGTCGACCGCGGAGAACTGGCCGGTGACGCCGATGGCGGCACGGACCGCGTCCGACTCCCGCACCACGTCGTGGCCGGCGACCCGCAGCACTCCCCCGTCGGCACGGATGAGCGTGGACAGGATCTGCACGACGGTGGTCTTGCCCGCGCCGTTCGGGCCGAGCAGTGCGAAGACGGATCCGGCGGGGATGTCGAGGTCGATGCCGTCGAGCACGACGTGCTCGCCGTATGCCTTGCGCATCGCGGTCGCCGTGACCGCGGGTCGAGCGTGATCGGTGGTCATGGGCTTCGCCCCCATCGTTCATGAGCCTTCACGATGCGGCGAAAGTTACGTTGCATACACGGAGCGGTCAATCACGCAGACGTGAAGCAACGACATAGCGCCTGGTAAATCAGCCAGAACTGTTGCATGGTGCGTGCCGGGTAATGCAACTGCAACCCCGTTGCACTAAGTTGGACGGCACGCCGACCGTGGAGGACACCCGATGCCCGGTGACAGACTCACCCTCCAGGACCGACAGCAGATAGCCGCCGGACTGCGCGAAGACCTGACCTACGCCTCCATCGGCCGTCGCATCGGACGTCCGACCTCCACCGTGACCCGCGAGGTGATGCGCCACGGCGGCCCACGCGGCTACCGCGCCGAGGCGGCCAACCGCGCCGCCGAACGGCACGCGCGCCAACGCCGGACCACCGCGACCAGGTCACCGGGAACGGCCTCCGGTGGACGTGACCTGCGGGTCGTGGACGAGGTGGACGCGCAGAGCGTGGAGCTGATGATCCAGGCCGGGCTCCCCCGGATGATGGCCCGGGTCTTCGCCGCGCTCTTCACCACCGACAGCGGCAGCCTCACCGCCGCGGAACTGGTGCGCCGCCTGCACGTCAGCCCCGCCTCCGTCTCGAAGGCCATCGGCTACCTGGAAGGCCAGGCGCTCGTCACCCGCGAGCGCGACCCCCGCAGCCGCGCCGAGCGCTACGCCGTCAACGACGACGTCGCGTACCGGTCGATCATGGCCGGCGTGCGCGCCCAGACCCGGATCGCCGAGGCGTGCCGGGACGCGGCCGAGAAGCTCGGCCCCGCCACCCCCGCCGGCGCGAGGCTGGAGAACACGGGACAGTTCCTCCTCCACGTCCTCGACGACCTGGTCCGTTCGGTCGAGCACTGGCACGAGGTCTACTCCGCCCATCCCCCGACGCCGGGAAACGACCGGGACTCGACTCAGAAGTCCCCCGGGGCCCACCTCTCGACAGGGCTGAACGACCGTGCGACATGATCGCCATTGGGTACGGCTCCATTCACCATTGCGAGCGACAGGAGGGCATCCGCACGAGGGGGTGATCCCGCCACGTCACGGCGCGTCGCGAATTCCGTGCTGCCTGGCATGACCGACAGCCACCACCTGCGGCTTCGGTCGGTCCGAAGCGTTCTGCCGATCGGTGGTGCTGCGGTTCGCGGTCCGGCTGCCATCCTTGGACGCGATCTCGCACGGCGCAGTCGTTCCCGGCGCAAGTCGCAAGGAGGTCCACCGTGATCCGTCGTCTGCTGGTCGCCGTCGTCGCGGCACTCGGCGTCGCCGCCCTCGTGCCGGCCTCGGCCCAGGCCATCCCGGTGTGCAAGAGCGGCTACGCGTGCTTGTACCAGTGGTACGCCGACCCCGAGCACACGCAGTTCAACGGCTACCGGTCCGTCGACTGCTTCGGCAACGTCGAAACCTCCGGCGTGCAGCGCGGCTACCTGGAGTTCACCCAGGGGCGCTGCAACGTCCTGAGCTGACGCGGTCGTCGCGGGACCGGCCGGCTCACCCCGCGACCGGAAGGCCACGGGTCCACGACCGCGCCGGGGTGATTCGCCGACCGTCCGCCGGACGTTCACCCCGCGTTCAGGTGTTCGGGGAAACCGGATGCGTGATCACCGGGCACCACACCGAGCACGCGCGCGACCTGGCGGCGAACCTCCTCGGTCGCACCGGGGACCGGTGGAGGCACACCGTCGCCGTGGCGGACCGCGCCGCCGAGCTGTCCACCACGGTTCCCACGACCGACCGCGACCTGCTCGTCGCCGCCGCGTGGCTGCACGACATCGGCTATGCGAAACCCACGGTGGACACCGGCTTCCACCCGCTCGACGGCGCCCGTCACCTGGACCGGCTCGGCTGGCCCCGCCGCGTCGCCGCCCTCGTCGCGCACCACTCGGGTGCCCGGTTCGTGGCCGCGGTCCTGGGCCTGGACGGCCCGCTCGACACCTACCCGCGGGAGGCGGGCCCCGTCGCCGACGCCCTGACCTACGCCGACCAAACCGTCGACAGCCGCGGTCATCGGGTGTCGATCCGCGACCGGCTGGCCGACATGTTGCACCGACACGGGCCCGACTCGCCCAACGCACGGGCCCACCACGTGCGCGAACCGCACTTGCTCGCGGTCGCCCAGAGGGTCGAGGCACGGGCCGCGAGCGCGTGAGCCCCAGCGCTGAGCGGGCCGTCGCGACACCGCCCCCTTCCCGGTGTCAACGACGCGTGGGGACAACCCGTTGACCGCCAAGGCCATCGCCGACGAGGCCGGCGTGGACGACTTCCTCGCCGAGGCCGAACCGAGGACAAGCCGGCCCTGATCCGCGCGGAGCAGGAGGGCGGCAGGCTGGTCGCGATGACCGGCGACGGCACCAACGACGCCCCGGCCCTTGCGCGGTCGGACGTCGGCGTGGCCATGAACACCGGCACGTCGGCCGCCAAGGAGGCCGGGAACATGGTGGACCTGGACTCCGACCGACCAAGCTGATCGAGATCGTGTGGATCGGCAAGCAGTTGCCGATCACGCGTGGCGCGCTGACGACGTTCAGCGTGGCCAACGACCCGGCGAAGTACTTCGCGATCCTGTCCGCGGTGATCTTCAACGCGCTGATCATCGTCGCGCTGATCCCGCCGGCCCTGCGCGGCGTGCGCTGCAAGCCCGCCGACGCCGCGGCGCTGTTGCGGCGGAACTTGCTGGTCCACGGCTCGGCGGCATCGTCACGCCGTTCGCCGGGATCTGGCTCATCGACCTGCTCGTCCGCCTCATCCCCGGAATCGGGTGACCACCGTGCTCAAGCAAACCATCGCCGGCTGCGACGGTCGGGCCGCCGGGTTCCTCGGCGAACCCGGGTGTCAACGCCACCGCGCTCAACCGCGCGATCGAGGGTGCCGGGTGACGGAGGCTCGAACGCGGGTCGCCTCGGGCTTTGCCCGGCCACTACTCAGTGATACTGTCTAGCGGTAGTCAGCGTCACCGAGTACCGGGAGGGCGAAGAGGCCGTGCGATGGACGACCTGACGGAGATGCTGAAGGGCACGCTCGAGGGCTGCGTGCTGGAGATCATCGGCAGCGAGGAGACGTACGGGTACGCCATCACGCGTCGGCTGAACGACCTCGGCTTCACCGAGGTCGTCGTGGGCACGGTGTACGCGATCTTGCTGCGGTTGGAGCGGAAAGGGCTCGTCGGGATGGCGAAGCGGCCGTCCGAACAGGGCCCGCCGCGCAAGTTCTACGCGCTCAACGAGGCGGGGCGCGCGGAGCTCGCGGCGTTCTGGGTGAAGTGGGAGTACGTCTCGTCGCGGATCGACAAGCTCAGGGAGGGTGGGGGATGAGGTTCTGGGAGACCGTCACCGGCAGTGATCTCACCAGGCGGTGGAAGGCGTTCGAAGCCAGGGCGGGGGCCTTGCCGGCCGAACACCGGGCGGCCTGGGAGCAGGTCAAGGGTCACCTCTTCGCGTACGGGGACTTCACCGGCCGGAACCTGGTGCCGATCCTCGACGGCGTGCTCGGCCTGCTCGAGGAGACGGCGGCCGACGGGCAGGACGTGCACGAGGTGCTGGGTGACGACGTCAAGGGCTTCTGCGCCGCGCTCGCCGGCGAAGAAGGGGCCCGCACCTACCGCGACCGGTGGCGCGAGCAGGTGAACAGGAACGTGGCGAGGAAACTGGCCCGGCTGGGAGGCTGACGTGGGCATCCGAGGCATCATCGACGGCAAGAGGTACTGGCGGGCGCACGTGGCGAGGGTGAAGGCGCTCCCGCCCGACTACCGGATCGTCTACGAGGAGATGCAGAAGTACTTCTTCAAGGTCGGACCGGTCGACCTGGCCGACGGCACCCTGCTCTCGGGCATCGTCGACTTCTTCGAAGAGGGCGTCGCGACGGGCAAGGGTGTCCTGGAACTCATCGGCGACGACGTGGCCGCCTTCTGCGACGACCTGATCAAGGACTCGCGCACCTACACGGACATCCACCGGGAGTCGATCGACGGGAAACCCGGCACAGCCGGGACGTGATGCCTGGCGGCCTCGACCGCACAGGAGCGGCTTCACACGCTCAGCAGCTCACCAGCACCGCAGCGAGCAAGGCCGGATTTCGCTGCGCAGCGCTCTAGGGTTCCCGCATCCGGGATCTGAGCACGTCGAACTCGCACCCCGGCGCGTCCGGGTCGAAGCCGTGCTCGATCAGCCAGCGCGACGCCACCAGGCTGCGCAGCGACCACCAGGCGCGGATCACGGCGTGGTCCGCGCCGGTGCCGTAACCGGCGAGCAGGTCGTCCAGGCGTTCCTCGTGCCCGAGCGTCAAGGTGGCCAGGTCGAACATGGCGTCGCCGGGGGCCGCCTCGGACCAGTCGATGACGCCCGTGACCTCGTCACCGTCCACGAACACGTGGGTGATCTGGAGGTCGCCGTGGATGAACACCGGTTTCCACGGCCGCAGCGCGGCCGTGGCGATCTCGCGGTTGCGCCGGACCACCTCGGCGGGCAGGACGCCGTTGGCGAGCAGCCACGCGCACTCGCGGTCGAGTTCGGCGGCCACGTCGTCGAGCCCGCGCCCCGGCCACGGCGGCAACGGCGCGTCGTGCAACCTCCGGATCGCGGCACCGGCCGCGGCCCACGCCGCCGGGGACGCGGTCGACGGTGCGCCGAGGACACCGAGCGCTTCACCGGGCACGGCGGCGATCGCGAGCACGGGCGGTTCGCGCCAGAGCACCGCCGGGGTGGGCACCGGGGCCATCGCCATCGCCCGCACCTCGACGTCGGCGTGCGCCGGGTCGCCGTCGACCTTCAGGAACACGTCGCCGACGCGCAGCGTCGCGCGCTGCCGGTGGGCGACGACGACCTCGACCGCTTCCATGTCGGCCATCCTGGCGGGGACGGCCGCCGATATCGCCCGATTTTCCGGGCGGTGGCCGTGCCGGGTCACTCGCGTTCGTGACGGGACGCGACGCGCGCGGTGGTCGCGAGGCGGAGCGTGCGGAGGCGGCCGCGCACGCGGAGGGCGTCGCGGGTCCGGTGTTGTGCCTGGTACAGGTGCAGTGCTTCCTCCCAGGCGGTGCGTGCTCGGTCGGGTCGGCCGCCGGCGGCGTGCGCCTCGGCCAGGTTGTCCAGGGTGCGGGCGACCTGGAACCGGTGGTCCGCGTCGCGGTAGAGGTCCAGTGCCTCTTGGTAGAACGCGACGGCGCGCTCGTGGTCGCCGGCGTGGTGGTGGCTGTAGCCCAGGCTGTCCGCGGCCGCCGCTTGGCCGTTGCGGTTGTCGTGTTCGCGGTGCAGGTCCAGCGCTTCCCGGCAGTAGCGGCGGGCCAGGTCGTGGTCGCCGGTTCGTGCGGCGTACCAGCCGGCGTCGTTGAGCGCGTAGGCAAGCCACACCGGGTTGTCGAGGGAGCGGAACAGGTCCAGCGCACGGATCGCGTGGTCGAAGGCACGCTGGTCGTCCCCCTTCGCCTCCCACGCGCCCGCGAGGTCGTGCAGCGTGGTGCCCTGCGCGACCCGGTCACCCTGCCGCTCGGCCAGGTCGAGCGCGTGGTGGAGGTGCCCGATCGCGTCGTCCCACCGGGCCGTCGTCACGTAGGCGTTGCCGAGGTTGCGGTGGGCCGACGCGCGTTGGGCGTCGTCGAGGTGGTCGCCGACGGCCAGCGCCGCCTCCCACGACACGACTCGGTGCCGGAGGTGGCCCTGGCGGTAGTTGTAGGTGTTCAGCACCCAGGCCAGCTCCCAGACCGCGGAGTGCCAACCGCGCTCCGCGGCGGTGCGCTGGGCCGCGAGCAGGCACGGGTGCTCGTCGTCGAACCACGCCAGGGCGGCCGCGACGTCGGTCGGCGGGTCGACGTGGTGGGTGGTGCTCACCCGGTCGGCGGTGACCGGTGGGCGGTGCGGGGCGAGCAGGAGGTCGGCGGCACGGCCGGTGTCGACCAGGTAGTCGACCAGCCGCCGCAACGCCGCCCCGCTCGGCAGTCCCGCCGCGGTGTCCACCGCGTACTGCCGCACGAGGTCGTGCATCACGTACCGGCCGCGGGCGTCCCGGCCGATCAGGGAGGTCTCCACCAAGCCCTGGAGCACCCGGCTGGTCCGCGCCGGCGTCGTCGCCGTCAGGTTGACCGCGGCGGCCAGGCCGATGTCCGGTCCGGGCGCGAGGCCGACCAGCGCGAAGGCCGACCGCTGCTCGTCGGTCAACATCCGGTGCGACCACGAGAAGACGGCGGGCAGGCTCGCGGCCGGGTCGTCGTCGTCCAGCGCGCCGAGGCCGAGGGAGCGCAGCTCGGCGGCGAACGTGGCCAGCGGCACGCGCGGGTTGGCTCGGGCCCTGGCCCCGATCACGGTCAGCGCCAACGGGAAGCCGCCGCACGACCCGACCAGCTCGGTCACCGCGGCCGGTTCGGCGCGTGGCCGCACCTGACCCAGGTACCGGACCAGCAGCGCCCGGGACTGGTCCTCGTCGAACGCGTCCAACGGCAGGTGGTGCGCCCCGCACCCGGCGACCAGGCCGGTGAGCGCCCGGCGGCTGGTCACCAGCACCGCGCACCCGGCGCCACCGGGCAGCAGCGGCAGCACCTGGAGCGCGTCGGCGGCGTTGTCCAGCACGACCAGCACCCGGCGGTCGGCGAGCAGGCTGCGGTACAGGCCCTGTTGCGCCTGGAGGTCGGCCGGGACGTCACCGCCGGCCACGCCGAGCGCACCCAGGAAGCCGCGCAGCACGACGACCGGGTCCGCCGGCGGGCTGCCGGGGCTGAACCCCTGCAGGTCGGCGAACAACTGCCCGTCGGGGAAGCGGTCGGCTGCGCGGTGGGCCCAGTGCAGCGCGAGCCACGTCTTGCCGATGCCACCGCAACCGGACACCACGGCGACCGGCGTGCCACCCGCGCCCTCCCCCAGGACGGCGGTCAGCTCGGCCAGGTCGGTGGTGCGCCCGGTGAACCGCGTCGGCGCCGGTGGGAGCTGCCGCGGCACCGGCGTGGCCGACCGGGGCGGCTCCTCGTCGCGGACGGGGCCGGTCGCGCGGCGGAGGTTGACGAACCCCAGTTCGACGTCGGACGCGACGCCGAGGACCGCGCGGAACGCCTCCCGGTACTCGGCATTGGGCCAGCGGATGACACCTCGTTCGAGCTTGGCGACGTAGTGGGCGTCCAGCTCGGCCCGCCGGCCGTGCCGGTCCCACAGGTGGGCGTTCACCAGCTCGGCCAGCTCCTGCCGGGACAGGTGCTCACCGGCGTGCTCGCGGGACCGCGCGCGTTCGCGCGCGGCGCGCAACAGCCCGTCGCCCCCCACGTCGACCTCCCCCTGTGGTGGCTCCCCCGATCCAGCGTCACCACGCCCGGAACGGCTGTCAACCACGGGCCGCGAGGTCAAGGGACGGCACCGGGGAGGTTTCGGTGGACCTCGCCTCCCCCGAAACCTCCCTCCGCGACCGCGCGCCGCCGGTCCAGGGTGGGAGCACGGGCCCGGGAGGACCGGGCACGACGGGAAAGGGGGGAAGATGAGGGCTCACGCGATGGGGGCGTTGCGCAGGCTCACCTTGATCGCCGCGGCGGTGTTCCTGGCACTGGGGGTGGGCACCGCGAGCGCGCAGGCCACGCCGAGGCTCGCGGTCGCCGACGACGTGGCGATCGCGGCCGACTGCAACTACGTGGTCGTCGTGCCGGTCAGTCGCATCAGGAGCGGTCCGGGCACGCAGTACTCGGTCGTGCGGACGAAGTACCAGGGGGACCGCCTGACCGGCCCGGCGTACTGCGTGCCGACCAGCAACGGCTGGTGGGTGGTCTACCTGAGCACCGGCGGCCTGGGCTACGCGCCGAAGGCGGACCTGCGCTACACCGGCTGACCGCGCGGACCGCCGATCCGCGCCCCGACCACATCCGTTCAAGAGGAGGTGTTGACATGCGCAAGGCACTGCTCGCCGCGGCCGTCGTCCTCGGCTTCGCGCGCAAGGACCGCTTGGTCGCCCCGTACAACTACTACTGATCCGCCGTCCCGGTGGGCCGTCCCGCAGCGGGCGGCCCACCGGGCGTTCGAAGGAGCGTCGACCATGCGCGCAACGCCGTCCACACCGGACACCGCGGCCGCGGTGCCGGGGCCCCGGGGCGGGGCGGTCCTGGGGAACCTGGCCGAGTTCACCGAGAACCCGCTGGGTTTCGTGACCTCGGCGGTGCGCGAGCACGGCGACGTGGTGGCGCTCGGCACCGGCAACGTGCTGCTGGCCCACCCCGGAGACGTCGAACGCGTGCTGGTCGACCGCGACGGGGCGTTCACCAAGACCTCGACCCGCACCCTGACCCGCACCCGCCGGCGCGGCTTCCCGGACGCGATGATGAACAGCGACGGCGCGCGGTGGCGGGCCAAGCGCGACCGGGTCGGTCACGGGTTCAGCCGGTCGCTGGTCGCCACCGCGGCGGACGTCACGCTCGCCGGGGCGGCCCGCCTCGCCGCCGACCTGCCCACCGGGCGGCCGGTCGACCCCGCGCCCGCCGTGGCGCGGCACGCGCTGCGCGGGATCACCCGGCTGATGTTCGGCCGGGCGGTGGACGACGCGGACGCCGACGCGGTCGGCCGGCTCGTGGACTGCGTGATGCGGGCCTCGACGTCACCGGTCGCCCTGCCGGGTTGGCTGCCGACGCCGGCCAACGTGCGGATGCGCCGGGCCTTGGGTGAGGTCGACGACGTGGTGGCCCGCATCGCCGCCGGCACCTCCGGCGACGGGCCCGTCCTGGCCGCGCTGCTCGCCGACCGGCCGCCGCGCGCGGAGCTGCGCGACGAACTGGCCACGCTGGTGCTGTCCGGGTTCGAGACGACGAAGAACGCCGTGCTGTGGACCTGCGACCTGCTGGCCCGCCACCCCGACCACGCCGACCGGGTCGCCGCCGAGATGACCGCGGCGGTGTCGGCGCGACACGCCGGCGCGGGCCTGCTGGAGGCGCTGCCGTCCACGTCGGCGGTGGTCCGCGAGTCGCTCCGGCTGTTCCCGCCCGCGTGGCTGACCAGCCGCGAGTCGACGCGGGACGAGGAGTTCGGCGGCCACCGCGTCCCGGCGGGCACCACGGTGACGGTGAGCCAGTGGGTGACCCACCGGGATCCGCGGTGGTTCCCCGACCCCGACGGGTTCCGGCCGGCGCGCTGGTCCGGCACGGGGCCCGGCGCGCCGCGCGGCGCGTACTTCCCGTTCGGGCTCGGACCCCGCGCGTGCATCGGTGCGGCGGTGGCCCTGGCCGAGGTCGTCGTGACCGTGGCCGACCTGGCGCGCCGCTTCCACCTCACCCTGGCGACGCCGGCACGTCCCCGCCCCGCCCTGTCCCTTCAGCCGGACGGCCTGCGACTGTCGTTCACGGCTCGTGCGCGCGGGGGTTGAGCCGGCACACCCCGGACGACCGGTACCGAACGCGGTGGCCCTGGATCGGCATGATCCGGCGCCACGTGGGTACCCTGCCGCTCGGTCGTTCGCCTGGTCGTCTCCAGTTCCGGGCTGGACCGCCGGCGACCGGTTCGAGCGACGGGGATGGTTGACGCACGTGGATCCCAGATCAGAGGCCGTCGACCTGCGCGCTTTGGTCGACGGGTTGGCCGTGGTGCTCTGGCAGGCCGACGCGCGCACCCGCCGCTGCGCGTTCGTGTCCGCCCACGCCGAGAGGCTGCTGGGCCACCCGGCGAGCCGCTGGCTGGACGAGCCGGACTTCCTCGGCTCGCTGATCCACCCCGACGACCGGGCCGACGCCACCGGGCAGCGGTGGCGCGACGAGCCCGGCCGGGACGTGGTCGAGCTGGAGTACCGCGTGGTCACCGCGTCCGGCGACGTGCTGCGCTTGAAGGAGAAGGTGCACGTCGTGCGGGACGTGGACGGCACCGCGAAGACCGTGCTCGGCGCGGTGAACGACGTCACCGAACGTCACGCGGAGTTCGAGCGGCAGCGGTTCCTCGCCACCCTCGACCGCGAGTTGCAGCGGCTGGACGACGCGGAGCAGCTGATGGCGCTGGCGACCCGCCTGCTCGGCGAGCACCTGCGGGTGGACCGGTGCGCCTACGCGCGCACCGAGGCCGACGAGGACCACTTCGTGATGAGCGGCGACTACGCCACCGGGCTGCCCCCGTTGCCCGGTCGGTTCGCCATGGCGGAGTTCGGCGAGGGCGCGCTTCGGGCCATGCGCGCGGGCGAGCCGTGGGTGGTGGTGGACAGCGAGAACGACCCCCGGCTCGCTCCGGCGGACCTGGCCGCCTACCGGTTCACCGGCATCCGCGCGGTGATCTGCCTGCCGCTGCTGCGCGGCGGGCGGTTCGTCGCCGCCATGGCCGTGCACCAGGCGACCGTCCGGCACTGGACCCCCGACGAGGTGGAAGTGGTGTCGGTGGTGGTCAACCGGTGCTGGGAGTCGTTGCAGCGCGCGCACGCCGACCGGGCGTTGCGCGACAGCGAGCAGCGCCACCGGCTGCTGGTGGAACGGGCCACCGAGGCCATCTGGGTGCTGGACCACGACCTGCGGTTCGTCGAGGTCAACCAGGCCGCGTGCCGGCTGCTCGGCCACGACCGCGACCACCTGGTGGGCCGCCCGGTGGGCGACCTGGTCGTGCCCGACGCGCTGGGCCGGTTGGCCCGGCTCACCGCCGACCTGTCCGCCGCCAGGGTGGTCAACGAGGTGTGGGGCCTGCGCCGGGTCGACGGCACGGTGGTGGAGGTCGAGCTGAGCATCCAGGCCACGCCGACCGGCGTGCAGGCGATCGGGCGGGACGTCACCGAGCGGCAACGCGCCGAGGCCGAGCGGGAGCGGCTGCTGCGGCGCGAGCACGAGATCGCGGAGGCGTTGCAGCGCAGCCTGCTGCCCCGCGAGCTGCCCGTGCTGGCCCGACTGGCGACCTCCGCCCGTTACCTGCCCGCCTCCACCCACTCGCGGATCGGCGGCGACTGGTACGAGGTGCTGCCGCTGGAGGGCACCGCGGTCGCGTTGTCCGTGGGCGACGTCGTCGGCAAGGGGCCGAGCGCCGCCGCGGTGATGGGGCAGCTGCGCAGCGCGCTCGCGGGCTACCTGCTCGACGGCCACTCCCCCGCCGCCGCGCTGGAGCGGCTCGACGCGTTCACCGCCCGGGTCAACGGCGCGGTGGGCAGCACGTGCGCCTGCCTGACGTTCGACTGGAGCACGGGCGAGCTGTGCTGGGCCGTCGCCGGGCACCCGCCGCCGCTGGTGCTCGACGCGTCCGGCCGGGCCGCCCTGCTGCCCGGTGACGCCGGAGCGGTCCTGGGCGCACCGGGCCGTGCGCCGTACGTGGACCGCACGACCACCTTGGCACCGGGGGCGTCCGTGGTGCTTTACACCGACGGCCTGGTCGAACGCCGCGGCACGGTGGTCGACCAGGGCCTGCAACGGCTGCTGGACGCCGTCCGCGACGCGCACGACCTGCCGCCGCAGGCGCTCAGCGACGCCATCACCTCGTCACTGTTGGCCGACGGCCAGGACGACGACGTGGCCCTGGTGGTGGCCCGCCACCTGCCCCCGCCCCTGCGCGGCACCGTGCCGGCGGTCCCGGCCGAACTGGCGGTGATGCGCCGCAACGTCACCGCGTGGGCCGCCACCGCGGGCTTGTCCGCAGACCTGCTGGACGACCTGCAACTGGCCCTGGGCGAGGCCGCCGCCAACGCCGTGGACCACGCGTACCCGGCCGACGCCCCCGGTGACTTCACCTACGCCGTCGCCACCACCGGCACGGGCCTGCGCGTCACCGTCCGCGATCACGGCCGCTGGCGACCCGAGCCCGAGGACAAGGGTTACCGGGGTCGCGGCCTGCAGATCATCCGCACGATCGGCGAAGGCGCGGTGTTCCACCACGGCGAGGACGGCACGACCGTCGAGTTCCACCTCACCGACGAGTCCTCGCGCGCACCGGTCCCCGCGGCGGCGGAACCGGCCCACGGGCACGCGGCCGTGACCGACTCCGCCGACGACGCCCCGGTCCAGGTGGTGCGCCTGACCGGTGACGTGGACCTCAAGACCGTGGACGGCCTGCGCGCGGCCCTGACCGCCCGGATCGACTCGGCCGACCCGCGCCCGGTCGCGATCGACCTTGGCCAGGTCGCCTACCTCAGCAGTTCGGGCATCGCCCTGCTGCTGGAGGCCGCGGCGACCGCGACCCGCGCCCGCCGCGCCCTGACCGTGCACGCCGTGGACGGCACCCCTCCCGCGCGCGTGCTGTCGCTGTCCGGGCTGCGCGGCCTCACCACCGACGCGCTCGCCGTTCGAATAGGGGCGGGCCCGGCCGAGAACGGGTGATTACCCCCACGCCGCCACGAACCGCGGTTCACTCCGGCGCGAGGGTGTGCGTACGCTGCGCCCACGGTCCACCGGCGCTGTGGTTGTCTTTCGGTTCGGGACGTGGACGACCCGTCGTGCTCAGCGGTGCGGAATGAGGGACAGCGGTGGCGAACGACGTGGACGGTGTCCTCCGGCGGCTGGACGTGGTCACCTCGGCCTTGGCCGACTTGACGCAGGTCCTGGCCGACGAGGAGGACCTGTCGGCCATCATGGACCGCGTGTGCCGGCAGGTCGTCGGCGCGATCCCCGACGCCGACCTCGCGAGCGTGACGGTGCTGCGCGACGGCGCCGCCGAATCCCTCGCCTGGACCGACGAGCACACGCTGGCGGTGGACCGCGCCCAGTACGAGGCCGGTGAGGGACCCTGCCTGGAGGCCGCCGAGTCCCGGCAGTTCCAGCGCGTCGCCGTCGGCGAGGCGGCCGAACGGTGGCCGGCCTTCGCCGAAGCGGCCACCCGCCTGGGCATCGGCAGCTACCTGTCCGCGCCCCTGCTCCTGGACGAGCAGTACCACGGTTCCCTCAACCTCTACGGCAGGCAGACGCACGGCTTCCGCGAGCTGGACGCCGCCCTGCTCGGGCTCTACACCACCGCCGCCGAGGCCGCCCTGGGCAACGCCCGCCGCTACCTGCGGGCCCGCCGGCAGGTGGACCAGCTGCACGAGGCGATGGAATCGAGGGCCGTCATCGACCAGGCGAAGGGCATCGTGATGGCCGTGCACCGCGTCTCCGCCGACGAGGCGTTCACGATGCTCGTGGACCGGTCGCAGGAGGAGAACCGCAAGCTCCGGGACCTGGCGGAGCACTTCGTCGACGAGGCCACCAGACCCGAGTCCTGAACACCGCCCCGGTCGGTTCCGAAACGCTCTCGGAGCGGGTCGACAAACCGATGAACCCTCGAAAGCACGGCTCGCAATCGTGCGGTCGACGGTTCATTCGGACATCTTCGGCACGAACCGATCGGATTTGCTTTCGCGGAGTGCGACAATGGAGTATTGATGCGTTGTTCCGATTCTGCGAAGGATGCGCATGACGGGGGTGCCGCCGCCTGGCGGTGAGCTGGTGGCGGGCAGGTACGCGTTGGTCGGACCGCTGGGGGCCGGCGGCATGGCCGAGGTCCACCGGGCCTGGGACGTCGACCTGCGCCGCCCGGTCGCGGTCAAGGTGTTCCGGCTGGGTGACGACGTCGACGCCGTCCGCCGGTTCGAGCTGGAGGCCCGGACGCTGGCCGGGTTGTCGCATCCCGGCGTGGTGTCCCTGTACGACGTGGGCCGGCACGGCGGCAAGCCGTTCATGGTGCTGCAACTGGTCGAAGGACCGACGCTGCGAGCGCGGGTGGAACGGGGTGCCCTGACCGTCACGGAGGTCCGCCGAGTGGGTGCCGCGGTGGCCGAGTCGCTGGCGTACGTGCACCACCAGGGCGTGGTGCACCGGGATCTCAAGCCGTCGAACATCCTGCTCGACCGGGCCGGCGCGCCGTACTTGGTCGACTTCGGTCTGGCGCGCTCGGCGGTCGCCTCGGGGCTCACCCGCACCGGTCACGTGCCCGGCACGGCGGCCTACCTCGCCCCGGAGCAGGTCCGCGGTGAGGAGGTCGGCCCCGCCGCCGACGTCTACGCCCTGGGGCTGGTGCTGCTGGAGTGCCTGACCGGCCGGCGCGAGTACCGGGGCGGCCAGGTCGACGCCGCCATCGCGCGCCTGCACCGCCCACCCACCGTTCCCGAGGACCTGCCCGCCGACCTGGCCCGCCTGGTGCGGTTGATGACCTCCCTCACCGCCCGCCGCCGCCCGACCGCGCGGGAGTGCGCGGAGGCACTGCGGACCGGGGCGCGGAAGGTCACCGCGGCCAGGCCGGACGCCGCGGCGACGGTGCCGGTCAGCGAAGCCGAGCCGGGACCGCCGAACCGGCGCACGCCCTGAGCGGCACGGCGACCCGAAGGTTCGGGGACCGCTCGGAGGTCACGCCCGGCCTCACCCGCGCCGGCAGCGAGCTGCGGTGATCCCGCCCGACCGGCCGACACCCCCTCGTGCGGGCGCGACGGCGAGGCCGCGGCGAGCCCGGGCCGCCAGGGCATGATCAGGTGTGGCGTCGCGACCGCTGCCCGCGGTCTCCACGCGGCGCCCCCAGGAAAGGTCAGTTCACATGAAGAGCACTTTGGCCGTGTCGATCCTCGTCGCGCCCGTCCTCGTCGCCTGCACCGCCTCCCCTGCTCCGACCACTGCCTCGCAGCCCGGTCCGACCTCCGCCGTGAGCGTCGACCTGCTCGAAGGCCGTCACGAGGTCGGCACGCTGACCGGGCCCAAACCACGGCAGAGCAGTTGGCTGGCGGACGACTCGTACGCCTTCCACTGGGACTTCGCCGACGGCCCGCGGGTCGACTACTTATTCTCCCTGAGCCCCGCGGCCGGGACGACCGAGGTGAAGAGCACCGTCTGGCTCAGCAAGAGCTGCGGCGAGGTGGATTTCTCGGTGCAACCGCAGGGGAACGCGATCCGGCACGAACTGACCGAGTTCGCCACCGACCCGCAGTACACGTATGAGGTTCGAGCCGAACTCACCTTCGTCGTCGACGGCGCGCGGCCCGACGCCCGTGAGTCGTTCAGCCTGACCGCCGTTGCGGAGAAGCCCTCGAGCTGCGGTCTGTACTGGGGCATGTTCTTCCCCTCGAGGCGCTAGGCCGCGCCTTCACAGGGCTTGCTCCGCCTTGCCGGCGGACGTGCGCGTGGACGCGCCGGTCAGCCGGCGGGCGGTGTTGACCAGCGCTTCCATGCTGAACGCCTGGGGCGTGTTGCCCATGTGGCGGCTGGTGGCGGGGTCGCACTCCTCGCTGAGCAGGCCGACGTCGTTGCGCAGGTCGAGCAGCCGTTCGAACAGCTCGCGCGCCTGGCGGACGCGGCCGGTGCCGTGCAGGGCGTCGGCGAGCCAGAACGTGCACGCCAGGAACGCGCCCTCCGTGCCGGGCAGGCCGTCCACGCCGCCGTCGGCGTCGGGGCGGTAGCGCAGCACGAACCCCTCCTCGCACAGCTCACGGCGCACCGCGTCCACCGTTCCCCGCACGCGCGGGTCGTCCCACGGCAGGAAACCCACGCGCGGGATGAGCAGCAGCGCCGCGTCCAGCCCGTGCGAGCCGTAAAACTGGGTGAACGTGCCGCGTTCGGCGTCGTAGCCCCGCGCGCACACCTCGGCGTGGATGCGGTCGCGCACCTGCCTCCACCGGTCGACCGGGCCGTTCAACCCGTGGTTCTCCACGGTGTGCACCGCCCGGTCCAACCCGGCCCAGGCCATGACTTTGGAGTGCACGAAGTGCCGGCGCGGGCCGCGCACCTCCCACAGGCCGTTGTCCGGGTCGTCCCAGTGGCCCTCCAGGTAGTCCAGCAGCGCCCGTTGCAGGTCCCACGCGGTGTCGCTGGTGTGCAGCCCCGCCTCGCGGGCCAGGTGCAGGCCGTCGAGGACCTCGCCCCACACGTCGAGTTGGAACTGGTCCGCCGCCGCGTTGCCCACCCGCACGGGCGATGCGCCCTCGTAACCGGACAGCCACGGCAAGGTCTGCTCGGGCAGCCGCCTGCGGCCGTCGATGCCGTACATGATCTGCAGCTTCGCCGGGTCGCCCGCGACCGCGCGGACCAGCCACTCGCGCCAGGCGCGTGCCTCGGCCAGGAAACCGGTGCCCAGGAGGGCTTGGAGGGTGAACGTGGCGTCACGCAACCAGCAGTAGCGGTAGTCCCAGTTGCGCGGTCCGCCCCACTGCTCGGGCAACGACGTGGTGGCCGCCGCGACGATGCCGCCGGTGGGCGCGTAGGTCAGGGCCTTGAGCGTGACCAGGGCCCGCCGGACCGCCTCCGACCACGGGCCGTCGTAGGTGCAGCGGCCGATCCACCCCCGCCAGAAGTCCTCCGTGTCCAGGACGGCCTGCTCGGCGTCGACCGCGTGCGGGCGGTGCCGGTGCGAGGCGGTGTGGATGAGGACGAACGGCACGCGCTGCCCGGCGCGCACCTCGAACTCGGCGGTGGTGGTCAGGTCGTGCCCGTGCAGCGGCACGGTGGTTTCCAGCCACACCGCGTCCGGCCCGGCGATCGCGGCCAAGGCGCCGCCGTGGTGGCGCACCCACGGCACGACGTCGCCGTAGTCGAACCGCAGGCGCAGGTCCATCCGCATCGGCACGCGGCCCGACACGCCCTGCACGACGCGCACCACGTCGGCGGCCTCGCCGCGCGGGGGCATGCAGTCGATCACGCGCACGGTGCCGTCCGGTGTGTCCCACTCCGATTCGAGCACCAGCGCGTCACCGCGGTAGCGACGGCGGGTGGCCGGGCCGCCGGCGGCCGGGGCGAGCAGCCAGCGGCCCGCGTCCACGTCGTCCAGCAGCGCGGCGAAGCAGGCGGGCGAGTCGAACGCGGGCAGGCACAGCCAGTCGACGCTGCCGTCCTTGCCGACCAGGGCGGCGGTCTGCAGGTCGCCCAGCAGGGCGTAGTCCTCGATCTTCGACGGCACGGCTCAGTCACCGCCGTCCAGCGTGATCACGACCTTCACGTCGTCCGGGCCGGGTTCGAAGGCGTCCTCGAACGACTCGAGCGGCACCCGTCGGGTGATCAGACCGGCCAGCCAGTCCCGGTCGGCCTGGGCCAGCGCGTCGGCGGCCTGCCGGTAGTGGCGCAGGTTGGCGTTGACCGAGCCGACCACCACATCGTTCTCCAGCACCATCTCGCGGTTCACGCCCTCGGTGTCGACCTGGGTCTTGCGGACGCTGGACGAGACACCGGTCAGGCACACCACCCCGAAGGGAGCGGTGTTGCGGATGGCGGAGAACACCAGGCTGCCCGCACCGGTCGCCTCGATCACCACGTCGGGCTGGAGCTTCGACGCGACGTCGTCGACGTCGTCGTGGTGGTAGGTCGCGCCCAGGGCCTCGACCAGGCGGGGTTTCGGCCCGCTGGTCACCCGGTCGAGCACGTGCACCTCCAGGCCCTGCTGGACGCCGATCATCGCGGCGAGCATCCCGATCGGACCCGCGCCCGTGACCAGCGCCCGCTTCGGCTCGTACCAGGCGCGCCCGCCGATCCGCCACACCTGCTCCCACGCCTTGGCCACGACCGTGGTCGGCTCCATCAGCACCCCGACCTCCGCCAGCCCCGGGTCGAGGGCGACGGCGTAGTCCGCTTCGACGCACCACAGCTCGGACGCGTAGCCGTCCAGCTCCTTGATGCCGCGCTCGGTGTAGCGGCCGTTGCGGCAGTTGTCGAACTCCCCTCGCGCGCACGCCCCGCACGGCACGGGGTCCGGCCGCCGCACCACGCCGACCACGAGGTCACCGGCCGAGAAACCACTGCCGTCAGGCGCGGTCCTCACTCGACCGAGTGATTCATGCCCCAACACCAACCGCTCTCGGCCCGGTGGGGCCCAGCCGTACTCGGCCTGCACGATCTCCTTGTCGGTTCCGCAGACCCCGACCGCCAGCCCCTCCACCAACAACTCCCCCGACCGGGGCTCGGGATCCGCCAGCTCGGCCAGGTCCAACGACCCCGGGGTTCCGGGGACAACGGTGAGGGCGCGCATGCCCCCGGACTACCCGCGGACCTCCCGGTCATGCCGGTCCCGTGCCGCACTCACCCACCGGATCCGGTGACGACCCGCCCGTGCCGTCACGCGAGCGTCCGCCGAAGGGTTGTCGCCCGCCGTGCGAAGCGATCACGGACGCCGGCCGACACCGGCGTAGAGGGCGTCCTGTTGGACGTCACGCACCTCGTGGAACCCGTTCTCGGGCCGCCATTGCGAGGTCGTGACCAGGCCCGGCTCGACCAGCTCGAAGCCCGCGAACAGGTCGAGCACCTCCTGGCGGCCACGGGGGAAGACGTTGTTCTGGGTCGCCTTCATGGTTTCCACGATCCGCTCGCCGTCCACGGTGGCGAAGTCGTCGGTGAGGTGGGTCAGGGCGAGGTGGCTGCCGGGTGCCAACGCCTCGCGGTAGCGGGCGAACAACCCGGCGGGGTCCGCCTCGGGCGGGATGTAGTGGCCGATGGTGACCGCCAGGAGGCCGACGGGCTGGTCGAAGTCGAGCATCCGCCGGGTCGCCGGCGCGTCGAGCACGTCGTCGGGGCGGGTGATGTCGGCGTCCACGATCACCGCGTCCGGGTCGTCCGCCAGCAGCAGGCGGCTGTGCGCCACGGCCACCGGTTCGTAGTCGACGTAGACCACCCGCGTCCCCGGTGCCGCGTTCTGCGCGATCTCGTGCACGTTGCCGACGGTCGGGATGCCCGAGCCCAGGTCGAGGAACTGCCGCACCCCCGACTCGATCATGAACATCACCGCGCGGCGCAGGAACGCCCGGTTCAGCCGCGCGATCTCGCGCACGTTGGGCTGCGCGGCCAGCAGTCGCGCCGCCAGCTCCCGGTCACTGGCGAAGTTGTGGCCGCCGCCGAGCAGGTAGTCGTAGATCCTGGCCGCGCTGGGGCGGTCGATGTCGACCTCGGCGGGAACCCACTCCCCCGCGGCCCGGCTGCCGGTCATTCCTGCCCTCCCCACGACGCGGGGTGACGGGCTGCCGGGGACGGATCTGGGAGATCGAGCGCGCAATCCACGCGCAACAGGTAGTCAGTCGCGGTCCGCGGCTTCACCGGAATCGCACTCAATTCACTCGATCGGCGTAACGTCGGGACGGCGAAGACTCCGGCGCGGGGCGGGTTCGCTCAGCGGGACTCCAGTGCGGCGTGAGGCGGGAACCTGCCTGTCCCGGGCCCGGTGACCTGCACTGATCGGTGTCGCCCGATCGGTGTCCGCCGATGTGCGGACGGCGTGGCGCGGTTACTGTCTCGGCAGGCGAAAGGTTGCGCTGATGAGCGAGGACAGTGCGTCCGCGGTGGTCTCGGTGCGGGCCGTCTCGGTGGACGGCGTGCCCGTGCTGCGCGTCGCGGGCGAGGTCGACATGAGGACCGTGGACAGGCTGCGCCCGGAGCTGCTGGCCTGGTTGGACGGCGCGCCGGAACGGGTGGCGATCGACCTGACCGGCGTGACGTTCCTGGCGTCCAGCGGCTTGGCGCTGCTGATCGAGGCGGCCGCGCGGGCCGACCAGCACGGCGTTCGGATCGTCCTGGTGGCCGATCACCGCGCCGTGCTGCGCCCGATCCAGGCCACCAACCTGGACCAGGTGTTCGACGTGCACCCCGACGTGGACCACGCCGTGGCGGACGCCCGGCCCGCTCCGCCGTCGACCGAGGTCGAAGCGCAGGACGCTTGACCCGGGCGGTCAGGAGTCGGGGAACCAGCCCGTGCCGCAGCCTTACCGGAGGAGAACAGCTCGTTGGTTGCCTTGTTGCTATTCGCAGGTCCGGCGCGGTGAGGCGGGATCCCGTGCGGGACGTCGAGCACGCGGCTGTCGGGAACGCCATTTCCAGCGAGGGCGAGTAGCGGCCCGGCTCGATGGCGATGACCCCCTGGTGCGCGAGGTTCAGGCGGCGGGCCAGTTCGGGCGGGGTCATCTCGCCGTGCGCGAACCGGAGTGCGCGGGTCGAGCAGGTGATCCTGGGCGGCCGGCCCGACCAGAACCGCGCCGGTGGGCGACGACTACACCGGTGCCGCCGCGTTCTCCGCGATCCGCTCGAGCATCCTGATCAGTTCGACGTACTCGTCGTCGGAGATCCCGTCGAGGAGCCGCGCCCGCTGGGCGTGCACCTGTGCGGCGATCCGGTCGTGGGCCCGACGTCCCGCTTCGGTCAACTCGCACTCTCCCGTGAGCCAACCACGACCGGCGAAGTCCTCGACCAGCGGCCGGACGTCGTCGTGGAAGTGGGCGAGCGCCTGCTCGACCTCGGTCAGGGTGCCGGGCTCGGTCGCGATCGTGTTCAGCACCTGCCAGTGCCTGCGGGTCAGGCCGTCCGCTTCGAGCGCCCGGTGGAACCTGGTCTCGATCAGGTCGTGGAGGTGCACGAGCCAGTAGCCGAGGGGTTTCATCCGACCTCCATGTAATTCGACATGTATATGCACAATAGCATGCATGGGCGCCCTGGCTCGCGGTCGAGCGGGCCCGGCAGTGGGAACGCTCGCGGCGGCGAGCGGCAATCAGTTCCGTGCGAACCGACAGCGTCCCAGTGACGCGCAGGAGGAGTCCCCCGGTGGAGCGGCTCGACGGGCCGGAAGCGCTGGCCGCCTGGTACGACGCCCACGCCCGCCCGCTCCACCACTACCTGGCCCGACGGGCCGGGACGGCGGTGGCCGACGACCTCGTGGCCGACGTGTTCCTGGTCGCCTGGGAGCAGCGGTCGGGGTTCGACCCGACCCGCGCCGGGCCCAAGGCGTGGCTGTACGGGATAGCCACCAACCTGCTGCGGCGGCACCACCGCTCCGAGGAGACCCGGCTGCGGGCCTGGGCACGGGACGGTGGCCGCCGGTCCACCCAGGACGAGGTGGACCACCGGGTCGCGGAGAGCGTGGACGCGGACGTGCGCGCCCGGCGGATGGCCGAGGCCATCGCGGGGCTGCGCGCCGAGGAGCGCGACGTGCTGCTGCTCGTGGCGTGGGGCGGGCTGACCGCGGCGGAGATCGCGGAGGTGCTCGGGATCAAGGAGCAGACGGTGCGGACGCGCCTGCACCGGGCCAGGACGAAGCTGAGGACCGAGGAGGCGCGCGATGCGTGAGGACGAAGTGGACGACGTCGTGCGGGACGTGCGTGGCGACACGGCGCCGATGACCGGCGAGAGCTTCGCCGCCAACCGGGAGAAGGTGCTGGCGCTCGCCGCGGCCGGACGGCCGGTGGGCAGGCCGGCGCGGCGGTGGTGGGGTGTCGCCGCGGGCGTCGCCGCGCTGGCCGCGGGCGGGGTGCTGGCCCAGGTCGCGCTGGGTGGTCCGACGCCCGCGACCGCCGAGGCGGCGCAGGCGTTGACCGGCGCGGCGGACGCGATCACGACGACGGACCCGGTACCGGGCCCCGGCCAGTACCGGTACGCGATCAGCCGCCACCGGTCCGCGGTGCAGACCCACCAGGGCGGGCAGGACTTCCGGTGGCTGGGCGAGGAGGTCCTGGAGGTGTGGTTGCCCGCAAAGGAGGGCGAGGAGTACTTGGTCCGCCCTCGGGACACCGGTCGGCGGGACTGGTTGGTCGGCACCGAGGAGCAGGCGCGCAGCGCCGGGGTGGACCTGCGGCCCGCGTCGCAGGCCGAGGTCCGCGGCCGGTGCGACCGGCGATGCCAGGAGGACCCGGGAGCGTGGCAGCAGCCCAACGCCCGGTTCCTGGCGGGCCTCCCCCGCGCGCCGGAGGCGCTGCTGGAGCGCCTGCTCGCGGACGGTCGGGGACGGGGGTCCAGCGACCACCAGGAGGCACTGGTCCTCGCCTCCGACCTGCTGCGCAGCGGCAAGGTGCCCGCCGACCTGCGGGCGGCGCTGTTCCGGGCGCTGGCGCTGCTGCCCGGCCTGGAGGTGGTCGACCAGTCGGCCAACCTCGACGGCAGGCGGGGCGTCGCGCTGGCCGTGACCGACGGCGACGACCGCCAGGAGGTCATCATCGACCCGGCCACCGGCGAGTTCATCGGCGACCGCCGAGTGCTGACCGAGTCGGACGGCCCCCTGCCGGCCGGGACGGTCGTGGAGTCGAGTTCGGTGACGACGGCCCTGGTCGACGGGATCGGCGTCCGCCCCTGAGGTCCGGTGGGAACGCCGGGTGTGGCCGACCGGCCCGCCGGGGGTAGTCGGCGGGCCGGTCGGGTCGCGGGGTTACGGCGTGACGGAGAGCAGGTGGGCCTTGAGGCCCTCGCCGATGCCGGGTTCCGGTGTGCCGTTCCAGTCCTTGATGAGCACGGCGCCCGTGGTGCAGCCCCACGGGTTCCAGGTCCACGCGAGGTAGCCGATGTGGTGCGCGTCGGCCCAGTCGACCAGCCGCTGCATGTACTCGAAGCCGCAGTCCTCCTGGCCGAACTCGCCCAGCACGACCGGGACCTGTTGCGCGAACGGGGCGATCTGGGTGTCCCAGCAGGACTCGGTGGCGCACGCGTTGAAGCTGTAGGCGTGCCAGGAGGCGGCGAGGTTGTCCAGCGGGTCGGACGGCTTGTGCGCCAACCACTCGCGCAGGTCGTTGGCCCACTCCAGGCCGCCCAGCATCAGCACGTTGGTCGCGCCGGTGGACCGGACCGCGTCGACCAGGTCCTGCATGCCGGCCACCTCGTAGGGCAGCCCGGTGCAGGTGCCGCCGTCGCGCCAGCACTGCCAGCCCAGGGTCTTGTTCCAGTCCGCGGCCATCTCCGGGTACGGCTCGTTGAACAGGTCGAAGACGACGGCGTCGTTGCCCTTGAAGGTGGTGGCGACGCCGGTCCAGAACTGCGGCGAGTACTTCGCGTCCGGCATCGGCTTCTGGCACACCGCGTGCTCGTCCTTGCAGTGCCAGTCCGGGCTGTCGGTGTACGCGCCCCAGGTCCAGTGCAGGTCGAGGATCACGTTGATGCCGTTGGCCACCAGCAGGTCCACGTAGTCCTTGACGTGCTTCTGGTAGGTGGCCCCGCCGGGCGAGCCGTACACGCCCAGCCAGCACTCCTCGTTCAACGGCACCCGCACCGCGCGGATGTTCCAGGTCTTCATCGCGTCCACCGACGCCTGGTCCACCGGACCGCCGTCCCACATGCCCTTGCCCTGGACGCAGGCGAACTCACTGCTGGAGCGGTCCACCCCCAGCAGCCGGTACGGCCTGCCGTCGGCGGTGACCAGCTTGTTGCCCGACACGCGCAGCTCCGGCGCCGGCCCGTCGACCGGCGGAGTGGTCGTGGTGGTGGTCGTGGTGGTGGTGGTCGTGGTGGTGGTGGTGGTCGGGTCCACGCCGGTGCACGGGGCACCGTTGACCGCGAAGTCCGTCGGCTTGGCGTTGCTGCCGCTGTAGGAGAAGTTCGCCCCCGCGCTGACGCTGCCCTTCGCCGGGATGGTGGCGTTCCAGCTCAGGTTGGCCACCGTGACCTTCTTGCCCGACTGCGACCACGTGCCGCTCCAGCCGTGCTGGAGGGTCTGGTTGCCGCTGTAGCTGTAGGTCAGCGTCCAGCCGTTGACCGCCGACGGACCGAGGTTGGCGACCGTCACGTTGGCCCCGAACCCGCTGCCCCAGTCGTTGGTCGAGTAGTCGACCCGGCACGCGAACGCCGCCGCCGCGCTCGCGTCGCCGACCCACGACCCGCCGACCGTCGCCAACAAAGCCGTGCCGGCGATGGACACCGCCGCGCCCATCGCGGCGAACGCGCTACGACGTTTTCTGACTCTTCCCAACATCAGCACTCCCTTGTGCGAATGACGTCCGGTCCGCTGCCGTGCCCACGACTCGGTTCCGCAGCCGAAAGGACCGGCGAGGTGGAGACGGGCCGCTCCGAATGGCGACCCATTTTGATCTGGGAGCGTTCCCAGGCCAACCGTAGCGAAGATGTTGCGGAACTTGAAGACCTGTAAGTCGCAGATACCACGAGAGTTCGGTGCCGAGCATTCCTGACGATCGGTCGCCGAATTCCGGGCGCGGCTCCCATGGTCCGCCCCGTCATGTTTGCGCGTGGTTCACGAGCCTTCCGAGGTCACCGTGTTGGCGCAGTTGAGCACCCGTGGGTGCAGCAGAACGGTCGGATCGGGCAATTCCTCCGAAGTGCGGACGAGGAAGTGGTGCTTTTCCCCGGCGGTGAGCGAGATGAGCATGTCGTCGACGACCGCGTCGGCGGCCACCTTGTCGACCAGCAGGCCGAGGTCGCGGACGAAGGAGGTGGCCCGCACGTCGACGCGGTAGCCACCGGGCACGGGCGTGACGGCGGCGGTGAAGGGTTCCGGGTGGTAGCGGAGGTCGAGGTCTTCGGCGAACAGGTGGTGGGCGTGGACGTCGCCCGCGGTCGCGACCAGCACTTCCCCGCCCGGGTCGGCGGGTTCCAGGAGGTTGTCGGCCAGGTCCAGCCGGGCGGTGGACCGGGGCGGCACGGCGAGCTCCAGTTCGGTGGTGGCCATCACCTCGCCGGTGAAGCTCTGCCGGGCCAACCGCACGGCGCCCGTCCAGGGCTGGTCGTGGTCGTTGACCGCGACCAGGGTCGGCTTTCCTCCGCGCGGCTGGATGGTCAGCAGGCGCGCGGCGAAGGCGTGCTTGAGCGCGTAGTAGAGGGGTTTGGGGCGTTCGTCGTTGTCGATGGCGGCCCAGGAGATGGCGGGCCAGCAGTCGTTGAGCTGCCAGACCAGGGCTCCGGCGGTGCGGGGCCACCAGGAGCGGTAGTGCTCGATGCCGAACGCCACCGCGCGGGCCTGGTTGAGCTGGGTCGCCCAGTGCCACTGCTCGAAGTCGGTCGGGACGGGCAGGTGGCGGGCCAGGCCGCGGTCGAGGTTGACGTTGCCGTTGACGGCTTTCTGGTGTGCCAGGAACGCCGGCGAGGAGGGCGTCGACGGCTGGTCGTGGACCCAGCGGGTGAGGGTGGTCCAGGTGGGTGGCCCCTGGAAGCCGAACTCGGCGCAGAACCGCGGGACGTGGTCGCGGTAGTGGGTGTAGTCGAGGAAGTTCCAGACGTCCCAGTCGTGGCGGGTGCCGTGGTGGGCGTCGTTGGGTGGCAGGTCACCGGGGCTGTACGGGCTGCCCGGCGCGTACGGGCGGGTGGGGTCGAGTTCCGCGACGATCCCGGGCAGCAGGTCGGTGTAGTAGCCGCCGCCCCAGGTGCGTCCTTCCAGGCCGTCCCGCCAGCCCTCCCAGTCCGTGTAGGCGGGGAGGTTCTCGTTGTTGCCGTTCCACAGCACGAGCGACGGGTGGGAGACCAGGCGGGTGACGTTCTCCCGGGCCTCGGCCTCGACCTCACCGCGCAGCGGCTCCTCCTCGGCGTAGAAGGCGCACGCGAAGGGGAAGTCCTGCCACACCATCACACCGCGTTCGTCGCAGGCGTCGTAGAAGTCGTCGGTCTCGTAGATGCCGCCGCCCCAGACCCGGAGCATGTTCATGTTCGCCCCGACGGCCTGGTCGAGCCGGCGGTCGAGCCGCTCGCGGGTGACCCGGGTGAGGAAGTGGTCGTCCGGGATCCAGTTGGCGCCCTTGGCGAAGACGCGCCGGCCGTTGACGACGAAGGCGAACGGCGTGCCGAACTCGTCCGGTTCGGTGTCGACGGTGACGGTGCGGAACCCGACCTTGCGCCGGACGGCGTCCACCTGCTCGCCGTCGGCCAGCAGCTCGACGGTCAGGTCGTAGAGCGGCTGGTCGCCGTAGCCCACCGGCCACCACAACCGGGCGTCCGGCACGAACGCGGTGACGTGGGCGGTGTCGCCGGTGATCGTGACCCGTTCCGCGCGGCCGCCGATGGTGACCCGCGCGGTGCAGTCGCGTTCCGCGGCGCGGTCGAGTTCCAGGTGCACGTCGACGCGGCCCGTGCCGTCGGCGTCCACGGTGACCAGTGGGCGCACCGCGGCCAGGCGGGCGGTGTCCCAGCGTTCCAGCCGCACGGGTTTCCACAGACCGGCGGTCTGCAGGTCGGGTCCCCAGTCCCAGCCGAACGAGCAGGCCATCTTGCGGATCGCGTTGTACGGGTGCGGGTAGGCCCGCTGTCGCCACCCGAGTTCGGCCTCGACCTTCTCGGCGTGGGCGAGCGCGGACCACAGCGTCACGGTGAGGACGTTGTCGCCGCCGCGCAGTGACCGACCGACGTCGAAGCGGTGGCCGCGGTGCATGTTCGCGGTGCGGCCGAGCACAGTGCCGTTGAGCTCGACGGTCGCGACGGTGTCGATGCCGTCGAAGACCAGGTCCACCCGTTCGCCGGGACGCGGCGCCGCCGCCTGGAACGTCGTGGAGTACTGCCAGTCGACGCGGTGCATCCACGTCAGGGCCGCCTCGTTCCGGTCCCGGTACGGGTCCGGGACCAGGTTCGCGGCCATCAGGTCGAGGTGGGTGCTGCCGGGCACCCGGGCGGGCACGTCCCGGTCGGCCAAGACCGCCGGCACCGGGCCTGCGACGGCGCGCAGGTTCCACCCGTCGTGGAGGTTCGAGCGCGTCATGACAGCTCACTCCCAGGGCGGTCGACACGGGGACCAAGACAACGGAATGGTTACTCAGGCATCTTAAGTAAGTCAATGGCCTGCGTAGATGAGGATGAGCTCCCCGACCGGCGGTCTCCACCGACAGGCGTCCATCTGCCCTATTGACTGCTTAGTTCGGCAACTTAATCTGGGGCGGGCGGCTGCGGCGGCAGGCCCGCGCAACGCGTCAAGGAGGACGTCGTGAGGGTGTCAAGGGTTCTCGGCGCCGGGGCGCGCCACGCAACCGCCCTGCTCGCGGCGGCCGTCGTGCTCGCGGGCTGCGGACCGTCGAACACCTCGACCGGGGCCGAGAGCTCCACCCTGGTCGCCTACACCGGCCAGTCCGGCGACTACCAGATCAACTTCAACCCCTACGCGCCGGCCAACATCGGTGGCACCGGGACGATCTTCCAGACCCTGTTCTTCTACAACGTCGTCCGGGACGCCGACCCGGTGCCGCGGCTGGGAGCCGGGTTCGACTGGAACGCGGACGGCACGCAGCTGTCCATCACCCTCCGCGATGGCGTGACCTGGTCCGACGGCGAGAAGTTCACCGCCGACGACGTCGTGTTCACCCTCGGCATGATCAGCGAGCACAAGGGCATGAACAGCACCGGCTACGCCGGACGCGCCGCGGCGGTCGACGACGCGCACGTGGTCGTCACGTTCGACCGGCCGTCGTTCGCGGACGGCCCGTCACTGCTGGGCAGGACGTACATCGTGCCCGAGCACGAGTGGAAGGACATCGCCGACCCGGCGGTCGCCGTGGTGGAGCACCCGGTCGGCACCGGCCCGTACGTGCTGGAGGAGTTCAAGCCGCAGGCGTACACGCTCAAGGCGAACCCGACCTACTGGGGTGGTGAGCCCGCCGTCAAGAAGGTCCGCTACCTCGCGCTGTCCGGCAACCAGGCGGGCGCCGCCGCGCTCAAGGCAGGACAGGTCGACTGGCAGACCGGACCCGTGCCCGACGTCGGGGACGTCGGCAAGAACTACCCCGGCTACCGGGCCGTCATCACCCCGGTGAACCAGATCGCGCTGGTCACGTGCAGCAACGCGGCCCTGGGCTGCCGAGGGCCCCAGACCGACCCGGCCGTGCGGCAGGCGATCCACCACGCCATCGACCGCACCCAGACCAACGCGCTGGCGTTCGAGAACACCGGCAGCCACATCTCACCGGGCTTCCTGCTGCCGGACCGGGACGGCGACCTCATCTCCGCCCGGCTGCGGGACCGGACCGCCCCGATGCGGCCGGACCCGGCCAAGGCGCAGCAGATCCTGGAGAGCGCCGGCTACGCCAAAGGCCCGGACGGCGTCTACGCCAAGGACGGCGCGCCGGTGTCCCTGACGCTGAGCACCGTCGCCGGCTGGACCGACTACATCACCGCGGTCGACACGATGAGCCAGCAGCTGCAACGGATCGGCATCAAGCTCACCGCGCAGCAGGTCTCCTGGAACGAGTTCGTCGACGCCAGGGACCGCGGCAACTACCAGATGATCATCGACTCGCTCTACCAGGGCCCGGCGCCGGACCCGTACTACCTCTACAACTACTTCTTCAGCACCGCGCAGACCGCCGCGGTCGGCGCCAAGCCCGGCCCGAACGTCAGCCGGTTCTCCGACCCGCAGGTCGACCAGGCCCTCGACGCGCTCAAGCTCCTCGACCCCGCCGACACCACCGCTCGGCAGCCCCACCTGGAGACGATCCAGACCCGCGTCGAACAAGCGATGCCGTACATCCCGGTGCTCACCCAGGGCACGATCAGCATCTACCACGACGCCAAGTTCACCGGCTGGCCGACCGACGACGACCTGTACGCCTTCCCCGCGGTCTGGTCGCACCCCGACAACGCCGAGGTGCTCGTGCGCCTCAAGCCCACCGGCAAGCGAGGCGGGTGACACCTCCCCCGGTCAGGACGCCTCGTCCGCGCCGGCGACGGCCGGCGCCGGGCGTGCCCCGTCCTCGGGGAGGCTGCGGCCGAGCGTCAGCTCGCTCTGCAGGACGAGCACCGCCCCGCCCATCGCCGCCGCGTCCGACCCGTTGACCGACGGCACCACCCGCACCGGGTGAGCCCGCCGGGCGAACAACCGGCGGTCCAGCTCCTGTTGGATCACCGACTGGTAGATCGACCCCGCCACCACGAAGCTCGGTCCGGCCAGCACGACCACGTCCAGGTCGAACAGGACCGCCACGGTGACCGCGGCATGACCGAGGTAGCGCGCCGACCGCTCGATGAGCTCACGGGCCTCCGGGTCACCGGTGTTCGCCGCCGCCGCGATCCGCGCGAACTCGGTCAGGAAGTCGTCGGCGGCCGGGTCGAGCGCCAGCCGTCGGGCCAGTCCTGGTGTCGCCAACGCCTGCCGGACCACGGTGGACGGTCCGGCGTAGTTCTCCAGGCACCCGACGTTGCCGCACGAGCACTCCTCGCCGTGGACGTCGATCGAGATGTGGCCGATCTCCGCGCTGTTCGAGGAACTGCCCCGGTACACCTCACCGGCGACCACCACTCCGCCGCCGATCCCGGTGGCCATGTAGATGCAGCCGTAGGTGCTGTGCGGCTCCACCGCACCCATCCAGTACTCGCCGATGGCCGCCGCCGCGGCGTCGTTGTCGAGCAGCACCGGCAGGCCGAGCTGCTCCGCGAGGCGAGGTGCGACGGGGTAGTCGTACCACTCCTCGGTGGGCTGGGGCGTCAACAGCACGCCGGCGTGCCGGTCCTGCGGCCCGTAGCTGACCAAGCCGACCCCCAGCACCTTGTCCCGGTCGACGGCCGCCGTCGTCAGCAGCGCCTCCACCTGCGCCGCGACCAGCGGCAGCGCCTGGTCCGGCGGCAGCGACGCCACGCCCCGGAATGAAGTGCGGGCCACCTGGCGACCGGCCAGGTCGACGACCACGATGACGCACGCGTTGCGCTCGAGCTGGACGCCCACGCTGTAGCGGGCCACCGGGTTGAGCTGGACCAGCGTGCGCGGCTTGCCGCCCGTCGACGCACCCCTGCCGGCCTCGACGACCAGGCCGTCGCCGATCAGCTCGCGCACGACCTCGGAGATCGTCGCACCCGTGAGACCGGTCGCCGCCGCGAGCTCCACCCGGCTGATCGAGCGCGCCGCCCTGATCACGTCCAGGACCAGGCCGCGCGTCTTCGGCCGACCTGCCCAGACCGGGCTTCTCACCACGGCTCCTCCTTGGTTCCACTTTTCGGCAGTCTACTTTCCGGGCCAATCACCGATCCCCGTGCACCATCGCGATCCCCGTGCACCATCGCGATTGCCGACCACCTGACCCGGTGCGAAATGAGGTGAACCCCGAAATGCGGCCGGCTCGGCCAGTTTCAGGACGGTGTTCCAGTTGCGCGCGGTGTTGGGGCACGCCGATGCCTGTCGAACTTCGCCGCCAGTTTTGAGCCGTCGAAGCCGCCGGGTGCGTGGACGTAAGCGACCCTGTCGATGACGGCGAAGCCCTCGGCGGATTGGCCTCGATCAGCGCCTCGCAATCGGCGAGCGAGACGGCTGCGTGCTGCCGCCGAACCCGCGGAACAGGATGATCCAGACCGTCCGTTCGTTCACGGCTGCACGCCGGCGAGGGCAGCTCCGGTCCTCATTCGCGGCAGAGGCTCCACCACACCTCCATGTGAACCGACATGTAAATGTACGATGGCATGCATGGACGATCCCGTGGTGGCAGTGGAGCGGGCCATGGTGGCGATTCGGCGCAGTCAGAGCCGGCGGGCGCTGTCGCGGCACATGGCCGTCGATCCCGCGCTGTTCCCCCTGCTCGACGCGGTCGAGGAGCGCGGCCCGTCGTCGGTGACCGAGCTGACGACCGCGCTCGGCGTGGACCAACCCCGGGCGAGCCGGCTCGTGGCCAAGGCGGTGGACGAGGGCCTCCTCACCCGGCAGGCGGACCAGCACGACGGTCGGCGCACGCCGGTCTCGCTCACCTCGTCCGGTCGGGCGCAGCTCGACGCCGCCCACACCGTCCGTCGGCAGGTCTTCGCGCGGGCGATGGCGGACTGGTCGGACGAGGAGCGGGCGACGTTCGCCCGGCTGCTCACCGCGTTCGTGTCCGGGATGGACGCGACCCGCTGATCAGGCGTGCACGTCCGGCCGGCGTCTCGCGGCGGCCCAGGCGGCGACCTGGGCGCGGTTGGTGAAGCCGAGCTTGGCGAGGATGTGCTGGACGTGGCTTTCCGCCGTGCGCTCGGAGATGTGCAGCAGCGCGGCGAGCTGCTTGTTGGTCAGGCCGTCGGCGAGGTGTGCGGCGACTTCGCGCTCGCGGTGCGTCAACGCGCCAGGCGTGCCCCCGCGCAGTACCGCCGCCAGCGCGTCGGCGTCCCGTCGCAGCGGGGCCATCCCGAGCCGATCCGCCGCCGCTGACGCCGAGGCGACCAGGGCGTGCGTTTCGTCGGCGTCACCTGGCCGGCGGCGACAAGCCAGGACGCCGGCCAGCTCGCCAACGGGCTGCAATTACCGCCCGGTGGCACGCGATCTCGGACACCCGCGTCGGATCCCGCCGCTCCAGCCACGCCGCCATCCGGGCGTGCGCGGTGAGCCTGGCCGCGGTGGGCGGGGTCAGCCGCGCGGACTCGCGGATCAGGTCGTGCCGGAACCGGCCCGGCCCTCTCCGGCACGGTCCCGTCGAGCTCCACCCCCACGATCGAACCGCCGTCGAGCACCACGACCGGGTCCGCCACCAGAGGCGAACCCGCGCCCTCGAACAGCCCCCGAACCGTCCGCGACGCACATCGGGTCAGGACGGTCACAGTTCATCCGCCGCCTCCGGCGCAGGGGAATGCATCGTCCCCTTGAGACGTTCCCTCGGCGTGAAGAAAATCGGATTCCTGTCCTTCGGGCACTGGTCGGACGGGCCGCACTCGCAGACGAGGTCTGCCGCTGACGCGCTGGTGCAGGCCGTCGACCTCGCCGTCGCCGCGGAGGAGCTCGGCGTGGACGGCGCGTACTTCCGGGTGCACCACTTCGCCCGGCAGTTGGCCTCGCCGTTCCCGCTGCTGTCCGCGATCGGGGCCAGGACCGAGCGCATCGAGATCGGCACCGGCGTGATCGACATGCGGTACGAGAACCCGATGTACATGGCCGAGGACGCGGGCGCCGCGGACCTCATCGCCGGCGGCAGGCTCCAACTCGGCCTCTCCCGCGGATCGCCGGAGCAGGTGATCGACGGGTGGCGGTACTTCGGCTACCGGCCCGCCGAGGGCGACACGGACGCCGACATGGCACGCAAGCACACCGAGGTGCTGCTGTCCGTGCTGGACGGCAAGGGTTTCGCGCAGCCCAACCCGCGCCCGATGTTCCCCAACCCGCCGGGGCTGCTGCGCGTGGAGCCCCACTCGCCGGGCCTGCGGGACCGGATCTGGTGGGGCGCGGGCTCCAACGCCACCGCGGTCTGGGCCGCGCGGCAGGGCATGCACCTGATGAGCTCGACGCTGAAGAACGACGAGGGCGGCGCGCCGTTCCACGTCCAGCAGGCCGAGCAGATCCGCGCGTTCCGCAAGGCGTGGTCGGAAGCCGGGTGGCAGCGCGAGCCGCGCGTCTCGGTCTCGCGCAGCATCTTCGCGCTCACCTCGGACCTCGATCACGCCTACTTCGGCCAGGACGGCGACAGCACCGACAAGATCGGCTACATCGACGCCGACACCAGGGCCGTCTTCGGCCGCAGCTACGCCGCCGAACCCGACGTCCTGGTCGGGCAACTGGCCGAGGACGAGGCGATCGCCGAAGCCGACACGCTGCTGCTGACCGTGCCGAACCAGCTCGGCGTCGACTACAACGCCCACCTGCTCGACAACGTCCTGACCCACGTCGCCCCCGCCCTCGGCTGGCGCTGACCCGCTCATGCCCCGTCACGTGGACTCGTGGCGTCGGCGGGGCGATCCGCACACGTGACACAACCTCGGAAAGCCGCGGAGAAGTGCGCTTTCCTTTCGCCGCACCACAATCGCCCACCGAGGTTTTCACCATGCCCTGTCGCGGTCACCGCGTCAGACCCTAGCATCGCCGAATGGCCGATCAAGCAGGCGACGCTGCCCGGTTGGTGCTCACGACCGCCGACGGCGTGCACCTGGTGACGACGAACTCCATCGGGATGGACCTGGTGCAGGAGGTCGCCCGCCTCCTCGGTTCGGAGAACATCCGGTCCACCAGGCTCGGCGGCGACCTCACCCTGTGGCACGCGGAAGACGGTCCCGGACGGCCGCGAGCCGGCCGGCTTAATGCGGTGGCGAGCGGCCTGGCCGCCGAGTACGGCTCGCCACCCGTCGTCGGTCCGGCGGTCATCTCCGGGCCGATCGCGCACAACACGATCTTCCCCCTCGACGCCGCCGAGGCCGACCGGCTGGTGAACCGCCTGCGCGGCGATGGTGTCGAGCGGGCCCTGGACGACGACTGCGCCAACCACAGCCCGTGCCGCGAACTGCTCGCCATCCCCGCCGCGCAGCGCGAGTCGTTGTTCCGCCTGGTTCCCGCGAATACCTCGGACCTCGGCCCGGACGGGATCTACATCCACCTCAACGACGACCTGGTCGCGCTCCTGGTGGCGATGGGGCCGGGTGAGTCCGGCAGCTTCCAGCAGGCGTACCCGGTCCTCGGGCACCTGGCGGAGCGCTGGCACACCAAGCCGACCGACCTGCTCATGCGTGCGATCGAGAACATGCGGTCCGACGACGTGACGGTCCAGACCTTCGACCAGTACGACCACTCACCGATGCACGTCGTCGTCGACCAGGGCGTCTCGGGTGTGGCCCAGGTGGTCCGGCTGGAGCAGCTGCTGGGCACCGACCTCCCGCACGGCGCGATCGTCGGCCTGCCGCGCGAGCACCAGATCATCGCCGTCCCGATCCGCAAGGCCCGCGACCTCGCGACCATCGCGCCCGTGCTGCAACTGGTGCAGGACATCGGGTCGAAGGCCCTCGACCGGGTCAGCCTCGACGTGTTCTGGCTCCACCGGGGCCGGCTGCACCCGCTGCGCGCGGAGACCCGGAACGGGCAGTTGGAGCAGATCTACCCGCCGGACGAGTTCCGGCAGCTCATGGAACGCCTGCCGCGCGACTGACGCGGTGTTCGCGAACGTCACTCCAGGCGGAACGTCGCCCGGTACGCGGTGGGCGTGACGCCGAGGACGCGGTGGAACTGCCGGCGCAGGGTGGTGGAGGTGCCCAGGCCGCAACTGGTCGCGACCTGGTCGATCGAGGCGTCGGTGCGTTCGAGGAGTTCCTGGGCGCGGGCGATCCGCTGGTGGTGGAGCCAGTCGAGCGGTCCGACCCGCAGTTCCGCCCGCATCCGGCGGGCGAGCTGGCGGGTGCTGAGGTTCGCGTGCCCGGCGAGGTCGCGCACGGTCAAGGGCTGGTCGAGGCGGGCACGTGCCCACTCGAGGGTGGGCGCGAGCCCGTCGGGGTTGCGCGGCGCGGCGGGTGGGGTGATGAACTGCGCTTGACCGCCGGTGCGGTGGGCGGGCACGACGAGCCGCCTCGCGATCGCGTTGGCGGCGGCCGCGCCGAGGTCGCGGCGGACCAGGTGCAGGCAGAGGTCGAGCGCCGCCGTCTTGCCGGCCGAGGTGAGCACGTCGCCCTCGTCGACGTAGAGCACGTCCGGGCGGACGTCGACGTGCGGGTAGCGGCGGGCGAGGTCGTCGGCGTGCATCCAGTGCGTCGTGGCGACCCGGCCGTCGAGCACGCCGGCGGCGGCCAGGACGAACGCGCCGGTGCACAGGGAGGCGATGCGCGTGCCGCGGTCGTGGGCGGCGCGCAGGGCGTCGAGGAGCCGCGGGTCGGGGTTGTCGTCGAGGTCTTCGGACGACGGCACGACGACGGAGTCGACGTGGGCGATCTCGGCGTACGAGGCGGTCGGCAGGTGCGGCAGCCAGGGGTGCGGCGTTCCGTCGGCGGTGCAGACCACGAGGTCGTACCACGTCCCGGTGGGCGACAGCTCCGAGCGGTCGACGCCGAAGACCTCGGACGCGATCGCGATCTCGTACAGCATCGCGGAGCCGTGCAGCACGAGGGCGATCCTGAGCATGTCTCAAATTGTACGGTCGGCGTCGTTTCAGACACTCGTCCCGGGCCCGGGTCGCGTCCGACGATGGTCCCGTGAACGCAACTGATCGAGTTCTCGTCTACGGCGCCACTGGTCACACGGGGCGCTTCGTCGTTGACGAGCTGCTGCGGCGCGGCCTCGCCCCGGTGCTCGCCGGCCGCAGCGCCGAGCGCCTGGCCGCCGTCCCGCCCCGGCACGCGGCCCTCGAACGCCGGGTCGTGGGCATCGACGATCCCGACCGGCTCCGGCGGGCGGTGGCGGGTGTCGGCGCGGTCGTCAACTGCGCCGGGCCGTTCCTCGACACCGCGCTCCCGCTGGCCCGCGCCGCGGTCGAGGTCGGCGCCCACTACCTCGACGTCACCGCCGAGCAGCCGGTCGTGCGGGCGCTCTACCGCTCCCTCGACGCCCCCGCCCGTGCCGCCGGCGTCGCCGTCGTCCCCGCCATGGCGTTCTACGGCGGCCTCGCCGACCTGCTGGTCACGGCCGCGCTGAATGGCGGCACGCGAGCCGACGAGGTGGAGGTGGCGATCGGCCTGGACCGCTGGTGGCCGACCGCGGGCACGCGCATCACCGGCACGCGCAACACCGCGACCCGACTGGTGATCCGCGGCAACGCGCTGACACCGGTGGACAGCGCCGCACCGTCGCAGACCTGGTCCTACCCGCAGCCGTTGGGCGACCAGGCCGTCGTGCAGGTGCCGTTCTCCGAGGTCATCACGATCGACCGCCACCTGGACGTGACCGAGCTGCGCTCCTACCTCAACACCGCCGCGCTCGGGGACCTCCGTGACGCCGCCACACCCGCCCCCACCCCGACCGACGAGCAGGGACGATCGGCACAGCGGTTCGTCGTGGACGTCGTCGTGCGCCGGGGTGAGGACGTCCACCGGATCAGCGCGACCGGCCGCGACATCTACGCCGTCACCGCCCCGATCGTCGTGGAGGGCGTCGTCCGACTGCTCGACGGTCGCCACCGGGGCCCGGGCGCGGTGGCACCGGGCGAAACCTTCGACGCCCCCGACGTCCTCACCGCCCTGGAGCGTGACGCCGGCGCCCTCTCGGTGCGATCCGACCGGCGAGCCCCGTCAGCCGCCGCGACACCGCGGAACGCGTGAACCGGCGGACCTGCGCACGGCCGCACTCGCCCCGGCGGCGCCGAGCGCCCTACCAGGGCACGGTCCCGGTGTCGTCGAACAGCCCGCCGGCGGGTCCGTCATCCGGCAGCGTCACGAGCCGGACAGCGATCCGGGCACTTCCGCGGGCGCGCTGGTGCCGTGGAACCCGTTGAGGTCGGTGGCGATGTAGCCGGGCGCGCATCGTTGATCTCGATGGCGGTGCCGCCCAGCTCCTTGGCGTACTGGGCGGTGACCGCGTTGAGGATCGTCTTGGACGGCGAGGATGCCCCGCTGACCCCGCCCAGGTTGACCTCCGGCGTGGTCTGCGAGGCCAGGGACGCGACGTGGCTGGACCGGGTGACGATGCGCGGGTGCTCGGAGCGCCGCGGCAACGGCAGCATCGCAGTCCGGCTGGCGGAGGTCAGCGCACTGCCGGACCTCCCGCGGGCCCGCAGTCGTCAATCGGCACGCTCATCCGGCGCGCGGCCTCGGCGGAGGTGGTTGTCGCTGACGCGACCGCCTCGCGGAGCGCTGTGTCCCACTGGTCCATGCCGACGCCCTCTCACGAAGCGCTGAGGTGAGTGTCGGGTCTTTCGCGGACCTGCTGCACCGCGTTACCCGATCACCGGAGATGGTGCGAAGACGAGATCCGAGCGGGCCGGACACCGCCTCAGGGTCCGCATTCTTCGGGTTCCACCGCTGAGTCGCGAAATGCCCCATGGGACCGGTGATTGGGCCATGCGAATGACGGTATCGCCGGACAGGCGAATGCCAGGCATCCCGGGTGTGACGCAGAGTCGGGCGAGTCTCGGCCTTCCGTGTCGCACCGGCGGTCCCGGGCGAGTCGCGCGAAAGGTCGACCGGCAAGTCAATCTTGCCGTCCCGGGGTGGCCGGGCAATACTCGGCTGGGTCCGATGCCGGACTTGTTCTGCGTCGAAAGGGCATTCACCCGATGACGACCGGCCTGCCCTCGTTCCCCGCCGCCGATGAGAGCCCGCTCGACACCTGTCTCCGGCTCCGCGCGATCGCGCCCGTGGTCGAGGTGGAGTTCCCCGGTGGCGTACCCGCCTACCTCGCGCTGACGACCGCGGCGGTGCGGGAGATCCTCGCCGGTGACAACAAGACCTTCGCCCGGGATCCGCGGCACTGGCCCGCGCTGCACGACGGGTCGATCCCGAAGGACTGGCCGTTGCGCGGCATCGTCGAGGGCGACCACCTGTCGACGAAGGACGGCGCGGACCACCGGCGGCTGCGCGGGCTCGTCGGCAAGGGGTTCACCCCGGCACGGGTCCAGGGCATGCAGGCGCGGATCCAGTGGCTCGTCGACCGGTTGCTGGACGACGTGGTGGCCGCGGGCGACGGGGTCGACTTGGTGCCCTCGTTCACCGAGGCGCTCCCGATGGCGGTGATCTGCGAGCTGTTCGGCGTGCCGGAGCCGGAGCGGGCACGGTTGCGCAGCTGGACGTCCGCGCTGTTGGCGCACACGACGACGCCTGAAGTGGCGTTCGCGACCCAGAACAGCCTCATGGCGTACTTGCGGGAACTGGTGGAGCGCAAGCACCGGCAACCCGGCGACGACCTGACATCCGACCTGGTCCAGGCCCGGGACGAGGGCGACAGGCTCACCACCGACGAACTCGTCGGCGTCCTGTGGCTGATGCTGGTCGCCGGCCACGAGACCACGGTTCACCTGATCGGGCACGCGATCGTGGCGCTGTCCCGGAATCACGACCAACTGCAACTCGCGAAGGCCGGGGACCGGTGGGCGGACGTGGTGGAGGAAACCGTGCGCTACCGCCACTCCGTGATGATGACCAGCTTCCGGTTCGCCCTCCAGGACGTCACCGTCGCGGGCGTGCCGATCCCCGAAGGCAGCGCGGTCGGCGTGTCCTTCCAGGCCGCCGGGGTCGACCCCGCCCAGCACGGCGAGAGCGCGGACCGGTTCGACATCACCCGCGCGCAGACCGGCAACCTCGGGTTCGGGCACGGCCCGCGGTACTGCATCGGCGCGCCGCTGGCCCGGCTGGAGAGCCGACTCGCGCTGGCCTCGCTGTACCGGCGGTTGCCGGACCTCCGGCTCGCGATCGACCCGGACGACATCCCGTACTCGCCGTCGTTCTTCACCATCGGGCCGACGTCGATACCGGTCACCCTCGGCTTGACCCCCTGACCCGGACCACTGGCCGGCATCGTCGGCGAGGGCGTGGCGCCGCCGCGCCGTGAACCCGATCCGCGCGAAGGACGGATAACACTCAGGAAGATCGTCTCCTCCTGGGAGTTGTCTTGAGGTTGAGAATGCTGGGGGCCGGGTTCGGCGTGCTGCTGGGCCTGGTGGTCGCACCGTCGGCGGTGGCGCAGTCGGCGGTGGCGCAGTGGCCGCGGGGCGAGCCGGTTCGGCACGTCACGCTGGTGACCGGTGACCGGGTCGGCGTCGTGGGTGATCAGGTGCGGGAGATCGAGCCCGCGCCGCGGGAACAGCCGTTCGGGTACCGGCGGTTCGTGGACCGCGCCGGTGACCTGCACGTGGTGCCGGACGATGTCGGGCCGATGATCAGCGACGGGCGGTTGGACCCGCGGCTGTTCAACGTCACCGAGCTGCTGCGGGCCGGTTACGACGACGCGACCCGGGCGGATGTGCCGGTGCTCGCGGACGGGCCGTCGGCGCTGCCCAAGGACCGGACCGGGCGGGCGTTGCGAACCATGACCCGGCGGGCCGGGAAGGTGTGGCTGGACGGGTCGGTCCGCGCGGTCCTGGACCGGACGGTGCCCGCCACGGGCGCGCCGCGCGCCTGGGAAGCCGGGCTGACCGGCAAGGGGGTCGAGGTCGCCGTGCTGGACACCGGCTACGACGCCACGCACCCCGACCTGGCGGGCAAGGTGGTGGCCGCGCGGGACTTCACCGACAGCGGCGGCCCCGCCGACGACCACGGGCACGGCACGCACGTCGCCGCCACGATCGCGGGCTCCGGCGGCGAGTTCACGGGTGTGGCTCCCGACGCCCGGCTGCTGGTCGGCAAGGTGCTCGACCGCACCGGGCGCGGGCGCGAGTCACAGCTCATCGCCGGCCTGCGGTGGGCCGTGGAGCAGGGCGCGGACGTGGTCAACGTCAGCATCGGCGGCTACGCCTCCGACGGCACCGACCCGGTCTCGCAGACCGTGGACGAGCTGACCCGGCAGCACGGCACGCTGTTCGTCGTCGCAGCCGGCAACTCCGGGCCGCTCGACCGCACCGTCACCTCGCCGGCGGTGGCTGCCGAGGCGCTGGCGGTGGCGGCGGTGGACGACGCCGGGGCCGTGCCCCCGTTCTCCTCGCGCGGACCGGTGGCCGGGACCGGCGCGACCAAGCCGGACCTCGCCGCGCCGGGCGTGGACGTCGTCGCGGCACGCGCGGCGGGCACGTCGATGGGGCAGCCGCTGGACGCTCGCCACACCCAGTCCTCGGGCACGTCGATGGCCGCGCCGCACGTCGCCGGCGGTGCGGCGCTACTGGCGCAGCAGCACCCCGACTGGCAGGCACGGCAGCTCAAAGCCGCGTTGATGGCGTCGGCGAACCCCACCGCGGCCACACCGGTCACCGCCCAGGGCGCGGGCAAGCTCGACCTGGCCCGGGCGACCGCGACGGCGGTGACGGCCGACCGGGCGAACGTCGGGTTCGGCGACGTGGCGCAGGGCGCGACGGCCGAGCAGACCGTCACCTACCGCAACACCGGCCCGGCGGTGCGGCTGCGGCTGCGCACGGACCTGGGCTCGGTGTCGCCGGACACCCTGACCGTCCCGGCGGGCGGCACGGCGTCGGCGACCGTCTCGTTCCGCGCGGAGGGCACTGGCCCGCGCTCGGGCCGTCTGGTCGCCGAAGGTGGTGACGTGCGGGTGCAGACCTTGCTCGGCGCGAACACACCCCCGCCCGAGCACGACATCACCGTGCGCGCTGTGGACGAGACCGGCCCGGTGCCCGCCACACTCACCTACACCGACCTGGACACGGGCGAGACCGGCTGGGCGACGACGGGCGTCACCGGCCGGTTGCCGAGCGGGCGTTACGCGATCGTCGTCGGCGGCATGGCGGCCCGCGGCCGGTTCATGATCGGCCGGCCGGAGGTGGTGCTGGACAAGGACGTCGAACTGACCGCGGACGTCCGGACGACCACGCCGGTCACCGCCCGCTTCGACCAGCCGGTGCCCGCCGACGGGAACACCACTTCCGGCATGGGCCTGGACCCGATGCCGCAGCTGCCGTCCGGCTTCTTCGGCCTGGCGCTGGGCCGCGCGGGCACGCCGATCCACATGGCCATCGACCCGGTGAAGCCGGAGTACTTCCGGTTCGTCCACGCCGAGTCGCGCTTCGACCTCCCGCTGACCACGACCGTCGCGGGCCGGCCCGTGCAGGCGAACCCGGAGCTGAACGGCCGGTGGCCGGCCGACCCGCGCATCGACACCGAGGCCGTGCACGTCGGGCCCGACTTGTCGGGGCTGGACCTGCGCGGCAAGGTCGCGGTGCTGTCCGCGTCGGCCGACGACCTGCTGCCCCGGCTGGAGGCGCTGGCGCGCGCGGGAGCGGTGATGGCGCTGCACGCCGGGTACGTGCGCGGCGTCGACACCTCCCGGGCGGCGCTCCCCCTGGCCTTCACCCCGACCACCGACGTGATCGACCTGGTGGACGACGGCCCGGTGCCGATCACGGCCCGGTGGGTGGCCGCCGGTCCGCACCAGTACTTCGCCACCCTGCACGGAACCGGCGTGCCGGCCGTGGCGGACCAGGTGGTGCGGCTCGGCGAGATGGCGCATGTGCGCACGAAGGTGCACACGCTGCGGCCCGACCAGGTGGTGTCCACGTCCGCGGCAGCCACTGCGGGTGGCCGGGAAGTCGGCGTGAGCGGCGGGCTCGTCCGGGGCGCGGCGGAGCAGGTTGTCCACCACACACCCGGCGCCTGGCGGCTGTCGCACGTGCCGGTCGGCGCCGAGCAGGCAGTCGGGCCGGTGGTCGACCTGTCCGCCGGGCAGCACGCCGCCGTGGACGTGCTGCGCGCCGCGATCGGGCCTTCGCTGGCGGGCCTGACCGTTCGGGCGCACCGCGAGCGCGACACCGTGACGGTGGACGTGCCGATGCTGTCCGACGCGCGGGGTCAGCACCTGTTCGACTCGCGGGGTGACATCGGCACGACGGTCCACCGGGACGGGCAGGAGGTGCTGCGCGTCCCGGAGCGGACGTTCGCGGAGTTCGCGGCCGTCCCCGATCCGGCCCGCTACCGCGTCGAGTCGTGGCAGCGCGGCGGTGCGGCGGGCGAGTTCTCCACCGACGTGCGTGCGGTGTGGGACTTCCGGTCCCGCCACACCGACGCGCCGACCGCGTTGCCGCTCATGGTGGTCCGGTTCGCGCCGGAGGTCGACCTGGCCAACCGCGCGGCGGGCGGGCCGCTGGGCGTGCCGTTCACCGTCCAGCGCGCCGAGGGCGCCACGCCGTGGCCGGTGTTCCCGCCGACCGCGGAGGTGTCCTACGACGACGGCGCGACGTGGCGGAACGCGGTAGTGCGCGGCGGGCAAGTGCTGCTGGACGCGCCGCGCGCCGGGTACGTGTCGCTGCGGGTCAAGGTGAAGGACTTCAACGGCGCGAGCGTGGAGCAGACGGTCGTGCGGGCGTTCGGACTGCGCTGACCCTGTCGGTCGCCGCCGGCACCCGGCCAGGGTGTCGGCGGCGAGCCGCCCGGGGTGCCGGTCAGCGCCGCATCCGCGGATCGTGAGTGGGGTCGGGGTACATCGGTGGGCAGCCGGCGGTGACGGCTTCCGGGCGCAGCTCGTAGTGCCACGGTTCGTTGCGGTAGATCTGGCACAGGCCGTAGTCGGCACCGTGCTCGGACAGCCACCTCCTGGCCGCGGACCCCCCGATGTCGACGGCTCGCCCCGACACGTGCGCGGACGTGTCGGGAGTCGCCACCCATCGGGCGGCCTCCGCTTCCGATCCGTGCTTCGAGACGGCCTCGTCGAATAGTTGTTCCTGGTATTCCGGGGAACGCCATCCGCCATTCACCAAGAATTCGACCCCGTCCCGCGCGGCGTCGGTCGCGGCTCGCCGCAGGGCGGCCAGGAGATCGGGATCGAGGTTGACCACGGCCGGCGCCCCCTCGTCGAAGACCGTCACCGGGTCGGGGACCGCACCGTGTGCGCGCCGGACGGTCGAGGACATCGGCAATCGGCGACGACGGGTCGCCGTACCTGCGGGTTCGCGGTGACTCATGCCGACAATGAACGCGCTGCGGTGTTGCCGGCGCGTTGACATTTTTCGATATGCCGACGATATGCACCCGCCCGTAGCATCGGAGCATGCGTGTGTTGATCGTCGAAGACGAGCCCTATCTGGCAGAGGCGATCCGCGACGGGCTGCGCTTGGCCGCGATAGCCGCCGACATCGCCGGTGACGGTGACATCGCGCTGGAGCTGTTGGGCATCAACTCCTACGACATCGCCGTCCTCGACCGCGACATTCCGGGGCCTTCCGGTGACGAGGTCGCCGAGACCATCGTCGCATCCGGCAGCGGTATGCCGATCCTGATGCTCACGGCCGCCGACCGGCTCGACGACAAGACCTCGGGGTTCGAGCTCGGGGCCGACGACTACCTCACCAAGCCGTTCGAGCTGCAGGAACTCGTGCTCAGGCTGCGGGCGCTGGACCGCAGGCGCGCGCACAACCGGCCGCCCGTGCGCGAGATCGCGGGGCTGCGGCTGGACCCGTTCCGCCGCGAGGTCTACCGCGACGGCCGGTACGTGGCGCTGACCAGGAAGCAGTTCGCCGTGCTCGAAGTCCTCGTGGCCGCCGAAGGCGGTGTCGTCAGCGCCGAGGAGCTGCTGGAACGGGCATGGGACGTCAACGCCGACCCCTTCACCAACGCCGTGCGCATCACGGTCTCGGCGCTGCGCAAACGCCTCGGCGAACCGTGGGTCATCGCCACCGTGCCCGGCGTGGGCTACCGCATCGACGCCGCGCCCGCCGCCGACCGCGAGGGACGTGGCCGTGGATAGGGAACCGGGTTTGAGCGTCCGCCTCAAACTCACCCTCAGCTACGCCGGGTTCCTGATGCTCGCGGGTGGCTTGCTGCTCGCGGTGGTGTGGGTGTTCCTGCTGCGTTACGTGCCCGAGGTCATCCACCAGCCGGAGCCGCCGGGGACGTGGCGCCCGGGCCCGTCGGTGCCCGACCGCGCCGCCCTGGAGGAAGCCTTCGTCCCGAAGGCGGGCCTGGCGATGGCATGCCTGCTGGTCTTCGGCCTCGCGGGAGGGTGGCTCCTCGCGGGCAGCATGCTCGCGCCCCTGACCCGCATCACCCACGCGACCCGCCTGGCCGCGGAGGGGTCGCTCTCCCACCGCATCCGGTTGGAAGGTCGCGCGGACGAGTTCCGCGAGCTCGCCGACGCCTTCGACACCATGCTGGCGCGGCTGGAAGCGCACGACGCCGAACAGCAGAGGTTCGCCGCCAACGCGTCCCACGAGCTGCGCACCCCGCTGGCGATCACCCAGACGCTCCTCGACGTCGCCCGCAACGACGCCGACCGCGATGCCGACGAACTCGTCGAACGCCTCCACTTCGTCAACTCCCGGGCGATCGACCTGACCGAGGCGCTGCTCGTGCTCAGCCGCGCCAACCAGCGGACGTTCAGCCGGGAACCCGTCGACCTGTCGCTCGCAGCGGAGGAAGCCGCCGAAACGCTCCTGCCGCTCGCGGAGAAGCACGGCCTCACCATCGAGACGTCCGGCGACGTGAGCCCCACCACCGGATCGCACGCGCTGCTGCTGCAGATGACGACGAACCTCGTGCACAACGCGATCGTCCACAACCTGCCCGATCAGGGCACGGTGTGGGTCACGACCGGTGTCGACGCCCGGAAAGCGGTGCTCACCGTCGAGAACACCGGCGCGAAGCTCACGCCGAAGCTGGTGTCGACGTTCACCGAACCGTTCCAGCGCGGCACCCGGCGCGTGCGCACCGACCACGCGGGTGTCGGGCTCGGCCTGGCCATCGTCAAGAGCATCGTCCAAGCCCACGACGGCACCCTCACCCTCACGCCCCGGGCCGACGGGGGGCTCCGCATCACCGTGCGGCTGCCGCTCGCACCACCGCACCCCGGCAAGTGACGCCGCCCGCCGGCGCTCACCACGACCTCGGCCCGCAGACGGGGAAGTCGAAGTAGTCGTCGGGGTACGGTTCGTCGTTCAACGTGTAGTGCCACCACTCGTACTCGTACGCGCGGAAGCCGCAGGACTCCATGATCGACCGCAGGAGCCTGCGGTTCCGCGCCTCGACCCGCCTGATGCCGGACGCACCGTGGTGCGAGACCGGGTCCATCAAGTCGTGGTCGCCACCCATGGCGGCCAGCTCACCGGTGGCCAGGTGGTAGAGCGTCAAGTCGACCGTGCTGCCCCGGCTGTGCCCCGACCTGGCGGCCACGTACCCCTTCTCGAACATCTCGGCGCGGTCGATGTTCGGGTAGTGGCGCAGCTTCCTCCGACCGTCCTCGGGCTGTCGCGACCAGCGCAGGAAGCAGTCCACGGCGCGTTGCGGGCGGTAGCCGTCCCAGACGAGCAAGCCGAAGCCGACGGCCGCGGCCTTGTCCCGCGCGCTCTCCAACGCCTCGCACAACGCCCTCGTGCCGACGATCCGGTTCACCGCGTAGCCGTCCACCGGCTTGCCGGTGAAGTTGTCCCAGGTGGCGTACTTGGCGTCCCACCGGATGCCGGGCGCGGCCTCGTCCAGGAAAACGAAGTCCTCGATCATCGGGCCTTCCCGGTCACGGCCAAGGAGACCACCCGGTCGATCACGTCGCCGAGCGACAACCCGGCGGCGGCCATCATCCGCGGGTACCGGCTGTACGAGGTCAGGCCGGGCAGGGTGTTGACCTCGTTGAGGACGACCGAGCCGTCATCGGTCAAGAACATGTCGACGCGCGCCAGCCCTCGGCAGCCCAGTGCCCGGTACACGGCCTTCGCGGTCTCCTGGACGAGCGAGCGCGACTCGGCCGGGATGTCGGCGGGGACGATCGCGATCGAGTTCTCGGACCCGCTCTCCGGCTCGCTCTCCTGGTGGATCCGGAAGAAGCCGTGCGTCAGCGCGATGTGGTCCACCTCCCCGACGACCAGCTCCCCGTCGTCGCCCAGGATCGCGCAGCCGATCTCGCGGCCGACGACGGCCTGTTCGATCAACACCTTCGAGTCGTACCGCGACGCCGTTTCCACCGCGTTCGCCAGGTCTTGCGCCCGGTTCACCTTGCCGACCCCGAACGACGACCCCGAACGGGCCGGTTTCACGAAGACGGGATAGGTCAGGTCCTCGGGTTCGACGTGCTCGTCCGCCGTCACGACCCGGAAGTCCGGCGTGGCGATCCCGGCGTTGCGCGCGACGAGGTAGGTGAGGGACTTGTCCATGCACAGGGCGGAGCTCTGGACGTCGCAGCCGGCGTAGGGGATGCCGGACAGCTCCAGCAGGCCCTGGATCGCACCGTCCTCGCCGAGCTTGCCGTGCAGCACGGGCAGGACCACGTCCAGGTCGATCGTCTTGTACTGCCCCTCGTCCAGCACGAGCAGTCCGCGGGCGCCGCGGTCGGGCGACAGCACGACCGGGTGGCCGCGGTCCTCCCACTCCCCGTCCGGACCGTCGCAGAGCCGCCAGGCGCCGTTCTGCGTGATCCCGATGTAGTACGGTTGGTACTTCTCGGTGTCGAGGTGCTTCGCCACCTCGCGGGCGGACTTGACGGAAACGGGGTGCTCCTCGGAGCGGCCGCCGAACACAATGCCGATTCTCATATCCAGTGCTGCTTTCTGCGGTCGAAGTCGCGACAGTTGGCGATGGAGTTCTCGACGGTGTCGCGCAGGGCGTGGTCGGTGTAGTAGGCGGTGTGCGGGCTGATGATCACGTTCGGCATCTGCTGCAACCGCACGAGCTGCGCGCTGGGCACGGACCGGTTGCGGCAGTCGGCGTAGAAGATCCCTTCCTCGCCTTCGAGGACGTCGAGCGCCGCACCGCCCACCCTGCCCCGCTCCAACGCCGAGATGAGGGCCTCGGTGTCGATGAGCGCACCCCGTCCGGTGTTGATGATGATCGCGCCGGGCTTCAGCTGCTCGATGCGTCGACGGTCCAACAGGTGGTGGGTGGTCGCGTCGAGTGGCGTGTGGAGCGTGACGATGTCGCTCTGCTGCAACAGCTCGTCGAGGGGGACGTAGTCGGCGGAGCTCCTGGGGCGGATGTCGTAGGCCAGCTTCTGGCAGCCGAAACCCCACAGCCGATCGATGACCGCGGAACCGATGCGGCCGGTGCCGACCACCCCGACGGTCAGGTCGCGCAGCTCTTTCCCGCGCACGTCGTTCAGCCGGTAGTCGTGGGCGTCCGCGCGCCTGATGGTGGACTTCACGTCCCGGATCGCCATCAGCATCAGCATCACCGCGTAGTCGGCCACGCTGTCGGGCGAGTAGGCGACGTTCTCCACGGAGATGCCGAGGCTCTTCGCGTAGTCCACGTCGATGTGGTTGTAGCCGATGCTCCTCGTGGAGATGTACGAGACGCCGGCCCGGCTCAGCGCGCGAAGGGTGGAGTTCGTGATGCGTGCTTTGTGGCCGACGCTGACGCAGCGGTGCCCGGAGGCCAGTTCGACGGTGGCCTCGGACACCGCGGCCTCGGTGATGGTCGGCACGACGCCGAAACGGGGTGCGATCTCCCGGAACAGGACGGCCTCGTCCGGCTCGCACCCGTACACCGTGATCCCCGTTGTCGGTCCGGCCGACGGGGGTACCGGCGATCGGGTGCGGCGGACCGAGGTCCGTGCCGCTTCGCTGTCGAACATGCGACCAGTCAAGACGGCGCGGTGTTGCCGGCACGTATGCGGTTCTCGATATGCCGGCGATATGTTACCGACCAGTAGGCCGTCAGCGGGGCGCGCAGGCGTCGGCGATCGCCGCGGTGTCCCAGTAGAACGGGCGCACTTCGGTGATGCGGCCGTCCTCGACGGTGATCGTCTGCAGGATCGGGAAGTCGATCGCGCGGCCGGTGGCGCGAGCACGAGCGCGTACCCGGGTCAGCACGACGAGCGGGCTGGTGTCGGTCAGGAAGGTCTGGTCGACCATCTCGAAGACGTCCCACGTGCGGTGCATGGCCAAGAAGAACCTCTCGATGCCTTCATGCCCCTGCCAGATCCCGCCGTACGGCAGGGCCGCGGCCTGGTGCAGCACCACGTCCGGGGAGAAGAACGGTGCCAGAGGGGTGAACGACGCGCCGCCCGGCCCGCCTGCGGCGAGGTACTCCGCTTCCGCCTCGTACATGCCTTCGAGCACGGAGACAGCAGCTGTCGTCGATGACTCGGTCATGACGACCACTGTTGATCGTGACACCGGGGTGTGCCGGCGGGAATCCGTCGCCGCTGCCACGGATGGCCGGAAAATCGCCTGCGACGCGAGGTGCCCGTCGGTACGGTCGGGTCCCGTGACCGAGGAATGGCTGGACGTCAACCGCGCGAACTGGGACGACCGGGCGCGCGTGCACGCCGTCAGCGAGTTCTACGACCTGGCGGGGTTCCGGGCGGGTTCGTCGTCACTGCGGCCGTTCGAGGTGGCGGAGGTCGGTGACGTCACCGGCCGGACCTTGCTGCACCTGCAGTGCCACATGGGTGACGACACCCTGTCGTGGGCGCGGCGGGGCGCGCGGGTGACCGGGCTGGACTTCTCCCCCACCGCCGTCGAGACCGCGCGGGAGCTGGCCGCGGACACCGGCCTGGCCGACCGCGCCCGGTTCGTCGTGTCGGACGTCTACTCCGCGCGCGAAGCGCTGTCCGGTGAGCGCTTCGACGTCGTCTACACCGGCATCGGCGCGCTCGTGTGGCTGCCCGACCTCACCCGGTGGGCGCGGGTCGTGGCCGACCTGCTCGTGGACGGCGGGTTCCTCTACCTCGCCGAGTTCCACCCGCTGGCCGAACTGCTGGGCGAGGACGGGCGCACGCTGCGGCACGACTACTTCCACACCGACGCGCAGACCTGGGACGAGCCGCACACCTACACCGACGGCCCTCAGCTGACCAGCACCCGTTCCGTGCAGTGGCAGCACCCGCTGGGCGAGGTCGTCACCGCGCTGGCCGCGGCGGGCCTGCACCTGGACTTCCTGCGCGAGCACGAGCACACGCTGTTCCGCCGCTACCCGGTGCTGGAGTCGACCGGCACCGGCGAGTACCGGTTCCCGCCCGGTCACCCGCGCCTGCCGCAGATGTACTCCCTGCGCGCGACGAAGCCCGGCGGGCCGGGCTGACCACCGGGCTCGTCAGTCGACCGGCCAGGCGTGGAAGTAGTAGCCGTCCTGCCACGAGTGGGCGAGGTCGCGGTAGACGCACCCGCCGGTCAGGTGGCCGGCGGCCTGGAACCCCGCCTCGGAGGTCTCGCACTGCGCCAACGTCGGGTACGGACCGATCCACGCCGGCTCGGTGGCGTCGGCCGCACCGGCGGCACCCGTCATCAGCGCGGCGGAAATCCCGAGAACACCCACAAGTCTCCGCATCCGACCAGCACACCGCCCGTCGGCCGGAGGCACAAGCCGCCGTTGTGGGCAGCCCCGGCGGGACGAACGGTGGCGCGCTCGTCGGCGCCGGCCGTGCTTGTTAGCGGTCACTGTTGCGGTTCGAGGTAGTCGTTGACATTGGGAGCGACGCACATCACACTCCGGATGTTAGCGCTAACACAGTCGCGACGTAGCGAGGACCGCATGCTGCGCTTTGCCCGTCAGAGACCGAAGTTCCGACGACTGGCCGCGGGCGTGGCCGTGGCGCTGTGCTGGTCGACGGTGGCCGTACCGCAGTCGGCCGCGGCGGCGGAGGACGTCACGGACGGGCTCGTGCTGCGTTACGACCTGGACCAGACCTCGGGCTCGGTCGTCGTGGACAGCTCCGGCAACGGACGGGACGGCACCCTGGCCGGCGGCACGTGGTCCGGTGCCGGGGGCCTCGGGCTCGACGGCGTGGACGACCACGTCAAGATCCCGAACAACGTCATCGCCGGGTTGTCCTCGATCACCGTGTCGGTGGACGTGCTGGTCGATCCCGCGCAGGCCACGCCGTACTTCATCTGGGGCCTGGGCAACCCGGCGACCTCGTCGACGGGCAACGGTTACCTGTTCGCCGGCGGCGACGCGTTCCGGGCGGCCGCGTCGAAGACCAACTGGTCCGGCGAGCAGGTGACCGCGCGGTCCTCCGGCGGCAGGCTCGAACGGGGTGCGTGGAAGTCGGTGACCTACACCCAGACCGGCACGACCGGCACCCTGTACGAGGACGGGGTCGCCGTCGGGCGCAACACCGCGGTGACCGTCCAGCCCGGACAGATCGGCAACGGCACGACCACCGTCAACGTGCTCGGCGAGTCGAACTACGCCGCCGACAACACCCTGCGCGGCAAGGTCAAGAACTTCCGGATCTACAACCGGGCGCTCACCGACGCCGAGGTCGCCACCATCGCGCTCGGTGACGCCGAACGGGTGCGGCACGACGCCGCCGACCTCGCGCTCGGCGACCTGTCCGCCGTGACCGCCGACCTGGCGCTGCCCGGCAAGGCGGCGTACGGCTCGACCGTCACCTGGGCGTCCGACAACCCGGCCGTGATCGCGGCCGACGGCAAGGTCACGCGGCCCGCGCCGGACGCCGAACCCGTGGCGGTCACCCTCACCGCGACGCTGTCCCGGGGCGACTCGACCACGCAGAAGGCCTTCCGCGCCACCGTGCCGCCCCTGCCGGGCGACCGGTCCAGGGCGGAGGAGGCCGCGTCGGCGCTGAACGTGGTGCACGCCGATGACGTGCGCGGACACCTCACCCTGCCCACCACGGGCCTGAACAACGCCTCCGTGACGTGGTCGTCGTCCGCGCCCTCCGTCGTCGCGCCGGACGGGGTCGTGACGCGGCCCGCCAACGACGCGGGCGACACGGCGGTCCGCCTCACCGCGACCGTCACCGCGGGCACCGCGACGGTCACCCGGACGTTCGACCTGACCGTGCGCCGGCTGCCCAAGGCTGAGCCGTACGCGGGCTACGCGTTCGCGTACTTCACCGGCAACTCGGTCGCCGGAGAGAAGATCTACTTCGCCGCCAGCCGCGGCAACAACGCCCTGCAGTGGGACGAGCTCAACAACGGCGCTCCCGTGCTGACGTCCACCAAGGGCACGCAGGGCCTGCGCGACCCGTTCCTGATCCGCTCCCCCGAGGGCGACCGGTTCTTCCTGATCGCCACCGACCTGTCCATCGGCCGGGACGGCAACTGGGACCGGGCGCAGCGCCAGGGCAGCCTGTACCTGGAGGTGTGGGAGTCGACGGACCTGATCACCTGGTCCGAGCAGCGGCACGTGAAGATCTCCCCGCCCACCGCGGGCAACACGTGGGCCCCGGAGGCCTACTGGGACGACACCACCAAGCAGTACGTGGTGTTCTGGGCGTCCAAGCTGTACGCGGAGAACGACCCGCAGCACACCGGCAACACCTACAACCGGATGCTCTACGCCACCACGCGCGACTTCACGACGTTCAGCGAGCCGAAGATCTGGCAGGACCGCGGGTCGTCGCGGATCGACTCCACGGTGATCAAGGACGACGGGCTCTACTACCGGTTCACCAAGGACGAGGGCGCGGGCGGCACCGGCTGCTCGGACATCATCCAGGAGAAGGCGACCTCGCTGACCGCGGTCGACCTGCCCGGCGCGCCCGCGTGGGCGTTCCAGCAGGGCTGCATCGGCCGGGACGCGGGCACGTCCGCGGTCGAGGGCCCGACGGTGTTCAAGGCCAACCCGGGCGACAAGTCCGGCTATCCGTACTACCTGTTCGTCGACGAGTACGGCGGCCGCGGCTACATCCCGCTCGGCACGACGAGCCTCGACGCGCCCCAGTGGCGCGTACCGCCCGCGTTCGACCTGCCCGCCGGCCCCCGGCACGGCACGGTCGTCCCGGTCACCGCGGCCGAGCACACCGCGCTGCTGAAGGCGCTGGGCGGCCCCGTGCCGCCGGAGCCGGTCAAGCGCGACGCCAACGGACTGGTCGCCCACTACCCCCTTGACCAGACCAGCGGCACCCAGGCGACCGACACGTCCGGCAACGGCCACCACGGCACCCTGTCCGGGGACACCTCCTGGGCGGACGGCGCGTTGCGGCTGGGTGGCGGCAACGGTCACGTGCGACTGCCGGACGACATCATGGCCGGGCTGGACGAGATCACCGTGTCGCTGGACGTGGACATCGACCCGGGCCAGGCGACGCCGTACTTCATCTGGGGCCTGGGGAACTCGTCCGGCTCGGCGGGCGACGGGTACCTGTTCACCACCGGTGACGACTACCGGTCGTCCATCTCGACGGGCAACTGGACCGGTGAGCAGACCGTCACCTCCGGGTCGGCGGTGCCGCGCGGCGGCTGGCGGAACCTGACCTACACGCTGGACCGGTCCGACACCGCCAAGGTCTACCTCGACGGCGTGCTGGTCGGCACCAGGACCGGGGTCACCGTCGACCCGGGCGACATCGGCGGCGGCCGCACGACCGCCAACTACCTCGGCCGGTCGCTGTACTCCGCCGACAAGTACCTCAAGGGCCAGGTGCGCGACTTCTCCCTGTACGCCAAGGCGCTCTCGGCCGAGGAGGTGGCGACGCTGAGCGGCAACACCACCGGGATCATCGGGGTCCGGCTGGACAGCCTGAAGGTCGACCCGCGGATCGACCCCGCCGCCGGCACCGTCGTGCTGCCGGTGCGCCCCGGCACCGGCCTGAAGGCCCTCGCGCCGCAGTTCGTCGTGGCGTCGGGCTCGACGGTCGCCCCGACCGGTCCGCGGGACTACTCGAAGCCGGTCACGGTGACGGTCACCGCGAAGGACGGCACGGCCCGGCAGTGGGCCGTGCGGGCGGTGCCGATGCGCTCGCCCGTGCTGCCCGGCTTCAACGCCGACCCGAACGTCGTGCGGTTCGGCGACACGTACTACATCTACGCCACGACCGACGGGTTCCCCGGTTGGAGCAGCTCGTCGTTCAAGGTGTGGTCGTCGAAGAACCTGGTCGACTGGACCGAGCACGGCACGATCCTCGACCTGGGCCCGGACGTGTCGTGGGCGGAGTCGCGGGCGTGGGCCCCGACCGCGATCGAGAAGGACGGCAAGTACTACTTCTACTTCTCCGCCGACCAGAACATCGGCGTGGCGGTGGCCGACTCGCCCCTCGGGCCGTTCACCGAGCCGCTCGGCAGGCCGCTGGTGGACAAGGCCGACTACGGCAACGCCCAGCAGATCGACCCGGCGGTGTTCACCGACGACGACGGGCGCAGCTACCTGTTGTGGGGCAACGGCACACCGCACGTCGCCCAGCTCAACCCGGACATGGTGTCGCTGGACAAGAGCACCGAGAAGACCCCGAGCGGGCTGAAGGACTTCCGCGAGGGCCTGTTCCTGAACAAGCGGGCCGGCGTGTACTACCTGTCGTGGTCGATCGACGACACCCGCAGTGAGAACTACCGGGTCGGCTACGCCACCGGCCCGAGCCCGACCGGGCCGTGGACCTCGCGCGGCGAGATCCTCACCAAGGACACCGGCAACGGCATCCTCGGCACCGGCCACCACTCGATCGTCCAGGTGCCCGGCACCGACGACTGGTACATCGCCTACCACCGGTTCGCCATCCCGGGCGGCGACGGCACGCACCGCGAGACCACCATCGACCGGCTGCACTTCGAGGCCGACGGTTCGATCCGCAAGGTCGTGCCGACGTTGGAGAGCGTCGAGCCGCTGACCTACACCGGCGGCCCGATCACCACGGCGGTGAGCCTCGGCACGGTCACGCTGACCGGCGGCCCGGGTGTGGCGGCCATCGAGCACCGGGTCGACGGTGGCGCGTGGACCAAGTACCAGGGCCCGATCACGGTCGGCAAGGGCCGTCACACGGTCGAGTACCGCGCCCAGGGCGTCAACCTCATCTGGAGCGAGGTCCGGGCGCTGGCGGTCGAGCCGTTGACCTACCCGCAGGCCAAGGCGGAGATCGCGCGGTTCGAGCGGGCGGGCCGGATCACCCCGATCGTGGCGCTGCTCGCCCAACTGCACCTGACCCTGGCCGAGACCGCGCTGGTGGCGGGCCTGCCCCAGGTCGCTTCGCCCGCCCTGGACAACCTCGACCGGCTGTCGAAGCACGTGCGCGACGAGGAGGTGCGGGCCAGGCTGCGGACCATCGCGGCGGAGCTGAAGTACCAGATCTGAGCGCCGAGGTACCGGCAGGCTGACCGGAGACGGCCCCCGAATCCTCGCTTCGGGGGCTGGCTGCAGCCTGTTCGTGGGAACGTGCACAGTGTTTTTTGGCCTGTTTGTGCAGTGCATCCAACCGAGATCGCCGTATTTACAGGCGTGATGCGGCGAGATACTGTGCACGTTCACAGTCCGCACCCGACTGCCTCACCTCCGCCACCGTCCGCCGCCGTGGGAAGAAGCACAACTCCGACGAACGGAACTCCGCATGCACAGATCAACGTTGATACGTGCGCTGCTGGTCACGACGTCCTCGGTCCTCGTCGCAGGGGCCGTGGCGTACCCGAGCGCGGGAGCCGCGCCCGGCGCCCCGCAGGTCGAGAGGCTGGATCGCGGCCTCATCAGCGTCCACACCGGTACCGGCAACTTCCTCAGCTGGAGGTTGTCGGTCGGCGACGCGCCGGGTACGGCCTTCAACGTCTACCGCGACGGCACGAAGGTGACGTCCAGCCCCATCACCCGGACGAACTTCCAGGACCGCGGTGCGTCCGCGACCAGCACCTACGCGATCCGCCCGGTGGTGAACGGCGTCGAGCAGCCGGGCACCGCCTCGGCGGAGCGGTCGCTGGGGATGTCGGCCCGGAGCGAGGCGGGCCTGGGCGTCACCGCCGCCACCAGGGACGTGCCGTTGCAGGTCCCGGCCGGTGGTTCGACGCCGTCGGGCAGCTTCACCTACGAGGCCAACGACGGCAGCGTCGGCGACCTGGACGGCGACGGGCAGTACGAGATCGTGCTGAAGTGGCAGCCCACCAACGCCAAGGACAACTCGCAGTCCGGCTACACGGGCAACACGATCCTCGACGCCTACGAGCTGGACGGCACCCGGCTGTGGCGCATCGACCTGGGCCGCAACATCCGCTCGGGCGCGCATTACACGCAGTTCCAGGTGTTCGACTACGACGGTGACGGCAGGGCCGAGGTGGCCGTGAAGACCGCCGACGGGACCCGTTCCGGCACCGGCCAGGTGATCGGCAACGCGAGCGCCGACTACCGCAACTCCAGCGGGTACGTGCTGTCCGGCCCGGAGTTCCTGACCGTCTTCCGCGGCAGTGACGGCGCGATCCTCGACACCGAGAACTACGTGCCGGCGCGCGGCAACGTCTCGGACTGGGGCGACAACTACGGCAACCGCGCGGACCGGTTCCTGGCGGCGACGGCCTATGTGGACGGTTCGCGGCCGAGCATCATCATGGCGCGCGGCTACTACACCCGCGCGGTGGTCGTGGCGTGGGACTTCCGCAACGGTCAGCTGACCCGGCGGTGGACCTACGACTCCGGCGGTGGCGGTGCGTACGGGCAGGGCAACCACAACCTGTCGGTCGCCGACGTGGACGCGGACGGCCGCGACGAGATCGTCTACGGCTCGGCGACCATCGACGACAACGGTGCGTTGATGTACAGCACCGGCCTGGGTCACGGTGACGCGCTGCACGTCGGCGACCTCGCGCCGAGCAGGCCCGGTCTCGAGGTGTTCACCGTCCACGAGTGGACCAGCTCGCCGGCGATGGACGTGCACGACGCGCGCACCGGCCAGTTCCTCTACCGCGCGCCGTCGTGCGGCTGCGACACCGGTCGCGGGGTGGCCGCGGACGTGTGGGCGGGCAGCCCCGGCGCGGAGATCTGGTCGTCGTCGGTCGCCGGGTTGCGCAGCGCCGCCAACGGCAACCAGGTCGCGTCCCGCAAGCCGGGTTCGCAGAACTTCGTGATCTGGTGGGACGGCGACGCCCAGCGCGAGCTGCTGGACGGCACGCAGATCTCCAAGTACGGCACCGGCGGTGACACCGTCCTGCTGACCGGGTCCGGGGTGGTGTCCAACAACGGCACCAAGTCCACCCCGGTGCTCCAGGCCGACATCCTCGGCGACTGGCGGGAAGAGGTCATCTGGCGCACCGGCGACAACCGGGCGCTGCGGATCTACTCGACCACCGACCCGACGAGCATCAGCCGCCCGTCGCTGATGCAGGACCGCCAGTACCGCCTGGCGGTCGCCTGGCAGAACACCGCCTACAACCAGCCGCCCCACGCGAGCTTCGCCACGCCGTAGCCGGGCGCACGACCTTCCCGCCGGTCGCTCGGGGCCGGCACGACCGCCCGGTGCGAGGCCGGGGCTGAGGCACGTGGTGCCGTCGGTCTCCCGACAGGGCGACGGCACCACGTGCCCGACCCGTCCCGGTGACATCGCGCCGGGCGACGGTTGCCCGGGGACGCTCCGGGTACACACCGCGGACGGGAACGCGGCCACGCGGAGGGCGGAATGTGCCGGTTGTTCGGCCTGACGGCCGCACCGAGGCGGGTGCGGGCCACGTTCTGGCTGCTGGAAGCCCCGGACAGCCTGTCGGAGCAGAGCAGGCGCGAGCCCGACGGCACGGGGCTGGGCGTGTTCGCCGAGGACGGCACGCCGCAGGTGGACAAGCAGCCGCTGGCGGCCTACCAGGACCAGCGGTTCGCCCAGGAGGCCAAGCGGCGTGACTCCACGACGTTCCTCGCGCACATCCGCTACGCCTCCACCGGTGGCCTCGACCCGCGCAACACTCACCCGTTCGAGCAGCACGGCCGGTTGTTCGCGCACAACGGGGTGATCGGGGACCTGCCGGCGCTGGAGGCCGAGCTGGGGCGGTACCGCGACCTCGTCGCCGGGGACACCGACTCGGAGCGGTTCTTCGCGCTGGTCACCCGGCACGTGGACGCCTGTTCCGGCGACATCGGCGCGGGCATCGTCGCGGCCGCGCGATGGGTGGCCGACCACCTGCCGGTGTACGCGCTCAACCTGGTGCTGACCACGCCGGACGAGCTGTGGGCGTTGCGCTACCCCGACACGCACGACCTGTACGTCCTCGAACGCGCGGCGGGCGGTCCGCACGGCGGGCGGCACCTGGACCACGCCAGCACGGCGGGGCGGGTCCGGGCGCGCGCGGGTGCGTTGTCCGACTGCCCGGCGGTCGTGGTGGCCAGCGAGCGGATGGACGAGGACCCCGGTTGGCAGGAGCTGCGTCCCGGCGAGCTGCTGCACGTCGACAACCGGTTGCACGTCACGCGGCGCACGGCGGTCGACGGCCCACCGCGTCACCGGTTGACCCTGGACCAGCTCGACGCCCACGCGGCGGCGTCCCAGACGGGCAGCTGACCGACTCCTCCCCCGAAAGGCCCGACCGTGCCCCTCGACCACCCCTCCGACGCGAACGACACCGGCCGGCGCGACGTCGCGGTCAACCCGGTCCTGGGCGAGCCGGTGCGGATACCGCGCAACCGGCTCGCCGAGGACGGGGTGGACGCCGACACCGCCTACCAGGTCGTGCACGACGAGCTGATGCTCGACGGCAACGCCCGGCTGAACCTGGCCACGTTCGTGACCACCTGGATGGAGCCGACGGCACGGGTGCTGATGGCCGAGTGCGCCGACAAGAACATGATCGACAAGGACGAGTACCCGCGCACGGCCGACCTGGAGCAGCGTTGCGTCCGCATCCTGGCCGACCTGTGGCACGCGGCCGACCCCGACCACGCCACCGGTTGCTCCACCACCGGTTCCAGCGAGGCGTGCATGCTCGCCGGGCTGGCCCTGAAGCGGCGCTGGCAGCACCGCCGCCGCGCCGAGGGCGCGCCCACCGACCGACCCAACCTCGTGATGGGCGTCAACGTGCAGGTCTGCTGGGAGAAGTTCGCCGACTACTGGGACGTCGAAGCACGCCTGGTTCCGATGGAGGGCGACCGCTTCCACCTCTCCGCCGAGGAAGCGGTGCGGCGCTGCGACGAGAACACCATCGGCGTGGTCGCGGTGCTTGGGTCCACGTTCGACGGCAGCTACGAGCCCGTCGCCGACATCTGCGCGGCGCTCGACCGCTTGCACGCCGAGCTCGGCTGGGACGTCCCCGTGCACGTCGACGGCGCGTCCGGCGCGATGATCGCCCCCTTCTGCGACCCGGAGCTGGAGTGGGACTTCCGCTGCCCAGGGTCGCTTCGATCAACACCTCCGGTCACAAGTACGGCTTGGTGTACCCCGGCGTCGGTTGGGTGGTGTGGCGCGACGCCGACGCGTTGCCCGAGGACCTGGTCTTCAAGGTCAACTACCTCGGTGGCGAGATGCCGACGTTCGCGCTGAACTTCTCCCGGCCCGGCGCGCAGGTCGTCGCCCAGTACTACAACTTCCTGCGGCTGGGGTACGACGGCTACCGGCGCGTGCAGCGGTACTGCCGCGACGTCGCCGCCGACCTCGCCGGCCGCATCGCGGGCCTCGGCGCGTTCCGGCTGCTCACCGACGGGCGGCAGCTGCCGGTGTTCGCCTTCACCCTGGCCGACGGCGAGACCGGTTACTCGGTCTACGACGTCTCCGCCGCGTTGCGCGAGCAGGGTTGGCTGGTCCCGGCCTACACCTTCCCCGCGCACCGGGAGGACCTGGCCGTGCTGCGGGTCGTGGTCCGCAACGGCTTCAGCCACGACCTGGCCGACCTGCTGCTCGACGCCCTCCGCCGCGCCCTCCCCCGGCTGCGCGCGCAGGGCGGACCGCGACGCGGCCAGGAGTCGGCGTCGTTCTCCCACGGCGCCGACACCGCCCGCACCCACCACCAGCCCGCTCACTGAACTCGCCGACGAGCTCGGCGGGACACCGCAGTCCCTCGGCCGGAAGCTGCGACTGGCGCAGCGCCCGAAGACGCGGACAGCCCGATGGATCGGATCGAGCATCCGAGTCCCCGTGAACCCGCGTCCCGGGTGGTCGGCAGCCGTCCCGACGTCGACCGGCTGCCGACCGTCCCGCGGGCTCACCGCGGCCCGGGAGCACTAGACGTTCTTGCGCTGCCACTGCTGGTTGGTGCCACCGCCGCAGGTCCACTGGACGAGCTTCGCGCCGTCGTTCGTCCCGGCGTCGAGCACGTCCAGGCACTTGCCGCTGTGCCGCGCGACCAGCCGCACGTACCCACCACCGGCGTCCTCGGACCGCCACCGCTGGTTCGCGCCGGAACCACAGGTCCACTGGACCACGCGCACGCCGTCGCCGGTGGCCGAGTCGCCGCCGTACACGTCCAGGCACTTCCCGCTGCCCACGTTGACGACGTTGTAGTAGCCGCCGCCCACCTCGCGGAACCGCCAGCGCTGGTTGGCCTAGGCGGTGTCCTGTAAGCCGGTGATCAGGGCGTCTGGTAGGTCTGGTGCATGGTGGGCCGTGGTGAACTGACCGATCGGGCGTGGGCGGCGATCGAGCCGCTGTTACCGGTGTCCGGGCGTGGCCGCCGGTGGCGCGATCACCGGCAGGTGATCAACGCGATCCTGTGGAAGCTGCGTACCGGCGCACCATGGCGCGACCTGCCCGAACGCTACGGGCCCTGGAAGACCGCCCACGAACGGCTGCGGACCTGGACCGCGGACGGCACCTGGCAGCGAATCCTCGATCGGGTGATCGTCAAGGACGACTCCGTCGGCGAGCTGGAGTGGATCGTCAGCGTCGACTCCAGTGTCGTCCGGGCCCACCAGCACGCCGCCGGGGCCCGGAAAAAGGGGGATGCGCCGCCGGGATCGAGGCCCTCGCCGTCGACGGGGAAGGCCTCGGCCGGTCCCGGGGCGGACTGACCACCAAGATCCACCTCGCGGTCGACGGACGCGGCCTGCCGATGCGCATCCTGATCACACCCGGCCAGGCCGGGGACAACCCGCAACTGCTGCCGCTGCTGGACGGCATCCGCGTCGCCCGCGTCGGGCCGGGACACCCCCGCGTCCGACCCGACGCGGTCATCGCGGACAAGGCCTACTCGCACAAGTCGACCAGACAGGCACTACGAACCCGCCGCATCGCGTTCACCTGCCCGGAACGCACCGACCAGATCGCCCACCGCGCGGCCCTGGGCTCACGCGGCGGGCGGCCACCGGCCTTCGACACCGAACGCTACAAGCAGCGCAACGTGGTCGAACGCTGCTTCAACCGGCTCAAGCAGTTCCGCGGCCTGGCCACCCGCTACGCCAAACGAGCCGCCTACTACCAAGCCGAACTCACCATCGCCGCCATCATCCTCTGGCTGCGATAACGAATTACAGGACACGACCTAGCCGTTGGAGCCCCACTGCACCACGTCCGCGCCGTCGGCGGTCGACGCGTTGAACACGTCGGCGAGCTTGCCGCTGTGCCGGGCGGTCAGCGTCTGATCGGTCGGCGTCGGCACGGTGCCCTGCGTGGTGAGCCGGTACAGCCCGGAACCGTGCGAGGGCAGTGAGCGGGAAAGGGTGCCGCTGACCGTGCCGAGGCTCGCACCCGACCACAGGTCGGTGACCGTCGCGGAACTCATCCCGAGGTCCGCGAGCGGGACCGAGACGTTCGCCGTCCCGCCACCCCGGTTGAACAGCGCGACGTACTTGTCGGTGCCGCTGGGCGCGTCGGCGGTCCACACCGTGCCCGTGCCGCTGTAGAGCTGCCGGTTGCTCCGGCTGTGCTGGTCCACGGCCAGCACGGCGGCGTTGTTCATCAGCGCCAGCTCGGACGCCCGGTTCTGCGTCAGGTCACCGCCCCACATCATCGGCGACCGGGTGATCGACCACAGGGTCATCAGCGTGCGCTGCTCGTCGGCGGTCAGGTTCGAGTAGCGCGGCGACCCGACCGGCCCCTGCTGGGACAGCCGCCCGATCGGGATCATGTCCGGGTCCGGCCACGCACCCACCGCGCGGTACGGCGTCCACGCGTGCAACCGCTCGAACAAGGCATCCAGCGCACCCCAGTTGTCCCACAGGTCGTTCACGACCCGCCACGTGCGAGCCGTTGGCGGTCGACGTCGGTCCGGGCGACAGGCTGGGCACCATCGGCCGACCGCTGCGCTGGATCGCCAGCTTGTAGCCCTCGACCTCGGCCTGCCGGTAGGTCGGCGCGGCGATGTCGTCCACCTTGACGTAGTCCACACCCCACGAGGCCAACAGCTTGAACTGGGCGTCCAGGTACGCCTGGGCGCATGGGTTGGCCATGTCCAGGCCCCAGTTGAGGTTCAGCCGCGCCGCGGTCGTGCTGTTCTCGATCTCGTTGGCCCGGCAGTTCGTGCCCGGCACCGGGAGGTTGTCGGCCACCACCTGGCGCGGGATCCCCCGCATCAGGTGCACGCCGAACTTCAGCCCCGCGGTGTGGATGTAGTCGGCCAGCGGCTTGAACCCGTTCGTGCCCGTGCACCGGCTCAGCTCCGCGTGGAGCGCCCCGGCCGTCGCGTCGGTCTTCACCGTGCCGAACGCGACCGTGTTGGCGTTGCAGATCAGCACTTCGATGCGGACGTGGACCGGGTCGGCGACCTGACCGTCGTCGCAGAGGTCGGCCTGCTGCGCCTCGGCGGAACCGCCCGCTTCCTCGATGTCGCGGACCACCTCGTCGGCCGTGTTCTCGCGGTAGTTCACTACCACGTGGTACCCGCGCCGCCCCAGTTCCCGGGTCGCCGCGACTCGGTGCGGCACTCGACGTCCTCGAACGGCACCGCGAGCCGCAGGCCGACGAAGCGCCCCAGCAACCCCGGTCAGGGCCAGGCGCGATCTTTGTTCTCGCACGGGAAATCCGTCCTTGCGTGGTCATGCCGGTCCCCTGTCGCTCGCGAACTGGTCTTCGGTCGCCGGACGGCTGCGCCGCTGCCCGTCGGAATGTCCTCAGTGGACGATCCGCGCGTCCGGTTCCTCGGCCTCGCTCGCGGGTGCCGCCGCGGGGCGCATCCGCGACGCGACGACCAGCGTGACCACGACGACCACGGCCATGGCGAGGAAGACATCGGAGTACGCGGCGCCCTCGTGCCCGTTGTAGAACGGGTTGACGGCGGTGGAACCGCTTTGCTCCCGCGCCGACACCAGGACGCCGAACACGGCCGGGCCGGTGCCCGCGCCCAGGAACTGGACGCCCTGCAGGATGCCGAGGCCGACACCGACCTGCTCGCCGGGCAGTTCGCCCGCCGCCGCACCGATCAGGGTCGTCATCACCAGGATGAAACCGATGCTGAGCCCGAGGATGCCGACACCGGCGGGTATCGGCGAGGAAACGCCGGTGAAGGTGGACAGGAACAGCGAGAACAGCCAGATGAGGGACAGCCCGGTGAGCACCAGCGGCCGCGCGCCGGCGCGGTCGGCGAGTCGGCCGATCAGCGGCGAGAGCGCAGCGACGGCGGCCCCGGCCGGGATCATCACCAACGCGCCTTCACCGGGGGCGAGGCCGTTCACCTCCACCACCAGCAGCGAGACGAACACCAGGCCGCCGAGGTTGACGGTCATGGCCAGGAACGCGACCAGGACACTGGTGCGGTAGACGCGGTTCTTGAACAGCGCGGGCGGGACGAACGGCTGGTCGACGCGGGCGGTGCGCCACCCGAACAGGACCAGCGCCACGACCGCGGCCAGCAGGCTGCCCCAGGCCGACGGGGCGGGGAAGCCGGAGACCTGCGCCTGGGTCATGCCGAACAGGACGAGGCCCGCGCCGAGGCCGAGGAGGATGCCGCCGGGGACGTCGATCCGGCCGCCGCCCACCGGCGTGTCGTCCGGGAGCAAGCGCAGCGCGGCCGGGACCAGCACCAGCGAGATCACCAGCATGATCCAGAAGAGCGAGGGCCAGCCGAGCAGCTGACCGACCCCGCCGCCCACCGCCGGACCGGCCGCCGTGCCGATCCCCGCACCCGCGGAGACCACACCGATACCGACACCGCGCCTCTTGGTCGGCAGCAGGCGGGTGACGGCGATGATCGAGAGCACCGGGATGGCGGCGGCTCCGATGCCTGTGATGATCCGTCCCGCCACCAGCACGGACAGGCTCGGGGCAAGCGCGCAGACCAAGCTTCCGGCGGCGTAGACGAGCAGCGCGAAGACGAACAGGCGCCGCAGGCTCATCCGGTCGGAGACGCGCCCGTAGAGCGGGATGCCGACCGAGAACACCAGCAGGAAGCCGGTGACCACCCACGCGAGTTCCGCCTCGGTGGCGTCGAACTCGGCCCCGATGGCCGGCAGCATCAGGTTGACCATGTCGCTGGCGGTGACCGTGACCAGGATCGCGGCCATCAGCAACGCCAGGCGCGCCCCGGCCCGCTCGGTCGTTGTCGACGGTGAAGTCATGCGAGACGTCCTTCGCGTTTCTTACTGCAATCACTATGGTTACATTTAGGGCAAAAAAGAAACGGAGGCCGAGCCTCCGCCGTCGACCGGCTAGTGCGCTCGCCGCGCCCGTTCCCGCTCGCTCGCCAGCACCTGGCGGACCAGGTCGGCGATCGTCGTCTGCCCGAGCCGCTGGGCCATGGCCCGCTCCGCGTCGCGGAACTCCACCTCGAGCAGGCGCTGCATGTTGCGCCCCACCTCGCACTCCGCGCTCGGCGGGTGCGGGTGAGAGGACAGCAGCGGCCCCTCTTCGAGCGCGGCGTAGGCGTCGTAGAGCGTGATCTCGCCGGCGGGACGCGCCAACGACCAGCCGCCGTTGCGACCCTCGGTGGACCAGACCAGGCCGGCGACCCGCAGGCTGCCCAGGATCCGCCGCACCAGGACCGGGTTGCTCCTGAGGCTGTCCGCAATCTCCGCCGACGTCAACGACTTGTCGTCCCAGCGCGCCAACATCGTGAGCGCGTGGATCGCGACCGCGCTCTTGCTGCTGACCGCCACCGCCACACCCCGCCTCGACCGGAAACGCCCGACCGAAACGCCTCCGGTCGAACTGCAACGAGATTAGTAACAGTTCTCCGGAGGTGTCAATCCCGGCCACCCGGTCGTGGCACCGGGTAGCCCAGGGGACTCGGCCCAACCGATTGAGGCCGACATCGCCTCAAGTCGCCCGCGCCCCGGAGGACTTGTGGTGCAAGGGCAGGCCGAGCCAGCGGACGGCGTCGTCCAATCCCTCCGCGGCCAGGCTCACGTCGTCGTTCAAGCCCGGAACCCTCGGTTCGGACTTCACCCGCAGCGGCACGCTAGAGTCGGTCGTCCTCACGACTCGCCATGAAAAGGACGACAACGGTGACCAACACTGTGCGGGTCACGGGGGTGTCGCACCGTTACGGCAACGCGACCGCACTGCACGAGGTGCACATCGAATTCCCCATCGGCGTGACCGCCGTCCTCGGCCCCAACGGCGCGGGGAAGAGCACGCTGCTCGGCCTGCTCTCGACGGCGTTGAGGCCGCAGTCCGGTTCCGTGACCGTCAACGGTGTGGACAGCGCCCGGAACCGGAAGGCATACCGGCGCAATCTCGGTTTCCTGCCGCAGGGTTTCACCCTGCCCGGCAACCTGACCGTGGCGGAGTTCCTGGCGCTGACCGCGTGGCAGCGGCTCGTGCCGCGCGGGGAGCGGCGAGCAGCGGTGGACGCGGCGCTGCGGGCCGTCGACCTCACCCATCAAAGGGACGCGAAGATTTCACAACTGTCGGGTGGGATGCATCGTCGGGTGGGGATCGCGCAAGCGATCGTGAACCGCCCCGGTGTGCTGCTGCTCGACGAACCGACCGTCGGTCTGGACCCGAGGCAGCGTCGCGGATTGCGCGACTTGGTGTCGGAGTTGGGTGTGGGGCGGACGGTCGTCCTGAGCACGCACCTGACCGAGGACGTGGCCGCCACCTCCGATCGCGTGGTGGTGCTGGATGAGGGGACGATCCGGTTCGACGGCACCGTCGACGAATTGACCGGTGGCCGGAACAAGACCGCGTCGGAGATCGACGCGGCCTACGAGCTGCTGGTCACGACGGGGGACGATCGGTGACACCGCTGCTGATCGTCCTGCGGCGCGGCAGCGCGCCCGTCGCGGTCCCGGTGATGATCGCGCTCGGTGTCTTCGCGGGTACTCGTGGCATCGGCTGGTCCACAGACTGGGGGTGGGCCTCGGGACAGTTGCAGCAGCACGGCGTGCTGCTCGTCCCGTTGACCGCGGCGATCGCGGCCTGGGACGCCTCCCGCGACCGGCGCACGACCTCGTCTCTGCTCACCCGGACCTACCCCCGTCCGTCCCTGCCGTGGCGGCTGGTCAACTGCGTCGGCGCGCTGCTGGCCGGTCTCGCGGGCTGGACGACCACGTTCGCCGTCATGGCTGCCGGCGTCCAAGGTTTCCCTTACTGGTCTGTCGTGTTGTTGGGGCCGTTGTGCGTCATCGCCGCGGCCTTGGTCGGTGCCGCCGCGGGCTGTCATCTTCCTCGCTACCTCGCGGCTCCCGTCGTAGCCGTCGTGGTGTGGAGCGGTTTGGCGTTCGGGTCCAGCAGCACCGATCCGTTGACGGCCCGTCTCAGCGCGGTCAACCGGCAGTGCTGTGAGGCGGCGGCGCAACCCGTCCAGGTCACCGTGGTCGGGCAGTGGTTGTGGATCGCCGCGTTGGCGGTCGCGGCGGTGGCCGTCCTGGCGCTGCCGAAGGTGGTGCACGGCGCGCCGCTGCTGGTGCTCGCCGTCGCGGTCGGCGTTGTCGGGGTGTCACTCATCCGCAGTACCAGTGGGCAGTTGACCGAGCCGCGCCAGGCGACCGCCGAAGCATGCGGAACGCGGGACGGCGTGACGGTGTGCATGTGGCCGGAACACGCCGCCGGCGTGGACGTCTGGCTCGGTGCCGTCACCCGGTACCGGTCCCTGTTCGCCGACCTCGGTCCGGCACCGGAGCTGTACCTGGAGTGGGGGTTGCGACCGGGTTCGGAAGCCGAGCGCGTCGGACCGCCCCGGCCGGGGGTGACCGAGACGGACCTGGTGATGTCCCTCGCCCAGGGTCTCGTCCCGCAGCCTCCCTCCTGTGCGGTGGTCGAAGGGGGATCCAGGCCCTACCCGGCGGCGGAGGCGAACGTCCTGCTCACCGCCTGGCTCACCCACCGCGTCCGACCCGACGTCCCCGCGACGGCCCTGGTGCCACCAACCGAGGCCGCACGGTTCACCCGGCTCACCAGCAGCGGCGTCGAACAGCAGCGCTCGTGGTACGCCGCACTCGTGCTGGCGCACGGCGACTGCGCCACTCCCCCGCCGGCACTGCCGTGACGATCATCTGGCTGTGGTTGCGCGCGCACCGCTGGCCCACCCTGGCCCTCACGTCGGGCCTGGTCGCGGTGATCGGTCTGGTCGTCGGAGGCCGGTACGTGCCGATCCCGTCGCTGGGCGAGGTCCGCAGGCTCGACGTGCCGCTGTCCCAACTGCTGCCCCTGGTCCTGGCCTGCGCGATCGGTTTGCACACGAAGGCCCCGACGTCCCTGTTCCACGTCATCCCACGCTCACCCGTCGCACAACGGGCAGAACTGATCACCGCGATCCTGGCCACGGCGGTGGCGGCATGCCTGCTGATCCCGAACAGCCCGGTCGCGCTGCGCAACCTCGCCGGATTGGCCGGACTGGCGCTCGTGACCGCCTCGGTCGCGGGAGCGACCCGCAGCTGGACGCTGCCGCTGTTCTACCTGATGTGCTGCCTGCTGTTCGGCACACGCCCGCGGCACACCGCCGAGGGAGGCGCCGGCGCACAGTGGTGGGCCTTCGCGATCGCCGACGCCGATGAACGCAGGGCAACCGCAGTGGCACTGGTGCTCTGCGCCGCCGGTGTGCTGCTGTTCGTTCTCCGAGGCCCTCGCAACGAGGTGACTGCTCAGGAATAGCCCTTGCTGCGGGCTGCTGCGGTGGCTGAGGCCGCCGGCGTTGGCGGTGTTCGTGGTCGGGGCGCATTTCGACCTGCTCGCCTGGTGACACGGTCGATGGCCAGCAGGACCGTGTTCGGTCGAACGACGCCGGAGAAGATGTCCGAGGTTCCGCCGGTGACCGGGGAGTTCTCCGCGCAGGTGTTGCGCGGGCCCGCCGGCCACGCTCGTCACGGGCTAGGAGGAGGACCGGGCCGCGGTCCTCCTCAGGCGGCACCACGGCGTCGGTGATGCGGTCACCATCGTCGCGGTCATGAACAGACTGCTTCACTACGTCGCACCGGCACGCATCCCCAGCCGGGCGCCTGGATGAGAGCGGAACGGCCGTCGAGCGCCTGGTGTTCCTCTGCGACCGGCTGATCCTCGCGGCCGGGGTCCGCACACCGCGGCTGTTGGTCGCCGCACGCGAGACCGGCGCACGGCTGCACGAGTCCGTCGGGAAGGGCTGGGGCTCCAACCGGGATCACCTGGCCATGATCAGGACGTCCTCGATGCCGATCGACGCGCCACAGGGCGGGCCCCGGCGGTCGGGACTTCGCCCCGGATGTTGGACACGGGGTTATGCGGCGTGGGTCAGCGTAGCCGGTGTCGGTAGCAGGCTGTTCTCGTAGTCGATCGGGGACATGTGGCCGAGGTGGGAGTGGCGCCGTCGGGTGTTGTAGCGGTGTGCCCAGCCGAACACCGCCAGGCGTGCTCCCCTTGCGCTGCCGCAACTCAGGGCGGCTTGCAGCGTCTTGCGTTTGAAGGAGGCGTTAAGGCTTTCGGCGGCGGCGTTGTCCGCGGAGCTACCGACCGCGCCCATGGACCGGGTGACCCCGGCGGCGCGGCAGGCGTCGGCGAAAGCCCAAGCGCCGTATTGGGCTCCGTGGTCGCTGTGGAAGATCGCCCCGGCCAGGCTGCCCCGTGTGCGTTCGGCCGCGTGCAGGGCGTCGAGGACGAGGTCGGTGCGCATGTGGTCGGCCACGGCCCAGCCGACCAGGCGGCGCGAGCACAGGCCCATCACGGTCGCGAGGTAGAGGAAGGTGCCGTCGGCGATCGGCAGGTAGGTGATGTCGCCGACGTAGCGGGTGTTGGGCACCTGGGCGGTGAAGTCGCGTCCGAGCAGGTCGGCGGCCTTGACCGTCGTCGGGTCGGCCGTGGTGGTGCGGTGCCGGCGGCGCAGCCGCAGCCCGGCCAGGCCGACCTCGCGCATGACCCGGGCGACGCGCTTGTGATTGACCACCTGCCCCGTGTCGTGCAGTTCGGCGGTGATCCGCGGGACGCCGTAGGTGCCCGCCGACTCGAGGTGGATGGTGCGGATTCGGGCGGCCAGGTTTGCGTCGTCCGCAGCGCGGACCGCCCGGTCCGACGCGGTGGCCTTCCAGTGGTAGTAGCTGGACCGGGCGAGGCCGATGACCTGGCACAACCGCTCCACGCCATGGTGGCGCCGATGATCGTCGACGAACTGGAAGCGGTTCGCCAGCGCGTCTCGCCCGCGAAATACCGGGCCGCCTTGCGCAGGATGTCACGTTCCTCTTCCAGCTCGCGGACCCGCCTGCGTAGTACGGCGTTCTCGTCCTCCGGCGAGACCGGCACCGAGGCGCTTGCGGCGGTGGCGGCGGGTGCCCCGGCGCGCTGTGCGTCGTCGAGGCGGATCCAGTTGCGCAGCGTCTGGTGGTTGACGCCCAGGTCCTGGGCCACCGACTTGATCGTCGCACCGGGTCGGCACCGGTAGAGCGCGACCGCCTCGGCCCGGAACTCCAGCGGGTAGTGCTTCATCACCATCTGAACGGGACTCCTGTCCACCCGAACCATCAAGGTCCAAGTGTGTCTGGTGTCCAACATCCGGGGTCAAGTTCCGTCTCGTGCGCGAGTCCGACGGCACGGCCACCGTGATGCACTCCCCCATGCCTTTCTCGGTGGGTTCAGGGTTCCTGGTGTGCCTCGGCATGGGCATGTCCGACCACTTCGGACAATGGACGATGACGGCGGACGGCAGGACCGAGCTGGGCTGGAAGGCCGACTACGACGCGACGTCCAGGCAGGCGGTGAACGGTCTCGTCCGCCACGTCGCGCGGTACATGCCCGGTGGCACCCGACCGGCCGAGCCGCCCGATCGTCGCGCATCCCGTCGGCGGCGTCGTGCTGGGCAAGAGCACCGACTTCACCGGCACGTCGTGGTCAGTTGGCGCGGTGTCCCCGCACCCGGTTCACCGACGGGGAGGGGTTGCCGTCGCGAGGCCGGCGACCACCATGCGGATCAGCATGTCGTAGGTCTCGTCCAGCTTCTCGGACCGTTGGAACGCCCGTTCCGCTTCCAGCACCGCGAAGCCGTGCACGGCCGCGCGCAGGCAGCGGACCGCGTGGATGACCGAGGTGTCGTCCAGGTCGTAGGCGCGCAGGGTGGCCAGCATGATGCCGATCAGCCTCTCCCCCGCCTCCGCGACCCGCGGTTCGGGCGCTTGGCCCAGCGCCGCGTAGCGGTGCGGGTGCGCCAGCACGTAGTCGCGCCAGGCCGTCATGAGCGCGCGGACCGCCTCGTCGGCGGAGCGGCCCAGCACGGCGCTCCCGATCCGCTCCGACAGCTCGTCCATGATCCGCGCGGACATGAGGGCGCGCAGCTCGGCCAGGTTGCGGACGTGCTTGTAGAGCGACGGCGTCGCCACGCCCGCCCGGGAGGCCACCGCCGCCAGGGTCAGGGCGCCGACTCCCTCCTCGTCCACCAGGCGCAACGCCACGTCGACGACCGCGGCGGCGGAGAGCGCGGCCCTAGCCACGGGCACCCGCCCCGAGGAACGCCAGCACCGCCGCGGTGACCTCGGCCGGGAACTGCACGTGCGGGTAGTGACCCGCGCCCTCGACCACCTCCACCCGGCCCAGGCCCGCCGGCATGGCGGCCACGACACCCTCACCCTCGGCGCGGGGGTCGACCCAGTCGGGGTCCAGCGACCCCTCGACCACCAGCGCGGGGCAGCGGAGGTCGCCGAGCACGGCACCCGCGTCCGCGGGCGCGGACATCCCCATCCGACCCAGCACCGCCATCCGGCCGGGTCGGCGCAGGTCGGCCTCGATCGCGGCGACCTGCTCGGCGAAGCGCTCGGGCTTGGCGCCGGGGTAGGCGTGGTCGAGGTAGCGCAGCCAGAGCCCGACGCTGCGGAACATCCCCGCGCCCAGCAGCAGTGCCATGCCCTTGCGGTAGCGGGCGTTGCCGAACAGGCCGCCGAAGTCGATCTTCTGGACCCGGGTGAACGGGCTGATCTGCACGATCGCGGTGACCAGCTCGGGCGCGCGGGCGGCCGCGATGGCGACGGAACCGCCGGCGAACGAGTGGCCCACGAGCACGGCCGGACCGCCCAGGTGCCGGACCACGGCGAGCAGGTCCTCCGCCGAGTCGGTGCGGGTGTAGGAGGCCCAGTCGGCGCTGGACTCGCCGTGACCGCGCTGGTCGACGGAGGCGACCCGGTACCCGGCCTCGGCGAGCATGGCGGCCATGTCGCGGTAGGCGGCGCGGTTGTTGCCCATGCCGTGGGCCAGCACGATCAGCGGCCCCTCGCCGGTCACGTCGTAGGCGAGTCGTCCGCCGTCCAGCTCCAGGAACTCGGTCATGTCCAGCACCCCATCCGGTTAACGTCTGTAGCTCAAAAGCTAATGCCGTTAGCCTCGGGTGTCAACCCCGCTCGGTGCGCGTGCCGTGGCGTCACACCATGGCGTCGGGCGCGAAGTAGTCGCGCAACAGCACGATCTCGCCGTCGCGCAGGCGGAAGATCTGCACCAGCGACAGGGCGACGCTCCGGCCCGCCACGTCGAACACCGGGTCGACCTCGGCGATGAACACGTCCGGGTCGTCGGTCCGGTGCAGCACGTACCGGGACTTGGCCACGTCGACCGCACCCTCGGTGGCCGGGCCCCGCGCCCCCGCCGGCCGGCGGTAGTAAGCCGCCATCCCGGTGCGGATGGCCTCCCGGCCCACCATCCGCCTGGGGTGGACGTGGCCCTCGGGGAGCAACGGCGACTCCAGCACGCCGTCCTCGGCGAAGAGGGCGGCGAGCGCGTCGGCGTCCCGGCCCAGCGCACTGGCCCGGAGGTAGCGTCCGTAGACCTCCTGCGGGTCGATCGTCATGGCGCCTCCGTTCACGGTCGGTCGCCCCAGTCTGGCGTGGTGCGGGGCGGGCGACTCTTCGCACGACCGGGTGATCCGGGCCGGTCGACGCATGGTCCGCGTTGGCGGAAATGCACCGGTGACCCGAGATCGCGGCCCGTCGGAAACGTTTCTTCCGCAGATCGCGCGAGAGATGCGGAATTGCGTGCCGCGGCCTGGCCCGTTCTCCGGCCACGGCCGCGTTCACGCAGGTGAACACGCTCGTCCGTTCATCACCGTGAATCTTGTTGCTTGTTTCGCAAGGCTGCGCAATGCTCGCTGGGAGCGCTCCCAGACAGGGTCGTCATCGAAGTTCTTCGCCGTTGTCGCGCGATCGGTGCCACCGGGGGATCGCTGTGGTCAGTCCTGCTCGCAAGGAGGCGATGCATGAGTCTGCGCATGGACAAGCGCACGAAAAGCCGGACCGCCGGTATTGCCGCGGCCGTGTCCGTGGCGGCCCTGACGGCCGGCCTGGTGGTGGCCGCGGGTTCCGCGGCCAACGCGGCCGCGGGGTGCCGGGTCGACTACACGGTGACCAGCCAGTGGCAGGGCGGTTTCGGGGCCAACGTCACCGTGACCAACCTGGGTGACGCCCTGTCGGGGTGGACGCTGGAGTGGTCGTTCCCGGCCGGGCAGCGGGTGACGCAGTTGTGGGGCGGCGAGTTCTCGCAGTCCGGCAGCGCGGTGACGGTGCGCAACGCGAGCTACAACGGCTCGCTGGCCACGGGCGCGTCGGTCACGCCCGGCTTCAACGGCTCGTGGACGGACTCCAACCCCGCGCCCACCTCGTTCAAGCTCAACGGGGTGGCCTGCACCGGTCAGACCACCGGCACGTCCACCTCCACGTCCACCTCCACGTCGACGACCACTTCCACGTCGACCACGAGCACGACGACCTCCACCACCACGACGACCACCACGACGTCGAACCCGCCCACGGGCACCGCGACCGGCTTCGCGTCGCAGAACGGCGGGACGACCGGCGGTCAAGGCGGGGCCACGGTCCGGGCCACCACGGGCACCCAGATCCACCAGGCCCTGTGCAGCCGGGCCAGCAGCTCGACCCCGATCACCATCCAGGTGGAGGGCACGATCAACCACGGCAACACCGCCAAGGTCTCGGGCAGCAGCTGCTCGACCGCCGCCGGGGTGATCGAGCTCAAGCAGATCAGCAACGTCACGATCATCGGCGTCGGGGCCGGTGCCGTGTTCGACCAGCTCGGCATCCACATCCGCGAGTCGCGCAACATCATCATCCGCAACGTCACCATCCAGAACGTCAAGAAGTCCGGCTCCCCCACGTCCAACGGCGGTGACGCCATCGGCATGGAGAGCGGTGTGCGCAACATCTGGGTGGACCACGTCAACCTGCTGGCGTCGGGCGGCGAGTCGGAGGGCTTCGACGGCCTGTTCGACATGAAGGACGACACGCAGTACGTGACCCTGTCCTACAGCACCCTGCGCAACTCCGGTCGCGGCGGCCTGATCGGGTCCAGTGAGAGCGACCGTTCCAACGGGTTCGTCACCTTCCACCACAACCTGTACCAGAACATCGACTCGCGCACCCCGCTGCTGCGCGGCGGCATCGCGCACGTCTACAACAACCACTATGTCAGCCTCAACGAGTCGGGCATCAACTCCCGCGCCGGGGCCAAGGCGAAGGTGGACAACAACTACTTCAAGAACTCCAAGGACGTCCTGGGCACCTTCTACACCAGCGAAGCCGGCTACTGGCAGGTCAGCGGCAACATCTTCGACAACGTGACCTGGTCGGCCCCCGGCACCGACACCAACCCCGCCGGGCCGGACGTCAAGTCCACCACAACGGTGAGCATCCCCTACAGCTACAGCCTGGACCGCGCCGAGTGCGTGCCGACCATCGTCGGACAGACGGCGGGTGCCAACAACGGCTTGAAGGAGTCGAACGGCACCTGCTGATCCCAGACCCGTGCGGCGGCTGCCGGGCAACGGTGCCCGACAGC